>NZ_CP082161.1:4800000-6108750 GCF_023101665.1 Bradyrhizobium sp. 195 | reverse complement strand
GCGCTTGCATGGTGAAGTGTCCCAATAGTGGGCCAGTTTGGACCCCGGCGTAAGATGTGAAAATGCGTCATCCCTTGCTCAACGCTTCGGCAGGCGGGTGGTATCAGCGGCTCGCTGTTCTCGCCGGGGCGAAGAGACGCCTTTCCGTGAAGGGCTGTTGCAGATTTGTGACGGTCCAAGCCAAATCGGAACCCGCTATGCAGACGTGATGTCACGGTGCGCAAAGGCGCGCCACCACGCCTATGCATTGCGGTTCGCCCCTGCATCGGCTCCCGACCGTTCGCTGCCGCAGGATCCGCTCGAGATAAAAGACAAAGGGAAATCAAACGGGAATGTCCGGCAATAGACGGCCTCGCCCGGCCGCATGCCCGGTGATGCTGACGCGCAAAAGCCCTTCAAATCCCACGATGAAACGCCGCCTCGTGCCGAAACAAGCGGCATGCCTTGAAAAAAGTTGAGGCTTCTCACTCCGGGAGATCAGCGCAAGTGTCGCACCCAAGGGCGTTCATTGACGTGTGCAAACTCGGGGGTATTCAGGATGTCGTTTCGTTACACGGCAGTTGCAGCAGCGGCGCTGTCACTTGCTACGCTGGCCAATGGTGGCCTGGCTCAGGCGGCGGATCTGCCGGTCAAAGCTGCCAAGAAAGCGCAGGACCTTCCGTTCTTCCTGGTGATCGATAACCGCGTCACGTTCTCGTACATCTTCAACGCGTCTCAGCCCGGTGCGTGGTCGTTCCGGCCGGATGGGTCGATCAATAGCAAGACCACCAAGCAGGTCTATTCGTTCACCCACTTTGACGCCTGGGCGTACGGCACGAACTTCTTCACCATCTCGATGTTCAAGTCCGATCACAATGACCCGGCCGGGCCCTGCACCAACGCGGGCACGATCTTCGGCGCGCCGGCATCGTGCGCCGGGGCGACGGAGATCTACGGCCTGTTTCGATCGACCTTCGGCTGGAATGAGCTCTTCAATACCAAGGCTTTCAGTGCGGGGCCGCTGCACAACATCTCGTTCGAGGTCGGCATGGATGCCAATACCGAGAACAGGTATTTCGGCGCCGCCAAGCGCGACGTCGTCGGCGGTCTGCAGTTTGCGTTTGATCTGCCCTACAAGGGCTACATCAACGTCGCGCCGCTGGTCTATTGGGAGTTCGCCAACCACAATTCCTTCAGCCAGTGCGGATTGTTCGGTCCGGGCGTTCCCGGCGTCACGTGTCTTGCGGACGGCAATACGTCGTTCAAGCCAACCTGGGCGGTCGAAGTCAATTACTACATGGACCTCGGCTTCCTGCCGCCGAACATGCAGTATTTCTCGATCAGCGGTCGCGCCGGCTGGTACGGCAAGAAGGGCACCGACACCGAACCGCTTCCCTACAGTCCGGCGAACGGAGTCTACAACACAGCGGTGGAGCTGAATTCGGAGCCGATCCGCCTGACCTTCGACGCCTCGAAGGCGGCCTGGGGTGACAAGTACTCCCACTTCGTGGACGTCTGGGTGGCGTACCGTTACTGGCAGAACAAGTTCGGTCTCGATCACAACCTCGCCGTCGGCTGTACCACGGCCGTCGGTGGCCGGACGGTGAGCACCGGGGCCTGCACCGAATCCTCGCTCTACTCCGGCATCAGCGTGAAGTTCTGACCGGCTGAGGTTTCGAGGTTTGGATGGCGCCGCGTGGAAATGCACGGCGCCATTCGCGCTTACTCTCGTAGGGTGGGCAAAGGCGCGCTAGCGCCGTGCCCACGATCTCTGCGTGGATAGCCAACAGGTGGTGGGCACGCTACGCTTTGCCCACCCTACGGTAGCGGTTATCTCGACATCTATTTCGTCCACACGCCTGCATGCAGCGCTTCGGCTTCGTCCTCGAGCAGCGGACCTACGACTACGGTCGGCCGCTGCCCGCTGGCAAAGACTTCACGGCAGGGCAGGTCGAGGGTCGGGTTCTCCGGATGGTTGCCGGTGACGCCGCGCAGGCGATGCTCGCTGAGGCCGTAAACGACGCGGCCGATGCCGGCCCAGTAGATCGCGCCGGCGCACATCGCGCAGGGCTCCGCCGAGGAATAGAGCGTCGCTGCCGCCAGCACCTCGCGGCTGAGTGTGCGGCAGGCCCGGGTGGCCGCGAGACGTTCGGCATGCGCGGTGCCGTCGTGATCCGGCATGTAGCCGTTCTCGGCCTCGATCAGCACCTTGTCGTCCGCCACGATGATGCAGCCGAACGGATGATTGCCATGGGTGAGGGAGCGGCGGGCGACCGCGAAGGAGAGGCGCAGGAAGTGTTCGTCGCGTGCGGATGCGCCGGCCATCAATCCTCCGCGGCTAGTGTTGCGCCATGCGGCGGCCGACCGCGGCGAGATCGGCGTCGCTGGTCTGTACTTCATACACGAATTCGGACGAACATAAAGATTGTCGCCGCTGGGGCTGGTTGAAGATGCCTCGCCGGAGGCCGACACGTCATCTGGACGAAATACGAATCAGCCATGCTTTGGATGGTGGCCGCACCATCGGAGTTAACCCCAGCCCACATATGAATAGCGATATCTCGTTGCCCTCAAATCGCGGAAACCGATTCTACCAAGGTGTGGCTGCGACATTTTTCGCCAACGCCCTCCAGGCGGTCAATTTTCTCGGGGATCGATTCCTGAGAAAATCGCATCATTCGCTATCGGCCCTCGAGGACCTTTACCGGCACTCGATGGACAGCGCCTTTTCGGTGACCGAGGCCTTCCTCGTCACGGGCGCACCCCACGCATCCGCTTACTACCCGCGTGACTTCGCCTGGTTCTACCCCGACGTCCTCGACCCCGAAACCATCATGGATGCACAGGACGCGGTGCGGCGGGCTCGGCTGCTCGACAAGAGCATCCGTTTGTTGCTGGAGGCGGTTCGCGCCGGCGTCGTCACCACGACCATCGTCCCGGCGGGGCGCGGTCGATATCTCGGTGTGAACTACTTCTCGCGTCCGTCGGACACGCTGCTCGGCATTCTGGCCGGCCTGCAGCAGATGATCTCCGCCGACCAGAGGGCGCCGTCCTATCTGGCGATGTCCCAATGCGCGCATGCGGGCCGCCTGCTGCTGGCCGAATATGGCGGTGACCTGAAGCGTGCGATCCTGCAACTCGCAGGCGAGCTCAAGCCGCTCAACGATGGCAGCAGCAGGTATTTGCTGTGTGACGTAAATGCACCTCGCTCCGCCGCAACGGATACCCGTGCCGAGCGCCGGCGTTTCGTGACCAATGCTTGCGTCCATACGACCTTCGTGTGGAGCGTACAGCTCGGTATCGTCGACGAGAACGAATTGAAGCGGCTGCTCGGCTGCGACCTTGCGCAGTACAAGAAGGATCTGCTCCGCCTGTTCGGCAGGAACGGATATATCAGGCATTCCCTGGAAGGTCCGGCGAACTCACCGGCGTCATCGGTCGCGCTGGATTTCGTCGGCGTACATCGCGGCTTCTGGGATCTGACCGATGCGAGCGAGCGGGCACTGTTCGCCGCCACGGCGGATCTGATCATTGCGGAGCCGCGCTTTCGCATCCCTAGTACGTTCCACTTCTTGGTGTCCGCGAATAATCCGCGGAACAAGATGATCCACAAGATTGCGGCTCCCGCCTATCAGGGACGTTCCTCCTGGCCGACATTCAACGTCGAATTCGCGGATCGCATGCTGGACTATGATGAATTCTCCGCAAGCGAGACCTACCGTTCCTGCGCCCAGGGAATCTTGAAGGACATTCGCGCCGCGACCGAGCTCCACGGCGGATATCAGGAGCTGATCTCAGAGCATGGTCTGAAATATCGCACCTGGGCCTATAAGGGCGCGGTGGCGCACTCCTGGTTTCCGCGTTTCCTGTCGGTCTGGAGAAGGGCGTATGGATCGCCGCTCCTCCAGTGGAATGACTGACCCACGCGGCGATGTGCCAGCGGGGGAATGGCGCAGACGATCAGCGCGAACCTGTCACGCAACGAGATCCAGCAGCCGGCACGACCCGCGCACGAGCACCTTGCGGCCGGCCGGCGTCATCTCAGGCACGCCGTCATTGATGACAACGAGGCCGAGTTCGACGAGGCTTGCGACGAGATAGGGCTTCGAGAGGCGGCCGTTCGACGGCGGGTTGCGAAGTGTGCGCAGAGCTTCCCATTGGTCCGGCGCAAGTTCGAAGTCGAAATCGTTGGTCATGTTGCCTCAAGCGATAGTGCGCGTTGGCGCCTCTGTTAGCGACGCTGCATGAAGACCGTGCGACGACAATGAGTCGGGAATTCGGTGAGCTGTTTAGAACTTCTCTTCACAAATTGCCGCAGTTCGTTGCGACACGAGAGCTAGATCGCTCAATCGCGAACATCGCGCCGCACCGCGATCACTAATTGATGATCCGCAGTTGATGCTGCGCTGCAAGCGCCGCGGTGCACGGGAAGCATCGCTGTCCCATTCTGTGTCGCGAGATGCCTGGAAATCATGAGGCGAGCAATCGGGATTCTGTTACGTTGATTCGCGGGAATGACTTCACGAGGCAGGAGTGGAGTGCATGAACAGGCTGGTTGAAATTCGCAGTCAGGAATCCCTATGTCGGGAGCGTGCGGCGCTCGATTTTGAGCGCCGGATTTTCTGGCTCGCGCAAGCCCAGGAATGGGAGCAGCGTGCGCTCGACGAAATTGCCTATCACTTCCGGGAGTGTAACGTCGGCCAGGCGGAGCTTGCGCGAAGCTGACGTTTCACAACTGAGGTTGGCCGCGAGCGAGACTTACTGATAAGTCGCCACGATATCGGACACGGCGCGCTCGAGCTGTTGCGCGGTGGCGCATTGACGTACGACGCTGCAAAAGGTCGCGTAGCGCGGCATCTCGGAATCGCCAAAGCCCCAGGCGAGTCGTCCTTCGGGATTGAGCCAGACCAGCCGCTTCGAGCGTTCGGAGATGCGGCGCAGGATGTCGGCACGCGGGTCGAGATTGTTGCTGCGGGCATCGCCGAGCACGATCACCGTGGTCTGCGGCGTCAGCGCGCTCATGAAGTCCTTCTCGAAATCGACCAGCGAAGAGCCGTAGTCGGACGAGCCGAAGCCGACCTTGGACATGATCTCGGCCATCGCCTCTTCCGGCGAGTTCTTCTCCAGGATCTCGCTGACCTCGATCATGTGCGAGGAGAACGCGAAGGAGCGGACGTCGTCGACCACCTCGTGCAGCGAGTGGATCAGGAGCAGGAAGAAATCGGAGACTTGCGCGACCGACCCGGAGACGTCGCAGAGCGCTACGATCTTCGGCCGATCGCGATGCTTGCGCTTCCATGCGGTCAGGAACGGCACGCCGCCCCAGGCCGCATTGCGGCGGAGCGTGCGGCGGACGTCGAGATGGCCGCGGCGCTGGCGCTTGCGCGGCTTCGAATAGCGCTCGCGCAGGCGGCGCGCGATCTGGCGGATGAGGGCGCGCATCTCGGCGACCTGGCGACGCTCGATGCGCGCGAGCGGTGCATTGCGCAGGATCTCGTTGCGAAGATTTTCGGCCTCCTCGCGGGCGTAGAGGGCAAGCCCCTGGGAGACCGTGTCGCGCACCGCTTCGCGCAGCGCATCGAGCGCAGCGCGCAGACGCTCGGCCAGTGCCGGGTTGGTCGCGGTCAGCTCGTCGAGCTCGTCGCGCAGGCGCTGGAGGCCCATGGCGTCGAGGATGCGGCTGGAGAAGATGCCGCGCTGGGTGGAGTAGCGGATGTCTGATAGGGAGGCAGTCCCGGAGGCGCTGGCGATGGCGGCTGCGATCGCATTGCGGTCCTGCGACAGCAGCATCTGCGCAAGCTGGCCCAATTCCTGGGGATGCTGGCTTTCGCCCAGCTCGCCAGCCGCCTCAGAGGAGGGCGACTGATCCGAATCCTGCGAAGCGTTCTCGCTGTCGGCTTCGGGCTGATCCTGTCGCGGCTCCGGCTGGCTGAAGAACAGGTCAAAACAGTCGCCGAGTGCGAGCTTCTCGTCCTGGGACTTGGCGAGCGTCAGCAGCAGTGAATCGCGCAGGATGGCCCGGTCGGAAAAACCGACCTGCTTGACCGCGCGCATCGCATCGATGCTCTCCGCAGGCGAGACGTGAACGCCGACGCCCCGTGCTGCCCGAAAGAAACGATGGAGGTTCTCGCGCATCGGCGTCAACCGAAGACGTTGGACCGTGCCGCCTTGGCAATGAAGGTCGTCACCTGCGGCCTTGCTGCCTCGATGTCGGCTTCGTATTTCAGGAGCACGTTGAGCGTGTCCTTGACGATATCGGTGTCGAGCTCCGACGCCTGGAGCAGCACCAGGACGCGCGCCCAGTCGATGGTCTCGCTGACCGAGGGAAGCTTCTTCAGATCGAGCGAGCGTATCTCGTGGATGAAGCCGACCATCTGCCGGCGCAGCGTCTGCGAGATGCTGGGCACGCGGCTTTCGACGATGCGCTCCTCGAGCCGCTGCTCGGGAAAGCCGATATGCAGATGCAGGCAGCGGCGCTTCAAGGCGTCGCCGAGGTCGCGCTCGCTGTTGGAGGTGAGGATCACGGTGGGCGGTGTGATGGCCGAGACAGTGCCGAGCTCGGGGATCGTGACCTGGAAGTCGGACAGGATCTCCAGCAGCAGCGATTCAAATTCCGCGTCCGACTTGTCGATCTCATCGATCAGCAGTACGCAGCCGCCCGGCTGCTCCAGCGCCTGGAGCAGGGGGCGCGGCTCGACGAACTCCTTGGAGAAGAACACGTCGCCGAAATCATGGAGCTGGTCGAGCGCGGCATGCAGCGTCTGCGCGCCGCCCAAGACTTCGCCGAGCTTGTCCTTGAGGATCTGGGTGTAGAGAAGCTGCTTGGCGTATTTCCACTCGTAGAGCGCCTTGGCCTCGTCGAGGCCCTCGTAGCATTGCAGGCGGATCATCTTCATGCCGCGCCAGGCCGCGATCGCCTTGGCAAGCTCGGTCTTGCCGACGCCCGCGGGGCCCTCGACCAGGATCGGCTTCTCGATCTGCTGTGACAAATAGACGGCGGTCGCGATCTGCCGGCTCGCGATATAGCCCTGCGCGGCGAGGCCGCTCTCCACTGCCTCGATCGAGGTCGAGGCCTTCTGTTCAGCCACGAAAGGGCGCTCCCAAAGGTCTTGCTTGAGGCTTGTTCTGCCTGCGTTCCCGGCAAAGAACAAGCCTCGTTTGGGAGGCAGCAGACCCGCGCGGACCGCGCTTTTTCCGCTTAGCGCAAATAGTCGAGCGGTTCGCCGTTCGCGCGATCAGTGCCGCAGCAGCTCCGGCTTGCGGATGGTCTGTCTGACCTCGGCGCCGCAATCGGCGCATTCATAGACAAAGTCGATCTTGGCAAGGCTCCAATGCGGTTCGACCTCGCGCACATACATCGGAAGGAACCCCATGCAGGAGGGGCAATTCACGGGCGCGATTTCGACATCCTGATGATGCTGTACATAAGCTGGCATCTCGGCTCTCCTACGCAGGCGACCACCAAACCCGCGCCGAAGCTACTGCCGGTTGCTCCGGGCGCGTCATCAACTCTTTCGAACGGAGATGGAACGGCGGAGGTTTGTCGCTCGCTGTGACATTCTTGTTACGGGTCCGTACTGTAACGGGCGGACTGAATGCCTATTTCTGCGGCCAATCCGGCTCTTCGGATCTCACCCAACGATAAGGGAGCAACGCCCATGACGCATGCCATTCGCTTTCACAAGACCGGCGGTCCGGAAGTCCTGGTCTGGGAGGAGGTCAGCGTCGGCAAGCCCGGACCGGGCGAGGCGCGAATCCGCCACACCGCCGTCGGTCTCAACTTCGTCGACATCTACAACCGCTCGGGCCTTTACCCGGCGCAACTGCCGAGCGGGCTCGGCAGCGAAGCGGCCGGCGTAGTTGAGGAGGTCGGCCCAGGTGTCACCGATCTGAAGCCGGGCGATCGTGTCGCTTATGGCGCCTCGCCACTCGGTGCCTATTCCGAGGCGCGGCTGATTCCTGCGGACCGCCTGCTGAAGCTGCCCGATGGCGTCGACGACAAGACCGCGGCGGCGATGATGCTCAAGGGGCTCACCACGCAATATCTGATCCGGCAGACCTATCGGGTGAAGGCCGGCGATACCATCCTGCTGCATGCCGCGGCCGGCGGCGTCGGTCTGATCCTGGGCCAATGGGCCAAGCACCTCGGCGCGACCGTGATCGGCACCGTCAGCAATGACGAGAAGGCCAAGCTTGCCAAGGCGCATGGCTGCGACCACGTCATCATCTACACGCGCGAGGATTTCGTGAAGCGGGTCGACGAGATCACGGGCGGCAAGAAGGTCCCCGTGGTCTATGATTCCGTCGGCAAGGACACGTTCCTGAAATCGCTGGATTGCCTCGCGCCGCTCGGCGTCGCTGCGCTGTTCGGTGCGTCCTCCGGCGCCGTCGAACCGCTCAATCTCGGCCTGCTCGCGCAAAAAGGCTCGCTCTACGTCACCCGGCCGACGCTGTTCACCTACGCCGCCAAGCGCGAAAATCTGGTCGCGATGGCGAATGAGCTGTTCGACGTCGTCAAGTCCGGTGCAGTCAAGATCGAGGTGCACCAGACCTATCCATTGAAGGACGCCGCAAAGGCGCATGCCGATCTCGCCGCACGCAAGACCACGGGATCGACCGTCCTGCTGGTGTAATGTCCGGGCGGACGGTGGCGCAGGCTATCCGGTCTGCGTCACGTCCGTTCGTGCTTGCGCAGATCGCGGGCGTGATCGAGGCGGGATGCCTGGAGGTCGACATCCTCCGGCGGGACCTGGGGCAGGGCGGCCTCGGTGAGGATGGCCTCGGTGACGTCCTCGACCGAATTCTCTGCAATTTCGTGGATGAACGAGACATTCCGATATTCACCCGAGGCGATGCGGGAGATGACCTCACGCCTCGTGATCTCAGGATCGACGACCGCCTCGCGGCCCCGCCGTCCATAGTCGATCATCACGACGAAATACTGCATGAAAACGAGCCTGCCGCGTCCTGTTGTCGGGCGCGGCAGAGTATTTCCGAAAAACGGAATCAAGTCAAGTCTGATTTCTAGAAAATCGAAATCAGCCGGCCAAGGCCCTCACTTCCCCTTCTTGCGGGGGCGCGCCGATTTCGCGCGCAGCCGCTCGAGCTGCCCTTTGGGCATCGACAGGCAGATCTCTCCGACCCACTCCAGCTTCACGCCGACGATCGGCTTGGCATTGAAGCTGTTGAGATTGACGACGGACGGGCTTTTCCCCCGCTCGATGGTCTTCAAATAGCGTTCGCCGGTCTTGAGCCGGACCACGGCCTCTTCGCCGTAGAAGCTCGACAGCGGATGGCGCTGGTCCTTGTAGACCACGATCACGTCGCCGCTTTCGTATTTGGGCAGCATCGAATCGCCCACGATCTCGAATGCGACGGTCTCTTCCATGATCGGGAAGGGCAGCGCGATGTCGCCGAGCCCTTCCGGCGGAACCTGCTCATAATCCGGCTCGATCACGGCGCCGGCGCCGACGCGGCCCATGATCGGCGCGAGATTGAGCTCGAGATATTCCATGATCGGAATGATTTCCGAGGCCTTCACCAGGCGTTCGCCGCCGAGGATCTCCGAGACCGCGCCGGGCCGCACGCCCATGGCCGCCGCCAGGCCGCCCTTGCTCTTGCCCGTCTTCTCCAGGCCCCGCTCGATCATTGCAACGTCCAACATGGTGATTCCCTCGATTGCGCACCGACTTGCCTCTTGTAATCCGAAATTCGGAATTATTGCAATTATGAATATCAGAATTATCGCTTGACTTGATCTTCGGAATACCGGAATGTGCGTTTCGCCTCCCGGTCATGCGATCGGAGGAGGCGCATCACAGGACAGCAACATGGAACCGGGCCATTGGCCGTCGGAGCATTCCGACGCGCTTCGCGACTATTTTCGCAAGGGCATGTCTTATGCGGAGATCGGACGACAGATTAACGCAAGGTTTGGAACGGCTTACACGCGCAATGCGGTGATCGGCCGCGCCAAGCGGCTCCGGCTCGTGATACCGGAATGGATCGCGAGCCCGTCGATCGCGCCGTATTTGCCTGGTGAAGCTCCGGTTTCGCCGCGCCGCGCGGTGTTGCCGAACCTGAATGTGCCGCCGAAGTCCGCAATGAAGCCTGCGGTGCCGGTGAAGTTGCGCTGCGTCGGGATTCAGCCGCGCCTGATCCAACTGGTTGAACTCGAGCCGGCCGACTGCCGCTATCCCTATGGCGGCGAAAAGGACGGGGAGGCGATCACCTTCTGTGGCCATCCGCGCCAGCCGGGCTGCAGCTATTGCGCGCCGCATGCGCGCCTGGCGCACCGCTCCCGTGCTGCGTCCGCCCGCGCGCCCGGTCCGGTCGTGCTCAAGCTGGTCTCGGTTGCCTGAGCTTGTGGCCCCCCGTTCCATCGATAATTTCGCAAGGAGTATCCGAGTGGCTCGTGTCCGACGCAATAAGTCCTACAAAATGACGCAGATCTACGACCGGCGGTCCCGCGAGTTGCCGTTCAATGCCGAAGTGGCGGAGGTCGAGGTCGACAATCCGCTGGCGCTCGATTCCGGTGAGAAGATCGTGGCTATCCGGTCGATCCGTCGCGATCCCCTCGGCCGGCTGCAGGCACACCACCAGATCGACGAGGCGCAATACCGCGGCGGGCGTGCCTTCCAGAACGATTGGGAGAGGGCGGAGCGGGGCCCTCAGGCGATGGATCCGACCCGGGAATATGTCGATGGCGCGCGCACACGTGAGCCCGTCACCGAGAGCCAGCGCCAGGCGGTGTTGCGGCTGAATCGGGTCGAGCGCGAACTCGGCACCGACGGTGCCGCGCTGGTGCACGACGTGCTGATACTGGGCCTGACCATGGATCAGATCGGGGAGCGTCGCGCCGTCCGGACGCAGCGCTGGAACGATTATTTCGCGCGGCGTTTTCGCGAATGCCTGGACCGGCTGGCGCTGGTCTACGGCTTTGCGACGGAAACGGGGACACAACGGGCAGAGCGGCGCAGATGAACGGCACGCCGGCGGCCTCGGCTGCCGGCGCGCCAGTCTGTTGCTAGGGATGCGGTACGATCTGGTAAGGCGTCGTGTAGGGCTCGACGCGGAGCGAGGCGTTGGCCAGAAGCCCGATCTTGGCGGTCGGCGCCTGCTGCAATTCGCCGTTCGGGCCGCGATGCACGTTGTATTGCCACACCGTGAGATCGCCCTTCTGCGCCAGCGCGTGCGCAACCGCGCTCGCATCATTGCCGCCAAGCGCCTTGAGTTCCTCTGTCGATAACCCGACGACGATCTCGTCCTTGACGGTGATGATCTTGAACAGGTTCATCTTGGTCTCCTGCGCCCAGGCGCCTTGTATCGAGAGGGTGAAAAGCGCAGCCGCGGCGCCCTTGATGAGATCGCAGCGAGAAAGCATGCCGTCGTCCTTTGGTGCTGACGCGCGCCCGAATCGAAGAGTCTTCAGCCATGGCGCCGTCGTCTGCGTGGCCGTGTCGCAACGGCTTGGTCGTTCGCTCATGGACAAAAGTTCATGGGCGCAAAGCATTTCCGGACCAATGAATCCCGAGGCGACGGCCGCGCCGAGATCAGGACGCTGGAGATCGGCTGCCAGATCAGCCTTCATTTTGCCGCGGTCACAACCGCCGAGGGCGGACGCAACAATTGCGTGTAAGCGCTGGAAAGCCGCTCATTCGCAGCGAGCGTCCATTCATATCGGAAACATGCCGAAACGTTGCACCGATTGACAGCGACCGAGGCTGTGTGCGTGATTGATGCCGCTTCTTGACGCAGGTGGGTGACGGCGGTCGATATTCCTGTTATCCGGAATTGCCATGGTGCGATGCAGACGAGGCATCGCTACAGCCATCGTTGGACTTGCCGGATTGGTTGTTCTTTGACATACTTGCAACCCTCTGGTTGAGCCCGTGGTTTGGGACATGTCGTTCAGCGTGCCAACCGGTCGGGGCCATCCGGTCGAGAGTTCGTCGCGATAGGGTCCTGTTGTGGCGTCTTGTCGTGGCATTCGGTTCTTGAGTGGATTACGAAGGCCGATGCTTGTCATAGGTGCGAGATGAAAAACCTCAATTTCGCGACTGAACTGCACCTCAAGCTCGGCGTGCCCGCGAGTGGCACGGTCGAAAGTTTGCGCCTGCTCCGTGCGTTCCTGAAGCTCGCACCTCGACAGCGTTTCGAGGTCATCAAGCTGGTCGAAGACCTCGCCACCGAGGAAGCTCTTCCCGAACTCCCCTTGTCCTGAGCCCGGCCGCGCGCCGGCCTTGCGCCGTCTCCTTCGTTTTTCCGCTACGTTTTCCTGCCGGAGCCGGACTGCCGGCGACGTTTCCCCAAGGCTGGCGCTGGAAGGCGATCCGCCAAGTGTGGTATTCAGTTGGGAAAACGGGAGGAGTGCGACCATGATCGAACCGAAACTCGAAGTTCCGGCCGAACTGCGCGACTTGGCCGAGAAGACAATAGACCAGGCGGAAAAAGCATTCGGGATGTTTTTCGAAGCCGCCACCAAATCGATGTCGTCAGTTCCAGGCGCGGGGACGGACGTGTCGAAGCAGGCGCTGGTTTTCACCGAGCAGAACATGAAGTCGGCCTTCGAGCACGCACGCAAGCTGGTTCATGCCACCGACCTCCAGGAAGCGATGCGAATCCAGTCCGATTTCCTGCGCAGCCAGTTCACCAGCGCCGGAGATCACATGCGCCAGATGACCGGCAGTCTCATGCAACCGGGTAAGGGCAAGTCCTGATTCTGGGCCTGTGCACAGCGTGCCCATAAATTGAACTTGCATGGCGTGGCGATCCGCACTTCGATGCTGGCGCGGATCCATGCCGGGCCACCGACTGACCTCATTCGCCGTCTGGCATCCCTTCTGCTGATCCCTGTCGGTCCGCCGGCAGGGATTTGCATTTGTGGCAGATGTGTGCGGGCGCGCTACCGTTTCGCACTTTGGGCTAACGCGGCCCTTCGCGTGCGGATCATGCGCTAGCGCAGCGATGCGATGTAGGCCGCGATGTCGCCGGCTTCGGTCCGGCTCAAGGGGAAATTCGGCATCTTCGGGTGCGGATCGAGCAGGAAAAAGGCGAGCCTTTCCGGATTGAAGTCCTGCCTGCGCGCAACGGAGGCAAAGGAGGGAACGTCGGCACTCGCTCGGGTCTGGCTGTTCGCGACGACATGGCAGCTTGCGCACCAGCGCTTGGCGAGGTCGGCACCGTGATCGGCATCGGCGGCGAGCGCGGACGATGTGCCGACGCTCGAGGTTACGGCAAGCAGCAGGCAGATTCGTCTCAAATGCTGGTGCACAGGGTAACCTTCATGCATTCGTTCGCGTCGCCATGCTTATCCGCAGCACGATCCCGGAAATTGCGAGAGATCAATGCGGGCGATGATCGAGCGCAGCAGCTTGCGGACCGAACGATAGAGATGCCGTACGGGTGCCGGCATCCTCGCGGCGGGCAGACCTTTCGTATCAAGGCTTTCGATATAGTGCGACACGTGACTCTCCGAGGCCATACGGTTCTTCTATCCCGCCGCCCCGGAGCCGCCTTGATCTGCCGCAAAGCGCTCCCGGCTAATAATCGCCCGGATTCATGATCATCGGGCTCTTCGTGTCAGCCGGCGCGAGCGCGCTGCTGGCGCTGTCACGCAGGAAGCGGTCGAGCGTTTCCTGGATCTTCTCCTTGACCGAGTTGGGGCCGCGATCACTCATCTCCGTGTGCTGGGCGCCGGTGTGGACGATGTCGATACCACGCGCCTTGGCCTCTTCGGGCGTCGGCAGCACGCCGGGATCGGTCACGAAATGCGGATCTTTCGACCTGAACGATAGGATCTTCATGCCGTCGCTGAGCACGAAAGGCACCCGCTGATTGTCGAGGGTAATCACCTTCGACACCAACTCCGGGTGCTGGTGGGCGACATACATCGAGACATCGCCGCCGTTGGAATGGCCAACAAGGGTGACGTGGTCGTAGTCGACGTTCTCCTGCCGCCTCTTCAGTTCGCCCAACACGAAAAGAATGTTGGCCTCACAGCGGATATAGACGTCACGCCGGCCGACATATTGCTGACCGACACGGGTCATCAACGGCGGATCGCTCGGCAGGTCCTGCTGGATGCTGACAACCAGATAGCCGCGCGCGGCGAGCACGTTGGCGAGGAAGGAATATTCGGTGGCCCTGACCGTGTTGCCGTTGCTGATGATGGCAACGGGGAGCTTCCAGAGGCCGAGATTGGCCTTGGTCTCGTAGTCACGCCGCACTGCCACGTCGACGGCGATCGGCCGCTGACGCGAGGCGTCGAACAGCGCCACGGCCTCATGGCGGATCGCGAACCGGCTGACGAGGAAATACTCCCCGACGCCGAGGACGCAGAGAAACGCCAGGATTGCAAACACTCTCTTCATGGTTGCGTCTCAAAGCATGTTCGGCTGAACATGGTCATCGGAACTCTCGGATCGAGCGATCGTGAGCAGGTTAGGGGATTAAATTTAGGCAAGTCTGTGAGCAAGGCGGCAAAAGGGCCGGATCCGGGGGGACCACTCGCGCATGGCGGGCGGCTAGAGACAGCCGGTTTTGCCGCGTTTGGGGCAGAGCCGGAATGCGCTCGACAGCGTGAACAGGAAACGGGGACTGCGGCGCGCGTTGTCCGGTGCCCGGTAGCTCAAGGGCACGGCCACGCCGAGATCTGCCTGGAGATCGTCTGGCAGGAAGAATCGCACACCGGCGCCGGCCGATGTGAGCGACAGGCCCTCGCTCAGGCGGTAACCGTCGTTCCAGACGGCGCCGGCGTCGCCAAAGGCGTAGAGCTGATAGCCGGTCCAGTAGCGGAAATTGAGCTTCTGGTCGAAGCGCAGTTCGAGCGAGCCGGCAAGGCCGTTGTCGCCGCTGATCTCGGCTGCGCCGTAGCCCCGGCCGAAGGCCGCGCCGCCGAGATAGAATTGCTGCGAGGTGAACAGCGGCCGCGAGGCTGTCTGGCTCGCCGCGGCGAGCTTGAGCGACCAGGCATCGTTGAGTGTCTGGTAGCGTGTGAACCAGAGGTTCAGCACCGAGAAGTTCGACGAGGCGCCGTCGCGCGACAACAGAGCGTCGTCGAAATGCGAAGCGCCGAAGATGTCGAGACCCTGGCGGTAGGTCAGCGTTGCGAAATTGGTGCCGCCGAAGTGATCCTGCAGCCTGTAGTCGGCGGTCAGGCTCGCCGTCCTGATGTGGTCGTTGTACCAGGGACCGTACAGGTCGTGCTCGGATACATTGCTGAAGGTTGTCGCCGCAGTCAGCGTGAGCGCGGAGGACTGCGATTGCAGCGGAACGATGCTGGCGCGCAGCTCGAAGGCCTCGGTCGTCGTGATGTCGCTGTCGAGGCGGCGGGCATCGCCCGGCCGGACCGCGCTGTACAGCACGGAGCCGCCAAAGCGGAAACCACCGACACCGACGGGCGTGTCGTAAGATAGCCGCGCAAAGCCGAGCTGGCGCGGATCGTTGGCAATGGTCGACAGGTTGACCGCCAGCGTATCGCCGGGCGTGAGATAGGAGTTGAACGCGCCGGTGGCGTAGGTCTGCCACGGACCGACCGAGGATGATCCGAGATTGTCCAGGCCGAACGAGGAGAAGACGTGCCAGGTCTTCAAGTGGATTGTGAGACGGAAACGGCCGGACGCGCCGCCGATCTCCTCGAGCGCGGTATCGGTGATCCGGACGCCCGGCCTGCCGTTGATGAGGAAGAGCTGGCGTTCGAGCGTCGGGAGGCGCGACGGCTGCTCGGCCAGAACCGGCCCGAGCATCGGCCTGACGCCGAACTGCTCGGCGCCGTCGCCTTTCAGCTCGACCTGCACGATGGCGCCTTCGATCACCTGGATCCGGACCCGGCCGTCCGCAATGTCCTGCGGCGGCACGATGGCCCGGCTCAGATGGAAGCCGTCGGCGCGGTAGAGATCGCTGATCGCACCTGCGATCCCGGCGAGATCCGCCTGCGAGACTCTCTTGCCGAGATACGGCTGATACACCGCGGCAATGCGATCGGGGGAGACGGTGTGGGCGCCGCTGACGTCGACGCCGCGCAGCACGAATTGCGGCTTGGTATCGCCGCCGGTGTTGGGCTGGCCGACCGTCGGCAGCCTGACCGGCGGACGGTTCAGCGTTTCCCGCTCGGTTTGGTTTTCAAAGTGTTTCTCGGGTTGACGCGGATCGAAACCCGGCTGGTTCGCCTGTTGTGCGAACGCCTGGGAAACTCCCGCAAGAATTGGTGCCAATAGCACCAGCGCGGTAAGGACATGCCGCCTCTCAACGCACGCAGCGAATCTCTCCCCGTAGTTTGACGGAGAAATTGCCGCGGGGCGGTAAGCGTTCATTAGCCTCATGATTTTTCTTAGTTTTTTATGGTCAATGATTGGTTAAGGCGGCCGCTTGGCTGGCCTTCACCTGCTAATTCTCTCTTGAGTGATTTCGGATACGCCACAGGTCTGGCTGTAACCCGGACTGAGGATCGTGATGCTCGGCAGAATTGGAATGCGGTGCGCCTTCGCGGCGGCACTGATCCTGGCAATGGCATCCGGTGCATCCGCTGCGGAGGATGGTGTCTGGTCGGTCAGCAAGGCCACCGGTGAGGTGTGGATCGCGACCGACGGGGTGCAACAGGTCTCGCTGAACCAGGACGAGACGCTCAAGCCTGGCAATACCATCCGTACCGGACGCAACGGCCGGGTGCTGCTCGTCCGCGGTGAGGAAACGATTCTGATCTCTCCCAACTCCGTGGTCGGCTTGCCGGCGGAGAAGAAGGAGGGGCTCTCGACCACCATCATCCAGCAGGCAGGTTCGATCCTGCTCGAAGTCGAGAAGCGCAACGTCAAGCATTTCGAGGTCGAGACGCCCTATCTCGCCGCCGTGGTCAAGGGAACGCAGTTCAGCGTCACCGTGGGAGCCGGCAGCACCAAGGTCGGCGTGCTGCGCGGCCAGGTCGAGGTCTCCGACTTCAGGACGGGACAGATTGCCCAGGTCATGCCGGGACAGGCGGCCACCGTCTTTGAGCACGGCAAGCCCGGTCTCAGCCTGAGCGGTGCAGGCACGTTCAATCCGATCGAGCACGGCAAGCCGCGCGCTCCCGCGATCGAGCGTGTGCCCGTACCGAAATCAGGCCTGTCGGCGCCGCGCAACGCTGCGAACGGACATGCGATCCACGCGCTCGGTCCGATCGACAAGGGGACCAAGGCGGCGGGCGTGCCGAAGCCGTCTCATCAGGCGGCAGGAGATCATGCATCCAGGGCCGGTGTGGTGCGCATCTCGAGCTCGCTCGGCGAGGTCAAGCTGAACTTCCACACGGTGACACGCGGGCTCGCCCACGGCGCCGTTGCTCCCGCCCATGCGCGTAACGCGAACGCCGGTACCGAGACGGTCTGGAGCGATGGCAAGTCCAGCACGACAGCGCCCAACAGCTCCGTCCAGACTGCCGTGACGACAAGCGGTGCGTCGTCGGCCGGTAACCCGTCGAGCGCCGGCGCGGCAATAGCCGCCGCGGCTGCGGGCGCTTCCAGCGACAGCCCTGGAGCCAGCAACGGAAACTCCGGTGGCAACGGCAACAACGGAAACAGCAATAACGGAAACGGTAACAACGGCAATAGCGGAAATCACGGCAACCATGGTGCTACCGGCAACGGCAGGGGCAACAATGGCGACGGCAACGGGAATGGCGGCGGCAATGGCCACGGCCATGGCAACGGCTACGGCCACAACCGACACTGAAGCGGTTTCCTAGGGGATGAGTGGGGCGCACCTGCAGGAGCGGGTGCGGGGGAGGATCGGAGTGAAACGCTATCGGCCGCATATTCTCGTCGTGATCGCGCTTGCGATCGTGCTGTCCACGGGATGGCATGGTTCGCTTCGCAACGCGCTCACCGATCTGCGGTTCGCCTGGCAATCGCGCGACGCCAGCGGCAAGGTCGTCGTGGTGGCCATCGACGCACCGTCCATCGATCAGATCGGGGTGTGGCCCTGGCCGCGCCGGCTGCACGCGGAGCTGTTGCACAGGCTCGAGGCCGCGGGAGCGGGGGACATCGCCTTCGATGTCGATTTCAGCACGCCGTCGGATCCGGCGTCCGACGAGGCCTTCGTCAAGGCCCTTCGCGAGGTCGGGGGTTCGACGATCCTGCCGTCCTTCAAGCAGCCGACGCCGAATGGTGGCGCGGCGCACGTCAATCGCCCCCTGAAGCCGTTCGCCAACCAGTCCTGGCCGGCCGTCGTGAACGTCGCAGTCGAATCCGACGGACTCGTTCGCCGCTATCCGTTCGGCGAGAAGCTCGGCGATTCCTTGATGCCGTCGATGGCTGTCGTGCTGGCCGGTCAGGACGCCAACCGGCGGCTGCCCTTCCTGATCGATTTCAGCATTCGCGCAGCCTCGATTCCAACCGTCTCCTATGTCGACGTACTGCGCGGCGATACCGCGACTCTCGACAAGGTCAGGGACAAGAAGATCATCGTGGGGGCGACCGCGCTCGAGCTCGGCGACAGGTTTAGCGTTCCAAATGGACGTATCCTTTCGGGGCCGGCTCTGCAGGCGCTGGCGGCAGAATCGATCCTGCAAAACCGGATGCTGCGCGGGACATCCGACATCGGCATGATCCTGGGCCTCGGCGCAATCTGCCTTCTGATGATGTATTCGTGGCGCCGCTTTTCACCAGGTATGCGCGTTGCAATCCTGATCTCGGCCGGGGCAGCCATCGAGCTGGTGGCAGTCCTTGTCCAGGCTAAATGGCCGCTCATCATCAACACGTCGCTGTTCCACATTGCGATCATCGCTTATCTGACGGCGATCGCCCTGGACGAGATCGATTTCCGGAGTCTGCTGGGACGCATCGCCGAGAGCCGCTTCCATCGCATCGCGATGTCGCTGGGCGACGGTCTCGTCTGCACCGACGAGAACCACCAGATCACGGTCTGGAATCCCGGCGCGAGCGCGATCTTCGGCTACATGCCGGCCGAGATGATCGGCCGTCCATTCGAAATGTTGTGCGCGGTGCTGGCGGACGGCGATGCAAGGCCGTCCATGCATGACGCCGCGCGCCAGGCACTCCTGGTTCCGGGCGGGGCGGTCGTCGTCGAGTTCGAGGGCCGGCGCAAGAATGGGGAAACCTTCCCCGTCGAAGCGAGCTTCTCGGGCTGGCAGGGAACGGATGGCTTTCAGTACGGCGCGATCCTTCGCGACATCTCGGTGCGCAAACGCGAGGCCGAACGCGTCAAATACCTCGCCGAACATGACGCGCTGACCGGTCTTGCCAATCGCAACACGCTGCATGCCGAGCTGGCCGGCATGATTACGGATGCGAGGCGACAGCCCCGCGAGGTCGCGTTGCTCGTAATCGGGCTCGACGGCTTCCAGCAAATCAACAACATGCTTGGACATTCAGCCGGTGACCGCGTGCTGCGGGCCGTCGCTGAGCGTCTTCGGATCGAGGCCGATGGCAAGGCAGTCGTGGCCCGCCTCAGCGGCGACGAATTCGCCATCGCGCTTGATTGTGCCGAGGCCGGCGAACCGATCGCGGTGTTCGCCGAGCGGATCGCGCAGGCGTTCGAGGCGCCGCTTGCGACCGGCACGCGGCAGCACCGCGTCAGGATCAGCATCGGAGTTGCCGTCTATCCTGAAGGCGGACACAACGCTGACGATCTCCTGAGCAATGGCCATCTCGCGTTGAGCCGGGCCAAGGCGACGCGGCGGGGCGGCCACGTCCTCTTCGAGGCTGCGATCCGGCAGGAGCTCGAGAACCGGCTGACGCTGGAGAGCGAGTTGGCGCTTGCCGCAGATCGCGGTGAGTTCGAGCTGTTTTACCAGCCCCAGGTTCGTCTGATCGACGGCAGCCTTGTCGGGGCCGAAGCGCTCATCCGTTGGCAACATCCCGTGCGCGGCTACGTCTCCCCCGGAGAGTTCATGCCGGTGGTCAACACTTCGGCCCTGTCCGAGCGGATCGCGAATTGGGTGATGGAGACCGCCTGCCGTCAGGCGCGTGCCTGGGAATTGTCGGGCAACGGCGTGCGCGTTGCGATCAACCTCTCGCCCTCGCAGCTTCAGTCCGGCGATCTCGCGCATGCGGTTGCGGCGCTGCTCGATGCGACGGGGCTCTCGCCCTCGCTGCTTGAGATCGAGGTCACCGAAGACATTCTGCTCCACGATGAAAGCCGCGTGCTCGACATGTTCAAGCGGATCCAGCAGCTGGGTGTCCGCGTCCTGTTCGACGATTTCGGCACGGGCTATGCAAGCCTGAGCTATCTGAAGAAGTTTCCGCTCGACGGGCTCAAGATCGACCGGTCGTTCGTGTTCGGTCTGCTCGAGAATTCCGACGATGCCGCGATCGTCGGCTCGACCATCGGGCTCAGCAAGCAGCTCGGCCTCACGGTCGTGGCGGAAGGCATTGAGAACCGCGCAACCGCCGACTTCCTGGTCAGCATGGGATGCGAGGATGGGCAGGGGTATTACTTCGGCCGTCCGATGCCTGCCGAGGCATTCGAAAAGCAATTCCTCGCGGCAGAACTCGTCGCGGTCAGCGCTGCCTGAGCAGGGTCGTCGGTTATCTATCGCCGCCGTGCGACTGCGACGCCAAAGAGGAAAGCGACGAACAGGCTGGAAAGCGGTGCTTCGCGCGTGATCGCCGCGACCGTCGCGAGGGCTCCGCCGGGCTTGCGCGATTCCTCGATTGTAGAGGTCAGACGGTCGACTGCTGCGTGCAGGCCACCGGCGACTTCACCGATCGTGCGGGAGACATCGGCTGCCGTATCGATGGCACGCTCGGCCACGCCGGGGTGAGAAGGGGATTGCGGTAAGTCCGTACTCAAGTGCGCGACCTCCAAGCCTGATGGCGGAGGCCGGCACCTTTGGCTATCCGCGCGAGCGCTCGTTTAGAACAGCGGGTCTGACGACCTTTGGCTATCCGCGACAGGCGCCGTGATTGACGGCGGGTGCCGGCCTTGAATGGGCAATTCAGCGCACGGGATTTTGTTCCGAGGTGATCCGCCGACAGCGGAGGGACCGGGAAACGACGGGTGCGAATCTCTGTTAGGCTTGCGGTGGCCGTGTTGACGCAGGAGGCAGCCGTGACCGATCAGGCTATGACGGATCGAACCCGGCGCATCGCCTTGCTCGGTGCTCCCATCGACATGGGCGCGTCGCAGCGCGGCACCTTGATGGGCCCTGCGGCGCTGCGTACCGCGGGCCTTGCGACACTGCTCGAAAGCCTGGATTTCGAGGTCGTTGACTACGGCGATCTTTCCGCAAGCGAGGTCCGGGATCTCGCCGACAGGCCGCCGGAAAGAGCCAATCACTACCGGGAGATCCAGCGCTGGACGCGCGTTCTAAGCCAACGAGGCCATGAGATCGCGAAAACCGGCGCGCTGCCGATCTTCCTTGGCGGCGATCACACGCTGTCCATGGGATCGGTCAATGCCATGGCGCGCCATTGGCAGGAGCGAGGACGGGAGCTGTTCGTGCTCTGGCTCGATGCCCATGCCGACTACAACACGCCGGAGACGACGATCACCGCGAACATGCACGGCATGTCGGCCGCGTTCTTGTGCGGCGAACCTGGCCTCGACGGCCTGCTTGGCGAAGAGCCGCGCGCTTCGATCGGCCCTGACAGGCTCGATCTGTTCGGCGCGCGTTCGATCGACAAGCTCGAAAAGGAGCTGATGCGCGCACGTCGGATCAGGGTCGTCGACATGCGCCAGATCGACGAGTTCGGCGTCGCCGTGTTGATCCGGCGGGTCATCGAGCGGGTCAAAGCGAGCAACGGCGTACTGCATGTCAGCTTCGACGTCGACTTCCTCGATCCATGCGTGGCGCCGGGTGTCGGCACCACGGTGCCGGGTGGCGCGACCTATCGCGAGGCACATCTGATCATGGAGCTATTGCACGATTCCGGCGTGGTCGGATCGGTCGACATCGTCGAGCTCAATCCCTTTCTCGACGAACGCGGTCGGACGGCGCGCACTGCTGTCGAACTGATCGGCAGCCTGTTCGGCCAGCAGATCACCGACCGGCCGACGCCGAGCAACGCGATCGCTCCGGGCGAGTGAATCGGCGGACGGCGCTTGTGCGCTGCAAGGGAAATGGCCGCGGGCGCTTTGCTGCCGCAGAAGCGCCATGCTGGCCTGGAACATGCCGGGAGAGATGCGGGAACCGGGAGGGGCGGTTTTGAATTAACCTGCGAGAGGACAATAGCGGATCCTTCGATGACAAGTGGTCGTTTCGCGAGCTCTATTTCCAGCGCCCTCCGCCATCCCGGCGTGATCGCGCTCATCGTGGCTGGTGTGACGATTGCAGCAATGCTGATCGTCGACCACGGCCCATGGAATCGCGCCAAGACCCAGCCAGCCCATGTTGCGATGTATGCAACCACGGGAGAGGCAGCACGGGCCGCTGGCGCCGCGGTGCTCCCGACCAGACCGAAGTCGCCGATCGAGCCGGCGCGGCCGGGGCCAAATACGTCGCCAACCGTCAATCCGGTGACGCCGTAGCTTCGTCAGCCCATCATCGACGAGCCGAGCAGAGCGAGAACGGCCAGCGCCATCAGCGCGGTGCCGAGCCAGCCGAGCGCAATCAGCCATGACCGGGCCCTGAAGCGACCCATGATCGCGCGGCTCGACACGATCAGCATCATCATCGCCATGATGGGGACGGCGACGATGCCGTTGAGCACCGCGCTCCAGACCAGCATGTGGATCGAGTCTATGCCCGTGAAGCCGAGGCCGAAGCCGATGATGGTTGCCGCGGCAATGATGGTGTAGAAGCCGACCGCCTCGTCGGGCTTGGCCTCCAGCGTGGCGCGCCAGCCGAAGATCTCCGAGACGCCATAAGCGGCCGCGCCCGCCAGCACGGGGATCGCGAGCAGGCCCGTGCCGATGATACCGAGCGCGAACAGCGCGAAGGTGAAGTCCCCGGCGAGCGGCCGCAACGCTTCGGCCGCCTCCGTCGCCGAATTGATTTTGGTGACGCCGTTGGCGTGCAGCACCGACGCGGTGGTCAGAATGATGAAGAAGGCGATGCCGTTGGAGAGCAGCATGCCCGATATGGTGTCGGTCTTGATGCGGTCGAGCTCGTGCGTGCCGCCGCGCTTGAGCTCGCGCAGGGGCTTGTCGCGATCGCCCTGG
This sequence comes from Bradyrhizobium sp. 195, assembly GCF_023101665.1. NCBI lineage: Bacteria > Pseudomonadati > Pseudomonadota > Alphaproteobacteria > Hyphomicrobiales > Nitrobacteraceae > Bradyrhizobium > Bradyrhizobium sp. 195. The sequence goes on along the minus strand of NZ_CP082161.1, from coordinate 6,085,680 downwards.
TTCATCTCCTCGACCTCCTGCGAAGCCTGCCAGAAGAACAAATACGGGCTGATCGTGGTGCCGAGCACAGCCACCACCATCATGAGATAGTCGGCGCTGACATTGGCCTTGGGCCAGACCGCGGCGAGCAGCGCCGTGCTCCACGGGATCTTGACGGTGAAGGCGGTCGCGACATAGGCAAACAGCGCCAAGGTGAGGAATTTGAGCACCGGCGAATAGCGGCGATAGGGCAGAAACACCTGCAGCAGGGTCGAGCCCGCCGCGAAGATCAGGGCGTGCTCGTGGTTGAGCCCGCCGATGACGAGCGAGAGCGCCTCGGCCATCGCGGCGATGTCGGCGGCGATGTTGAATGTGTTCGCGGCGACGAGCATGGCGACAAGCGTCAGCACCGCCCAGCGCGGCGCGACCTTCATGACGTTGGCCGCGAGCCCCTTGCCGGTGACGCGGCCGATCTGCGCGCTGACGAGCTGGATGGCGATCATGAACGGTGTGGTCAGAAACACCGTCCAGAGCAGCCCATAGCCGAATTGCGCGCCGGCCTGGGAATAGGTGGCGATGCCCGACGGATCGTCGTCGGCAGCGCCGGTGATCAGGCCCGGCCCGAGCCTCTGCAACAGCGTCGGCGAGGGTTTCGTCGGGTTGACGGCGCTGTCGCTCATGGAAGGGAAGACCTCGATCGGTGGCGGTGTTCTCACTAGCAAATGCTAATGAGAGAACGAATGTTCCTACCATGCCGGAGATCGTCGTTTCGGATAAGTCTAATTCAACTTGACCGTGGGGCAAAACACCTGTAGAGTGCCATCATCGCAAGAATTCTCGAACGCCTCCGGTCCCGGCGCAGGCCTCGCGTCCAGGCGCGGACTTGAACGCAGCGATGGAAGTCTTGCGCGCTCGCTACTTGACGCTGACGAACATGCCCCAGGCGGCGGCCAGCGCCGCGCCGGAAAAGACGATCAGCGGGTTGTCGCAGAACCGGCTGCCATAGGTGCACATGGTGACGCCGAGCGAGCCGATCTCGTGATGGCTCGCGGAATAGAACAGTCCCGACAGCACCAGCAATGCGGCGGCGACGTAATACATGGCGATCTCTCCGAAGCTCTCCCGATTGCGTCCGCGCAAGCAGAGCGAGCGACATGCTTCAGCATGGCGCGAAGAGATTTCATTCCGCCGAATCCGATGCGGCGGATTTGGCTAAATTTGGTGCCAAATGCCTGTTTTTCCCGACGCGGCAAGGTGGTTCGCCTCACGAAAAAAGGCCCCGCACCGCGGGGCCTTTCGAGTTGGGTCTGACGAGAGCTATCGCCGCGTGCCCGCGCCGTAAAGCTCGCGCTCGCGGCCGATGTCATCCGGAGACAGCGGGGGGCTTGCGGCATCGAAGTCGGTCCAGCCGGACTTCTGCCAGGCCGCGCTGCGATCTCCAAGGTTCACGGACTTCTCGTGCAGAAGTGCATCGAGCCGCGTGCGGTCCTGATCGGGCACCTTCGCCGACACCAGCGTGCCGCCGCGGCGAACGCCCTCGGCATAGCGCGAGGCATCCTCCTTGGACACGCCGGCCTGCGTCAGGGCGCCGACGATTCCACCCGTGGCCGCACCGGCGGCTGCGCCGGCTGCGGTCGAGGCCAGCCATCCTGCAGCCACGACCGGCCCGAGGCCGGGAATGGCGAGCAGGCCGAGGCCGGCGAGAAGGCCTGCGGCGCCGCCGAGGCCGGCGCCGATGCCGGCACCGGTGCCGGCGCCTTCCGCACGATCGTCGGTGCCGTCGCGGTCACGGTCGACCTTGCCGCGCTTGGAGCCGTACCAATTGTCCGAATTGTTGGCGACGATGCTGATGTCGGAGTGCGGCACGCCGGCCGCCTCGAGCCGGGTCACGGCGCGCTCGGCGTCGGAATAATTGTCGTAGAGGCGGGAGATGGTGATGGTCATGTCTGGGATTCCTTACTTGGTGGGGTTCACGTTGCCCTGGAAGTCCAGGCTGACGTCGGTCTTGGTGCCGCCCTTGTCGGCCTTGCCGCGCCAGACGCCCTGGTCATCCTTCTGCAGGCCGGAGACGTTGGAATATCCGGCGCCCTCGATCCGCGACTTCGCCTGTCCCTCGGTGAAGCTGTTGCGGCCCTCGACCGGCTTGTTCGAGTTTTTCTGGTCCGAACTGTTGACGGCGTTGTTGCCCGGCCCGCTTTGCGCAGGCTGCGACTGGGCGCCCGCGGGCACCGAGACGAGCAGCAACAAGGTTGCGGCGAGTAGAGTTAGACGTGTCATGTTGTTGTCTCCTGCAAGTGATTGTGCCGGCGACAACAAGCGAGATTCGAATTGGTTTCTCGGGTTCGAAGCTGCCGAGTGCCGCAGCACGGCCAAGCTTCGATCGCGCTCGCGCAGGTGAGTCCGTGAGGAACGATTGCCACGATGTCCCGTTTGCCCGCTTCGCCTTCGCCTTGCATCGAGCTCGGCCTGCCGTTTGCGTCCACAGGCTGAGTGCGGCATGGGCGCGAAAGCGAAACCCATCAAAGCCCCGCTGACGAAGCAGATCGGCTTCGGAGGTGCTCTCCCCATCCCACGCACTGAGTCCAAATTTGCTACTTTAGTAGGTTGCTGGAACACTTGGACTGAAGCTCCATTGATCCGCATGAACGGACCACTTCAGGGATTGGCGTCATGGGTATCGAGCGTATGCACCCGCCGAAGTACTGGCGCATGCGAGCGGAGGAGTTTCGCACCAAGGCCGACAATTGCGAGCATCACCAGGCGAAGGAAAGCTTGCGCGAGGTCGCCAAGACCTATGACGAGCTCGCGCGTCGCGCCGGGCAAATCCGCACCGTGCAGGACGCAGCGGAGCAAAGACCGCCTCAGCTTGGCTGAGCTAGATCAAACCTCTCGGCCTGCCCGGGCAGATCGTTAGGCTATGCCCGCTCCTGACAAGCAGACTGAGGCTGAGGAAACCAAGTCGTCGCGCTTGGAGGAGGCGCGCCGGGTCATCGAGGAGTACGCGGCCGATCTTCGGGAGATCATCAAGCAGCTACGGCGCAAGATGAACTGAGGCCGCCTCAGTGGCGGCCTCTTGCTTTTCAGGCCGGCTCCTCTTGGGCCTGACCCCGCTAGGGCGAACCGGCCATGTCCAGACTTTAAAATTAGGACAGGAACATTCCTGCAATTGCCGAGTTTTCCCGGTGCCCTTCCCCAAGGGCAAACCCCGATAGGCCCCAGCTCCAATGCCCGCCAATATCCCACGAGCTGGGGCCATTTTTCTAACAGCGGCCCGGAGCTGTGTGAATCCGGAAGCGTCCTGGTTTTGCGACCGGAAGTGAACTTACTTTTGCGGTTTGGAATCGTAGTCAGCAGTTGAGGAGCGCGCCATGGGAGAGCGCCGCAGAATCGTGCAGACCCGCTCGCTTGAAGAACGAATGGCCGAACAGGCCAATATACTCAAAGAACGGGCGAGCCAGTTACCGGCTGGTGCGGAACGTGAGGGTTTACTCAAGCGAGCCAGGGTCGTCGAGACCGGCTCACATCTCAGCGACTGGCTGACCTCGCCCGGATTGCAACCGCCCAAATAAGCCTTCGGAACGATTCTTCACTTTGGTACGCTCGGGAGCATCGACACGCGGTGATTCGATGCTCCAAATGATTTTGATAATGTGCGGGATCGGGACTGCACTGGTCGGCATCTTAATCAGCGTATTCGAGTGGCGCGCATTGGTGGGCTACCGGCGCCTGAAGAGGCGTCCCACACGCCCTGGCTCGTAGGATGGGTCGAGCGAACGCGAACCCATCAATCCGTTCGTCGACGACGAGGCATGCCGGGTTTCGCGAGGGCTCAACCCATCCTGCGCGTACAGAATATGCCCTTACGCCCGGCGCCATCCTCGGTCGGCCAGCTCGCGGTACCGGTCCTCGTACTGCCTCGCCATCCGGCTCGCGGCGAAACGCTCCTCGAAACGGGCGCGGATCCTGCGTCGGTCCAGTCGGCCTACTTCCTTGACCGCTTCGATCGCCTGCTCCCGGCCGTCCACGATGAAGCCGGTGACGCCGTCTTCCACGACTTCCGGCACCGATCCAGAGCGGTAGGCGATCACGGGCGTGCCGCACGCCATCGCCTCGATCATGACGAGGCCGAAAGGCTCCGGCCAGTCGATCGGAAACAGCAAGGCGGCAGCACCGGCGAGGAACGGCTGCTTGCGGGCTTCGTCCACCTCGCCGACGAGTTTGATCTTTTCGCCGTCGATCTCGGGCTCGAGCTTCTTCTTGAAGTAGGCGGTCTCCGCGCGGGGGATCTTGGCCGCGATTTGCAGCGGCATCCCGACGGCGCGTGCGATGCGTATGGCATCTTCCGGTCCCTTCTCCACCGTGAGCCGCCCGAGAAAAGCCAAATACGAACCAGCTTCGAAGGATGGTCGAAACAGGTCCCTGGGCAATCCGTGCGGAATGGTCGCGATCCAGTTTGCGTCCGGAAGCGCACGGCGCTGGTTGTCGGATATTGAGACGAAGGGGGCGTCCGGGAAAGCCCCGATCACGCTGGGAAGCCCAGGAAGGTCGAGCCGACCGTGCATGGTCGTTAGAAACGGCACTCCGGTCCGACTCAGCACCGGCAGGGCCAACCAGTCGACATGGCAGTGGATCACGTCGAAGTCGCGTGCGCGCTCGGCGATGGCCTCGATCAGCAACGCGCAGGTGGCGTTCGGATCGACGCCCCTCCGCCCCAGCCGGAGCGCGCGCGGCCACACCGCCTGGAGGCTTCCTCTGGTTTTCGAATCCCCGGTCGCGAACAGGGTGACGTCATGTCCGAGCGCGACCAACTCGTCCACAAGCCAGGCAATCACCCGCTCCGTGCCGCCGTAAAGTTTCGGAGGAACGCTCTCGGCCAACGGGGCAAGCTGGGCGATCCGCATCGCACTAGGTCCCCAACGCGATGCGCAAGCCGATCACGATGATCGCCGAGAGGAGAAACGAAATCGCGAGCAGCGTCCAAACAGGCCTCGTGCTACCGCGGGTTACGCGCGCGACCAGCATTTTCATGGTCGTCAACATTCGTCTCGGGGAAGCCGATGCAGATACGCCATCCCCAAGCTGGCGAGTTCTTCGGTATCGCTCTTGCGCTCTTCCCAGGTCCGGTGCAGGTGGCGTTCGAGCAGGCAGCGCCGGCTGTCCTGTGCATCGACGTCAGGATGCCGTGCCCGGTACACCGTCCATGCGATCTCCGTTGCGTTCTTCAAGACGGCTTCGTCGACCATGCTCACTCTCCGGCACCGAAAACCAGTCCCTGCCAACTCAACGCTTTCCGGAAAGTTTCCACTTTTTCCCGGTGTTAGACGAAGAGGGGAGATCGAGACCTCTGCAACGGCCCTCAGTTCAGGCGAATCGGCCACGTCCTGTCGCGAAGACAACACGGAGCATGCGTCCTAGTTTTGCGGACCGCAGACGTGGGTGGCGATCTTTCCGGAGGCATCGAAGGTCAGGCTCGCGCTGACGATGCCGCCGCGCGCGACGTACGAGACCACCGCCGTCTCTCCGGACGGTTGCAGATTGTCGAGGCCGGACGCGGGATATCTGGTGAGGCGGTCGCGCCAATAGGCGCGCCGGCCGTCCTTGCCCGAGCTCGTCTTCATGCCGCCGCAGGCGCAATGGATCACCGCGTCGTCGGCGTACATTCCAAGGACAGTGTCGATATCGCCGGCGCGGTAGGCATCAAGCCAGTCGACCGCAGCGGCCATCGGGTCAAAGGACATGGTCCTGCCTACATGCCGTTTCGTCGGTCGCAGGTTTAAGGGCGTGCCTATGAATGCAAGGTGAAACGGCTGGCGAAAAGACTGGGAGTTCCCATGACCAAACGGCAACCTTCGCGCCGCCTCACTTGACTGCCTGGGCTTGCGCCTGCGTCCTCGCAGGCTCCCAGAGGGCCGGAAGGATGACGCGGATCGGGCGAGCCTCAGCGGCGCCTTGAACAGCAGGCCGGGCTTGATTTTTGGCCGGCTCGGCCAGCGCCACGGAGAGCAACGCAATCGGCATGGCCAGCGACGTCGTCGCGAGTCTCAGATCCAGCATCGAACCCTCCGCGCCGCGCGTCAAGGTTGGAGGTCGCGGTTGGTTCGCGCGCGAGACCGGGAACAAGTGGCAATTTTTGATGTTTGTAGAAGACAGATCCGGATGACCGGGCTGCTGGAGGAGGACACGATGAACATCAAGACCATCATTGCCGCTGCGGTGTTGACGTCGTTTGCGGCGCCTGCGTTCGCGCAGTCGTTCTACGTGGTGCAGGACATCAAGACCAAGAAGTGCACGATCACGGAATCGAAGCCGACGACCACCGAAACGACAGTCGTCAGCGGCGACACCGTTTACAAGACGCGGTCCGAAGCCGAGGCCGGCATGAAGACCGTCAAGGTCTGCACGACGAACTGAGGGCGGTGGCGTTTATCTGATCGGCCACATGCACTGAGGCAACAATCGGCGTCGTGGACCACGGCGCCGAGCTTTCGAGGGAGGCCGCGCAAGCGGCAAGCGAAAGCCCGCGTGGAGCAATCCGCGCGGGCTTTTGGCTAGCCGGCCGGCGGTTTCGATTGCCATGACGCGGGGGAGAGGTCGCGCCGAAGGCGGGTGAGGGCTATCTCCTCTTGGGGTTGTCCCATTGTGGAAACACCCTCTCCCCAACCCTCTCCCGCAAGCGGGAGAGGGAGCGCATCTCCGCGGGGGCTGGCAAGCCTTATTTCATGCCACTAGTGCACCAAGACGCGACGAAACGCGCCTGAAACAGTGCTGAAACCCGATTGTCCTGAACTCGGCGCGCCCGGGCCTCGACCAACGAAGCGAAAAGGAGATCATCATGATCCAGATCGGTTCGAAGGAAGAAGTCGCGTTTCTGCTGGCACTGTTCGGCACCCACACCCAGCCTGTGAAGCGGCCGAAGCCGACATCGCAGCAACGTTGAGAGGCTCAAAGCCATGCCCGGTTTGGCCGAATGCCAGAGCCTGTTGCGGCTCCTGATCGCCAGGGGCGATCCCAAGGCCATCCCGCTCGCCAAGGGCGCCATCGACCAGTTTCTGAACACGGCGCCGCTCAGCGCCCGCGGGCGTGGCCTGCGCGTGCTCCAGCGCTACGCGCTCGATCAGCATGATGTGGCGGTCGGTGTGCAGCGCTCGTTCGCCGAGACGGTGGATGCCTATATCGAGCGCAAGCTTGCGGAGGAGTAAGGCTGCGCAACCGCGCCCGATCGCGCCGGAGTTGCGTTCCCGGAACCCATTGGATTCAGGAGAATTTTTCGGCCCGCTGGAAACTTTTATTTGCCCCGTGCCTAATAGGGCAAAGGATACGGACATGCCCCGATATTACTTTGACCTTCGCGACGACAAGGGAATTGCGCTGGACGAGGAGGGACTGGAATTGTCCAGCCCGCGCGCGGTTCGGGCCGAGGCCGCCAAATCGATTGCCGACATGGCGCGCGACGCCGTCTTGTCTGCGTCGCCCACCGGCGGCAGGCAACAGATGGCGATCGACGTTCGCGACGCCAACGGGCCAATCATGCAGGTGAAGTTCAGCTTCGAGATCGACAGTCTCACGTCGCGATCGCGCTCACGCGATCATTGACGCGTCAGTGTCGGCCGGGATCGCGCGGGCGGCGGCGGCGGCTGGGACTGCTCCGAGTCCAGCACGGCGATCTTGCGGCCGAGCTGCCATACCTCCACCTTGCCGTGCCGCGTGAACTGCTGCGCGAAGGTGAGAGCGGACTCGTCGGACGAGGCCTCGAATGCTTCGGCGGAGCGGAAGACGCCGTTCTCGCCGACGAGGTAGGCGCGATATTGCTGGCTCATGTCGGCGCCCTCAGGCCGGGCGAGCGCAGCCAGGCATCGATCTGCATGGCGGTCTCGTCCTGCCGCGCCCGGCGCAGCAGCATCTCGCGGCGGCGTCCCGGCGCCAGCCGGCGCGCTTCCTCGCGGCAGCGTATGGCTTCGTCGGCGAGTCTTTCGTTGAGTGTCGTAGTCTGTTTGAAACGACGCCGCTTCAGCATGGCGTGCTCCCTCGTTGGAGGAGGCGGGAGCGCAATTGGCGTTCTCATCACCGACCGATACCAAGAGCCTTGCGGTGACGGATGAAGGCTAGGCCTGCGGCGGCGGCGAGTCTGTATCTTTTGATACGGTGGACGAAAGAATCTTCGTTGGTGTTGCACGAGTTGAGCGGTTTGAGCCGCTTACTCATGCTGCGGCAGATGATGAACTATTCGCTCTGGAACCGAGACGACCTGTGGTAGTTTACGATCATCACCGGCCGAGGCTCTGCCCGTAGGCGTCGGTGGCTGAGAGACCCAGCGTGCTCCCGCCTGCAATGCCAGGGAGCACACCGATGCCGGTATATCGGCCGACGTCTGTCGACCATGACCAGACAGAATACATGCGCCAGATCGTGCGCGAAGCCCGCGAGCTTTTGAAGCAGCCGCCACCCGATACATTCCTGGGACGCAAGACGATGGACGTGCCTCCGAAGGAGGGGCAGTCGGACGAGGACGCCGGGTGACGGGCTGCGTCGTCACCATGCTTGCTCTGGTCTGAGGTGCGAGGGGCAGGAATTGGTGAACGCGATCGGCCGGTCATCGAACGAAAGCCTCGCCGTCCACAAAGCCACGCTCGCGGTACAGAGCCGGCGCGGGCTCGAACGGCGCCGCTTCCGGTCTCGAGGCTGTGCGCTTTAGCTTGGCGCACGATAGTGTCCCGCCGCCGCGCCGCAGTTGATCGAGATGGGGTCTCCCGCCCAGCTCCAGGCCGAAACCCCTGTTGAGCTTCAACAGAAGGCAAGAACGTCGATTGACATTGTTCTTGATTTGTTCTATTCATAACGCTATTTCAACCTCTGGGCGAACAGCAAAGTCGAATTCGTCCGTCATTTCCGCGGGTCAGTTGATGAGTAACTCGATTCTTTCTTTGGTCCTATTGAACAATCCCGTAACGCCGGACATGTCTGCGGTCGCCAAGGTCCTTCACGCCCGACATCCGGAGCTGGCAACGGAGGCGATGGACGACGGTCGTGCGAAGGCGCAGGCAAACTCGCCGCTCATTCGCTGCGGCAAAGAGCTCGTTGCCGTCATGTCGATGCCGGCACCCGTCCCGGACGATCAGGGACTGTGGGCGCGCGCTGCCACGACGTGGCCGGAGAGCAAGGCCGTGGCCGCCCGGCATCGAGGTCATTTGATTGTATCGATGCTCGGAAAGGGTGAGCAGCCGCTGGTCGCCGCGCGCGTCACGACCGCAGTCATCGGTGCGTTGATTGCGACGATGCCGGAGTGCTGCGGTGTGGTGTGGGCCGGCCGTGTCGCGCGGCCCGCGGATCTCTGGCTCGAAACGTCCCGCGATTCTTTCGCACCGTATCCCGGCTATCCCTTGGGGCTATGGGTCGACATTCTGCCGTTCGGCTCAGGTGCCAAGATCGGCGCGGTCACGATGGGACTATCGGCATTCGTCGGCCGTGAGATCGAGTTCGTGACCGGCAAGCTCACGCTTCCGGCCTTGTTCGACAAGGTGGCGGGACTGTCCGTGTATCTGATCGAGCATGGCAGCGTCGTGAAGGACGGCGACACGATCGGGGCAAGCGCGAGCGAGCGCATCCAGGTTCGTTACAAGAACTCCGAGGTGTTTGGGGGGCTGTCGGTTTTTTGCTGTACTGATGATTCCGTGTAAATGGGCGGCGTCGGCACACCGCGCCAGGCTGTGCTAGACCTACGTGTAACGAGAGAAGACTGATGGTTGGTTCTCCTCCAGAGAGGCGCCGGGGTAAGGCGAAGGCTCGAAGGTTCTATGTCGTCGGTCTGGCTCGGTTTCAAACGGCGCCGGGATGGGAGATGGAGAATCTCGCAGTTCTCGCAGGCGGACGCCAGGTACTCATTCCACCACCGGGGCGAGGCTTCGTGCCTTTCCCTGAACCACCGCGACTTGTGATCGACAAATCTCTCGGCCGCGCTCCCGCGGACTGGGAGCTCTTTCACGACTACCGTCTCGTTTCGGACCGTATGAAGAGCCTTCTTGAAGCATTGGATATGGAGGGCGTTCGTTTTGTCAGATGCGAGACACGTTCCCGAGACGGCCGTGCGGCACCAACTTATTGGCTGTGTGATGTCGTTCGGGTCCTCGATGCCGTCGATGAAGCGAAATCGGTTCTTGAGATCGAATATCCCACGCCCGGCCGCAAAGTTTACAATCTGAGGGGAAGAAGCAGCCTCGTCTTCAAAGAGGATAGTGTCGGGGCGGCTCATATCTTCAGGCTTCTCTTCTATCCCACGATAGTCTGCGACCAGGTCGCTAAGGATGCGTGCAAGGAGGCGGGCATGAAAGGCATCGGATTTACCGATGCGACCAAGTATTGAACTGATGCGCCGCGTTGTCGATCTTGAAATCTTTCGTCGAGAGATCCGCCGATCAGAGGCAAGAGCTTCGTGTCCAGCCGCGTTTCATCGGCAGGATGGTGTCAGGTCTTTTGCTGCGTCCGTTGTCGTGGCTGCTCGTTGACACGTCGGGCAAAACACCGGCAGAATAGTATGGTCTAGAGAAGTCGGGCTCGCGAGATATCGCGAGCTTTTTTTATTGCCATTCTTCGGCCAGGCGTTTCCTGGCTGCTCATGCGAAGCCTCGCATCGAGCAATTGCATGGCGCCTCGAAGGCATTGCTGGTTATCAGCTGCCGCCTCGCCCGACAGCAGGGCCGAGCAATCAAGTCTGACAATTTAGTTTCCTCCACTCGCATGCGGGCACCGACCTCTGGTGCCGCGCTGATTCATGCCTTGGCGCAACGCAAGAGGCTAGCATGTTCCAGATCCATCACATCTTGCCACAGAGCCTTGCTGGCCACTTCACACTCAAGGTCTTGGGCAATCGTTTCAACCTTCATGGCATCAAGAATTTGATCGATCTTCCATCAAGTCAGGAAGCTGCTCGAGAGTTAGGATCAAGCCCTCATACAGGAGGGCATCTTGCGAGCTACAACAAGATGTTCTGCAAATTTCTCGAGGGGCTCCAGTCGCACCCATCTTTCGCCGTCGCTGAGGAAGGCGATACGGCTGCTGTTGATCAATTGGATGCCGAGATGAGCAGCTTTCTTGCAGCTGCCAAGCACGCGTTGGCGAGGGGGCATTTGCTTACCAATACGCCTTCGGGAATGACGCCCGAGGGCGCGAACAGGCAGATCGATGACTGGCATGCAAATTGGAAAACATATGCCGAAGAGAATCGCGACAGCATTCGGCAGATGCAGGACACTGTTGATCAACTTCATGCTGCCAGCCAATGGCGAGGCGCTCTGCGTGCTCCCATCCTCCTTCCTGACGGGACTCTCAGTCTCGCAGACAAGTTAGCGATCATAAGGCGATACTCGCGGGAGGGACGCACTGATTCACCTATTTCGCAGCACTTCGAAGCCGTTGAACCTGTTCCCGACCGGCCTGGCCTCATTCCTCCAGTCATTGATACACGGGTCCCACCCTTTATTCCGCCTTTACCTGAAGATTTGGATCGACCGGAAGGATTGACGCCGGGTCCGCCTCAAACTTATGGGCTTCCCGGTTTGCGTGCTGCTGATCCCCGAGGCTTTGGGGCGCTACCTCCCACCACGGTGCCCCCTCAAGATCCGCTGGTCCTCAGGTTCGATCCGGCTAGCGGGGCTCCGCTGCCGTTTTTCGAGCGCTCCCCGATCCTAGATCCGGATCCTCCTTCGGCCGCCACGCCGCCTAACGCGCTGTATGGTGTCGCAGCAGTCGCTGCGCTTGGGGTGGTCGCTCCGCAGCTGCTCCCGTTGCTGGGAATGTTAGGCGCTATGGGGCTCGCAGGGACGGTGCCGGCTCGCGCTTCCGGTGCGGAGAGCGGCGCTGGGATAACCGGCAAAGGCGTCTTCTCTACCGGCACGACTCCATACGATCCATTTGCCCCGAGCAATCCTGCCCCTCGGGCAGGCGGTAGTTCTCTCGGGCTTGCGCCCGGATGGCTGGTTGAAGACAATTCTCCCAAACCAGAACATGCCAGTACGTTCGTAGATCGCTTCGGCAATTGGGCGAGCACGCCAAGCGGCACTATGCCTGCCGAGCATCTGCCTCAAGTTGCGCCCACGCCTGCCGCAGGATCAGTCGCGCCCGAAGACGTTCGGCGCCTGGCCCGGGTCAACGAGTCCAACGCGGGCAGCGTATTCACATCGGGAAGTGCGCCGATCCCGTATCTGCCATCCACTGAGTTCAACGAGCGGTTCGGCAGCTGGACCGTGCCGACCGCTGCTGCCCGGCAATCGCAGCCTAGCAGCCCGATCGGCGCGTTCGCCGACGAGCCGAGCTACCTCATTCCGCCGCCGATCTTCGGAGTGGATGGTCCAGGCAATCCGCGCAAGGACGCCGAAGAGTGGTTCTCGCGTTGGATACGGCCGTTGCTTCCGCCGGAGTGAGGACTGATTCAGAGTAGCGTACGCCGGTTGGCTACGAGGCAAAGAAGACAGGCCGCTCGGCCTCGGCGGTGAAGAAGGCGGTCAAGAAGGTGGGCAGCAGCCGGAAGAAGATCGAGCGCAAGCTGGGCGCTGATGCCGCTTCCTCAGGCAGAGCGGACCCTGAGCGTTCCTCTAGCGGACACCGCAGTTTCCCGGACTCCACATTCTACGCCATCTAGGTAGAACTGCGCAGGCCGGGGCTGGCATTTGATCCCAACAACAATTTCAACCGGCAAGGGGCTATCGCGAGATAGCCCCTTTTTAATGCCCTGTGCGCCTTTACCCTCGCAAGAATCCCCTCAACTCCGGAACTGCGGCTGTCGCGACGGATTGGTTTGGTGCCGGCTCGCCGCCGAGCTGGCGGAGCGGCCCCGGCCATACCCCCCAAGCCCCCCTGCCAGCCGGGGCCGTCTCGCCGCCCACGCGTAGTTTCGGAGTATGCGTATGCGTTCATCGCCATCGATCGTCCCGACTGATCGCCTCGACCGGGACATCTATCTGGTGCTTGAGGACTTTGGCGCGCGTGCCGGATGCGCTTGGCGCGAGACAGACGAGCAAGACACCGACCGCGACACCATCGTCCGCGACTTGCTGTCAGGCCAATACACCTATCCGGTCCGCATCGTCGTGTTCAATGCGATCGAAGGTTACGCGCGCGACGCGACCAGCGAGATCGCCGATGAATTGGCGGAAGCTGTCGCTGAGGACGCCGAGATCACTCCGGCCTTACAGGCCTTCGTGGAAGCCAACGCTTCGCGGCCATTTGCCCTTCAACTGGCGCTACCCCTTCGCGGAGTGGTTCGCCCGCCTTAGTGGGCACACCAGGGCGATCCGCGCTCTTGAAGGGAGGGGCCGCTAACAAAGTCTGCCAAGCCTAGGTAGAGCGCTGATCAACTATGACTTTAGTCGGCTGTTGCAGTTGCGCAAGCCGCGCTTCGAGCTCTGCCTTTTTAGCGACTATCCTTGCGGCGATAATCTCATCGACGTCTGTGTGGAGGGCCCACAATTCATCGATGGACATACTCGTGAGTTGCTGTTTTTCCATGATCGCACCCGAACCAGAGCCTGCTGGTCCGTTGACGCGAGGGCGGCGAGCAATTGCCGGTCCCTCAATTATCCCTTATGCCTGTTTTCTTGCCGCCAGATTCAGCCGATCTCTCGTCAAGCTGGCTCCCTGCCTTGTGCGAGCCTCATCTTCGGCCTGGGCTACTTTGTGTCGAATCTCTTCCAATTCGGAAAGCTTGGAAGCAAGCGCTTCGAGACGTTGGCGCAAGTCAGCAACGCGACTATACATCCGGCCTCCCGGCACTACGGTCCAATTGTGAACATTACGACGGCCCCGGCATCTGGAGGTTTCTGGCTCGATGCCGAGGCCGCTTTTCCGCACCGGATCGAAACCAGAGCGGCCGATCAGAATTGCGATCATCTTCAGTTCCCGCGATTGCAAATGTGAATCGCGGAAACGGCGATTAATTTTGTACCCGCTGCCATACGCGACATTCCGCATGGCATTTTCCGGGTGCGGAACACTGCATTCTCCCTACGCGCTTACGGTTCCACTGGCAGAGTGGCTGTGAGAATTGACCCCGGTTGCCGCGAGCGCCGGCCGCCGTGTCGAATGGGTCATTCGAAACGGCCTTCTCCCGAATTAATTAGGAACAAAATTCAATTGATTTAATTTATTTAATACTATTTAATTGCCTTTACCATTTGGAGGAAGCCATGCCAGACCAACACGACGACCGTCGGGAGTTCTTGAAGACCTGCGGCAAGTTCGCGGCGGTGACGCCGCCGACAATTACACTCTTGCTCTCGACGTCCTTGACTTCCAACGCGATTGCGCACTCTGGCGGGCGCGGTGTCCATCATCACCATCACGGCAACAATGGCAAAGGCAACGGCGGCTATGACGGCAGTCCTAACGGTAAACCCGACAAGGACCGCTGAGTTGCCGAGCATGACTGCTGCGGAGAGACAAGAATGCGGGCCAGACGCGGCGATATAGATTGGCACTTCGCCTCTATTGTTGTTTCGCTGATCTGGCTGGCGTTGCTTTCTGCCACGCTTCTCGCGGTGCTTTTGCTTGGGCACCCCTGAAGGGAGTGGACGGCTGCGGCGCGTGAGTTTGACACGTCGGGCAAAACACTGGCAGAATAGCATCATCGAAAGAGTTCGGTTCGGCCCGCGCGGAGCAATCCGTCGCGGGCTTTTCGTTTGCCGGGACCGGCGCGCCTTCGATTAGCGACCGCACGAAGGTCCGGATTCTAAGCCGCGTGGTTTTGCGCCGAAGCTGAACTACTTGGCAGCCGATCCAAACCAGCGCGTCAGCGCATCCTCTAACCCGCCTTGGCTTCCGTCTCCGACCCACGCCACGTACCCGTCGGGCCGCACCAGCACGGCGCCGGGCGCGGTGACCTGTCCGATAGCGGGAAGCTCCCATGGGCCCTCATAGGTGGCGTCGACGACATCGATGCGATCCGTCCACGGCGCCACGTCGATGCCGTCGGCCCTGTCAAAATCGAGCAACACACCCCGCGCGCCGTGCAGCAGCGTGAAAAGGTTCAACTTCCGTCCTTCGACCGTCACATCGAGATCTGGCATGCGCCGCCCCAGCAGCGCGTGTCCTTCGCCAAGATCATAGCGGATGTCGAGCCCGCTCATCATCGCACCGAAACGTTTGCGCGGCTCGTCCATGCCGAGCAGTTCGGCGATGGTGTCGCGCGCGGCCTTGCGGCCGTTGTCGCCGCGGCGGAGCAGCGCGATTTGCGCCATGGTGTTTTTCAGCAAGCGCGCAGCCACCGGATGGCGTTCGGCATGGTAGGTGTCGAGCAGGCTGTCGGGCGAGACGCGGTTGACCACCTGCGCCAGCTTCCAGCCGAGATTGACGGCGTCCTGCACGCCGATGTTGAGGCCTTGCCCGCCGACGGAGTGATGGATATGCGCGGCATCGCCGGCGAGCAGCACGCGCCCGCTGCGATAGGACACGGCCTGCCGCGCCGCATCGGTGAAGCGGGAGATCCACGCCGGGTTTTGCAGACCGAAATCGGTGCCGTACACGGCCACGAGCGCGTCGCTGAGGTCGCGCTGGGTGGGCGAAGCGGTGCGCTCGAGGGTTGCTTCGGTCACGACGACCAGCACGCGGCCGCTCTCGGTCTTGCTGAGGCCGTGGAAGCCGAGCGCGTCGTGGCGCAAGCCGAATTCCGGCTCCTCGCGCATCTCGACCTCGGCCATGAGGTTGCTGAGCGTCGGATCGGAGCCGGCGAAATCGATGCCCGCGGTCTTGCGCACCAGGCTGCGACCGCCATCGCAGCCGACCAGGTAATTTGCGCGCAGCGTCTCGCCGCCGGACAGCGTCACGTCGACGCCAGTCTCGTCCTGCGCAAAGCCAGTGACCTCGCGATTCCGATAGAAGGGGATCGCGAGCTCCATGGCCCAATCGGCCAGGATGCGCTCGATGTGGGTCTGCCGCAGCGCGAGCCCGTAAGCGTGCCTTGTGGGGAGGTCGCTGATGTCGAGTTTGGTCCAGGCGAAGCCGGCGAGCTGGACGATCTTTCCTTCGCGCAGGAAGCGCTCGGCGACGCCGCGCTGATCGAGGATCTCGATGGTGCGCGCGTGCAGACCGCCGGCGCGCGTCTCGACAATCGCCTGATCCGGGCGCCGTTCGACGACGGCAACGTCGACCTCGGCGAGCGCGAGCTCGGCGGCCAGCATCAGCCCGGTCGGGCCGCCGCCGGCAATCACGACGGCGTGCTCGCTCCGTGCCGGGTTCCTCACGCGGGTTCGCTCCGTTCGGCCGCGCGAATGGGAATTGGGAAGCAGTACAGGCATGTCGTGACCCCTCGGCTTGTTGTTGGGTCGGGGGTTCTACGGCAGAGGCGGGGACTTGAAGCAAGCCCGTTGCGCACCACATATTGAGTTGGGAGGAGGGGCTTGCTCTTCCGCGCTCGCCGCGTTGACACGTCGGGCAACACACCGGCATAATGGCATCATCGAAATGAGTTTGGTTCAGCCCGCGCCGGGAGATGCCCGCTGCGGGTTTTGTTTTGCAGATTCAGCGAATGCCGGCGGTTCGCTGCATGACGTCGGCGAGTTCCTCGAACGAGAACGGCTTCCGGATCATCGGCAGGCCGTCGCGCCGGGGCTCGCGACCCGACAGTTGCAGCACCTTCAGCTCCGGACGGGCTCGCTTTGCCAGCTCGGCCAGTTCATGGCCATCCATGCCGGGCATGTTGATATCAGTGATGAGGATGGAGATCTCCTTGTACTGCTCGAGCCGATCGAGTGCGTCCGGGCCGCTTTGGGCGCTGACCACCTCGCAGCCGAGATCTTCCAGCATGCCGATGATCACATCGAGGACGGCGGGATCGTCATCAACGACCAGTACAGTGTGGCTCATCGCGCGAACGTTCCTTCCAACGAAGGAATCAACGCGCCCCCTGGCGGGTAGGTTCCGGCGAGCCTAATCGTCCTTCGACAAATCGCCGGGCTTTTCGGGAAGGCTGATGGTGCCGCCTTCGCCGTGCTCGAGATCGCGACCACTGTCCCCGGTCTCGCCGGAATCTTCGATGATCCGGTCCTGCATCTCGCGCTTTTTGTCGCGGCGCGGCTCGTCTCCGGGCAGGCTACGCGATGTCTGCTGTAACGTCGTCTTGGGTGTCATGGACCGTCCTCCCGATCGGCTAACTTTCGACGCGTCTGCAAGTTCGTTTGACACGTCGGGCAAAACACTGGCAGAATTGCATCATCGAAAGACGTTTGGTTCAGCCCGCGCGGAGAAATCTGCAGCGGGCTTCTTCATTCAACACAGGCCTGCTCAACACAGGCTCATTCAACTTGGCTTTGACACGTCGGGCAACACTCCGGCATGATGACATTCATCGAGACGAGTTTGGTTCACCCGCGCGGACAACGTCCGCCGCGGGTCTTTTCGTTTCGATTTCTGAATCGGACGGCGGCGGCGCATTGCGGCCACGCACTCGTCAAACCTTGGAGCGCCGATCGGCGCGCCGCCGTCCGAACCATTGCTGGCCGTGCACGCGCGAACGTGCCGGCCCGCGGCGCAGGGCCAATTGCCCGCGCCGCTGCGGTCTCCGGAAGACACGGAGATAGGGTTCGCGCCCGAAACGATCGCGCTTCGCTTGACGCGATCTGCCGCGCATTTTCTTTTCTGGGAGGGACGATGACCGCCTATCTGATATCGCTCGCGCTCGCGGGTCTGGTCGCAATCGTGCTGTGGGAGACGTTGTCATGAATGAGGAAATCGCAAGCGAGCTCGCAAGCGAGCCGTCCCGACCGCCGGCGGCCAGGAAAACGTCCAGGGCGCGGACCCTGACCGAAATCCGCTCGCTGGCGCGTAGCCACACCAGGACGGCCCTGAAGGTTCTCGTCGGCATCATGCGCAGCGACGATGCGACGCCCGCCGTGCGTCTCTCTGCGGCCAATGCCATCCTGGATCGCGGCTGGGGTAAGTCAGCGCAGCCGATCGAGAGCGGCGAAGAGGGCGCAGTGGAATCCATCCACCGGGTCGAGCGCGTCATCGTGCGTCCGGACAACGCCGTCGACGGCGATCCGGCAGCCAGCAACGTTTGAGCTTGCGGAAATCTCGATTCGGAATTTACGGTTGATCGTTTGACACTTCGGGCAAAGCACCGGCAGAATCGGACTGCCCTAGGGCGAGCGAGCGTATCCATTGTCCATCCTGAAAATTCCGACGGCCAAGATCTTCGAGCCTCTGCTGAAACCTGCGCGCTACAAGGGCGTTTATGGTGGACGCGGCTCGGGAAAGTGGCTGCGCTGAACAATTGCAGTGGGTTTCCCGTCATGCGGAACGTGACTTTCTCAAACTAGAATTGGCTGCGCGAGGGCGCGTGGCTTCCCTACGCTCGGAAATGTCCAACGGCCCGGCAGCTTGACGGCTGCCGGGCCGCTTCTGCGTTTCGGGCCGATGCGAGCGCCGCACTTGCGAAGTTGGCGGCGCCGGGCTTTAAGTTTGCTCTTGCAGGAAATTCGGCGGCCATAAGCCGATGTAAGGGAGCACCATCGATGCCCAACAAGCCTCACTTGCCGGAACGTTCGCCGCGGGCGACGGGAGGGCTGACTGCGCTCGATGGTCTGCTGGTCGTCGATTTCACGCGTGTCGTCGCCGGCCCGGCCTGCACACAGACCCTCGCCGATTTCGGCGCGCACGTCATCAAGATCGAGAATCCCGACGGTGGCGACGACACGCGCGCCTATGAGCACGCCGAAATTGGCGGCGAAAGCGCCGCCTATCTCAGCCTGAACCGCAACAAGCGCGGCATTGCGCTCGATCTTTCGGTGCCGGAGGCCCGGGAGATCGCGCTGGATCTGATCCGCAAGGCGGATGTGGTCGTGGAGAACTTTTCAAGCGGGGTCATGAAGAAGTTCGGGCTCGACTATGAGGCGGTCGCGCCGCTCAATCCACGGTTGGTCTACTGCTCGATCTCCGCCTACGGACGCTCCGGACCGTTCGCCTCGCGCCCCGGCTTCGATCCCATCACGCAGGCCGAGAGCGGCTTCATGTCGCTCAACGGATTTGCCGACGGCCCGGCGGTTCGCACCGGCCCGCCGATCGTGGACATGGCGACGGGGATGTCCGCCTGTAACGCCATCCTGCTGGCGCTGTTGGCGCGGGACCGGCTCGGCCGCGGGCAACACGTCGAAGTCGCCTTGTTCGATATTGCGATGGGGATGACCGGCTTCTACGGCATGGCCTATCTCATCAACGGCGAAAATCCCGGCCGGTTCGGCAATTCGCCCAGCGGATCTCCCACCGTCGGCGTCTATGAGGCCTCCGATGGGCCGCTCTATATGGCTTGCGCCAACGATCGGCTCTATCGGCGGCTCGTGGTCGAGGTGCTGAACCGGCCAGATCTCATCACCGATCCGCAATTCGCCACGCGCAAGGCCCGCTCCGAGAACAAAGAGCTCCTGCGTGCGGCCATCGCGGAGGTCTTTGCCAGCGATACGCTCGAAAACTGGATGGCGAAGATGAAGCAGGCCAATATTCCGGTCGGCTATCTCCGGACGGTGGAGGAGGGGTTCAACGCACCCGAAGCTCGCGAGCGCCATCGCTTGAACCGGATTCCGCACCCTAAAGCGGAATGGGTGCCCAACATCGAGCCGCCAATCACCATGAGCCTCACCGGTGCGGTCGATCCCGTTGCAGCCCCCCTGTTAGGTGAGCATACCGAGGATGTCCTGCGTGATATGCTCGGCTATGACGAGCGTCGGATCACGGCGTTTGCCCTGAAGGGTGTCTTTGGCTCGGGTAAACTCTCTGCGCCCGGTTGAACCTCCGCGGTGGCGCCCGGCATGCGAATCGATGCCAGCTGCATTGGCTTGATTTGGCGATGGGGCGGCCGCATAAATGTGTGAAAGTGAGGGACACGAATGGCGCCTGGTCGAACGCCGAGCATGGGTCAGTCCACCGGGCCGGAAGCCGGCGAAGACGCCTATGCGGCACTGATCGCGAAGGCTCGGGCCCTGGTGCCGCGACTACGAGAGCGCGCGGCGCGAACCGAGGAGCTGCGGCATCTGCCGTCGGAAACCGAGAGGGATCTCCACGACGGTGGTCTGTTCCGGATGCTCCAACCGGCACGGATCGGCGGCGCCGAGCTTGACTATGTCGCCCTCGTCGACTGCGCGGAGCTGCTCGGACAAGCGGATGCGTCGGTAGCCTGGAATCTCGCCAATCTGGCGAGCCATCACTGGATGCTCGGCATGTTCGAGCAGAAGGCGCAGGATCTGGTCTGGGGCCGTGATCCGGACGCGCTGATCGCATCCTCGTTCATTTTCCCCGCCGGACGCGCCACGAAAGTCGAAGGCGGATACCAGCTGCGCGGCAGCTGGCCATTCTCCTCAGGCGTCGCCTCCTGCGAATGGAACATGCTTGCAAGCGTGGTCTACTCCGACGACGAGGCGGACGGCATCGAGTATCGCATCTTCCTGCTGCCGAAAGGCGATTACAAGGTGCTGGACACCTGGAACGTCGCGGGACTGCGCGGGACGGGGTCTTGCGATGTGGAGGTCAGGGATGCCTTCGTAGCTGGCCACATGTCGGTCGCTGTGGGCGATCTCGCCGGCGGCCCGACGCCGGGAAGCAAGATCAATCCAAATCCGCTGTATGCGCTCCCCGTGTTCTCGCTGTTCCCATACGTCCTCTCCGGTGTCGCACTGGGGAATGCGCAGGCGTGCCTCGACGATTACACGGAGGTCGCACGTCATCGCATTTCGACCTACAACCGCGCCAAGCTGAGCGATTTTCAGAGCACTCAGATCAAGATTGCTGAGGCCTCGGCGAAGATCGACGCCGCGCGCCTGATCATGCGGTCGGCGTGCCTCGATGCCATGGAGCACGCGCGGCGCGGTCACGTCCCCGACATGGCGACCAAGACCCGCTATCGGCGCGACGGATCTTTTTCAGTGAACTTATGTACGGACGCGGTGTCGATGCTGTTTGCCGCGAGCGGCGCGCGCGGCCTGTTCACGACCGGTGTGTTGCAGCGGCAGTTCCGCGATGCTCACGCGATCAATTCGCATCTCGCATTCAACTTCGATGCGGCCGGGACCAACTATGGACGCGTGGCGCTGGGCCTGCCGTCCGAGAATCTCACGTTGTGAGGCCGGCTGATGAATGATCTGCCGAAGCAGCCGCGTGTTCCTGATCCCGCCAACGAGTTCGCGAGCGATAGCTCGCAGATCGATCCTCGCGACTTTCGCAACGCGCTCGGAACCTATGCAACGGGCGTGACGATCATCACGGCGGCAGCGCCCGACGGCAAGCCCTACGGGCTAACCTGCAATTCGTTCGCCTCGGTGTCGCTGAATCCTCCGCTGGTCCTGTGGAGCCTGGTCGTCTATTCCTCGAGCCTGACCATCTTCCAGAATGCCAGCCATTTCACGGTCAACGTGCTTGGCGCTTCGCAGCAGGCGCTTGCGAGCAAATTCGCCAAGTCGTCAGACGACAAGTTCACCGGTGTGGACTGGACGCCGGGCCTCGGCGGGGCGCCGGTGCTTGCGGAGAGCGTTGCCAATTTTCAATGCCGCTCCGTGAATCGCTATTATGGCGGCGACCACGTGATTTTTCTCGGCGCGGTCGAGGCCTATACCTACAATACGCAGGAGCCGCTGCTTTTCGCGCAAGGGGCGTTCGGCCGATTTCTCGCGGACGACGAGCGCAAGAAGACGCCTTAGCGTGCTCAGGTCGCGCTCGATGGCTTAGCGCTCTGCCGCTGAAAGCTTGTAAAGCTCCAGCGCGTCCGCTTCCGCGCCGCGCGCGGCCTTGGCCAACCTGAAAAGTTGCCCCGCAAGCGAGGCCATCGGCACTGGCGTCGACGTCGCCTGTGCGACGTCGGCAACCGTATCGAGATCCTTGAGCATCGTGGCGATGTGACCGAGAGGCGGGGAGTGAATGCCCTGGACCATTCGCGGCACGAACAGCTGAAGCGGGATGGAATCCGCAAAGCCGCCGGCGAGCGCTTCAGGCAATCGGTTGGCGTCAATTCCGGCGTTGACGGCCAGGCGCGTGGCCTCCGCGAGGACGGCCATCGCGCAACCGACGATGACCTGATTGCAGAGTTTTGTGGTCTGACCGGCCCCGATGGGACCCATGTGGGTGAATCTGCGCGCCATGGCCAGAACGTAGGGCCGCACCCTCTCGATGTCGGCCGCTTCTCCACCCGCCATGATGGCGAGTGTGCCTTCCTCGGCGCCCTTCGTCCCGCCGGAAACCGGTGCATCGATCCAGTCAGCGCCATTGGCGTCTTTCAGTCGCTTTGCGAGATCTCGCGCGGCGTCGGGATGTATCGACGAGAAGTCGACGACAAGCTTGCCTGCGCCGGGCGCCGCTGCCAGCCCCTCGGGCCCGAAGATCACCTCTTCGACCGCCGCCGCATCGGTCACGCACATGAAGGCGATATCCGAGTTCACCAGGAGATCGCGCGGCGTGACTGCGCGCTTGGCACCGGCTTCGATGAGCGGAGCCACCTTGCCCTCCGAACGGTTCCAGACAGTGACCTGAGCGCCGGCCTTGAGCAGGCGTCGGGTCATCGGCGTTCCCATCAGCCCCAGGCCGAGATAGCCAAGCCTCTCGACGCCTTGCGGGTTCGCCTTGCTCGCATCAGCCATAGGTTGCCTCCTTCTGTCGCAGCGCAACGCCGCTTTACCATACATTGCGCGCCTAACGGCGAAACCGCCCGGCTCGCATGGCTTGCCTGATTGTTTGAACCATGAAACATTTGCGGCAGTCGGATTGGGTGGCGCCGGTCGGCGCCGGAGCAGCGGAGTGGGCACGATGCGGACCGTTTCGAAGTGGATCATGGCTTTTGGGACGGCGGCCGCGGTGAGCGCGGCGGCGAGCCCATCGTGGGCGCAGCAGACGATCCGCGTGGGCTGGACGATTCCAGCCGAGGAATCCAAATACTGGATGATGCGCCGTCCGGCTGAGTTTCCCAATCTCGGCAAGACCTACAACATCGAATGGACCCAGTTTCAGGGCACCGCGCCGATGACGCAGGCCTTGGCAGCCGGCGCGCTGGACTGCGCGACGCAAGCGCCCTTGTCGCTCTCCAATGGGGTGGTCGGCGGCAATCTCAAAGCCTACATCGTTGCGCAGCACGTGTTCGAGAAGCCCGGCGGTTTCTCGGTCTATTGGGCCGTCAAGGATGACTCGCCCATCAAGACGATCGCCGATCTCAAGGGCAAGACGGTCGGCATTTCCGTGATCGGTGGCGGCACGCAAGGGCCGTTCAATCTGCTCCTGAAGCAGAATGGTGTCGATCCGACCAAGGATATCAAGCTGGTCGAGGTCGGCTTTGCAGTCTCCGAGGACGCGCTGCGCCAGGGCCGCGTCGATGCGGTCAACATGAATCAGCCGTTTGCTGCGCGCGCGGAAGCGAAGGGCGGCACCAGGAAGCTGTTCTCCCTGTCGGAGGCCATGCCGAATATCGTGCACATCCTGGAAGCCTGCCGCGCCGATTTCGTCGACAAGAACCCGGAGCAGGTCAAGGCCTATGTCCGCGATATCACCTCGGGCATGAAGAAGGCGCTGGCGAACCGAGAGGAGACGCTGAAAGTCGTCAATGAAGTGCTGAAGGCGCCTATCCCGGTGCTCGAAACCTACCTGCTCAAGGACAACGACTTCGGCCGTGATCCAGGCGCAGCGCCGAACTTCCCCGCGATCCAGAAGATGCTGGACATCTACGCGGAGACCGGAATGCTGCCGAAACTGGATGTCGCGCAGTTCAAGCATCCGACGATCGTCGCTCCGCTTCAATAGACGACCGAGCGGGCGATCCGGCCGAGGATATCGCGGCGTCCCGGATCCTCCGGATGAGGCACAAAAAGATGCACGCATGAAGAAGTTGCGATCACGAGTCACGACAGACGGCCTCGACCGGGCCCCGCACCGGGCCTTCATGCGTGCCATGGGGCTCGACGACGCTGCGATTGCGAGGCCGATGGTGGGCGTCGTCAGCATGAAGGGCGAGCAGACGCCCTGCAATATGACCCACGACTTCCAGGTGGCCGCTGCCAAGACCGGAATCGAGGAGGCCGGCGGCACGCCGCGCGAATTCTCGACCGTGTCGGTTTCCGACGGCATCAGCATGAACCACGAGGGAATGAAGTTCTCGCTGTTCTCGCGTGAACTGATCGCCGACTCGATCGAGGCCGTCGTCCATGGTCTGGCCTATGACGCGTTGATCGGATACGGCGGATGCGACAAGACACTTCCCGGCGTGATGATGGGCATGGTTCGTTGCAACGTGCCGTCCATCTTCATCTATGGCGGTAGCTCGCTGCCGGGCCGCGCGGACGGACGCACGCTGACGGTGCTCGACTCCTATGAGGCGGTAGGCAGCTTCATGACCGGCGAGATCGACGGCGCCACGCTCGAGCGGATCGAGCGCGCCTGCCTGCCGACGATCGGTGCGTGCGCCGGCCAGTTCACCGCGAACACCATGGGCATGGTCTCGGAGGCGATGGGGCTGACCATCCCCAACGTCTCAATGGTGCCCGGCGTCTATGCGGAGCGTGCGCAAATCTCGCGACGGGCCGGGCGCCTGATCATGGAGATGCTGGAGCGCGGCGGGCCGTTGCCACGCGACATCGTGACGCGGAAATCCCTCGAGAACGGCGCGGCGATCGTTGCGGCGACGGGCGGCTCGACCAACGCCGCGCTGCATCTGCCGGCGATCGCGAACGAAGCCGGCATTGCATTCGGGATCGACGATGTGGGCGAGGTTTTTGCCCGGACGCCGCTGATCGGAAATCTGCGGCCCGGTGGCAAATACACGGCAAAGGACGTCTACGACATCGGCGGCGCCGCTGTGGTCATTCGAGAGCTGATCGCGAGCGGTCATATTGATGGTAGCTGCATCACCATTACGGGCCGCACGCTTGCTGAAGAATACGGCGCGGCGAACGCGCCGGATGGGGAGGTGGTTTACGCGTCTAGCGCGCCGATCATGCCTGACGGAGGCGTCGCGGTGCTGAAGGGAAATCTCTGCCCCGATGGCGCGGTGATCAAGGTCGCTGGCCTGAAGAGCCAGTACTTCGAAGGCGTCGCGCGCGTGTTCGAAGATGAGGAAGCCTGTGTCAAAGCGGTTCGTGATCGCAGCTACAAGGCGGGCGAAGTTCTCGTGATCCGAAACGAGGGGCCGGTCGGCGGCCCCGGCATGCGTGAGATGCTCGGCGTCACCGCGCTGATCTACGGGCAGGGCATGGGCGAAAAGGTGGCGCTGATCACCGATGGACGGTTCTCCGGCGCGACCCGCGGCATGTGCATCGGCTACGTGGCTCCCGAAGCATTTGTCGGCGGTCCGCTGGCGCTCGTCCGCGACGGTGACAGGATCCGGATCGATGCCGCGAACCGGCGGATGGATATCCTGCTCGATGAGCAGGAACTCGCCGCGCGGCGTCGGGATTGGAAGCAGCGCCCGCCGCGTCATCGTGCAGGTGCGCTTGCTAAATATGCGCGACTGGTTGGGCAGGCGCCCAGTGGAGCCGTTACGCATCAAGGGCCGGCAGAATGGCCGTGGTTCGAATGACGCATCGCACAGGTGCGAAAACGGCCGCCTGTCTGGCAGGTTTCTTGCTAAGCTCGTGCCTCACGGTGAGGCGAGCGACGGGATGACGGTAGTGCCTGCGAGATCGAGCGAATGGGTGAGACCGGTGACGTCACGAGAGCCGGCTTCTGCGATCATCGAGATCGACCGCGTCTCGCAGGTCTTTCAGACCTCGGCGCGCAAGAATCATGTGGCGCTTTCGGACATCTCGCTGACGATCGAGGAGGGAGCCTTCGTCTCCATCCTTGGTCCGTCCGGTTGCGGCAAGTCGACACTGCTTTATATCGTCGGCGGTTTTGTCAGCCCGACCCATGGCACGGCTAAGATCAAGGGCCATGCGATCACGGGGCCCGGTCCGGATCGCGGACCGGTGTTCCAGGAGTTTGCCCTGTTCCCCTGGAAGACCGTACTGGGCAATGTGATGTACGGCCCGCGGCAGCAAGGTGTACGCGCCGCCGAGGCGGAAGCGCAGAGCCGGACCTTGATCGAGATGGTCGGCCTCAAGGGCTTTGAGAATTTCTACCCCAAGGAATTGTCGGGCGGCATGAAGCAGCGCGTCGCGCTGGCGCGGACGCTCGCCTACCATCCCGAAGTCCTGCTGATGGACGAACCGTTCGGTGCGCTCGATGCGCACACGAGGACGCGCCTGCAGAACGACCTTCTCAACATCTGGGAGCGCGACCGCAAAACGGTGCTGTTTGTCACCCATTCGGTCGACGAGGCCGTCTTTCTCTCCGACAAGGTCGTGATGATGTCGAAATCACCCGGCCGCATCCGGCAAGTGATCGACATCGATCTGCCGCGTCCGCGCCGCCGCAACGAGCTGTTGCTCGACCCGCGTTATCAGAAGTACGTCGTCGACATCGAGCGAATGTTCGATGAAGGCGACGAAGGCGGTCCCATCTCATGATGTCGCCGGCCGCCTTGATCAGACGGGGCGCTCCGGTGCTGGCCTGCATCGGATTGCTGGCAGCGTGGCAGGTCGCCTCGCTTGCGCTGAAGAACGACAGCTTCCCGACGGCAATCGAGGCAATCCGCGCCATTCCGGATATTCTCGGCGACAAGGAATCCCTGATCAACATCCTGGCCTCGCTTCGCCGCATGGCGATCGGGTTTGGCGTCGCGGTGCTGGTTTCGATTCCGCTGGGCCTGCTGATGGGGCGCAGCCGGGGCGTTGCGGCTTTTTTCAATCCACTCTTGATGGTGATTTATCCGGTGCCGAAGGCCGCCTTGATGCCGATCATCATGCTTTGGCTGGGCGTCGGCGACGTCACCAAGACATTGGTGATCTTCCTGGGCGTCAGCCTACCCGTGATTTATCACAGCTTTGAAGGCGCAAAGGCGGTCGAAGAGAAGATGCTGTGGTCGGGAGCCGCGATGGGGCTTTCGCCCGCACAACGCCTGGTGCGCATCGTGCTACCCGCGGCGCTGCCGGAAATCCTGACTGGATGCCGCACTGGATTGGTGCTGGCGCTGATCACGATGATCACCAGCGAGATGATCGCCCGTCAGTCGGGCGCCGGCAACATCCTGTTCAATGCGCTCGACATGGGCCAGTATGATACCGTCTTTGCGATGATCATCATCGTGGGTGCGATGGGAATCTGCATCGACGCGATTTTCGAAAGGGTTCGTGCCAGACTGGTGCCCTGGTCCGAGCCTCAATTCGACATGCCGCTGAGCTTCTCGTGATGCCGCGCCTTGTCTCCGCAAACGTCTTTCTTGGGATTGCCCCGATCGTGCTGATCGTCGCGTTGTGGCAAGGCCTGGTGTCGTTCGGCTTCGCGCCCGCGGTCCTGCTGCCGCCGCCGGGCTTCGTCTTCAGCCGGCTGCTCCAGCAACTCGTGACGTGGACGTTTCAGCAGGAGATCGCGGCAACCCTGATCCGGCTGTTTGCAGGGTTCGCGATTGCCGTCGTGCTAGGTGTCTGTATCGGCATTGCCGCCGCCGCCAGTCCCGCCATCAACGCCGTGGTTCGGCCGATCGTTCGCGTATTGGCGCCACTGCCCAAGGTTGCGCTCTATCCGGCACTCCTGCTTTTGCTCGGCTTCGGCCACGGGTCGAAGATCACGTTGGTGGCTGCGGACGCACTTTTCCCTATTCTGTTGTCCACCTACTACGGTGCGTCGACCGTCGAACAGAAGCTGATCTGGTCGGCGATGGCGGCGGGAACGCCACGCACCGAAATCCTCTTCAAGGTGGTGTTGCCGGCGGCGATGCCGTCGATCCTGACCGGATGCCGGATCGGGCTTGTCATTTCCTGCATCGTGGTGTTTCTGGCGGAGATGATCACGTCGACTGACGGGTTGGGGCACGCGCTCGTGACCGCGGCGCGAACCTTCCAGGCCGTCGACATGTTCGTGCCGCTGATCACGATCTCGCTGCTGGGGTTGATCCTGAACGCCCTGCTCGGGGCGCTGCGCTCGTATCTGCTACGGGGCTTTCCCGAAGCGTGAACTGACCAAGAAGAAACCAGACGACCGGGAGTGAACCATGCTGGCTGATCGCATCGAGGCAAAATGGATCGACGCATTTTGCGAGATCTTTGAACGCTGCGCCGTCAAGGCCGGCGATACCGCCGCGATCCTCTCGGAAACCCAGTCGCGTGCGCTGAACGTGCATCTGGCTGAGCTCGCGCTGCTGCGGATGGGCGCGCGGCCGTTTCATGTGGTGATGCCGACACCGCGCAACCGCAATATCGTGCCGGTGCGATCGACCGGCGCGAGCGAGGCGATCCAGCGCCTCGGCCCGGTCATCACCGCGCTGCAGCAGGCCGGCTTTGTGGTGGATTGCACCATTGAGGGCCTGATGCACGCGGTGGAGACGCCCGAGATATTGAAGGCCGGCGCGCGGATCCTGGTGATCTCCAACGAGCATCCCGAAGCGCTGGAGCGGATGGTGCCGGATTCTGCGCTCGAGAAGCGCGTTCGTGCAGCGGCCAAGATGTTGCGCGGGACCAAGCGGATGCGGGTGACGTCGAAGGCGGGCACGGCGCTCGATGTCGATATGGTCGGC
This sequence comes from Bradyrhizobium sp. 195, assembly GCF_023101665.1. Taxonomy (NCBI): domain Bacteria; kingdom Pseudomonadati; phylum Pseudomonadota; class Alphaproteobacteria; order Hyphomicrobiales; family Nitrobacteraceae; genus Bradyrhizobium; species Bradyrhizobium sp. 195. The sequence goes on along the minus strand of NZ_CP082161.1, from coordinate 6,057,149 downwards.
GCGTCCACTGTCGGCGTGTGGGGCTGGACCGACAAGCCCGGCACGCTGGCGCATTGGCCGGGTGGCATCGTCGTCAGCTTCCCCAAGAGCGGAACGATCAACGGCACGCTGGTGATGGCGCCCGGGGACATCAATCTCACCTTCAAGCGGTACCTGACGTCGCCCGTGAAGATGACCTTGAAGGACGACTATGTCGTCGAGCTGGAAGGCGAGGGCACGGATGCCGCGATGATGCGCGCCTATCTCGCCGCCTGGGGCGATCGTGAGGCCTACGCCGTGTCGCATGTCGGCTTTGGCATGAACCCCGGTGCGCGCTATGAAGCGCTGTCGATGTATGACCAGCGCGACACCAACGGCACCGAGATTCGCGCCGTCTCCGGCAATTTCCTGTTCTCGACCGGCGCGAACGAATTCGCCGGCCGCTACACGGCGGGGCATTTCGACCTGCCGATGATGGGAACGACGATCGAGCTCGACGGCGTTGCCGTGGTCCGGGAGGGCGTGCTCCAGGACGTCTTTGGCTAGTCGCGATCGAGCACCGGGGGGCGCGCCAGTCCGAAGTGACGAAGCAGGTCGACCATCGCCTGCAGCCGCTTTGCGCGATAGGCGTCGACGTCCATGCCGGAATAATCGAGAAAGCCTGCGCCCGTGCGCAGCCCGATCCGGCCTTCGTGCATATTGCGGGAAATGACGTCCGGCGCCCGATAGCGCTCGCTGCCGAGCGCGCCTTCGAGATACCGGCTCGCGTAGTACAGGATGTCGCCGCCACCCCAGTCGATGAATTCGAGCAGGCCGAGCACGGCGTAGCGGAAGCCGAAGCCGTAGCGGATCGCCTTGTCGATCTCCTCCGCACTGGCGACGCCTTCCTCGACCATGCGTGCGGCCTCGTTCATCGCCAGCGCCTGGATGCGCGGAACGATGAAGCCCGGCGTCGCCGCGCAGACGACAGGCATCTTGCCGATGCCTTCGAGCAGAGCTTTGACTTCGTCGATAATGGCGGGATCGGTGGCTTTGCCGGGCGAAACCTCGACCAGCGGGATCAGATAGGCCGGGTTGAGCCAGTGCACGTTGAGAAAGCGGCGGGGATTCACGATCGCGCCGGATAGATCGTCGACGAGAATGGTCGACGTCGTCGAGGCGATGATCGTATCCTCGCTGACCTGCCTTGAGGCTGATCCCAGCACCTCGCGCTTGAGCTCGACGACTTCGGGAACGCCCTCGAAGACGATCCCAGCGTCGGATAGCGCTTCACCGCTTTCGCCGGCCGACACCACCGAGACCCGCGCGATCAGCGGATCAATATCCGCTTCGGTCAGCAGTCCCAGCTTCGACAGGCTGGCAAAGGTCTTGCCGACTTCGCCCAGCGCGTCCGCTTTCAGCTTGGCGAACTCCTCCGCGGAACGTAGCTTGACGTCGATCATCGTGACCCTGTGTCCCGCATAAGCGAATGCGACGGCAATGCCGCGCCCCATGCGGCCGGCCCCCAGACAGGCGATATTGACGCGATTGGTCATCGATCAGAATCCATTGCGAAGCAGCGTCTGCAATTCAGCCTTGCTGAGATTGTCGAGCCCCAACGTTTGAAGCGTTCGGCCACCTCGCGCAAAATCCTCGCCGCAGACCGCACCACCGATCGACAGGAACGCATTGGCCAGCGGTGTGGCCACGCCAGCCAGGCCGGCGACGGACACCAGCAGAGACAACCCAAGCCGCAAATCCTCACGCATGTAGCGATGCTCGGTCAGCACGATCCGTTCGCGCCAGTCACCGGATTCGGTCAGCCGGTCGTGTGACCCGCGGCCATACATCCAGATCTCGCCTTCCTTCGCGTAATGATGAGCGAGCGGGAAATGTGGCGCACCGTAGCCGAGCGCCTCGCGGACCGCGATGCGTTCCGCGTCGAGTGCGTCGGTGACCCGACGGATCGCGGCTTGCGTGCCTTCCTTGTGAATGTCCCAGCGCTCGAAATGCTCGATTGGACCGGCGTTCATCACGATTAACGGCGGGTGGATGATGGGTCCTGCATTCATCAGCGCTCCGGACAGCGCGTCGCCACACGGTTCGATCACGTCCGGGAAAGCGCGTCCGATGACTTCAAGTGCATGCGGCATCTGGTCGAGCGGGAACACGCCGACCGGAAGCCGCTTGGCGCGGATGGTGACCGCGACCTCGAATGGTCCGTGCTTGCGGGTGAGCCACGGCAATGTGCCGGTTTCGGCAAAGCTCGCCTTCGCATGGTTCCCGGCATCCCGCGCAGCCTGCGCGAGGATCATCGAGCCGAATGTCGCCGGCGGCAAGAATACGACCTGACCGTCCCGCAAATGCGGGGCGAGCAGGCGGGCAATGTCTGCTTGCGCGAAGGCCGGAGCGGGGCACAGGATCAGCTCCGTGCCGTCCACGGCCTCGGCCATATCGGTCGTGACCAGCGCGAGCGTCACGTCATGGCGGCCGTTGTGATCCCTCACCAGGATGCGCGAGCCGGCGGCGCGATGCGCGGCGACCTGATCGGCATCGCGGCGCCACAGCCGGACCTCATGCCCCGACAGCGCAAAATCGCCTGCAGCCGCGAAAGAGCCGTTTCCCCCGCCCAGAACCGCAATCTTCAAGATGCTTCTCCTTGCGCGCGGGACTGCGCATCAAGTTGTTTCAGCAGGAAATGCTGGACCTTTCCCAGCGCCGTGCGCGGCAGGTCGGTGACGAAGACGATGTCGCGCGGCACCTTGTAGCGGGCGAGTTGCGCCTGGAGATGGGCTGTCAGCTCGTTCGCTTCGAGCCGGCAGCCGGATCGGGGGATGACATAGGCGATCGGGACCTCGTCCCAGCGCGGGTCCGGCCGGCCGATCACGGCGCATTCGCTGACATCGGGGTGTTCGAGCAGGACGCGCTCGACCTCCGCCGGGTAAACGTTCTCGCCCCCCGAAATGATCATGTTCTTCTTGCGGTCGCGCACCCAGAAATAGCCGTCGGCGTCGCACAAGCCGATATCGCCGGTGCGATACCAGCCGTCGTGCAATGCGTCGCGCGTCGCGGTCTCGTTACCCCAATATTCGAAGAACACGTTGGCTCCGCGCACCGCGATCTCGCCCGGCGTGCCCGCTGGCACCTCGTTGCCGGAATGATCGACCACCTTCGCTTCGCAGCACAGGCCGGCAAGGCCGGTCGATCCCGCGCGCGAAAGGTCGCCGCCAAGCCGCGTGTAGACCGCGATCGGGCAGGTTTCGGTCGAGCCGTAGACCTGAAGCACCGGGACATCGCGCGCGAGGAAACGCTCGATCAGGTGCGGCGGCACGATGGTCGAGCCGGTGGCGACGGCCTTGAGCGACGAAAGATCCGCAGTCGCCCAGGCGGGATGCTCGCTCACTGCCTGGATGATCGCAGGCACCATCACGGTGAGTGTCGGCCGTTCCTGTTCGATGGCCGCAAGCGCAGTTTCCGGCGCAAAACGCGCGTGGACCGTGACGGTCGCGCCAAGCTGCAGCGCGGGTGTCGTCTGGATATTGAGGCCACCGACGTGGAAGAATGGCAGCACGGTCAGCACATGGTCATCGGACGTCATGTTGTGCATGTGCTGGCTCATCACGCCATTCCAGAACAGCGCCTCCTGGCGCAGCACCGCGCCTTTCGGTCGCCCGGTTGTTCCTGATGTGTAGACGATGAGCAGCGGGCAGGAGAGATCGGTGTGCGGATTTCGGCTGGTGCCGTCGCTGCGCGTCAGCAGGCTTTCCAATGTCGTGCCGCGAGGCGGCGCAAAGTCGAGGCCGACGACCGCCGTCCCCGGCGCGGTCCGCCCGAGCTCGGAAACAACGCCCTCAAAGGCCTGCTCGAGCACCAGCACCTTGGCGCCTGCGTCATTGAGAATGAAGAGTTGCTCGGCGACGGCGAGGCGCCAGTTCAGCGGCACCAGCATCGCGCCAAGTCGCGCGCAGGCATAAAGCAGAACCAGATAGTCCGGCCGATTCAGACTGAGGATGGCAACGCGGTCGCCGCGGCCGACGCCGATCTGCTGCTTCAATGCCGTAGCGGTCCGCTCGATGCGCGCGGCGAAAGCCGCATAGCTCAGCCGTTCCCCTTCGAAGGCAATGGCCGTCTTGTCTGGCGCGAACGCCGCGTTGCGATCGATCAGACTGCAAAGGTCCACGATCAGTCGTCCGTCTCGCCAGCCTCATACAGCGCCTCGCGTCCGATCCGGTCGAGGCACAATTCGGCAGTCCAGGGCAGCATCAGCGAGCCGCAGCGGCTGTCGCGATAGATCCGCTCCAGCGGCAGCGAGCGAAGCATGGCCTGACCGCCGCAGGTGCGGATCGCGAGCGCGGCGAGCTCGTTGGCGCCCTCCATCACCGAATATTGCGCGGCATAGGCTCGCAGCACCTGTTCCTTGCTCGGATTGGCGCACGCTTCGGTGACGGCCTGGAACCAGATCGCCTTGATCTGTTCGAGCTTGATCTGCATCTGCGCGACCGCGATCTGCTTGGTCGGGTACATCCGCCGCTTGACCGGCGGCATGCCCGGCACTTCGCCGCGCAAGTATCGCACGGTGAAATCGTAGGCGGCTTGCGCCAGGCCCATATAGGTCGGCGACAACGTCAGGAACATGTGCGGCCAGCGCATCGCGGCCTGGAAATAGACGCCGCGCGGCATCAGCGCAGAATCGCCAGGTACAAACACATCCTTGAAAAGAAGCGTCCGCGAAACCGTACCGCGCATGCCGAGCGGATCCCAGTCGCCGACGACCGAGACGCCGTCCGATTTGGCGGAGATGGCGAGATAAAGCGTGTTGCGGCGCGATGCCTTCTCGCCTTCCTCGATCTCGGTGCAAAGCACGCCGTAATAGTCGGCGTGGCCGGAGAGCGATGCAAAGATCTTCTTGCCGTTGACGATCCAGCCGCCTTCCACGGGTTTTGCTTCCGTGCCGAAGGCGACGCCGCCGGCGGCGGCCGCACCACCCTCCGAGAAAGGCTGCGAATAGATCGCGCCGTCATCGATGATGCGGTTGTAGTGCACCGCCCGACGCCGCTCGTGCTCAGCCCGGGTTTCGGCGTCCATGTCGAGGTCGTCGGCGAGTGGGCCCGACCACAGGGTCGAGCAGACATGCATGTTCCAGGTCAGCGCGGTCGCACCGCAATAGCGGCCGATCTCGGCCGCCGCCAAGGCGTATGTCTGGTAGTTCGCGCCGAGCCCGCCGTGTTTCTTGGGAACGGCGATGCCAAGCAGGCCGACGCGGTGCAGGTCGCGGTAGTTCTCGACCGGAAAGATCGCCTCGCGATCGTAAGCGGCGGCGCGAGCGGCGAACACGCTCTGGCCGATCTCGCGGGCGCGCGCGATGATGCCGGCCTGCTCGTCGTTCAGGCGGAATGCGACGGGATCGAAGATCGGCGCATCCAGCGCCACCTTGTTACTCGCGCCGATGGTCTTGCTGACTTGCATGGTCATCGCGTCGTCACCTTACGCTTTGGTCGTAACGGAATTCAGGAAGCGGCCAAGCGCTTCGTCGAAGGCATCGGGACGCTCGAGGTTGGCGAGATGGCCGACGCCGGGCAGTTCGACATATTCGGCGGAGGGGATGTAGCTCGCCGTTTTCGCCATCATCGGTGCCGGCGCGTTGTTGTCCTTGGACCCGGACAGCAGCAACGTCGGAACGGAGATGTCCTTGAGCGTGCTGCGCTGATCGAACCCGATCAAGGCTAGCATCATGGCGCGATAGCTCGCCTCCGGCACGCTTGCCATGCACTCGCGCGCAAGCTCCATTCCCTTTGGATCCGGATCGTCGCCGACGAGTTCTTTCACCAGCGACGGCGCCAGCGATTTCATCGTCTCGCCGCGATCGAGTGGCCCGAGCCGCGCCGCAATGAACGACTTCTGCCAGTCGCCATCGGCCTTGCCGAAGGCGGGGCTGGTCTGCGCCAGCACGACCGCGCGAGCCGGTTTCGGGGACTGTACCAGCCATTTCTGGACGATCATGCCGCCGATCGAGTGGCCGACGAGAATGGGTCTGGTTGCCCCGAGTTGCTCGATGAATTGCTGGAGCGCCTGCGCCAGGGCAGCGATGCTGACGCTGGCAAGCGGCGCCGATCCGCCATAGCCCGGCATATCCCACGCGATGGCGCGGAAGCGGCGCCCGAATGTGGCAAGCTGGCGCCGCCAGGCTCGCGCAGCGCCACCGATGCCATGCAGGAAGATCAGAGGTGTCGCGTTCGGATCGCCCGCGGCTTCATAGGAGAAGCGTCCGTCCTTTGTTATCATTGGCGCAGGCTGCGACACGCGACATCCTTTTGCTCGGCGCTGTGATGCTAACAGGCCTGTGGGGGATGGGAAGCAATAATTTTATACTTAAAGCAATTTTCGGGCCGCCTCGCGTGCCGTGATGTTCGGGGCGGCGACCGCCGCTTTCGTTGCAAAAATTTGAAGGTTAAAATATAGGGAGCAACGATCACGAGATCCGAGGGAGCCTGCGCATGTCCGGATTGCCGCACTCGCCGCACGCGCTGGTGACAGGTGGAGGTCGCGGCATCGGCCGCGCGATCGCGGCCTCTCTCGTCGGTGCCGGGGCCACCGTGACCGTGCTTGGCCGGAATGCGGCGACTCTCGCAGAGGCGGTCGACGCCGGCGCCGCGCATTTTGCGTCCGTCGCGGATGTTTCCGACGAAGCGTCATTGAAGGCCGCCATTGCCGAGGCGAGCGTGCGGCAGCCGATCGATATCCTCATTGCCAACGCTGGCAGCGCTGAATCGGCGCCATTCGCGAAGTCGGACACCGCTCTTTTCACGCGCATGATGGATGTCAACTTCATGGGCGTGGTCCACGCCGTCCGTGCCGTGCTGCCGGACATGAAGGGCCGTCCCTACGGCCGTATTGTCGCGGTCGCGTCGACGGCGGGGTTGAAGGGCTACGCCTATGTCAGTGCGTACGTTGCGGCCAAGCACGCCGTGGTCGGCCTCGTGCGTTCCCTTGCCCTCGAGATGGCCGGCAGCAATGTCACCGTGAACGCGGTGTGTCCCGGCTTCACGGACACGGATCTCGTCGCCGGCAGCATCGAGAACATCATGACCAAGACGGGGCGTAGCCGCGAGCAGGCGATCGCAGAGCTCGCCAAGCACAATCCGCAAGGACGCCTGATCACGCCTCAGGAGGTGGCAGACGCGGTTCTTTGGTTGTGCGGCGAAGGCGCCGGTGCGATCACAGGGCAGGCGATTGCAGTGGCCGGGGGCGAGGTCTAGCGTGCCTGGCGCAGGCGCGGAACAAGGAAGCCAAGGAGATCGCATGAGCAGACCAGCAAATCCCGTCACCATTCCGCTCGCGGACTATTCGCCGCAGCACTTCCTGCTGGCGGTGGTCGACGGCGTTGCGACGGTCACGCTCAACCGGCCCGAACGAAAGAATCCACTGACGTTCGAAAGCTACCGGGAGCTGACCGACTTCTTCCGCGCTTGCGCATTCGACGACGAGGTCAGATCCATCGTCGTCACCGGCGCCGGTGGTAATTTCTCGTCCGGCGGTGACGTGTTCGAGATCATCGGTCCGCTGGTGAAGATGGACACCAAGGGGCTGATGGCCTTCACGCGGATGACCGGCGACCTCGTCAAGGCGATGCGGGCCTGCCCGCAGCCGATCGTGGCTGCGGTCGAGGGCATCTGTGCCGGGGCCGGTGCGATCGTCGCCATGGCATCGGATATGCGCCTCGCAGCGAGCGGGGCCAAGGTCGCGTTCCTGTTCAACAAGGTGGGCCTCGCCGGTTGCGACATGGGCGCCTGCGCGATCCTTCCGCGGATCATCGGACAGTCCCGCGCCTCCGAGCTGCTCTACACTGGGCGGTTCATGACCGCGGAGGAGGGCGAGCGCTGGGGCTTCTTCAGCCGCATCGTGACGCCGGAGCAGGTGCTGACCCAGGCGCAATCGCTGGCCAAGCAGGTCGCGGAAGGGCCGACCTTCGCCAACACCATGACCAAGCGGATGCTGGCAATGGAATGGGCCATGTCGGTGGAGGAGGCGATCGAGGCGGAAGCCGTCGCCCAAGCGCTGTGCATGACGACGGCCGATTTCACGCGCGCTTTCGAGGCTTTCGCCAACAAGGTCAAGCCGGTCTTCAGGGGCGATTGAGCGGGCGCCTTTCCCCGGTATCGTCAGCAAGGGGACTTGCGCGAAATTATTTTAGGCTTAAAATAGTTTCATGGCCGGGTGGATTGGCGAGGCTCCTATGAAAGTCGCGATCATCGGTGGCGGACCCGCGGGTCTCTACGCTGCGATCCTGCTCAAGAAGCAGCGCCCGAGCGCCGACGTCGCGGTCTATGAACGCAACCGGGCCGACGACACGTTCGGTTTCGGCGTGGTATTCTCCGACGCCACGCTGGACAATTTCGAAAAGCACGATCTTCCGAGCTACCGCCGCATCACCCAGGAATTCGCCTATTGGGACGACATCGCGGTGCATTTTCGCGGGACCGTCCACCGGGTCGGCGGTAACGGCTTTTGCGGCTGCTCGCGGCGCAAACTGCTTCTGATTCTCCAGGAGCGGGCCCGCGAGCTTGGCGTTGTCCTGCACTTCGAGGTGGACGTCGAGGACGACTCCCGCTTCGCCGATGCCGATCTCATCCTGATTGCCGACGGCATCAACAGCCGCTTCCGGGAGAAATATCTCGACCATTTCCAGCCGCAGGTCGACGTCCGCTCCAACAAGTTCGCCTGGATGGGCTCAACCAGGCCGCTCGACGCCTTCACCTTCATCTTCCAGGAGACCGAGTGGGGTCCGTTCATCGCCCACGCCTATCAGTATGAGGTCGGACACTCGACCTGGATCTTCGAGACCGACCCTGAGACCTTTGAGCGGGCCGGGCTGACCGGGCTGGACGAGACCCAGTCCGCCGCGCGCATGGCCGACATTTTCGGCTGGTTCCTCGACGGGCACAAGCTGCTCACCAATCGCTCGATGTGGCGCAATTTTCCGATGATCCGCAGCAAGCGCTGGGTCAAGGACAACATGGTGCTGCTTGGTGATGCCAAGGCGAGCGCGCATTTTTCGATCGGCTCCGGCACCAAGCTCGCGATGGAAGACGCGATTGCGCTGGCCGACGCCATGCAGAACGCGCCGAGCACCAAGGCGGCGCTCGATCTCTATGAACATGGCCGCCGTGAGGAAGTCGAGAAGACACAGCACGCCGCCGACGTCTCGCTGGTCTGGTTCGAGCATGTCGATCGCTTCTGGAATTTTGATCCCGTGCAGTTTGCCTTCGGCGTGATGACGCGTTCGAAGGCGATCACCTATGACAATCTCAAGCTCCGCGCGCCGGATTTCGTGGCGGAGGTCGACAAGTCGTTCGCCAGGCAGGTGCGCGGCAGCGGCTTCGATGTCGACACTGACCGTCCGATGGTGCCGCTGTTCCAGCCGTTCCGCTTGCGCGAGATGAAGCTCGCCAATCGCGCCGTGGTGTCGCCGATGTGCATGTATTCGGCCAAGGAAGGCGTGCCGACCGATTTCCACCTGGTGCATTATGGCTCGCGCGCGATTGGCGGCGCCGGGCTGATCTTCACCGAGATGACCTGCGTGAGCCGCGATGCCCGCATCACGCCCGGCTGCGCCGGTTTGTGGAACGACGAGCAGGAGGCCGCCTGGCGGCGCATCGTGGAGTTCGTCCACGGCAATTCGGCCGCGAAAATCTGCCTGCAACTCGGCCACGCCGGCCGCAAAGGCGCGACCAAGCTGATGTGGGACGGGATGGACCGGCCACTGGAAGATGGCGGCTGGGACGTGTTCTCGGCATCGCCGCTGCCCTATTTCCCCGACAGTCAGGTGCCGCGCGAGCTCGATCGTGCCGGCATGAACGCGGTGAAGGATGCTTTCGTCGCGGCGGCCGAGCGCGGCGAGCGCTGCGGCTTCGACATGCTGGAGCTGCACTGCGCCCACGGCTATCTGCTCGCGAGCTTCATCTCGCCGCTGACGAACAACCGCACGGACGAGTATGGCGGCTCGCTCGAGAACCGTTTGCGTTTCCCGCTCGAAATCTTCGAGGCGCTACGGGCGGTGTGGCCCTCGCACAAGCCGATGTCGGTGCGCATTTCTGCGACCGACTGGGCCGACGGCGGCATCACCGGCGATGACGCGGTGGCGATCGCGCGCGCCTTCGCCGAAGCCGGTGTCGATCTCGTCGACGTCTCGACGGGGCAGACCGTCCGCGACGCGCAGCCGATCTATGGGCGCATGTTCCAGACACCGTTCTCGGATCAGGTCCGCAACGAGGCGCGCGTGGCCACGATGTGCGTCGGCAACATCACGACGGCGGACCAGGCCAACACCGTCCTGGCCGGCGGCCGGGCGGATCTCGTCGCGCTCGGCCGCCCGCATTTGGTCGACCCGTTCTTCACCATGAAGGCGGCGGCCTGGTACGGAGCAAACGAGGCGTTCTGTCCGCCACAATATCTGCCGGGAAAAGAGCAAATTTTCCGCAACAGCGTCCGCGATCGGCAGGACCTCGACGAGCTGCGCATTAAGGCTAAGCCCAAGACCCGGGCCGAGCTCAAGGCGGAGGCGACAAAGCCGCTTGCGGCGGAGTGACCGCCCGTGCGACGTTAACCCATTGCCTGTGTTTCGAGTGGAGTTTGGGCGATGAAGGCGATTATCGTCGGTGGCGGTATCGGTGGTCTCACCACGGCATTGATGCTGCGCTCGCGCGGGCTGGATTGTGAGATCTTCGAGCAGGCCGACACCATTCGCGAGCTCGGCGTCGGAATCAACACGCTGCCGCATGCGATGCGCGAGCTCGCAGGTCTCGGCCTGTTGCAGAAGCTCGACGACGTCGCGATCCGCACCGATCAGCTCTATTATCTCAACCGCCACGGCCAGGAGGTCTGGCGCGAAGCCCGCGGCATCGACGCCGGCCACGACGTGCCGCAATTCTCGATCCATCGCGGCCGCCTCCAGGGCGTCATCCATCGCGCCGTTGAGGAACGGCTCGGTCAGGAGGCGATTCACACTGGCTGCCGGCTCGGTGCGTTCACGCAGGACGAGGGCGGCGTCACCGCTTACTTCTTCGATCGTGCAGGCGCGCACATTCACACGGCGCGCGGCGATATCCTGATCGGTGCCGACGGCATCCATTCCCGCGTCCGCGAGACGTTGTTCCCGAACGAAGGCCCGCCGTGCTGGAATGGCCTGATGCTATGGCGCGGTGCGCGCGACTGGCCGCTGTTCCTCACTGGCAAATCCATGATCGTGGCCGGCGGCCTCAATGCCAAGGTGGTGATCTATCCGATCGCGGAAGGATCGAGCCCGGCGAGCCGCCTGACCAACTGGGCCGTGCTGGTGAAGGTGGGCGAGGGCAACGCGCCGCCGCCGCGGAAAGAAGACTGGTCGCGGCCGGGCCGCCGCGAAGAGCTGATGCCGCACGTGGCGCGCTTCTCGGTGCCCTATGTCGATGTGAAGAGCCTGATCTCGGCGACGCCCGAATTCTATGAATATCCGACCTGCGACCGCGATCCTTTGCCATACTGGTCGTCCGGACGCGTCACGCTGCTCGGCGACGCCGCGCATCCCATGTATCCGGTCGGCTCCAATGGCGCGTCACAGGCGATCCTCGATGCGCGCTGCCTTGCGGACGCGCTGGTGCGCGCCGAGCATCCGCGCCAAGCGCTGCTCGAATACGAGAAGAAGCGTCTGCCGATGACGGCCGACATCGTCCGCTCCAACCGACGCGGCGGTCCCGAGGGCGTCATCGACGCCGTCGAGCAGCTCGCGCCAGATGGATTCGACAACGTCGACAACGTCCTGAGCTATTCCCAGCGCGAGGCGATCGTACGCGGCTATGCCACCAAGGCCGGCTTCGCCGCCGTGCCGGGACTTGCTGCGGTCCGTGCGTAAGACGCGCCGCTAGCCGGCGCCGGGCGGCGGCGGCAGGAAGTGGATGTTGAACTCGGCGGCCATCGCCACGACGTCCTCCGGCTTCTGCTCCTTCATGTTGTGAAGGCCCCAGAACAGGTCGAACAGCTTTTTGGTCGGCGACACCCAGAACAGCACCTTTGCGGTCTGCTCCGACTTGTTGAAGATGCCGTGCGGCACGCCCATGCCGAGCCGGATCAAATCGCCCGCGGTCGCCTGCGACTCCGAATTGCCGAGCACGAAGTCGAGCTTGCCCTCGAGCATGTAGAGATACTCATCCTGGTCGGGATGGATGTGCGGCGGCACGAACGTGCCCGGCGGCAAGGTCGCATGCCAGGAGAAGCTGTGCTCGGTATTGCTCTTCGGCACATAGGTCTGGCCGAGGATGTTCCAGGAAATGCCCTGGATCCCTTCATTGGCCCGCGTGATGCCGGTGATTTCACTCTTCATTGCAGTCCTCCCGTAACGCGATACATGGCTTAGGTCGTGTGGACTCTAAGGATTCCCTTTTAGGAGCAAATCAGATTCAAGGCTTCTTTTTGGGAGGCCGCCTTGGGTGTGATGGACCGTTTGGTGTTGAGCGACGCGGCGTGGGAACGGATGGCGCCGCTCATCATAGGTCGCCCCGATCAGAAAGGCTCCACCGGGCGCGACAACCGGATGTTCGTGGAAGGTGTGCTGTGGATCGTACGAACAGGCTCTCCCTGGCGTGATCTTCCAGAGGCGTTTGGAGATTGGAACAGCGTGTTCCGGCGCTTCAGTCGATGGAGCATCAAGGGTGTTTGGTGGCGGATCTTCGAGGCGATGTCTGATGATCCGGACTTCGAATATCTGATCGTCGATTCCACCATCGTTCGGGCGCATCAGCACGCCGCCGGGGCCAAAAAGGGGGTCTGAAGATCAAGTGGAAGATCAAGCGATCGGCCGCTCGCGCGGGGGCCTGAGCACCAAGATACATATGGCCGTTCGAGGCTTGGGATGTCCCGTGCGGCTCATGCTTACCGCAGGTCAGAAGGGTGATGCACCGCAAGCCGCCGCATTGATCGACGGCTTGCCCGCCGAGGTCGTCATGGCCGATACGGCCTATGATGCCGATCACTTGCGCCAAGCCATCGCTGCCAAGGGAGCGATGGCCGTCATTCCCAACAATCCGTCACGTGCGATCAAATACCCGCTCGACAAGCATCTTTATGCCCAGCGCCATCTCGTCGAATGCTGCTTCTCAAAACTCAAGCAGTTCCGCCGCGTCGCAACCCGCTTCGAGAAGACCGCCCGAAACTACCGTGCCGTCGTCACCCTCGCTGCCATCGTCTTATGGATGCGATAAGTGTCCACACCACCTAGTTCGCCTTGCAGTCCTTGGCATAGCGGTCGCCATAATTTTCGAAGACCTTCTGGACGATCTCGGTCTGGAACTTGCCGTCCGAACGCTTGGCGACCTTGGTCAGATAGAAATCCTGGATCGGATAGCCATTGGTGTTAAACTTGAAGGCGCCGCGCAGCGAGGTGAAGTCGGCCTTCTTCAGCGCGGTCCGGACGGCGTCCTTGTTCGAGAGATCGCCCTTCACGGCCTTGACCGCACTGTCGATCAACATCGCGGCGTCATACGCCTGGAAGGCGTAGGTGCCGGGCACGACGTTGTAGGCGGCCTCGTAGGAGGCGACGAACTTCTTGTTCTGGGGATTGTCGAGGTTGGGAGCCCAGTTCGCGCCGCCGAACATGCCGACGGCCGCGTCCTGCTGTGCCGGCAGGGTCGATTCATCCACCGTGAACGCCGAGAGCACCGGAATGCTGTCGGCGAGCCCGGCCTGCCGGTATTGCTTGACCAGATTCACGCCGAGGCCGCCCGGCATGAACGTGAAGAGGGCATCGGGCTTCTGCGACGAGATCTTGGACAACTCAGGCTGGAAGTCCAGCGTGTTCAGCGGCATGTAGGATTCCTCGACGATCTCGCCCTTGTAGTCGAGCTTGAAGCCCGCCACGGAATCCTTGCCGGCCTGATAATTCGGCACCATCAGGTACATGCGCTTGTAGCCGCGATCCTGCGCCACCTTGCCGAGGATCTCGTGCACCTGATCGTTCTGATACGAGGTCACATAGAAGAAGGGGTTGCAGTCCTTGCCGGCGAACGTCGACGGGCCGGCATTGGGGCTGATCAGGAAGGTCTTCGATTCCGTCACGGGCCGGTGGATCGCCTGCAGGATGTTGGAGAAGATCGGGCCGATCACGAAGTCGACCTTGTCGCGTTCCAGGAGGCCCTTGGCCTTGGTCACCGCCGCGTCCGGCTTCAGTTCGTCGTCGACCACGACGACCTCGACGTCACGGCCGCCCATCTTGCTGCCGAGATCCTTCACCGCGAGCGCAAAGCCGTCGCGAACCTGCTGACCCAGCGCGGCCGCGGGCCCCGACAGGGTCACGATCACGCCCAGCTTGATCTTCTCCTCGGCGAGGGCTGGGGTCATCGCGGCGCCAAGCAGCACGGTGGCTGCGGCCAAGGTCATTTGCGTCTTCATGATCTTTCCCTCGTGACTATCGGCGAGCGCTGCAGGCCGCGTACTCCGATCCAAGCTTATGCCGATGATGGCTGCCGCGGCAAGCAAGCTCAAGACGTCGCCATTCGAGCGGCAGTGCGCATGCAAGCGTCGCGCCAATTATTTGAAGCCTAAAGAAATTCACGTGCGGTCGATTGTTGCAGCTTTGGACTTGCGGCCGGCTTCAATTTATTTGAAGCTCAAAATGTTGGGGAATCCGTGCCGGCGCCAATGCCCGCCGAGAGTGACCGCACCGAGATGCTCGATTCCGAGACCAAGGCCGTCGAAACGCCGGAAGACCACGCCGAAGAGCTTCGGCTGTGGTTGCGCCTCCTGACCTGTACGACCCTGATCGAGGGCGAGGTTCGCGGCCGGCTGCGGCAGCGGTTCGACGTCACGCTGCCCCGCTTCGATCTGATGGCGCAGCTCGACAAGGCGCCCGATGGCATGACGCTGTCCGATGTCTCCAAGCGGATGATGGTGTCGAACGGCAACGTCACCGGTCTCGTCGAGCGCCTCGTGGAATCCGGCCATCTCGATCGACGTACTTCGGAGACGGATCGCCGTGTCCAGGTGATCCGCCTCACGAAGCTCGGCCGCGCCGAGTTCCGCAGGATGGCTGCGGAGCACGAGACCTGGATCGCCGATCTCTTCGCCGATCTCTCGCCGAAGGATGTGCGCGAATTGATGCGCCTCCTCGCCAAGACCAAGGCGTCGGCGCAGAAATCGGCCGCGCGCCGCCGGCCGTAAGCACGGGGCCGGCAGGCCGCCCAATCCCTTTTGCCGCAGGAAAAAGCACGGCATGCCCAAAATCCGCTATTGCGCCAAATTGTTTTAAGCCTAAAATGTTTTCCAGATCGTGCTGCCGGGTGCAATCCATGCTGAAAGGAGCGTGCGATGGCCAACGCCGCCAAGGTTCAAGTGACGGGCTCGCATGACGGCAACGCTGCGACGGCCCATGTCGATACGTTTGCGCAGCAGCATCTGCCGCCGCGCGAACTCTGGCCCGAGTTCATCTTCACGCGGCCGGAGCTGCGCTATCCGCCTCGATTGAATTGCGTCAGCTACTTCCTCGATCGCTGGGTCGAGCAGGGGCATGGCAATGCGCCCTGCGTCATCAGCCCCACCGTCAGCTACACCTATCGCGAGCTGCAGGCACTCGTGAACCGCCTCGCCAACGTGCTGGTCGGCGAGCTTGGTCTCATCCCCGGCGGGCGCGTGCTGTTGCGCTCGGCCAACAACCCCATGATGGTCGCGACCTATCTCGCGGTCATCAAGGCCGGCGGCATCGTCGTGGCGACGATGCCGCTGCTCCGCGCCAAGGAGCTGTCCTATCCGATTCAGAAGGCGGAGATTGCGCTGGCGCTGTGCGACGGCAAGCTTGCCGAAGAAATGGAGAAGGCGAAAGCGGCTGCGCCGACTCTCAGACGGGTCGTTTATTGGGGCAATGGCGCGGCGGACTCGCTCGAAGCGCTGATTGCCGGCGCTAGCGCGGAATTCAAGGCCGTCGATACCGCCTCGGACGATGTCTGCCTGATCGCTTTCACGTCGGGCACCACAGGCGATCCCAAAGGCACCATGCATTTCCATCGCGACATGCTCGCGGTCTGCGACGGCTATGCGCGCAATATCTTGCGGGCCGAGCAGAAGGATCGCTTCATCGGCTCGGCGCCGCTCGCGTTCACGTTCGGCTTCGGCGGCGTGCTGTTTCCGATGCATATCGGCGCCTCCTTCGTCGTGCTGGAGAAAACGACGCCGGACGACATGCTGGCGGCGATCGAGCAATACAAGACCACGGTCTGCTTCACGGCGCCGACCGCATACCGGGCGATGATCGGCAAGCTGTCGGGCCACGACATCTCCTCGCTTCGCAAATGTGTTTCCGCAGGCGAGACGCTGCCCAAGCCAACCTTCGATGCCTGGCTCAAGGCCACCGGCATCAAACTGATGGACGGCATCGGCTCGACCGAGCTGCTGCACATCTTCATCAGCGCAACCGAGGACGAGATCCGTCCCGGCGCCACCGGAAAGCCCGTGCCGGGCTATGAAGCCAAGATCGTCGATGATGAGGGCCGTGGCGTTCCGCCGGGCACCATGGGGAAGCTCGCGGTGCGCGGGCCGACCGGTTGCCGCTATCTCGCCGACGAGCGCCAGCGCAAATACGTCCAGGACGGCTGGAACATCACCGGCGACACCTATCTGATGGATGGCGACGGCTATTTCTGGTACCAGTCCCGCTCCGACGACATGATCGTGTCGGCGGGCTACAATATCGCCGGCACGGACGTCGAGGCGGCACTGCTCACGCATCCGGCGGTCGCCGAGTGCGGTGTGGTTGGTGCCCCGGACGAGGCGCGCGGCATGATCGTGAAGGCCTATGTCGTCGCGGCGCCCGGCGTGACACCGGACGCGCAGCTGGTGACCGAGTTGCAGGAACATGTCAAACGCGAGATCGCGCCGTACAAATATCCGCGCGCGATCGAGTTCGTGACGCAACTGCCGAAGACCGAGACCGGAAAATTGAAGCGCTTTACCCTGCGGCAACTGGCGCAGGCCGCGGTGACGTCCTCGGGCGTCGCGGTGGAATGATAAGGATGGAGAATTGCCCGTGACGACGCCGAAGGGCCCGCAGCTCGCGGTGCTGCCGACCGCAGCCGACGATGACACCCGTTCGCGGGTGCAGGTGCTCCAGCCGTCGGGGTGGCCGATGCCGAAGGGCTATGCCAATGGCATGGCCGCCGAGGGCCGCATCGTCGTCACCGGCGGGGTGATCGGCTGGGATGCCGAAGAGCGTCTCGCGGAAGGCTTCGTTGCGCAGGTGCACCAGACCCTGAGCAACATCGCCGCTATCATGGCCGAGGCCGGTGCGCGACCAGAGCACCTCGTGCGGTTGACCTGGTACGTCGTCGACATGGAAGAGTACCTGTCGAACTTGAAGGAGCTCGGCAAGATCTACCGTGCGATTTTCGGGGCGCATTACCCCGCGATGGCACTGGTGCAGGTGGTGCGCCTCGTCGAGAAGGCGGCGCGCGTCGAGATCGAGGCCACCGCCGTCATTCCGCGCTGACTCAGCTCGGCTCAACTCGCCTTCTCAGCTAGCCTTGGCGAGCTCGTCATCCTCGGGCGAGTTCAGATAGATGCCCGACATGGTGTCGACCCAGCACAGATGGTCGTGCACCTTCTTCACACCCTCGACGTTCTCCGCTGCGACGATCGCGGCCTGCCGCGTGCGCTCTTCGGAGATGACGCCGCTGAGGTGAACGATGCCGTCGCGGACGATGACGTTCAGTCCGAACGGGCACCAATCGTTCTTCTCCATGGTGTCGATGATGCGGTTGCGAATGTGGTCGTCGTCTGCCGTCGGATCCCGCACTTCGCGGGCGAGCCCCGCCACCGCCTGCAGCAGGTTGGCGCGGGATACGATCCCGACGACCTGGTCGCCGCGCACCACCGGCAGTCGCTTCACGTTGTTGCGCTCCATGAGGTCGACGATCTCGGCGAGCGCCTTATCCTCCGTGATGGTCACGACCGAGTCGGTCATCACCTCCGCGACCTTGCGGCCGTGCTCGTGGACGAAGTCACTGGCGGATTTGCCTGGACCAAGGATGAACCGCAGCCAGCGTCCGCGCTTGCGCCCGGTGCCGATTTCGCTGCGGCGGATGAAATCTCCTTCCGAGACGACGCCGACCAGCTTGCCGGTATCGTCGACCACCGTGAGACCACTGACATGCCGCTTCAGCATGATATTCGCCGCCTCGACGATGCTGGTGTCGGGGTTAACCGAGATGACCGACCGGGTCATGATCTGGTGGGCGCGCATGGACAACTCCGCTGGCTTGTCGAATTTCGATGCACAAAAATTAACGCGGACGCCGGGGGACGGCTTGACTCAGGTCAATCGGACGAAGCCTGCCGTTCCGATGAAGCAATTGTGATCCTTGCCCTCGGTTTGATGCAGCTCAAGGCTTACGCGAAGCCGCGCCATATCCTGCCGCCGACATCAAACAGAAGCCCTCGGGAACATTGAGCCATGAGCGTCGTGCAGATACTTCCACGAGCCAAGGAGCCGGCGGTGCAGGCTCTCCCCGTCAATCCCACGGCTGCTCCCGAGGTCTCGACGGCGGGCTCCGAAAAGCGTTCGGGGGCGCCGGTTGCGGCCGACCCGTTGCCTGCATCAGAGCCATATCCTCTCGATCGCGCGTTTCACGCGATGCTGGCACGGTTCACGGGCGGCATTTCACCGCTGGCCCTGTCGCTCGCCTGGCTCGATTGGGGTTCGCATCTCGCTGCGGCGCCGCAGCGTCAGATGGAGATTTTCCGCAACATCCTGCGCGACACCGGCCGGTTGGCCGAGGCTGTGGCGCACGCGACGTCGCCGGAGCAGAAGCCGTGGTCTGTGATCCAGCCGCAGGACCGGGATCGCCGCTTCACCGGACCGCAATGGGAGGCCGCGCCGTTCAATCTGCTGGCGCAGGCATTTCTGCTGGGAGAGCGCTGGTGGCACGATGCCACGACCGGCGTGCGCGGCGTGTCGCACGCCAACGAAGCCATCGTCGAGTTCTCGATGCGCCAGACGCTCGACATGTTGGCGCCGTCGAATTTCATGGCGACCAATCCAAAGGTTCTGGAGAAGGCATTCCTGAGCGGCGGGGAGAATTTCGTTTTCGGATGGCAGAACTGGTGCAGCGACCTGATGCGCCTGCTGTCCAACTCAAGGTCGGCGGATGACGCGCAGTTCGTGGTCGGCAAGACGGTGGCGGCGTCGCCCGGCAAGGTCATCTATCGCAACGAGCTGATCGAGCTGATTCAGTACTCTCCGACGACCGCGCAGGTCCGACCCGAACCGATCCTGATCGTGCCGGCCTGGATCATGAAATACTACATCCTCGATCTCTCGCCCCGGAATTCGCTGGTCAAATATCTGACCGGTCAGGGTTTCACCGTGTTTGCGATCTCCTGGCGCAACCCCGATGCAAGGGATCGTGATCTCGCCTTCGACGATTATCGCAGGCTGGGCGTCATGGCGGCGCTGGACATGATCGGCTTGGTCATGCCGGGCCGGAAGACCCATGCGCTCGGCTATTGTCTGGGCGGCACATTGCTGTCGATCGCCGCCGCCGCGATGGAGCGCGACGGTGACAACCGTTTCGGCACCGTCACTCTTCTTGCGGCCCAGACCGACTTCACCGAGGCCGGAGAGCTGACGCTCTTCATCAATGAGAGCCAGGTCGCCTTTCTCGAAGACATGATGTGGCAGCGTGGCTATCTCGACACGACGCAGATGGCCGGCGCCTTCCAGCTGCTGCGCTCCAACGAACTGATCTGGTCGCGGCTGTCGCACGACTATCTGATGGGCGAGGGCGCGCCACTGAACGATCTGATGGCCTGGAATGCGGACGCAACGCGGCTGCCTTATCGCATGCATTCGGAGTATCTGCGCAAGCTATTCCTCGACAACGATCTGGCCGGCGGGCGATACCATGTCGGCGGCAGGAGCATTTCGCTATCCGATATTCACGCGCCGATG
Organism: Bradyrhizobium sp. 195; assembly: GCF_023101665.1. Taxonomy (NCBI): domain Bacteria; kingdom Pseudomonadati; phylum Pseudomonadota; class Alphaproteobacteria; order Hyphomicrobiales; family Nitrobacteraceae; genus Bradyrhizobium; species Bradyrhizobium sp. 195. The sequence continues at coordinate 6,037,228 of NZ_CP082161.1, read as the reverse complement.
TTCGTGGTCGGCACGCTCGCCGATCACGTGGCGCCGTGGCGCTCCGTCTATAAAATCCACTACCAGGTCGACGCCGACGTGACGTTCCTGTTGACCAGCGGCGGCCATAATGCCGGCGTCGTTGCGCCTCCGGAGGAGCCAGGCCACAGCTATCAGGTGCTGACCAAAGCCGAGGACGCGCCCTACGTTGGTGCAGACGAATGGCTGAAGCTGGCTCCGCACGTTGAAGGGTCGTGGTGGCCGGAATGGGCCAAATGGCTGGCGGCACGCTCCGGCGCGCCCTGCGACCCGCCGCCGATCGGAATCGGAGACTCTCCCGGCCTGCCCGATGCGCCGGGGGACTACGTCCACACCTAAACTTCCGGCTCGGCACTCGGCGCCAGGTCCGCGGAGCGGAAGGGCTTGGTCTTGTCCAGCTTCCGGTAGGCCGCTGACGCCGTCCGCAACAGCTTCTTTTCCCGCTTGCGGTTGAGGAAGCGATTGCCCGCATCGAGGCCGGCGCCGTTCAATGACGCTGCCAGCGCTTGTCCTCGCGCATCGTCGTTCAAGTGTCCGAGCGAGCGTTGCGCCTTGCGCAATTTCTTGAGGATGGACTTCTGTTTCGTCAGTGAATCCCCGGCGAACAGATCCTGGAGCGACTCGATCGAATAGGTCATCCGCTTGTTGAGAAGCCGCAGCTTGTGGCGTTTCTCGACGTCGAGCTTGCGGAGTTTTCGCGCTTTCTTGAGCAGCTTGGTCTCCCACTCGGTCAGCCGCTCCGACGCGTGATCGGCGAGCGTGCAGCGGCGCAGTCGAATGGCTTCCTTGCTGCGCCGGGTCGACCAGGGGCCGCTCTCGATCCAGGTCGAGGTCTGCTCGACAAGGCGGCGATACCGCGCGGATTGCAGTGCGCGCGCGAGCAGGCGGTGGCTTTCGGTGCGTTTCTCGTCCCAGTGCTGTAGCTCGGCAATGACGGCGAGCTCGTCGCCGCTCTCGGCGACGACCCGCTCGATCGCCACGTCGAGGTCCCGCACCATGCCGAGCTGGCTGTTGAGCCATTTCAGTTCGGCCCAGACATTTGGGCGCAGAGTGTCGTCGACCATCGGCGAGAAGAAGCGGATGGCGGTGCGCAGATGCGTCAGTGCGATCCGGATCTGGTGCAGCGCGTCGGGATCGCCGCGGCAGGTGCCGTCATGCTGGGCGAGGACGGCATCGAGGTGACGGCGCGCGATGATCCGGAACGCGGTGTCGCAGGCCATGCCGGGGCTGAGGCGGGCAGGCAGCGCATTGCGCCGCGTCGCCGGCTTGGCATGCTTGGCCGCCGTTGAGCTTGTGGTGGGTCGCGACATTCTTGCCCGCGTCAATCAGATTGCCTTATTTGCCCCTCGGCGATCGCGTCCCGGCAGTTTTGGAGCGTTTGCTCCTCTGTCCCGGATGCATCGATGGTCGCCCAGCCGATATGGCCGATATTATAGTGCTCCTGCAGCGCGGCAACCTCTTGCGTGGCGTCGGATGCGTCTCCCTGGCGGCTTCCGATCCGTCTCTGCCGGGTTGCGAGGTCGGCAACGAGGAATAGGCCGTTCAGCGGCACGTTGCGCTCGCGCGCCAGTGCGGCGATCGCGTCCCGTTCGTCCTCGCGGGCGAACACGCCGTCGATGATCGCCGAATGGCCTTGCGCCAGCACCCGTCCAGCATACTGAACCAGCGTGGCGTAGATGTGCGCTGCGTGCTCCGGCGTGTAGGCGGACGGCGGCAGGCGGTGGGTGTCCTCCACCCCGAACATCCGTTTGCGGACGAGGTCGCTGCGCAGCACGACGGCCCCCGGCGGCGGCGCGACGACGGGCGCGAGCGCTTGCGCCAAAACCGTCTTGCCGGTGCCTGACAATCCACCGACCGCGATCAGGCACGGAGCAGGAGGCTGGATCAGCATCCTGGCGAGGTCAAAATAGCGCTGTGCCTGGCCAAGAATGCTGGGATCATCGGAATGCGGTGGCTTCAGCCGAGCCAGCGCCACCTGGGCGCGGATCGCTGCCCGGATGGACATCAACAGCGGCAGGGCCGAGAGCGCGTCGAGATTGTCGGTCGGCGTCGCGGCGAGATAGCGGTTCAGGACGATGTTGGCCGCGCCTGGCTGATCGTGATGCAACAGGTCCATCAGCGTGAATGCGAGATCGTAGAGCACATCGACGGTCGCCATCTGCGCATCGAACTCGATGGCGTCGAACAGCACGGGACGGTCCTCGATCAGAACGATGTTTGCGAGATGCAGATCGCCATGGCAGCGGCGCACGAAGCCTTTCCCGCCGCGCTCTGCGAGCAGGGGGCCAGCACGCAGGAATGCCTCGTGCGAGGCTCTGCCGAGCTTTTCGATATCTCCCGCGTCGAAATGGCCGCCGGCTCGCAGACCGTGAATGTTGCCGTCGATCAGGGCAGGGATGGAGGAGACCCATGCCTCGCCCTCGGCGTGGATCGCCGCCGCGTGCGAAGCTGCAATGGCGTCGGCAGCAGCCGAGGCAAAAGCGGCATCCAGCGTGCCGGTCTTTGCCAGATGATCGAGCGTCCGGCTTTCGTCGAAGCGCGACATGTCGACCGCATATTCGACCGGACTGCCCTGGCCGTCGACCTTGAACGATCCGTCCGGCTCCTCGGTGATCGCAACGACGCGATGATAGATCTGCGGCGCCAGCGGCCGGTTGATCCTGATCTCCTCCTCGCACGCTGCCTTGCGCTTCGCGAGCGTTGAATAATCAAGGAACGGAAACTGCACGGCGCGCTTGATCTTCAGTGCGCGCCTACCCTCGAGAAAGACCGAAGCCGCGTGCGTGTCGATCCGCTTGACGCCCGGATGCTCGGCGGAATTGGTGAGCGCCGCAAAGATCCGGTCCTGGGTCGCAGAATCGTCTGTCATTCCTGGCACATCCAGCTGCGTCGGGAGGCAGTCCGCCCGACGATCAGGGTAACCCTTAGGAGCGGATCGCGGCCAGTCCTTGACGTCGGTCAACGCTGTTTCGGACCGAGTTCCCTTGGCTTGACGAGGATCAAGCGCCTCGACGTAAGCCGGCCTATTGTAGCGGCCAAGGAGAATCCCGATGCCCATCAAGGATGTCTTTCTGCCGCTTGTCGGCCAGCCGCGCGGGCCGGCCCTGGTTGCGATCGAGAAATGTGTGGCCGTCGCCGCCGCCCTCGGCGCCAGGATCACCGCGTTGGCGCTCGAGGAAGACGTTTTCGAGCGGCCAAAGGTGATGCTGCCCACCGATCGCGATTCCGCGGAGACCGGCAGCTCGCGCGAGGCGAACGACACGCAGCAGCTCCTGAGCGCATTCGCCAACGCGGCGTCCCGTGCCAACGTTCGCGCCTGGAGCCGAACGGGCAAGATACCGGCGGACCAGATCGCGGCGATCCTGGCCGAGCACGCCCGTTTCAGCGATCTCGCTTTGATTCCCGTGAAGCCGCACGACAGTCGAACGGAGAGGATTGTCGAAACCTTCCTGTTCGAATCGGGCCGGCCGCTTCTGCTCTGTCCGGAACATCTCGCGGACGAACTTCGGCCTGAATTCGAGAACGTCATGATCGCCTGGGATCACTCCGCGCGTGCGGCGCGAGCGGTCGGCGATGCGCTGCCAATCCTTCAGGCGGCCGCCTCGGTCCGCGTGGTGACGGTTGCGGATGACAAGACCGAAGCGATCGTGCAATCCGGAACCGCTCTGGTCGATCATCTGAGGGAACACGGCGTCTACGCCTCGTTCGAAACGGCCAAAGGCAGCGGCAGCTCGATCGGCAAGGTCTTGGGAAGCTGGGCGAATTCCCACAGTGTGGATGCGATCGTGATGGGCGCCTATCATCATTCGCGTCTGAACGAGATCGTGTGGGGCGGTGTGACAAAGACCGTCATTGGCCAGCCACCATGCTGGGTTATGATCTCGCACTAGGCGCGTCATTTTCCGGCCTGATCGTCAACCATCGAAACCGTCGCTGACCGGGCGCATTTGCTTTCATGTCAACCTATCGTCTGAACAATCTGCTGGCGCCGCGTTCAGTCGCGCTCGTCGGTGCGAGCGCCCGTCCGGTCTCGGTCGGACGTGCCGTTCTGGAGAACATTCACAAGGCCGGTTTCAAGGGGCGGTTCGGCCTCGTCAATCCACGCCATGCCGAAGTCGGCGGCGTTGCCGCGGTGAAGAGTCTGGAGCGGCTGGACTTCGTGCCCGAGCTCGTGGTCATCACGGCGCCGGCGCGCGAGATTCCTGATATCATCGATCAGGCCGGGCGTCGCGGCTCGGCGGGCGCCTTGATCGTCTCGGCCGGGCTCGGCCATGGACCGGGATCTCTGTACGAAGCCGCGATCGCCTCGGCCCGCAAATACGGCATGCGGCTGATCGGACCGAACTGTCTCGGCATCATGATGCCCGGGGTCAGTCTGAATGCCAGCTTCGCGGCGCATATGCCGGGGGCGGGCAGCCTCGCGCTGATCTCGCAGTCGGGCGCGATCGCCGCCGGCATGGTCGACTGGGCTGCGCAACGCGGCGTCGGCTTCTCCGGCATCGTCTCGATTGGCGATCAGATCGACGTCGATATTGCCGATCTGCTCGACTATTTCGCGATGGATCACAAGACGCGCGCGATCCTGCTCTACATCGAGTCCATCAAGGACGCGCGCAAGTTCATGTCGGCGGCGCGCGCCGCGGCGCGTGTGAAGCCCGTCGTCGTGGTGAAGTCCGGGCGCATGGCGCAGGGCGCCAAGGCGGCCGCCACCCATACCGGCGCGCTCGCCGGCGCCGACGCCGTCTATGACGCGGCATTCCGCCGGGCGGGTGTGCTGCGGGTCTCCGATCTGCGTGAGCTGTTCGATTGTGCCGAGACACTCGGCCGCGTCGAATCGCCGACGGGAAAGCGTCTCGCCATCCTGACCAACGGCGGCGGCATCGGCGTCCTCGCCGTCGATCGACTGGTCGAACTCGGCGGAATCCCGGCGACCATCTCGGCGGAGGTGCGCAAAACGCTCGACGCGGCGCTGCCGCCGACCTGGTCCGGTGCAAATCCCGTCGACATCGTTGGCGACGCTGACGCCTCGCGCTACGCGGCGGCTTTGGAGGTGCTGCTGGCCGATCGCGACAATGATGCGGTCCTCGTCCTCAACGTGCAAACGGCAATCGCCTCGGCGGCCGAGATCGCCACGACCGTGACGGAGCTCGTCGGCAAATATCGCGAGCAACATGGCCGCTGGGCGAAGCCAGTGTTGGCGGCCTGGGTCGGAGCCGATCAGCACGTCATTCAGGCACTTTCCGGCGCCGGTATGCCGAACTATCCGACCGAAGACGACGCCGTGCGCGGCTTCATGCATCTGGTCCGGCACCGCGAGGTGGTCGAGGAGCTGAGCCAGGTTCCTCCCGCGATGCCCGATACGTTCGTGCCCGATGCCCGGGGGGCGAGGCAGATCGTCACCGCCGCGATCGCGGACGGCCGTGAATGGCTCGAGCCTGTCGAGATCAAGAACTTGCTCGAAGCCTATGACATCGCGATGGTGCCGACCTATGCGGCGAGCGACGTCGAGCAGGCGGTGGCCTATGCAAAGGAAATCTTCGCACAAGGCGACACCGTCGTGCTGAAGATCATGTCGCGGGACATCATCCACAAATCCGACGTCGGCGGCGTCGTGCTCAATCTGACGACGCCGGAGGCCGTGCGTGCGGCCACCTCCGACATTCTCGCCCGGGCAAGAAAGCTGCGGCCAGAGGCCCGCATCGGCGGCGTGATCGTCCAGGCGATGGTCGTGAAGGCGAAGGCGCGCGAACTGATCCTGGGCCTCGCCGACGATCCCACTTTTGGCACCGTCGTGGTGTTCGGCCGTGGTGGCACCGCGGTGGAGATCATCAACGACAAGGCGCTTGCGCTGCCGCCGCTGGATTTGCAGCTCGCGCGCGATTTGATCGACCGCACCCGCGTGTCGCGGCTCCTAAAGGCCTATCGTGACGTGCCAGCGGTCAAGCACGATGCCGTCGCCATGGTGCTGGTCAAGCTGGCGCAGATGGCGGCCGACATTCCCGAGATCCGCGAATTCGACATCAATCCGCTGCTGGCGGACGAAACCGGCGTGACCGCGGTGGATGCCCGCGTTGCGGTCGGGCCGCCGCAACGGAAGTTCGTCGGCTCCGGCCCGGCCAATTTCGCCGTCCGCGCCTATCCGTCGCAATGGGAACGCCGCCTCAAGGTCAAGGACGACTGGCGCATCTTCGTGCGGCCCATGCGTCCCGAGGACGAGCCGACCATCCACGAATTCCTGCGCCACGTCACGGCGCACGACCTTCGCCTGCGTTTCTTCGCACCGATGAAGGAATTTACCCACGAGTTTATCGCACGCCTGACCCAGCTCGACTATGCGCGCGCGATGGCCTTCATTGCGTTCGACGAGGCAACCGGCGAAATGGTCGGCGTGGTTCGGCTCCATTCGGATTCGATCTACGAGAGCGGCGAATACGCGATCCTGCTGCGGTCCGATCTCAAGGGCAGGGGGCTCGGCTGGGCCCTCATGCAGCTGATCATCGACTACGCCAAGTCGGAAGGGCTGAAGACCATATCGGGCGACGTGCTCAAGGAGAACACCGTCATGCTCGAAATGTGCCGGGACCTCGGCTTCGAGGTCAAGCCGGATCCCGCCGAACCCGATATCTGCGACGTCAAGTTGAAGCTCTGAGCGCGCCCGCTAGGAGCGCCCTTCAGCCGAATTTGCCGCGGCGGATGTCTTGGTCGTCGTCCGCAAGTTCCTGATGATGATGGCGATCAACGGCAGCAGCACCGGCACGATCGTGCTGAGCGGATGATGCACCGCGCCTGACACCTGGGCCTGGAGCGCACGCGCCTCGAGCTGAAGGGCTTCGATAGAGGTGTCGTGAATTTCGTTGGCAAGCTCGATGTCGCGGCCTGACGGAGCGCGGCCGGCGATCGCGAAGAGAGCGGCCGCGATGGCAAAATTGACGGCGCCGAGGATGGCCGCCGCGGCGATTGCACTCCAGGTCTGGACCAGCGCGAAATAGGCAGACAGCTCCAGCATCAGAAGCCCAAACGCCGCGATCAGTGCCGCAAAGGCGCGCAGGCCGAGGCCGACAAGCAGATGGCGCAGTCTGATGTCCGCGATGATCCTGTCGGTGCGCCATAGCGCGCGCAGATGTTTGACCACATTCTCGGTATTCACTTAGTGTCTCCTCAGCATGAAGCCGACAACCACGCCGAGCGCGAAGGCGGAGGCGAGCGATGTGATCGGGCGCTCCGCAATGAGGCCCTGAAGCTGCTCCTGTTCTTCGTCAACGGTTTCGCCGAGCTCGCTGAGCGCGGCCCTGATCTGGTCGGCGAGCGCCTCGGCACGATCTTTCGAGCTCTCGAACATCTCCTCGCCGGCCGTGCTCAGCAAGCGTGTGACATCGACCTTCAGCGCCCGCAATTCTTCGCTCATCCTGTCACTGTTGAACATGGACTTGATATCCCCCTTGAGTGCAAGCAAGCCTAGGACCCGCGTGCGCGATCGCGCTTGATTTGCGTCAATCCGCGGCGTGTCCGGGTCTTGAGACAGGTCAAGCCGGCGGCCATATGCTGGCCTAGAAATGCCGTCTGACTGGGACCGATTGCCCCGATGAGGTGGAACGCGTGAACCACGAACCGCTGTTGCTCGCAACGCCGTCCGGCGACGTGCTGAACTTGCGTCCTGAAGGGCCCTGGACCGCCGCGAATGTGGTCACGCTCGAGACATTGTCCCGGTCGGTCGGAGCCGACGTCGATCAGTCGCGTCTCGTCACCCTCGACATGTCGGGCGTCAGCGCGCTCGACACGCTCGGGGCCTGGGTCCTGGAAAAGCTGTCGCGCAGGGCCGCATCATCCGGCAGATCTGCCGAGTTCGTCGGGGGCGCCGAACATTTCAGCGGGCTGATGGACGAGGTCCGTCAGGTCAACCGCAATACGCCTGCTCCGACGGCTGCGCCGAACCCGGTGCTGGCGAGGCTAGGCGATCTCGGCAAATCCACGCTCAGTGCGCGGGAAGACCTCACGATTTTCCTCCAGATGCTCGGCGCATTGTTCATGGCGGTGATCGGTGTGCTGCGACGGCCGCGTTCGCTGCGGCTGACGTCGCTGGTGTATCAGCTCTACCGCATCGGGTGGCAGGCGATCCCCATCGTCGCGCTGATCACCTTCCTGATTGGCGCCATCATCGCGCAGCAGGGCTTCTTCCATTTCCGCAGATTCGGCGCGGAATCCTACACCGTCGACATGGTCGGCATCCTGGTGCTGCGTGAGCTCGGCGTGCTGATCGTCGCCATCATGGTCGCCGGCCGGTCGGGAAGCGCCTACACCGCCGAGCTCGGCTCGATGAAGATGCGCGAGGAGATCGACGCGCTCTCGACCATGGGGCTCGATCCCGTCGAGGTCCTGATCCTGCCGCGCGTTGTGGCCCTGGTCATTGCGCTGCCGATCCTCACCTTCATCGGATCGATTGCCGCGCTCTATGGCGGCGGTCTCGTCGCGCAGTTCTATGGCGACATGGGGCCGGCGATCTACATCGCCCGGCTGCACGAGGCCATCACGGTCACCCATTTCGAGGTGGGCATCCTGAAGGCGCCCTTCATGGCGCTGGTGATCGGGATCGTGGCCTGCAGCGAGGGATTGCGCGTCAAGGGCAGTGCGGAGTCGCTCGGGCGGCAAACCACGACGTCGGTGGTGAAGTCGATCTTCCTGGTGATCGTGCTCGACGGCCTGTTCGCGATCTTCTTCGCCTCGATCGGAATGTGACGATGGATGCATCGCAAGACCAGTTCGCGATCCGCGTCCGTGACCTCGTGGTCGGATTCGGCCGCCAGACCGTGCTCGACCATCTGTTGCTCGACGTCCGCCGGGGCGAGATCCTCGGGCTGGTGGGGGCGTCCGGCGGCGGCAAGTCGGTGCTGATGCGGACCATCATCGGCCTCATCCCGCGCCAAGGCGGGACCATCGAAGTCATGGGACAATCCACTGGCGGTCACGGACGAGGCGCAGCCACGACATGGGGCATCCTGTTCCAGCAGGGCGCGCTGTTCTCCTCGCTGACGGTCCGTCAGAACGTTCAGTTTCCGTTGCGTGAAAATCTCGTCCTGTCGCAGGAGCTGATGGACGAGATTGCGATCGCCAAGCTCGAAATGGTCGGCTTGCGTGCCCAGGACGCAGACAAATATCCGGCGGAGCTGTCCGGCGGCATGACCAAGCGCGTGGCGCTGGCGCGCGCGCTCGCGCTCGATCCGCCGATCCTGTTTCTGGACGAGCCGACCTCCGGCCTCGATCCGATCGCCGCCGGCGATTTCGACGCGCTGATCACGACGCTGCAAAAGACGCTGGGTCTGACCGTGTTCATGGTGACCCACGACCTTGCGAGCCTGACCACGGTCTGCGACCGCGTCGCTGCGCTCGCCGACGGCAAGATCGTGGCGATCGGTCCGATGCGCGAATTGCTGCAATCCGAGCATCCCTGGGTGCGCGCCTATTTCCACGGCAAGCGCTCGCAGATGCTGCAACACCAGATGAGATGAGACATGGAAACCCGCGCTCCCTACGTGCTGATCGGCAGTTTCGTGCTGGCCGCGATCCTGGCGGTGTTCGGCTTCGTCTATTGGCTGAACAACACCGGCGGCATCGGGCCGCGCACGAACTACCACGTGCAATTCCAGGGGCCGGTCCCTGGCCTTCTGGTCGGCGCCGGCGTGCTGTTCAACGGCATTCGTGTCGGAGAGGTGACCCAGCTCGGGCTCGCGCCTGATAACCCGCGCTTCGTCAATGCGACGATCTCGGTCGCCTCGGCCACGCCGGTGCGTTCCGACACCAAGGTCGGCCTCGAATTCCAGGGCCTGACCGGCGTGCCGGTGGTGACGCTGGAGGGCGGAGTGATCATGGCCAAATCCGGCGAGCCCCGGTCGTTGATTGCGGAGGCCGGCGCCGGTCAAAGCATGACGCAGGCCGCGCGCGATGCGCTACGCCGGGTCGACACCGTGCTCGAGGACAATTCCCGCCCGCTGAAGGACACCATCGCCAATCTGAAAACGTTCTCCGACGGGCTCGCGCGCAACACCGGCAAGATCGACGGCATTCTGGCGGGCCTGGAGAAGATGACCGGCGGGGGCGCGCCTGCGCAGAAGGTCACCTACGATCTGCACACGCCGCAGAACCTCGGCCCGGCCGCCAAGACGCTCTCGGCGTCACTGGCCATTCCCGAGCCGAGCGCGGTCGCAATGCTGCAGACCCAGCGCATGCTGTTCGCCCCTGGCGGGGACAGGCCGGGCTTTGCAGACTTCCTCTGGGCCGACAGCATTCCGAAATTGCTCCAGGCGCGCCTGATCGACAGTTTTGAGAATTACGACATCGCCCACGCCCCACTGCGCACGTCGGATCTCGGTCAGGCAGAGTACCAGCTCCTGATCGACATCCGGCGCTTTCGGATCGCCACGGAGGGCGAGCCACGAGTCGAGATCGGACTGTCGGCGCGGATCGTCGACAAGAACGGCAAGGTAATTGCTTCGCGCCTGGTCGAGACCAGCGAAAGGCTCGACAAGGTCGAGCCGGCGGCTTCAGTCGCCGCCTTCGACGCGGCCTTTGCTCGCATCGCCAAGGAACTGATCGGGTGGACCGTGCAGGCGGTGTGATGTCTATTCCAGCGTCTTCAGGTAGGACAGCAGGTCGTGGATCTGGTCCGGACTGAGCTCGAAGGCCGGCATGTCGGCGTGGCCGGTATAAATCCCTTCGGCCAGCGCCTCACCAAGGGTCTCGATCGGATAGCGCCGATGCAGAGTGCGCAGCGGGGGCGCGATCTTGAGCGGGCTTTGAGAGGCCCGGTCGATCGCGTGGCAGCGTGCGCAATTGGCCCGTGCAAAGGCCTTGCCGCGCTGTTCGGCGGTGGGGGCGGCCAGCGCAGACGTAGTCAGAAGCAGCCCAATCAGGCCGTGACGCAGGGCGCCTCGCAGCATGGAAAGTGATCCCGTCGAACTCTGGAAGCAGAATAAGACAGGATGCCAACCCAAATTTGATCTGGGTCAACTGGCTTTGGCGCAGTGCAGTAAAATGCCGCTGCGTGGCGGGCTTGGCCGAGGGGCGGAGCTGGACCGATGCGAGGAGCGGTGGATGAAGCCTTCCGTGGACACGATTGAGCCGAGCGGGCACGTCTGCGACGATTGCGCCGTACGCGGAGCGGCGGTGTGTTCGTCGCTGGATGCGGCCGAGCTCAGGGAATTCGAGCATCTCGGACGCCGCGTTCATTTCGAGTCCGGCGAGACCGTGTTCTCCGAGGAGGACATCACCACCTTGTTCTACAACGTCCTCGAAGGCGTCATGCGGCTGTACAAGCTGCTGCCCGACGGCCGGCGGCAGATCGTGGGCTTTGCCTTGCCCGGTGATTTCCTGGGGATGAATCTGTCCGGCCGGCACAATTTTTCCGCCGATGCGATCGGCGCGGTGACCGTGTGCCAGTTCGCCAAAGCGCCGTTCGGCCGCTTCATCGAGGACCGGCCGCAGTTGCTCAGGCGGATCAACGAGCTCGCCATCCGCGAGTTGAGCCAGGCACGCGACCATATGGTCCTGCTCGGCCGCCGCTCGGCGGACGAGAAGGTCACGACCTTCCTGCTCGGCTGGCGTGAACGGCTGGTCGCGCCCAAGGGGCTGTCCGACACGGTCCCGCTTCCGATGAGCCGTCAGGACATCGCCGACTATCTCGGCCTGACCATCGAAACCGTCAGCCGCACCTTCACCAAGCTGGAGCGTCACGGCGTCATCGAGATCATTCACGGCGGCATCAGCCTGCTCGATCCTGCGCGCGCGGAGGCGCTGGCCGCAGCCTGACAGTCCATCGCGACGTCCTGTCCTTTTTGATCTCGATCAATGACGCCGGCCGGCTCGATCCGGATTCCAAGCGCTGAAGCTCCTGAGGTCTTCGTTCGCTCAGAACCGCGCCAGCACCGACGCCCGCCCGGCAGGGTTGGCTGTTCGCCAGCGCCTCAACGCAATCGCGGCTTGCGCGGCCTGCAACTCTGCATCGATCAAAACGCATCGACGCATCCTCCGGATGCGCATTCCGGCTCGACCGCGGCTTTTTCGCGGCATTTGCCTCAAACCGCGCGCGTGCTTTCCGGTTGAAAAGCCTGATAACGTTGACTACGCAGGAACCTCAGTGCCTCGTAGTCTTAGGAGCCCCGCGGCGTGCCTCAGGACAAGACCGGCGACCCCCGACAGTCGGCGGGCAACAAACTATCGGTCCTGCGCAAGCACCCGATCTTCGCGGATCTGGAGCCGGAGGCGCTCGATCAGCTCTGCCGCTACGCCAAGCACACCACCGTGAAGCGCGGCGCGACGATCGCCGCCAAGGGCGATCCCGGCAACAATCTCTTCGCGGTGATCACGGGGACAGTCAAGATTTCCTCCTCGTCGCCCGATGGACGGAACGCCATTCTCAATCTGATCGGCCCCGGAGAAATCTTCGGCGAGATCGCAGTGCTCGACGGCGCGCCAAGGTCGGCCGACGCCACCGCCAACACCAATTGCGAGCTCTACATCATCGATCGGCGGGACTTTCTGCCGTTCGTGAAGAGCCAGCCGGCCCTGGCGATGAAATTCATCGAGCTGCTCTGCGCGCGTCTGCGCTGGACCAGTCAGCAGGTCGAGCAGGTGATCCTCCAGAATCTGCCGGGCCGGCTCGCGAGCGCGCTGCTCGGTCTCACCGAAGAGCGCAAGTTCGACTCCGGCAGCGGCACGCTCGCCATTACCCAGCAGGAGATCAGCGAGATGGTGGGGATGACGCGCGAGAGCATCAACAAGCAATTGCGCGCCTGGGCCGGCCGCAACTGGGTTCGCCTCGAGCACGGCGCCATCGTCGTGCTGGATACGGACGCACTGCGCGAACTCGCCGAGAGCGGCCTCGGCGGCGAGTGACGCCGTCTGCCTTAAGCGGAATGGCTTCAGGTCGAATCGATTGCCGCGGGCTCGGTGCAACCTCTCCCGCTTGCGGGAGAGGTCGCGCCGAAAGGCGCGGGTGAGGGCTTTCTCCTCTAGGGGATTATCCCGTCGCGGAAACACCCTCTCCCCAGCCCTCTCCCGCAAGCGGGAGAGGGAGTCACCTTCGTTGCGGCGATCAAAGTGATTTTATCACGCTCTGATCGTCGATGATGGCGACCGCGCGGGTCCAGCCCGCCGAGGCGCGTTCGATCTTCACCGGGAAGCATGAGACCGTGAACCCGGTCGCGGGCAATTGATCGAGATTGTGCAGCTTCTCCAGATGGCAATAGCCGATGTGCCGTCCCGCCTTGTGGCCTTCCCAGATCAGGCCGGCATCTTTTGTCTCGGCATATTTCTTCGCAGTGTAGACGAACGGCGCGTCCCAGCTCCAGCCGTCGGTGCCGGTCAGCCGCACGCCGCGTTCGAGCAGATACATGGTGGCTTCATAGCCCATGCCACAGCCGGAATTGACGTATTCGGCCTTGCCGAATTTCGCGCCGGCGCTGGTGTTGACGACGACGATCTCCAGCGGCGACAGCGTGTGTCCGATGCGTTTCAGCTCCTTCGCGACGTCGTCGGCGCTCGCCACGTAGCCGTCGGGCAGATGCCGGAAGTCGAGCTTCACGCCGGGCTGGAAACACCATTCCAGCGGGACCTCGTCGATGGTCCATGACCGCTCGCCGCGGTTCATGGTCGGATGGAAGTGCCAGGGCGCATCGAGATGCGTGCCGTTATGGGTCGACAGCGAGACCTGCTCGACGGCCCAGCCTTGTCCGTCCGGCAGATCCTGCGCCTTGAGACCGTCGAAGAACTGCAGCATCCGGGGCAGGCCCTGCTGGTGATCGATATACTGGATTGTCGGATGGTTGCCGGGTGGATCGGCCGTCACGTCGTTTCGAAGCGGCACAGAGATATCGATCAGCTTCCGCGGCATGGCATTCCCTCAACATGGTCCGCTGTTTCGAATATCTTGAGGGGCCTGCATTGGTGGCGTCAAGTCACGTGGCGGCGACGTCGGCCAGCCGCCGTCCCCGCCATAATGCGAATTGCGTCAGAAATCGATCGATGCAACTCTTGCATCGATCGATGCCGGAATTGGCTTGGACAGAGAATGCCGCCCGCCCTACGGACGACTTGGTGCTTGACTTCACGTCTGAAGTGGAGCGACCCAAGGCGGCCCGCAGCCTGCCCGACAACGACATAATCAACCCCGGAGGAAGCCCAGATGAAGACACTCACCGGTATCATCACAGCCGTTGCGCTGGCGCTCTCAGCGCCCCTGGCGACCGCACGCGATTTCCGCTCCGCCGACATCCATCCCGCCGACTATCCGACCGTCGAGGCCGTCAAGTTCATGGGCAAGCAACTCGCGGCGGCGAGCGGCGGCAAGCTCGGCGTCAAGGTGTTTCCGAACGGCGCCCTGGGCTCCGAGAAGGACACGATCGAGCAGCTCAAGATCGGCGCGCTCGACATGATGCGGATCAACGCATCGCCGCTCAACAACTTCGTGCCGGAAACCATCGCGTTGTGTCTGCCCTTCGTCTTCCGCGACACGCAGCACATGCGCACCGTCCTCGACGGGCCGGTCGGCGACGAGATCCTGGCCGCCATGGAGCCGGCCGGCCTGGTCGGCCTTGCCTATTACGACAGCGGCGCCCGGTCCATCTACACCGTCAAGGCTCCGGTCAAGTCGCTTGCCGATCTCAAGGGCCTGAAGATCCGCGTCCAGCAGTCCGATTTGTGGGTCGGCATGATCCAGAGCTTAGGGGCCAACCCGACGCCGATGCCGTATGGCGAGGTCTATACCGCGCTCAAGACGGGCCTGGTGGATGCTGCCGAGAACAATTGGCCCTCCTACGAATCCTCGCGGCATTTCGAGGCCGCCAAGTTCTACAACATCACCGAGCACTCCCTGGCGCCCGAAGTTCTCGTGATGTCGAAGAAGGTCTGGGACACGCTGAGCAAGGAGGACCAGGCGATGGTTCGCAAGGCGGCCAAGGAATCGGTGCCCGTCATGCGCAAGCTCTGGGACGAGCGTGAGCAGGCCTCTCGCAAGACCGTCGAGGCGGCCGGCGCCCAGGTCGTGACGATCGCCAACAAGCAGGAGTTCGTCGACGCGATGAAGCCGGTGTACCAGAAGTTCGCCGGCGACGAGAAGCTTCAGGGCCTCGTCAAGCGCATCCAGGACACGAAGTAGGACCATAGCCGCGTCGGGTCCGGCGTTGCCGCGGAGGTGACTCCGGACCCTCGCAAGGAGCCGCGGAAATGACAGACCCACACGTCGCAAGTCACGAGCACGGGGATACGGCAGCACGCCCATCTACAGGCTTGCTGTCGCGGATCAACGCCCCCGTTGCTCGCGCCGGCATGTATCTGTCCGTGACCGGCCTGCTCGTCATCGTGATCATCGTGTTTTATCAGGTGTTCGGGCGCTACGTCCTCAATTCCAGCCCGACCTGGACGGAGAATCTCGCGCTGGTCCTCATCCTCTATGTCACGCTGATCGGTGCCGCCGTCGGCGTGCGCGATGCCGGACACATCGGCATGGACAGTCTGCTGGTGATGCTTCCGGATCACATGCGGGAGAAGATCGAGCTCGTGATCCACGTCCTGGTGGCCGTGTTCGGCATTGCGATGGCCTACAACGGCTGGATCCTCGGGTCTTCAGTCGGAACCGTGAAGATTCCCAATCTCGGTCTTCCCGAGGTGATCCGCTACGTGCCGCTGATCGCCTCCGGCATCCTGATCGTCTCCTTTTCCATCGAGCACATCATGGCTCTCCTGCGCGGCGAAGAGGTCGTCCCCTCATGGAACTGATCATCCTCGGCGCCACCTTCTTCGGCTTCCTGATTCTCGGCGTTCCCGTCGCCTTCGCGATCGGCCTCTCGGCCATCTGCACCATCCTCTACGAAGGCCTGCCGGTCGCGGTCATCTTCCAGCAGATGATGTCGGGGATGAACATCTTCTCGTTCCTCGCGATTCCGTTCTTCGTCTTCAGCGGTGAGCTGATGCTGCATGGCGGCGTCGCCGACAAGATCGTGCAGCTCGCCAAGAATCTCGTCGGCCACATCCGCGGCGGCCTCGGCATGTCGAACGTGGTCGCCTGCACGCTGTTCGGCGGCGTCTCCGGCTCGCCCGTGGCCGACGTGTCGGCGATGGGCGCGGTGATGATCCCGATGATGAAAAAGGAAGGGTTCGACACCGACTACGCCGTCAACGTCACCACCCACGCCTCGCTGGTGGGCGCCTTGATGCCGACCAGCCACAACATGATCATCTATGCCCTGGCCGCCGGCGGCAAGGTCTCGATCGGCGCGCTGATCGCCGCCGGCCTCCTGCCGGCGATCGTGCTGATGGTCTGCATGCTCGTCGCTGCCTACGCCGTCGCGGTGAAGCGCGGCTATCCCGCCGGCAAGTTCCCGGGCTGGGCCGAGGTGTTCCGCTCGTTCGCGGCCGCGCTGCCCGGCCTTCTGATTGTCGGCATCATCCTGACGGGCATTCTCTCCGGCGTGTTCACGGCAACCGAATCCGCCGCCGTCGCGGTCACCTACACGATCCTGCTGACCTTCTTCATCTACCGCACCATGACCTGGAGCAACTTCCTGCGGGCAGCTGCCAAGGCGGTGAAGACGACGGGCGTGGTGCTGCTGCTGATCGGCGTCTCCACCATGTTCCAGTACCTGATGGGGCTGTACGAGGTGGCCGATCTCGCCGGCGAGATGATGAGCAAGGTATCCACGCAACCCTGGATGATCTTCCTGCTCATCAACGTCATCCTGTTCGTGCTCGGCACGTTCATGGACATGGCGGCGACCATTCTGATCTGCACCCCGATCTTCCTGCCGATCGCGATGAAGGCGGGTATGGACCCGGTGCAGTTCGGCATGCTGATGCTGATCAACTGCGCCCTCGGGCTCAACACCCCGCCGGTCGGAACCACGCAGTTCGTGGGCTGCGCCATCGGCGGCATCTCGGTCGGCGCGGTGATGCGCACCATCCTGCCGTTCTATGCCGCGCTGATCGCAGCACTGATGTTCGTGACCTACGTCCCTGCATTCTCGCTGTGGCTGCCCCGCCTGCTGATGGGCTACAAGGGCTAGCAGCTACAGGAGAAGTTATCAGTGACGGACTATCGCAAGCTCTTCGATCTCACCGGCAAGACCGCAATTGTCCTCGGGGCCGCATCCGGCATCGGCAAGTCGTCGGCCGAGGCCCTTGCCGGGTTAGGGGCCCGTGTCGTCTGCGCCGATCGCGCGCTCGATGCCGCGGAAGCGACTGCCGCCGGCATTCGCGACAAGGGCGGCTGGGCGGAGGCAGCGGCTTGCGACGCCGCCAGCGCTGCGGACGTGAACGCGCTCGCCAAGTCCGTGATGCAGAAATTTTCGCGGCTCGACATTGCCGTGACGACGCCCGGGCTCAACATCCGCAAGACCATCCTCGATTATACCGAGGAGGATCTCGACCGCGTCCTCAACCTCAACGTCAAAGGCACTGTCTGGTTCTTCCAGGCGTTCGGCCGCATCATGGTCGCTCAGAAAGGGGGCAGCATCATTGCTTGCTCCTCGGTGCGGGCGGTGACTATCGAGCCGGGCCTCGGCGTCTACGGCTCGACCAAGGCCGCCATCGGCCTGCTGGTCAAGGGCTTTGCCTCCGAGGTCGGCCACGCCGGCGTGCGCGTCAACGCGATCGCGCCGAGCATCGCCGAGACCGCGCTGACTGGTCCGTTCAAGCAGCGCCCCGACATCTACAATCTCTACGCGGGCCACACCGTGTTCAACCGCTGGAGCAGCGCCGACGAGGTCGCGACCGCCGTGGCCTATCTCGCCTCGGACGCTGCGAGCTATGTCAGCGGCAGCACGCTGTTCGTCGACGGCGGCTGGACCGCGGTCGATGGCCCGCCGACCGGGCTGACCCAGCTGCACAAATAGACTGGGCGCCTAGAGCGGAATGGCTTTGGATCGAATCGATTGCCGCGGGCTCGTTGACCTCTCCCGCTTGCGGGAGAGGTCGGCGCGAAGCTCCGGGTGAGGGCTCTTTCCACTGGGGGATTGCCCCATTGCGGAAGCACCCTCTCCCCAACCCTCTCCCGCAAGCGGGAGAGGGAGCCCAACTCCGCCATCGCAGCTATCGGGCCTCATTCCGCCTTAGCCGGAAAAGCCAGCGCGCTGGCGCAGCTCCCTGTGATCTGCGCCAGCCAGGAGCGCGATCAGTGCAGCAGCTTCGTTCGGATGCGCGGCCCTGGCGGTCACGCCGGCCGTGTACATGGTCACGAGCTCGCAGCCCGGCGGTAGCAACCCCGACAGCGCGATGCCGTCGGTCGCGATGATCTCGGTCGCCTGTGTGCAGCCGATCGGCCTTTGCGCGGTGGACGCCGCGAGCTCCCGCATCGCCGTTGCACCGTTCGGAAATATCTTGAGCCGAGAGGCGACCTCGTAGGCGATGCCGAGCTGGTCCAGCACTTTTGCGACGTGCTGCCCGGCGGTCGAAGCCTTGGTGTCGGGGACGTAGATCGCGTCGGCGCCGCGTAACACCTCCCGCAGATCGGCCTCGGTCTTCACCGTCACCTTGGAATCACGGCTGCGGACCGCCAATGCGGTCTCGACACGGCCGACATCCGTGATCGAGGAGGGGGCGACGAGCTTCTCCTCAGCGAGCTTTGCCAGGAGCGCTTGCGTCAGGATCACGAGATCGGCCGGCGTGCCCGCGCGCAGCTTGTCGGCCATGAGGCCGACCGCGCCGAATTCGCCGTTGATGCCGAAGCCGGCCTGCGCCTTGAAGGCCTCCGTGAGGCCGCGCACCAGGCCTTGCGCCGCGCCACCGCTCAAAATGGTCACTGTCGTCACGACGCAAGCTCCGCAGCTGCAATGATCCTGTCGCGCGTGATCGGCAGATCGCGCACGCGCACGCAGAGGCAATCGTAGACGGCATTGGCGATTGCCGCCGTCACCGGGCCGTGTGCGGCCTCACCGGCGCCGACCGGCTCGATCTCCGGCCGCTGGATGATCTCGACGTCCACTGCCGGAACCTCGCTGAACCTCAGGATCGGATAGTCCGTCCAAGAGGTCGATGTGATGTGGGTCCGGTCGAAGCGGACGCGCTCCTTCAGCACCCAGCTCGTCGCCTGGATCGCGCCACCCTCGATCTGATTGACGACACCGTCCGGATTGATGGCCTCGCCGACATCGACCGCAAGGGTCAACCGCTTGACGCGGATGTCGTCGGCGCCTTCGATCTCGGCAATCGCGGCGCAATATGCGCCCGTGTTCTTGTAGCGAGCGAAGCCGACGCCGTGGCCGATACCGGCTTGTTTCTCCGGTTTCCACGCCGCGCGCCGAGCCGCTGTGCGGATGACATCCTTCGCCCGCTCGTCGCCAAGATGCCGCAAGCGGAACGCAATTGGGTCTTCGCCGCGCAAGACGGCGATCTCGTCGAGCAAGGATTCGATGGCAAACACATTGCCTTGTGCGCCGAGCGTCCGCAGCGCTGAGGTGCGCACCGGCATGGTCAGCAGCCGATGGCTCGTGATCGTCCAGGCTGGAAGATCATAGAGCGGAACGGAGTTGCGATCGCCGCCGCCGCCATTGGCGGCCGGCGGATTCGTCGAGATCATGCGGGGATAGGGGTTTGCGATCTCGGTCGCGGCCAGCAGCGCGGGCTGCGCGGCGCGTCCGGGCCGTGCGGCATGGCCGTTGCTCCAGATCGCGTGGCGCCAGCCGACGATCTCGTTGTCCGCATCGAGATCGGCCTCGATCTCGATGGCCATGGCCGCACCGAACGGCGCGTGCGACATCTCGTCGTGCCGCGACCACTGCACCCGCACCGAACGGCCGCCGACGGCCTTCGCCAGCAGCACGGCATCGAGCGCGACGTCGTCGGCCGCGTTGTGTCCGTAGCAGCCGGCGCCCTCCATGTGCTCGACGACGATGTTCTCGGCCGGCAGCTTGAGCACGATGGCGAGATCGGCGCGGAGCAGATAGACGCCCTGACTGTGGGTCCAGACATGGACGCGATCGCCGTCCCATTGCGCCATGGCGCAGGACGGTGCGATCGAGGCATGCGCCATGTAAGGGCGCGTATATTGCCGGCGGAGCGTTTGAGCGTGTTTGCGCGTCATTGCCGCCGTCCGGGTCTCGACAAGTGTGGTCTCGACCGGCTGGCTTTTCAGGAAGCCTGCCAGATCGTCCTGATCGGGCAGCGGCTCGCCAACCGACCATGTCGCGCCTTTCTGCAGAGCCTTCAGTGCGGCTTCTGCTGCTGCCTCGCTGTCGGTGACCACGCCGGCAAAGCCGCCGTCGCGGACGATCGCGACGAGGCCGGGAACAGCCCTCGCAGCGGTTTCGTCGAGCGCGATCAGTTTGGCGCCGGATATGTCAGGCCGCAGCACGCGGCCGTGCAGCAGGTCCGGCAGTGGGCAATCATGGATGAAGCGCGGCCGCGCGAACACCTTGTCGGGAATATCCACACGGTGGACCGAATGTCCGGCCACGCTGCGCTTGGCAATGCTCTTCGCTGCCGCGTCCGCAGTGGCGTCCTGATCGAGCGAGACATCGCCAGCCAGCTCCCAATAGCTGGTCCTGACGTTGCCGGGTCCCGAGATCGTGCCGTCATCGACATTCAGCAGCGAGACCTGGACGCCGAGACGTTCTGATGCTGCAACGAGGAAACGCTGCCGCACCTCGGCACAGGCGTGGCGCAACGCGCGACCGGATTGCTGGATCGACAGGCTGCCCGAGGTCACGCCTTCGTTCGGGCTCGTCGCCGTCGAGGCGCGGATCATCTCGATCCTGGAGATCTCGACATCGAGCTCGTCCGCCGCAATCTGCGCCAGCGCCGTGACAATGCCCTGTCCGATCTCGACCTTGCCGGGCGAGATCGCCACACCACCTTCACCCGTGAAGTTCACCCAGGACGACAGTTTTGGATTGGCAGCGAGGCTGATCGGCAGTTTCGGGGCAGGGGACGACGCACTCATGATGCCGCCAGCTCCGCCGCCGCCCGCAACACGGCGCGGACCATGCGGTTATGCGATCCGCAGCGGCACAGATTGCGATCGAGTGCCGCTCTGACCTCGGTCTCCGTCGGGAACGGATTGCGCTTCAGGAGCGTCGCTGCGCTGATCAGGATTCCGGAGACGCAATAGCCGCATTGCATCGCCTGTTCGGAGATGAAGGCACGTTGTAGCGGATGTGGTCGCTCTGCGGTGCCGAGGCCTTCGACGGTGACGACGTCCTTGTCCGCGACCGACCACATCGGCATATCGCAGGAGGTTATCGCGCGGTCGCCGACCATAACGTGACAGGCCCCGCACTCCCCGGCGCCGCAGCCGAAATGCGCACTGGTCATGCCGAGCCGGCCGCGCAGCACGTCGAGCAGCGGCTGGTCCAGATCGGTATCCACGACCGTCGCCGTACCGTTGAGCTGGAATTGAATGGTGGCCATGCGCGCTCTGCGGCCTCAGGATTTGTCGAACTTCTTGACGACGTCGGCCCATTTCTCGATATCGCCGCGCAGGAATTTGTCGAATTCCTCCGTGGTCATCGACATGGGCACGGCACCCTGTTCCGTCCAGAGCTTGACGATGTCGGGCCGCTTCACCATTGCGTTGACGGCCGCATTGAGCTTGTCGATCACAGGCTTCGGCGTTCCCGCGGGGGCCATCAGGCCGAGCCAGATCGTCGCCTCATAGCCTGCTACGCCCGCCTCGATCGCGGTCGGCACGTTCGGCAGCACGGCTGAGCGTTGCTTGCCGGTGGTCGCGAGCGCGCGGACCTGGTTCTCGGCGATGTTCGGCGCCATCGCCGGCACCGCGTCGATCATCATCTGCACCTGTCCGCCGATCACGCCGCTGCGCGCCTCGCCGCTGTTGCGATAGGGAACGTGCACGACATCGACGCCGGCCATGGCTTTGAACAGCTCGCCGGCCATGTGGTACGGCGTGCCCTGACCCGAAGAGGCATAGTTCAGCTTGCCCGGTTGCGCTTTGGCGAGAGCGATGAACTCGGCAAGAGTCTTCGCCGGCACCTGCGGGTTCACCACGATGACGAGATCGGAAAAGTTCACCGGAGCGATCGGCGCGAGGTCCCGCATCAGCTCGTATTTGCGCTTGTCCGGAGTCAGCAGCGATTCATTCGCGGTCTGGGTGTTGGACATCATCAGCAGCGTGTAGCCGTCGGCCGGCGACTTCGCAGCTTCCACGGTGCCGATGACCCCGCCGGCGCCGGTGCGGTTCTCGACCACGAAGGGCTGGCCAAAGCTCTCCTGGAGCACATTGCCGATCAGCCGCGCTGCGACATCGGCCGGTCCGCCGGCGCCGAAGGGCACGACGATGCGGACCGCGCGGTTGGGATAATCCTGGGCGAATGAGGGGGCGGCGGAGACTGCGGCAAGCAGGCCGGCGGCGACCACCAGCATGAATCCTCGGGCCTTCATGCCCACCTCCCTGATATCGTTCTTGTTGGCCGGCACTGTAACGGCAGGGAATGCGGACTGTCGACCGCTGACCAGGCCGATCACGCCGGGAATATCGCGCGGTTTTCGGCGTGGAGCGCCGTCTTCGCAGTCGCGGCAGGAACCCGCAGCGCACGTGATCTGAGCAAATCGCATGGGCATTGCCGGATAAATGCCCTCGGCTGACAGGTATTTTGGTGTTACGAATTTGGCCATGAACCAGCACGCCAAGATCGAAATCCGCCATTCGACCTGCCCGCATGATTGCCCCTCGGCCTGCGCCCTCGATGTCGAGGTGGTCGAAGGCCGCAGCATCGGTCGTGTCCGTGGTTCGAAGCAGCAGACCTATACGGCCGGAGTCGTCTGCGCCAAGGTCGCCCGCTATGCCGAGCGCATCCATCATCCCGAGCGGGTGATGTTTCCGATGCGCCGCATTGGGCCGAAGGGCTCGGGGCAATTCGCGCGGATCTCCTGGGA
Organism: Bradyrhizobium sp. 195; assembly: GCF_023101665.1. NCBI lineage: Bacteria > Pseudomonadati > Pseudomonadota > Alphaproteobacteria > Hyphomicrobiales > Nitrobacteraceae > Bradyrhizobium > Bradyrhizobium sp. 195. Next base: position 6,014,338 of record NZ_CP082161.1, on the reverse strand, counting down.
CGAGGCGCTGGACGAGATCGGGCATCGCTTCAATGCGGCCGAGCGCGAGTTCGGCGCGGAATCGATCTGGCCCTATTACTATGCCGGCACGATGGGGCTGGTGATGCGCGACGGCCTTAATCGCCTCACGCATGTGAAAAAATATTCCCGCTTCTATCAGACCATCTGCGCCAATGTCGCCCGCATCGGCTATGCCATCGGCACCGGCAAGATCGCCGGCGTCGATCCGCGCGAGATGGCGCTCTCCGACCTCGTCGTGATCTGGGGCACCAACCCCGTCAACACCCAGGTCAACGTGATGACGCACGCCTCCCGCGCCCGCAAGGAGCGCGGCGCGAAGATCGCCGCGGTCGACATCTACGACAACGAGACCATGAAGCAGGCTGACATCAAGATCATCCTGCGGCCCGGTACCGACGGCGCGTTCGCGTGTGGTGTCATGCACGTCCTGTTTCGCGACGGCTATGCCGACCGCGCCTACATGGACAAATACACCGATTGCCCGGCCGAGCTCGAGGCGCATCTGAAGGCGCGCACGCCGGAATGGGCCTCTGCGATTTGCGGCGTGCCGGTGGCGGAGATCGAAGCCTTTGCCAAGGCGGTCGGCGAGACCAAACGGACCTTCTTCCGGCTCGGCTACGGCTTCACCCGCTCGCGCAACGGCGCGACGCAGATGCATGCCGCGACCTGCATTCCTGCGGTGACCGGCGCCTGGCAGTATGAAGGCGGCGGCGCCTTCTTCAACAATTACGCGCTGTGGCATTTCAACGAATCCATCATCGAGGGCCACGACGCCATCGACCAGAGCGTCCGCGCACTGGACCAGTCGAAGATCGGCCGCATCCTCACCGGGGATGCCGAAGCGCTGCGCGGCAAGGGGCCGGTCAAGGCGATGCTGATCCAGAACACCAACCCGATGACCGTGGCGCCGGAGCAGGCGCTGGTCCGGCAGGGCTTTGCGCGCGAGGATCTGTTCGTCGCGGTGCACGAGCAGTTCATGACCGAGACGGCGCAGATGGCCGATATCGTGCTGCCGGCGACCATGTTCATGGAGCATGACGATCTCTATTACGGCGGTGGCCACCAGCACATCTCGGTCGGGCCGAAGCTGATCGACCCGCCCGGCGAATGCCGCTCCAACCACGAGGTCCTGCAGGGGCTGGCGCCGCGGCTTGGCGCCAAGCATCCCGGTTTCGAGATGACGCCGCGCGAATTGATCGACGCGACGCTGAAGCTCAGCAACCACGGCGATATCGCCGGCCTCGAAGCCGATATCTGGCGCGACCTGCAGCCGGACTTCCGCACCTCGCATTTTCTCGATGGCTTTGCCCATGCCGACGGGAAATTCCATTTTAGGGCGGACTGGGCGCATCCGCCGTTCGGCGTGACGATGGGCGATGTCGACAAGATGCCTGATCTGCCGGACCACTGGGCGGTGATCGAGCACTCCGACCAGGCCCATCCGTTCCGGCTTGCGACCAGCCCTTCGCGCAGCTTCCTCAACACCACCTTCAACGAGACGCCGTCCTCGCAGGCGCGCGAGGGCAAGGCGAGCGTGATGATCCATCCCCAGGATGCAGCCGCGCTCGACATCGCAGACGGCGATGCGGTGACGCTCGGCAATACCCGCGGCGAGACCACGCTGGTGGCGACGCTGTTCGACGGCGTGCGGCGCGGCGTCCTGATCGCGGAGTCCGTTCATCCCAACAAGAACCATATCGGCGGACGCGGCATCAACATGCTGACGGGCGCCGAAGCCGTCGCGCCGATCGGCGGGGCCGCCTTCCATGACAACAAGGTCTGGATCAGGAAGGCCTCTGCGGCTCAGGGCACGCATTCCGTGACGCCGTAGCCAGCGAACTCCTTCGCGATGTCAGGATTCATCGACTTCGCCTGCGCGATATCAGTGGCGCCGTCGCCGCCGCTCTTGCGCCTGGCGATGCCGCGGCCGAACAGCGAAGATGACGAGCGCGGGTTGCGCTGGATCGCGTCGTTGTAGTCCTTGATCGCCTCGGCGGTCCGGCCGAGCTTGAGGTTGACGAGCCCGCGGCTGTCGAGCGCATCGCTCAATCCGGGATCGATCTGGAGCGCCAGATTGCAGTCGGCGAGCGCGCCCTGCAGATCGCCGGTGGCAGCGCGCGTCCAGCAGCGGTTGTTGAGCGCCTCGCCATCCCTGGGATCCCTGCGGATCACGAGGTCGAAATCCTGCATGGCGAGCGTATAGGCGCGCTTGATCGCATAGACCTGGCCGCGCTTGTAGCGCGAGGCGACGTCATTGGCGTTCGCTGCGATCTTGCGGCTGAGATCGGCGATGAGCGGATCCCTGGCGAGATCGCCGGCGCTCGGGGGCGGCTCCGCCTGCGGCGCGTCGCAGACAGGCTTCTGAGGCTCGGGTTTCTGAGGCTCTGGCTTCGTCGGGTCGCCGGCCTTGTTGTCGGCCGGCTGCGCCACCGAACCTGCGAACGAAAATTCCGTGGTCAGCGAGGATGACAGCCACGGCACCTGCTCCCGCTTGGTGGCGGCGACAACGCCGTTCTTGGTGTTGGTCAGGGCCTGCTCGGCGCTGATGTTCGGCGCGCGCATCTCGCGGAGCAACTCGGCCACGAACAGGCTGTGCTCGGTCTTCCCGCTCGCCGCAACCGCGCCGAGCGCGGCGGAGTAGAGCACGAGCGAATTGCTCGGTGCGATCGCCGGTGCAAGGCCCGCCGAATAGCGGCGGAAGCGCCGCTCGAACGGGTTGCGGCGCGAGGCGTCGATCAGCGCGATCTTGATCGCGGCGCCGCGCGTGTTCATCTCGGCGAGGATGATGTCGAGGCTGAAGCCGTCGCGCGCCACGTCCGGCTCGGTCCAGATCTGCGCGTCGACCGGAAGCAGGTAGGTCTGCCGGTTGGACTGGATGGCGAAGCCGTCGAAGAAGATCAGCGCCACCGCGCCGCGTTCGATGCGGGCATAAAAGCGATCCAGCACCTGCCGCATGGCGTCGGCCGTGAGATTGCTCTGCCGATCGACGACGAAGCCGTCGCGCTTCAATTCTTCAGCGACGTCCTGAGCATCGTTGGCGACCTCGTTCAGCACGAATTCGTTGTCGGGGTATCTTGCGTTGCCGATCACCAGCGCGAGCTTGGCGGCGTCAGCCGCGCGGCTTGCGGGTCCTGCGCTCAGCACGAGCAAGCCTGCCAGCAACAAAATCGTCGCGGTGCGCATGAAATGGCTCATCGGTGATCAAAATCTCCAGTCAGGATAGCGGCCGTCGCCGTTAATTCAATCGCCAAGCGAATTTGCGCCCACACGCTATGGTGACACGGCGTTGCAGATTGCCCTTGCGCGCGCCGCCGGTCCTGCCGCAAATGGCTGCAAAACGGAACACAAGGAAGCGAGCCTACCATGACCGACACCACGGCAGTCATCACTGAGAAGCGCGGGCAGGCGTTCTGGATCACCATCAACCGGCCGGAGAAACGCAACGCGCTGAACGGCGAGGTCATCGCCGGCATCACCAAAGGCTATCGCGACGCGCATGACGACAAGGACGTCCGCGTCATTGTGCTGACGGGCGCGGGCGACAAGGCGTTCTGCGCGGGCGCCGACTTGCAGAATTCCGGCGCGGCTTTCGCGATGGATCATTCCAAACCAAATGTCGACTATGCCGATCTGTTACGTTTGTCACAGAACGCCACCAAACCGGCGATTGCGCGGGTCGGGGGCGTCTGCATGGCCGGCGGCATGGGCCTTTTGTGCATGACCGACATGGCGGTCGCGGCCGATCACGTCATCTTCGGCCTGCCGGAGGTGAAGGTCGGCGTGTTCCCGATGCAGGTGCTGAGCCTGTTGCAGAGCATCGCGCCGCCGCGCCTCGTCAACGAATGGGCGCTCACAGGCGAGCCGTTCGATGCCAAGGTGGCGCTGAGCGCGGGCTTGCTCAACTACGTGGTGCCCACCGCCGAGCTCGATGCCAAGGTCGACTGGCTGATCGGCCGCATCGTCGACAAGTCGCCGACCGCGATCCGCCGCGGCAAATATGCCATGCGCGCCATCGCCTCGATGTCGTTCGACGAGAGCATCGCCTACACCGAAAGCCAGATCGCGCTGCTGGCGATGACCGAGGACGCCAAGGAAGGCCTGAAAGCGTTCAGCGAGAAGAGGAAGCCGGTCTGGACGGGAAGGTAGAGGGGGCGCTCTCGTGTCCCGGACGCAGTGCAGCGCCTCTTCGGCGATGCACTGCAGAGCCGGGGCCCATCTCGACGCTTGTTCCGTGTGACTTTCTGGGTCCCGGCTCTGCGCAGCAACGCTCCGCATTGCAGCGCGTCCGGGACACGAGAATGAGCTCGATCGACACAGTTTCGATTTCAAACAGCAGACACGCCTTCGCGGTCTCGCGGCGTAATCGCGCCCGAGCTTTGCTCTTTGCTTCACGCCCTCTCGGAGAGAAGGGCGCAGGGAAGGCCGGGTGCCGGCTGGCACCCGCAAGACTCCCGTGCAAGAATGATGCACACGCAAGGCACAGGAGCGATACAGGGCAGCCGCAACATCCGGCCTTCCCTGCGCAGTGGCTTTACGGCTTATACGCGCTCTCCCCGGAGACGATTGTCCTTCTTGCCTCCGTCACCTCCGCGAAATTCACGGACGCCGCTCCGGTCGGAGCGAGCGCCTTTCGCAAAAGCTTGACCGTAGCAACGACGGCCAGGACCACGCGCTTTCGTCGTACGCATTCGGCGCCGTCCGTCGTGTGCGGCCGGTCGCGCTCACGGGATCTTCCGCCCTGCACGCCAGATTCCGCATCGACGCCGCTCGCGTCCACCGCAGCCTGATCCGCGGCTCGTGACGACGTACGACCGCCCCTTTTCGTGGATCAGGATGGCGGCACGATGCGGTAAATCGGAAATTCTGTAAAGGCGAATATTTTTGCGGGTGTCGGTTGACCGAGGGATTGGGTGTTTTGCCCGTCGGGTGGCGCAAGAGCTTGTAGGTGGCGTAGAGTGGGTTAGCGTCAGCGTAATCCACCACTTCCGTGTCCGCGGAGGCAGAAGAGGTGGGTTACGCCTGGGACCGCGCTCTGCGCGGTCTCTGGCTAACCCACCCTACGGCAGCTTATCCCGCATTCGCCTTCAGTCCCGCAGCCTGGATGCCCGCGAGGGCGCAGGCTTCGTCATTGTCGGAGGTGTCGCCGGAGACGCCGACGGCGCCGAGCAGCGTCGCGTCGTCCATGATCAGCACGCCGCCGGGGACCGGCACCAGCGCGCCCTTGGCCAAGGTGTTCACGGCATCGATGAAATAGGCCTGCTCCTGGGCGCGCTGGAACAGGGCGCGCGAGCCCATGCCCATGGCGAGCGCGCCATAGGCCTTGCCGTGCGCGATCTCGCCGCGCATCAGGCTGGTGCCGTCCTGCGCGGCCGCGAGCTTGAGCACGCCGCGGGCGTCGAGGATGGTGACGACCAGCGGCTTGAGCTTGAGCTCGTCGGCCTTCGCGAAGGCGGCGTCGAGAATCTTGCGGGCGGTGTCGAGGGTGAGGTCAGCCATGGCTGGTTTCCTTTGCAGCGGTTGAGGTGGAATTGTTTCCGGCGCGGTCGAGGCTCATCGCCAGCACGCGCGCGACGTGGAGCGCCTCGCGCTGCGCGCCGTCGTGAATCTGGTGGCGGCAGGAGGTGCCGTCGGCGACGATGAGCGCAGCCTGATCGGCGCGCCGCACGGCCGGCAGCAGCGACAGCTCCGCCATCTCGATCGAGGCATCATAGGTGTCCGCGCCATAGCCGAACGCGCCGGCCATGCCGCAGCAGCTCGACTCGATGGTCTCGACCTTCAGGCCGGGGACGAGGCGCAGCGCCTGCTCGACCGGCTTGAAGGCGCCGAAGGATTTTTGATGGCAATGGCCGTGCACCATGGCCTTCTCGGCGACGGCGCCGAGCGGCAATTGCAGCCTCCCTGCCTCGGCCTCGCGCACCAGAAATTCCTCGAAGGTCAGCGCGTGCGCGCCGACCGCCTTGGCGTCGTTGTCCTTGCGCAGCGAAGCGAGCTCGTCGCGCAGCGTCAACAGGCAGCTCGGCTCGAGGCCGACGATCGGCACGCCGCGCGCGGCGAAAGGCGCGAAGGCCGCGACCAGCCGGTCGAGCTCGGCCTTGGCTTCGTCGACGAGGCCGGCGGAGAGGAAGGTGCGGCCGCAGCAGAGCGGGCGGCTGCCGGCCAATGGCTTGGGCAGATGTACCCGATAGCCGCCGGCCACGAGCACGCGCAGCGCGGCGTCGAGGTTCTCGCGCTCATAGATGCGGTTGAAGGTGTCGGCGAACAGCACGACCTCGCGGCCGGTCTCGGGTCCAACCGCTTCCGCCGGCGGCGCAAACACGTCGCTGCGGAAGGCGGGGAGCGCCCGGCGCGCGCTGATGCCGGCAAAGCGCTCAAACAGTTTTCGCAACAACGGGCTGCCGTTCCGCAAATTCGCCAGCGGCGCCAAGCGCGAGGCGAGGCCGGCATAACGCGGGAGATAGCCGACGAGACGATCGCGCAACGTCAGGCCGTGAGAGGCGGCGCGCGCGGCGAGCACCTCGATCTTCATCTTGGCCATGTCGACGCCGGTCGGGCACTCATGGCGGCAGGCCTTGCAGGATACGCAGAGTTTCAGCGTGTCCATCATCTCGTCGGACGAGAGTGCATCAGGGCCGAGCTGGCCGGAGATCGCGAGCCGCAAGGTGTTGGCCCGGCCCCGCGTGACGTCCTTCTCGTTGCGGGTGGCGCGGTAGGACGGGCACATCACGCCGCCCTCGAGCTTGCGGCAGGCGCCGTTGTTGTTGCACATCTCGACCGCGCCCTGGAAGCCGCCGCCGGCGCCCGGCCAGGCCGACCAGTCGAGCTTGGTCTTGAGCTCGCCGACGCGATAGTCGGGCTTGAAGCGGAACAGCGAGCGGTCGTCCATCCTGGGCGCATCGACGATCTTGCCGGGATTGAGTACGCCGTCCGGGTCGAAACGCTGCTTCACCTCCCTGAAGTCTGCGACGAGACGCTCGCCGAACATCGTCTCGTGGAATTCCGAGCGCACCAGGCCGTCGCCATGCTCGCCGGAATGCGAGCCCTTGTACTCGCGCACCAGCGCAAACGCCTCTTCGGCGATGGCGCGCATCGCCTTGATGTCCTTCTCCAGCTTCAAATTCAGCACGGGGCGCACGTGCAGGCAGCCCTCGGAGGCGTGGGCGTACATGGTGCCGCTGGTGCCGTGCCTGGCGAAGACCTCGTTCAGCCGCGCGGTGTAGGCGGCGAGATGCGGCAGCGGCACCGCGCAGTCCTCGACGAAGGAGACCGGCTTGCCCTCCTGCTTCATCGACATCATGACGTTGAGGCCGGCGGCGCGGAAATCGGCGATGCCGCTCTGCAGCGCCGGCTCCGTGATCTCGACCACGCCGCCCCATTTGCGCGTGTCGTTGTTCCAGCCGAAACCGAGATCGCCCATCAGCTCGCCGAGCTGCTTGAGGCGCACGAGGTTATCCGCCTGGTCTTCTTCGGCGAACTCGACCACCAGCACGGCATCCGGATCGCCCTTGATGGCGGCGGAGATGATGGGCCTGAACATCGCGATATCGCGGCCGAGCGCGAGCATGGTGCGGTCGACCAGCTCGACCGCGATCGGCTTCAGCTTGACCAGATGCTGTGCCGCATCCATCGCCTCGTAGAAGCTGCCGAAATGGCAGACGCCCAGCGCCTTGTTGCGGATCACCGGCCACAGCTTCAGCTCGACCTTGGTGGTGAAGGCGAGGGTGCCTTCCGAGCCCACGAGCAAATGCGCCATGTTGTTGCGCGCATTGCGCGGCACCAGAGCATCGAGATTGTAGCCGCCAACGCGGCGCTGCACTTTTGGAAAGCGCGCCGCGATCTCCTCGGCCTCACGGGCTCCGAGATCGAGCATGTCGCGGAACAGTGGACGCACGCTCTCGTTCGCGTCGAGATCAGAGAGATCGCGCGAGACCTCGCCGAAGCGGCTCAGCGTGCCGTCGGCCAGCGCCGCCTCCATCGACAGCGTGTTGTCGCGCATGGTGCCGTAGCGAAGGGAGCGGCCGCCGCAGGAATTGTTGCCGGCCATGCCGCCGATGGTGGCGCGCGACGCCGTGGAGACGTCGACCGGAAACCACAGGCCGTGCTTTTTGAGCTGCCGGTTGAGATCGTCGAGCACGATGCCGGGCTCGACCACGCAGGTCCGGCCCTCGACGTCGAGCGACAGGATCCGGTTCAGGTGCTTGGAGAGATCGACCACCAGCCCGTCATTGACGGTCTGGCCGCATTGCGAAGTGCCGCCGCCGCGCGGGGTCACCTTCAGCCCCTCGTCGCGGGCAATCGCCAGCGCCCGCAGGGCCTCGTCCATGGTCTTCGGGACCACCACGCCTGATGGCACGATCTGGTAGAACGAGGCGTCGGTGGCGTAGCGGCCGCGGCTGAAGGGGTCGAACAGGACGTCGCCGGTGATTTCCCGGGCCAGACGTGCCGCCAGACGGTCCGTTTGGACCGATTCCGGTGATTTTCCAGCCACTTCCGCCGCCATGGTCCGCTCTCGCCTGTTCGCCGGCACCGTCTTGCCTACCGTCACGGCCCTTGGCAAGCGAGCCCTGCTTCTTGTGCATTGACGGACCCCGTCGGGCGAGGGACAAGCCCGGCGAATAGTGATATGCGAGCGGCTCGCCGGAGTCCCCAATGCGGGCCCACGGACGCTCGAGCCAAGACAGCCTCAAAGACCGGGAAGGACGCCGATGACCGTGCACACTGGAAGGCATTTCCTACAGATTCCAGGACCGACCAACGTGCCCGACCGGGTGCTGCGGGCGATGGACATGCCGACCCTGGACCATCGCGGTCCGGAGTTCGCCGAGCTCGGTTTTGCCGTCCTTGCCGCGATGCAGCGGGTGTTCCGCACCAAGCAGCCGGTGATCATCTTCCCCTCGTCCGGCACCGGCGCCTGGGAAGCGGCGATGGTCAACGTGTTCTCGCCCGGCGACAAGCTCCTGATGTGCGAGACCGGCCAGTTCGCCGTGCTGTGGCGCGGCATCGCCGACAAGTTCAAGCTCGACGTCGACTTCATTCCGAGCGACTGGCGCCACGGCGCCGACCTCGCCGAGATCGAGAAGCGCCTGGTCGCCGACAAGCAGCACGCGATCAAGGCGGTCTGCGTCGTCCACAACGAGACCTCGACCGGCTGCGTGACGCCGCCGCTGGAGGTGCGCAAGCTGCTCGACCGCGTCAAGCATCCGGCGCTGCTGATGGTCGATACCATCTCCGGCCTCGGCTCGATGGAATATGAGCACGACGCCTGGGGCATCGACGTCTCGGTCGCCGGCTCGCAGAAGGGCCTGATGCTGCCGCCCGGCCTCGGCTTCAACGCCGTCTCGGACAAGGCGCTGGCCGTGGCGAAAGCCAATCCGGGCATGCGCTCCTACTGGGACTGGCAGGAGGTGATCAACTTCAACAAGCTCGGCACCTTCCCCTATACGCCCGCGACCAACCTGCTCTACGGCCTGCGCGAAGCGGTGAAGATGCTGGAAGAGGAGGGGCTGGAGAACGTCTGGACCCGCCACAAGCGCCACAGCGCGGCGACGCGCGCCGCGGTCAAGGTCTGGGGCCTGGAGACGCAGTGCGCCGATCCCGCCGCGCACTCGCCGGCGCTGACCGGCGTGCGCGTGCCGGATGGCCATGACGCCGACGCCTTCCGCAAGGTGGTGCTGGAGGCCTTCGACATGTCGCTCGGCACCGGCCTGAACAAGGTCAAGGGCAAGGTGTTCCGCATCGGCCATATCGGCCATTTCAACGATCTGATGCTGATGGGCACGCTCGCCGGCGTCGAGATGGGTCTGGATCTGGCAAAAATTCCGCACCGGAGCGGCGGCGTCTTGGCGGCCATGGACGTCCTGAAGGGGCGCGATGCGGTGCCGATGACCAAAGCTCAGGTGGCCTAGAGCCAGCTAGCCTGGACTGACCGAGAGAAGAAGAGAGCGCGCGATGAACGCACCGACGACCGCTAACGAAGACCTGCTCTACTCCGTCCAGGACGGCATCGCGCGGATCACCTTCAACCGCCCGCAGGCGCGTAACGCAATGACCTTCGCCATGTATGACCGCATGGCGGAGATCTGTCTGGAGATCAACGCCGATCGCTCGATCAAGGCGCTGATCCTGACCGGGGCCGGCGACAAGGCGTTCGCCTCCGGCACCGACATTTCCCAGTTCCGTGCGTTCAAGTCCGCGCAGGACGCGCTCGACTACGAGGCCCGGATCGACCGCGTGCTCGGCACGCTCGAGCAATGCCGCGTACCCGTGATCGCCGCCATCGCCGGCGCCTGCACCGGCGGCGGCGCCGGCATTGCAGCCTGCTGCGACCTCCGCATCGGCACCGAGACGACGCGGATGGGCTTTCCGATCGCGCGTACGCTCGGCAACTGCCTGTCGATGTCGAACATCAGCCGCGTCGTCGCGCTGGTCGGACCCGCCCGCACCAAGGATATGATCTTCAAGGCGCGCCTCGTCGAGGCGCAGGAAGCGCTGTCGCTCGGCCTGCTCAACGAGGTCGTCCCTGATGTCGAGACGCTGCAGCGCCGCGCCGACGAGACCGCCAAGCTCGTCGCTAGCCATGCGCCGCTGACGCTGGAGGCGACCAAGGAAGCGGTGCGCCGCATCCGCCGCACGCTGTCGCGCGAGGAAGGCGAGGACCTGATCCTGAAGGCCTATATGAGCGAAGATTTCCGCGAGGGCATGGACGCCTTCCTCAACAAGCGCACGCCGAACTGGAAGGGCAAATAGCCCGCGTCCTTCGCCGGTTGCGCCACGCTCGATGCGACGCGACGGGCAGACGCGATGGCTGAACGATCAGCCGGCGACAATCCCGCGCAAATCACAATTGTCACAATTTTTCAAACGGTTCCGCCGTCCGGAACTGCAATTGTGTGCGCCTGCGGTGACACGTCCACGTTGACGACGCGGCGAGCTCAGGCATAAGATCGCGGAGGTTGCATGATGCCTTCTCGTATTCTTCGTGCCGACAGACCGGCCAGCAAGTGATTTAAGTGTGATCGAATTGAGCGACGTGAATTGTGTGAAGCGTTCTGACCGACCGTGCTGCAACCTGATGTCATCGAACTGAAGACATAGCGACGTAATTTCGACGACGCGAGCCGCGCCAGAATTTCATTGCTGCTGACCATCCCACGCCAGGTACGGCCTCGCGAACAAGCCAAGCTCCTAGATCAAGCTCCCAGATCAAGACCCTAAGCCAAAGCTTTGATGCAAGTTCGTTGAGTCCAGTCTGATTTTTCAGACCGATTAGTCACGTCGCCGCGCTCTCGTGCGGCGGCGATTTCATGACAACGCAGGCAGGGATTTTTTCATGACCAACCACACGCCGGTTTTCACCTCGTCTTCCGCGACGGGCAGCTTCACCGAATTTGTCAACCTCAACGATTCAACAACGCTGCATACGCTGTCGGGAACGATGAGCTTCAGGGACAGCGACAGGACCGACAGCCACACGACGTCGGCGACGCTGCATTCCGCGGTGGTGTCAGGCGGAACGACCGTTCCGGCGGCCTCGCTTGCGCATTTTCAGACGGCGATGCAATCGCAAATCCTGAGCGATTCAAACGGCTCGGGCCAGCTCAAATGGAGTTTCAGCGACCAGGACCAGGATTTCGATTTCCTTGCCAAGAACCAGACGCTGGTCCTGATCTATGACGTCAAGGTCTTCGACAACCACGGCGGCTTCGCGATCCAGACCGTCAAGATCACGGTCACCGGCACCGACGACAAGCCGGTGATGAACATGACCACGGCGGCGACCGTCACCGAGCAGGCCAACCAGACGCTGTCGCTCACGCCCGACACCGTTCATGTCGCGCTCAACTTCACCGATGATGACCTCGCCAACACCGGGCACACCGCGACGGTTACAGGCGTATCCGCCTCCGGTGCCACCGCAGGCCTGTTGCCGGGCCTGTTCGGCACTGCCGAGCTGATGTCGTTCTATCACGTCGACAACGTCGTCAAGACGTCCGGCTCCTCGACCGGCGCCATCAACACCACCTTCTCCGCGCCCGATCTCGCCTTCGACTATCTTGCGGCGGGCCAGCATCTCGACATCACCTACACGGTGCAGCTCGACGACCATGCCGGCGGGATCTCGACGCAGACTGTCACGGTGACCGTGGTCGGCACCAACGACAAGCCGATATTCCTGTCGTGCCCGGAGTCCGCTGCTCTCGTCGAGAATCAAAATCTGGATTCTTCCGGCAACCTCCATGCCAGCGACAACCTGCTCTTCACCGACATTGATCTCGCCGATGCGCATACCGTCTCGACGACGGTCACCGCGACCCGTTCGGGCGGCGGTTCGATACCCCTGACGAATGCGCAATTGCTGGCCGCGTTCGGCACCGCGCTGCAGGATTCGACCGGCCATCTGATCGGGGAGGTCGACTGGAGTTTCGCGCTTCCCAACTCCTCGGCCAATTTCCTCAACGGCGGCGAGACGCTCAAGCTCGTCTATCACGTCGCGGTCGATGACGGTCACGGCGGCTCCACGACCCAGGACGTCACCATCACCATCCTCGGCGTCAACCAACCCGTGGCGATCACGAGCGGCCCGGAATCATCCACCGTCGCCGAGCAGGACGCCACGACGGGCTCATCCGCACTCGACACGACGCCGACGAGTCCGGCCGGCTCGCTTGCCTTCACCGACCAGGACACTGGCGATACGCACACCGTGACCGTGACGCTGGACTCCAGCTCGGGGCCGACGCCGCCCGCGGCGACACAGGCCGATCTCGCCGCGGCGCTGACCACGGTGCTGCACGATTCCACCGGCTCCGGCAGCGGCAGCATCGACTGGAATTTTGCCATTCCCGACAAGGATCTCGACTATCTCGCATTCAACGAGACGCTGACGGTGAACTACAACATCAAGGTCGCGGACGGCTCGACCAGTTCGACGCAGACCGTCTCGGTCGTCATCACCGGCGCCAATGACGCGCCGGTGATGACGAGCGGACCGCAATCCGCTTCACTCTCCGAGCAGCCGGGCGTGACCGGATCGCAGTCGCCGGACACCACGAGTCCGGTGCCGACGGGGACGCTGAGCTTCAACGACGTCGATCTGTCCGATGTGCATTCGGTCAGCGTGGGGCTGAATTCGGCGGTGTGGTCGGCCAATAGTTTTGCCGCTCCGGCGCAGACGCTGGTGGATCTGCAGTCGGCACTCTCGACGGTGCTGCATGATTCCACGGGTAGCGGAACCGCCAGCATCGACTGGACCTTCAGCATCCCCGATGCCGATCTCGACTTCCTCAGCGTCGGCGAGACGCTGACGGTGCAATACGACGTCAACGTCTGGGACGGCTTCACCAACTCGATCCAGACCGTCACCGTCACCATCGACGGTGCGGCCGATCCGCTGGTCCTGACGCCGCTGACGATCGCGGCATCCGATACGGCGGGCCCGGATGCGGGCACGGCAATCGCGACCGGCGCCATCTTCGACGTCACCCAGCCGGTCGACCAGAGCACGCCGCGGACCATTACGGAGGTCAACGGCAGCGCCGCCAATGTCGGCAATTCCGTCGCCGGCGCGCATGGAACGCTGGTGCTCAACGCCGACGGCTCCTACGGCTATGTCGCGGATGCGTCGGTCGACGCGCTGCTTGCCGGCGACAATGTCACCGACCAGTTCACCTTCACGGTCGATGACGGACAGGGCCACCAGGCCTCGACCACGATCACTTTCGATATCGCCGGCGCGAACGACAATCCGCAGGTCACGGCGGCCAATCTCAGTGGCGCGGTCACCGAGGATGCCGGCCCGCCGGTGATCCTCAATGGTGATTTCGAGACCGGCAATCTCGCCAATTGGACGGTGAGCGGCGGCGGCCACATTCACGTCGCGCAGCTCGAGCTCGGGGGCAGCTTCGGCCACTATTCGGTCGAGCTGTTGCCGACGAGCGTTCCGGAAACGCTGTCGCAGAACATCGCGACCACACCGGGCCAGCATTATTTCGTCAGCTTCGACGTCTTCGGCGATGCCGAGAGCGTCAATGCGCCGTTCACGGTGTCGTGGGACGGCGTGACGATCCTGGCGCTCGGCAACGTGCCGGCCGGCCTCAACCACTATGCCTTCGACCTCATCGGTGACGCCACGCTGTCGTCGACGCTGCTGCAGTTTTCCTATGAAACCGACGGCACCGGAATGATCCTCGATTCCGTCAACGTCAGCCCGGCGACCGGACCCGCCACCGAATCCACGGCGGGCTCGCTGTCGTTTTCCGACGTCGACCCTGGTGATACGCACAGCGCGAGCTTCGTCCCGAACGGCAGCGATTATGTCGGCACCTTCTCGCTCGATCCGGTCAGCGAGGCCGGCGGCGCCGGATCGCTCGCCTGGCATTTCACGGTCGACAACGCCGACATCCAGTTCCTGGCGCAGGGCCAGACCCTGACCCAGGACTATCTGGTGACGATCGCCGACAACAATGGCGGCTCGACCACGCAGGACGTTACCGTCACCATCATCGGCACCAACGACGCGCCGACCGCGGTCGGCGAGACCGTCATCACCGATGTCGGCGCCAACGCGACGGTCGAGATCCCCAGTTGGGCCCTGGCCTTGAACGACACCGACCCCGACGCGATCGACCAGCTGTCGCTCGGCAGCATCACGGCAAGTTCCGGCGGCGGTGCCGTCAACTTCAGCAACGTCTTCTTCGGCGATGACGCGACGCTCGGCGGCTCGTTCAGCTACACGACCTCCGACGGCACGACGACCTCGTCCAATGCGGCAACGGCAACAATCATCAACAACGCGGCCGGCGCGAGCGCGCTGACCGGCACCGGCGGTGATGACATCCTGATCGCCGTCAACGGGACCGAGACGATGAGCGGGGGCGGCGGCAGCGACGTCCTGATCGCGGCCGCGAGCGGCAATGCCATGACCGGCGGCGCTGGCAACGACACCTTCGCCTTCCTCCAGCCGTCCGGTCCGGGCACAATCGGCGATTTCAACAACACCACCGAGCAGGACCACATCGCGGTCTCCGCGAGCGGTTTCGGCGGCGGGTTGACGGCTGGGATGGACGTGACGTTCGAAACCTCCGGTGATGATATGTTCTCGGGATTCTCCCAGTTCCATTTCGACACCGCCAACCAGACGCTCTATTACAGCGCCGACGGAACGCAAGGCGCGGCAGTGGCCGTGGTCAGCGTCCAGAGCGGCGTGCTGCTGAACCAGCACGACATATTGGTCGTGTAGGCTGCAGCACCCGCGTTCGAAGCCTAAGGCGCGGGCTCCGCAAGGAGCCCGCTTTTTTTTGCGTCGCGTCATCTAATTCCAAAGTCATAACGGGGATGACGTCGGACGGCTTGAACTCGGCTGGATTCGCCAGCACAATGGCGTCGAATTCATCTCCGAATTTCCAATCCAAACAAGAACATAGGGAAGACGCACGTGGGACATGGAATGAAGGCCGCAATGGCGCTCGCGGCGGCCGCGCTTTGCGGCACGCCGGCTGTTGCGGGCTGGGAGCCGGCAAAGCCGGTCGAGATCGTGGTGGCGGCGGGCGCGGGCGGCGCGTCAGACCAGATGGCGCGGATGATGCAGGCCGCGATCCAGAAGAACAATCTGATGAAGCAGCCGATCGTCGTCTCGCTCAAGGGCGGCGCCTCGGGTGCGGAAGCGCTGATGTACATGAAGTCCAGCGAGGGCGATCCGAACAAGGTGCTGATCGCCTATTCGCTGATCTACATGCTGCCGCTGTCGGCGAAGATCCCGTTCAACTGGCGTGAGCTGACCCCGGTTTCGGTGGTCGCGCTCGACCAGTTCGTGCTCTGGGACAACAGCGCCGGCCCCAAGACGGTGAAGGAGTTCGTCGCGGCCGCGAAGGCCGCGAGCGCGCCGTTCAAGATGGGCGGCACCGGCTCCAAGCGCGAGGATCACGTGCTGACCGTCTTCCTCGAGCAGAAGACCGGCGCGAAGTTCTCCTATCTGCCCTACAAGTCCGGCGGCGAGGCCGCGACCCAGCTGGTCGGCAACCACACCGAAGCCAACGTCAACAACCCCTCCGAAAATCTCGAAGTCTGGCGCGCGGGCCAGGTGCGTCCGCTCTGCGTGTTCGACAAGGAGCGCATCGCCTACACCAGCAAGGTGACGGAGACGCAGTCCTGGGCCGACATCCCGACCTGCAAGGAGGAGGGGGTCGACGTGCAATATCTGATGCTGCGCGCGATGTTCCTGCCCGGCAAGGTCACGGCCGAGCAGCAGGCGTTCTATGTCGATCTCTTCCACAAGGTGACGCAGACCGCGGAGTACAAGGAGTACATGGAGAAGCAGGCGCTGAAGCCGATCTTCCTCACCGGCAAGGACATGGTGCAGTTCCTCGAGGAGGATGATGCGCAGAACAAGTCGCTGATGACGGAAGCCGGATTCGTCGCGAAGTAGCCGTCTGCCTCTTCTCCCTCGCCCCGTTCTTACCGGAAGAGGGTTGGGGTGAGGGGCTCTCTGCGCGAGTCGAGCCCGTGGAGAGAGCCCCTCACCCGGCGCTTCGTCATCGCCGAAGCTTCGGCTTCGGCGTTCCAAAAACGGCCGCGGATGCGGCCTCAACCTCTTCCCGCAAGAACGGGGAGAGGTTGATAATTCCCAGCTGTGCACCAGAGCTCATGTCCCAAACCGATCTAGAAATCGTCGTCGACGATCCGACCGCGCCTGAAGACGACTCGCCCTCCGTCGTCTCCTCCGGCACGATCGAGATCGTCGTCTGTCTCCTGTTGCTCGCGCTGGCCGTGACGCTCGGCTACGACAATTGGCGCACCGGCGCGTCCTGGGATTCGACCGGGCCCGAACCCGGTTATTTCCCATTCTATCTCTCGGTCATCCTCGGCGGCGGCAGCCTCTACGGCCTGATCGTGGCCCTGCTTGGGCGTCGTACCGCGTCCGGAACCTTCGTCACGCGCGCGCAGGCCCGCCGCGTGCTGGCGGTATTTGTGCCGACGCTGCTGTTCTGCCTGGTGATGCAGTTCCTCGGCCTCTATGTCGCGAGCTTCCTCCTGATCTCGGGCTTCATGCGCTTCGTCGGCAAGATCGCGATGTGGAAGTCGCTGCTCACCGCCTTCCTGTTCACGGCGATCATGTTCGTCACCTTCGACATCGCCTTCGACGTCATCATGCCGAAAGGGCCGCTCGAAGCGGCCTTCGGTCGCTAGGCGGAATTTGCGATGGAAGCTTTCGGTCTCCTGCTTCACGGTTTTGTCGTTCTGCTGACGTGGAAGACGGTCGTGCTGATGATGGTCGGGCTGGTGCTCGGCATCTTCGTCGGCGTGCTGCCGGGTCTCGGCGGCCCCAACGGCGTTGCGATCCTGTTGCCGCTCACCTTCACGATGGATCCGACCTCGGCCATCGTGATGCTGTCCTGCATCTATTGGGGTGCGCTGTTCGGCGGTGCCATCACCTCGATCCTGTTCAACATCCCTGGCGAGGCCTGGTCGGTCGCGACCACATTCGACGGCTATCCGATGGCGCAGCAGGGCAGGGCGGCGGAGGCGCTGACCGCGGCGTTCACATCCTCCTTCATCGGCTCGCTGGTCGCGGTGCTCCTGATCACGTTCCTTGCGCCGATGATCTCGTCCTTTGCGTTGAAGTTCGGCCCGCCCGAGTTCTTCGCGGTTTATCTGCTCACCTTCTGCTCCTTCGTCGGATTGGGGCGCGAGGCCAAGCACAAGACGGTCATCTCGATGTCGCTGGGGTTGCTGCTGGCCGGCATCGGCATGGATACCGTGTCGGGCAATCTGCGCATGACCTTCGGCTCGCCGGAGCTGCTCCGCGGCATCAACTTCCTGGTCGCCGTCATCGGCCTGTTCGGCATCAGCGAGATCCTGCTGACCATGGAGGAGCGGCTGGCGCTGCGCGGACATGCGGCGAGCATTTCGCTCCGCGTCGTGCTCGGCGTCTGGAAGGACCTGCCGAAATACTGGGTGACGCTGCTGCGCTCCTCCTTCATCGGCTGCTGGCTCGGCATCACCCCGGGCGGCGCGATCGCGGCCTCCTTCATGGGCTACAACCTTGCCAAGCGTTTCGCCAAGGATCCCGAAAGTTTCGGCAAGGGGCGCATCGAGGGCGTGTTCGCGCCGGAGACGGCGGCACATGCCTCCGGCACCTCGGCGCTGCTGCCGATGCTGGCGCTCGGCATTCCCGGTTCGGGCACCGCGGCGATCCTGCTCGGCGGCCTGATGGTGTGGGGGCTCAATCCGGGCCCGCTGCTGTTCGTCGAGCACAAGGACTTCGTCTGGGGCCTGATCGCCTCGATGTATCTCGGCAACGTCGTCGGCCTCGTGCTGGTGCTGACGACGGTGCCGATCTTCGCCTCGATCCTGCGCGTGCCGTTCGCCGCGGTGGCGCCGATGATCGTAGTGTCCTGCGCGATCGGGGCCTATGCGATCCAGAACGCGATGTTCGACATCTGGCTGATGCTCGGCTTCGGCATCGTCGGCTACGTCTTCAAGAAGATCGGCATTCCGCTGGCGCCATTCACGCTGGCCCTGGTGCTTGGCAACCGTGCCGAGGATGCTTTTCGTCTGTCGATGATCGGCTCCGGCGGCGACCTCAAGGTGTTCTGGTCGAACGGCCTGGTCGGCTCGATCACGACCCTGGCGATCGTGCTGCTGTTCTGGCCGGTGATCGACCGCATGCTCTCCCGCGTCGGATGGACGCAGCGGACCAGGGCGCCATCGCAACAAATATAATCTTTCTGATTCAATTACATAATCGACGCCGTGTCGTTGTGGTCCGGAGCGCCACACGCCGCGATTGTTTCTGGATGTTGCCGGCATGGCACAGCCTTTGGGGAGGCGGTGGCGTATGTTCCGATCACAAAATTGTGCGGAGGGGGTTCTCCATGAAGCGGATCGTGATTGGAATGGCGGCGGCGATGTCGCTGTTCGCGACGGGTGCTCTGGCTGCTGATCTCGCGGCGCGCCCCTATGTGAAGGCGCCTATCGCCGATCCAGTCTGGAGCTGGACCGGCTTCTACGTCGGCGCCAATGGTGGCTACAGCTGGGGCCGTTCGCGCACCGACGTATCCTATTTTAACACGCCGACCGGCGCACCGATCGCGCCTCCGGCCGGCTCCATCACCAATGCGGCGTTCGACATGAACGGCGGTATCGCGGGCGGCCAAGCCGGCTACAATTGGCAAAATGCCAACTGGGTCTACGGCATCGAGGGCGACCTCCAGTGGTCGGGCGAGAAGGGCAGCGCCGGCTTCAGCTGCGTCGGTACTGCCGTCGCGCCGGTCGCCGGACCCTGTCTTCCCGGCCTGACCTTCTTGCCGCCCGGCGGTCTGGCTGGCACGACGTTGACGATCGACCAGAAGCTCCAGTGGTTCGGCACGGTCAGGGGCCGCGTCGGTATCCTGGCGACCCCGAAGGTGCTGTTCTACGGTACCGGCGGTCTGGCGTTTGGCGAAATCAAGACCACAGGCACGATGACCGGCTTCAGCGCCCTTGCGCCCTTTGGCGCTCCGATTGCATCGGTCGGCTCCAACTCAACCACGCGCGTCGGCTGGACCGCCGGCGTCGGCGTCGAGGGCAAGATCACCCAGAACTGGAGCGCCAAGCTCGAATATCTCTACATGGATCTTGGACGTTTCTCGTCCGGCCCGTTCACCTTGTCGCCGGCTCTTCCCATCAGTGCCAACGTCTCGTCGCGCTTTACCGATCACATCCTGCGCGCCGGCATCAACTATCAGTTTGGTGGCCCGATCGTCGCCAGATACTGAGATCAACAGAGGCGTCCAACAAGAAGCAAAGCCCGGCCTCACGCCGGGCTTTGTCGTTGGAGACGGTGCAAGCGACGTTCACACCACCTTCGCGTCCCGCAGCTTGCTGATCTCCTCCGCAGTGAGGCCGAACTCCTTCAGCACCTCGTCGGTCTGCTCGCCGAATTCCGGCGGCCGCGCCACCATCCTGCTCGGCGTGCGTGACAGCGTCACGGGTTGGCCGACCAGGCGGATATGGCGGCCCTCGTCGTTCGGCACGTCCTGCGCGATGCCAAGATGCTTGACTTGGGCGTCCTCGAACATCTGGTCGATGGCGTAGATCGGTCCGCAGGGCACGCCGGCCTCGTTGAGCTCGCGGACCCAGGTTTCGGTCGACTTCGTCACCGTGCGCTTCTCGATTTCGGCGTTGAGCGCGTCGCGGTTCTTGGAGCGGGAAGGGGCCGTCGCATAGTCGGGATGGGCATAGAGCTCCGGTGCGCCAATCGCCTGGGCGCAGCGCTCCCAGATCCGCCCGCCCGTCGTGGCGATGTTGATGTAGCCGTCCGAGGTCTTGAACACGCCGGTCGGGATGCTGGTCGGATGGTTGTTGCCGGCCTGCTTGGCGACCTCCTGCTCCATCAGCCAGCGCGCGGCCTGGAAGTCGAGCATGAAGATCTGGGCCTGCAGCAGCGAGGTCTGCACCCACTGGCCCTTGCCCGAGACCTCGCGCTCGAGCAGCGCGGTGAGGATGCCCATGGCGCAGAACAGGCCGGCCGTCAGATCGGCGACGGGAATGCCGACCCGCATCGGGCCTTCGCCCGGTGCCCCGGTGATCGACATCAGCCCGCCCATGCCTTGCGCGATCTGATCGAAGCCGGGCCGCTTGTGATAGGGCCCGTCCTGGCCGAAGCCGGAGATGCTGCCGTAGACGATACGTGGATTGATCTTGGCGAGACTCTCGTAGTCGATGCCGAGCTTCTTCTTCACGTCGGGCCGGAAATTCTCGACCACGACGTCGGCCTTGGCAGCGAGGCGCTTGAACACGGCGAGCCCGCGTTCGTCCTTCAGGTTCAGCGTCATGGCCCGCTTGTTGCGATGCAAATTCTGGAAATCGGAACCTCGGCGCGGGCCGCCCGGCTGCTCGCCGCCGGCGTCCTCGGTCAGCGCATCGATCTTGACGACATTCGCGCCCCAGTCCGCCAGTTGCCGCACGCAGGTGGGCCCGGAGCGGACGCGGGTCAGATCGAGCACGGTGAAGCGCGACAGGGCTTCCGAGGCATGCGGAAAAGGCATCTTTGAATTGCTCCGGGACAGATTGCGGGCCTACCATAGTGCCGAAAGATCATGCGACAAGCCCGGCCCGGCGCCGATGCAGCCTGCCGAAATGCCATGCCTGATGCGGTCCCTGAGATCAGCGCGAGAGGCGCTTCAACTCCGCGCGCGCCTGTTCGGCGAGGGGGTCATCGCCGTGACGTGCGATGAAGAGCTCGAAGGCCTCCCGCGTTCCTTTCCGGCGAGCGGCTTCGTATTCCTCTGCCACGGCAACGGCGGGATCTCGGGCCATCGGCATGGAGGGCGCGCGTCCCGCCTTGCCGTTCTCGTCCGCATTGGCCTTCTCCACCATGACGGGCAGTCCTCCGAAGGGTTGATGATCCCGTCCGGCGAGCGCGGTCAGGGTGCCAAACAGGCCGGCAAGGAGTAAGCTTCGCTTCATGAAACCCCTGCAAGTCACAGGTGCCGCCGCGGGAACAGAGCTCTTGTACGGACCCGTATGACTACGGAACTTGATGGCTAACACGGTCTTATGGAAGGGGCGGAGACTTCGCGACGCAATTTAAACCAAACGTTTAACTCTCAAGCTAGAATCATGTGCTTCTGTCCCGAATCGCACGCGATGCGTTGCTCTGGAGAGTCCATTGGCTACCGCTGTTAATGTCAGTGCCACCAACAACGCCGAGATCGACGGCCTGCTATCGGGCTACAAATGGTCTGGCGCGATCACCTATAGCTTTCCCGACGCAGCCAGCGATTACTCCAATCCGTATTACGGCGGCAGCAGCGAGCCGACCAAGTCGGGCTTTGCCTCGGTGCCCACGCAGATCCAGGCAGCGATCAATTACGCGATCGGGCTGATCCTCAGTTACACCAACGCCGATATCCAGTATGCGGGTACCAACGGCGCCGACATCATGATCGCGCAGTCGCCGGCGGCCAATCCGACCGCCTACGCCTACTATCCCGGCAATTATGCATCCGGCGGCGACGCCTGGTTCGGCACCCAATACAATTTCTCTCTGGCCAAGCTCGGCAATTATTACTTCACCACCGCGCTGCACGAGCTCGGCCACGCCCTCGGCCTCAAACACAGCCAGGAGGCCGGCGGCCCCGCCAACGTCGCGGTGCCGAGCGCGCATGACGACAGCGAATACACCGTCATGAGCTATCGCAGCTATGTCGGTGGTTCGACCACGTCCGGCTACACCAACGAGGCGTACGGATATTCGCAGACCTACATGGCCAACGATATCCTCGCGCTCCAGACGATGTACGGCGCGGACTACACGACCCAGAGCAGCGGCACCGTCTACACCTGGAATCCGACCACCGGACAGGAGTTCATCAACGGCGTCGGGCAGCTCGCGCCGGGCGGCGGCGCCGGCGGCTCGGCCAACCGCATCTACGAGACCGTCTGGGACGGCGGCGGCGTCGATACCTACGACCTCTCGAACTACACGACGAACTTGAGCATCAACCTCAATCCCGGCGCCTCGTCGGTGTTCTCCTCCGTGCAGCTGGCCTATCTCGGCGACGGCCATTACGCGTCGGGCAACGTCTACAACGCCTATCTCTATAACGGCGACGCTCGCTCCTACATCGACAACGCCACCGGCGGGTCCGGCAACGACACCATCATCGGCAACGCCATCGCCAACACGCTGAACGGCGGCTCGGGCAACGATACGATCACCGGCGGCGGCGGCAACGACACCATCCTCGGCGGCACCGGCAGCGATACCGCGGTGTACTCGGGCAGCCGGGCCAACTACACGATTTCCTACAATGCCACGACGCAAACCTTCACCCTGGTCGACCTGCGCAGTGGTTCCCCTGACGGCACCGATACCGCCACGAGTATCGAGTCCTTCAAATTCGCCGATGGCACCATCGCAAGCTCCAGCCTGACGATCGTGATCGAGGCGTTCGGCTCGACGAGTGCGGTGCTATCCGGCAGCAACTATTACCTGAACAACATCTCGACCGGCACCGGGCCGACCCTGAAATTTGGCGGCTCTGTCGTCAACGCGCCCGACTACGGCACGTGGTCGGTCGTTGCCGCCGAGCAGGTGTCGGGCGGCGGTTACGACGTCGTCTGGAAGAATTCGGCGAACGCGCACTATTCCGTCTGGAGCACGGACAGCACCGGCAACTTCCAGACCACGCTTGCCGCCGCCGGCGAAGTGCTGGGGACCGATGCGTCCCTGCAGGCACTGGAGCCGACGCTCCATCAAGATATCAACGGCGACGGCACGATCGGGGTCCCCGTCATCAGCGGTGTCACGATCGAGGCGTTGGGCTCGACCAAAACGGTCCTGTCAGGGAGCACCTATTACCTGGCCGACATCTCGACCGGCACCGGACCCACCCTGAAATATGCCGGCGCTACGGTGATCGCGGCGAATTTCGGCACGTGGTCGGTCATTGCCGCCGAGCAGGTGACGGGCGGTGGTTATGACGTCGTCTGGAAGAATTCGGCGAACGCGCACTATTCCGTCTGGAGTACTGACAGCACCGGCAACTTCCAGACCACGCTTGCCGCCGCCGGCGAAGTGCTGGGGACCGATGCGTCCCTGCAGGCACTGGAGCCGACGCTCCATCAAGATATCAACGGCGACGGCACGATCGGGGTCCCCGTCATCAGCGGTGTCACGATCGAGGCGTTGGGCTCGACCAAAACGGTCCTGTCAGGGAGCACCTATTACCTGGCCGACATCTCGACCGGCACCGGACCCACCCTGAAATATGCCGGCGCTACGGTGATCGCGGCGAATTTCGGCACGTGGTCGGTCATTGCCGCCGAGCAGGTGACGGGCGGTGGTTATGACGTCGTCTGGAAGAATTCGGCGAACGCGCACTATTCCGTCTGGAGTACTGACAGCACCGGCAACTTCCAGACCACGCTTGCCGCGGCTCCCGAAGTGCTGGGGACTGATGCGTCCCTGCAGGCACTGGAGCCGACGCTCCATCAGGATCTCAACGGCGACGGCACGACCGGGGTCCCCGTCGCCCCCGTCGTCAGCGGCGTCACGATCGAGGCGTTGGGCTCGACCAAAACGGTCCTGTCAGGGAGCACCTATTACCTGGCCGACATTTCGACCGGCACCGGCCCCGCCCTGAAATATGCCGGGGCTACGGTGATCGCAGCGAATTTCGGCACGTGGTCGGTCATTGCCGCCGAGCAGGTGTCGGGCGGCGGTTATGACGTCGTCTGGAAGAATTCGGCGAACGCGCACTATTCCGTCTGGAGCACGGATAGCACCGGCAACTTCCAGACCACGCTTGCCGCGGCTCCCGAAGTGCTGGGGACTGATGCGTCCCTGCAGGCACTGGAGCCGACGCTCCATCAGGATCTCAACGGCGACGGCACGATCGGCGTCGCCATCAGCGGCGCCACGATCGAGTCGTTCGGCTCGACTAAAACGATCCTGTCAGGTAGCACCTATTACCTGGCCGACATCTCGACCGGCACCGGCCCCGCGCTGAAATATGCCGGGGCTACGGTGATCGCGGCGAATTTCGGCACGTGGTCGGTCATTGCCGCCGAGCAGGTGTCGGGCGGTGGTTATGACGTCGTCTGGAAGAACTCCGCGAACGCGCACTATTCTGTCTGGAGCACGGACAGCACCGGCAACTTCCAGACCACCCTTGCCGCGGCTCCCGAAGTGCTGGGGACTGATGCGTCTCTGAAAGCGCTCGAGCCGACGCTCCATCAAGACTTCAATGGCGACGGCACCATCGGCGCGGCGCCGCCCGCCACGGCGGGGCCCGGGACCTCCGGCGATGGCTTTGCGTTCAACTTCACCGAAGGCGGGACCTCATTGACGACTTTGTCCGAGCTACCGGACGCCATGCCCGCGCCAGCCAATGTGCAGACCACGCCGGAGCAGTGGACTCAACTGACGGGAAGCCACGACACAGCTGCGTTCGACATCGTGGCCGATTTTCTTCACAACCTGCACGGGCCCGGCTTCCTGCTCAGCTGACGGTGTGGGTCTCGTCGCGTCGAATCGACGCAGCAGGGGAATCATTCCTGTCATGGCTGGCCGGTAACCTAGCCATCGTGCGACATGCACGACGTGTTTGCGATCGAGGCTCGGCCCTGGCTGTCACCGGCGGTCGCCATGGACGAGGTTCGTGGCGTCGTGGACACGTTCTTGACGTAAGAGTCCTCACAAAATAGACACGTCGAGTTGAACCTTGAATGATCCGGCGCGACCACTAGAAAGCCCGCGGTTCATCGCGCAACAGTTGCGTGATCCGAGGTGCCAAGAAGTCTGCTTCCATTTTCCCCAGTAGCGTTGCGTACCCAATCATTTCAACACGAAGGCCGTAGTGCGAGCGCCGAAAGCGGCGGGGGAAGTTTCAGCGAAATATGAAGAATGATGCCGTAGGGCCGCGCGGGCTGCGGGCTGCGGGCTGCGGCAGCGAAGATTTGTGCATGGCAACAAGCTGGGGATCTCAGCTCAATTTCGGGAGGAAGAGAAATGCGTCGAATTGCACTCTTGGCTCTGGCTGTAGGATTTTTCGTACCGCTGATCGCATCGCAACCGGCGCATGCTCAGGCCACCAGGACGTGGGTGTCCGGCGTGGGCGATGATGCCAATCCGTGCAGTCGCACCGCCCCATGCAAGACCTTTCCCGGCGCGATCTCGAAGACAGCCGCGGGCGGCGAGATCAATTGTCTCGATTCCGGCGGTTTCGGCGTCGTGACCATCACCAAGGCGATCTCGATCTATTGCGAAGGCGTCGTCGGCGGCATCCTCGCAGCGGGGAGCTCTGGCGTCATCGTCAACGCAGCCGCGACCGATCACATCGTGCTGCGCGGCCTCGATATCGACGGGGCCGGAACCGGCATCAAAGGTGTCAACGTCCTCCAGGCAGCCTCGGTGGTCATCGAGCATTGCTTCATCAGGAACTTCAACAGCGCGGGCGGCGTCGGCGTCTTCGTCAATCCGTCAAACTTCAACTCGATGCTCATGATCCGCGACAGCGTGATCTCGCACAACGGCACCGCGGCCGACGGCGCCGGGATCAGCATCAATACGAACGGCGGCAGTTCGCGGAGCCTGATCAACAACACGGCCGTCCACAAGAACTTCGTCGGCGTGAGCGTGCAGGGATCGGCCAACGTCCAGGTCAACAATTCCAACATCTCGGAGAATATCGGTACGGGCCTCGCGCTTACCGGCGGCGCAGCGGTACGGATCGGCCGCTCGGTGATCGTCAACAATCTGGGGGCGGCGACCTCCGGGAACGTGCTGTCGTATCTGGACAACCAGATCAACGGCAACGCCCCGGACACGACGCCGGCCACCGCTGGTGGGTATCACTAAGTCCTCGGAAGTTTCCAATCTGGCAACAACGCCAAATTTTCCATTCAATTTTGGAGGTTCAACATGCGTCGTATTGCTCTATGGGCTCTTGTAGCGGGATTCCTCTTGCCATTCGCCGTGTCGCAGCCGGCTCATGCCCAGGCGACCAGAACGTGGGTGTCCGGCGTCGGCGATGACGTCAATCCGTGCAGTCGCACCGCTCCGTGCAAGACCTTCGCCGGTGCGATCTCGAAGACGGCCGCGGGCGGCGAGATCAACTGCCTGGATTCCGCGGGCTTCGGCACGGTGACCATCACCAAGGCGATGACGATTTATTGCGAAGGCGTCGTCGGCAGCATCCTCGCGTCGGGCACCAACGGCATCAACGTCAACGCCGCGGCGACCGATCACATCGTGCTGCGCGGCCTCGACATCGAGGGGGCCGGCACCGGCGTCAAGGGCGTCAACATCCTCCAAGCGGCCTCGGTAGTCATCGAGCATTGCTTCATCAGGGACTTCAACGGCGCGTCGGGAACCGGCATTTTCTCGAATCCGTCGAACTTCAACTCGATGCTGATGATCCGCGACAGCGTGATCTCCCATAACGGCGCCGCTGCCGCTGGCGCCGGGATCAGTATCAACACGAACGGCGGCAGCTCCCGGGTCCTGATCAACAATACGGCCATTCACAACAACTTCGTCGGCGTGAACGTGCTGGGATCGTCCAACGTCCAGGTCAACAACAGCAACATCTCGGAGAACTTGAGCACGGGCCTCGCCCTCAGCGGCGCTGCTGGGGTGCGGATCGGCCGCTCCGTGATCGTCAACAATCTCGGCGCAGCCACGACCGGCAACGTGCTGTCCTATCTGGACAACCAGATTAACGGCAATGCTCCGGACACGACGCCGGCTACCGCTGGCGGGTATCACTAGGCACGATCAATCGAACGAGCTCCGGGCGCGATGCGCCCGGAGCTTTTTTTGTGCCTGGCACCACTATGGATTTCTGGATGCCTGCAGACTAGTCTGGCCGCGCATATGCAGGGAGCGCGGGGTGGCATGGAGACGCTCGACAGCCAGAATCCGGGACTTTGCCGTGCGGCGCCGCAAGCGCACCGTTTTTCGCGACGGGCGGGATGGGGCTGTGCCGCCATTCTGCTGACGCTCGTCTTGGCAGTTCCGGCCCACGCCCAATCGCTCCGTCAGGGCGTCTCCGCTTTCCATCGGCAGGACTATTTGACGGCGTCCCGCATCTTCATTCCGCTCGCCGAGCGGGGCAATGCGGCTGCACAGTCCTATCTTGGTTTCCTGTTCGAGACCGGTCGCGGCGTGCCGCAGAACTACACGGAAGCCGCGATGTGGTACCGGCGGGCGGCAGAGCAGGGCGACAGCCGCGGCCAGTATTCGCTGGGCCTGCTCTACGACCGCGGCCAGGGCGTGCCGCAGGACATCGTCGAAGCCTCCAAATGGCTCAATCTGTCCACGGCGGCAGCGCCGCCTCTTGCGCGCGAGGCGCGGGCCCGGATCCGCGATGCCGTCACTACCAAGATGACGCGCGGCGAGATTGCCCAGGCCCGCCTGCGGGCGCTGGAATGGGCGCCGAGCCGCGAGCACTGACCGCCGCGCCTTGGTCTGTCAGCTCGGTTGCCTTGCGTGATTTTCGGGAGGGGCGGTGTAGCGCACCATCGCCGTGAGGCATCCCCCGGCGTTTTGTCCGACGCGTCAAATCGCTTCGCAGGATCCGCAAAGCACGCCGATTGGTAAGTCGTTGAAAAACCTGTCCCCGTCTCCCGTGCATGGGGTTGTTTTCGCGTTTGTGTGGGCGGGCCGGCCGCGGAACGACGATGGTCCTGATCCCAGGCTTCAGCCCGGCCAGCCGCCGAGCCAGTTCGTGTACCAGGTCTCTCCCAGCCAGCCGATCCAGATCGCCGGTGCCAGGAACAGCCCGAACGGCAGGAAGGCCGTGGCGCGCAGCGGCTTCCGTTGTAGAGCAGCATTGACGACATAGGCGCCGATCGCGAGCAGTGCCGCAAGCTCGATCACCGCGATCACGGTCGCAAGATCGAGCCAGGCGCCGCAGACCGCGGCGAGCTTGACGTCGCCGAGCCCGAGCCCGTCCCGGCCGCGCCAGCGGCGGTAGAGCACCATCAGCAGCAGCAGCGGAAGGCCCGAGGCCGCGGCACGGATCAGCGGCCAGAGCAGCGCCTCGGCGCCGATGTCGGGCACGAACGCGCCGGCGCGGAGCAGCGCGAGCGCGAAGGCGGCGCCGGTCAGCTCGTTCGGAATGCGGTAGTGGCGGGCATCGTTCGCCGCGATCGCAAGCATCAGGGCGGCCAGGAACGCGCCGTAGAGGCCTTCGGCGCCCGGAGCGGTGAGGAGGCTTGCGAACACGCCGAGCAGCAGGGCGATGGCGAGCGGAGCGCCCGTCCCGACATTCGCCGCCTGATCCGTCACGCCCTTAGCGCGCCGCCTTGGGCGGGTTCACGGAGATGACGGGATTGCTGGTGCCGACGAGGCGGCTGTTCATCTTGCTGCGCATTTCCTCCGCGATGACATGCGCATCGACGCCGTCCTTGATCACGGTCGGGCGGATGAACAGGATCAGCTCGGTGCGGGCGCGCGTATTGCCCTGGTGCGAGAACGCATCGCCCACGCCAGGAATGGAATCGAGAATCGGAATGCCCTGCCGTTGTCTGTTCTCGGTCTCGCTGATCAAGCCGGCGAGCAGCACGGTCTGGCCGCTGGTCACCGCGATCGAGCTCTTGACCCGGCGCTGCGAGATCGTCGGCGTCAGCGAGCCGGTGCTGCCGGCGGCCACGCTCGAGATCTCCTGCTCGATGTCGAGCACGACGTTGCCGTTGGCGTTGGCGCGCGGGAGCACGCGCAGGATGATGCCGGTGTTCTTGTAGTCGATGGTGTTGACGACGGTGTTGTTGGCGGTCAGCACGGTCGCGGTGCCGGTCGAGAACGGCACCTGGTCGCCGACCTGCAAGGTCGCCGGCTGGTTGTCCAGCACCACCAGCGACGGGTTGGACAGCACCTTGACGGTGGTGACGTTGTGGAGCGCATCGAGCACCACGCGCGGGGAATTTTCCGCGCCGATCAGAAAGTTGAAGCCGGGCAGGGCGCGGCCGAGCAGCGCGCCGGCGGCGGCGTTGACCGCGCTGGTCTGCTGCTCGATGTTGCTGCCGACCGAAGCGCTGTTGCTGACGCCGTTAATGACGTTGGAGACCGAGCCTTGCTTGCTGGCGATGAAGAACTGGACACCGTAGTTCAAGGCGTCGTTCAGCGTGACTTCGGCGATCGTCGCCTCGATCGCGATCTGGCGCTGCGGCCGGTCGATTTGCCGGATCGTCTGCTCGACGACGCGCTGCGATTCCGCGTTGGCGTAGACCAGCACCGCGTTATTGGTGACGTCGGCCGTGATCCGTACGTTTTGAAGGATCGCATTGTTGGCGGGCTTTGCGCCGGTGCCGAGCAGCGAGCCGGAGCCGTTGTCCTGGCCGGGCACGCCGGCCGCCGCAGGGGCGGGGCGGGCGGCCAGCGACGAGCCGGGAGCGCCGGTGACCGGGGTTGCGGCACCTGCGGCTGCGGTCGGAAGTGCGCTGAGCGAGGCGATCGGATTGGTCCCGGACGAGGACGTCGCGATGCCCGCGCCGGGGGAGATCTGGCCCGCCGAATTGTCGAGCGAGGAGGTGCTGGTCGCGCTCTGGCTGAACAGGATCTCGTTCAGCAGCGCCACCACCGCCTTGGAGTTGCCGTAGCGCAGCGGATAGGATTTCAGGTTCACCCCGTCCGTGTCGGAGCGGTCGAGCCGCGCGATCCAGGTCTGCGCGCGCTTGAGATATTCCGGCTTCTGGCTGACGACCAGAATTGAATTGAGGCGCCCGATCGGCTGGAATTTCACCACGTTCTGTCCCATGCCGCCTTCGCCCGAATCCATGATCTTTTCGATCTCGGAGATGAGCGGCTCGGGCGTGGAATTCCGCACCGGGAAGATGCCCACCGATTGCCCGCGCATCCAGTCGGCGTCGAAGGAGAGAATGGTGTCGACCGCGGTCGCCCGGTCGGTGCCGCTGCCGCTGACGATCAAAGTGTTGCGGGCGCTGTCGGGACGCATGGTCTGGGCCTTCACGCCGAAGGCATCGAGCAGCTTGAAGATGTTCTGGGCCGAGACGTAGCGCAGCGGCACCACGGTGATGCCTTGGCCGGCGGCGGCGTTCAGCGAGCGGTCGATGCCGCCCGGGCCGGCTTCCGGCGCCGGCAGCAGGCGATAGCCGGCGCGGTCACGGACCAGCGCGACACCGGACATGCGTAGCGCGTTCTCCAGCACGTAGACCGCATCCGCCTTGGGCACCGGCCGCACCGACGCCAGCGTCACGGTTCCCTGCACGCGCGGGTCGATCGTGTAGCCGACGTTGAGCACGTCGCCAAGGACGACCTTTGCGACGGTGGCAACCGGCGCGTTCTCGAAATTGAGGTCGTAGCCGCTGCCGCCGGCATCCTCGCGTTCGGTCAGCGCGCCACCCTGCGGGGTTGCACCATCGCTGAGATAGATCGCCGGCTTCGACGATCGCGCCTGCGCAATGCCGCTTGCGCCAGCATCGGCAGGTTGACGCGGCTGAAGATCGAGGGAGCGGACCTTGTCGGCGATGTCCTGGGCGCGCGGGTCCTTTGGATCGGCTTCGATTGATTGGTCGGCGGTCACGATGCAGGCGCCGAGCAC
The DNA here is from genome assembly GCF_023101665.1 of Bradyrhizobium sp. 195. Lineage (NCBI taxonomy): Bacteria > Pseudomonadati > Pseudomonadota > Alphaproteobacteria > Hyphomicrobiales > Nitrobacteraceae > Bradyrhizobium > Bradyrhizobium sp. 195. The sequence goes on along the minus strand of NZ_CP082161.1, from coordinate 5,983,271 downwards.
GAAGGCGGACGACAACAGGAGGAGCGTTCCAGACAACGCTGAGCGACGGCGCAAAAGCGGCTGGACCACCCTAAACAAAACACCCCTGCCGACGCTGGAATTGACTGGAAAGTGCATCCGATCCCCCCTTGGTTCGGACGCGCAATAATTTGCGCCACGATTATGTTTTTGCTACTAAATATGTCAAGGGCTAAGGGCCTGTCGTCACCCGCCGAAGTTGTTGCTTTCAGGTCACAAGGTCAACGCCGTGAATGCGATGCGCGACCGCTCCGCAGATAGCTTCCGGCAGCACCTCCTGGAAAAATACTCATTGCCGCCGCGGGCGCATGCCCATGTCGACAAATCGGCCAACCCCGCGCTCATGCGCCCGTTGCGTGAATTGTGGGAGGCCACCGATCTCTCCGCGGCCGAATTCGCAGATGAAGTCTCCGATCATTTTGGCCTGCCGCGGCTGAGTCTTCCGCAACTGCTCGCCGCCACGCCTCGCCTCGACGGCTTCTCGCGCCGTTTCCTGCGTGAATCCACCATCTTTCCTTTCAGTGACCCGCCGTCGAACGACGTCTTGCGGCTGGCTGTCGCCGACCCCTCCGACACGGCCGCCATTCGTGCCGCCGAAATCGTGTTCGGAGCCCCGGTCGATGTCGTCGTGGCCTCATACGAGGACATCACCACGGTCCTCGATCAACGGGCCGATGCCGACGATGCAAATGCGGATCGAAGCGGCAGGGGCGTTGCCCAGCAGTCCGACGACGACATCGAGAGCCTGCGCGATCTCGCCAGCGGCGCGCCGGTGGTGCGCGCGCTCAATGATCTCTTGGAGCGCGCGGTGGACCTGCGTGCCAGCGACATCCACGTCGAGCCGTTCCGTGCCGGACTCGTCGTGCGCATGCGCGTCGACGGCCTGTTGCGTGCGCTGCCGTCGCCGCACGGCATTCCGCCGCAGGCGCTGATCTCGCGCATCAAGATTCTCGCCAGCCTCAACATTGCTGAACGGCGCCTGCCGCAGGACGGCGCCGCGCGCGTGCGGGTCGGGCGCAGCGAGATCGACGTTCGCGTCGCGACCATGCCGACGCAGCACGGCGAGAGCGCCGTCATCCGCCTGCTGCCGCGCGACCGCGGTCTCCTGGAAATGAGCAAGCTCGGTCTCGCCGCGCGCGACGAGAGCGTGATGACGCGGCTGCTCGCGATGCCGCACGGCATGATCGTGGTCACGGGACCGACCGGCAGCGGCAAGACCACGACGCTCGCGACCATGCTGTCGATCCTGAACGAGCCCACGCGAAAGATCCTCACCATCGAGGATCCCGTTGAGTACGAGATTCCCGGCATCAACCAGTCCCAGGTCAAGCCGTCGATCGGGCTGACCTTCGCCTCCGCCATGCGCGCCTTCGTCCGCCAGGACCCCGACGTGATCATGGTCGGCGAGGTCCGCGACGCCGAGACCGCCCATATCGCGATCCACGCCGCACTCACCGGGCATCTCGTCCTGACGACGCTGCACACCGAGACGGCCGCGGCCGCCGTGCCGCGCCTGATCGATCTCGGTATCGAGGGCTTCCTGCTGAAGTCCACGCTGCGCGCGGTGGTCGCGCAGCGCCTGGTGCGCGTGCTCTGCGACCGCTGCAAGGTCCCGCATGCGCTGACCGAGGCCGATCTCGCCGAGGACCCGCGCTTCGCGGTGATTGGTTTCAAGTGCGGCGAGGTCGTGCACGAGGCCGGTGGCTGCGAACGCTGCGGCGGCACCGGCTATCGCGGCCGCAACGGCGTGTTCGAGATCCTCGAAATGTCCGACGAGGTGCGCACGCTGGTCGGCCCGCAGACCGACTCCCACTCGATCGACGCCGCCGCGATGCGGGGCGGCATGACCACGATGCTGGAGGATGCGGTCGCCAAATGCCGGGCCGGGCTCACCACCGTGCCCGAGGTCTTCCGCGTCACGACGGTGCGCTAGATATGATGAGATCAGGTTCAAACGTTGCAACGAGGGAGGAGTGCTCCCTCCCTCGCTTGCGGAGGAGGGTTGGGGAGAGGGTGTCTCCGCAATCGAGAACCCCCAAGAGGAGAAAACCCTCACCCGGCGCTATGCGCCGACCTCTCCCGCAAGCGGGAGAGGTGCACCGACCCCGCGGCCAATTGATTCACCCCAAGCTCATCCTGCGCTAACGCATGCCGAACTATCGCTACCGCGCCCTCAACGCCAACGGCGAACTGGTCTCCGGCGCCATTGCCGCGCCTGCGCCGGGCGACGTCGCGCAACGGATCGAACGGCTCGGTCTCGTGCTGGTCGACAACGTCACGCCGGAAGAGGGCGGCTCGGCGGGCCGTGTGTTCAGCCTCTTCAACAGGCCCAAGCCGGAAGACGTCACCATCTTCACCCGCGACCTCGCGCTGCTGCTGCGCGCCGGCGCACGCATCAATGACGGATTGGAGCTGCTCGCGGCGGACCCGGATTTCGGCCGGCTGCGTCCTGTCGTTGCGGACATCCGTTCGCGCGTCGTTGCGGGCGAGAGCTTTGCCGAGGCGCTGGCGCGGCACGAAGGGCTGTTCCCCCCGATGTATGTCGCGCTGGTGCGGGTCGGTGAGGCCTCGGGATCGCTGGACCAGGTGCTGGAGGTGCTGGCCGGCGAGCGCACGCGCAGCGAGGCGCTGAGGCGGCGGCTGTCGGATGCAATCCGCTATCCGCTGTTCGTGCTGGGCGCGGCGGGTTGCGTGCTGCTGTTCTTCCTCACTTTCGTGCTGCCGCAGTTCGCATCCGTGTTGCAGGATTTCGGCGCCAAGATTGATCCGGTCGTCGGCGTCTTTCTCAACATCTCCACGTTCCTGCGCGGCAATTCGGATGCGGTGCTGGCTGGCCTTGCGGCCATCATCGCAGTGGCGTGGCTCTTGCTCCGGCAAGAGCGCGTCCGCCGCGGCGTCACGAATGCGATCACGCGGCTGCCGGCAATCCGCAACGTGATGAGCGCATACCGGACGGCGCTGTTTTGCCGCAATCTCGGCCTGCTGCTCGGCAGCGGCGTCAATCTCACCATCACGCTGCGCATCCTCGTCGACATGATGGCGACGACAGGCTCGGCCGCGGTCTGGAGCGATGCCGCCGACCGCGTTCGCCACGGCTCGAAGTTGTCCGACGCATTGGCTGAGACGGAGGCGCTGCCCGCGATGGCAGTGCGCATGCTCCGGCTCGGCGACGAGACCGGACAATTGCCGATGCTGTCGGGACGCGTCGCCGAATTCTACGAGGCCAAGCTGCAGCGCACGCTGGACCGCGCGGTCGGCATCGCAGGTCCGGCCGCAATCATCGCGATTTCGCTGGTCGTCGGCGGCCTGATCACGTCGGTGATGACGGCGCTGATGTCGGTGAGCCAAATTGTCGGTTAGTTGGGCTAGATAAAGAGCAGGTAACGGGAGAGGCTTGAAGTGACCAAACATCGATGCGCAGGGCGCGGCCGGCAGCGCGCGGGCCGAGGGGAGGCGGGCTTCACCCTCGTCGAGATGCTGGTCGTCATCACCATCATCGGGATGATCATGGCGCTGGTCGGCCCGCGAGTGCTGAACTATCTCAGCGAGTCCAAGGCGAAGGCGGCGAAGATCCAGATCGAGAGCTTTTCCAGCGCGCTCGATCTCTACTTTCTCGATCTCGGCCGTTATCCCACATCGAACGAAGGGCTCTCCGCGCTGACCCGCAACACCAATCAGACCGGCTGGAATGGACCCTATTTGCGTGGCGGCGTGGTGCCGAACGATCCCTGGGGGCACATCTACGTCTATCGTGCGCCGGGCGCGAGCGCGCCTTTTGAGATCATCTCGCTGGGATCGGACGGTCAGGAAGGCGGCAGTGGAACGGCGGCCGACATTGTCAGCGGCGCGCGCTGAGGGCATCGGCGAGGCACGCGGCTTTGCGCTGATCGAGATCCTGTGCGTGCTCGCGATCATCGGCCTGCTCGCGGCGATCATCCTGCCGGCTGTCCCGCGCACGACGACGCGGGCCAGGTTGGAGAGCTACGCGGTCGAGACCGCGGCGCTGCTGAAAGCCGATCGCAACGCGGCGCTGCGCCGGCAAACCAGGGTGGCGACCCAGGTGGATGCGGAGGCGCGCGCGATCCGTTCCGGCGTCACCGGGCGGACCATCCGCTTGCCTGGTGACGTGGTGGTGCAGGCGATGCTGGCCTCACGCTGCGCCGACCGGGCCGCGGGGCGGTCGATCGATTTCTTTCCATCGGGCATGTCGTGCGGCGGGGTGATCGCCTTGGCGCGGCCCGGCATGGGATATGAGGTGCGCGTCAACTGGCTGACCGGAGGCGTCGAGATTGTTCCGCAGAAGCTGCTCTGATAGCGCCGGCTTCACCTTGATCGAGGCGTTGGTCGCGCTCGCGATCATCGCGGTCGTGCTCGGGACGATCGGCTCGGTGATCGCCACGACGGTGAAGGGGACGCGCGCGATCGACCAGCGTCTGGCACTCGCGGGCACGGCCGAGACCCTGCTCGCGGAGCTGCCGGCGCGCTCTTTGCTGAAACCCGGCCGGCGGAGCGGCGAACTCGCCGGCAGCCGCTGGCGGGTCGACGTTGCGCCGATGAACGTGCCGGGCGGTGATCCCGCCAGCGATCGCTTCGTGCCGTTGGCGGTCAATCTGCGCCTGCAGCGCGCCGACGGCAGCGCGATCCAGGTCACGACGGTGAAGCTGGTGCCGAGGGTGTCGCAGTGAAGGGCCTGGCATTGAGGGGCTTGGCGATGAAGCGCCTGCGCCGCGCACTGGCCGATGAAGCCGGCTTCACTTTGCTCGAAGTGCTGCTCGCAACCCTGCTGATGACCGTGATCCTGGCGGCGCTGGCGACCATGACGGCGCAATGGCTGCCGAACTGGAATCGCGGCATTGCCCGCGTGCAGCGGGCCGAGCGTCTTGCGACCGGGCTCGACCGCATCGCCGCCGACCTGTCCGTCGCGGAGCAAATGACAGTGAACGGCGACGCCAGGGTGCCGCTGTTCGACGGCGCCGAATTGTCGGTGACCTTCCTGCGCACGGCGCTCGGTCCAAGCACGCGTCCAGGTCTCGAATTCGTCCGCCTGATCGAAAAGGCTGACGCGCAGGGGCTGGCGCTGGTGCGCGAGCGCGCGCCGTTCCAACCGATGCCGACCGACGGGCAGATCCGCTTCGTCGATCAGGTCGTGCTGATCCGGGCGCCCTTCCGCGTCAACTTCGCCTATGCCGGGCCCGACGGTCAGTGGCAGCCGGTCTGGCGCGGGCAGCCGCAGCTGCCGGATCGCATCCGCATCACCGTGCGCGACAGTGCGTCCGGGCAGGTGCTCGCGGTCTCGGGCGCGGTGGTCCCGCGCATCACGGCGCCGGCCGAATGCGCGCGGGCCAAGAATCCGGCGACCTGCGTCACGGCGCGCACCCGGCCGCAACAGGCGGAGAAAGAGGAGCAGCAGCTTTGAGCGGGGCAGGGCTCGACCATGCGAGGCTTCGCGACAGCCGCGGCTTCATCGTCATCGCGGTGCTCTGGATGCTGGCGGCGTTGGCGGCGCTGGCGCTGATCTACCTGACCTATGTCACCAACACGGCGGTCACGGTCGCCGTCAATGCGGACAGGTTGCAGGCCGATGCGCTGGTAACCGCCGGGATCGAACTGGCGGCCTACCGTCTGACCGCGCAGAACGACGCGAGCCGTCCGACCAGCGGCACCTTTAATGCTCGCGTCGGCGCCGGTCGGGTGAGCGTGACGTTCCGCTCGGAGGCTGCGCGCGTCGATCTCAACATGGCGCCGAAGCCGCTGCTGTCGGGCCTGATGACGGCGCTCGGTGTCTCCGCGACGGACGCACCCGTCTATGCCGATCGGATCCTCGCCTGGCGCTCGTCGACGGAGCCAGGCCAGGACAATCCGGAGGATTCTTACTACCGCACGCTCGGCGCGCCTTATCTGCCGCGCCACGCCCCATTTCCCCATAGCGACGAGCTCTGGCTGGTGCGCGGTATTCCGGCCGCCGTCGTGGAGCGCGCGCTGCCCTTCGTCACGGTGTTCAGCAACATGCGGACGGTGAACGTGATCGACGCCGCGCCGCAGGTGGTGGCGGCCCTGCCAGGCATGTCGCCCGGACTCCTGCAACAGGTGCTGCGCGACCGCACTGACCCCAACGTCGATTCCCGGGCGCTGGTCGGACTTGCCGGCAGCACCAATGCGACGATTGAGGGTTCGAAGGCGTACCGGCTGACGGTCGCGGTCGAGCTGCCGTCGCATCGGCGGAGTTCGGCCGAGATCGTCATCCTGCTTCTCGAAAGCGGCGATGAGCCGTATCGTGTATTGTCGTGGCATAACGCCGTCGATGGCTCCGCCGGAAAGCCTCTGTGAGATGAGTTCGCTCGATTCCCTTCGCGCCATTCTCGATGCCTGGACCGGCACCGTGGCCGGCACGATCGTTCGCGCCATGGAGCGGACCGTGTCGCCGCGGGTGGTGCGGCTTGTCGAAAGCGAGACCGGCATGTTCGCGCTGGAAGCGGCCAAGTCGGAGAACGTCCCGAAGGAGATCGCCTTCGAGGATGGCAAGTTTGCGAGTGCCACTCTCGCGCAGATCGTCCGCGGCAGCCGCGTCGAGATCGTGCTGCGGCCGTCGCGCTTCCTGTTTCGTCCGCTGGAGCTGCCGGCGCGTGCGGCCGATTTCCTCGACGGCATCGTGCGGGCGCAGATCGACCGGCTGACGCCGTGGACCGCGAGCGAAGCGGTGTTCGGTTGTCGAGCCCCGGCGGCGCATGGCAGCGACAGCATCACCACGGAGATCGCCGCGGCGCCGCGCAAGCTGGCGATGAGCTATGTCGAGGCCGTCTCGCCGTTCCATCCGTCAGCGGTCGCGATCGCGACGGAGGCGACCGCGGGCGGACGCATCAAGGTATTCGAGCAGAGATCGCGGGGCGCGGTCGATCCGGCGCGGCTGAGCCGGGCGCTGCAGGCGGTGCTGGTCCTCGCCGCCGTCGCCGCGGTGGTCGGATCAGTCGCGGCAAGCTATCTAGCCGACGGTCTCGGCGCGCAGGAGAAGGAGCTCGAACGGCAGATCACCCAGCGCCGCGCCGCGCTTCGCGGCAGCGATGGCGGCGAGCGCTCCCCGCTCGCGTTGCTCGAACGCCGCAAATACGAGACAGCGGCGAGCGTGATCGTGCTGGAAACGCTGAGCCGGGTGTTGCCTGATCACACCTATGTCACCGAGCTGCACCTGGCGGGCAACAAGCTGCAGATCGGCGGCATCACCCGCGATGCACCCTCGCTGATCCCCCTGATCGAACAGTCCGGGCATTTCAACCGCGCGACGTTCTACGCCCCGACCACGCGCAGCTCCTCCGATCCCGGCGAGCGCTTCCATATCGAGGCGCAAATCGAACCGAGGAACGTGCCATGAGCAGCGCCAAGGTTACCGGCGGCAATGCGGTTGCGCGGGCGCTTGCAGGCTCGCCGCTGATCGCAGTCACGCTCTACGTGGCGGTCGCCGGCGCGCTGCTGCTGACGGCGGGCCTGTCGATCGCCGAGATCGTCGCCCATCGCCAGGCGCTGGCGCAGACTTCCGACCTGCTCGACCAGTTGCGTGGCCGCAAGGGAGGCACCAAGAATGCCGCGGCCTTGTCGGCCGAGCGGCCCGGCACGCCGTTCCTGGAGGGGCCGACCGTGACGGTCGCCGGCGCCAATCTGCTGCAGCGGGTTGCTGCGGCGGTCAGCGATGTCGGCGGCCAGGTCCAGTCCTCGCAAGTCGACGTGTCCGGCGCGCAGACCAAGGACGGCTTCGTCGGCCTCGTCGTAAGCTGCGACCTGGAACAGCCGGCACTCCAGAAGCTGCTCTACGATCTCGAGGCCGGCATGCCGTTCCTGTTCGTCGATCAGCTCGACGTCCAGGTGCCGCAGACCACTGCGCTGGGCGATGCCGGCACCGGTCGCGTCAGGGTGATCCTGGGCGTCTCGGGCCAGTGGCAGGCGGGGAAGTAGGTCGGCCAGATCAGGCGGACTCGCCGGCTCACCAGGCGTACTTGAACACGCCTTTGCCGGAATAGCTGGTGACGTTGCCGGAGAACTCGCCGTCGAAGACGGCGGCGATCGAAAAGCCGCTCAGCCATTTCATCTCGGCACTGCCGCTCACGAGCGCGGAGTCGGCATCGACCCTGGCGCCGTTCACGACGAAGCTGGTGCCGGGCAAGGTCTGGAAGAGCGCGGTGACGGCGCGGCCCGGATTGTAGTCGTGCGCCCAGGCGGCGCGGCCGCGCAGCGTCAGCACGCCGTTCTGCATGGGGTAGGACTTGTCGGTGCGCAGGCCAAGCTCGGAGCGGGTATCGGTCAACGATTGCGAAGCGTAGTTCAGCGCGAACAGGCCGCCGCCGTTCAGGCTGACTTCGGAGTAGTTGGGCAGGTTGAAATTCGTCACCTGCGCCGCCGCATAGGGCGTGATGCCGATCAGCGGCGTCGTGAAGCGATAGCCGCCCTCGAAGCGGGCCGAGAAGGTGTCGGCCTTGAAGCGGCCCTGGAGCTGGTCGGCCCCGGCGAGAGCAACGGTGCGGTTGGTGGTGACGTCGTGCCAGCCATAGGCGAGCGCGGCCGAGACGTAGGCCGGCCCGAAATTGTGCCGGCCATAGACACCGGCCTGGAACAGGTCGGCCGAGCCCGCGCCCATCGCATTGGCGAGCGAGTAGTTCAGCCCGCCGCCGCCGAGCGCAAAGCCGACCAGCGTGTCCACCGAGATCCTGTAGTCGGCACCGGCTGCGCCGCCCCAGGCCCGCGCGGTCAGGTCCTGCGAGCCGACCACTGCATTGCCGCCGACCTCCGCCGAACCGCCATAGCCCGCCGCCCAGACGCTCCAGCGGCTGCTCGGCTGCGAGGAGAGCAACGGCGCCTTGGTCGCCATCGCATAAGCCTCGCGCTCGCGCGCGGTGGCCGGACGCATCGAGGCGTAGGCGGCAGCCTCATTGCTATCGGCGAACTGCGCGACGCTGCCCGCCTTGGCGAAGCCGCCGCTCCGCCCGACGACGGTCGGATCGAGCATCAGATTCAGGAACTGGCCGTCGGCATTGATTGCGGACTGGATGATGCCGGTGCCGAGCTCGCCCGAGGCGGTGGTCAGTCCCGCCGGCGTCAGCGCGGCAAAGGCGGCTGGGATGCCGCCAGTGGTGTTGAAGAAATTGGTCAGTGTGTTCGCGACGTTCTGCTGGTTGACGGTGAGGCCGCCCGCAGGTGTGAAGTTGACGTTGACGTTGAGGAACACGGTGCTGGTGTCGTAGCTCAGCGTCGCGTTGAGCGTCGGCATGTTGGAGACGACGGTCGGGTTGAACGTGGTACCGACCAGGCTGCCGGCCGCGGTCAGGATCGTGTATTGCTTCTTGACTGTGCCCGAGGTGAAGTTCGCGCGCACTGTCGCGCCGCCGAGGTCGGTCGCGCCCGTGACCTGGGTGAGGCTGGCATTGGTCGACGAGACCTGCACCAGATAGGTCGAGGCAGCGGTGAAGGTCAGCGATCCGCTGATGCTCATCGGGCCGAACGGGCTCGCCGTGCTGCCGGGCGCCAGCGTGCCACCATTGACCGCGACGCCCGCGATCGTGCCGCTGCCGGCGAGCGTGCCGCCCGCGTTGACCGTGACTGGGCTATTCAGGATAGAGCCGTCCACCACCAGCGTGCCGCCATTCACGGCGGTGGCGCCCGTATAGGTGTTGATACCGGTCAGCGTCTGTGCGCCACCGGTCAGCGTCAGCCCGCCTCCCAAGCCGGCATCGTCGATGACGCCCGCGAATGTGCCGTTGCCGGTCGTGATCGTCAGCGTGTTGGCGCCGAGATTGACGGTGCCCGCGCCCGAGAGCGACTTGATCGTGGTGCCGGTGCTCAAGGCCGTGATGTCGAAGACGCCGTTGGCGATGACGTTGCTCGAGGTCGCGATGCTGCCGTCGCTGCCGCCGAAATTGACGAGATCGAGCTCGCCGCCGCTCGCGATTGTCGTGGTGCCGGTATAGGTGTTGGTGCCGTAGAGCTGCTGCAGTCCTCCGTTCGCGATCGCAAGATTGCCCGCGGTGCCGCCACCAATGCCGCCGTCCTGGATCACGCCGCCGAAGGCGGTGCCGCTGCCAGCGGCAATTGTCAGCGTCTTCGATCCCAGCGCGACGACGCCATTGGTGCCGAAGGAGAACAGCTGGGTCACCGAGACCCCGGACGTGGTCTGGGAAATATCGAGTGTCGCGCCCGCGCCCGAGAAGGCGACGTAGAGCGAATTTGCAATCGAGCCGCTGCCCTTCAGCGCCAGGGTTGCACCCGCGTCGATCTGCGTGACATTGGTGTAGGTGTTCACGCCCGAGAGTGTCTGCGTTCCGCCGAAAACCTCAAACCCGCCTGTGCCCTGGATCACGCCCGAGAACTCGGTCGAGCCGTTGGTAATGACCAGATTGTTGGCGCCCAGATTGACGACGCCGCTCGAGCTCCCGGCAAGCGTCGTGATGGCGTTGAACGGAACCGAGGATGCCGAAATGTCGAAGGTCGCGTCGACCGTGACGACGCTGGATGACGAAATACTGCCGAAGCCCGAAATGGCCAGCGTTCCGGCCGAGATCGTGGTTGCGCCCGTGTAGGCGTTGGTGCCGGCCAGCGTCAGCGTGCCCGTGCCGACCTTGGTCAGGCTGCCGGTGCCGGAGATGATGCCGTCGACCTGGGTCGAGGTGTTGAGGCTGCCAGTGGTGAGCGTGTTGGCGCCCAGAACGTAATTACCGGCGCCTTCGATCGAGCCCGACGTCATCCCGCCGCTGGTCAGGCCCGAAATGTCGACGGTGCCGCCTGCGTTGGTGATAAAGCGCGCGCTGCCGCCGGTCGCCGACCCGCTAAAGTTCGTCGTTGCGCCGTTGTTGGTGGTGATGGTGGCGCTGCCGGCGGAGGCTGAGCCGTCGAAATTGACCGTTCCGTCGTTAATGATGGTCGAGGTGGCGGCGGTGGTGCTGTTGTGGAAGTTCAGCACTCCCCCTGCGCCGTTGTTGATCGTCGCCGTGCCGGCCGAGGCGTCGGTGAAGAAATCGATCTGACCGGTGGCGTTGTTGGTGATCTGGGCGCTGCCGGCAGAGGCGGAATCCTCGAAAGTTATGAAGCCGCTGTTGAGGAGGCTTGCTGTGCCCGCCGTGCTGTTCTGGATGAAATTGACGTTGCCGCCGACGTCGTTCGAGATGGTCACGGCGCCGGCGCCGCCGCTCGCGGTGCTGCTGTTCTGGAACACCAGGTTGTTGCCGGAGGTGACCTGGAAATTCTGGGTATTGACCGTATCGCTGTTGATGATGCCCGTGGCGTTGACGATGAACGGATTGCCGATCGTGAACGTATAGGCCTGCGAGGTGTTCGCGAACTGGATCGTGCCGATGCTGACGACGCCGTTGTTGTTGTCGACCGCAGTGCTTCCGGTGTTGGTGAAGGTCGCGGTCTCGTCGGGCACGCTCGGGTTGGATGACCAGTTGGTGGGATCCGTCCAGTCGGTGGAGCCACCGGTCCATGTGCCGTCCACGGCATGCGCGGCGACGATGCCCAGCGCCGTGGTGGTGAGGAGTGTCGCCAGGGAGTGGCGTACGACCGATCGCAGCCCGTATCCGATCCGCCCACTTGCCATTGTCGGTCCAGCCATCCGATCGTCTCAAATCAGCAAAGAAATTCATCGCAAACATGCAACCGGGGCGCGCACTGACGCTCAGCGCCCACGCCATGATCTCATGGCGCCGCAATGGCCTGCAATGAACGGATATCCATTTACGCCTGCTTCCTCCCTGTTCCGCTTTGCATTTTCAGCCATCGTGGCTGTCGGGCAACATATTCATGCGTTGCAACGGGTGCAGCACGGAATGTACGTGCTCGGTGGGTGGCGGGACGGTGTGGGTTGATGACGCCACGGATCGGAACTAGTTTGGCGCCAATGCCTCGCCGTCGCGTGGCGCGGCCCGTGGTCGCAGGGGAATATCGATGTCCGGCTGGCTGAGGCCGACAGGATTGGCCGTGCTTTGCGCGGTTCTGGGCGCTGCCGGAGCCATGGCGGCGACCTCATCGCGCGTGGATGTCCTGTCGGACGATGCGGCGGGCAATCCTGCCGAAAGTGTCGATGTCGGAACGATGCGACCGATCGCGCGGCCCGCGCAGCAAGGGCCGGGCAAGCCCATTCCTCGCGGCAATCCGCTGTGGTCGGTGCCGCTCTCGGCTCTGACCGCGACCCAGGAGCGCCCGATCTTCTCGGCCATGCGCCGGCCGCCGCCGCGCGCGGTCGCCGCTTCGCCGGTCGAGGAAAGTCCCGCGCCGGCGCCCAAGCCGGTCGAGGCGCCGCCGCCGTTGTTGCTGGTCGGGGCCGTGGTAGGCGAGGGCGATGCGATCGCAATTCTCGTCAACCGCACCGATCAGAAGGTCGTGCGTCTGCGGCAGGGCGAATCGCTCGCGGGCTGGTCGCTGACGTCGGTGCAGCCGCGCGAGGTGACTTTCAAGCAGGGCGAGCGCAGCGAGGTGCTGGTGCTCCAGCGGCCTGAGGCAGCCGTTGCCGCGAGCCCGCCCGCAGATGTCGGCGGCAAGCTGACGATGCCGGGCCCGGCCGATCCGTCGCTCTCTCCCTTCGTGCCGCGTTCGACGCCGAAGAACGGCGAGTCGGATGGACTCTGAGCGCTGGCGGGCGCGCCGGGCCGCTTGCTTGACCGGGAAGGACGCGGCTTGACCGACGAGCAAATTGACGCGCCCGGCCCGGCCGACGGTTCGAGCAGGCCTGGCGGCATCAGCCGCGCCCGCCGCCTCTTGCAGGGCTGGTCCGCCAACCTGGTCCAGATGGCGCTGGGGCTGTCTCAGCAGCTTCTGCTCATCCCCGCCTTCCTGCATGTCTGGACCGGCGACACGCTCGCGGCCTGGCTTGCGATCTATGCGGCGGGAAGCCTCGTCGTCGTGGCGGATGCCGGATTGCAGCTTCGCGCGATCAACCGCTTTCTCGCGTTCAAGGCTTGCGCCGATTGCGACGGGCGCACTGCGAATTTCTATTCGGCGCTGCTGCGGATCTATCTCGCCATCGTGGCGGTGCTGGGTGTGCTTTTGTGCGCGGCGGTGGTTCTTGCGCCGCCATCGGCCGTGCTCGGCTTTCACGCCACGCCAACATTCGATGCTGCGATGCTGGTGATGATTCTGGGCATGCTTCTGACCGTGCCCGCCAACCTCGTCTCCGGCCTCTATCGGGTGCGAGGCCATTATGGCCGGACGGTCTGGCTGCAAAACGCCGCGCTGCTGCTTGGACAGATCGCCCAGCTCGCGGCGCTCGCATTGTTCGGCAGCCTGCTTGCGGTCGCGATTGCCTTCGTGTCGATGCAGGTCCTGTTCGCGATCCTGCTCGCTGCGTTCGACGCGCCGCGACTGTTTCCGTTCCTGCGCCGTGCCGGCAAGCCGCCGTTCGTGTCGCCATCCCTGCGCTGGAGCGTCGGACAATTCGGCCGCGCAGTGCCCTTTGCGGTAGCCAACATCACCGAGCTCGCACTCGTCAACGTCCCGGTGCTGCTCGTCTCGGCATTGGTCACGAACCGCGTCGCGGTGGCGCAATGGGGCTTGACGCGTGTGATCGCGAGCCTGGTGCGCGGCCTGTGCCTCCAGGTGACGCTGCCGCTCGCCGCCGAGCTCGGCCACGATCATGCGGTCGGCGACAAAGATCGGCTGCGCCGGCTCTACGCCCATGGCTCGGTGTTCGTGACAGGCCTTGCCTGCCTGACCGTCGCCGGCCTGCTGCCGTTTTGGCCGGATTTCTTCGCGTTGTGGACCCATGGCAGCATTCCCTATGACGCGCCGCTCACGGTGACACTGCTGCTCGGCTCGGCGGCCGTCGCGCCATCGCTGCTGGCACTGGTCTTTGCCAATCACAGCAATCGCGGCGATCTCCTGATCCGGACCAAAGGCCTCCAGCTCGTGGTCTTCCTGGCGCTGTCCTTCGTTCTGATTCCGCGGCTGGGGCCGCTCGGGGCCGCGCTTGCCGTGGTCGCAAGCGACATCCTCGTTCAGTTCGGACTGCTCGCGCTGCTGGTCATGCGCCAGACCCTGCATCATCCCTTCAGGCACGTCGCCTTTCTGATGTTCATGGGCGTCGGCATCGTGGCGTCGGGCTGGCTGATCGGGCAGGCGATCACCGCGCTGGTGCCGGGAAGCGGGCTCGTGCACTTCGTCGTGGAATGCGCGATCTGGCTGGCCGTAGTCAGCATGCTCGCAAGCCCGCTGTTGAATGCGGCGCTGCGCGAGCGCCTGAGGGCGCGCATTCCGGCTTAGGGCAATTCAGCGCGCGGTCAACGCCAGCCGGTGCTTCAGCCGTTCCAAATGGCGGGCGAATTGCTGGTGGCCGGCCTTGGTCTCCGCGGCAAAGTGCGCGAGCCGGATCTCTCCGGCCGCTTGCAGCCGTTCGCGCGTGCCCTCGGTTCGCAGGCTGACGATCGCATCCGCGAGTGAACGCGGGTCGTCATAGTCGAACAGGATCGCGGCGTCGCCGGCCTGGGCCTTGAAGGCCTCCGGATAGATCACCGGCGTGCCGACCGCCCAGGCTTCCAACGGTGGAAGATTGGTCGGGCCGAAATAGCTCGGCATCACCAGCGCGGCGGCGCCGCGATACAGCGCGCCCAGTTCGGCGGACTTGACGAAGCCGATGATGGAGATCTGGTCCGACAGGCCGTAGGCACGGATCGCCGCATCGATCTTGTCGCGGCCGCCGCGATCCGAGCCGCACAGCACCAGCCGTTCGGTGATGCCCCGCTCGCGCAAGCTTGTGAGCGCGGCGAGCAGCGTCATGTGGTTCTTGTGCGGCCAGAATTGCGCCGGATAGAACAGATAGCCGGGCTTGAGCCGGTATCTTGCCAGCACCGCCGCATCGTCGGCGGCGTCTGACGTGGACTGGCTGACATAGGTGGAGGGCGAGAACGGGATGCAGACCGCGCGCTCCCTTTCCATGGCATAACGGCGGCAGAGATCGTCGACCAACTCCGGCGCGTTGACGATCACGACTGCCGCCTTGGTGCTGGCAAGGCCGAACAGGATCTCGCGGCGCTCGAATTCGCCGAACGTCCGGACCTCCGGAAACTCCGGTGCATCGCGGTGGCAGCCGTCGAAGATCGTGATGATGAACGGCAGCTCGTAGAGCAGCAGGTGCCGCTTCGAGGTCGAGGTGAAGTGCACGACGTCGATGCCGTCGCGGATCAGCGCCCGCTCGAACGGCGATCTCAGCTTCAGCGCGATCTGGACGAGATCGAATGGTCCGCAATATTTCAGGAACAGGAAGACATGGTCGAGCGGCCCGAACTTGAGCAGGCGGGCTACGACGCCGAACTCCTTCAGGATGTCCAGGGTCTTCGGGTAGGGCGAGTACACCACGATCTCGTTGCCCGACTTGGCCGCCCAGTCGCGCAACCAGAGCAGGTCGTTGAGCGGCTGCTGGAAGCCGCCGCCGACCTCGAGCGCCTGTTCCAGCATCACGGCAAGGCGCAGCGGTCTCACGGTGTGACACTCTTCCCGGCGACTGCATAGGCCGCCCAGCTCTTCGAGTTCGGTGCGTCTTCTGTCAGCCATGCGGCGTGAGCGGCGGGCTGGAAGCCGGTCGCCGCAAGCGCTGCATCGATCTCGAACGGAAACCAGTAGCGCATGTGGTGCGCTTCATCGACACGCTGGATCGTGGCGCGATCCATCTCCTCGCAGAACAGCGTATAGTTCACGGTGACGGTCGCGGTCTGTTCGTCATGATCGGATCGCGCAATGCGGGTGAGGCGCAGCGGCTTCTGCTCGATCACCTTGACGCGCGTCTCGACGCCCTGCGCCAGCACGGCGCCGCCGTACCAATAGTCGAAGAAGAAGACGCCGTCCGGCTTCAGTGCCGCATGGGCCGTGCGGAACATGGCCGTCAGGGCGTCGCGGCTGGTCTGATAGCTTGCGACGTGGAACAGCGACACCACAGCATCGAAATCGCGTTCGGGACCTGTCTCGCAGGCATTGCCCTGCCGAAACGGGATCGACAACCCGGCTTGCGCGGCACGCATCTTGGCGCGCGCGATCATCTCGTCGCTGAGATCGATGCCGGCAACGTTCCACCCATGGCGCGCGAAGGCGAGCGCATGCAGGCCGGTGCCGCAGCCGAGATCGAGCAGCTTGCCCGAGGAAACGCCGCGGTCGCGCAGGCGAGCCTCGACGAACGCCATCTCGGCCGCGTAATCCTTGTCCTGATACAGAAGATCATACCAGGGCGCGTAGTCGGCGAACACCGTCACGCCAGGATCTCCTTCAGCGCCTCGGCCGAGCGCGCGATCTCGTCGTCGGTCAGGGCAAGCCCGCTTGGCAGGTAAAATCCGCGCCGAGCGATGTATTCCGAATTTGGATGGCTTTCGTCGCGCATCAGGCCCATTCGGCGCAACACCGGCTGCTCGTGCATGCACCAGAAGAACGGCCGCGTCCCGATGCCCTTTTCGCCGAGGCGCCGCATCGCTTCCTTGGCGTCGAACGGGACGTCGTCGTTCAGCACGATGCCGTAGACCCAGTAGATGTTGTCGGCATAGCCGGTGCGGGCGACGGGGCGACGGATGCGGTTGAGGCCTGCGAGATGTTCATCGTAAAGCCGGCCGATCCGGCGCTTGATCTCGACCGTTCGCGATAGGCGCTCGACCTGGGCGACGCCAAGTGCAGCCTGGAGGTTGGTCATGCGCGCGTTCCAGCCGAGTTCCTCGTGGACGAAGCGCTGCTGCGGCTGGAAGCATAGATTGCGCAGGCCCTGCAGCCGATCGGCGAGCGTGTCGTCATCGGTGAGGATCATGCCGCCCTCACCGGTCGTGACGTGCTTGTTCGGATAGAAGCTGAAGGTCGAGACATCGCCGAAGCTTCCGCAAGGCGCGCCGCGATAGGTCTGGCCGTGCATCTCGGCGGCGTCCTCGATCACTTTCAGATTGTGCTTGCGGGCCAGCGCCAGGATCGGATCGAGGTCGACCGGCAGACCGTAGATGTGGACCACCATGATCGCGCGCGTGCGCGGCGTGATCGCGGCTTCCACGCCCTCGGCCGTCATGTTCCAGGTCGCGGCATCACAGTCGACCCCGACGGGCACGAGACCCGCGCGCAGCACCGCGGCCGCGCAACTGATGATGGTGAAGGTCGGGATGATGACTTCGGACCCCTCATCGAGCCCAAGGGCATGGACGGCGATGTCGAGCGCGACCGAGCCGTTGGTTACGGCGATGCCGTGTCGTCGTCCGGCGGCCTCGGCCATCGCCTGCTCGAAGCGCTTGATGAACGGGCCCTCCGAGGAGATCCATCCTGTCCGGATGCATTCGGCGAGATAGTCGGCTTCGTTGCCGTCGAGCAGCGGCGTGTTGACCGGAATGAACGGTGCGGTCACAGGTTTGGCCCCTTGATCCGGATTTCGGACGGGGAGGCCTCGGCAAAGCGGGTCTTGTCGTTCTCGCCGGAATAGGGACCTTGCTTGATCTCGAACATCTCGAGCGGCTCGAGCACGTGGAAGCCGTGGGCGCCGCTGCACAACAGGATGATGTCGCCGGCACAGAGCACGCGGCTTTCGAGATAAGTTTCCTCGACCGTGTAGAAGTCGACCTGGAGTTTGCCCTTCTGGATCAGGAGGACCTCCTGAGTGTAGTGCACCTCGCGCGTCACCTTGTTGTGGCGATGAGGCTCGATGGTCTTGCCTTGCGGATGACTCATGAAGGCGAGCTGCTGGGACAGCTCCGGCGTCGAAAAGAAGTGGATGCCCGGCTCGCGGAACGAGGCCCGCACGATGATCGCATAAAGCTGATCGCCGAATCGAACTTGTTCGACGTGTTCCATCGTGAGCCTCAAAAAACCGCTGTGATTAGAGTGAGATAGCTGCCTCGCCGCGCACTTTGGCCATTTTGGCCGGGACCGTCAAGGGCGGACGATCATGGCGATTGCTCCGCCTGCCGGTGCAGATTCAGGCGAGGTGAGCGAGTATTTCTTCGACACGCCGTTGGAAGGTATGGGCGGCAAACGTCCTGGCCTGTCCCGCCTTGGCAATGGACCGGCGCGCCATATCGTCGGCGAGATACCGATCGATCAACGCGAGACAGTCCTCGACGCTGCGCCACGCGACGATCTCGCGCTCGGGAGCGAACAATTTGTGGAGATTGTCCTTGAAGTCGGTGAGCAGGAACGCGCCGACGCCGGTCGCTTCGAACAGACGGGCATTGCCAGCCTCACGGCCGGCCATGTCGATATGCGAATTGAGCGTGACGCGCGAGGCGCGAAGTGCCTGGTACATCTCCACGCCCCACACCTCGCCCTGGTAGCAGCGGTGCAGCGGCGAGGAGGCGGGAAGGGAGTGCAAGCCGCTGCCGAACAGTTTGAGATCGTAGCGCCGTGCCACCGCTTCGAGCTGCGCGACACGAAGCTGGTGATCCGCCGATACGGCACCGACGAAGGTGACGTCGAATTCTTGCTGGGGAAACGGAGGCAGGACGTCGAGGATAGCTGGTTCGAAGGCGAGATGGACGACTTCCGCGCGCGCTCCGTGGGCACGGAAGAAGTCCACCACCGCCGCCATCTGCGAGATCATGAGGTCGTAGACCGACCAGTCCTCGCCGCGCGAGGGCGCAATGCCGATCTGGCCGACCAGGATCGGCCGGCCGATCTGCTTGATCCTGCGCGCCAGGCGCGTGTCGACGTGGAATAGATCCTGGTTGAGGACGAGATCCGGCTTGAAGTCCTCGATCTGCTCCAGCAGGATTTTTTCTGCTTCCGCGTCGAGCCGCGGGCTGAGGCCGACCTTGCGCGCGAGCGGTCGCAGCACCGGCTTGAAGGGGGCGACTGCGCGTTGCAGCCAGCCGGGAATGGCATTGAGGGCGGCCGAGGCGCCGGGTGGCGGCGGCTCGGTGACGGCAAGGCCGTGCTCGCGCGCCCAGGCTGCCCGCATCCAGGGATTGTTGACATGGATGTCGGCAGCGACGTGGCCGAGGCCGGCGAAATTGCGCGAATAGAAATCGGCAACGCCGAACAGGCTGGCGTTCCGCGCCGCCATCTGCGCCGCGTAACGTTCGTTCTCGAGGCCGGGTCTGCGCCGGTAGAGCCAGGCCAGGAAGCGCGGATAGTCGGCGTTGAGGATCAGGATGCGCACGGCGTCACGGCTTCTCTTCGAACACGTTGCGGGGCATCACGTACCAGAGCAGGAACAGGATGGCGGTGCCGTGGGTAACCATGGCGACGGTGAGCGGCACGTTGAGCAGGACGTGCGGCAGCACGCCTGATGACATCAGGACAAAGCGAGGCGAGAGGCCTGCGGAGGCGCGATTACCGAGCGCCAGAACGAGGCCTGCCGCGAGCGCGGTCAGCGGTGCCAGCCAGGGGCCGACGGACGCGATTCCTTCCGTCGCAAACAGCGACGCGTTCAAATTGCCGAAATCGTAGGTGTTCTGCATCACCACCGCGAGCGGCTCCTCGTAAGGACAATACACCAGCGGCTTGAGCACGGAGATCTGGCAGAACCAGGTCAGCGGGTGGCTCGCAAAGAAATGGTTGTACAGGTCGAGAGCGCCCGATGCCGTCGCCATCATCCGGATGTTGACGATGTCGAAATATCTGCCGGGAATGCTCCTCAGGCTAGCCTCTGTCAGCCAGATCACGAGTAGCCCGATCAGCATCGGGACGAAAATCGATGCGATGACCGATGTTCTCGCCTCCAGAAACCGTGACAGCACGACCAGCGCGATCAACCAGGCCGGCGTGAATAACGCGAACTTCGTCAGCGTGACGGGATAGAACAACAATAGAAGGACCAGGACGAGGACGGCGCGGACGCGATGGCCGAGCAGCCAGTAGCAGGCGAAGGCGAACGGCAGCAGCGTGCTGGAGACCCATCCTATCAGATATCGCAGCGCTCCCGGAAATTCGAGGGTGTCGCGGAAGTCGTAAATGCGCGCGACCGAGACCAGACGGAAATTGTAGGTCGAAGCCACCGCGATGGTGGCGATAGAGACCGCCAGAACGAGCGTAAGCAGGTGCTCGAAACGGGCGTTGGACAGGGTCACGAATTGCCGCAGCGGCGCCCGGATGAACAGGGTGGGCATCAGGAAGAGCAGCAGCGCCAATGCCGCCGAAACTCCTGCAAGCAATCGCGGGTAATTGTAGTCGGAGAAGACGTCGATCCACAGGAAGCCCAGGATCATCGTGTAGGAGTAGAATCCGACGAAATAGCCGAAGCTGAAGCGGGCGGAGGCGAACAGCAGCGAGACGACGGAAAAGCCGGCCGCGACGATGACCGCGATCCAGAGGCGTCTCGGGTCGAAGTCGATGGAGAGCTGGAAGGTCGCGACCTCGATCAGTGACAGGCAGGTGACGGCGCTGTGCAGCAACACCAGTTTCGTCAGCGCGGATTTCGAGTCCAGGCCGGCGCGCAAATCGCTGATGATGCCTGGCGGTGCGCTCATTGCCGTAGCTCGCTGCGAACGACTGGAGTTGCGAGCAGATCAGGCGATGTCGAGCGAATGCTTGAAGTAGGCGATGGTCTCCTTCAGCCCGTCCTCGAGCGCGACCTTCGGCTCCCAGTTCAGCACCGCCTTCGCCTTGGCGAGGTCGGGCTGGCGCTGGCGCGGGTCGTCCTGCGGCAGCGGCTTGAACTCCAGCTTGGAGCGCGAGCCCGTGAGCTTGATGACCTTCTCGGCGAGTTCGCGGATCGTGAACTCGGAATTGTTGCCGAGGTTGATCGGGCCGGTGATATCTTCCGCAGTCACCATCAACCGCATGATGGCCTCGACGAGGTCGTCGACATAGCAGAACGAGCGGGTCTGGCCCCCGTCGCCGAACACGGTGATCGGATCGCCCTTGAGCGCCTGGACGATGAAGGACGACACCACGCGACCGTCATTTGGCTGCATGCGCGGGCCGTAGGTGTTGAAGATGCGTGCGACCTTGATCGGCAGGCCGTGCTGACGCCAATAGTCGAAGAACAGCGTCTCGGCGCAACGCTTGCCCTCGTCGTAGCAGGAGCGGACGCCGATCGGGTTGACGTTGCCCCAGTAATCCTCGGTTTGCGGATGGATCAGCGGATCGCCATAGACCTCGCTGGTCGAGGCCTGGAAGATGCGCGCCTTGAGCCGCTTGGCGAGCCCCAGCATGTTGATGGCGCCGTGCACCGAGGTCTTGGTGGTCTGCACGGGGTCCCGCTGGTAGTGGATCGGCGAGGCCGGGCAGGCCAGGTTGAAGATCGCGTCGACCTCGATGTAGAGCGGGAAGGTGACGTCGTGCCGGACCGCCTCGAACAGCGGATTTGCGATCAGATGGGATATGTTGCGCCGGCTGCCGGTGAAATAATTGTCCGCGGACACCACCTCGGCCCCGGCATCGAGCAGTCGCTCGCAGAGATGCGATCCGATGAACCCGGCGCCTCCGGTCACGAGAATGCGGCTGTTCCTGTAGTTTTCAAACGGCATGATCGGTTCCAGCTGGGTCTCGGGACGGTCTCGTCCCGCTGCGGCGGGCAGAGTGGTATCGGCTACGGGCGAAAACGCCAATAGCTTTGCATAAAGGTAATTAAATACCTATTGATCTCTGGGAGTTGCTTGAGGACCGATGATTTTCCAGGTCCCGCCACTTCGTATAGAAGCCGTCTGGAATACGCGGGGAGCGTGCCTCCCGTTCGGAGCAGGTGAATGAAAGTCGTAATTCTTGCGGGAGGCCTCGGCACGCGAATCGCGGAGGAGACCAGCACGCGACCGAAGCCGATGGTGGAGATCGGTGGGCGGCCCATCCTGTGGCACATCATGAAGATCTACAGCCACTACGGCTTCCATGATTTCGTGATCTGCCTTGGCTACAAGGGCTTCATGATCAAGGAGTATTTCGCGAACTACTTCCTGCACATGTCCGACGTGACCTTCCACATCGCCGAGAACCGGATGGAAGTGCATCGCGAAACCGCCGAGCCGTGGCGGGTGACGCTGGTTGACACCGGCGAGGACACCCAGACCGGCGGCCGGCTGAAGCGGGTGCTGCCCTACGTCGCGGACGAGCCCTTCTTCGCATTGACCTATGGCGACGGTGTCGCTGACATCGATCTTGCCGCCGAGATCGCTTTCCACAAGGCGCATGGGCGCCGCGCCACCGTTTCGGTGGTGCGGCCGGCCAAGCGCTTCGGCGCCATCGCGATCGAGGGTGACCGCGTCGTCAATTTTGAGGAAAAGCCCAATGACGACGGCGGCTGGATCAATGGCGGTTTCTTTCTGTTGTCGCCTTCGGTCGGCGAGCTGATCGCAGACGACAACACGATCTGGGAGCGCGAGCCGATGGAGCAATTGGTGCGCGGTGACGATCTGCGCGCCTATGTGCATCACGGCTTCTGGCACCCGATGGACTCGCTACGCGATCGCAACTTCCTTGAGGGCGAGTGGGCCAGCAACCGCGCCAAATGGAGGGTCTGGTGACGGATCCGGCATTCTGGCGCGGCAAGAAGGTCTTTCTCACGGGCCACACCGGCTTCAAGGGGGCGTGGGCCTCGCTGCTGCTGCGCCGTCTCGGGGCTGACGTCTACGGCTATGCGCTGCCGCCGACACACCCATCCGCGCTGTTCGTCACGGCGCGCATCGCCGACGACATCAGGCACCGCGTGGCCGATATCCGCGATCTCCCAACCTTGCGCGCCGCGATGGCGGAGGCCGAGCCCGACATCGTCATCCATATGGCGGCGCAAGCGCTGGTTCGCCCCTCCTATGAAGAGCCGGTCGAGACCTTCGCGACCAACGTGATGGGCACGGTGCATGTGCTGGAGGCGGCACGGCATCTGCGCTCGGTGCAGGTGATCCTGAACGTCACCAGCGACAAGTGCTACGAGAACAAGGGTACGGGCGCCGCCTTCGGCGAGGGCGACCGGCTCGGCGGTGACGATCCCTACAGCAACAGCAAGGCCTGCGCCGAGCTCGTGACGCATTCCTACCGCCACAGCTTCTTCAACACGAGCGGCGCGGCGCGCGTTGCGACCGCGCGTGCCGGCAACGTGTTCGGAGGCGGCGACTGGGCGCGCGACCGCTTGGTGCCCGATGCGATGCAGGCCTTCCTGGCGGGCGAGGCGCTCCGCATCCGCAATCCCAATTCGGTGCGGCCCTGGCAGCACGCGCTCGACCCGGTGCTCGGCTATCTGTCGCTGGTCGAGCGATTGGCGAGCGATGAAAGTTTCGTCGGCGGCTGGAATTTCGGACCAGACACCGCAAGTGAGGTGCCGGTCGGGACCGTGGTCGATCGCCTGATCGCGCTGTGGGGCGACGGCGCACGGTGGACGGCAGACGCCGGCCCACATCCGCACGAAGCCGCCTATCTCCGGCTCGACTGCGCAAAGGCGCGGAGCGAACTCGGCTGGACGCCGCGGCTCGATCTGGCCCAGGGCCTACGGCTGACCGTCGAGTGGTACAAGGCGCTGCGCGAGGGCCGTGACCTGCGCAGGTTCTCGCTCGATCAGCTCGATCAGGTTGCTGGCGCTGTGCAGGCTTGATCAGCCCGGTAGATCGAGGATCTCGGCGATGCGGTCCTCTGCCGACAGCGCGTGCTTCAGGTGCTCGCCCGACAAGACGGCCAGATAGGATTTGAGCAGGACGACGAGCACGAGGATGGCGCGCTCGACCTTGGGCGATAGGCCGGTTCGGCCGAAGGCGGCCCTTTGCAGGGACGGCCGATTCTCCATGAAGGTCAGCCAATAGAGGTAGTCGTAGCCGGCGATGCCGCGGAATGCGTCTTCCCAGTCGATGACGCGCGGTGCGGCTCCCTGGAGCATGATGTTCTTCGGTCCGAAATCGCCATGACAGAGCGCCTCGGGCAGATCCGCGCGACGATCACCGAGCAGCGTGATCAGCCTGCGCACTTCGGCCGCGGTGGCCTGCTCCAGCAGACCACGGCTCGCAAGGGTCTTCAGAGCCACTGCGGCGGAAGCCAGATAGTGTTCGAACGAGGCAAGCCCATCCGGCCGCCAGTCCTTGAGCCGCTCACTGCATGCGTCTGCCATCGCAGCGGCATCAGCGGGCTCCATCGGGCCGGCCAGCGGCGTGAGCGCGGGCATCGTGAGGCAGAGCCGCACCGTTCCATCCGCGAGCGGGATCTCGAAACGGTCGAGCACGATCATCTTGCCGTAGAGCTGCTCGAGGATGTCGGCTTCCTTGGCGAGGCTGGCGCGCGCGCTCGT
Organism: Bradyrhizobium sp. 195; assembly: GCF_023101665.1. Lineage (NCBI taxonomy): Bacteria > Pseudomonadati > Pseudomonadota > Alphaproteobacteria > Hyphomicrobiales > Nitrobacteraceae > Bradyrhizobium > Bradyrhizobium sp. 195. The sequence goes on along the minus strand of NZ_CP082161.1, from coordinate 5,959,132 downwards.
GCCCGGTAGATGCGTCTTCAGAAAGCGCTTTTCGCCGGAGATATCCGCATCGTAGCAGGCGCCGAGCGTGCCGCCAGGCGCCGGCACGACGGTGGCGCTGCGGCCGAAGGATTGCAGATGCTGACGCAGCGCGGGCAGGAGGCGCGCGCGATCGGCAGCGATGTCGGGGCGGTCGTCGGTTTCGAAGAACGCGATCTTACTCAGCACGATAGAGCGGGCTCAGATAGTCGATTCGGTCGTAGCCGAAATGACGGGCGAGGGCTGCGGTGCCCTGCGCGATCTGCCTGCGCTCCTCGTCCGAGAGTTCCTGGATCACGGCCTGGTTGTAATCCCTGGTGCTCTTGAGCACGGTTCCCCAGGGCGCGATGGAGTCCTTGATCTCGACGCCGTTCCAACTCGGATAGAGCATGCTGTCCGCGAAGGGCACACCGATGAATCCGGCCGCCTCGGTCATGAACTTGCGCTTGTCGTCCACGAGGTCCTCGTAACGGAAGATGCGCACGTTCTCCGGGTACATCCTGGCAAACATCTCGACCGTCGAGTGATAGATGTTCCAGGTGATCAGGTATTTGGTCAGCGGCTGCGGGAACGGGCGGCGCTTGGTGTCTCGGTAGGCCGAGAATGGATTGCGTACGATGTGCAGGATGCGGATGTTGGGAAAGTCGCGCACCATGCGATCGGCATCGATCCCGATGGCGGGGGAGTAGCCGACATGGACCATGTCCGGCCGCGGCTTGGTGTAATAGTTCTCCCAGGCCGTGAAAGTCGAACGGAAGAAGGCTTCGATCACCTTGCGGCGCGGGATCGGCGCCTCGCCGCACAGCCGGACGAATTCGGCGACGCGCTTCTTTTCGTCCAACACGCAATCGGCATCGCGGAACTTGGAGCCGTTGCGCTTGCGCAGGAAGGTCTTCAGTTCCTCGTCGATCATCTGCTCGTAGAGTTCGATGGCCGTCAGCCCTTCCGGGAATTCGGGATAGCGGTACTGGACGCGCTCGACCGAGGCCAGGAAGTCGTTGAAGTTGCGGTTTCCGAGCTGCGACTCGAAGGGATAGACGAGCAGGTCGGGATGGCCGTCGAAATGACGATGGGTGACGTTCCCGCCGTGCTCGAAGCCCGCGGAAACCATGGCCAGCCTGAAGTCATTCATGCGTCTACCCCTGCGTCGTCGAACCTCGATCCGGCCCCCCGTTTAGCCGCATCGGCCGGATAATCAAGTTCGGATCGGCCTGCAGCCGTGCCGGGAGGGGGGCCGGGCAGGGGGGAGTTGCCGAAGCGGGACATTGACGGGCCCGGGGTAGCTGATCTACCGGGGGTTTATGCGTATTTTTGCCACCGGTGCGAGCGGTTTCCTGGGCTCCTATCTCGTTGCGGACCTCATGGCGCGGGGGCACGAGGTGGCCGTGCTGTTGCGGCCCGCAAGTTCCTATTGGCGCCTCGGGCCGCTTCGTGACCGGCTGCACGTGATCCCGGGCAGCCTGGAGCACCCGGACGGGCTGCGCGCAGCACTGGGGGCGTTCGCGCCGGAGGCGGTCGTGCACATGGCCTGGCGCGGCGTCGCAGGGAGCGATCGCAACAGCCCGGTTCAGGCCGTCAACGTGGCCGACACCGTGGGCCTCGTCGAACTTGCAGCCCAGGCCGGCGCCAGGATCTTCGTCGGAGCCGGGTCGCAGGCGGAGTACGGACCCTATGATCGCGCGATCCGGGAGGACGACGTGCCACGGCCGACGACGTTGTACGGCATGGCCAAGCTCGCGGCGGGATCGATGGCGACGCGCCTGTGCGAGGAGCGCGGGCTGCGTGCGGCGTGGCTCCGGATCTTCTCGACCTACGGACCGAAAGATGCCGATCACTGGCTGATCCCGAGCATGATTCGGAACCTGCGCTCCGGGCATCCCATGGCGCTGACGGCCTGCGAGCAGCGCTGGGGATTTCTGCACGCGCGCGACGCTGCCAGCGCTTTCCGTCTGGCGATCACGCATGAGGCGGCGAGCGGCATCTTCAATGTCGGCAGTGCGGACGCACCGCCGCTGCGCGAGACGGTGACGCGGCTGCGCGATCTGGTTGACCCGGGCGCTGCTCTCGGCTTCGGCGAGTTGGCGTATCGGCCCGATCAGGTTATGGTCCTGGCTGCGGACGTTTCGCGCATGCTCGCCTTGGGCTGGAAGCCCGACGTGCCGTTGGATGAGGGATTGCGCGAGACGGTAGACTGGCATGACGCGACCAAATCTTCCTGAGCCGAAAGAATTCGCACGACGCATTCGTGCGCACGCGTTGCGTATGGTGCATGCCGCGAAGGCTTCGCATATCGGCGGCTGCCTCTCGATGGCGGACATCCTGGCGGTGCTCTATACGCGGATCCTGCGCATCGATCCGGCCGAGCCGCAAGCAGCGGGCCGCGATCGCTTCGTGCTCAGCAAGGGCCACGCCACGGCAATCATGTACGCCGCCCTCGCCGAAAGCGGTTTCTTTTCCCCGGCAGAGCTCGACACCTATTGTCGCGACGGATCGATCTTCACCGGACACGTCAGCCATGCCGTGCCCGGCGTCGAGGTCTCCACGGGCTCGCTCGGCCATGGCCTGCCGATTGCAATCGGCATGGCGCTGGCCGCACGAACGGCGAGTGCGGGCAGCCGCGTGTTCTGCCTGCTCAGCGACGGCGAATGCGACGAGGGCTCGAACTGGGAGGGCATCCTGTTCGCGCCCCATCACAGGCTCGACAATCTCTGCGTCATCGTCGACTTCAACAAGATCCAGAGTTTTGGCTCGGTCGCCGAGGTGTTGAACCTCGATCCGTTTGCCGAGAAATGGAAGGCGTTCGGCTGGCAGGTCGAGGAGATCGACGGCCACGATCTCACTGCGCTGGAACATGTGCTGGGCGGCGTGCCGGCGGCATCGGGCCGGCCGACCGTCGTGATCGCGCACACCATGAAGGGCAAGGGCGTGAGCTTCATGGAGAACAAGCTCGAATGGCACTACCGCTCGCCTTCGGATGAGCTCCTCGCGCAGGCATTGGCCGAGGTTGGCGCATGAGGACGACGTTCATCGAGAGCCTGTCGCAGGCCGCGAGCGAGAACCCCGACCTCTGGCTGCTCTGCGGCGATCTCGGCTACTCCGTGCTGGAACCGTTTGCGGCCAAGTTCCCCGATCGCTATCTCAATGTCGGCGTTGCCGAGCAGAACATGGCGGGCATCGCCGCCGGCATCGCGCTGTCGGGCAAGACGGTCTTCATCTACTCGATCGGAAACTTCCCGACATTGCGGTGCCTCGAGCAACTCCGCAACGACGTCTGCTACCACGGCGCCGACGTCAAGGTCGTGGCGGTGGGCGCCGGCTATGCCTATGGCAGCCAGGGCTACACCCACCATGCGCTGGAGGATGCGGGGATCATGTCGATGCTGCCGGGCATCGAGGTGTTCGTGCCCTGCGATCCCTCGGAGGTGCGGGCTGCGACGCGTCTGATCGCAACGAGCGGCAAGCCGTCCTACTTGCGGCTCAGCCGCCAGGGGGAGCCGAATCTTGGCGCCGCCGTGACTGACCTGCGCAAACCCAGGGTTTTGCGTGTCGGACGGGATGTCGTCATCCTCGCATCGGGGCCGATCGCCTCGCGCGCCCTTGCTGCAGCCGGGGAGCTTGCCGGGCGGGGCCGCGACGTCGGTGTAGTCAGCGTCTCCTGCCTGAAGCCCCTCGACGAAGGCGCGATCCGAGACGCCGTGCGCGGCGCTTCGCTCATCGTGACGCTGGAAGAGCACATTCTGCGCGGTGGTTTGTTCAGTCTGGTCGCGGGCGCGTTTGCCGGCGACGCAGTCCGGCCGCCGATCACGGGCATCGGCATTCCCGAGCAGGGCGGCAAGACCTCGCAGGCGGGATCGCGCGAGGCGCTGCTCGATGCCGCCGGCCTTTCAGCCGAGGCGATCGTCGCGCGGATCGAGCAGTCGCTGGCGAAGGGCTGACGTCGCCTGCGCGTCAGGTGCCGGACGGCGGTGACGGATCGAAATTGACGCGTTCGCGCTCGAACACCACGGGCTTCTCACGTACCTGTCCGTAAATCGCGAGGACGTACTCGCCGATCATGCCCATGAAGAACAGTTGCACGCCGCCGAAGAAGAACATGGCGACGATCAGCGTGATGATGCCGGGCTCGGCAAGCTGCCGGTACAGGACGAGGCCGACCACGAAATTGACGATGGCGTAGCCGATGCTCAGGGCCGAGATCAGGAAGCCCGCCAATAGACCGAATCGGACCGGCGCCGTGGTAAAGGACACCAGCCCGTTGAGGCCCTGGTCGATCAACGCGCCGGCCCGGTTCTTGGAGAGTCCTTTCTTGCGCTGGCGCCAGGTGTAGGGGACGCCGACGGCGCGGCCGCCGCATTCGAACGTCATCATCCGCATGAAAGGATATGTGTCGCGGACGTGCCGCATGGCCTCGACCACGCGCCGGTCGACGAGCTGGAAGTCGCCGACGCCGGGTGGCACGTTGACCTCGGAGAAGCGGGTCAGCAGGCGGTAATAGGCATTGCGGATGCCGCGCATCAGCCGCCCTTCCTCGCGCACAGCGCGGATGCCGTAGACGATCTCGTAGCCGGCCTCCCACAGCTTGACGAATTCGGGAAGCAATTCGGGCGGATCCTGCAAGTCGGCCGGCATGAACAGGAGCACAGCGTCGCCGCGCGAGGCCATCACCCCGTTGAAAGTGTTGCGCAGCGGGCCGAAGTTGCGTGCGTTGACGATGATCTTCACCGCAGGGTCCTGTGCAGCGATCTCGCGCAGGATCTCGACGGTGCGATCGTCGGAGGCGTTGTCACAGAAGATGTGCTCGCGCCGATAGCCCCGGAGCTCGCCGTCGAAGATCTTCCGGATCGCCTCATAGCAATCTCTAACGTTGAGCTCTTCATTGTAGCAGGGCGTGATGACGCTGATTGTTTTCACGTTCGCATCTCTGGAGCTGGGCAATTGGTCATCGCGGCGTGTCGGCAGCGTAGACGGCGGACTTGTGGTAATATCTGGCGACGCAGTCATTCGGCAACCGGTCGGCGTTCTCAGTCACATCGGCGGTCATCAGCAGGGATGGCGTCCATTTGTGCCGGGGAACCGCGACAACCGGCTCGCGGCTCGTCGTCAGGAGGGCATGCCGTTCGGCGCTCTCCCGCCAATACGGATACAGGCCCTGCCACTGCGCTCGCAGCTGAGATGCTGTCGAGCTCAGGCAGAGCGAGGCGATCGTGAGCAGCATCAGGCCCGCAGGCATCCCGATGGGACCGAGCAGGCCGCGAAACGCTCCCGCCGCAACCCGTTCGCGCAGTTGCGGGCGGTAAGCGCCGACGATCAGCTTGACGCCCAGCGTCGATCCGAACAGCAGCAGGATCAATGCCTGGTTCTGCGCCCTTTCGACGAGCCGCATGCCCGTCGCATAGCGATGAGCGAAATATTCGAAATAGCAGCACGCCAGGCAGATCGCGATCGTGCCGAGAGCCAGCAGCTTGTTCTTTTGCGGCGCTTTGGGCGCCGGGTCAGGCGCGATCAATGCGATGAGACCGACAGCGGCGAGCCAGGCGACGATGGCGGGCTCTCGAAGGAAACGACCGAGACCGGCGAGCGAATCGATAAGCGCTTGAAGCACCGACCATGTCACATGCCCGCCGTTCGGGAGTTGTTCCATGCGCGTGCTGTTGCCACTGGCGGAGACAACGATGATCCACCCGATCGCGATGGCAGCCGCGATCAGGGTGTGATGCACGATCTGCCGCTGCTGGCCAAAGAGATGGCGCGCGCCCAGCGAAGCCGAGACGATCAGCAGGAGCCAGGCGCCGGTAAATTCGTTGCCCAGCGCAGCCACGAAACCGCCTAGCGCCATCGCAAGGCTGAGCGTCCAGGAGAAGCCGGCTTGCCGATCAAGCGCCCGAATGCACTCCCCGAGGATCAGCACGGTGACCAAGGCGGGCGGGACATAGCAGGTCACGGCCGACAGCCAGTAGAGCAGGTCCCGAACACTCGGCGCCGCGCTGACCACGGTGCTCGCGAAGGCAAGCGCGAGGAAAGTCAATTGGAGAGCGCCGGTGCGGGGCCAGGCACGGGCCATGGCGAGCGTCGTGGCGGCCAGGAACAGTGCTGCGCTCACAGCCATCGTCAGTGAATAGGCCGACAGCAGGCTGACACCTGCCGCTGCGGAGATCGCGGGCGGAACCTGGGTCAGCCACAGGGCCAGGACCCGGCCCGATTGCGAGTGATAGAAGAGCGATACGGTGTCGATGAAACCATGACGCGCGTACAGATCCGCGAAGCAGAAGTCGTCATGTTCGGGGGCGCTAAGTGACGTGAGCGCGAGCAGAACCAGCAGAAAAATTGCAGGAAACAGGCTGCACAGCGTCCAGCCAATCCAGGCCCGGCGATCGGCGTAGGGACGCGCTGCCAGCGGAATAACACCTTGATTGTACACGCAAAGCCCCCTCCGATCCGGGTCAGACTAGAGACAACCGACCCAGGTCGCAATGTTCATTTCCGGCCGTTGCAGCGTGCCGTTGGTGGCGCTTGCGCGGCGAGCGGCGACCGTCGCTAGAACTCCCGTCGCTTCAGCCAGGCCCGCGCACCCCAATGGGCAAAACACCAGGCTGATTCGATAAGGGGGAGGTGCTCGACATTGCGGTAGATCTGCCAGACCCATTTGGCGGAGCGCATCGGGCGGCTGGAGACCGAGGAGCCCCTGACGCGGTAACGCGCAAGATCCTCGTTGAGGCCGTATGCGGTGTGGCCGGGCTTGAGGATCGAGAGCCACAGGCAGAAATCGTCATAGCCCTCGTTCTTCATCGCGATGGGGCCGGCGATCTCGCGATCAACCATCGCGGTCAGCGTCGCGACCGCGGTGTTCTTCAGGAGCTGACCATAGGTGAGCGAGGCCGGCACTTCGATCAGCCGTCCGGTAACGGTGTTGGTCTCGTTGATGCGGCGGAAGGCGGTGTAGCTGAGGGCGGCCTTCTTCTCCCGAGTGAAGGCAAGCTGCCGCTCCAGCTTCTCGGGCAGCCAAAGATCATCGCTGTCGAGGAAGGCGAGATAGCGGCCTTGCGCGGCGTCGATCGACGCCTGGCGCGCCAGCGCAGGGCCGCCGTTCTTCGCCTGCCGGATCAGCTTGACGCGCGGATCGCGCGCGCCGATGTCGGCGATAATCGCCGGCGTCCTGTCGGCCGAGCAGTCGTCGGCGATCAGGAGTTCCCAATCGGCGAATGTCTGGCTCTGCACCGAGCGGATTGTCTCCTCGATAAGGCTTTCGACGTTCCAGGACGGTGTGATGATCGAGACGAGCGGCATGATGGGTCCGTTCAATTCACGCGGGCCGGCTCGGCGATTGCCGCGCGCAAGGAGGCCGCAAACGTGTCGAGCAGCTTGGGATCGCCGACATAGAGCTCGCCTGGATAGGACCGGCGCCAGGCGGACTCGAAATAGGGTGCGCCTTTGGCCGGATCGAACGGCCCGGCGGAGAGGGCCTCGCGCAGGCGTGCGGGCAGGTCGGCCAGACGACCGACCGCATACACCAGCGGGCAGGAGCGGTAGAACGCATCACCCAACACCACGACCGGCTTGCCGAGCAGCAGCGCTTCGGCGCCGGATTTGCTGTTGACTGATATGACCGCATCGGCGCGATTGAGCACGGTGTAATTGTTGGTCTGCGGCGGCAGCAGCACGAAATTGTCGAAACGGCGCGCGAGCTCGAACAGGCGATCGGCCGAGATCGCACCGATCTGGGCAGGGTGCTCCTTCACGACCAGGACATGCGAATCCGGGATCGTGCGTAGCAGGAAGTCGACGGTCGCGACCTGGTCGAGATAGTCCGGCGAGCGTAGCGTCAACGCCATGTCGGCAGGGACGTGGAATGGGTAGTAGACGAAGGGCGTTTCCGGAATCGGCTTGTAGAGCTTGCGCAGCCGTGTCGCGTTGAGCGCCATCGCCGCGTGCACGCGGGCATGGCGCAGATTGTGCCCGAACTCCTGGTGCTTGCCGAGCGCGAACTGGTCCCAGAGCTTTTCGGCGAGACGGTTGGCATTGCGCAAATTGAGGACCTTCTTGAAGGCCGCTGAGTAATGGTGCTGATCCTTCTTGGGGATGACGATCGCGCGCTGCGTCAGCGTTTCGTCGAGATAGGCGCGCACCTCAGGGGACACAGCGTCCGCCGGCGTCGGCATCACGTCGGGCGCGCCGAGCGTGTCGGGCGTGAAATACATCCGGCCACGGAAGAACGAGGGTTCTATGAACCAGTTGCGAATGCCCCGGCGCCTGGCGGCGCAGAAGCTCGCGATCACGGAGAGAAAGCCGCCAAGCTCCTGCACCAGCTCGGGGCGCTTGCCTTGCCGTTCGAGCCGGTCGAGCACCGTCTCCATCGCATTGGCATAGATCATGAAGCGCCGGCGTAGCGCCGCGGTGTCGCGGATGCCGAAAGTGACACGCTCGTGGCTGAACAAGAAATTGGTCCCGTCGAGTCCGTAAGACACGACGCGCGCGTCGAACGCCTTGCGATCCTCGGGCGAGGGGTCGGCCTTGAGGCCCTCGCGATACATATTCGTGACCGGAACGCCTTCGGTAGCCGACATCTCCGCGCTGCGATCGTCGAAGGCAAGCAATTCGACGTCATGGCCTGCGGTGCGCAAGCGTTGCGCGACCGGAATCCAGAACCGGGTCTGGTATTCGGCAAGCGTGGTGATGAGAATGGTCTTTGCAGATGTTACCATGGCTCTATCGGACGTGTTCGATCGCAATGCTCGCGAGCGGCAAGCCCGTCGTCGCGCAATGCGCGCGTCTTGCCGTAAATTGAGACGGGCTCGCCTGGTCGTAAGCGGCGATGCGCTGAAGCAGGGTCTGGACGAAGGACGGCGCGATCCGTTTGTCGCGCCGGGCCGGGTTGAACTGGCTGCGTAGCCGCTCGGTGACGGCCGAGCCGAGCGCTGCGCTGGCGGCGCCCTTGACGATCTGGCCGAGGCTCGGCTTAGCACGAGTGCCCTTTACGGTCGCGAGCAGCGAGACGTAAGGCCAGCGCGAACGCGTTGCGCGGGTCAGGACATCGGCGACACGTTCGGCGGCTTTTCCGTCATTGAGATGGAAGAAGGCCTCGATATCGGCGGCGTGAACGCGGGCGAAATCGAAGGTCTCGGTCTCGCGCTCGATGCGATCGACTGCGCCCAGCAGCTCGTCGAACGAGACGACCTGCCGACTCACACGTGCGGGCAGTGCGGCATGGCCGGCGGTGGTCGGTGTGTTCAAATATTCGAGCTGGAGCGGCAGCTTTCCGAGCAAGACCGATTCGACCGCCGTCCCGCAGTTGAGATGAATGACGGCGGCCGCATTGCGGATGCGGTCGAGCACGCTGCCGGTGCCGTCAATCAGGACGTTGGCGTGGCGAGAGAGCGCATTGCGATAGACGTCTTCGCTCTCGAAGGGATGCGGTCGCACGAGAATGTTGCGGCCGGGCCGCGCTGCGGCGAGCCGGTCGATCTCGGCGAGATAGTTGGCGAAGACCTGCTTCAGGTCCGCGATGAAGCGATCGACATAGGCTCCATCCCAACCGGCTCGCACCATCGCTTCGCGTTCCCCGCCCGGCTTGCCGGTAAAGCGCGAATTGACCAGCGGGAAATTGGCGTTGACGAGCAGATAGCCGCGTGGCTCGCCGTCGAGCAGCGCTCGCCAGCGCGGGGCTGCGAAATCGAACCGCGGACATCCGGTGAGGTGAAGTTGCTCCGGCTTCATCGTTCCGGCTGCGAGGAAGGCGTCGTGCAGCCGACTTCCCCAGAAGAAATAGCCCGCCAGGATATCGGCGTAGCCGCTGCCCTTGATGTGAGCGGCCATCGCCGGAGGCGAGTTGCCGCCCTTTTCCGCGAGCACGCCGCCTTCGGTATCGAGCACGTACAGCGCCAGCCCAGCTCCGGCAAAGCTGCGCATCAGGTCGAGATTGACGGGACGTGCGTAGTTGACGACCAGCGCGTCCAGCCCAAGTCGCGGGACATCGACGGCCTGCTCGTACATCGGCACCAGCATGACCGATACGCCACGCCGCGCGAGTTGATAACCGAGCATGACTGCCCCCGGCAGGTCACGCTTGGGGTGATCGACCACCAGGCCTATGCGCAAGATGTGAGCTCCCGGCAGGTCCGTGTCAGAGCCGCATCACGGTGCGCTCGAGGTCCGTCAGGGCGCCGACCGCGCGGAAACGCGCCGGCGGTTCGGGAAAGATGCGCGGCTGCTGGATGTAGGTTGCCGTGTACAGCAGGCGGTTGTGATCCGACTGGATCCGGCTTCCCATGTGCAGGCAGCGGGCCGTATTGACGATGAAGGCCGACAGGCGGGGCGCGATCATTTCCTTGACTGCATCCGGACCGGTCTTGGCGAACACCTGCGCGTCGCTCATGTGGCTCTTGAGCGTGTTGCGGAATGGCTTCGAAGGCCCGGCCGGAATGAAGGTGAACGGACCGTCGGCGGTATCCCGCACATCGGTCAGGTAGATGAAGAGCTTGCAGACACGCTTGTCGTCGTGGTCGAGATGCCACAGCTGGGAGAAGCTCAGTGCCTGGTTCGGAGTCGGCTGCGACAACGTCAGCACCACGTCCGACAATTGCGGAAGGTCGTGCATGAAGTCGCCGATGATGCGTAGCGCAGCCGGCTGCAGGGCGTTGCGCACGAAGGGATGGTCGGTCGCAAAGGCGCCGTTGACGAGATCCTCGTCCAGCAGGCTGACCCAGAACGATTTGTGCCGTTCCCTCTGCTGGCCTACGAGCTCATTGAGGCGGCTCACCTTGCCGTCGGCGAACGAGGCAACGGCTTCCGCGAGGCTGCGATCGATGAGTGCGGACACGTCGACGTAACCGTCTTCGGCGAGTTTGCGGCTCGCCGCGGCCCATTCGGGCTTGGTTGGAAGCTGCTTGAGCAGCGCGACGCGCTTTGCGCGCGCAGGCAATTGCAGGGCGGTCAGAGCCGCCTTCAGCCCCCATCCGAGATCGGTGCGGTTGACGTGCCATAGCAGGCGGCGGAACTGGCTGATCTTCGCCTTCTTCGGGGCAGGCCGATCAGCCGTCGTGTCGACGGTTGTCATGTGGGCTCCCAGCAATACAAAAAACCATCATTGTGGATCGTCGGCGCGAACGGCATGCGTTCGCGCGCCAAGATGCGCACGCGGCCCTGTCGCTCGTAATCGTCGAGCGTCGAAAACAGCTGCGTCTGGTAGTCGACTGAGCGGATGTAGAGATAGCTGACGAGATCTCGCGGACTCGAGAAATTCAGCAGCTCCGTCGTCGGCTCGATGTTGATGACGCGTTTCGGCCTCGCAGCAATGATGTTGTCGACCACCTTGTGCACGTCATAAGGAATCTGCTCGATGCAGAAGTAGGTGAAAACGACCTGGTCCCTGATCGCTGCGTAGTTTGGGTCGTTGCCGTCGGTCAGGTCGATCCTGTCGAGCGATATCCGGTCTGACAGGCCAAAATGCGCTGCGATCTCGCGGCCCGCGGCGATGCCGTTCGGCGCGATGTCGAACCCGCGCAGCCTCCAGTCGGGATGATTGAGATGAAGCGACAGCAGATTGATGCCGCAGCCCGCGCCGAGCTCGACGATCTCCGCGGCGCCGCCCGTGTGCCGCGCGAGCAGCTCGCCGAGGGCCCGGGCGCGATAGCGGTAATAGTCGTCGGCCGCGACCCTGCAAATCTGATTATTGACCTTGCGAAGACCCCGCGCAGGATTCTTCGGGATCAGGAATTCGCCGATGCTTGCGGTCTTCGTCCAGGCTTTTTCCGATAGCGTTCGCTGCCAATGCGATAGATTGTACTCGGAATCAACGACGTCGGCCGTGCGTTTGACGCGGCGCATCGCGAGACGGCCGATGCTCCTGGCCGCATCCAGCGCATAAGTCGACGCCTTGTCCGACAACGACGCCGGAGCGAAACCTGTGATGACGGCTTTCGTGTCTGTCGCGTGGATGTTCATTCAACTGCTTTTGGATGTCAGTCCCATCAGTTGTCCGACGGCTGGAAATACAGTCCGGTGCCGCTTTTCGAGCACGAGGAAGTATTGGAGTGCCCAGGTAATCAGACAGAAAACCATGGAACCGAGCGCGAGCTTTAGCACGCTGTCGAACCGAATGTAACCTGCAATTGTTGCTAGAAAAATGCTTGCCAGCACAAGGATTGCGAACTGGGTTCCGACCACCTTCGCGAAGCGATTGCGGTCAAGTTCGAGTGCGCTGCGCAACTCCTCGATCTGCCAGGGCAGGATGGCGATACTGCCGACGACCTGGCCGAGAATCAGGGCGCGTTCCGCGAACAGGTGAAGTGTCGCGGCGGAGACGACTGCCCAGATCAGAAGCTGGATGGCCATCAGCCGGTTGAGCCGGGCCTGCACGTCGGGCCGCGTCAGGAAAATCAGGCTGCCGATCGCGACGTATTGGGCGCAGATTGGAACCAAGAAGCTCAGGCCCATCCAGAACGCATAGGGCGCAAGAAGGGGACCGATCCAGATGTTCATGATCTCGGGCGAGAGGATCGCGGTCGCGGCAAGCGGCGGCACCACGAACATCGGCATCATGACGAGGCCGAGATCGCCGAGGCGCTGGAACGAGGCCGCGCTGCCGCGCTCATCGAGACGGCTGGCAACTGGAAGCAGGGCGGATGTCAGAAGGCTGACAACGACCTTGGAGACCCGCGACAATCGCACCAGCGCGTCGTAGATGCCGACGGCTTTGGGTCCGAACAGCAATCCGATCAGGAACGGCTGAAGCGGCCCGGAAATGCCGCCCAACAGTTTGCCTTGCAGGAGCAGCAGGCAGCGACGCAGAATATCCTGCCGGATGTCCGGGGTCCACGGCAGCAGTCGCACATGTTTGTGCCGCAGGGCGACGAACGCAGCAATTCCAATGACGACGGCGCGGGCCACTAGCGTCGCGAGGTAGATGTAGGCAACCACTTCAAAGCCCGTCGCCGCCCACGAGGCCGCGAACGTCAGACCGACATAGGCCGCCGTCGAGGTGACCTCCGCGAAGCGGAGCAGGTTGTAGCGCTCGAAGCCTTTGACGATGCCTTCCCACACCAGCGCCGGAACGAAGACCAGATTCGCGAGCGCCGTGTAGTGCATGATCCGGCTGAACGTCTCCAGATGTGCGGCGTCGATCCTCATCACGATGACGAGCAGCGGCGTCGCGAGCCAGATGGCCGCGCTCAGGATCAAGGTGAGCGCGATGGAGACCACCCCCAGGAAAGCGATCTGGCGGCTCGCCTGCGTCCAATTGCGGTGCTCTCGCGCCCGCGCGACGATTTGGGTGGCAACCTCGGACAGACCGAGATCCAGCACCGCCATCATGCTGCCAGGGAGCAGCAGCCGCGAGATGACGATGAGGCCGAACTCGGTCACCCCCCAGGTCCCGATGATCAGTGGAATGACCGCAAGGCCCAGCAACGCGGCTACGCCGAAGGCAAGCGCCGAAATCACCGTGTTCTGGATCAGGCGCTTGATCATCGAGGTCGTGCTACCAGGCGCTCAGGCCGCCGTCGACGGCGATGTTCTGGCCAGTCACGTAGGACGCGGCATCCGACACCAGGAACAGCATTGTGCCCACCATCTCGTCCGCGCGAGCCATGCGGCCGAGCGGGATACGGGCACCATAGCGCGCCTTGAAGGTCTCGTTCTGCCCACTCTCGACCCCACCGGGGGTGAGGGTATTGACGCGAACGCCCTTTGCCGCCCAGTAGGTCGCCAGGTGCTTGGTCAGACCGATAACGCCGGCTTTGGACGCGGTGTAGACCGCGGGCGTGTTGATGGCACGGCCGAGATATTCGGAGCCTTCGTAGATGCGCTGGTCGGGCGCCATCAAGCCGTAGATCGAGGCTGTCTGTACGATAGCGCCGTAGCCGCGCTCGGCCATTTGGCCGCCGAACATCTGGGCGACGTTGAACATGCCGTCGAGATTGACCGCCATGATCTCCCGCCAGGTATCCAGCGAAAATTTCTCGACGGGTGCAAAGAAGGCGTCGACGTCGCGGGTCTTGCTCGCGGCGTTGTTGAGCAGGATCGAGACCGGTCCGAGGTCCGCTTCGATCGCATCGGCGGTGTTGCGCACGGAGCTGGGCTCGGTGATGTCGCAGCCATAGCCTCTGACGCGGACGGAGTGGCGCGAGGAGATGTCGGCTGCCGCCGCATCGGTCGCGGCCTGGTCGAGATCGACGATCGCAACGTTGGCACCAAATTCGGCAAGGCCCTCGGCAAAGCGACGTCCGAGGATGCCGCACCCGCCGGTGACGACGGCGGTTCGGCCGGTCAGATCGAACAAAGCCTTGAAGCTCGTGGTCATCGCTTGGGCCCCCTCAGGCCGGCAGTCGTTGGCGCAGCAACAGTTCCACCAGGGCAAAATCGAGATCTGAATCGATGTCGATCGAGCGTTCTTCCGGCATTTCGAACAGGCGCGTGTCCGGATAGAACACCGCGGGCTGCTCCAGGAATGGCGCGACGCGCCAGACATAGATCGATGCGTTCATGTCGAAGCAGCGCGGCGCATCCTGCCGGCGCGTGATCGGAGGATCGGCGGATTTGGAGAGACCGACGCTGCCGTCAGTGCGCTGCTCGACCAGGTTGAAATAGGGCGAGCGTCGCGCCGGCGCCCCGGTGATGACGTTACGCGCGCCGCTCTCGCGCAGCAGTGCGACCGCACCGGTGATGTCGGAGGCCAGCCGGAGCGGCGAGGTGACGTCGAGATCGACGAAGATCTCCGGCGTCTTGCCGGTTTGCGCGATGGCCTGCTCGAGACAGTGACGGATCGCCGGCAGCTTCGGTGCGGTATCGGTCGCCATCTCGTCCGGGCGCCTGACCGCAATGTCGGCGCCGGCCTTCAGTGCCGCATCGAGCAGCGCATCCGAATCGCTGCTGAAGGCGATCGCGTCGAACAGGCCGGTCTCGCGCGCCTGCGCGATGCTCCAGGCGAGCACGGGCTTGCCCAGAAGATCGCGCGCATTCTTGCCGACAACTCCTTTCGAGCCACCCCGCGCGCAGATCGTGCAGAGAAGAGTCATGGCGATATCCAGGTCTTGGTGCGCAGAGCACGCTCGCTGGCGTCGATCAGATGGACGACGCCGAGCGCCTCGGGCAGCGAGCAGACCGGGCTCGCACCGCGCATCGCCGCGACATGCATGTCGCGATAGCTCTGGTCGCGCTCGCTGGGAATCTCCGTTGCCTTGCCGTTGACCGCAAGACGGCTGCCGACGAGATCTGCCTCGATGGTGTCGTTGTCGACATTGACGCGAATGCGGCGGATGCCCTGCCGGTCGAGATAGTCCATGTGGACGTGGACCGAAGGGGCCCGCTGCATATCGAGCAGCAGGTCGAGATGGTCGTCGACGTCGATGTCGCGCGCGCCGGACGCGCCGCCGAGCGCTGCGACGCGATGCCACGGCCCGAACAGCCACAGGAGATAGTCCAGCTCGTGGCTGAGATCCCGCAGCACACCGCCTCCGGCGTCAACCGTGGCGGATGCGGTCGCGCGGTGATCGCGGCCGGGCCGCCAGTCTCTGATGTCCTGGCCGACATAGGCGGCGACCGTGATCACGTCGCGCCCGCGCAGCCTTTCGGCCAGAGCCGTCATCACGGGGTGAAAGCGCAGATTGTATCCGACGCTGACATGGGCAAAGGGATATTTCGGGGGCGGTGCCGGCGTCGCGAACAGCGGCTTTTCCACGAGGACCTTGCCATGGAAGCCGGCCTGCGCGAGCTCTTGCAGATTGTCCGCATGGCGCGCAGTCTCGGTGGCGATCACCACGTAGTCCGGATGTGCCGCGGCGATGGCCTGCTTGATCGACCCGTAGTCGCCACCTTCGCGGCGACTGGCGGTCGCGACCTCCAGGCCAAGCTCGCGCAGGACGCGCGCATGCCTTGTGCCGATCGAGCCGAGGCCAACCACGACGGCTTTTGTCGAGGTCACGGGAAGACCTCGTGAAACTCCGCGTGAGCCTGCTCGAAATCCTCCAGGCGGCCGATGTCGAGCCAGTATTCGCGAATGGGATAAACCGCAACCCGCCCTTTGCCGGCGATCACGCGTTCCAGCACGTTCGGCATGTCGATGCTGACGCCGGGCGTGACGTGGCGGAAGACGGACTGGCCGATCACGTAGATGCCGGCACTGACGAACCAGCTTTCGGTCGGCTTCTCGCGGATGGCATCGAGAAAGCCGTCTGACGTCGACACCACGCCGTAGGGGACGTGCACCTTGTGCTCGCGCACAGCCATCGTCGCTTCCACCGGCGTTGCGTTGTGGAAATCGAGGAGAGCGCCGTAGTTGATCGTGGTGAGGATGTCGCCGTTGGTGACGATCATGGGCAGAGCCGGCGGCGTCCTGAAGAGTCCGAGGGCGCCTGCAGTCCCCAGGCGTTCCGTTTCGTGGACGTACTGGATATTGGCGCCGAAGGCGGCGCCATCGGCAAAGTAGTCCTTGATCGTATCGGCTTTGTAATTGACCGAGATGAAGATGTTGCCAAAACCCTGCTGCACGACGTTGCGGACGATCGTCTCGAGCAGCGGCCGGCCGCCGACATTGAGCATCGGCTTCGGCACGTCGCGCGTCAGCGCGCCCAGGCGTTCGCCGAGGCCGCCCGCCATGATTAGGACAGGATTCGGATAGTGAGCCGGTTCGAGCAGCTCATCGAGCGTTTCGACCACGACCAGATGGCCGCCCTCGTCGACAAGCGGGAGCTGCTTGATCGACTTCTGCCGCATCAGCTGCAGGCGATCCTCGCGCGGCAGCGTCGCAGGAGCTGACACCGGCGCACGGTTCATGATGTCGGTTGCAAGTCCGGTGAGCGGTACACCCCGCAGCAGGCCACGCCTCACGTCACCATCGGTGACCACGCCGAGCAGGCGATTCTGGTCGTCGAGCACGAGCGCAATCTGAATGCTCCCGCTCTCGATGGAAGCAATAGCCTCGCCCACGGTCGCCTGCGTTCCAACGACGGCCTTACGCCAGGATTTCATGGCAATCTGCCTCGTATACGCCAGATATCGGGGGCGGCCCACGGCTGAGCCTGCTATATCGCGGCTGCGAGAGGCGGCGTCAACCCCAACGGCACCCCCCTGAACAGCCCCGTTAACCCAAGTGTTTCGCGGCCCGAATCGACGGTTTGAAGACCCGCGATCCCCCCGTTAAGATCGCCGGGCGCAGGGGAATCGCGATGGATGATCTCATCATCATAGGCGGCGGCGAGCATGCCTTCATGGTCTACGAAGCGGCGCTGTTGTCCGGCCAGTTCAAGGTCGTGGGCTTCCTCGATCGGCAGCCCGGAACGCTCGGCGACATCAGCTATCTCGGAACCGACGAGGCCGCGCTAGAGTATCCGGATGCCGCCTTCGTGGTGGGAATCGGATCGATGCAGGCGGGACCCGCACGCCAGCAGATGATCGGCCGCATGCAGGTCAAGCGCTGGGCGTCGGTGATTCATCCACGCGCGATCGTCTCGCCGTCAGCCACGATCGGCGCAGGCACCGTCATCATGCCGGGCGCGATCGTCAATGCGCGCAGCATCATCGGCAATCACTGCATCATCAATTCCGGTGCCATCGTCGAGCACGACGTTCGCGTCGGTCACTGCACGCATCTGTCGCCTGGAACCGTGGTCGGCGGAGGCGCTGAGATCGGCGACAATTGCTTTGTCGGCCTCGGTAGCCGAGTGCGCGATCACATTTCCATCGGCAACGATACTCTGGTCGCGATGGGATCGGTCGTGACCGGCTCGTGGCCGCAGGGGTCGGTGCTGCGCGGGGTTCCTGCAAAGCCTCGTCGTTAAACCGGATCGTCCGGCTTGAGCGCGCGCGGCGCTGCCGTCCCGACCAGCGACCAGTAGTCGATCGGCGGGCGGCCCGCGCCGGGCCGCTTGGCGGTAATGTCGGAAGGGCCGATGGTCTCGCCGGCCTTCAGCGCACGCGCCGCCACGATGCTCTTGCGGGCGACCGGAACGTTCCTGATTTCGGACTCTTTCGGCGCCTTGACGCCGTCGCCGAGTGCGCGCTCCACGTTGCGGATGGCCGCAACCATGCGCTTGAAATCGTCGGGCTCCAGCGAGGCCGCGTGATCCGGGCCTTGCGCCTTGCGGTCGAGTGTCAGGTGCTTTTCGATCGTCGTGGCGCCGAGCGCGACGGCAGCGACCGAAATTTCAAAGCCGTCGGTGTGATCGGAATAGCCGACCGGGAGCTGGAACGCGGAGCGCATCGTCGCCATTGCGGCGAGGTTCACATCCGCGATGGGGCAGGGATATTCGGTGGTGCAATGGAGCAGGCTGACGTGCCGCGCGAGGGCCGCGCGTGCCGCCGGATCACGCCACGCCGCGCGGAAGGCGGCAATGCCGGGCGGATCGTTGCGCTGGCCATAGCCGTGAGCCAGAACACCGAGCGCTTCCTCGACCTCGCCGAGGGTCGCCATGCCCGTCGACAGGATCAATTTCGCGCCGGCCTTCGCGGCCGCATGCAGCAGCGGTGCATTGGTGAGATCACCCGATCCGATCTTGATGCGCGGCAGTTTCAGCGACAGCAAGAAGGCGAGCGAAGTGTCGTCGAACGGTGTCGACAGGAATTCGATGCCGCGCTCCCTCGCACGTTCAATCAGCGTGTGATGCGCAGCCTGCGGCAACTCTAGCCGTTCCAGCATGGCAAGCTGGCTTTCGTCGGCATTCGTCGTGCGCTGCTGATAGTCGGCCTTCTTTGCCGCGCTGCCAGCCAATGCCTTCGCATTGAAGGTCTGAAATTTGACGATGTCGGCGCCCGCGTCCGCGGCGGCGTCGACCAGCGCCAGCGCCTTTTCCAGGCTTCCGTCGTGATTGACGCCGGCTTCTGCGATGATGAGGGTGTGCGTGGTCATGCCTGCGCCCCGCTTGGTGGAAGCTCGTAGAAGCCCTTGACCAGAAGACGCCTGAAATCCGGGATGTTTGCGATAGTTTCGGCAAATCGCCGGCTGGATTCGCCGTCGCCGTAAGGGTTGACGGTGGCTTGACGGCCGCGCTGCAGCCCCGCGGCAATGGCTGCGGCAATGGCGCCGCGCTCGGGCGCTGCGTGAAATACAGACGTCGCGCGCTCGCGTCCCTTCTGACGGTCGCCGATATCGACCGTGGGAACTCCGAAGGAGGGGGCTTCGAGTACGCCGCTCGAGGAATTGCCGATCACGACGTCCACCTGGTTCATCAGGCTGAGATAGCGAAGCTGCCCGAGCGAGGCGACCGCGATCGTGTTTGGCCGGCGCGCGGCGAAAGCCTCGATCCGGGCGTTCAGGGCGCGGCCCTCCGCGTCGGCGTTGGCGAGCGTGAACACGAAACGAAAGGCGGGATCGAGCGTCGACAGTGCCGCGAACAATTCGTCCAGTTCGGCCACCGAGCGCCCGGCCTCGACGGTGACGGGGTGGAACGTGATGAGCGCATTGCGTTCGCCGAGCGGCATCCCGATCGCGCCGCCTATGTCGTCACGGTCCATTAAATCGAGATGCTTGATGGCGTCGATGCCGACCGAGCCGATGGTGTGGATACGGGACGGGTGCTCGCCGAGCTGAATCAATCGTCGCGTCGAGCCCTGATTGCTGGTGAAATGCAGGTGCGACATCTTGCTGATGGCATGGCGCGTGGATTCGTCGACCGCGCCTTCGGTAACGTCGCCGCCGAACAGATGCGCCATCGGCAGCCGCATGAACATCGCGGCCTGCGCGGCTGCGAACATCTCGAAGCGGTCGCCGAGCACGACCACGAGGTCCGGCTGGAGGCGTGTGAAGGCATCGGCAAAGCCGATCACGCCGAGCCCGACCGATTTCGCGACGCCGGCCCCGGTGTCGCTGCTGAGCAGCGTCTCGACACGCTCGTCGACCTCGAACCCCTCCTCGCGGATGGCGTTGAAGGTATAGCCGAACTCAGGTGCGAGATGCATGCCGGTGGCGACGAGCTGAAGCGTCAATCCTGGTGTCTCGCGGATCGCGCGCATCGGCCAGACCAGCAGCCCGAAGTCGGCGCGGCTGCCGGTGACGAAGCAGATTTTTCGCGCGATGCTACTCATCGCGAACCCTGATGCTGGCGCTGCTGGGCAGGTTGATCAGCCGGCATTCGATGGACTCGGCGGTCGAGAGATCGCCGCGCGGGTTTTGCGCGAACATCGGCAGCTTGTGCATCAAGGTCCAGGCCGGACGCGCGCCGAAGCCGGCGTCGTTGAGCGCGGCGAGCAGGTCGTCGCGCCGATCGGCATGGGCTTCGTCGAGCAGGATGGCATTCAGCCAGTAATTGCTCGTCGTGTCCTTCGGTTCGCTCGAGAAGCGGACGCCGGGAATATCCGCGAAGGCGCGCTGATAGGCCGCAGCGAGCTTGCGCTTGCTCGCAAGAAAGCCTTCGAGCTGCTCGAGCTGCGCGCAGCCGAGCGCGGCGTTCAGATTGGGCAGACGGTAGTTGAAGCCGATCTCGTCGTGCACGAACGCCCATTTGTGCGGCAGCTTCGCGGTGGTGGTGAGATGCTTGGCGCGGCGTCCCAGCTCCTCGTCATTGGTGAGGATGGCGCCGCCGCCGCCGGTGGTGACGATCTTGTTGCCGTTGAAGCTCAGCGCCGCGAGCCGCGCCTGCGATCCGACGGCGTGACCCTTGTAGGTCGAGCCCAGCGATTCGGCGGCGTCCTCCACCAGCGGAATGCCCCACTCGCGGCCGATAGCAGTGATTTCGTCGAGCTCGACGGGATGCCCGAACGTGTGCATCGGCGTGATCGCGGCGATGCGGCGTCCGGTCTCGCGATTGATGGTGCCCTTAGGCGTTCGCTCGGCGATCGCCTCGAGCCGCGTGGTCAGTGCGCGCGCATCCATGCCGAGCGTGACGAGCGAGCTGTCGACGAAATGCGGCACAGCCCCGCAATAGGCGATCGCGTTCGTCGTCGCGATGAACGTCAGCGCCGGCGAGATGACCTCCTCGCCGGGCTCGACGCCGGCGAGGCGGAAGCAGGCGTGCAGCGCGGCCGTGCCGTTGACGACGGCCACGGCGCGCCTCGCGCCGGTGACCTCCTCCAGCATGCGCTCGAACCGATCGACGAACGGCCCGACCGAGGAGACGAAGGTGCTCTTGATGCACTCTTCGAGATAGGCGACCTCGTTGCCGGCGAACACCGGCTCGTGCAGGCCGAGGATTCCGTTGGGCGTTCCGACGGCGTGCCGCACGGCATCGACGATCGCCTTGGGCTCGAAGTCTGACCTGGTCACGGGACTGTCCACCATCGCCTCAGACGTTGTAGACGTCAGCCTTGTAGCGGCTGAGATTTGCGGGATTGGTGAACCAGTCGACCGTCTTGGTCATGCCGCGGCGCATGCCGTCGACACCGCCGAATTCAGGGCTCCAGCCGAGCTGCTGGCGCGCCTTGGAATTGTCGGCCCAGAGCCGTTCGACCTCGCTGTTGGCGGGACGCAGGCGCGACTCGTCGGTCTCGATCTCGATGGCCGTTCCCATGATATCGGCGATCATCTGCGCGGTCGCGCCGACCGAGATCTCGAAACCGCTGCCGAGATTGATGGTCTGGCCCACGACTTGCTCCGCAGGCGCCGTGAGGCCCGCGATCAGGCCGCGCGCGGTGTCGGTGACGAACGAGAAGTCGCGCGTCGGGCTGACGGCGCCGAGGCGGATCTTGCGCTTGCCGGTCGCGATCTGGCTGATGACGGTCGGAATCACCGCGCGCGCCGATTGCCGCGGACCAAAGGTGTTGAACGGGCGGATGACCACAACGGGCATGTCGAACGAAGCCTGGAACGACAGCGCCATCTGGTCGGAGGCGATCTTTGAGGCCGAGTATGGGGACTGCCCGACCAGCGGATGGCTCTCCTTGATCGGAACCGTCTGCGCCGTGCCGTAAACCTCGCTGGTCGAGGTCTGAACGAAGCGCCGCACGCCCGCCATGCGCGCCGCTTGCAGCACGTTCACGGTGCCGCGAACGTTGGTTTCGACATAGGAGTCCGGCGCCACATAGGAGAACGGGATCGCGATCAGCGCCGCCAGGTGCAGCACGTCGGTACAGCCGCTCGCGGCCTGGATCATGAAATGCGGATCGCGGATGTCACCGGCGACGACCTCAACGGACTTCATCACGTCGGACGAGACCGTGTCGAGCCAGCCCCAGGAGTTGAAAGAGTTGTAATAGACGATCGCCTTGACGCGGGCACCGGCTCTCACCAGCTCCTCGACGACATGCGAACCGATGAAGCCGTCGCTGCCGGTAACGAGGACGCGGGCGTCCCTCAGATCTGCCATGCCGGCCCCCAAAAGGCGATTAAGCCAATATTCGCAACAAGATGGCGCTATAGCACACTGACGGTCTTGCGCAACAGAGCAGCACTCGGTGGCTGCCAAATGCCCGGGGATGCAGCGGTTTTTGTGGCGCGCCTAAGGCTGGCCTGCCGGGCCCAGGCGCTGTTTCACGAACGTCTCCAGATTCCCGCCGTCGAATAAGTGGCCTGCCACGCCGGCCGCCTGCGCCGCTTCCATGTCGCTTTCCTTGTCCCCGATCACCATGCTGCGTGTCATGTCGACGGGGAAGCGCTTGGCGAGGTCGGTGATCATGCCCGGTGCCGGTTTGCGCCGTTCGCTGATTCGGCAATAGCGCGCAACGGTTCCGTCGGGGTGATCAGGGCAATATTCGAACGCGTCGATATGCGCGCCGATCTGCGCCATTTGGTTTGCCATCCATCGGTGCAGGGTGAGGACGTGGTGCTCTTCATAGTAGCCGCGTGCGACGCCGGATTGATTGGTGATGACGAAGGCAAAATAGCCGGCATCGTTGACGGCCTTCACGGCCTCGCGTGCCCCCTCGATCCATGCGAGCTTGTGCGTCTCGAATGTGTATCCAGAATCCTGGTTGAGCACGCCGTCGCGATCGAAGAACACGGCCGGCCGCCGCAGCTTCTCCCGCAATTCGCGATCGGCGCGCGCGAAATCGTCGGGAATGCCGATGTCGATGAAGTACCCGTGATAGGCCGTGCCGCGCAGCGCGCCGGACTTGGCGAGGCCGGGGAAAACATCCTGCTCGAGCGAGGCGGGAAGCTTCGCGATGTCGGCGAGAACGGATTTTTCGACGACGTAGATGCCGGCATTGACCGGTCCCGTGGCGCCCGCGCCGGGGGCGATGAAGTCGCGCACCACGTCGCCGTCGAGCACCACGCGCCCGTAGCGGTCTCCGACGACGCCGTCGCGAAGCGCCATGTGAACGGGGCCGCCATGCGCGCGTGAGATCAGATCGAGCAGGTTGAAGTCGAACAGGGAATCGCCGTTGAGCAGCAGGAAACGATCGTGCAGCAAATCACGCGCATGCACGAGCGCGCCACCGGTGCCGAGCGGCTCAGTCTCGCGAGACACGGCGATTCGCGTCTGCCCTCTGACGGTCGCAGCGTAGTGCGTCTCGACGATCTCCGCTTTGTGGCCGGCGAGCAGGAGAATTTCATCGAACACGCCATAGCGCAGGAGTTCGTCGATCAGCGTATCGAGAAACGGTCGCCCGCCGATCTCGAGCATCGGCTTGGGAACCAGCCTGGTGCGCTCACCCAATCTGGTGCCCAACCCACCGACGAGGATCACGGCCTGTCTCAGCATAAGAGTCCCCTTTTACAGCCTGGGCGGCGGACTGCAGCGCCTGACGGAGACGATACGAGCTTCAATGTCTGATCCACTTCATATCAGCGCGAGCAGGGAATGCGAACGACGGCCGCCTGGTTGTTGGTGAATAGCACTGGAAACGGACCGGTGCGCAGCACGTCCGTGACAGCGGGCCCAATCGGCTCGGCGGGAGGGAAATAGCTGAGACGCTGATCCGCCGCGAGCTTCGTCCACTCGATCGTGCGAGGCGTGATGATCGCGACGAGGTTCCAATCATCGTCGCCCGCTTCCAGAATGTTCTGGAACGCGGATTTGACTTCCTCACTCGTGATTTCGGGGCTTCCGGCCGCTATTGCGTCGGAAGACGGCTGAGGCGATTCCTGAATAGATGTTTGAGCCTCACGGACCGCTTTCATTATTCCGCTCAACGCATCGGCCCTGCGCATCTGGAAGAACGCTTCCGAATTGATTCCGCTTATCAGAGGCGTGACCAGGCTGCACGCGATTGCGAGCCGCTGAGCTCCGTCCGTCGGCTGCACAATTGTCCGCACCACCGATTTCGTCCGCTGCGCGACCGCTTCGTTCACAGTGTCCAGATTGGAGAACAGATAGGCCGCGGGAGCGCCCGTGACGGCCTGGATCATGCCGAGCGTATAGGGATCGGAGAGAAGGATCCCTTTTCGCAGATTGGCGCGGAGCCAGCGGGCGACATCGAGGTCGCTGGCATTGTAGTGGGAAACGACCGCGGCGTGGTCTGGGAGGGCGCCATAACTGTAGTTTCTGTGAATGCCGGAAAGGCCGGCCTTGTCCACGGCGACCGCCAATCCCATGACGCCCACGAGACTGCAGATGGAGATTGCTCTCGATCGAGCCAGGGTCAACAGCGCGAGCGTCGCCAGCAGCACGATGCCCGCGATCTCCGTTGGTCTTAGGAATGTCTGATAACCGGCAAAGGGCAGGCCGGGCCGCCAGGCAAATGCGTAGACCGCAACCACGAGAATGGTCGCAAGCAGCGTAACCGCAATGGCGACCAGGGGCCGACGGTATCGCGAGACCGGAACGACGTCGACCAGCAATTGGCAAAAAGTTTCCGTGGCCGTGATCGTGAACAGCGCCACGATGATCGCGCTGGTGCGATACAGAAAAGGGAAGCCCGAGAGGACGGCGACGCTCAGTCCGCAACCGGCGATCCAGGACCACACGAGTGTCGTGAAGCCTTCAGCTCGCGGTCTGATCGCACCTGAGGGAGCACGAAGGACAGGCCGGGTCAACCACCACCATGCAACGCCCAGCATGATGCAGATGGAGAAGAGCGGTCCCAATGCCCGGCCGAGCTCGATAGTGGCAATCTGCGGTCCGGACCCCAGAAACAGTTCTTCGCCGCCCTCGATCCTTCTGCCGAGGATCAGTCCCGTAATCGAGGAGAACGTGCCGTTGGCGCTCATCGACGGAATGTAGCCGAAGCGCATTCCCGCAACGCAGAGGATAGTTCCGGCAATGATCAGGGGCAGGACAAAGGACAGTAGTCGAAGAACCGCAGTGCTGGGCGACGGCCATGCGGAGACCATCCGCACGATGGCAAGATACAGAAGCCAGCTGATCAGGACGGTTGGAACAAACAGATAGGAGCCGCGGTGTGCGAGCAGAAGCGTCGCTGGCCAGATGCAACCGAGAAAGAGAGGCGCATATCTTGCGGTGTTGCTCAGGATCCTAAGTAGGAATAGCCCAGCTACGAGCAGCGCAAGCACAAGCGGATTATTGTTGAGAGCGAAGGCGACCAGCAGCGTCGCGCCGGCGCCTCCAGTCAGCAGCAGCGCGGATCGCGCGGACACGCCGTTCTCTTTCCGGTCGGCGTTGCCCATCAGCACGCCGAGAAACACAATGCTGCTGGCGACGGCCAAGCTGCCGTTCGTCATCAAGGCAACGGTGTTCCCGGTCGCGGCGAAGAAGAAGGCGATCCATCTTCGTGAAGGCGTGGAATAGATCCCTTGCACGAAGCCGTAAGAAGCCAACAGGAAGAACAGGATCGAGAAAAAGCGGTAGGTCCAGCTAAATCGCAGGAGATCCAGGCCGACGGTTCCAGCAAAGGCGCCGGCGAGCGCCGAACGTAGATCGACATAGGATTGGGCGGCGTAAGGATTGATGACGCCGCCGTCGGCATACTCCTGCGCGGTCTTCATCCAATGAACATCCGCGCCGATGTCCGCATAGGGAAAGTCGGAGAATGCGCCGAAGGACCACCACCATGTGATGAGCGCGATCGGTAACGACAGCATGCACCAAATGGCCGCCGTGCGCATCTCGCCGGCACCCGGACGCCGATTGAGCCACGACCAGGCAAGTCCGAGGCTGGCCAACGCAACGATAGCTGCGAACTGAAGCCGCATATCGCTTACGAGAAGCGATAGCACTCCGAGCAGGATGCCCGTTGTTGAGGTACCGACGGTCACCCCGAGAACGACGAGCTGGGCCCTGGTCAACCGGCACAGCTCGACGAACTTCGTCGACGCGATGGCCAGAATCGAAAACCCGGTGCCGAGCTGTATCAGGAAGAATAGAAACGTCAGGGCAAATGTGGTCGTCCACATCGGGAGATCTCTACAATGGGCTTCGGCCAAGCAACCGGGAAATGGCGATCTTCAGTTTCCTATAGACGGGTCGGCCGGGCGGCCAACGATCAGCGAGCCGAGTGTAAAAAGGTCCTCTTCGGAGAAGGCTCTGAAGCATGGTGCTAGTCGTTGCAGGATATGCTGTTCCGGCGGCCGGCGGTCAGGTTGGTCGCTGAGCAGTTGAAACCCTGCCTCCCTGAATAGCTGCAGATATTCGCTGTGGCGCAAACGATTGACGTATTGGAAGCGCGACTGGAAAGGAGCCCAATCCTCCTCGGAATATGTCAGGAAGTTGAATGAACTGATGGACGGATCGAAGCCTTTGAAATGATCGCCATAGTCGATTTGCATGAGGACAAGTCCGTCAGGACGCACGATGCGTCGCAGCTCCTTCAAGATTGCCGCGATGTCGCGCTTGGGAATGTGCTCGAGCGTTTCGACAGAGACTGCGCAGTCGACCGAGGCGGCGGGCAGGCCCGTCGTACGGGCATCGGCCGGTGCGCGATAGTCGATCCTCCACGAAGGATCGAGGTCCTCCAGGGCGTTTATGTCGGGATGGTCAATGCCGCTCAGTCGAGAAACGATGGCGGCGTTGGATCGGATCAACTCCAGCTTGGCCAAGCGCTCGATGTCGACTGTGATGAAGCGCCGGGCCCCGTGAGCGCTGAAGGCCAGCGGAACGATCAGATCCCGTCCGGCGCCGAACTCGAAGCAGGTCGAATCCCGCAGCGGCCGCAAGCTGTACTTCTCGTGGACGGCCAGCAGCCGCTGCGCAAGGGTGTAGATGGATCTGACCTGCTTCTCGGGTCGCGGCAGTCGTCGTGTGACGTAGCGCTGCAGGGCATAGTGCAAGTCTTCGCCCCAGGGGATATTCGACAGCACCGAGAACGCTCGCGCCTTTGTTTGCCAGCGCACGTCAGCGTTTCCTCGGCGGAATGGACGCCGTGATTGGAGTGATGCGCACGAGCAGTCGCTGAAGCACGGTTTCGATCCAGGAAAAGACGATGTTCCGGCCTGTTTTCAAGCGGTACCAGGTCACGTAGCCGGATTCGGTCATACGGGAGCCGCAGGGGCAATGCAAGGATTCCAGGAGAGGGGGATCGTGGGCGCCTGTACCAGGGAGCAGAGCGTCATCTTGTCTGGCTGCCGCGCGTTGTCCGGCTGCCACGCGGTCGTAGAAACCGGCTGCTCGTGAGCAAGACGACGGTGCTCGTACCGTGTCTTTTCGAGCTGCTCGATGCGACGCCGTTCCCGGTTGATTCTGCTGTCGGCTCAGCGTAAACAGGCGCTGAAATCGCGTCGACGTTTTAGCATGCGGGCAAGAACATCGCGTATGATTTGTCCAAAGCCGCCGGCCGGTTCGGTCCATGCCGATCCCTTGCTCTCCCGCCGAGTCTTGTCGAATGCCCGGTGAATTGCTGATTGGCGAGGCCGTCGCAAGGGGCTATCCGCCCGCCGTGCTCTACCTGCGCAATGACGAGACTGTCACGACGGAAGTCTGCGCATTCAACTACTTCTCGGTCTTCATGAAGGATCACCCGGAGGTGGATGCTCACGTCTGGTTCTTCGACGGAGCGGGCAAACCGGCTGGGTATTTCCACAGGGAACTCGGCGTCAACGGACAATTACAATTGCAGACTTCGGAGCTGTGTCCGCACGTTTCGGGAACGGTCGCGATGGCCCTGGTCCCGAAACACGAGACCAAGCTTCGTCCCGGACGGAAGGTGACGACCGGCTATTACACACAATATTTCTCGCAGCACGGCGCGATAACGCTGTCGCACGAGCGCGAGCCGGTCGCCGCAGCGCCGTTCCCGACCTCGGCTTGGATGCAATCCTATCTTACCCGGTTCCTGAAGGAGTCCGGCGTGGTGCTCGTGAACTCCTGCATGGCGTCCGAAGGCGTCTCGGTCGGGACGGCACGGCTCATGGCTCTGGACGGCACGGCATTGGGCCAGCGTGAGATACCGGAGATCGCGCCGATGGGGGCCATCCGCGTCAGAACGCTGGACCTTTTCCCCGAGGCTGAACGGCTGATCGGCGCGGCCGAAGGTTTCGCCCTCGAATTCAAGGGCACCAACATCGCCAGTCCGTTCAGCTATTATGAATTTGCCAACGGCAAGTTCAGCCTGCACCATTTTTAGGGGCGCGTCCGTGACACGTTTCTCGTCCAGTCCCTGGAAGCCCTACGAGCCCAGATTCATGTTCCCGACTTTCGCGGGTGTCGAGTCACGCATGAGTTTTTCGATCCCCGCCTGGTATCGTCCGGTCGACATCCGGTATCTCCGCAGCCTCGTCGCTGGCAGCCTGCGCAAGAATTTTCGTGAGACGGTCAAGGATCTCGTTCCTGAACTCGCCAGCCTGGTCGCCTCGGGCTTCAGCAAGAAGCTCAGGTTCAGGCTGCACGTCCTGTCGCGCGACGGCGAGTACCGGGCGACCTACGAGTTTCCGGACAACTACGCGCCGGGTGCCTCCGTCGAGGTCGAGCTGTCGCGCCTTTTCGCCTCGCTCAAACTGCCGCAGGACGACTATCTGGTCATCGCCGTGATGTCGCGTGGTCGCATGGACGGCTTCCGTTCCTCGCCTGCCAGCTATTCCATGACCTATGTCGATCAGGACAACGTGGCGATCTATCGCACCGGCGCGTTCGCCCGGCCCTTGAACGAGGGCAGGCTCAAGGCACATGTCGGGTTCACCGGGATCAATCCGAAGATCATTGCGACCAGCGACATCGTCAGCAGCGTGATGCTGATCAATCACTCCTCGGATCCCGAATACGCTCATTCGGCCCGGCCGACGTCGAAGCTGATCCGCGCGGACGGCGAGGAGATCGAAGGCGATTTCGGCGAAATTCCGCCGCTCGGTGCGCGCGAGATGTCGGTGGTCGACATGTTCGGCAGTCGCGTGTTCGACTTTCTCAAGCCGTTCGGCGGTCGCGGGACCACGGTTACCACTTGCACCGGAATGACGCTCGCGAGCTTGCACTTGCAGCGCACGAACGACAATCGGCGGACGTTGCTGGGCATCGAGCATTCGCGTCCCGCGCACATGAATCTCGCCGGTATCCTGCAGCATTGATCGGGGAGATTGAGTGTCGGAGCGAGGGGCAATGCTGTCGTGGTCTGGCGGTCTTGGCCGCCTGCTGAAGTTCGACGATCACATGAAGACCCCATCCCTGGGGATGGTGCTCGGGTTCTGGGTCGTTTCCAACGTTCTGGTCATCGCCTGGTACTGGGTGAATATCTCCGACAGGTATCTTCCGGGGCTGCTGCGGTATGCCGGAATAGCGTTCTTCGTCGTCGTCGCCCTCGTTCCGCTGCTACTCCTGTTCAAGGTCAGAAGAAGCTTCTTCAATCCGGTCACGCTGGGACTGCTCGTGAGCTGCTGCCTCGCGCTGTCCGTCACCGCGCACGAAGCCAACCTGCTGCGCGAGCAAATGCAGTTCAGCCTCGATCACGAGCGCGAGTTTGCCCACATGGACGCCGTCGAAGGCGTCATGCGGCCGTTGCTCGCCAAGATTACCGAGGCCTACGTCCAGATATTCGGCGACGATCGCACCCACGGGGGATCGACGTACCACACCCATATCATCGCCAACTACCTGTTCGATTCCCTGTCGTTTCTTGCCGTGTTCGCATTGGCAACGCTGCTTCTTTCGCCGACTGCGGCGTGGCTATGTCTGCTGACCTTTGCGTTCTACACGCAGATCGCGATCTATCCGGGACGCATGGGCCCCGTGTTCATCGCGGGCGGCTTGTTCTGGCAGCTCTTTCTGCTGACGTCGCGGCGCTATCCCGCCGCGGTCATTTCCGGGCTGATCATCAGCTTTGGACGGACCGACGTCGTGTTCGCTTCGAGTTTCGCGCTTCTGGGCCTTGCGGCTTTCGAGCGGCGATGGCCGACCCCGAAAGAATGGGCCGTGTTCGGGCTGCTGATCGGCATCTCACTGGCCGTGCCGAAGGCGCTGATCTGGATGCATCCTGGAACGGACTACAGGTCGTTCCTGGTCACGAATGGCGACTTCAGCAAGCTGGTCGGCAATCTGCAAACCATGAAGCTCGTGGTGGCGATCGCCAGTCCCGTACTCGCAATTGCGATCGTGAGGACCTTTGCACTCACCCGGACGATTGCCATCGTCGGCGCGGCGACCCTGACCCATGTGGGGCTCGTGTTCTTCATCGCCGATTTTTCCGAGACGCGCCTCGTCATACCTGCGTTGGCGGGGTTGACCTTCGTGGCGAGTGAAGGACTTGGAAAGATGCTCGAAGGACAGAAAGAGACGCAAGCGGCAGCGGGTGAAAGCGGAAGCGGTTAGCGTCCAGTGGTCGTGTATTTCAGAAGGACTGGTTTGAGGTTTTTCCCGACGATGCGCTCCCCACAGACGCTGAGATGGTCGGAATCCCGATACATCAGGCAATCACCGTCCAGCAGTCCTCGTGCGTCCTGATCGATGACATCGAAGAACGATATGTACTGAAAGTTCCGGGGTGGCAGGCTGGTCTTGTCTCGGAGGTGCTTGTCGAGGGTCGAGAAGATGTCCACCGTCGCGGGATTGAGATGAAATCCACCGCGCGCGACCCGTTTCATGCTTTCAAAGTCGCGGAAGTCCATTCTCGATTCGACAAACGGACCCAGCCAGATTGTCCTGGTCATTTTGGACAGGGCTTGCAGGTAGTCGATCGTCATGGCGATCGGGCGTTCGTTGAAATGGTACCTGCCTCCAAATCTCATCACATCTTCGGGCTCCTGCCGGTTATGTTCGTCGACCACGAGGTGGGATCCGGAGAAATGCAGTATGACCGTTTCGACGACCTCGCGATGAGCCTCCAAGAACTTATCGAAGGTGACATAGGGACATTCAGGAATCCTGGCCCAGGGTCGACATCCAGGACCAACCAAGCCAACGACGAATTTGCCGTAGTTGTTCCTGAATAGTGCATTGTAGATGTTCATCGCGTGGGAATCGCCGAGAACAACGGTCGCGGGCCCGTATCTTTTCGAACAATCAATGAGCCGGCTCCATTCCGCGGGCTCCAGTTGGGAAGTCCAGAACACGCAATCGCCGTCCGAGCCCATGTCGCGCATGAAATCGCCACCGGTATTGCGCTCGAGCAGTTCGTAGAGACGGCGGGTATCGTTGCTGCTGAAGTAAAGGCTCTGCTTCTCGAAGCCATTCGTGGCGATCGCGAAGGTGCCGGCGCCGGCGAGGCCGAACATTCCAAACGAGCAAAGGGCAATCAGCGCCGGCATTCTCAGCCGCTTGCGATCTCTGGCCGGCTGCTCGACGAAACGATAGGTCAAGGTGGCCAGCACGAGAGAGAGCGCTGTCAGGCAGAAGGCAATGCCGACATTTGGCCGGTTGAAGCCGTTCAATCTCGCGAAAACGAATACCGGCTGATGCCACAGATAGGCGCTGTAGCTGATGAGCCCGATTGCGACGGGACCGCGGCTTCCGAGCAACTTGCCTGTCGTCGTCCGTGCAGCGGCGAACGCGATGACGAGGCCGGCTCCGAGCACGGCAGGCAGAGCGCGCAAATCGGGGTATCGGACGTCGCCGTGGTCGAGGAGGCCGTAGCCGATAAGTCCGATGCCGATGACAACGAAGATGTCGAGCGTCATATTGGGCAGTTCAGCCCTCAATTTCGTCACCGGCCATAAGGCCAGAAGGGCGCCAATCAGCAGCTCCCAGAGGCGGCTTGGCATTAGATAGAAGGTAGCCTCCTTGCTCTGAGGGCCCCATTGGGCATAGGCAATACTCGCCACCGCAATTGCGACAAACAGCATGCCCGCTCGCTTGCGGCCAAATCGCAAGGCGCCCATCAGGAGAATGGGGAAAAGCAGGTAGAATTGCTCTTCGACACCGAGACTCCAGGTATGCAGCAGCGGCTTCAGTTCGGCAGCCCTGTCGAAGTAGCCACTCTGCGCCCAGAAGAACACATTCGACACGAACGCGCACACCGCGATCACGCTTTTCGAGAATTCCGTCACCTC
The DNA here is from genome assembly GCF_023101665.1 of Bradyrhizobium sp. 195. NCBI lineage: Bacteria > Pseudomonadati > Pseudomonadota > Alphaproteobacteria > Hyphomicrobiales > Nitrobacteraceae > Bradyrhizobium > Bradyrhizobium sp. 195. The sequence continues at coordinate 5,926,950 of NZ_CP082161.1, read as the reverse complement.
GCGCGGAAGCATGAAGATGAGAACGAAGGGAACGCAGGCCAGCAAGACGACGATGAGCGCCGGCAATATCCTTCGGGCTCGCCTTTCGTAAAACGCGGCAAATGTGAATCTGCCGTCCTCCATCTCCGCGCTGATGATGGACGTGATCAGATAGCCGCTGATGACGAAGAATATGTCTACGCCGAGATAGCCGCCTGGAATCGCGTCCAGTCCGGCGTGGAAGAAAATAACCGAGAGAACGGCAATTGCCCTAAGGCCATCAATTTCTGGGCGATAGTCCACTTGAGAAGCCTGATTTGGGCTCGAGTCCGACATGGTGATCGTGATCGAGCGCTCCTATTGGCGATGTCCTCGGGCTGGGGGGTCGTGCGTGGCCCAGGTTCTGTTACCAGACGCTCCGCCCACCATCCATGACGAGATTTTGTCCCGTCATGTAGCTCGAGGCATCCGAGCAGAGGAACTGCACAGCCGCGCGGTATTCGTCGACATCGGCCATGCGGCCCATGGGGATCAGGCGCGTCAGTCGTTCGACGAAGGCCGGGTCCTGGTTGTTGAAGACGCCCCCCGGCGAGATCGCGTTGACGCGCACGCCGTGATCGGCCCAGTAGGTCGCCAGATATTTCGTCAACCCGATCAAGCCGTGCTTGATCACCGAGTACGTCACGGGCTTCACCGGCTGTTCCTCTTCGCGCGTCACCTGTGGCTGGCGGTACAGCCGCTGGTCCGGCGCGATCACGCCGAGATCGGAGGCGATGTTGAGGATCGCGCCGCGGCCGCGTTTGGCCATCGCGCCGCCGAACACCTGCGCACACAGCATCGCCCCGGTCAGGCCGACTGCGATTTCGGTCTGCCATTGCGGCACCGGGAACGCCTCGAAGCGCGAGGAGTGCATGACGCCAGGGCTCGACGTCACCTTCGGGTCGATCGCGGCGTTGTTGACGAGGATGTCGACGGTGATGCCGCGGCCGGCGAGCTGATCGTTTGCGGCGCGCACCGAGTCGAGCGAGGTGACGTTGATCTCGAGCGCGATCAGATCGGCTGAAGGCGTGGCCTGCTTCAGCGCCGCGAAGGCAGCTTCGGCCTGCGCCAGTCCGACGTCGGTGACGACCACGCGTGCGCCGGCTTCGCTGAGCGCTGCGACGTGCTGCTTGCCCAACAGGCCGCCGGCGCCCGTCACGAGCGCGGTCCGTCCGGTCAGGTCGTAGCGGGAGGAGGGGTTTGCCATCAAAGGCTCCTGTTCAGCTTCTGAGCTGGCCGCCGTCGGCCACCATCACGCTTCCGGTGATGAAGGCGGCGCGGGGCGATGCAAGGAAGGTAACGACATCGGCGATCTCCTCGGGGGTGCCGAGCCGGCGCAGCGCCACCTCGCGCTGGAGCATATCGTCGACCGCCTGCTTGTTTTCGGCGATCTTGCGCGCCCAGGTGCCGTCCGCGCTCAGGATATTTCCGGGGGCGACCGCATTGATGCGAATGCCTTCGAGCGCGAGCGGCCGCGCCAGGCCGCGCACGGTCGCATTCAGCGCGGCTTTGGCGGCATAGTAGGTGACGGGTGCACCAAGCGCCGCCATGCCTGCGATCGAGGAGATGCAGACGATGGCCCCGTCGCCGCTGCCCTTTGCCATCAGCGGCCGCGCCGCTTCGATCATGTTGGTCGCAGCGAACAGGTTGAGATCGATGATCCGCGACCATTCCGCCGCAGTTTCCCTGCCCGGCGGGACGGAGGCGCCGCTGCCGACATTGCAGACCAGGATGTCGAGCCGGCCCCATTGTTTCTCGACGCTTTCGACCAGCGCTTTCGCCGCGGCCGGGTCGGTGACGTCGGCGACGTGAGCCGACGCGCTGCTGCCGATTGTTGTGCACGCAGCATTCACCGCATCGGCGCCGCGCGCCGCCAGCGCGACCCTGGCACCTTCCGCCGCCAGCGTCGTCGCGATCGCAAGCCCGATGCCGCGGCTGGCGCCGGTGACGAGCGCAACGCGATCGCTCAGCTCGAGCTTCATCGCGCTGCGTCCTCGATCCAGCCGACCGTCATGTCGCGATATCTTGCTAGCGCGCCCGCATGGTCGCCGTCGGATGCGCGGGCAGTCTGCAGGATGTACTGGCCCTTGTAGCCCGAGCGCTCGATCAGCCGGATCGTCTTGGCAAGGTCCGCATTGCCGGTGCCGAGCGGGACGGTGGTGCCGCCGCGAATGCGGTCCTTCACGTGCACGTTGAGAATGCGGGGTGCGTAGGCGGCAATCTCCTCGTCGCTGTCGTAGCCGAGCGAGGCGCTGTTGCCGCTGTCATAGTTGATGCCGAAGATTTCGGCCGGAAATGCCTCCATGAACCGGGCAAGCTCGTCCGGCGGCAGATCGGATTCGAAGACGACCTTGACGTTCCGCCTCGCCAGCAGCTCGGAGCGGGCAAGCAGCACGCGCTTCAACGTATCGCTCTCGCCCTCGCGCTCGATCTTGCCGTTGTCGACCAGCGGGATCACGACGAATTCGATGCCGATGCGGCTGCAGGCGACGATAAGGAGATCGAGGTCGGCGACGAGCGCGTCGCGCACGACGGCATCGACCTTCCAGAATGGAGCCTGCATGAAGCAGTCGCCCGTCAGGCTCGGGATGCGCACGCCGTTCTCGCGCGACAGTGCCAGAATCTCCTGCTGCCCCGGCTCGGTCGTCAGCGGGTTCTCGCGCAGCCGTTCCTGATCGATGGTCCATTCCATCCGTGTCAGGCCGAGCTCCTTCGCGCGTGAAAATTCCTTTTGCCACTCGTCCCAGGGGAAGGCCTGGATCTTGCCGTCGACCAGGGCCGAGAGCCGTCCCTGCATGAAGCCGATTCGTTGCAGCGTTGCGGTCACGATTTGCTATCCGAGCTGATGGCGAGGCCTTTGGCGATCCAGCCGCCGTCGACGAAGATCTCCTGACCGGTCACATAAGCAGAGGCTTCCGACGTCAGGAAAACGGCCGCTCCCACCATATCGGCGGGCTGTCCCCACCGGCCGAGCATGGTGTGGCGGCGCCTGTCTTCGTGCATGAGGGGATCGGCAAAACTCTTCGCGGTCATCTCTGTCGCGACGTAGCCCGGAGCAAGTGCGTTGACGCGGATGCCGTCGGGCGCGTAGTCGGCCGCGAGTGCGCGCGTCAGCCCGGCAAGTCCCGCCTTCGCCGCCACGTAGCCGGGATTGCCGGGAAAGCCGCGGATCGAGTTGATGCTGGTGACGTTGACGATCGCAGCCGAGCCCGCCTTCTTCAGGAGCGGATACGCGGCAAGGATGGTGGCGTAAACGCCGGTGAGGTCGGTCGCGACCGTGGCGCGAAAGCGCTCAAGCTCGCTCTCATCACCTTTTGCGGGGAGGCTGATGCCGGCGGCGTTGACCAACGCGTCGATATGCCCGCCTTGCGCGGCGATCATGCCGAATGCGTTCTCGATCGCCTTGTCGTCGGAGAGGTCGCAGGCAATTGCGGTCACGTCCTGCGGTGCGGTCCCGGAACGGCTGAGGCCGAACACCATAGCGCCCGCATCTCGCAGGCCGGTCGCGATGGCCGCGCCAATGCCCCGCGAGGCGCCGGTGACCACCGCGATCTTGCCTTTGAGCGAGAAGGCGCTGAGGTCAGGCATAGCCGTAACTTTGCATGATGGCGGCGCAAAGCTTGACGTCCTCGGGGCGGTCGATCTGGAACATCTTGTGACGCTCCATCACGTGGAAACCGATCTTGCCGCCGAGACGGTTGTTCTGCTCGCGCAGGAGGGATGGGATCAGGACGTAGAACGAGCCGTTTTCCAAATAGCGTTTCTCGATCTGTTGCCGCATGCGGCGGTTGCGATAATCGTAGTTGATCGGCTCCGGTCCATTCGCGCCGATGCGCCAGTTGAAATAATCCTCGACCTCGCAGACCGAGAGCAGGCTGTCGAGATGATCGCGATCGAAGGTCGCAAGCGCGTTCTCGATGTCGCCGGGCTCGCGGATCGGCGATGTCGCCTGGAGTGCGACGATCCGCTCGAACCGTCCCATCCGCTCATCGATCGCATCGAGTGCGTGCAGCCAGGCGGATTCGGAGGAGGCGAGGTCGCCCGAAATGTCGGCCGGGCGCTGCACGCCGATGGCTCCGGCAGCCTCGGCCGCGGCGAGGATGCTGTCGCTGTCCGAAGAGACCGCCACCACGTCGACGCCCCGCGCCGCGCGTGCCTGCTCGACCGTCCAGGCGATCAGCGGTTTGCCGCAGAGATCGAGCAGGTTCTTGTGCGGGATGCCCTTGGAGCCGCCGCGCGCGGCGATCACGGCCAGCGTCTTGCGCGCCATCAGATGTGTCCCTCGAGACGCTCGAGCGCGGTCCAGAAGCCTTCGCCCATGTTCTTGTGGCCCTGCCAGATCTCGGGAATGAACGAGGCCGTCGGCGCATGCTTGCGCAGCACCTGTCCGATCTCGTCGAAGTCGATCTCGCCTTCGCCGATCTGAAGACCCTCGCCGTCGAGCCCCTTGGCGTCGCCGAAATGCAGATGCGCGGTGTGCGGCCCGAGCTGGGCGAGGCCTTGCGCGAAGTCGAAGCCGAAATGATTGGCGGCGAGTTTCGTGTGCGAAATGTCGACGCACATGCGCAAATCATGCTTGGCGCAGAATGCGGCCGACTCGTCCGGGAATATAAAGATGTTCTGGTGACGCTGGCCGCCGAAATGCCAGGGGAACGGCGCCATCGTTTGCGGCGTCAGCTCGACGCCGTCCATGTTGAGCTCGGTCAAGCTCTGCGCGAAGATGCGGTAGCGCTCGGCTTTCTCCTCCGCCGGCAGCGGCTCGTCCATGGTGAAGCCGCCGATATTGGCGACGATGGGCGGGCGCTTGGTCTTGGGAAAGTATTTCTTCAGGCCGCGGGTGATGTCGATCAAAGCCTGCGTCTGCTCCAGCGAATAGCGCCGCAGGGCCTCGTCAGGGGTTGCCAGGTCCATCAGCTTGGAGCCGGCAAACAGCTCCGGCGCATGCACGACGAAACCGAGATCGTAGGTGCCGGACAGATACGCCGCGGGATCGCGCTCCATGTCGCTGTAGCTGAGATGGAATTCGATGATGTCGGGCTCGCAGATCTCCAGGAAACGCTCGGCGTCGTGATAGCGGATCGGCACGCCCCAGGGGCGGTCGAAGCGGTAGCGACGAGCTTTCGCAGCGCCTTCGTCGAGGTCGCTCTGGAAGAAATAGTCGTCGGCCGCCATCATCCGCGTCAGCTTGCGACCGAGCAGCGCCGGCATCTTCAGCGGCGACAGGCCCTGTCCCGGGCTCTTCACCGCGATGTCGGCTTCCGAGATCACGGTGCTGGCCGAAAGGTCGCGCGCGGCCACCAGGCTCTTGGCGAGGTTCTCGCGGTTGATCAACTCGCCCTGGCTCAGCGCGCGTTCGGCCCGTTTCTCGCCGCGCGCCGCCTCCACCTCGCGGATGCCGGAGACCAGCGACTTGAATTCCTCCGGCTCCAGGCTCGCGGCATGGTCTGGACCTTCCATCTCCCGGTCGAGAGTGATGTGACGTTCGATGACGACGGCGCCGAGCGCGACGGCGGCCGTCGAAACGGCCGTGCCGCGCTCGTGGCCCGAATAGCCGACCACCGGGTGGATCTCGCGCAGCGTCTCCATGAAACGCAGATGGATGTTGTGAAGCGCGGCCGGATAGGTGCTCTGGCAATGCAGCAGCACGTAGCTCGCGTTGCGCTCGTCGAGGAACTTCGCCGCGGCCCTGATCTCGTCCGTCGTGCTCATGCCGGTCGAGACGATCAGCGTCTTGCCGGTGGCGGCGAGGCGCGCGAGCAGCGGCAAATTGGTAAGGTCGGCGGAGGCAACCTTGTAGGCTTGCACGCCGAAATCTTCGAGCACGGCGACGCTGCTCGCGTCCCAGGGCGTGCAGAGATACTGGATACCCTTCGCTGCGCAATACTCGGCGATCTTCTTCTGTTGCGCGGTCGGCAGCTCGAAGCGCCGCAAGAGATCGAGCGTATACTCGACGGCGAGGTCGTCGTCCTTGCCCGAAAGGCTCGATGCACGGTAGACCTCGTCCAGCTTGCGCATCTGGAATTTGGCGCAATCGGCTCCGGCCGCGACTGCGGCATCGACCAGCGCAATGGCGCGGTCGAAGTCGCCATTGTGATTGTTGCCGATCTCGGCGATGACGTAGCAGGGTTCGCCGTCGCCCAGTAGACGGTTGCCGATGCGGACCGGAGCGGGCTGTTTGGGCGATGTCATCAACATTCTCGTCTCATTATGCGTCAGGCGAATCGCCCGGGAAAACGCGACTTCCAAGTTCGCAGCCCGTTCTCTTCGAACATGATGCGCGAACAGCTATGCCCCTGTTGCTCCAGCGCGGCGATGAGCTGGTAGCGCTCGAACGGCCGTACGAAGAACATGAAATAGCCGCCGCCGCCGGCGCCCAGCAGCTTGCCGCCGACCGCGCCATGCTGCTTGGCGAAATCGTAGATCGCATCGATCGCGTCCGAAGAGATCTTCGAGCTCAGCTTCCGCTTGGCGTGCCAGGCCTCGTCGATCAGTCGGCCGCATTCCAGGAGCTGGCCGCGCAGGAGATGCCGCCGGATGTCGCGCGTCACTTCCTTCTGCTTGGCGGCTGCGGCGACCGCGTCGCTGGTCTCGTGCTGAGCCTTCTGGTCGCGGTGGATGGCGCCGGAATCGCGGCCAGAGCCCGTGTAGCAGAGCACCAGGCTCTCCTCGAGCTCGGCGATGATGTTGGGGTCGAGACGCAGCGGCACGATGGTGTTCTGGTCGGAGAAGAACTCCATGTGATTGAAGCCGCCGAACACGGTAGCGTACTGATCCTGCCAGCCGCCGGGGATGTTGAGCATCAGCCGCTCGGCCTGAAACGCCATCTCCGCGATCTCGTGGCGGTCCCATTGGTCGCCGCGGAATTCGTTGAAGCAGCCGATGATGGCGGAGGTGACCACCGCCGAGCCGCCGAGGCCTGAGCCGACCGGGAAGTCGGCGGAGACCTCGAGCTCGAACCCATAAGTCGGCTTGATCAGGCGCACGACGGACTTGATCAGCGCAAGATCTCCGTCCGTACCGAGTTCTGCGAGATTGTCGGCCTCGATCGTACGCCGGAAATCGTGCGAATAGATCCGGATGCTGGAATCGCTCCGGCGCCGCAACGTCGCGTGAGCGTACATCTTGATCGTGGCGTTGATGACCGCGCCGCCGTCATTCTCCACGAAATAGTGGGTCAGGTCGGTGCCGCCGCCGGAGAAGCTGATCCGCACCGGCGAGCGGGCGCGGGCGAACACCTCGCTCTCTTCGGACAGGTTGAACAGCTCGCGGCTGAACACGTCGACGAGGCGTCCTTCGCCATCCAGGATCGGCACCACGTGCACGCGCTGGTCGAGCAATTTGAGGATCTGTTCGCGCGGACCGCCGCTGCGCGCCCAGACGAAGTTGCGATTGATGCAGGTCGCAACCCGGTCCTGGATCGTTGTGCCGGCCAGCATGCGCCTGCGGATGTCGCCGTCGGTCACCGCGCCGACAATTCGTCCGCTCGCGTCCTGCGCGAACAGGATGCCGAGCATGTTCGCATTGAGGCGCCGGAAGGCTTCCTCAATGGTCTCGGTCTCGGCGATGGTGACGAGGGTTCGTTCAAGCACGTTTTGGGGTCCAGGAAAGGCCAATTCCAGGCCATATCGTAGCAGGGTTGGTAATACGGGAGCGGCAGGGACGATGCAAGGTTCCTGCGCCCGTGGCATCGCGCCAAAGGGGGGCGATCAAGCGCTCCGGCCGCAGAGTGGCCGATTTACATTGGCCGCGGTTTCTATAGAAGGCTTCGCAAGGGGTCTTGACGACATGTACGTGATCGGAATCAGCTCAGGGATCAAGCACGGGCACCATGACGGTGCGGCGGTGTTGTTGCGCGACGGCGAGTTGATCGCAGCCGCCGAGGAGGAGCGTTTCACCCTGGCGAAGCATGCGCGTGGCGAGCTGCCGCGTGGGGCGATCGGCTTCTGCCTGAAGCAGGCCGGCATCACTATGCGTGAGGTCGATTGGATCTGCTCGCCGCTGAAGACCTACACGAACTACACGCAGCGTCTCACCGAATATTTCAAGTATCAGTTCGGCCATAGCCCGAAGATCGAGCTCTACGACCATCACCTCTGTCATGCCGCGAGCTCGTTCTACGGCTCCGGTTTCTCGGAGGCGACCGTCGCCTGCTTCGACTTTTCGGGCGATTCCAGCTCGGGCCTCGTCGCCCATGCGCGCGGCAACGACTTTCGCGTGCTGACACGGTTCGCCCGCCACAACAGTCTCGGGCTCTATTACGGGATGCTGACGCAGTATCTCGGCTATCAGATGACCAATGACGAGTACAAGGTGATGGGCCTGTCGTCGTATGGTAGCCCGGATTATCTCGACAAGTTCGCCAAGCTGCTGCGTCCGGCGGGCATCAACTACGAGCTCGATCCCGAGCTCGACAAGCGCCGGCGCGATGCCGAGATCTTCACGAGCGACTTCTCGACGCGGCAGGAGCGCATCTTCACCGAGAAGATGGAAGAGATTTTGGGGCCGCGACGGCTGCGCGGCCAGCCGCTCGATCAGCGGCTGACCAACATCGCCGCAAGCGGCCAGAAGCAGCTCGAGATCGTCACGACCGAGGTGATCCGCGCTGCCATCGCCGAGACCGGCTGCGGCGACGTCTGCATCGCCGGCGGCGTTGGCCTGAACTGCAAGATGAACATGGAGATTGCGGCCGAGCCGTCCGTGAAGCGTCTCTACGTTCCGCCGGTGCCGCACGATGCGGGCGTGGCACTGGGCGCTGCGATGATGAAATGCGCGGAGGCGGGCCACGCGATCGCGCCGCTGACTCATGCTTACTGGGGACCGGACTATTCCAACGACACGATCCGGGAGACGCTGGACAAGATCGGCGCGCGCTTCGAGCTGCTCGACGATCCCGTATCGCGTTGCGTCACCGACTTGACGGAGCAGAAGACCGTGGGTTGGTTCCAGGGGCGGATGGAGTACGGTCCGCGGGCGCTCGGCAACCGCTCGATCCTGGCGGATCCGCGCCAGGAGGGCATGAAGGACCGCATCAACCTCACCATCAAATACCGCGAGGAATTCCGCCCGTTCTGCCCGTCAGTGCTGTACGAGCGTCAAGCCGAATATTTCGAGGACACCTTCGACGCGCCCTTCATGGTGGTGACGTTCCCGGTCAATGAGAAGGTCGCCAAGACCATGCCTGCGGTGGTCCATGTCGACAACACCGCGCGCATCCAGAGCGTCCATGCGGACAGCAACCCGCTCTACAGCCGACTGATCGGCGAGTTCGCGAAAGCGACCACTCTGCCGGTTCTGATCAACACCAGCCTCAACATCAACGAGCAGCCGACTGTGAACGCCCCACTGGAGGCGCTCCACACCTATTTCTGCTCGGGCCTGGACGTGCTGTATCTCGGCAATTACCGGCTGTCGAAATCGAATTGAGCCTACCGCTCGTCCGCGATCACCTTGCCGTCGTTCGGCAGCGCGCCGGGACTGACCAGATCGACGCTTCCACCGAGTTTCGTCACGGCGCGCAAGCTGGCCGCAACCTCTTCGCGCAATGTGTCGTTCGCGGTCGCCGTTTCCGCTTTCAGTGTCATGGCGTCGGTTTCGCCCTCTCGCGTGACGACGAGGCGCAGTCTTCCGAGCTCGGAATGCCGCTTGCCGATCTCGGCGATCTGCTCGGGACGGACGAACATGCCCTTGACCTTGGTGGTCTGGTCGGCGCGGCCCATCCAGCCCTTGATGCGCATGTTGGTGCGACCGCAAGCACTCGCCCCCGGCAGCGCAGCGGTGAGGTCGCCGAGCGCGAGCCGGATCCAGGGATGATGGGCATCGAGCGAGGTCACCACGATCTCCCCGACGTCGCCGGGCGCCACGGGATCGCCCGTGCCGGGCTGGACGATCTCCAGGATCAGGTCCTCGTTGACGACCATGCCCTCGCGCGCCTCGGTCTCGAACGCGATGAGACCGAGATCGGCGGTGCCGAAGGCTTGGTAGGCGTCGATCCCGCGCGCCTTGATCTCGGCCTGGAGCGAGGGCGGGAACGCCGCACCCGAGACCAGCGCGCGCTTGATCGAAGAGACGTCGCGGCCCGAGCTCGCCGCGGCATCGAGCAATATCTTCAGGAAGTCCGGCGTGCCGCTGTAGCCAACCGGGCGGTAGGCCTCGATCAGCTCGAACTGCTGTTCCGTGTTGCCGGGGCCGGCCGGGATCACGGCGCAGCCCAGCGCACGCGCCGACGCATCGAAGATGAAGCCCCCGGGGGTGAGGTGGTAGCTGAAGGTGTTGAGGACGACGTCATCGGGGCGGAACCCGGCCGCGAACAGCGCCCGCGCACCGCGCCAGGGGTCGGCCTGCCGTCCCTCGGGCTCAAAGATCGGGCCGGGGGAGGTGAAGAGGCGGGCGAACGAGCCCGGCGCCGCCGCCACAAAGCCTCCGAAGGGCGCAGAAGCCTTGTGCAGGGCGGGCAGTTCCGACTTGCGCAACACCGGCAGGCCCGCCAGGGCCGCTCTGGAGGTCACGGCGGCGGGATCGAGGCCTCTTAGCCGCTCGGCATAGGCCGGGGCGGCCATCGCGGCTCGCAGCACCTCCGGCAGGCGGGAGAACAGATCGGCCTCGCGCGTTGCTGGCTCACGCGTCTCGCGGGCGTCGTAATGGGCGGTCATGGCTGTTCTTTCCGTGTTGGCATCCGTTGCGCGCCGCCACCGGCATGGGTATCAGACCGCCATTGGTGAGGCCGAGAGAGGACCCGATGGCGGACGTAGGAAACATTGCGGCGGATGAGGCTGCCGATGTCGTCGCGCGCCTGAAGGGGCGCATGATCGACGAGGCGCTGCCGCTGTGGTCGACCGTCGGCTGGGATCAGGCCACGGGCGGCTTCATCGACCGGCTGCACCGCGACGGTACTGCGGATGCGGCCGCCCCGCGGCGCGTGTTCGTACAGGCCCGCCAGATCTGGTGCTACGCCAAGGCGGCGCAGATGGGCTGGTACCCCGAGGGGCGCGCCGTCGCGCTGAAGGGATTGGAGCACCTGCTGGCATGCGCCAAAGCGCCTGACGGCCGGCCGGGTTATGTGCACCGGCTGACGCCGGAGGGCACGGTGCTCGATGGCCGGCGCGACGCCTATGACCACGCCTTCATCCTGTTCGCGCTCGCGACCGTCTACGCGCTCGACCAGGACGCGCAGGTTCGTGCCGAGATCGACGCGCTGCTGGCTTTCCTCGACGGCCACCTCCGCTCGCCGCATGGGGGCGTGCACGAAGGCCTTCCGGTCTCGCTGCCGCGCCGGCAGAACCCGCACATGCATCTGTTCGAGGCGATGATCGCCTGCTTCGACGCGACTCACGATCTGTCGTTTCAGAACCGTGCCGGCGAATTCTTCGCGCTGTTCCTGGCCAATCTCTACGACAAGCAGAGGCGCATCCTGACGGAGTATTTCGAGGAGGACTGGTCGAAGATCGAACCGGTCAGCGTCGAGCCGGGGCACCAGGCGGAGTGGGTCTGGCTGCTGAAGGGTTTCGAACGCATCACGGGATGTCCGACCGGGCAGCGGCGCGCTGAACTCCTGGCGACCGCGCTGCGCTGTCGCGACGAGCCCACCGGCTGCCTGATCGACGAGGGGGACGACATCGGCAACATCCGCCGCAGCACGCGCCGACTTTGGCCGCAGACCGAAATCGCGAAGGCGTGGATCGCGCAGGCCGAGTCCGGCGAGGCGGGCGCAGCGGACGAGGCGCGTGCGGCGCTGGTGCGGCTCGAACGGCATTATCTCAGCCATCCCGTGAGGGGCGGCTGGTACGACCAGTTCGATCGCGACGGCAAGTCGCTGATCGACACCATTCCCGCGTCGTCGTTCTATCATGTTCTCTGCGCAGTCACGGAAGCGGAGCAGGTGCTGGAGTAAGTGTCTCTTGTTTCGACGCGTTTTCTTCACGCGAACCGGTCCCACTTCGCTTGAAAACGCGATGTCAAAGCCAGCGCTTGCGCCGCTTGAAGCTCTTGAGGTTCTTGAAGCTCTTGCGTTGGTCGCCGGCGCCGCCGAGGTAGAATTCCTTGACGTCCTCGTTGTCGCGCAATTCGTCGGCGGTGCCGTCGAGCACGACCTTGCCTTGCTCCATGATGTAGCCGTGGCTCGCCACCGACAGCGCGGCGCGCGCGTTCTGCTCGACCAGGAGGATGGTGACGCCGAGGTCGCGGTTGATTTTCTGGATGATCGAGAACACCTCTTTCACCAACAGCGGCGACAGGCCCATGGAGGGCTCGTCCATCAGAATCATCTTTGGGCGCGCCATCAGCGCCCGGCCGATCGCGAGCATCTGCTGTTCGCCGCCGGAGAGATAGCCGGCAAGGCCGGTACGCTCTTTCAGGCGCGGGAAATAATTGAAGACCATGTCGAGGTCGGCATCGACCTCGCGGTCCTTGCGGGTGAAGGCTCCGAGCTTGAGATTCTCCAGGGACGTCATGTCGGCGACGATGCGCCGCCCCTCCATCACCTGGAAGATGCCGCGGCGGACGATCTTGTCGGGATCGATGCCGTCGATCCGCTCGTTTTCGAACACGATTTCGCCGCGCGTGACCTCGCCGTCCTCGGTCTTGAGCAGCCCCGAGATCGCCTTCAGCGTCGTCGACTTACCGGCGCCGTTGGCACCCAGCAGCGCCACGATCGCGCCCTTGGGCACCTCTAGGCTGAGGCCGCGCAGCACAAGGATGACGTCGTCATAGACGACCTCGATGTTGCGCACCGCGAGGAGGGGCGGGGCGGCGACGGCGCTTGGCGAGGGGCGCTCGATCTGGGCAATTTCACTCATGGCCAGTTACTCTCTCGGTGTCGTCGCCCGGCTTGACCGGGCGACCCAGTATTCCAGAGGCGCCTGAGATTTCCGGAGAAGCCGCGGCGTACTGGATCCCCCGCCTTCGCGGGGGATGACAGTTGTGGGCGTGGTAAGGCTGAGCTCACCAGCCCAGCAATTCCGGCTTGCGCGGCAGCTCGACGGTCTTGACCTTCTCGAGCTTGATCGTGCCCTTGGCCATGAGATCGTTGAGGTCGCCGTCGGTCGCGCCCGAGATCTTGGTGCGATAGAGATCGACCTTCAGCGTGCCGCGATGGTCCTTGTCGGTCCAGGTCGAGGGATTGCAGACGCCTTCCATTCCGGCCGGCACCCAATCCTTCTTCTGGTAAAAGCCCTTGGCGACGTTCTCACCGGTGGCGCCGCCGTTCTTGGCGGCCCAGTCGATCGCCTCCTTCATGTACAGCGCCGAGCACACGGCGGCGACGTAGTGCACGGGACGATAGACCTTGCCGCTGGCGTCGGACATCTTCGAGATCTCCATCACCGTCTTCATGCCGGGCGCCTCGCCGCCCCAGCTCACCGCGGTGCGCAAGGGGAAGATCACGCCGTTGGCGGCATCGCCGGCCGTCTTGGCGGCGTTCTCGTCCATGCCCCAGACATTGCCCATGAACTGGATCTCGACGCCGGCGGTCTTGCAGGCCTTCAGCACCGAGATGTTGGAGGCGGCGGTGTTGCCGAGATAGGCGTAGTTGGCGCCCGAAGATTTCAGGCTCAGGCACTGCGCGCTGTAGTCACCCGGCGCGAGCGCGAACACCAGCGGCGGCAACACCTCGAAGCCGAGCTCCTGCGCCATTGCTTCACCGGCAGCCTTCGGCGCGTTCGGATAGGGATGGTTGGCGCCCATGTGCACGAATTTCGGCTTGCCGGACTTGCCCTTGGCCTTCCAATCCTCGGCGGCCCACATCAGCATTGCGCGCAGCGAGTCCGAATAGCTCGGGCCATAGAAGAAATTGTAGGGCGCGGGCTTGGCCTTGCCGCTGACGCCTTCGGGATCGGTGAGGGCGGCGGCATAGGAGCCGGACATGTCGGGAATTTTGTCCTGGGCGAGGAAGCCGGTCAGCGCCTCGGTATCGGCGGTGCCCCAGCCCATGATCGCGGCGACCTTGGTGTCCGGCGCCGACCACTTCTTGTAGAGCGCGATCGCGCGCGGCACCTGATAGCCATAGTCGTTGGTGTCGACGTTGAGCTGCTTGCCGCCGACGCCGCCGTTCTTGTTGACCCAGGCGAAGGTGTCGGCGACGGCCTGGCCAAAGGGCGTGCCGACGTCGGAGGTGCCGCCGGAATAGTCGGCGAGGTGCCCGATCGCGATCTGCGCCTGCGCGCCTGCCGAAAATGCGGCGATCGCGATGGCGAGCGATGCGGTGCTCAAAAGGGACTTCATCGTCATGGGTCGGTTCCTCCTGTTTATTGTTTAAGTGAAGTTGCCCGCGCTCAATGCGAGAACGGGTAGAGTTTCCAGTACGCCTTGATCTGCCGCCAGCGATGCGCGAGCCCGTCAGGCTCGAACATCAGGAACGCGATGATGATCACCCCGATCGCGATCTCGCGCAGGAAGGTGATGTTGGTGTTGAGCGACAGCGCCTTGTCGATCGCGCCGCCCTTCAAATAGTGGCTGATGAACTCCATCCCCTCGGGCAGGAGCACCACGAAAGCGGTGCCCATCAGCGTGCCCATGATCGAGCCGGTGCCGCCGATGATGATCATGGCGAGGAACAGGATCGAGCGCTCGATGCCGAAGCCCTCCTGCGACACCACAAGCTGGTAGTGCGCGTAAAGGGCGCCGGCGATGCCGGCGAAAAAGGCGGCGAGTCCGAACGACAGCGTGCGGTATTTCGTCAGGTTGATGCCCATGATCTCGGCGGAGAGATAATGGTCGCGGATCGCCACCAGCGCGCGGCCGTCGCGGGTGCGCATCAGATTGGTGACGAGGATGTAGCTCGCCAGCACATAGGCCAGCACGACGTAGAAATACTGTTTGTCGCCGCGCAGCGTGTAGCCGAAGATCGAGAACGGGTTTGCGCTCGCCGGCACCGAGCCGCCGGAGAACCATTCGGCACGGGAGAAAAAGTCGAGCAGGATGTATTGCGCGGCGAGCGTTGCGATGACGAGGTAAAGCCCCTTCAGCCGCGCCGCCGGGATGCCGAAGATCAGGCCGACCAGCGCGGTGACGATGCCCGCGAGCGGGATTGCGAAGAACACCGGGATCGGCGCGTTGTTGGAGATGTAGGCCGAGGTGAAGGCGCCGAGCAGGAAGAAGGCCGCGTGCCCGATCGAGATCTGACCGGTGAAGCCGACGAGGATATTCAGCCCGAGTGCCGCGATCGAGAAGATGCCGATCTGGATCAGGATGCTGAGCCAGTAGCCGCTGAAGAATTGTGGCGCGAGGCACAGCAGCAGCACGCCCGCGATGGCGAAGTTGCGGCTGGTGGTGGTCGGGAAGATCGTGGTGTCCGCCGCGTACGAGGTGCGGAAATCACCAGCAGGAATGAGGGCAGGGCCGGCCATGGGTCAGATCCGCTCGATGTCATGGGTGCCGAACAGCCCGTAGGGCTTGATCATCAGCACGATGATGAGGACGTAGAACGGCGCGATCTCGTAGAGATTGCCCCAGTGCAGGTATTCGCTGTCGATATATTGCGCGACGTTCTCGAGCAGGCCGATGATGATGCCGCCGAGCACGGCACCGCCGACTGAATCGAGCCCGCCGAGGATCGCCGCCGGAAACACCTTGATGCCGTAACCGGCAAGGCCCGAGGACACGCCGTTCACGACCGCGACGACGACGCCTGCAACCGCCGACACCGTCGCCGAGATCGCCCAGGCCATGGCGAACACGCTCTTCACGGAGATGCCGAGCGACTGCGCCACCTGCTGGTTGAACGCGGTGGCGCGCATCGCAAGACCATATTTGGATGCGCGGAAGAACCAGGCCATGCCGATCATCATCGCGACCGACACCACGAGGCTCATGACATAGACGGTCTGGATCTGGAGGCCGAACAGGCTGACCGACTGGCTCTCGAACACGCGCGGGAACGGCTGCGGATTGACGCCGAACATCCATTTCAGCGTCGCCTGGAGCACGGTGGAGAGGCCGATCGTCACCATGATCACCGAGATGATCGGCTCGCCGATCATCGGCCGCAGGATGAGGACCTGGACCGCAATGCCGAACACGAACATGAACACCAGCGTCATCGGCATGCCGATCCAGAACGGCACCTGGTATTTCGCCAGCAGGGCCCAGCACACCCAGGCGCCGACCAGCAGCAATTCACCTTGCGCGAAATTGACGACCTGCGTCGCCTTGTAGATCAGCACGAACGACATCGCGACCACGCCATAGAGCGTGCCGACCACGAGGCCGTTGACCAGGAGCTGGATGAGGAAGGCGGTGTTCATGTGATGCTCGCGGACAAATGCGGCGCGCTCTCCTCTCCCCATGTGGGAAAGGGTGGCTTCGCGAACCGAAGACGGGTGAGGGGTTGTTTCGGCAGTGAACGTGCGGAGAGACGACCCCTCACCCGAGTGAGGTTGTGGTTGATAGCGGAGAGGCCCTCTCCCACAAGGGGAGAGGGCACAGTAACGCGCATCACACTCGTTGCCGACGCAAACATCACTCCGCAGCCTCCGCCATATGGCCATGCACTCCCAGATCCACCACGCGCAGTGTCGTGCGCACCCGCTGCGTGGTGCCATCCTGGAAGCGGATTACGGTATCGACGGGGATGTCGGCATCGCCCCGGTAGATGGCGTCGATGATGCCGGCGTATTTCTCGTTGATGACGCTGCGGCGCACCTTTCTTGTGCGGGTGAGCTCGCCGTCGTCCGCGTCGAGCTCCTTGTGGAGCAGCAGGAAGCGCGAGATGCGCTGGGCCGGCGGCAGCGTGGCGTTGACGGTCTCGACCTCCTTCTGGAGCAGCGCATAGACTTCCGGCCGCGAGGCGAGATCGCTGTAGGTGGTGAAGGAGAGGCGGCTCTTCTCCGCCCATTTGGAGATAATGGAGTAGCGGATGCAGATCATCGCCGCGAGCGCATCGCGGCCTGCGCCGAGCACCACGGCTTCGGCGATATAGGGCGAAAATTTCAGCTTGTTCTCGATGAACTGCGGCGAGAAGCGCTCGCCGCGCGAGGTCTCGGCGAGATCCTTGATGCGGTCGATGACGACGAGCTGCTGGTTGGCGTTGAAATAGCCGGCATCGCCCGACAACATCCAGCCGTCCCTGATGTCGGCGACGCTGGCCTCGGGATTCTTGTAATAGCCGAGAAACATGTTGGGGTGCCGCACCACGATCTCACCGACGCCATGGACGTCGGCATTGTCGATCCGGATCTCGACGTCGTCTGACATCGGCACGCCGGTGGTGTCGGGATCGACCTTGCCCTCGGGATGCAGCGTGTAGGCCCCCAGCAGCTCGGTCTGGCCGTACAGGGTGCGCAGCGGCACGCCCATGGCCTGGAAAAACTTGAAGGTCTCAGGGCCGAGCGCCGCGCCGCCGGTTGCAGCCGAGCGCAGCCGGGTGAAACCGAGGCGGTCGCGTAGCGCGCGGAACAGGATCGCGTCGGCGAGGCCCGAGCGCTTGCCGTGTTCGAGCGCGGCAAGCCCCGACTTCATGCCGACGTCGAACAGGCGCTGCTTGAAGGGCGTCGCATCCATCACCTTGGCGCGGACGTCGGCGGCAATGGACTCCCAGACGCGGGGCGCGAACAGCACGAACGTCGGCGCGATCTCGCGCAGATCGTTCATCATGGTATCGGGCTCTTCGACGAAGTTGATCTTCATCCGGCACAACAGGCCTTTGCCGAGCACGTAGACCTGCTCCATGATCCACGGCAGCGGCAGCACCGAGACGTATTCGTCGTCCGGGCCCTTGGGGTCGAAGGCAAGATAGGTCGCGCAATGGCCGAGCACGCGGCCGGCGGCGAGCATGGCAAGCTTGGGATGAGAGGTGGTGCCCGACGTCGTGCAGAGGATCGCGACGTCCTCGCCCTTGGTGGCATCGACCAGTCTGTCGTAAAGCTCCGGCTCCCGCGCGGCACGTGCCCGGCCGAGCTCGGCAAACGCTTCCGCCGACATCAGCCGCGGGTCGTCGTATTTCCGCATTCCACGCGGATCGGAATAGATGATGTGCTTCAGCTTCGGCGCGCGTTCGGCGAGGGTGAGCAGCTTGTCGACCTGCTCCTCGTCCTCGGCGAAGACGAGCTGCGCCTCGCCATAGTTGAGGAGGTAGGAGGCCTCCTCGTCCAGCACGTCGCGGTAAAGTCCGAGGCTTAGGCCGCCGATGGCGTGCGTCGCCACTTCCGCCGCGACCCAGTCCGGCCGGTTGTCGCCGATGATGCCGATGACGTCGCCGCGGCCAAGGCCCACTTCGAGAAGACCGAGCGCAAAGTCGCGTACGCGGGTCTGATAGTCGTTCCAGGTGAACAGCCGCCAGAGCCCGAGATCCTTCTCGCGCAATGCGATTTCGTTGCCGTGCTCCTTGGCGTTGAGCCGGAGCATTTTCGGATAGGTGTCGGCCTGCGCGACTCGGCCTGCGTAATCCATCATGCCGCGCTCTCCTGCGCTGGCGAAGCATCGTCGGGATCGACCAGCACCTCGTCCTCCTCGCCGAGATAGGCGCGCCTGACGTGGGGATCGGCCAGCACGGTCGCCGGATCGCCTTCGGCGATCTTCTTGCCGAAATCGAGCACCATGACGCGATGGGAGATGTCCATCACCACGCCCATGTCGTGCTCGATCATCACCACCGTCATCCCGAACTCCTCGTTGAGGTCGACGATGTAGCGGGCCATGTCCTCCTTCTCCTCGAAGTTCATGCCGGCCATCGGCTCGTCGAGGAGGATGAGGCGCGGCTCCAGCGCCATGGCGCGGGCGAGCTCCACGCGCTTGCGCAGGCCGTAGGAGAGGGTGCCGGCGGTGGCTTTTCGCACCGACTGGAGATCGAGGAAGTCGATGATCTCCTCGACCTTGCGGCGGTGCTCGAGCTCCTCCTTGCGCGCGCCGGTGAGCCAGTACAGCGAGCCCGTGAGGAAATTGTTCTTCAGAAGGTGATGACGCCCGACCATGATGTTGTCGAGCACGCTCATGTGGTGGAACAGCGCCAGGTTCTGGAAGGTGCGGCCGATGCCGAGCGAGGCGCGGGCATTCGGGGTCAAACCGGTGATGTCGCGGCCCTGGTAGAACAGCTGGCCCTCGGTCGGCTTGTAGCGGCCGGAAATACAGTTCACGATCGAGGTCTTGCCGGCGCCGTTGGGGCCGATGATCGAGAACAGCTCGCCCTCCCTGATGGCGAAGCCGACGTCGGTTAGCGCTCGGACGCCGCCGAATCGCAGGGACACGCCGCGCACTTCAAGACTGGTAGCCACCAAACCAAACCCTCCCGGTGATGGCGCTTTTTAGCGGCGCTCTTCGTCCGTTCCTGCCCGGCGATCCTAGTACGGTGGTGCCGGTGAGGCCATGCAGCAGATGGTCTCGACCGGACCGCGCCACTCCCGTTCCCGTTTGGGATCAAAAGCCGCATCGCCCGATGTGGTCCTCAATAGGGGAAAGCGCTATTTTGAAATGTCTCGCGGCTGACAATTCTGCGACAAAGTTTGCCGGGCGGCAGTGGCCTTCATCTTTCGTCGGATGGCGGTCGAAATCATCATGCTGCATTGCAGCAGAAGGCGGAGCGACGAAACGGTGCGGCTGGCGGCGAGATCATGATTTCAGAAGATCATCTGAAGCGCGTCGCCGCCTGGTCGCGCGAGCTCACGCAAGCGGAGATTGACGTCGCGCGTGCCGGAATCACCGAGCGCTCCTACGGCACCGGCGAGACCGTGTTCATGCGCGGCGATATTTTTGCCTATTGGGCCGGCATGGTGGGCGGCCTTGCCCGCATGGGCGGGGTCTCGCGGGACGGCAAGGAGACCAGCCTTGCCGGGCTGACGGCAGGGGCCTGGTTCGGCGAGGGCAGCGTGCTCAAGAACGAGCCGCGCCGCTATGACGTGGTCGCGCTGCGCGACAGCCGCGTCGCCCTGATGGAACGCAGCGCCTTCATGTGGCTGTTCGAGAACAGCGTCGGGTTCAACCGCTTTCTGGTGCGCCAGCTCAACGAACGGCTCGGCCAGTTCATCGGCATGCTCGAGGTCAACCGCACTCTGGACGCCACCGCGCGCCTCGCCCGCAGCATTGCTTCGCTGTACAACCCGATCCTCTATCCGGAATCGACCGCGCACCTGGAGATCACCCAGGAGGAGATCGGCGCGCTCTCCGGCATGTCCCGCCAGAACGCCAATCGCGCGCTGAATCGGCTGGAGAAGGAGGGGCTGCTGCGGCTGGAATATGGCGGCGTCACCATCCTCGATATCGAGCGACTGCGCGGGTATGGGGACTAGCGCGCATTGGCGGGTGCGTGCACCGGCCAGAGATCAGCGCGCCAGCGGATCGCGATCGCCAGCATCGCGATGATCCCCGAGGCGGCATAAAGCGAGCCCGTTGCGGAATAGCCGATGATGTCGATCAGGCTGCCGGCGGCCAGCAGTCCGAGCGGCAGGCCATAGATCACCATCATGCGGACGCCCATCACGCGGCCGCGCAGATGCGCACTCGCCGTTCGCATCAGGATCACGGCCGCCGAGATCATCGACATACTCTGCGCGATGCCGGCGAGAACGAGGCAGGCCATTGCGACCGGCATGGTCCTGAGCTCCACGAATACCAGCAGCATGGCGTACCAGGCCAGCGTTGCGCCGATCAGGAGCCGGGCAATGCGCAGTCCGCTGACGAGGCTCAGCGTGATGGAGCCGATCAGTGAGCCGACGGCGAAGCTCGCGGAGAGATAGCCGAGGCCGGTCTGGTCGGTCTGAAAGATCTCCCGCGCGATGTAAGGGAGTAGTCCGCCGGTGAAAGGAAAAGCGGTGAGATTGGCCAGAAAGGCGACGCAGAGCGCCGCGCGCATTCCCGGGCCGTTCCAGGCGTAGACGATCCCCTCCTTGAGGTCGCCGAACAATCGCGAAATGGCGCGGCTGTCCGCGGGAAGATCGCTCGTGGTGACGATCCTTTTCGGCCGGGTCAGGCAGAGCATGAGAAGCGCGGCCGCGAAGTAGAGGCACGCGATCGCCACATAGACGAGGCCGATGCCGAGGAGCGCAAACAGCCCGGCGCCCGTCAACGCTCCAGCGATGCGGGCGCTGTCTTGGGTCGTGCGCGCAACGCTGATGGCGCCCACCAGCTGCTCGGCCGGCATGATCTCGGCGAGCAGCGCGCCCCGGACGCCGAGATCGGAGGGACGAATCAGGCCCATGATCGCGACGATGATCATGACGCTTAGCGGCGACAGATGACCGGTCAGCGCCAGAACCATGATGGTCGACGACAGCACCGTATAGGCAAGACGCATCACGACCAGGAGATCGCGATGGCCCATGCGGTCGCCGATCATGCCGAACACCGGGGCGACCAATGTCCCGACGAATTGGAGCGAGGCAAGCACGGTCAGCAGGAGCACCGAGCCGGTCTCGACCAGGATGTACCAGCCGAGCACCAGCGTCTCGACCTCGAACGCCCAGGAGGTGAGCAGGTCGGACGGCCACTGGAAGCGATAATTGCGAATGCGAAATGGCGCGAGTGCCGACGGCCGCGCGGCTGCGCTCAAGACGCGATGACGCGTGTCACGGCGATTCCTTTGCCTTGTTTTTTCTTCTGCGCGAGAACCTAGCGCCGGTGATGCCGGTGTCAATCGAAGCTGCCGCATGCCGCCATGCGCGACGACCCGCCCCCCGAGGGCTCCCGGTTGCCCCTTCCGCCGACGTATGACGCGGTCACATAGTTTTCATCTTGCTGTGGCCCTAAGAGCTGGCGGGCTCGGGGGAGCGGAGCGATCACAGCATGTGGGTACGTTGGCAGACGTTTGCCGCACGGCTTCTGGGTTCCCTGATTCTCATGAGCGTCCTCGTGTTGCCCTGCCGGGCTGGACCACAGGACATGCTGACGCTGATGCAGCGCATCACGTCGCTGGCCAAGGAAGGCCGTTATGGCGAGGCGGTCGGGCTGGCACGAAAGCTCGTCGCCGAGTCCGAGAAGAGCTCGGGCCGACAGTCGCCGCTGACGGCAACCACGCTGGTGGTGCTGGGCCAGTCGCTCCAGGCGCAAGGCGAGACGACCGAGGCCGAAGCCGTGCTGCGGCGGGCACTTGCGATTCGCGAGAAGAGCCTCGGACCCAATCATCCCGAGGTCGCCGCCGTGCTCGGCACGCTCGGCCAGATCGAGCTCGGCCTCAACCGGCTGAGCGAGGCCGAGCGGGATATGTCACGCGCCATCGCCATCGACGAGAGCGTGCTGGGCTCGGACCACCTCACGACGGCAATGGCGCGCATGCAGCTCGGCAATCTCCGTCACCGTCAGATGAAGGAGACCGAGGCGCTCGACATGTTCAGTCGCGCCCTTGCGGTGTTCAGGAAGTCGCCGGGACAGGCCGATATCATGATCCCGGTAACCCTGAACAACATCGCGGAGGTCAATCGTGCGCAAGGCCGGTTGCACGAGGCCGAAGCGAACTTTGCCGAAGCGCTCGCTCTCCAGGAAAAGCAGCATGGCCCTAACAGCATCTATCTGACGGCGGCGCTGAGCAATTTCGGCGAGCTCCGGCGCGCGCAGGGCCGGCTTCAGGACGCCGAGCAGCTGGCCCGGCGAGCCCTGGCCATCAGGGAGAAGGCGCTGGGACCCGATCATCCTGACGTCGCCGCGAGCTTGAACAATCTCGCCTTGGTGTTTTCACGCGAGGGCCGGGACGCGGAGGCCGAGGGGCTGCTGACACGGGCGCTCGCCATTCAGGAAAAGAGTTTTGGAGCGGCGCATCCGAACGTAGCGACGGCGCTGAACAATCTCGCGGAGGCCTGGACCCATCTCAATCGCAAGCAGGAGGCCGAGCAGCTCTTGCGCAAATCGCTCGTCATTCGCGAGAAAGCCCTCGGTCCTGGCCATCTCGACGTCGCCATCGCTCTCGACAACCTGGTGACGCTGATGGGCGACGGCGATCGGTACGCCGAGGCCGAACCGTTCGCGCGCCGCTCGCTTGCGCTGCGCGAAGCCGTCCTCGGCGCCTCCCATCCGCTTGTCGCCAACAGCCTGAACAATCTGGCCGTCATCCTGGACAGCACCGGCCGGGCGCAGGAGGCCGAGCCGCTCCTGAAACGCGCGCCGGATATTCGCCTGCGCGCTCTCGGCGAGATGCATCCTGATATCGCCAACAGTTTTGCCAATCTCGGCGCCCATCATATCGATTTGAAGGATTGGCAACAGGCCCGCGATGCGTTCGCGCACGCGGTGGCGATCCAGAACGGCCGCCGTGCCGCGGAGTTCGGGGAGGAGGGCCGCGGCGATCTCAGGGCCCATGAAGACACCAATCCATATCCGGGCCTGATCGTTGCCGCCTACAACCTCGCGCGCGGCGCCACTGACGAGCAGAAGGGCGCGTTGCGGTCGCAGGCGTTCGAGGCGGCACAGTGGATCGGTGACGAGCAGGCAGCGCGCGCGATCGCGGGGATGTCGGCCCGGGTCGCGGATGGCAGCGGGGATCTCGCGGCGCGCGTTCGAGAACGGCAGGATCTCGGCGCGCAAGCGGTCGCGACCGACAAGATGCTGGTGGCGGCGATCTCGCAAGCCAATGCCGCGCGCAATGCCGCCGCCGAACAAGCGCTCCGCGCCCGTGCCTCGGCCATCGCAAATCAAATCCGGGAATTGGATCGCACGATCGCCGCCCAGTTTCCGGACTATGCGGCGCTGGTGACCAAGACGCCGATCGCGATCGAGGATGTCCAGAAGCAGCTTCGTCCCAACGAGGCGATGGTGCTGTTCGCGACGACGTCGCGTACCACTTTTGTCTGGACGGTGACGCGCTCGGATGTGCGTTGGCATGCGGCCGATCTCGGTGAAAGGCAGGTCAACGAGGCCGTCGGCGCGCTGCGTTGCGGTCTCGACGCGGAGGCATGGCTGGACAAGGCATCGACGTGCCCTCAGAAGCTCGGCCGCAAGACTCCGCTGGGCGCAGACGAACCGCTGCCGTTCGATCAGGAGCGCGCCTTTGCGCTCTACCAGGCCCTGCTTGGTCCGGTCGCGCGCGAGATCGATGGCAAGGAGCTGATCCTGGTGCCGTCGGGCCCACTGGCGACGCTGCCTTTCCAGGTTTTGCTGACGGACAAGCCCACGGCAGGTGGAGACCTCACGAGGGCGCCCTGGCTGGTCAGGCGATTTGCGACCACCGTCTTGCCCTCCGTCTCCAGCCTCAAGGCGCTACGCCAGGTTGGGCGCAGGAGCGCGGCGTCGAAACCGTTTCTTGGCGTCGGCAATCCGACGCTCGACGGCGATGGCCGCAGCGATCTTTCGATCTCACGCGCCAAGCTGGCGCGCCAGATCCAGACCTGCGCGGCCATCCCGACGCAGGCGAGCCAGGTCGCGCAAAGAAGCTTGCGTGCCGTCGACGCGCTGTCGGGCGGCGCGGCGGACATTGCGCAACTCAGGCGCCAGATGCCGCTGCCGGAAACCGCGCTCGAATTGTGCGCGGTGGCTGGCACCTTCGCGCCCGTCAAAGGCGATGTCCTGCTCGCCAATGATGCGTCCGAGACGAAGATGAAGACGTTCAGCCAGAGCGGCGATCTCGCAAAATATCGCATCCTGCATTTCGCGACGCATGGCGCGCTTGCGGGGCAGGTGCGCGGCTCGATCGAACCCGGCTTGATCCTGAGTCCGCCAATGGCCGCGACGCAAGCCGATGACGGCTATCTCTCGTCGTCGGAGATTTCGGGCCTCAAGCTCGATGCCGAATGGGTGATCCTGTCGGCCTGCAACACCGCCGGTGGCCAGGCGGCCAATTCGGAGGCCTTCTCAGGTCTCGCGCGCGCCTTCTTCTATGCAGGTACGCGCGCGCTGCTCGTGTCGCACTGGGCGGTCAACTCCGATGCGGCGGTGATCATCACGACCGGCACGATCGATGCCCTCAACGCACATCCCGACATCGGCCGCGCCGAGGCGCTGCGTCGCTCGATCTCGGCCCTGATTGCGAAGGGTGGCGCGAATGCGCAGCCCGGCATCTGGGCGCCGTTCGTGCTGGTGGGGAACGGCGCCATGTAGCGCTATGCATATCAATGCGCCGCCGCGCACGAACCGGCTGGAGAAGGAGGGGGTGTTGCGGCCGGCGTATGGCGAGGTCACTGTCCCCGACATTGAAGACTGCGCAGTTGCGGCGAGGAGTGAAGCCGCGACCACGTCCGTTAACCAACCACCGCTTGCTCTTCCCATGCAACGAGCCCATGCTCGCCGGGTTCCTGGCTCCATCCGGTAGTCCAGTAGATCGTGCCGTCGCGGCTTTCGCGGGGTCTTGACCCATGAACTGCTCTTGCTGCGGTTCCGAGGTTCAGAGCGGCTTTGCCTTCTGCCCGAAGTGCGGCACGAAGCAGCCCAACGCGTGCCCCGGCTGCGGCTATGCATGCGCACCAGATTTCGCCTATTGCCCGAAATGCGGCGCCCTGGTCGGTGAGGCCCTCAAAGACGGGGGAGAGGCGCGGCCGAGCCGGCCGACAGCGCCGATCAGGGCCTCCTCGCCGCCGCTGGCACCGCTGGCCGACCCGCAACAAGCATGTCGCCCGCAGTCTGACAGGATCGACAGCGAAGCAAACCGCCGCACCATCACCGTGCTGTTTGCCGACCTCAGCGGCTTCACTGCGATGAGCGAGCGGCTCGACCCCGAGGTCATGCAGACGCTTCAGAACCAATTGTTCGAGGAACTGACGGCCGCGGTGCAGAGCTTTGGCGGCTTCGTGGACAAATTCATCGGCGATGCGCTGCTCGCGCTGTTTGGTGCGCCGGCCGCGCACGAGGACGATCCCGAGCGGGCGGTCCGCGCTGCCCTCGACATGATCAGCCGGACGGCGCGCCTCAGCGAGCGCGCAAAAGCCTATGCCGGTTCACCGCTGCTGCTCCATGTCGGCATCAACACCGGCCACGTCGTCGCGGGCGGGTTAGGTGTGGGCGTTGCCAAATCCTTTTCGGTGACCGGCGATACCGTGAATACCGCGCAGCGGTTGCAGTCGATGGCGGCGCCGGGCGAGGTGCTGGTCGGGCCGCTGACCCACCGTCTGACGCGGCATGCGTTCTCCTATGACTCGCTTGGCGAGGTCTCGCTCAAGGGCAAGATGGGCAGCGTTCTGGTCCATCGCCTGAAGGGACCGCTCGATACGCCCCGCGCGGCACGCGGCCTCGACACGCTGGGCCTTGATGCACCGCTGGTCGGGCGCGACGCCGAGCTTGCGCGCGTGATCGGCAGCCTTGATCGCGCGCGCGACGGCGCGGCTCAACTGGTGCGGCTGATTGGCGAAGCGGGCATTGGGAAAACGCGGCTGGTCGACGAATTCCTCGCCCGTATCCGTGATGAGGATCGCTTCGCAGACTTGGCGGTCCGGCGGGCGGTCTGCTCGCCGCTCGGCGAACAGTCTTACGGCGCACTCGCCGCCGTGCTGCGTAGCGCTTATGGCATCGCACAGAAGGCCTGCGCTGCAGAGGCGGAGGCGAAGGTCGCGGAAGCGCTGTCGGAGCTTGGCCTCGCGACTGACGAAGCCGCCCGCCTGATGCCCCTCTATCTGCACGTACTCGGCATCGGCGACCCCAACGCCCTGCTCAGGCATGTCGAGCCCGAACAGCTACGCCGGCAGATATTCTTCGCGATTCGAACCATCTTCGAACGCCGCCTGGCACTGTCGCCGCTGCTGATCATCGTCGAGGATCTGCACTGGGCCGATGCGGTCTCACTTGAAGCGTTGCGGTTCCTGATGGACCGACTTGAGCGGACGCGGCTGATGCTGCTGTTTACGCATCGGCCGACGCTGGAACTGGAGCAGCTCGGTTCGAGCAGGATCAGTCACACGACCCTTCGGCTGCCTCCGCTTGGCGATGCTGACGGACAGAGGCTGCTCGCGGCCTACTTCAGGCACGGTTGGCGTGAACCGCCGGGACGTCTGTTCAGTCGGATCCTCGATCGCGCCGGCGGCAATCCGCTTTTCCTCGAGGAGATCATACGCGGCCTCATCGAGGCCGGCACCCTGGAACGCGACGGCGCGCAGTGGCGGGTGAAGTCGGATGAAGCCGCGGCCGATATTCCGGCAAGCATTCAGGCTTTGTTGCTGGCGCGCCTCGACCGGTTGCCGCACCAGGTCCGCCTCCTGGCGCAGGAGGCCGCGGTGATCGGCCCGCGTCTTGATGCGGGTGTGCTTGGTGCGGCGGCAACCGAGCCAGCGAGGGTTGAAGTAGGGCTCGAACTTCTATGCGACGCGGAGATCATCGAGGAGATCGCGGGTTCGAACTCGATTTCGCTGCGCACCTACCGTTTTACGCAAACCATGCTTCAGGACGTGATCTATCAAAACCTGCTTCTGCAGCGCCGGATCGAGCTTCACGGACGGATTGGTGCCGCGCTGGAGCGGCTCTATGGCAATGAGCCCGAGCGCCTCGAGGATCTCATACTGCTCGGACATCACTTCAGTCTGAGCGCGAGCAAGCCGAAGGGCGCGCGCTATCTGCGCGCGGCCGGCGACCGCGCACGCGCGAGCTATGCCAATGACGATGCCATCCGTCTCTACCGACAGGCCCTCGCCGTGCTATTGGCCAGCGGCGAACGGGAGCCGGACCGTCTGGTCCTGTACGAGCGGATTGCGGACCTTTGTGGTGCGGCTGGCCGGCGGAATACGGCCGAGGAGCACTATCAAAGCGCGTTGGAGGGGTACCGCGCCGCGGAGGA
This sequence comes from Bradyrhizobium sp. 195, assembly GCF_023101665.1. Classification (NCBI taxonomy): domain Bacteria; kingdom Pseudomonadati; phylum Pseudomonadota; class Alphaproteobacteria; order Hyphomicrobiales; family Nitrobacteraceae; genus Bradyrhizobium; species Bradyrhizobium sp. 195. The sequence goes on along the minus strand of NZ_CP082161.1, from coordinate 5,899,331 downwards.
CCGGATCGGCGAAGCGCGGATTCTCCGCAAGCTTGGCCGATTGCTGTGGGACGCCGGCAAGCGGATCAAGGCGGAGACGCATTACGCCGAGGCTGCCAAACTGCTTGGAGGGATCGACGCGCCCATCGAGTGGGCGCATCTCTTGCAGGAGCGCGGCCGTCTCGCGTTTCGCACCGGCGATCACGTGGCCGCCGCGAGCTGGGCAGAGGAGGCGCTCGGCTATGCGCGATCCGTGCCTGCCGACGCCGACAAGCACGCCGTGCTCGAGGCGGCGCGCGCCATTGCGGAGGCTCTCAATACCAAGGGAGTTGCACTGGCGCGGGTTGGACGACACCAGGAGGCGGTGCGCGAGGTAGAGCAAAGTGTCGCAGCCGCCGAAGCCGCCGGCCTTCTTAACGTCGCCTGCCGCGGCTACACCAATCTCGGTGTGCTCTACACGATTGTCGACCCGGCGAAAGCCGTGGAGGTCTGCCGGCGTGGACTGGATGTCGCGTGTCGGATCGGGGATCTCGGCTTCCAGGCGCGTCTTCTCGCCAATTTTGCCGTTGCTTGTTGCACCTTCACGGACAGATGTACCGAGGAGGGGGTGCCGGCTGCGGAGAAGGCGATCGAAATCGACCGTGCGCTCGATCAGCGGGAACATCTCTCCGTGCCCTTGATCGTGCTCGGGCAAATTCATCAATGCCATTTCCGCCCCGATCTGGCCGCCCTCTGCTACAATGAGGCAATCGAGGTGGCGAACGAAACCGGCGAACCGCAGCAGCTCTTTCCGTGCTATGATGGTCTCGCGACACTGAGCCTTGATCGAGGCGACATGCCCGAGGCCGACCGATATTTCGCGCTGGCCCACGATGTCTGCGCCCGCCACGGGCTTGATCCCGCCGGGCTGATCGTGCTGCCATTTCTTGACTAGGTCATATGAAGGAGTTCAACCATGCCGGAACTTCATGTCAACGGACCGCTTCAACCGGGCGATCCTGCACCGAACGTCGAGCTGGATGCCATCACACGCGATGGAAAGATCGCGCTCCAGGATTTTCGCGGGCATAGTCCGATATTGATCGGCTTGTTTCGAGGTCTGCACTGCCCGTTCTGCCGGCGCCATATCGCGGCACAGGCGCAACTAGACGCAGCTCTGCGCGACAAGGGGGTCGAAAGTCTCACCATCGTGAATACGCCCATCGAGCGCGCGCGGCTCTACTTCCGCTATCATCCATTGCCCAATCTGCTCGCCGCGTCCGACCCCGAGCGGGTCTCGCACCGCGCGTTCGGCCTGCCCAATCTCGAGTTCACGGAGAAGGAAACCGAGTGGCCGCGCAAGGTGGGCATGGATGTGGTCATGAGCATGCAAGTGGACATTCCCGGAGAATTGCCGGGGCCGATGAATCGTTTGGCGGCCGCCGAGCAGCTCAACAAGAAGGATGGCTACGAGATGCTGGAGGCCGATCAACGCATGGCAGCGACCGGCCAGGGCCAGCTGTTCGGCCAGTTCCTGCTCGATCGGGAGGGGGTCGTGCGCTGGACTTTTACCGAGGTTCCTGAAGGCGGCCAGCGCATGTTCGGGATGCCGAGCCCTCAGGAATTGATGTCGGCCGCCTCGCAAGTGGCAAGCTAAGCATCGTCGCTTGGTCGGCGGTTCGAATACTTCGCTCAACGCGCTGCGAAATCTGCCTCTCGGAAGCGCTTTATTCGGCGCCGGGCGTCAGCGGTCTCTTCGCGGATCACGCCATCTTTGAGTTTGATGCACCTCTCCGCGGCATCGAAGGCATTGCGTGCGTGTATCGTGTCGTGCGTGGATAGGATCCTGCTCCGGCAAGTCCTTGCTGTACATTTCACTTCACCGGCGCTTTCGGCTTCTTCGCCGCCAGCCCGATGGCCATCGCCGAGATCAGCGGACGCATGAAATAGGCGTCTTCCGCCGGCGAGATGTCCGTGCGCAGGCCGTGCGCGGCGAGCTCGCCCGAGACCGCCGGGCCGACCGACGCAATCAGCGTCTGTTCGAGGCCGGCGCGCAGCTTGGCCTCACTGCCATGTGCCTTCGCGGCCTCGATCAGGCGGCGGACCTGGCCGAGATTGGTCAGCGCGAGGGCATCGATCCGCCCCGCGGCCAGGTCGTCGATCGCCGTGACGATGCTGGCGTCCGCTGCCCTGGAATCGTAGACATAGGGGAGCACGGTATCGACCGCGGCGCCTTGCGCGGCCAGCGCACCGGTCAGCTCGCTGTGGTCCTTGTCCGGATAAAGCTGGAGGCCGAGGCGCCGGCCCCTGAGGTCGAGCTTGCCCAGCATCTCGATCACGCCCTCGGTGGTCGGTTTCTCCGTGGTGTGCTGCGCGTCCAGGCCGACCTCGCGCAACGCCTTGCCGGGCTTCGGGCCGCGGGTGAATTTCCGCGCTTTGGCAAGCGCCGCGACAAGGGACTGGTCGAGTCCGCGGGCGTGCGCGAGCTTCAGGATTCGCCGCAGGCCTTCGCCGGTCATTAGCACGAGGTCATCAAGGGGCTTCTCAATGGCGCGGCGGATCCAGGCCTCAACCGGGGCCGGGTCCGGCGCATCGTGAATGGTGAACATCGGGCACTGCACGACCTCGGCGCCTTGCTCGGCCAGAAGTTTTGAGAACTGAGCCTCCTCGCGGGTTTCCAGGATCAGGATGCGGGTGCCGTTCAAGCGGTCGGCCATGGGCGAACTCCGGTCATTAAATCGCAATCGTCCGTTCATCCTGACTCTTCGTCCGGGATTGGCGCAAGGCTGGGGTCGGTGCTAGAGCAGGGCGCAAATCGCGGGTTGTTCCGCACCCGTTGCACAAACCTTCATCAAGAGCCATGCCCGACCATCAATATGTCCTGACCCTGTCCTGTCCGGATCGTCCCGGCATCGTCTCGGCGGTGTCGACGTTCCTCGCGCATAACGGACAGAACATCCTCGACGCCCAGCAGTTCGACGACGTCGAGACCAAGAAGTTCTTCATGCGGGTGGTGTTCACCGCGGCCGATCTTGCCGTGGAACTGTCGGCGCTGCAGACCGGCTTTGCCGCGATCGCCGAGCGTTTCGGCATGGAATGGCAGATGCGCGACCGGGCCGCGCATCGCAAGGTGATGCTGCTGGTGTCGAAGTCGGATCATTGTCTGGTCGACATCCTTTATCGCTGGCGCACCGGCGAGCTGCCGATGACGCTTGCCGCCATCGTCTCCAACCATCCGCGCGAGGTCTATTCCGGGCTCGATTTCGGCGGCATCCCGTTCCACCATTTGCCCGTGACCAAGGAAACCAAGCGCGAGCAGGAGGGCCAGATCATGGACCTCGTCGGCAACACCAAGACCGATCTCGTCGTGCTTGCCCGCTACATGCAGATCCTGTCGGATGATCTGTCGGCGAAGCTGTCGGGGCGCTGCATCAACATCCACCACTCGTTTCTGCCGGGCTTCAAGGGCGCAAAACCCTATCACCAGGCCCATGAGCGCGGCGTCAAGCTGATCGGCGCGACCGCGCATTACGTCACGCGCGACCTCGACGAGGGCCCGATCATCGACCAGGACGTCGAGCGCATCAGCCATCGCGATACGCCGGAAGATCTCGTCCGCAAGGGCCGCGACATCGAGCGCCGCGTGCTCGCCCGCGCGATCCGCTACCATCTCGACGACCGCGTCATTCTCAACGGCCGCAAGACCGTGGTGTTCGTGGATTAGCGAATAGCGAGTGGCGAGTAGCGCATGGAATGGGGGCGGCCTTCTACTCGCTACTCCCTATTCGCCATTCGCCCCTTACCGCACCGCGTTGCCCGACGTCGTCCCCGTCGCGCCCTTCTGCGCCTGCTCTTCCTTCTCGCGATCCGCCGCGGGCAGCAACCGCTTGCGTTCGCGTTCCCGCATGTAGGCGTCGTATTGCGGCGTGCCCGCGCGCGGCGGGGCATCGGCCGGCAGGCCGCCGGCCCATTGCGGGACGTAATCGCCCATGCCGGCGGAGAGTTTTTCGTTGACCGTTCCGCAGCCTGCAAGGTTGGAAGCGAGCAGGGCGACTGCGGCGATCGAAAGCGAACGGGGGCGCATGGACATCTTCTAGGTCGTGCCCGATCGGGCGTGGATGAGGGGCGCCGGATGGGCGTCAGCGGTGAACCATAGCTCTCAACATGTAAAATTGGCCTATTCGACGGTCGGAAGGATTGTATACATAAAAGGTATTATAGTAGGAATAATTCGCGCTTGTGGCGCCAATTTTAGCTGATACGGTATACATTGCGTATTCTCGGTCATGCTCGTTCGGTGCGCATGACGAGTGGGCTTCACGGCGGAGCAGGGAGATGTCCAGATTCTGCAAGTGAGAGGCGGAATCCTCCATCCACGGCCTCGTGCGGCCTTCCTACACTGCGCAATCAATGAGCCCTCGCCCAACCCGTCCGTGCCACGAGAGGCTTTTTTGTTGACAGGACCATTTTATTTGTACAATCGTACAAATCTCTCTCTCCGACGGATCACGCGGCTTGCGCCGAATGGTCGCCCAACGTCCGATTGACAACGGGGTTGCAGAGGACGCCATGTGGCCGCACGGCATGGCTTGTCCGAGAGTGAAGCGCGGCAAGGACCGGGCACTCGGTCCGGCTCACAAGAAGTCAGGAATCAAGGGGAGGGACATCTGATGTTCGAACGCAAAATTCTTTTACGCGCCGCAGTAGCGGCTGCCATCGCAAGCCTCGCTGCCGTCGCTCCTGCCAAGGCCGAGGACAGCGTCAAAGTCGGCCTGATCCTGCCGATGACCGGCGGCCAGGCCTCGACCGGCAAGCAGATCGAGAACGCGATCAAGCTGTACATGCAGCAGAAGGGCGACACCGTCGCCGGCAAGAAGATCGAGATCATCCTAAAGGACGACGCCGCGATCCCGGACAAGACCAAGACCGCCGCGCAGGAACTGATCGTCAACGACAAGGTCAACTTCATCGCAGGCTTCGGTGTGACGCCGGCCGCGCTCGCAGCCGCGCCGCTAGCGACGCAAGCCAAGATCCCGGAAGTCGTGATGGCGGCCGGCACCTCCATCATCACCGAGCGCTCGCCCTATATCGTGCGCACCAGCTTCACGCTGGCGCAATCCTCGACCATCATCGGCGACTGGGCGGTCAAGAACGGCATCAAGAAGGTGGCGACGTTGACATCCGACTATGCGCCGGGCAATGACGCGCTGAACTTCTTCAAGCAGAACTTCACCGCGGGCGGCGGCGAGGTGGTCGAGGAAGTCAAGACGCCGCTCGCCAATCCCGATTTCGCGCCGTTCCTGCAGCGCATGAAGGACGCCAAGCCCGACGCGATCTTCGTGTTCGTGCCGGCCGGCCAGGGCGGCAACTTCATGAAGCAATATGCCGAGCGCGGCCTCGACAAGGCCGGCATCAAGGTGATCGGGCCGGGCGACGTGACCGACGACGACCTGCTCAACAACATGGGCGACGCCGTGCTCGGTACTGTCACCGCGCATCTCTACTCCGCGGCGCACCCCTCGCAAATGAACAAGGATTTCGTCGCGGCCTACAAGAAGGCGTTCGGCAACCGTCCGGGCTTCATGGCAGTGAGCGGGTATGACGGCATCCACCTCATCTACGAGGCGCTGAAGAAGACCAATGGCGACACCGACGGCACCAAGCTGGTCGAAGCCATGAAGGGCCAGAAGTGGGAGAGCCCGCGCGGCCCGATCTCGATCGACCCCGAGACCCGCGACATCGTGCAGAACATCTACATCCGCAAGGTCGAGAAGGTCGACGGCGAACTCTACAACGTCGAGTTCGCGACCTTCGAGGCCGTCAAGGATCTCGGCAAGACCAAGAAGTGACGCGCGAAAGCGCGTCATCCCTGGGCTCGCATGAGCGCGAACCCGGGATCTCGCGTACCGCTCCAGCGTCATGCCCGGGTTTGACCCGGGCATCCACGCGAGGGGCCGGACAAGAACGTGGATGGCCGGGACAAGCCCGGCCATGACGCCCCAACCAAGCTGAGACGATGACCTCAATCCTCACCAACCTGTTCGATGGCGTTGCCTACGGCATGCTGCTGTTCGTGCTCGCTTGCGGGCTCGCGGTCACGCTCGGATTGATGAACTTCGTCAATCTCGCCCATGGCGCCTTCGCCATGGCCGGCGGCTATGTCTGCATGGTGCTGGTCAACCGGTTGGGCTGGCCGTTCTTCGCAGCGCTGCCGCTCGCTTTCGTCTCCTCCGCCGCGATCGGCATCGTGCTCGAACGCACCCTCTACCGCCACCTCTATACGCGCAGCCATCTCGATCAGGTGCTGTTCACCATCGGCCTGACCTTTATGTCGGTCGCAGCGGTCGACTACATCCAGGGCTCCTCGCGCGTCTTCATCAACTTGCCGGCTGCGCTACAGGGCCAGTTCGACGTGTTCGGCGTCGGCATCGGCCGCTACCGGCTGATGATCATCGTGATCTGCGGCCTGCTCACCATCGGCCTCCAGATGGTGCTGGCCAAGACGCGTTTCGGCAGCCGGCTGCGCGCCGCGGTCGATGATCCGCGCGCGGCGAGCGGCCTCGGCATCAACGTGCCGCAGGTGTTCGCCTTCACCTTTGCCTTTGGTTGCGGACTCGCAGGTCTCGGCGGCGCGCTGAGCGCCGAGATCCTCGGCCTCGATCCGTATTTTCCGCTGAAGTTCATGATCTACTTCCTGATCGTGGTCACCGTCGGCGGTTCCTCCTCGATAACGGGCCCGTTCCTGGCTTCGCTCCTGCTCGGCATCGGTGACGTCGCCGGCAAATACTACGTGCCGAAGATGGGACCCTTCGTGATCTACACCATGATGATCGTGATCCTGATCTGGCGTCCGAACGGCCTGTTCGGCCGCACGGCCGCGCGTTGAGTTCGCCGATGAGCGCCGCTTCCGACGTCGGTCATCACGCCCAGCGCCAAGCGCGCTGGCACTACGGCGAAATCGCCTTCTGGCTGATCGTGCTGGCCTGCGGCTTTGCCTTTCCCACGCGCTATCTGATCATGACCGACATCCTGCGGCTGGCGCTGTTTACGATGTCGCTGGATCTCATCCTCGGCTATGCCGGCATCGTCTCGCTCGGTCATGCCGCTTTCTTCGGCGTCGGCGCCTATGCCGCGGGGCTTCTCGCGCTGCACGGGATCGTCAAGGAGCCGGTGCTGGCGCTGATCGTCGCCGGCCTTGCCGCGATGGTGCTCGGCTTTGCCACCAGCTTCCTGGTGATCCGCGGCGTCGACCTGACGCGCTTGATGGTGACGCTCGGCATCGCCCTGCTGCTGGAAGCGCTCGCCGAACGCTTCTCCAACATCACCGGCGGTACCGACGGCTTGCAGGGCATCGAGATGCAGCCGATCTTCGGCGAGATCCCGTTCGACATGTTCGGCAAGGCCGGCTTCTTCTATTCGCTGGCCGTGCTGTTCCTCCTCTTCCTGTTCGCCCGTCGCGTGGTGCACTCGCCGTTCGGCCTGTCGCTGCGCGCGATCAAGAACAATCCGCTGCGCGCCGCCGCGATCGGCATCCCCGTTAACCGCCGCCTGATCGCGATCTACACGCTCGCGGCGTTTTACGCCGGAGTCGCAGGCGCGCTGTTCACCCAGACCACGGCAATCGCCTCGCTCGACGTGTTCGCCTTCGAACGCTCCGCGGATCTGATGCTGGTGCTCGTCATCGGTGGCACCGGTTACCTGTATGGCGGACTGGTTGGCGCGGTGATCTTCCGCATGCTCCAGGAAGTGTTCTCCACCATCACCCCGCAGTACTGGCAGTTCTGGATCGGCCTCGTGCTGGTCGTGATCGTGCTGGTCGGCCGCCAGCGTCTGCACCGCTGGGTGCTCTACGTGCCCAACCTGGTCATCAAACAAATCGCCGGGCGCAAGGCCGTCGTCGCCGTTCCGGAAAGCGACGCATGACCATCGTGCTCGAAACCCAAAATCTCGAGAAACAGTTTGGCGGCCTGCGCGTCACCCGCGATCTGTCCTTGAAGATCGAGCAGGGCGCCCGCCACGCGCTGATCGGCCCGAACGGCGCCGGCAAGACCACGGTCATCAACCAGCTCACCGGCGTGCTGAAGCCGAATTCGGGCCGCATCCTGCTCGAAGGACAGGACATCACCGATCTGCCCGTGCACAAGCGGGTCCTGCGCGGCCTGTCGCGCACCTTCCAGATCAACCAGCTCTACCCCGATCTCACACCGCTCGAGACCATCGGCCTTGCGGTGTCCGAGCGCCTCGGCCATGGCGGCGATTGGTGGCGGCGGATGGGCACGCGCAGCGACGTCAATGGCGAGATCGCCGATCTGCTCTCGCGCTTCCATCTGCTCGACGTCATGAACGAGCAGACCGTGACGCTGCCCTACGGCAAGCAGCGCCTGCTCGAGATCGCGGTCGCGATCGCCGCCAAGCCGCGCGTGCTCCTGCTGGATGAGCCCGCCGCCGGCGTACCCGAGAGCGAGCGCCACGACATCCTCGCCGTCGTAGGCAGCCTGCCGCGCGACGTCACGGTGCTCCTGATCGAGCACGACATGGATCTCGTGTTCTCCTTCGCCGACCGCATTTCGGTGCTGGTCTCCGGCGCGCTGCTCACCGAGGGGCCGCCGGAGCAGGTCGCACGCGATCCGCAGGTCAAGGCGGTCTATCTCGGCGAGGAGGCGGTCAATGTCTGACCTGCTCGCCATCGATTCACTTCGTGCCGGCTATGGCGAGGCGGTGGTCCTGCCCAACATGTCCTTGCGCCTGGCCGAGGGGCAGGTGCTGGCGCTGCTGGGCCGCAACGGCACCGGCAAGACCACGCTGATCAATTCCATCGTCGGCGTCACCCGCCGCTTCGCAGGTATCGTCACGCTCGCCGGCACGGATGTCACCTCGCTCCGGCCCGATCAGCGGGCGCGCGCCGGCATTGGCTGGGTGCCGCAGGAGCGCAACATCTTCCGCTCGCTTACGGTCGAGGAGAACATGACCGCGGTGGCGCAGCCCGGTCCCTGGACGGTGGAGAAGGTCTACGAGATGTTCCCGCGACTGAAGGAGCGGCGGAGCAATTTCGGCAACCAGCTCTCCGGCGGCGAGCAGCAGATGCTGGCGATCGGCCGCGCGCTCACCCTCAACCCGAAAGTGCTGCTGCTGGACGAGCCGACCGAGGGCCTCGCCCCCATCATCGTCGAGGAGCTGCTCAAGGCGATCGGCACCATCACCCGGGCGGGCGGCATCTGCTCGATCATCGTCGAGCAGAATGCCCAAAAGATTCTGGGGCTCGCTGACCGCGTTGTGATATTGGAGCGCGGAACGATCGTCCACGATGCCCCGAGCGCCGCGCTGAAAGCTGACCCCTCGGTCCTGGAACGCCATCTCGGCGTCGCCGGGGCGGCGGCCCACTAATTAAAATGTCCAGGGAGTAAGACATGCAGCGAACCAAAGCCCCCTTCCGTGCCGACGAGGTCGGCAGCCTCCTGCGTCCGGCCAAGATCAAGGAAGCCCGCAGCCGTTTGGAGAAGGGCGAGATCTCGGCCGACGATCTGCGCAAGGTCGAGGACATGGAGATCGAGAAGGTCGTGCACAAGCAGGCCTCGGTCGGCCTGAAGCTTGCGACCGACGGCGAATTCCGCCGCTCCTGGTGGCATTTCGACTTCCTAGCCAAGCTCACCGGCTGCGAGCTGTTTCATCCGGACGCCGGTATCCAGTTCGCAGGCGTGCAGACCCGGCACGACGCGGTGCGGGTGATCGACAAGCTCGACTTTCCCGACGATCACCCGATGCTGGACCATTTCCGTTTCCTGAAGAAGGTCGCCGACCAGGCCCATGTCACCGCCAAGATGACGATTCCGTCGCCCGCGGTGCTGCACTTCCGCGGCGGCCGCAAGTCGATCTCCAAGGACATCTATCCCGATCTCGAGGCCTTCTACGAAGACCTCGGCAAGACCTATCGGAAAGCCGTGAAGGCCTTCTACGACGCCGGCTGCCGCTATCTCCAGTTCGACGACACCGTGTGGGCCTATCTCTGTTCGCAGGAAGAATTGCAGAAGGCGCGCGAGCGCGGCGACAATCCGGACGGCCTCCAGCAGATCTATGCGCGCATCATCAACTACGCGCTGGCCGAAAAGCCCGCCGACATGGTGGTGACGACGCATGTCTGCCGCGGCAATTTTCGCTCGACCTGGATTTCGTCGGGCGGCTATGAGCCCGTTGCCGAAACCATGCTCGCCGGCACCAATTACGACGGCTACTTCCTCGAATACGACAGCGACCGTGCCGGCGGCTTCGAGCCGCTGCGTTTCCTGCCCAAGGGCAACAAGGTCGTCGTGGTCGGCGTCATCACCTCGAAGTTCGGTGAGCTCGAGAAGAAGGACGACATCAAGCGTCGCCTGGAAGAGGCCGCCAAGTTCGCGCCGCTGGAGCAGCTCGCACTCTCCCCGCAATGCGGATTTGCTTCGACGGAAGAAGGCAACATCCTTTCCGAGGAAGAGCAGTGGGCGAAGCTGAGCCTCGCGGTCGAGATCGCAAAGGAAGTGTGGGGGATTGAGCCTCGCACTGTGTGAGCGACGGCGAGGCCTCACCACATGCACGGTGTCATTCCCCGCGAAAGCGGGGAATCCATTACGCCGCGGCTTCTCGGTGAATCACTGACATCTCTGGAATACTGGGTCGCCCGGTCAAGCCGGGCGACGACAGCGAGCATGGGGCACGCTGTGCTCATAAGCAGCGCGCAAATCCCGTCTCACTTCTCCGCCAGGTAAACCTCGCCCAGCAGCGACGAGTTCGACCACGGCACTTGCTCATTCTTCGTGGCCGACACCACCTCAGCCCGCACCCGCGTCATCATCTGCTGAACCTCCCGACCTCGCGCGCCGCATGGCGCGGGAGAGTGGCGGAGCTCGCGCCTCCGTCGTCGAGCGCAACTTGGTCGAGCGCTACCTGGCCGGCGCGGTCCCGTCGGCAAAGCGGATAGGGACCACGGCGCGACGGGCCCCGATCCGCTATTCCCAGAGTGGGCAGAATTTGCTAGGGGAGCGTGTCCCAATCTTCCTGCCCACCGCGTCCCACTCCATGAAGAACGACGAAATCCTGAGCCAGATCACGGAGTTCTGCCGCCAGGCGGACATGGCGGAATCGACGTTCGGCCGGCGCGCGGTGAACGATGGGAAGCTGGTGCAGCGTCTGCGCGAGGGAAAGCGCATCACCATCGATACGCTGGAACGGATCCAGGCCTATATGGCGGCATCGATGGCTGGCGGGGTGCCGCCGCCGCGGGGTCTTCAGGTGCCGCCCGAAAAGCGCGACCCGCGCGGTAATTTCCGCTTCTTCGAGAACCGACAGAAATACCTGCTGTTCGTCCACACCTGCAGCGAGAAGCGGGTGGTCGCCGACAGGGTCGCGCTGGAGCTTGCCTCGATCCATCCGCGTCCGCCGGCCCTGCGCATGTTCGACGCCGGCGTTGGCGACGGTACGGTGCTGGCGCGGGTGCTGCGTGCGACGCACCAGCGCTTTCCCCACATGCCGTTCTACGTCGCCGGCAAGGAGCTCAGCCTCGAGGACCTGCGCCTGACACTGGAGAAGGTGCCGGATCGCATTTTCGAGCATCCGGCGTCGGTGTTCGTCTTCACCAACATGTTTTACTCGGAGGCGCCCTGGCTCACGCCGGCATCGCCCGCGGCGGCGGCTGCAACGGTCTGGCACGAGGTCCCGCTGCGGGGCGCCTCATCCGGCGAGTTCGAGCAGCAGATCGCAGAGCTGAGGCCGTTCCTGGAGCAGAACTGGCGCGCCGCGATCAGCCCGCGCACCGCCATGCCGCTGTATGAACGGCCCGTCGTCCTGGTGCTGTATCGCGAGGACCACAGGTTTTTGCTTGATTCGACCATTCCGCGGCCGGGCCAGACCGAAGCCAATTTCGACCTCGTCATCGCCTCCCAGCCCTACCGGGCCCTGTCCTCGGTCAATTTCCGGGCCAAGCGGATCATCGCACCCCTGGCGCGGGCGCTTCGGCCGGGCGGGCGGCTGATCGGTATCCACTCCCATGGCCAGGATCCGGGCATGGAAATGATCCAGGCGATCTGGCCGGGAGAAAATCCTTTCTCGGTCAGCCGTCATGAGCTACTGCGTGCGGTTAAGTATGAACTTGGATCGGTGGGCCGCGACTTAAATTTTAATGCTTACGCGGATAACCGTTCGATCTTCAGGTATGATATGGAAGCGCTGCCCAACGAGGTAACCGGTACGATCGGAACCTCGACGGCCTTTGCAGCCTGGAATGCGGCGGTGTATGTCGCTCAGATTGAGGACGACCGGTTGACAGAAATGACTCAAAACGGCCGCACTCTGGATGCCGCCAGGGACGTGCTGCGAAAGTACAATGGGCTCTGGTTTCTCGACGAATCCTACGTCATCTCGCGCCGGCGTGATTGACACCATCCACAGGTAAACATCGCAAACGCCCGCCGTTTAGCGGCGGAACAAGGGGTTACTGATGCGCGCGTCCTATCTCTTCACCAGCGAGTCCGTGTCCGAGGGTCATCCGGACAAGGTCTGCGACCGCATTTCCGACGAGATCGTCGATCTGTTCTACCGCGAAGGGCCCAAGGCCGGCATCGACCCCTGGCAGATCCGCGCCGCCTGCGAGACGCTCGCGACCACCAACAAGGTGGTGATCGCCGGCGAGACCCGCGGTCCGAAGTCGGTGACCAACGAGCAGATCGAGGGCGTCGTCCGCGGCGCCATCAAGGACATCGGCTACGAGCAGGAAGGCTTCCACTGGAAGACCTGCGACATCGAGATCCTGCTGCATCCGCAGTCGGCAGACATCGCCCAGGGCGTCGATGCGCTGCAGCCGGGTGAGGTGAAGGAAGAGGGCGCGGGCGACCAGGGCATCATGTTCGGCTACGCCACGAACGAGACGCCCGACCTGATGCCGGCGCCGATCTTCTACGCCCACAAGATTCTGCGCCTGATCTCCGAAGCCCGTCACTCCGGCAAGGAGAAGGTGCTCGGTCCGGACTCCAAGAGCCAGGTTACCGTGCAGTACGAGAACGGCAAGCCGGTCGGCGTGCGCGAGATCGTGGTCTCGCATCAGCACCTGGTCGAGGACCTCACGTCCAAGCAGATTCGCGACATCGTCGAGCCCTATGTGCGCGAGGCGCTGCCGAAGGATTGGATCACGCCGAAGACGATCTGGCACATCAACCCGACCGGCAAGTTCTTCATCGGCGGTCCCGACGGCGACTCCGGCCTGACCGGCCGCAAGATCATCGTCGACACCTATGGCGGCGCGGCCCCGCATGGCGGCGGCGCGTTCTCCGGCAAGGATCCGACCAAGGTCGACCGCTCGGCGGCTTATGCTGCGCGCTACGTCGCCAAGAACATCGTCGCCGCCGGTCTCGCCGACCGCTGCACGCTCCAGCTTGCCTACGCCATCGGCGTGGCGCGTCCGCTGTCGATCTACATCGACACCCACGGCACCGGCAAGGTGTCGGAGGACCAGCTCGAGAAGGCAGCCGCCAAGGCGATGGATCTGACGCCCCGCGGCATCCGCAGCCATCTCGACCTCAACCGCCCGATCTACGCGCGCACCTCGGCCTACGGCCATTTCGGCCGCACGCCCGACAACGAGGGCGGCTTCTCCTGGGAGAAGACCGACCTCGTCGAGCAGCTCAAGCGGGCGCTCTAATTCACTTGCGTCATTCCGGGGCGCTGCAACAGCGGCGAACCCGGAATCTCGAACTGCTGGATTCCGGGTTCGCTCGTTTCATGAGCGCCCCGGAATGACCAGCCAAACAAACAGGAACCCCCTATGAACGCGAAGCCCGGCTTCACAGATTACATCGTCAAGGACATTTCGCTCGCCGATTTCGGCCGCAAGGAACTCTCGCTGGCCGAGACCGAGATGCCCGGCCTGATGGCCACCCGCGAAGAGTACGGCCCGAAGCAGCCGCTGAAAGGCGCGCGTATCGCCGGCTCGCTGCACATGACGATCCAGACCGGCGTGCTGATCGAGACGCTGGCAGCACTCGGCGCCGACATTCGCTGGGTCTCCTGCAACATCTATTCGACGCAGGATCACGCTGCCGCCGCGATCGCGGCTGCCGGCATTCCCGTCTTCGCCGTCAAGGGCGAGACGCTCGCTGAGTACTGGGACTACACCGCCAAGCTGTTCGACTGGCACGGCGGCGGTCACCCGAACATGATCCTCGATGACGGCGGCGACGCCACCATGTACGTCCATCTGGGTCTGCGCGCTGAGAATGGCGACACCGCCTTCCTCGACAAGCCCGGCTCCGAGGAAGAGGAAGTCTTCTTCGCGCTTCTGAAAAAGCAGCTTAAGGAAAAGCCGAAGGGCTACTTCGCCGAGATCGCCAAGAGCATCAAGGGCGTTTCCGAAGAGACCACCACGGGCGTGCATCGTCTCTATGACATGCAGAAGGCCGGCACGCTGCTGTGGCCCGCGATCAACGTCAACGACAGCGTCACCAAGTCGAAGTTCGACAACCTCTATGGCTGCCGTGAATCGCTGGTCGACGGCATCCGCCGCGGTACCGACGTGATGATGTCGGGCAAGGTCGCGATGGTCGCGGGCTTTGGCGACGTCGGCAAGGGTTCGGCAGCCTCGCTGCGCCAGGCCGGCTGCCGCGTCATGGTGTCGGAAGTCGATCCGATCTGCGCGCTCCAGGCCGCGATGGAAGGCTACGAAGTCGTGACCATGGAAGACGCAGCTCCTCGCGCCGACATCTTCGTCACCGCCACCGGCAACAAGGACATCATCACCATCGAGCACATGCGCGCGATGAAGGATCGCGCCATCGTCTGCAACATCGGTCACTTCGACAACGAGATCCAGATCGCAGGTCTGCGTAACCTGAAGTGGACCAACATCAAGCCGCAGGTCGACGAGATCGAATTCCCCGATAAGCACCGCATCATCATGCTGTCGGAAGGGCGCCTCGTGAACCTCGGCAATGCGATGGGCCATCCGTCCTTCGTGATGTCGGCGTCCTTCACCAACCAGACGCTGGCGCAGATCGAGCTTTTCGCCAACAACAAGGACGGCAAGTACAAGAAGGAAGTCTACGTGCTGCCGAAGTCCCTCGACGAGAAGGTCGCGCGCCTGCACCTCGCCAAGATCGGCGTCAAGCTCACCGAGCTGCGCAAGGACCAGGCCGACTATATCGGCGTGAAGCAGGAAGGCCCGTACAAGTCGGACCACTACCGCTACTGATCCTCGCGATTTCGACATAAGGGCCTCGGAGCGATCCGGGGCCTTTTTTTGTTGGCCGTTCCTGTGATACGCTCACAGGTAGAGCCAAAATAAGCCCGCCACTTCTGAAGCGGGCGGCCGCTTTTTTCTCATGTTCATTGTCAGAATGCATAGGGAGGGAATGCGATGTCCAGCGAAGCCAATGTTCAGCTGTTGAAAGAAGCCTATCGCCGGTGGAACGACAGCAAGGGCGCGAGCGTCGACTATTGGTTCGACAGCGTCATCGGCCCGCAGATAAGTTTCGGCTCGGTCCCGCGCGGCGCCCAGCCTCTTGCGTTCGCGACGGATTACAATGACCGTGCAAAGCTTCGTGGCTACTTCGATGGACTGCTAGCCGAATGGACGATGCAGCACTACACGATGGAGGAATACATCGCACAAGGAGACGTCGTGGTCGCGCGTGGCTCCACGGCCTGGACCTGCAAGAAGACGGGCAAGACCGCTGAAACGCCCAAGATCAACTTCTGGCGCTTCAAAGACGGCAAGGCCGTTGAATATTACGAGTACTTCGACACCAATTGCGTGGTCGAGGCGAGCAGGTGAATTGAGTTGCAATTCGGTTTCGCTCTGCCTGATACTTCACCAGGGAGAACGCCATGGCCGAAGTCCAAGAACATTTCGACGTGCTGATCGTCGGTGCCGGCCTGTCCGGCATCGGCGCGGGTTACCATCTTCAGACTAAATGCCCGACCAAGACTTACGTCATCCTGGAGGGCCGCGACAGCATCGGCGGCACCTGGGATCTGTTCCGCTATCCCGGCATCCGCTCCGACAGCGACATGTTCACACTCGGCTATTCGTTCAAGCCGTGGACCGATCCGAAGGCGATCGCCGACGGGCCGCAGATCCTGAACTATGTGCGTGAGACCGCTAGCGAGAACGGCATCGACAGGCACATCCGCTATCACCATCGCGTCAAGCGCGCTTCGTGGTCGACAAGTGAGGCGCGCTGGACGGTGGAAGCGGAGCGCATCACGGGCGAGGGTGCGACCGAGCTCGTGCGTTTCACCTGCAATTTTCTGTTCATGTGCTCGGGCTACTACAAATACGAGGCGGGCTACACGCCGGAGTTCAAGGGCGGCGCTGATTTCGCTGGCCGCATCGTCCATCCGCAGAAATGGACCGAGGACATCGACTATTCGGGCAAGCGCGTGGTCGTGATCGGCTCGGGCGCAACCGCGGTGACGCTGGTGCCGGAGCTCGCCAAGAAGGCGGCGCAGGTCACGATGCTGCAGCGCTCGCCGACCTATGTGGTATCGCGTCCGGCGCAGGATCCCGTCGCCAATAGACTGCGCCGCAATCTGCCGACGCGGCTGGCCTATCATGTCATCCGCTGGCGCAACGTGATGTGGGGGATGTTCTTCTTCCAGCTCAGCCGGCGCCGGCCGGACAAGGTGAAGAACCTGATCCTCGGTGGCGTCCGCATGGCGCTCGGCCCCGACTACGACGTCGCGACCCATTTCACCCCGCGCTACAATCCTTGGGACCAGCGGCTGTGTCTCGTGCCCGACGGCGATCTCTTCAAGGCGATCCGCGAGCAGCGCGCCTCGGTCGTCACCAGCGAGATCGACACGTTTACGCGCGATGGCATCCGCCTGAAGGACGGAAGCGAGCTTGCCGCCGACATCATCGTCACCGCGACCGGGCTGGTGCTTCAGGTCGTCGGCGGTCTCGATGTCAGTGTCGACGGCCGCGCCGTGGATTTCGCCAATACGCTGACCTACAAGGGCATGATGTATGCCGACGTACCCAACATGGCTTCGGCCTTCGGCTACACCAACGCGTCCTGGACGCTGAAATGCGATCTCACCTGCGAATATGTCTGCCGGCTGATCAACTACATGGACCGGCATAATTTCCGCCAGTGCATGCCCCACAATGACGACCCCGAGATCACCGCGCAGCCGTCGCTCGATTTCACCTCGGGCTATGTGCAGCGCTCGGTCGCCAGGATGCCGAAGCAGGGCTCGAAGCAGCCGTGGCGGCTGTACCAGAACTACGCGCTCGACATCGTCACCTTGCGCTTCGGCCGGATCGACGATGGCGTGATGCGATATTCCTGATCACCCCGTCGGCAATGCGTTGTTTTGCGTATACGGCGGCCGGTCTGAATCGGCCAAGCTGGCGGACGGTTAACGCCGGATTTACGGATGAGTCCTAGCCTGTCTCGGCCGGGGTGACTCGCAAGGCCGAGGTAAGCCCAATGGAAGCCCAGAGAATCGCAGTCGACGCCGTCGTCGCCCTGACCGATTGCGACCGCGACGCCGTCATCGCCTTCATCCGCCGTCTCTATCTCGCCGGCGTCACCGACCCCAAGCGCCTGACTTTCAAGGGCCTCCAGGCGTTGTCCCGGGCCTGATTTGGCTCGGTCCCGATCCGGGTTCGGCCCCACGACTCCGTCCCCGCGCTCTCGCCAGTGTGAACCTCAACCTGGCGGTGAATATCTTGCCGCTCAGGCCGGTGCGGAGTAGATGACGTCCCCGGCTGGGTTCACTGGGGAACGGGGAAATGTTGAAACAGCTTTTTGCGCCGCAACCCGTCATTCTTTATGTGCTGGCGGCCTCGACGATTTACGTTCACTTCCGCGGCAAGCAGCGGCTGCGCTTCGCGCGCCAGCTCGGCGATCACTCGACCTATCTCGCACCCTATAACGTGCTGATGTATGCGGGCTCGGCCGTGCCCAACAAGCCGGTGATCTCGGTCGAGCAGTTTCCCGAGCTGAAGCCGCTCAGCGAGAACTGGGAGACCATCCGAGACGAGGCTGTGCGTCTGTTCGACGAAGGATTCATTCGCGCAGCCGCCAAGAACAACGACTGGGGCTTCTATTCCTTCTTCAAGAGCGGCTGGAAGCGGTTTTACCTGAAGTGGTATGACGACTTCCTGCCGTCGGCGAACACGCTGTGCCCGAAGACGGTGGAGCTGCTCAAGTCGATCCCGATCGTACACGGCGCGATGTTCGCGATGCTGCCGCCGGGCGGCAAGCTGGGCGCGCACCGCGATCCCTTCGCGGGCTCACTGCGCTACCATCTCGGCCTGGTCACGCCGAATTCGAACAAGTGCCGGATCCTGGTCGACGGCGTCGAATGCGTCTGGCGCGACGGCGAGGCCTTCATGTTCGACGAGACCTTCATCCACAGCGCGGAGAATGCGACCGACGTCAACCGCATCATCCTGTTCTGCGATGTCGAGCGCCCGATGAAGTTCGGCTTCATGACCGCGATCAACCGCTGGGTCAGCCACCACATCGTCAAGGCGTCGGCGACCCAGAACGTCGAGGGCGAGAATGTCGGCGTGCTCAATAAGGTGTTCGGCAAGCTCTACGAGATCCATCTCGCCAGCCGCAAGGTCAAGGAGTGGAATCGCAACGTCTACTACACGCTAAAATACTCGCTGACGGCGCTGATCCTCGGCCTCATCGTGATGTCGGCGTTGCGGTGATGGTCGTAGCTTCTTTGCCGACCGCGAACACGGAGATTGCCGAGTTCTTCCGCGCGTGGCTGGAAACTTTCGCGGGTTATGTCCGCGAGGTCGACTACGCCTCGGCGCGGCCGCTCTTTCATCCGGACGTGCTTGCCTTCGGCACGCACAACGACGTCATCCCCGGCCTGGACCAATGGGTCACGACGCAATGGGACAATGTCTGGCCGAAGACGGCCGACTTCCGCTTCGTCCTCGATCAGACTTCCGTTCTGGCGTCCGCCGATGGCACGATGGCGACAGTGATCGCGCCGTGGACGAGCACAGGCTATCATCCCGATGGCAGCACGTTTGCACGCCCCGGCCGAGCGACGATGATCTTTTCGAAGAATATCGAGGGCTGGCTGTGCGTGCATTCGCACATGTCGCTCAATCGCGGTGTGCCGCAGACAAGCCACGCCAATCGGCCGGTGAAGGCCTGGTAGTGCGTAGGGTGGGTTAGCGTAGCGTAATCCACCATCTCGCCACAGCCAGGATGTT
Organism: Bradyrhizobium sp. 195; assembly: GCF_023101665.1. Lineage (NCBI taxonomy): Bacteria > Pseudomonadati > Pseudomonadota > Alphaproteobacteria > Hyphomicrobiales > Nitrobacteraceae > Bradyrhizobium > Bradyrhizobium sp. 195. The sequence continues at coordinate 5,880,169 of NZ_CP082161.1, read as the reverse complement.
GGTGGATTACGCTTTCGCTAATCCACCCTACGATTCCAGCTTACTCCGGCTGGCCGATGCTCACCTTCAGCGTGCCGACGCCGTCGACGCCGCATTCGAGCTTGTCGCCGGGCTGGAGCTGCGACACGCCGGCCGGGGTGCCGGTCATGATGATGTCGCCGGCGGCGAGCTTCACCTGCTGCGACAGCTGCCAGATGATCTCGGGCACGTTCCAGATCAGCTCGGTGAGATCGCCCTTCTGGGCTTCCTTGCCGTTGACTGTCAGCCAGATCTTGCCCTTGGCGGGGTGGCCGATCTTCGAAGCCGGCTGCACCGCGGAGCACGGCGCGGAGCCGTCGAACGACTTGCCGACCTCCCACGGACGCTCCTTCTTGCGCGAGGCGATCTGGAGGTCGCGGCGGGTGAGGTCGATGCCGACGGCGTAGCCATAAACGTGGTCGAGCGCCTTGTCGGCGGGGATGTTGAGGCCGCCGCTCTTCATCGCGACGATCAGCTCGACCTCGTGATGCAGATCCTTGGTCAGCGGCGGATAGGGAATGGTGGCGCCGTCGGGCACCAGCATGTCGGCATGCTTGGCGAAGAAGAACGGCGGGGCGCGCTCGTCATTGCCCATCTCGCGGATGTGCTCGAGATAATTGCGGCCGACGCACCAGATGCGGCGGACCGGGTAAAGGCCGCTTTCTCCGACGACGGGAAGCGAAGCCTGCGGCGGAAGCGGGATGACGTAGGAGGCGGCGTTCATGTGGGTCTCGCGGCTCTTGAGGTTGACAGGGAATTCTAGGCGGTTGCGCTGATCGGCGCCAGTGCGCCGGAATCGTGATGCTGCAGGCGGAAGAACGAGGCGTAGCGGCCGCCGCGGCGGAGCAGCTCGTCATGCCGGCCCTGCTCGACGATCTCGCCGCCCTCGACCACCAGGATGGCGTCGGCGTGCATGATGGTGTGCAGGCGATGCGCGATCACGATGGTGGTGCGGTTCCGGCACAGGTGCTCGATCGCCTCCTGCACCTGACGCTCGGATTCCGAATCGAGCGCCGCGGTGGCTTCGTCGAGCAGGATGACCGGCGCGTTCTTGATCAGTGCGCGCGCCACCGCGATGCGCTGGCGCTGGCCGCCGGACAGCTGCGTGCCATGCTCGCCGACCGGCGTGTCGTAGCCAAGCGGGAAACCCATGATGAAATCATGCGCGCAGGCCGCCTTCGCGGCTTCGATGATCTCGTCCTCGCTTGCGCCCGGTTTGCCGAAGGCGATGTTGCTGCGGATGGTGTCGCGGAACAGATAGACGTCCTGACCGACATAGGCGGTCTGCGCGCGCAGCGACTTGCGCGAGACCGCGCCGATCGACTGGCCGTCGATCACGATGTCCCCCTGCGTTACCTCATGGAACCGCAGCAGCAGCGCCAGCACAGTCGACTTGCCGCCGCCGGAGGGGCCGACCAGCGCGGTGACCTTGCCGGGCTCGGCAACGAAGCTCATGCGGTTGAGCACGGTCTCGCCGCTGCGGTAGGAGAAGCTGACGTCACGCAGTTCGATGCGCGCGTCGGATAGCTTCAGCGCCGGCTTGTCGTCGTCGGAACGCTCGCTGGCCGGGCTGTCGACCACCTCGAGCAGCATGCGGGCGCCGACCAACTGGCTGTTGAGGTCGATGTTGAGCCGCGCCAACCGCTTGGCCGGCTCGGTCGCCATCAGGAAAGCCGTCATGAAGGAGAAGAACGCGCCGGGCGTGGCGTTGAGCGCGACCACGCTGTAGCCGCCGTACATCAGGCAGCCCGCGACCGCGAAACCGCCGAGCATTTCCATCAGCGGGTTGGAGCGGTTGGCGACGCGCGCCATCTTGTTGGCGTTGCGCTCGACGATCGCGATGTTCTCGTCGATGCGCTTCTGCATCGTGTCTTCGAGCGTGAACGCCTTCACGGTGCGGATGCCCTGAAGCGATTCCTGCATCGTCTCCATGATGTCGGCAGTGCCGGTGAACTGGTTGAAGGCGAGGCCCTTGATGCGCTTGACCAGCTTGCGCAGCACCAGCATCGCCGGCGGCACCACGACGAGGCCGATGAACGACATCACGGGGTCCTGCCACACCATCACGCCGATCATGGCGAGCAGCATCAACAGATCGCGCCCGATGGCGTTGACCAGCATGTTGAGCACGTCGGTGATCGACTTGGCACCGGCCGTCAGCCGCGCCAGGAATTCGGAGGAATGCCGCTCGGAGAAGAAGCCGACGCTCTCGCGCATCAGCTTGGCGAACAGCTGGCGCTGGTTGGTGGCGAGGATGGCGTTCGAGATCTTGGTCAGGATCACCATGTGGCCGTAGGTCGCCACGCCCTTGATGAACAGCAGGAGCACCGTGATCCCAGAGAACATCGCGATGCCCGGGATGTTCTTGTCGACATAGGCCTGGTTGATGACCTGGCCGAGCACATAGGTCGCGCAGGCGGTCGCGCCCGCGGCGACAGCCATCAGCGCGAAGGCGACGAGGTAGCGCCGCCAGTAGACGACGCCCTGTTCCGTGACGAGGCGGCGAATCAGGGTCGCTGCCGCATAGGGATCGTCGGTGATTTTCTTTGGAAACTGGGCCATCCGGTGTCCATTGACGGCGCAGGACAAAGCCTGCCCGCGCGTCAGGGATCGATGGGCCTCTGTGCCCGCTCAAGCGGGGTTTTTCAAGCCCAATTAAGGGCTTGCGTCGGAAGGGAATCTAGGCCGAGGCGGCCTGGCGGAGCTCGCCATGGCGCTCATGGAACAGCTTGTCCTCCCACGCCAGCGCATGGGCCGCGATCGTCTCGAGGTCCTCGTATTGCGGCCTCCAGTCGAGCAGGCTGCGGATGCGGCTGGTGTCGGCGACCATGGTCATGATGTCGCCCGGCCGGCGCGGGGCGTATTGCACGGCGAAGCTGCGGCCCGAAACCCGGCGCACGGCGTCGATGGTCTCCAGCACCGAATAGCCGCGGCCATAGCCGCAATTGAGCGTTGTCGAGGCGCCGCCATTGCGCAAGTACGCGAGGGCCGAGCGGTGCGCCTGCGAGAGGTCCGTGACATGGATGAAGTCGCGGATGCAGCTTCCGTCCGGAGTCGGATAGTCGGTGCCGAACACGTCGATCTTGGCGCGCTGGCCGGTTGCGGCTTCCACCGCGATCTTGAGCAGATGCGTGGCGCCCACGGTGGCGAGCCCAATGCGGGCCTGCGGATCGGCGCCGGCGACGTTGAAATAGCGCAAGGTGACATACTGCATGCCGTAGGCGGCGGCGACGTCGTGCAGCATGATCTCGGTCATCAGCTTCGACGAGCCATAGGGCGAGAGCGGCCGCGTCGGCGCGTGCTCGGGCACCGGGACCTGGTCCGGATTGCCGTAGACGGCGGCGGTCGAGGAGAAGATGAAGCGATTGATGCCGCGCTTGACTGCGACGTTGAGCAGGTTGCGCGCGGTCATGAAGTTGTTGCGGTAGTATCCGAGCGGATCGCGCATCGAATCCGGCACGACGACGGAGCCTGCGAAATGGATGATGCTCTCGATGTTGTGCTGGGCGATCACGCCCTCGAGCAGGTTCTCGTCGCCGGCATCGCCAATGAACAGCGGCACGCCCTCAGGCAGATAGGCGGAGAAACCGGTCGAGAGATCATCGATCACGACGACGTCCTCGCCGGCTTCCGCCAGCGCCAGGACCGTGTGACTTCCGATATAGCCGGCGCCGCCGGTGACTAGCACAGTCATGATCTCACCCGTCTTCGATCAACGCGCAAAGCTAGCGCTTGCGTGGTGAAGAGGGGGTATCGGCGCGGCTGAACTGGTCACTATGCTTAATGTTGCGTATAGGGGACCTTCGAAACGGAGCGTGACGTGGCGAATTTCCCCGGCGATCTCGAAGTGATCGTGCCAAATCTGCACAGGCGCTATTCCGGGGTCACTGCGACCAACCGGATGGTGGCGCCGCGACTGGCGAAACTGTACCGCGCCGCGTGGTTCGGATCCGATGCGCCGGCGGGGATTGCGCGCCTGACCGTCGCCGATTTCCTGAAGCTGTGGCGCCGCAAGGCGCCCTTGATCTGGCACGCACGGCGCAACAACGAGATGATCGCAGGCGTTGCGCTGCGCGCGCTCGGCTGGCCGTTGAAACTCGTGTTCACCTCTGCGGCGCAGCGGCACCACAGCTGGATCACGCGCTGGCTGATCCGGCGCATGGACGCGATCATCGCGACGTCGGACATCTCGGCATCGTTCCTGAAGGTGAAGGCGACTGTCATCCCGCATGGCGTCGACACCGACGTCTATGCGCCGCCGCAGGACCGCGCTGCGGCGTTCGCGGAAGCCGCGCTGCCGGGCCGCTACGCCATCGGGTGCTTCGGTCGCGTGCGGGCGCAGAAGGGCACCGATGTGTTTGTCGATGCAATGTGCCGGTTGCTGCCGCGCTATCCGGATTTCACCGCTGTCATCGTCGGTCAGGTCACGGCCGAGCAGACTGTTTTCGCCAATGACCTGAAGAAGCGGATTGAGGCCGCCCGCCTGCAATCTCGCATCGTCATCACCGGCGAGCTGCCGATCGAAGCGGTGCAGCGCTGGTACCAACGGCTGACGATCTACGCCTTCACTTCACGCAATGAAGGCTTTGGCCTGACGCTGATCGAGGCGATGGCGGCGGGCAGCGCGCTCGTCGCCGCGCGTGCCGGCGCGGCCGAGCTCGTGGTGGAGGATGGCGTGAGCGGCCTGCTGATCCCGACGGGTGATGCCGACGCGCTGGCAGCGGCGCTCGAGCCATTGATGCGCGACGTGACTGCTGCGACCGCCATGGGCGAGCAGGGGCGGGCGCGGGTACTCGAACGGTTCAGCCTCAATGCCGAAGCGGCGCGCATCGGCGAGGTCTATCGGCCGCTGCTGTGAGCCGTTGCGTTCGTGGTCGCGAACAAAACCGCGAAAACAACCCCATGCACAGTAGACGGGGCTAGCGAAATCAACGGCTTGGTTGCTAGTGCGATGTGTTGTGGATTTGACGACACCGGCGTGATGTCATCATTGGCGCAGGCCTCCCCACGCTCAATTCGTCGCCCGCGCCGCCTCCCTCAGCACCCGCTGCGCAATCCCAACCACCTCGCTCGCCGCGATATCGCGCATGCAGCGGTGGTCGTTCATCTTGCAGACCGTGCTCTGGCAGGGCTGGCAGGACAACACGCTCTTGTCCTGGACCACGGTTGCGGCAAGGCCGTTGAGTGGCGCCCAGAGATAGGGGCTGGTCGGGCCGAAGATGCCCATGGTGGGTGTGCCCAAGGCGGCTGCGATGTGCATCAGGCCTGAGTCGTTGGAGATGGCGACGCCGGCCGCGGCCATGGCCAGCACGCCGTTGCGTAAGTCGTTGCCGGTGAGGTCACGCACGCCCCGGCCGCCTGCCGCGACGATCTCCTGGGCGAGGCCCTTTTCCGCGGGGCCGCCGACCACCCAGACCTCAAGCCCGCGCTCGACCAGGAGCCGGGCCGCCTCCGGATAGTACGTCCAGCGCTTTGAGACCCCCACCGAGCCTGGGGCGAGCGCCACTGCGGCACCGGCGCTGAGGCCATTGGCCTGCCGCCAGCGGACGATGTCCTCGGCCGGGACCCGCAATTGCGGCACTGGCCATTCCGGAGGTAGGGAGGCACCGTCGGGCTGGGCCAAGGCGGCGTTCTTGTCGATGAAACGGGGCAGCTTCTTCTCACCCCAGCGCCAGCGGTTGAGCAGGCCGAACCGGAACTCACCGACAAAGCCGACCCGTTCAGGGATACCGGCGAGGGCGGGCGCGATGGCCGCCTTCCAGGTCCGCGGCAGCACCAGGGCCGTGCCATAGTTCCGCTCACGCAGAAGCTTCCCCAGGGCGAGCTGGCGGCCTACGGCGAGGCGGCCGCGCGGCAGATCCCAGACGATCCCAGCGCGCACTCCGGGCATGTAATCGACCAGCGGGGCGCAGAGGGAGGTGGTCAGCAGATCGACCGGGCGATTGGGCCAGCGCTCCTTCAAAACGCGAACGACGGTGTGATTTCGGACGAAATCGCCGATCCACATGTAGGGAATGATCAGGATCGGGCGAGTATCGTCCCGATCTGCATCTCCGCTAAATTGCGAATCTTGGTTCATTCGTTAATGGAGCCGGGCAATCTGATGTGGCGCTTCGGTTAGCCGCTCCGGACCGGCAGGTAAAGCCGGCAGACCGCTCAATCCCAAAACCGCTTACACTTTGGCGGCTCATGCGCTACGGCAGGACCGGGCCGCAAAAATCGGGCAGGGATTTCGGAATGTTGCTGGTGACCGGCGGGGCCGGTTTTATCGGATCGAACGTCGTGGCCGCGCTCAATGATGCGGGCCGCAGCGACGTCGTGGTTTGCGATTTTCTCGGCAACGAGGGCAAGTGGCGGAATCTCGCCAAGCGCCAGCTTGTGGATATCGTTCCGCCGGCCGAGCTGATGGACTGGCTGAAGGGCCGCAAGCTCGATGCAGCGATTCATCTCGGGGCGATTTCCGCGACCACCGCGACCGACGGCGACCTCGTGATCGAGACCAACTTCCGTCTGTCGATGCGCCTTTTGGACTGGTGCACGATGAACGCAGTGCCGTTCATCTACGCCTCCTCGGCGGCGACCTATGGCGACGGCACGGTAGGTTTTGACGACGATGCCTCGCTGCCGGCGCTGAAGAAACTGCGGCCGATGAATCTCTACGGCTGGAGCAAGCACCTGTTCGATCTCACTGTTGCCGAGCGAGTGGCGAACGGCGATCGGCTCCCGCCGCAATGGGCCGGGCTAAAATTCTTCAACGTCTTCGGCCCCAACGAGTATCACAAGGGCTCGATGATGAGCGTGCTGGCGCGTCGCTTCGACGACGTCAAGGCCGGCCGTGTCGTGCAACTGTTCAAGTCGCATCGTGAAGGCATCGAAGACGGCGATCAGCGCCGCGATTTCATCTATGTCGACGACGTCGTGCGGGTCGTCATGTGGCTGCTCGCGACGCCGTCGGTATCCGGACTCTTCAACGTCGGAACCGGCAAGGCGCGCAGCTTCAGGGATCTGATGTTGGCGGCCTATGCGGCGCTCGGCACCAGGCCCAACATCGAATATATCGATATGCCCGAGCAGATCCGCGACAGCTACCAGTATTTCACCCAGAGCGAGGTCGATCGCCTCCACCGCGCCGGCTATAACGGCGGTTTCACGACGCTCGAGGATGCGGTGAAGGCCTATGTCGGGGATTATCTCGACCGGCCCGACCGCTTCCGCTGAGGCCCCAAGGACCTGAGGCCCAAAGACCATGCCGACGCCTATTCTCGATTTCGACGCCCTCGCGCAGGCCATCTCGGGCCGCACGGTGCTCTGCATCGGCGACATCATGCTGGACGAGTTCGTCTATGGCGAGGTGTCGCGGATCTCGCCGGAAGCGCCGACGCCTGTCATCGCTGCACAGCGCAGCGAGATCCATATCGGCGGCGCCGGCAATGTCGCGCGCAATGTCGCGTCTCTCGGCGCGCGCTGCATCTTCGTCGGCCTCGTCGGCGAGGACGATGCCGGTGCACGGCTCCAGGCGGCGCTGGATGAGCTCGCCGGCATCGAGAACGTGCTGGTGCGCGACCCGTCGCGGCCGACCACGCGAAAAGTCCGCTTTGTCTCCGAACATTTCTCCACGCACATGCTGCGTGCGGATTGGGAGCAGGCGCTGCCTGCCTCCGATGAGATCGAGACCAGGCTGATCGAGGCGATCCTGCCGCAGATCGCGCGCGCCGATATCGTGCTGCTTTCGGACTACGCCAAGGGCGTGCTGACGGCGCGGGTCATCCGCCACACCATCGATGCCGCGCGAAAACTCGGCAAGCCCGTGATCGTCGATCCCAAGAGCCTGAACTGGGCGATCTATCGCGGCGCCACGCTGCTCACGCCCAACCGCAAGGAGTTTTCGGAAGCGACGCGCAGCCGCGCCGACACGCTGCAGAGCATTGTCGATGCCAGCGAGGATGTGATGCGGCTCGCCGATTGCAAGGCGATCCTGGTCACCCAAGGCGAGCACGGCATGACGCTGGTGCCGCGGGGCGGCGAGGCCGTTCACGTTCCGGCTTTTCCGGTGAAAGTGCGCGATGTCTCCGGCGCCGGTGACACCGTCGCCGCCGCGCTCGCGGTGTCGCTTGCGACCGGCGCGGACTGGGATACGGCGCTGCGCATGGCCAACGCGGCGGCCGCCGTCGCCGTCGGCCAGCAAGGCACCGCCAGCGTGAGCGCGGCCGAGTTGCGCCGCAAGATCCTTCCGCATGCCAGTCTCGCGGCCGAGGAGAAGATCGTGCTCGAGCCTGATACGCTCGACGCGCAGCTCGCCGAATGGAAGCGGCAGGGCCAGCGCGTCGGCTTCACCAATGGCTGTTTCGACATCCTGCATCCCGGCCACGTCAAGGTGCTGACCGCGGCGCGCGCCGCCTGCGACCGCCTGATCGTAGGGCTCAACAGCGACGCCTCGGTGCGGCGGCTCAAGGGCGCCGAGCGGCCGGTCCAGGACGAGCGCGCGCGTGCCGAGGTCCTCGCCGCGCTCGAGGCCGTCGATCTCGTCGTCATCTTCGATGAGGACACGCCGATCGACCTGATCAGGCGGATCAAGCCCGGCGTGCTGGTGAAGGGCGGCGACTACACCCGCGAGCAGGTGGTCGGCCATGAGGTCGTCGAGGAAGCCGGCGGAATGGTCGTGCTGGTCGACATCCTCCAGGGCTTCAGCACGACGGCGCTGGTGCATCGCGCCCGGGGAGGCGACAAGTGACCGCGCTCGCACGCGAGACGACCGGCGAAATGTTGCTTCGCCGCCTGCGCAGCCCGGCCGCCTGGCGCGAGACCGTCGATATATTCGCGGTCCTGACCGCGGCCTCGCTGCCCTGGTCGACCTCGCTCACGGGGATCTTCAATGCGCTGATGCTGCTCTGCATGGTGCCGTTCCTCGACGTCCGCGCGTTCCTGCAATCGCTGAAGCGTCCGATTTGCATTGCGCCGATCGCGCTGGTCCTGCTCGCGCTGGTGGGGACACTCTGGTCGGACGCGACCTGGGGCGCGCGCTTCTACGCGGTCAATCCCACCATGAAGCTGCTCGTGCTGCCGGTCCTGCTCTATCATTTCGAGCGATCGCAGCGCGGCCACTGGATATTCATCGCCTTCCTGGTGTCCTGCGCCTTGATGTCGGTGATGTCCTGGCTGGTCGCCTTCTACCCGAACCTCGCCCTCAAGACCGATCCGCCCGAACGCGGCATCTTCGTCAAGAACTACATCAACCAGAGCCAGGAATTCGCGCTTTGCGCCGTTGCGCTCGCCTATCCGATCGTGACGCTGCTGCGCGCGAAGCGATATTGGTTCGCCGGGCTGCTCACGGCGCTGGCGCTGAGCTTCTTCGTCAATATGACCTTCGTGGTGGTGTCACGCACCGCGCTCGTCACCGTTCCGATCATGTTCGGTGTGTTCGCGCTGCTTCACCTCAAATGGCGCAGCATTGCGCTCATCTCTGCCGCTTTGCTCGTCGGCGCCGCTCTCGCCTGGCAGGCCTCGCCGCAATTGCGCCATACCGCCGAGAGGTTTTCCGACGACTACACGCGCTATGTCGAGAGGGGCGAGCCGACCTCGCTCGGCCTGCGGCTCGAGTTCTGGCGGAAGTCGCTCGGCTTCTTCGCAGAGGCGCCGATCATAGGGCACGGCACCGGCTCGACGCGCGGATTGTTCGAACGCGTCGCGACGCCCAGCGGTCTGTACCAGGCCTCTGCCGAGGTGATCGGCAACCCGCATAACCAGACCCTCAACGTTGCCGTGCAGTGGGGCGTGATCGGCATCGCGGTTCTCTACGCGATCTGGATCCTGCATCTGCAGCTGTTCCGCGGCGACGGGCTTGTCAACTGGATCGGGCTTCTGGTGGTCGTGCAGAACGTCTTCACCTCGCTGTTCAACTCCCATCTGTTCGACTTCCACGAGGGCTGGATGTACGTCATCGGCGTCGGCGTCGCCGGCGGCATGGTGATCCGGGCACAACAGCGCGAGGCTAAGATGGGGGAAGCCGGTTCCTGAGCGGCCGCGCGGCTGGCAAGTCTGGTCCAGATGGGCTATCAGCGCGGTCAGGTTGCATCTAACTGGGTTTTCATCGGTCGGCGGATGACGCGTCTTTCGCATCTCACCTTGCGCAATTTCCTGATCGCGCTCCACGACCTGCTGGCGACCGCGGCAGCGCTTTTTGCCGCCTTTTATCTGCGATTCGAGGGTGGTGACGGCTTCTTCGACCGCTTGCCGTTGCTGTTCCAGATCCTGCCCTACTTCCTCGCCTTCAGCGTCGTCGTGTTCTTTATCTTCAACCTGACCACGACGAAATGGCGCTTCATCTCGCTGCCTGACGCGCTGAACATCATCCGCGTCGCGACCGTGCTGACGGTCGCGCTGCTCGTGCTCGACTACATCTTCGTCGCCCCCAACGTCCGTGGCGCCTTCTTCCTCGGCAAGGTGACGATCGTCCTCTACTGGTTCCTCGAGATCTCCTTCCTCAGCGCGCTGCGCATGGCCTACCGCTACTTCCGCTATACGCGGGTGCGGCGTCACGCCAGAGGCGAGGAGGCCGCGCCGACGCTGCTGATCGGCCGCGCCGCGGATGCCGAGGTGCTCCTGCGCGGCATCGAGAGCGGGGCGATCAAGCGCATCTGGCCGGTCGGTGTGCTGTCGCCCTCGACCTCCGACCGCGGCCAGTTCATCCGCAACGTGCCGGTGCTGGGCGGCATCGACGACGTCGAGGACATCATCGCCGACTTCGCCAAGCGCAACAAACCGATCGCGCGCCTCGTCATGACGCCGTCGGCATTCGAGCCGGAGGCGCATCCGGAATCGATCCTGATGCGGGCGCGCAAGTTAGGGGTGATCGTCAACCGGATGCCCTCGCTCGAGAGTGGCGATACGCCGCGGCTCACCGCCGTTGCGGTCGAGGACCTCCTGCTGCGGCCGAGCGAGACGATCGATTATGCCCGCCTGGAAGCCCTGATCAACGGCAAGGCGGTGATCGTCACCGGCGGCGGCGGCTCGATCGGTTCCGAAATCTGCGAGCGCGTCGTTGCCTTTGGCGCGGCGCGGCTCCTGATCGTGGAAAACTCGGAGCCGGCGCTCTACGCCATCACGGAAGCGCTCGCCGCGCGAGGCGCGGTCGCCGAGATCGAAGGACGGATCGCCGACATTCGCGACCGCGAGCGCATCATGCGCCTGATGGCCGGGTTCAAGCCGGACATCGTGTTCCACGCCGCGGCGCTCAAGCACGTGCCGATCCTCGAGCGCGACTGGAGCGAGGGCGTCAAGACCAACATCTTCGGCTCCATGAACGTTGCGGATGCCGCCGTTGCCGCCGGCGCCGAAGCCATGGTGATGATTTCGACCGACAAGGCGATCGAGCCGGTGTCGATGCTCGGCCTGACCAAGCGTTTTGCCGAGATGTACTGCCAGGCGCTGGATCACGACCTCGCAGCCGCGGCGCACGGCGCCAAGCCGCCGATGCGGCTGATCTCGGTCCGGTTCGGCAACGTGCTGGCCTCGAACGGCTCGGTGGTGCCGAAATTCAAGGCGCAGATCGAGGCCGGCGGCCCGGTGACGGTGACGCATCCCGACATGGTCCGCTACTTCATGACCATCCGCGAGGCCTGCGATCTCGTCATCACCGCGGCCACGCATGCGCTCGGAACGCAGCGTCCCGACGTCTCGGTCTACGTGCTCAACATGGGCCAGCCGGTGAAGATCGTCGATCTCGCCGAGCGCATGATCCGCCTCTCCGGATTGCAGCCCGGCTACGACATCGAGATCGTGTTCACGGGCATGCGGCCGGGCGAACGTCTCCACGAGATCCTGTTCGCTTCCGAGGAGCCGACCCGCGAGATCGGAGTTGCCGGCATCATGGCCGCGCAGCCGAACGAGCCGCCGATGCAGACGCTGCGCAAGTGGACCGCGGCGCTCGAGCAGGCGATCGCGCGCGACGATCGCGCCACCATCAGGACTATCCTCAAGGATGCGGTGCCCGAATTCGGGTCGACCGCGGCCTGACCATGCAGCCCTCCGGCAAGATCGTCGTCGCGAGCCAGCATTATCCGCCGGATACCAGCACGACGGCGGCGATCATGGCCGAGATCGCCTGCCGTCTCGCCGCCGGGCACGAGGTCGTCGTGCTCTCGGGCTGGCCGGGCGCATTGCCGGCCTCGCAGACCGGCCCGGGCAAGCCGCGCGTCGTCGCAATCAAGAACAGCCTGGCAGGCAAGGCGGCGCTGGTGCGGCGCGGAGTGTCCGAGCTCCTGTTCGCGGCGCGCACGTTCTTCGCATTGACGCGGCAGCTGAGGCGAGGGGACGTCGTGCTCACGGTCACCGCGCCGTTCATGCTGCCTTACGCGGTGGTGGCGGCAGCCAGGTTCAAGGGGGCGCGCTCGGCACTGATCCTGCACGACCTCTTTCCCGACGTGCTGGTGATGGCGGGCCTCTTGAAGCCCGGCTCGCTGGTGACGCGGACGATGCGGGCCGCCAACGGCCTGATGTTCCGCGCGCTCAATGCCGTCGTCACCATCGGCCGCGACGCGGAGCGTCCGCTGCTGAGCTATTCCGGAATGAGGCGGAACAAGATCCGCTTCATCCCGAACTGGGCGACGCTGGTGCCCACGCCGCGGCCGGTCAGTTCGGACAATCCGTTCCGCGAGGCGATTGCCGCGCGCTTCATCGTCGGCCTGTCGGGCAATCTGGGCTTCACCCATGATCCGGACATCGTGTTCGAGGCGGCGCGGCTTCTCAAGGACGAGGCGGACATTCACTTCCTGCTGTCCGGCTGGGGCATCGGCTTCGAACGACTGAAGCAGTTGCAGGCGGCGGCGAGCCTTCCCAATGTCTCCTTTGTCGGGCGCGTCGAGGATTCCGAGCTCGAGGCGTTTCTGGCGTCCGCCGATCTCTGGATCATTCCGTACCGGAAGGACGTTGCGGGGGTGTCGGTGCCGAGCCGGTTCTACAATCTGCTGGCGGTCGGCCGCCCCGTGGTGCTGGTGTCCGAGCCGGAGGCCGAGGCCGCCTTGACGGTGGTGGAGAACGGGCTCGGCTGGGTCGTGACGCCAGGCCGCGCCGATCAGCTTGCAGACGCGATCCGCGCGGCGTCCCGGTCCGACGACGGCACCATCGCAGCGCGCGCGGTGAAGGCGGCATCCCGGTTTGACAGGACGACCGCAATGAATGCCTATGCGGCGCTGATCGACGAATTGTTGCGCAACCCGGACCTGTCGGAGCAACGATGAACGAGAAGAAGCCGGTCGTATTGGTGACGGGAGCGAGCGGCTTCGTTGGCCGTCATATCGTGCCGGCGCTCGCTCGCGAGGGATGGTCGGTCCGCCGCGCGGTTCGCAGTTCGGAAGGCGTCGAGGGCGAAGTCGTGATCGAAACAATCGGTCCGGAGACCGATTGGCAGGCCGCGCTGGAAGGCGTCGACGCCGTCGTCCATCTCGCTGCGCGTGTGCACCACAAGCACGAGGAGCACGCGGTCCAGCTCTACCGCAACGTCAACATCGCCGGCACGCTGCATTTGGCACGCTGCGCGGCGACGGCCGGCGTGCGCCAGTTCGTCTTCGTCAGCACCGTGCTCGTGCACGGCCGCAGCAACGAGGGCCGCGCCCCATTCAGCGAGAACGACATCCTGACGCCGCGCGGCCTCTACGGCATGTCCAAGGCCGCGGCCGAGGCGGGCTTGAGAACGCTGGCGCGCGATAACGATATGAAAATCTCGGTGATCCGGCCGCCGCTGGTCTATGGCGCCGGCGCCAAGGGCAATTTCGCGCTGCTGACGCGTGCGGTCGATCTCGGGCTGCCGCTGCCCTTTGCCGCGATCCGCAACCAGCGCGCTTTTCTTGCCGTGCAGAACCTGTCGTCGTTCATCTTGCGCCGGCTCGGTCATCATGATCCCGCCAGCAATTTCGAAATCTTCCTCGTGGCCGACAGGGAGCAGGTCTCGACACCCGAATTTATCACGCGTCTGGCCGATGCGTCCGGCAAGAGCCTGCGGCTGTTCGGCATGCCGCCGGGCCTGCTCAGCACGCTGCTGAGCGTCATGGGCCGGCAGGATACGCATGACAGCCTGATCGGCTCGCTCGAGCTCAACATCTCCAAGGCGCTCGCGACCGGCTGGCAGCCGGAGGTCTCCCTGGACGAAGGGTTGCGGCTGGCGTTGTCGGCTCAGGACGTCTGAGTGCGCGAGAAGCGCTGCAGCACGAAAGCGACCGGGACTGCGCCTGCGAACAAGGACACGATCGTGACCGTCAGCGAGCCGGCGCGAACGGTGACGACGGCAAGCAACGCCAGCACGAGATTGAGCGCGAACACCTCGCCGGTCACCCGCTTGACGGTGAATCCGTTGTCAGTGGCGCGCTGATAGAAATGCGTGCGGTGCGCCGACCAGAACGGCTCGCGCCTGATGATGCGCCGAAACAGCGTGATGGTGGAATCCGCAAGGTAATAGGCTGGCAGCAGCAGCGCCGCAGCGGGGTGCCCCTGCCAGGCAAGCTCCAGCAGGCACCAGCCGAGCAAGAGGCCGATCGGCAGGCTGCCGACATCGCCCAAGAACACCTTTGCGACCGGCCTGTTGAAGGGCGCAAAGCCAAGCATGGCGCCGCACAGGGCCATCGCGAGCCACGCTACGGACGGAGAGAGGTCGCCATACCAGCCGAGCAATCCGAGCGCGGCCGTGACAGGCACCACCTCCGCCACGGTCATGAGGTCGAGCCCGTCCATGAAATTGACGAGGTTCACGAACCAGACGCCGCCGACCAGAAGGAGGGTGCGTTCAGCGGCAAGCGGCAGGGCTGGAACGATCCGCATCGCCTCCGGTGTCGTGAGCACGACGGCGGCCACAGCTCCCGCCTGCAACAGGAGCCGGAGCACGACCGGCAGCGGCCTGATGTCGTCGACAAGCCCGACCAGAGCGATCAGCACGGCGGAGCCGATCAGGGGCAGGGGAATCCAAGCATAAATCCAGCCGACAAGCAGGGTGGCGGCGACGACCGCGACGCCCGCACCTTGCGGTGTTGGGAGCTTGTGTGATGAGCGTGCGTTCGGACGCGCCAACGCATAGCGCTGCAGCAGCGGCATGCTGCACCAAGTGATGCCGGCGGAGATCAGTGCGGCCAGCCCAGCTGGCGCAAGCGCGAGCAGCACCAGTCCGGCCGCAGGGTCCGGACCCGAGACGAGGGTCGTCACTCCGGCACTCCGATCGGAGCCGAGCCTTGCGCCGCCTTCTCCGCGCTGAGGATCCAGACGAGGCCCCCGAACGCACCGACGATGAAGGATACGGCGCCGAACAGCAGCGAGATGTTGACGCCCTCGTTGGCGGCAAGTCCGGCGAAACCGAACGCCAGGCCCATCGTGGCTTCACGCACGCCCCAGCCGGCGATCGAGATCGGCATCATCGTGATCAGCATCACGGGCGGCACCAGCAGAAAGACGTCGCTGAAGCGGACCGGGGCCGCAATCGACTGCACCACGCACCAGGCGATGACGACAGCGAGCACGTGAACGAGCACCGACAGGATTGCGATGATCGGCCCGCGGGTGCGGCTGAAGATCACGCGGTTGGCGATCACCGCACAGGCGTGAAGGTGATGCGTGGCCCACCAGGTCTTCAGCCAGCGCCATTTCAGCGCGCCGAAGATCAGGAAGCCGAGGCCGCCGGCGAGCGCCAGGAGATCGACGAGCAGCAGCGCCGAACGTCCGTGCGGGTCGGTGATCAGGGTGTAGCTCCAGGGCAGGCTCGCGACGATCACGATCGCGAGCGCGATCAAGCCGATCGCGCGGTCGACGAAGATCGAGTAGGTCGCCGCACGCCAGCCCGCGCCGGCGCGCGCGACGAGCCACAGCCGGACCGCATCGCCGCCGATCGCCGACGGCAGGGTCTGGTTGAAGAAAGAGCCGATCACGTTGTAGCGCATGGCGCGGCCGAGCTCGAGCGGCGCGCCGCAGACGGCGCTGATCTCGCGCCAGCGCAGCACGCCGACGAAGATCTGCAGGAACGTGATCGCGATCGCCACGCCGATCCAGAACAGGCTGGTCACGGTGAAGCGCGAAAACAGTTCGGATAGATCGACCTTGCGCAGCGCCAGATAGAGCAGCGCAGCGGAAATCAGGATTTTGGCCGTCGACAGCAGGATTCGGCGCATCTCGTCCGCATGAACAGGGTTTGCGAGGATTTGAGGCAACCCGACGCGAGCGCCGAATTCGGCCGCTTTGGTATGGTTTTGGCGCCGATCTTGCAATAGCCGTTATGAAAGGGCGGCCTGGCTATTGCGACCCCCGCAATACCGCGGCAAAACAGGCATCGCGGGTTGGCTATCCCCAGGGAACAGGATGATGGATCAGGCGATTTTGGTCACGGGGGCGGCTGGCTTCATCGGCTTTCACGTTGCCCGGCAACTCCTGGGCGAAGGCCGGTCCGTCGTCGGGCTCGACAATCTCAACGCCTATTACGATCCGGCATTGAAACGGGCGCGTCTGGCGCTGTTGGAGAGCGACTCCCGCTTTTCCTTCGTCGAGGCCGATCTTGCCGACCGCGAGGCGATGGCGGCGCTGTTTGCGCAGCATCGCTTTACAGAGGTTGTGCATCTCGCGGCGCAGGCTGGCGTGCGCTACTCGATCGAGCAACCGCACGCTTACGCGGATTCCAATCTGCAGGGCTTTCTCAACGTGCTCGAGGGCTGCCGCAACTACGGCTGTCGTCATCTCGTCTACGCCTCGTCATCCTCCGTTTATGGCGCCAACACAAAACTGCCATTTGCGGTTGCGGACCGCACCGATCATCCCGTGAGCTTCTACGCCGCAACCAAGAAGGCGAACGAGGTGATGGCGCAGTCCTACAGCCATCTCTATCGCCTGCCGGTCACGGGTCTGCGCTTCTTTACCATTTACGGCCCGTGGGGTCGGCCCGACATGGCCATGTTTCTGTTCGTGAACGCCATCATGGCGGGCAAGCCGATCCGGCTCTTTAACCATGGGCAGATGCGCCGCGACTTCACCTATATTGATGATGTGACGCGTGTAGTATCCAGGCTGATCGATCTTGTGCCCGCCGACGATCCGGCTGCCGCAAATGCGCCGTTTAAGGTCTACAATGTCGGCAATCACCATCCGGAGGAACTGATGCACGTCGTCGGTCTTCTGGAGCGGGAGCTGGGCCGGACGGCGATCAAAGAATTGCTGCCGATGCAGCCGGGAGATGTGCTGGAAACGTTCGCGGATGTC
This sequence comes from Bradyrhizobium sp. 195, assembly GCF_023101665.1. Taxonomy (NCBI): domain Bacteria; kingdom Pseudomonadati; phylum Pseudomonadota; class Alphaproteobacteria; order Hyphomicrobiales; family Nitrobacteraceae; genus Bradyrhizobium; species Bradyrhizobium sp. 195. The sequence continues at coordinate 5,862,931 of NZ_CP082161.1, read as the reverse complement.
GAGGATTTGATGCGCGACACCGGCTTTGCACCGTCAACGCCGATCGAGCATGGGGTCCACAATTTTGTCACCTGGTATCGGGACTACTTCAAGGTTTGAGATGACGATGGACAAACGCATAATCCCCCTGATCATGTGCGGCGGCGCCGGCACGCGGCTTTGGCCGGCTTCGCGCGAGGTGCGGCCCAAGCAGTTCCTGCCGCTGTTCGGCACGCGCTCGACCTTCCAGGACACGCTGCTGCGCGTCTCGGATCCACAGCTGTTCGACCGGCCGATCGTCATCACCAACGCGTCCTATCGTTTCATGGTGCTGGAGCAGCTCGCCGAGATCGGCATCGAGGCCGACGTGATCCTCGAGCCGATGCGGCGTGATTCAGGACCTGCGATCGCCGCGGGCGCGGCGTTCGCACAGAACCGCGCCAGTGAAGCCGTCGTGCTCGCCCTCGCCGCCGATCACGTGGTGCAGGACACTGCCGCTTTCGTCGCCGCCTGCCGCGAAGGTCTTGCGGCCGCGAGCACCGGGCGCATCGTCACCTTCGGCGTCAAGCCGGAGCGGCCGGCGACCGAATATGGCTACATCAATCCGGGTGAGGTGATCTCCGGGGAAGTGCATGCGGTCGCGCGCTTCGTCGAGAAGCCGGACGCGGTGAAGGCCTCCGACTACGTCAATTCGGGCTATCTCTGGAACAGCGGCAACTTCATGTTCCCGGCCAGCGTGCTGCTCGACGAATACCGCAAGGTCGATGCGGCAAGCGTCGATGCCGTCACCAATGCGGTCAACAATGCCGGCCGCGATCTCGGCTTCGTCACGCTGGAGCCCGAGGCGTTCGGCGCGGCGAAGGCGATCTCGATCGACTATGCCGTGATGGAGAAAACTTCGCGCGCAGCGGTCGTGCCGGTGTCGTGCGGCTGGTCCGACGTCGGCTCCTGGCACGCAGTGTGGGAGCTCTCGGACAAGGACGCGCAAGGCAATGCGGCGCATGGGGCCGCGGTGTTCGAGGATTCCCGCAACTGCAACGTCACCACCGACCAGGCGCTGGTCGCGCTCGAAGGCGTCGACGATCTCGTCGTGGTCGCAACCGCGGACGCGGTTCTGGTCTCGCGCCAGAAGGATGCCAACGGCCTGAAGCGTCTGGTCACGAAGCTGAAGGCGGTCGCGCCCAAGGTCACCGAGGAGCATCTCAAAGTGCATCGGCCCTGGGGCAGCTATCAGTCCGTCGACAATGGTGAGCGCCACCAGGTCAAGCGCATCGTGGTGAAGCCGGGCGGGCGGCTGTCGCTGCAGAAGCACCATCATCGTGCCGAGCACTGGATCGTGGTTCGCGGCGCAGCCCGTGTCACCGTCAACGAGACCGTGAAGACCGTGCACGAGAACGAGTCGATCTACATTCCCATGGGTGCGGTCCACCGCATGGAGAACCCCGGTAAAATCATGCTGGAACTGATCGAGGTCCAGACCGGAAGCTATCTCGGGGAAGACGACATCATCCGGATTGAAGACGACTATCAAAGGTCGTAACCAGCAAACTCCGAATCACGCGACCCGGGCCGAAGAGGCGGTATTTTTCGGCTTAAGGCCCGGGGAACGTGTAACTTTTTGAATCAAATCGTGTCCGGGCCGCCAAGGCGGCATTCGCCACAAATGTGGCGTCCGTGCTAGAAGCGCGCCGGGGATTTGTGTTGAATCGGGGTTTGCTCAAATGAGTTCCAAAGGGTCTGCACCGGCAAAGGCCGGCTTGCGCGTCGGCGTCATTGGCGCCGGCGTGATGGGCAGCAACCATGCGCGGGTGCTTAGCGGTCTTCCCGGCGTCAGCCTCGTCGGCGTCGTCGATCCTTCGCCTGCGCATCGCACGCGCGCGACCGAACTTGCCAGTTGCGCGAGCTTCGAGACGCTCGACCAGCTCTTCGCCGAAGGCGTCGATGCCGTCACCATCGCAGCTCCCACCCATCTGCATCACGAGGTCGCGCTCGCCTGCATCGCCAAGAGCATTCATGTCCTGGTCGAGAAGCCGATTGCGTCCACGGTCGAAGAGGGCCGCGAGATCGTTGCCGCCGCGCAAAAGGCCGGCGTGACGCTGATGATCGGCCATGTCGAGCGCTTCAATCCGGCGGTCGCCGCCGTCAAGCAGGCGATCGCGGGCGAGGACATTCTCTCCATCGCGATCACGCGCGTCGGCCCGTTCCCGCCGCGCATGTCCAATGTCGGCGTCGTCATCGACCTCGCCGTGCACGACATTGATCTGATCCGCTGGTTCACCGAATCCGACATCGTCGAGGTGCAGCCGCAGCTATCGAGCGCGGTTGCCGAGCGCGAGGACATCGCGCTGTTGCAGTTCCGCACCGAGAGCGGCGTGCTCGCGCACATCAACACCAACTGGCTGACGCCGTTCAAAGCGCGCAGTGTCACGGTCGCGACCCGCGGCAAATACGTAATGGGCGATCTCCTGACGCGCCAGGTCACCGAGTGCTTCGGCTTCAAACCAGACGGCAGCTACTCGATGCGGCATCTGCCGGTCGGTCATGACGAGCCGCTGCGCGCCGAGCTGATCGCATTCCTCAAGGCCGTGCGCAACGGCGAAACGCCGGCGGTCACCGGCGACGAAGGCGTCGCCAGCCTCGAAATCGCCACGCAGTGCCTCGAGACGCCGTCACGGCCCGCGGCCAAATCGCCCGCGCTCAAGGGCCCGCGCCGCGTCGCCGGCTGAACCCTTTATCCATGTCGACCATTCAAGAAGGCGCCAAGAACCAGACCATGAACCAGCATCTGCGTTCCGAACCCATTCCCTTCATCGACGTCGGCTCGCAGCGCCGCCGGCTCGGCGCTTCGCTGGATGCCGCGGTCAAGCGCGTGATGGACCACTGCCAGTTCGTCAACGGTCCTGAAGTCGCCGAGTTCGAGAAGCAGCTCGCGGCCTACAGCGGCGCCAAGCATGTGATCGGCTGCGCCAGCGGCACCGACGCCATCCTGATGGTGATGATGGCCAAAAATGTCGGACCCGGCGATGCCGTGCTGTGTCCGTCCTTCACCTTCATCGCAACCGCTTCGCCGGTGGCGCGGACCGGCGCGACGCCGGTTTATGTCGACGTCGATGAAGCCACCTTCAACATGAGCCCGGAGTCGCTGAAGCGCGGCATCGCGGCTGCACGGAAGGCCGGCCTCAAGCCCGTCGCGGTCATTCCGGTCGATCTGTTCGGCCAACCCGCCGATCACGACGCCATCGCCGAGATCGCCAAGGCCGAGGGCCTGTTCGTGCTCGATGACGCCGCGCAAGGGTTCGGTGCGAGCTACAAGGGCCGCAAGCTCGGTACTTTCGGGCTCGCCACTGCGACCAGCTTTTTCCCTGCAAAGCCGCTCGGCTGCTTCGGCGACGGCGGCGCCATCTTCACCGATGACGACGAGCTCGCGGCGACACTGCGCAGCATCCGCGTGCACGGGCAGGGCGTCGACAAGTACGACAACGTCCGCCTCGGTCTGACCGGCCGGCTCGACACCATGCAGGCAGCGGTCCTGATCGAGAAGCTGAAGATCTTTGACGACGAAATCGCCGCCCGCAACAAGGTTGCGGAACGTTACGCGCGTGGCTTGTCCAACGTCGTCACCGTGCCGCGTCTGGCGCCCGGCAACACCTCGGTCTGGGCGCAGTACACGATCCGCCTGCCTGATGGCACCGACCGCGACGGTTTCGCTGCCGCGCTAAAAGCGCAGGGCGTGCCGACCGCGATTTATTACGGCAAGTCGATGCATCAGCAGACCGCCTACAAGCAATATCCGGTTGCTGACGGCGGCCTGCCTGGCTGCGAGAGCCTGTCGCAGGACGTCATCAGCCTGCCGATGCACGCCTACCTGACCGAAGCCGATCAGGAGCGCGTGATCGCCGCCGTGCGCGGCGCGCTGGCGGGCTGATTTCTTCCCCTCTCCCCTTGTGGGAGAGGGTGGCTTCGCGAAGCGAAGTCGGGTGAGGGGTCTCTCTCCGCGCGGAAAGTGCTGAGGGAGACCCCTCACCCGATTGAGCTTGCGTCTACCCTCGGCGCTGCCCTCTCCCACAAGGGGAGAGGGCACAGCAACACGCATCGCAAGCCGAGCGGCCGTCTTTTTTAATCACGTCAAACTTCAAAGCCTTATCCTTAGGCTGATAAGTCTCTAAAACAGACGCATGCTCGGACGGATCTTCACGGTTGGTGGTTATACGCTGCTCTCGCGGCTGACGGGATTTGCGCGCGACATCATGCTCGCGGCGATCCTCGGCGCCGGCCCGGTGGCCGACGCCTTTTTCGTGGCGCTGCGGCTGCCCAATCATTTCCGCGCGATCTTCGCCGAGGGCGCATTCAACGCCGCCTGGGTGCCGGCCTATGCCCATGTGCATGGCGAGAAGGGGGAGGCGGCGGCAAAACTGTTCGCCGACCGCATCTTCACGTTGTTGCTGGCCTCGCAAGTCCTGCTGCTGATCGTCGCCTGGCTGTTCATGCCGCAGGCGATGAGCCTCCTTGCACCGGGCTTCAGTGAGGATGCCGAGCAGCGCAAGCTGGCGATCGAGCTGACGCGGATCACCTTTCCCTATCTGCTGCTGATCACGCTGGTGACGCTTTATGGCGGCATGCTCAACGTGATGCAGCGCTTTGCCAGCGCCGCGGCTGCCTCGATCTTCCTCAATGTCGCGATGATGATGACGCTGGCGGTTGCCGTCTGGTTTCCGACCGCGGGCCATGCCGCGGCCTGGGGCGTCCTGATCTCTGGCTTCCTGCAATATTTCCTGCTCGCCGGTGATCTCGCCCGCCATGGCGGCCTGCCGCGCTTTGCGCCGCTGAAGCTCGACGAAGACGTCCGTGGCTTCTTCAAAGCACTGGGACCTGCGACCCTGGGCTCGATGGGAACGCAGGTCGCGCTGTTCGCCGATACCATCATCGCGACCTTCCTGCCGGCGGGCGCGCTGTCGGCGCTCTATTATGCCGACCGGCTCAACCAGCTGCCAATCGGCGTCATCGGCATCGCCATCGGCACCGTGCTGCTGCCGGAGATGTCGCGGCGGATCACCGCCAACGACCATGACGGTGCGATGAAGGCGCAGCGGCGCGCTTTCGATTTCACGCTGCTGTTCTCGATCCCGTTCGTGGCGGCTTTCATCACCGTGCCCGACGCGATCATGCGCGCGCTGTTCGCCCGCGGCGCGTTCTCGAAGGCCGATGCCGCCGCCGCCGGCGCCACGCTCGCGGCCTACGCCATCGGCCTCATTCCTTTCGTGTTGATCCGCAGCGCGGTCGCGACCTTCTATGCGCGCAAGGATACCGCGACCCCGGTGCGGGCGTCGCTGACCGGCATCGCGGTCAACGTCGCGCTGAAGGTCGCCCTGATGGGATCGCTCGCCCAGATCGGCCTTGCGCTGGCAACCGCGGTCGGCGTCTGGACCAATCTCCTGCTGGTGCTCTTCTTCGCCGTGCGGCGGGGCTTTCTCGTGCTTGATCGCGCCTGGCTGATGTCGCTCGGCAAATTCCTGCTGACCGGACTGCTCCTCGCCGCAGCGTTCTGGCTGATCGCGCGCTTCAGCGGTCCCGCGCTGGGAGCGATGCGCTTCCACGATGAGTTGACGCTGGCCCTGCTCGCGGTCGGCGGCACGATCGTCTACGCGCTCGCGATCCTCATCTTGTTCGGCCGCAAGTGGCTGATTTCGCTGGTGCGCGGCTAGGCGAGCAGCGCGCTCACCTCCAGGCTGCAAGAGGCATCCGTACATCTCTTGATTTCGTGCGATTGCCGTGGTATCAGCGCTGCATGATCAAATGCTCGCGCATCGTCAACCGCAACCACGTGACCCGCTTCGGCTGGGCCGTGGGAGGAGTCGTGCGCTAGCAATTCGACGACATCTTTTCCACCAGGCCCCGCCGGCATCGGACGGGGCCTTTTTTGTGGCCACGCTCCCTGCCGGCACAACAGCAGGAGCATCCCATGCCACCCCAACAGACGAACATTGCGGCTGCGCCAGAGGGCGATGCCGCGAGACTTCGCCCCGACCTCTCCATCGTCTTGAGCCTGCCCAGACGATCCTGGCGTGCGTTTCAGGAGCGGTGGCCGCGTGCACAGGTCACCTTGCAGGACCTGAACGACAGGGATCTGATGGACATGGGCTTGTCGCGTGGCGAGATTGACAGCATCGCGCCTGAACGCGCCCTCAATAGGTTGAGAGACAATGCGCGGACTCTGTGGGGCCGTGGTGGGATGTGACGACCGCGATCCCATCCGACCACGCTGCGACAAGGAGAGGAGGCGATCATGACATCGCATGAGGCCCGCGCCCAGGCGGACGTGGACATCCGACGATTGACTGTCGACGATCTCGATCTCTTCCGCGACATTCGCGCGGAGGCGCTTCAGACACACCCTCAAACCTTTGGTTCTCGTGAGGAGGATGAGGGCGGCGAGGCGATGCTGGCGGCTTATCGCGATTGGCTGAGCGGAGCGATCCTTGGCGCCTTTGCGCGCGGACATCTGATCGGAGTCGCCGGCTTCTACTTGTCGCCAGATCGGCGATCGCGGCACAGGGGTCATATCTTCACGGTTTACGTGAGGGAAGATGGCCGAGGTCAGGGTATCGGAGATCGGCTCATCAAGGAGCTTCTTGCCCACGCCGAGGCATGCGTCGAGCAGGTGCATCTTGCCGTCCTGCTCGAAGCGACCGCTGCAATCAGGACCTATGAGCGCAACGGATTCAAGGTCTACGGGACGGATCCCGCTGCCGTCCGCATAGGTGACGTCACGTATGACAAGTATCTGATGGTCAGGAAATTCAGCCACTGACGCGGGTCTGGCGCGGCTGCCCAGAACCGGCGAGGGCGGCTCGAATCATCATCTCCATGGGAACGGCCCGCCTAAACCCGTTTGCCTTGCCACTTTTTCCACGGCAATATGCCGGCAACAACCATGAGAACGGGAAGATAAAATGGCGGCTCCCATCAAGTTCGGCGTTGGCCAAAGCGTGCTGCGCAAGGAGGATGATGCGCTCATTCGCGGCAAGGGCCGCTATACCGACGATTACGCGCCGCAGGCTGCGTTGCGCTGCCTGATGCTCCGTTCCCCGCACGCGCATGCCAAATACACCATCGATGTGAGCCGTGCCCGCGGGCTTCCCGGCGTCGCGCTGATCCTGACCGCCGACGACGTGAGGGATCTCGGCAATCTGCCGTGCCTGTTCAATCTCGAGACCGATCCGTTCACCGGCCCGCCATACCCGATCCTGGCCAAGGACGAGGTGCGCCATGTCGGCGATTCCATCGCCTTCGTCGTCGCCGAGACCATCGATCAGGCCCGTGACGCGATCGAGGCGATCGACGTCAAATGGAGCCCGCTGCCATCGGTGACCGGTGTCGTCAACGCCGTGAAGAAGGGCGCACCGCAGGTGTGGCCCGACAAGGCCGGCAACGTGCTGTTCGATGTCTCGATCGGCGACAAGGCGGCGACCGAAGCCGCCTTCACCAAGGCGCATGCGGTGGCCGAAATCTCCATCGTCAATCCGCGCGTGGTCGCGAGCTTCATGGAGACGCGCGCCGCGGTCTGTGAATACGATGCCAAGCGTGATCATCTGACGCTGACGGTCGGCAGCCAGGGCAGCCACCGCCTGCGCGACATCCTCTGCCAGAACGTACTCAACATCCCCACCGACAAGATGCGGGTGATCTGCCCCGATGTCGGCGGTGGGTTCGGCACAAAGCTGTTTCCCTATCGGGAATACGCCCTGTTGGCGGTCGCAGCGCGCAAGCTGAAGAAGGCGGTGAAGTGGGCGGCCGACCGTTCCGAGCATTTCCTGGGCGATGCGCAGGGCCGCGACAACGTCACCACCGCGAAGATGGCGCTGACTGAAGACGGCAAATTCCTCGCGATGGATTGCGACCTGATGGGCGACATGGGTGCGTATCTGTCGACCTTCGGGCCCTACATCCCGCATGGCGGCGCCGGCATGCTGCCGGGCCTCTATGACATCCAGGCCTTCCATTGCCGGGTGCGCACGATCTTCACGCACAGCGTGCCGGTGGACGCCTATCGCGGTGCGGGCCGCCCCGAGGCCGCCTATGTCATCGAGCGCCTTGTCGACGCCTGCGCGCGAAAACTCGACATGACGCCGGATGCGATCCGCCGCAAGAACTTCATCCCGCCGAAGGCGCTGCCCTACAAGACGGCCACGGGCAAGGTCTACGATTCCGGCGACTTCGCCGCGCATCTGAAGCGCGCGATGGAGATCGCCGAATGGAAGGAGTTTCCAAAGCGCGCCAAGGTGGCCAAGAAGGCCGGCCTGATCCGCGGCATCGGCCATGCCAGCTATGTCGAGATCTGTGGCACCATGGGCGAGGAGACCGCCAATGTGCGGCTCGATCCCAATGGCGACGTCACCGTCCTGATCGGCACGCAGTCGAGCGGACAGGGCCACCAGACCGCCTATGCGCAGATCGTTGCCGAGCAGTTCGGCGTTGCGCCCGAGCGCGTGCACATCCACCAGGGTGACACCGATATGATCGCCACCGGCCTCGGCACCGGCGGCTCGGCCTCGATTCCATCCGGCGGCGTCAGCGTCGAGCGCGCCACGCGCGAGCTCGGGCAAAAGCTGAAGGAAATCGCGGCGCAGGCGCTGGAGGCCGGCGCCGGCGACCTCGAGATTTCGGAAGGGGTGGTGCGCATCGCCGGCACCGACCGTTCGATCTCGTTCGCCGATCTCGCCAAGCGGCCGGACGTCGATCCGTCGAAGCTGAATGCCAGCGCGACCTTCGCCAGCGCCGACGGCACCTATCCCAACGGCACGCATGTCGCGGAGGTCGAGATCGATCCGGCCACCGGCATCATCAAGATCGTCAACTACGTGATCGTCGATGATTTCGGCAAGACGCTCAATCCACTGCTGTTGGCCGGCCAGGTGCATGGCGGCGCCATGCAGGGCATCGGCCAGGCCCTGATGGAGCAGGTGGTCTATGGACCCAATGACGGCCAGCTCATCACGGCGACCTTCATGGACTATGCGCTGCCGCGCGCGGCGGACGGGCCGGCCTTCGTGTTCGAGACCAACAACGTCCCCTGCAAGACCAATCCGATGGGCGTGAAGGGGGCGGGCGAGGCCGGCGCGATCGGCTCCTGTCCGGCGGTCGTGAACGCCATCGTCGACGCCCTCTGGCGCGAATACAAGATCGACCACATCGACATGCCGGCAACGCCCGAGCGGGTGTGGATCGCCATCAACGAGCACCATCGCCGTCACAGCCTGTAAGTCCAAGCAGACGCGGAACGCGTTTTTGCGGGCTCAGCCAAATGATCCGGAGTGCGACGATTTATCGTCGCGCTCTGGATGGAATGAAATCTGCCAATCGGGGTTGGCCCAATGTGGGGTCAGCACGATCCTGTCTCAGCGAAAGGGATTTTGCGAATGAAGCGAGTGTTGGTTGTTGGGGGCGCGCTGCTGCTCGGGATGGGCGCCGTCTGGGCGGATCAGAACTCCGTCAAGGAAGTCCAGACCCTCATGAAGGGCAACGGCAAGAACGCCGGCGCGGTCGCGGCGATGGTCAAGGGCGAAAAGCCCTATGATCAGGCCACGGTGGACAGCGCGTTGGCGCAGTTCGAGGATACCGCCAAGAAGCTGCCGAACCTGTTTCCGGCCAGCGCCAAGGGCATCAAGCCCGAGGGCGACTATAGCGCCTCGCCGAAGATCTGGGAGGACAAGGCAGGGTTCGATGCCAAGGTCGCGAGCTTCGCCAAGATCGTCGGCGAGGCCAAGGGCAAAATCAAGGATATCGACACGCTCAAGGCGAATTTTCCCGCGGTTGGGAAGGAATGCGGCGGTTGTCACGAGACCTACCGCGTCAAGAACAGCTGAGGCGGTGGCTTTTGTAGCCCGGATGGAGCGCAGCGAAATCCAGGAAGCCTGTGCGGGTTGATAAACTTGTCCCGGATGTCGTCTCGCTCATCCGGGCCGCGGGAATCGAAGGGCAGTTGCGAAAGCGACTGCCCTTTTTTCTGTTCGCAAGGTCTGACGGATCGCTGCCGGAGCGGCTATCTTCGAGTCAACAGCCGCGGCGCTGATGCGAGTCGGCGCGTCTCTTTCCTGACTGCATGACATCGGGAGTTCCAACGCGCGGCGAGGATCTCAATCAAGAGCGAGACAGGCCATGGCAAAACCGTTTCCGTCGAAGACGCACATCGGCAATCACATGCTGCATCCCGAGACGCTGATGCTGACCTATGGCTATGATCCGCAGCTGTCGGAAGGCGCCATCAAGCCCCCGGTGTTCCTGACCTCCACCTTCGTGTTCAAGACGGCCGATGACGGGCAGGACTTCTTCGATTTCGTCGCCGGCCGGCGCGAGCCGCCGGAAGGGATGGGCGCGGGCCTGGTCTATTCGCGCTTCAATCATCCCAACAGCGAGATCGTCGAGGACAGGCTCTCGATCTACGAGCGCACCGAAAGCTGCGCGCTGTTCTCATCCGGCATGGCGGCCATCGCGACGACGATCCTTGCCTTCGTCCGCCCCGGCGACGTCATCCTGCACTCCCAGCCGCTCTATGGCGGGACGGAAACGCTGCTCACGAACACGCTGGCGCGTCTGTCGATCGGCGCCGTCGGCTTCGCCGACGGGGTCGACGAGGCGGCGGTCAAGCAGGCCGCGGAGGAGGCCATGGCCAAAGGCCGCGTCTCGATGATCCTGATCGAGACACCGGCCAATCCGACCAACGGCCTGGTCGACATCGCCATGATCCGCCGTGTCGCCGATTCCATCGGAAAGGCGCAAGGCGACACGCCGATCATCGCCTGCGACAATACGCTGCTCGGGCCGGTGTTTCAGCGGCCGATCGAGCACGGCGCGGACCTTTCCTTGTACTCGCTCACCAAATATGTCGGCGGTCATTCCGATCTGATCGCGGGTGCGGCGCTCGGCTCGAAGGCGATCATGAAGGGCATCAAGGCGCTGCGCGGCGCCATCGGCACCCAGCTCGATCCGCATTCCTGCTGGATGATCAACCGCTCGCTCGAAACGCTGAGCCTGCGCATGGAGAAGGCCAACAGCAACGCGCGCCTCGTAGCGGACTTCTTGCGCGATCACCCCAAGGTCGCCAAGGTCCACTACCTCGGTCATCACGAGGAGTCCTCGCCAGCCGGGCGTGCGTTCGCGCGGCAGTGTCTGGGGGCGGGATCCACCTTCTCCTTCGACATCGTCGGCGGCAAGGAGGCAGCCGTCAAATTCCTCAACGCGCTGCAGATCCTCAAGCTGGCGGTGAGTCTCGGCGGCACCGAGTCGCTCGCGAGCCTGCCTGCAACCATGACTCATTCCGGCGTTCCCGCCGACATCCGCCAGAAGATCGGCGTGCTCGATTCCACGATCCGGCTGTCGATCGGCATCGAGAACCCGTCGGACCTGATCGCCGACCTCACGCAGGCGCTGAATGCGGCTTGACCGCGTCGAAAGATGCGTAGCCCGGGATGGACGCTAGCGTAATCCGGGGTCTTCACCCCCTCGGAGTCCGTCCCGGATTGCGCTGCGCTTCATCCGGGCTACCTAGGTTAACCGCTTTGGAATCGAAAAGGCCGGACGCTCCCTCTTGCGCCCGGCCTTCGCGCGACGAAGCAGCGTTGCGGCTTACTTCGTGACCTGACCGCGGATCTCGCCGCCCGGATTGGCCGCGGTGTGAATGTTGACGTAGAGCTTGCCGCCGAGCAGATCGGCGGCCTGCGCATCGGTGAGCGTCGCTTCGCCCTTGACCGGGCTCGAGGTCGCATTCGGGATCGCAACCGCGACGCCGGCGTTCTTGCCGGCCTCGGCAGGCCCATGGAAATGCGCTGCAGTGGCCGGGCCGGAGAGCCCGGAATAGGTGACGGTCCAGGACAGCTTCTTGCTGGCGGCATCATAATCCAGATCGGCGGTTCCGGTGGCGCTGCTGGTCGTTGCCGGCACTTCGGACTTGCCGTCGAGCGTTGCTTTGAGCTTTTCGGCGCTGGCCGGGCCCGCAAAAGCGACGGCACCGAGCGCCAACACGGCGATGACGGTCTTGTTCATGACATTCTCCCTGCTGAACCCGTTCGGGCTGCCAAACTTTCAACAGCCGGCATTTCAGTTTATTCCCGTTTCCGGCCAGGGCAGGCTAAATTCTTCGTGGCTGGAGCCGCGACGACATTGGTCCTAGGTTTGCCGCGACGAGTGAATGGATCTGCATGTTGCAACGAACAATTCTCGTAGGGCTGCTCGCCGCGGTCGCTGCCGCCGGCGTCTATTGGTGGCTCAGCGCGCCGGTCGTGGCAGCCGCGGGCCATGCGCCGGCCCATGTGGCAAACCTTGCCAACGGCGAGGCGATGTTCAATGCCGGGGGCTGCGCGTCCTGCCATGCCACTCCCGACCAGCCCGATCGTGTCAGGCTCGGTGGCGGCGTCGCGATCAAGTCCCCGTTCGGAACGTTCTACGCGCCGAACATCTCCCCCGATCCGAATGACGGTATCGGCAAATGGACCGACGCCGACTTCGTCAACGCGGTGATGCACGGCGTTTCGCCGGGCGGGCAGCATTATTTTCCTGCCTTTCCCTATACGTCCTATCAGCGCGCAAGGCGCGAGGACGTGCTCGATCTCTTCGCCTATCTGAAGACGCTTCCGCCTGTGATCGGCAGGGTGCGCGGCCATGACATGCGCTTTCCCTTCGATATCCGGCGCAACGTCGGCATCTGGAAATTCCTGTTTCTGGACGACAAGCCGCTCATTGCCGACGGTACGAAGTCGCCGCAATGGAATCGCGGTGCCTATCTCGTCAACAGTTTTGGCCATTGCGCCGAATGCCACAGCCCGCGTAACGCGCTCGGCGGCATCATCGAAGGCCAGCGCTTTGCCGGCGGCCCCAATCCGGAAGGTGAGGGCTGGGTGCCCAACATCACGCAGAAGCGCCTCGGCGAGTGGAGCGCGAAGGACATTGCCTATTTTCTCAAAAACGGCGAATTGCCCGACGGCGACAGCGTCGGCGGCGCGATGACGCGTGTGATCAAGAACACCTCGCAACTGTCCGACGAGGACCTTGCGGCGATGGCGGACTATCTCAAATCGCTGCCGCCGGTGGACGGTCCGCCGCGGCCCAAGCGCAAGGAAGCCGGCAAGGAAGCTGGTTAGCTCAGCTGGCGCCAAACGCCTTGAAGGTGATGATGGTGAGGGTGTCCTGGATGCCCGGCAGCACCTGCACCTTCTCGTTCACGAAATGGCCGATGTCGGTGTCCTTGTCGACATAGAACTTCACAAGGAGATCGTATTGGCCGGCCGTGGAGTAGATCTCGGAAGCGATCTCGGCTTCGGCAAGCGCATTGGCGACCGTATAGGACTGTCCGAGCTTGCATTTGATCTGGACGAAAAAAGGAACCATCGCGGGCACTCCGAAAGCGTATCTGGCGGCTAATAGGCCAAAACCGGTACGATTTAGCAAGCGGACTTGCCGGCCGCCAGTTGCCGGCCGGGCATTCAGGACGTCACGGCCGTCGCGGCAAATGCGTCTCTGAGCCGCTGGGCGAGCTCGACCTTGCGATAGGGCTTGGTCAGCACGATCGCCTGTGCAGGCGCTCGGCCCTGCTCGACCAGGGTCTCCAGTGCGTAGCCCGAGGTGAACAGGACCGGCAGACCGGGACGAATCCGCCGCGCCTGATCGGAGAGCTCCCAGCCGTTCATGCCGCCCGGCATCACGATATCGGTGAACAGCATGTCGATGCCGGGGTCGGTGCGCAGCTGCTGCAAGGCCTCCTTGCCGTTGACCGCGGCAACGACGCGATATCCGAGCGCTTCCACCCTGCGAATGACGGAGGAACGGACGAACGGATCGTCCTCCGCGATCAGGATCGTCTCGTATCCTCGCGGCGCCGCGTCCTCGCCATCGGACAGGTCGGCCTGCGATTGTCCGGTGTCCGCGCGCGGCAGATAGATTCGGACCGTCGTCCCAAGGCCGGTCTCGCTGTAGATCGAGACGTGGCCGCCTGATTGCTTCGCAAAGCCATAGACCATGCTGAGGCCGAGGCCCGAGCCCTTGCCGACTTCCTTGGTGGTGAAGAACGGCTCGAAGGCGCGTGCGCTGACGTCAGGTGTCATGCCTTCGCCGTCGTCGGTGATCGAGATCAACGCGTAAGCGCCGGCTGCGACTTCGGGGTGAAGGGTGCAATAGTCCTCGTCGATCGCGGTCAGCTCCGTGCTCAGCGTCAAATGTCCTCCTGCGGGCATGGCGTCCTGCGCGTTGAGCGCGAGGTTGAGCACGGCGGATTCCAGCTGGGCGCGATCGGCAAACGCCACGATCGTGCCGGGGCCGGTGCTCGTCCTGGTCTCGATGTCTTCACGCAAGGTGCGCTTGAGCAGCTTGAACATGGAATCGAGCAGGCCACGGCAATCGATCATCTGGGGCTGCAGCAACTGGCGGCGGCTGAATGCGAGCAGCCGCTGCGTTAGCTCGGCGCCCCGTTCGCCCGACTGGCAGATGTCGTCGGCAAAGCGCCGCAGATCGGGCCGAGCCTTGAGCTGCTCGCTCATGTGCTCGGCGTTGCCGATGATGACGGTGAGCAGATTGTTGAAGTCGTGAGCGATGCCTCCGGAAAGCTGACCGACCGTCTCCATCTTCTGCGCCTGCTGGAGCTGCTGCTCGGTCAGCTTGCGCGCGGTCAGGTCGTGGACGATGCCGACGAAGATCAATTCGCCGTCCTGACGCGCCTGGCCGACCGACACGTCCATCGGAAAGGTCGATCCGTCCTTGCGGAGGCCAATGGCCTCGCCCGCGGTCGCGAAATGGCTCGCGTGGCTGTCGGGCCCAGCGGCCGCCTCGGGCATCAGCATCCCGACGTTGCGGCTCATCACCTCGTCGGCAGAGTAGCCGAACAAGCGCTCGCAGGCCGGATTGAACAGCAGGATGCGGTCCTGCGCATCCAACAGGATGACGCCGTCGACCGCGGTCTCGACGATTGCAGTGAGGCGCGCCACGCTCTCGCGCATCGCACGCTGCGCGTCTCCGACCTGCTGGAGCAGCAGCGTGGCGTCCCGGGTCTTGATTTCCTCCTCCTCGAGCGCGGCCTGGACCTGCCGCAGCTCGAACGGCGAGGGGATCGTCAGGATCTTCGGCAGCAGCGGCCAGAGCGCGCCCGCAGTAACCACCGATGCCACCGCGGTCGCCGCCTTGACGATGCCCTCGATGCCGTAGATCGGAACCCAGAGCGTGTAGATCGACAACACATGGGTCAGGCCGCACGCCATGATGAAGATCGCGAATGCCCAGTAGACCCAGCCGAATTTGAGGTCGCGCCGCTTGGTGACCAGAATCGCAAGGGCAAACGGGATCGAAAAATAGGCGGCGGCAATGCAGGCGTCGGCAACGACGTGAAGCCAGATCAGCTCAGGCTCCCACAACAGGCAGATGCCGTGCGGCGAAAGCATGGACGAGTCGAGGAGACGTTCAAAAAAGGCCCACATCGTTCCACCCCAAGATTCCGTTCCAGGCGGCTTGCGGGCCGGGGCGGCCCGCAGCATCGGTGAATGGTTCCACCACCTGACGTCTCACACATCGGCGAAGCAGTTCGCGACTATACCAAGGGCCCGGCGCGGTTGCATTTTCAAGCCCGCACCATTGCGGGGCGAAGCCCGCAATGTGCGCCTGATTCGGTGCGCCACGGTATCGCGAATCACGGTCGGCTACGGCCCGGCGCGCTTGCCGGTGTTGCGCGGTCGCGCTAGGACAGGCCATGGCGGTGTCCGTATCCAGCAAATGTGTCCGGCGATGACGACCCCGGTCGCACTCACCATCGCCGGCTCCGATTCGAGCGGCGGCGCCGGCATCCAGGCCGATCTGAAGACCTTTGCCGCGCTCGGCGTCTATGGCGCTTCCGCCATCACGGCACTGACGGCTCAGAACACGCGCGGCGTCACCGGCATTCAGGCCGTGCCTGCCGCCTTCGTCACCGCGCAGATCGACGCGGTGTTCGCCGATCTTAAGGTCGGCGCCGTGAAAATCGGCATGGTGGCCCAGGTCGCCAGCATTGATGCGATTGCGGCGGCGCTTTCGCGCTGGCAACCGGGGCATGTGGTGCTCGATCCCGTGATGGTGGCGACATCGGGCGACCGCCTGCTGGCGTCCGAAGCCGTCGATGCCCTGCGCACCAAGCTGATGCCGCTGGCGTCCGTGATCACGCCCAATCTGCCGGAGGCCGCGGCTCTGCTCGACGAGCCGATCGCGGCAAGCGAGGCTGAGATCGAAAAGCAGGGGCGGCGCCTGCTGGCGCTCGGCTGCCGTGCGGTCCTGATCAAGGGCGGGCACGGCGAGGGCGCGGAGAGCACCGACTATCTCATCGATGCCGACAACACGATCGCGCTCGCCGCGCCCCGCGTTGCGACCCGCAACACCCATGGCACCGGCTGCTCGCTGTCTTCGGCAGTTGCGGCGGGGCTGGCCAAAGGCGAGGATCTCGAAAGCGCCGTGCGCAACGCCAAGGCCTGGATCACCGCCGCGATTGGCGCCGCCGATCGCTTCAGCGTCGGTCACGGCCACGGCCCGATCCATCATTTCCACAAGTTCTACTGACGCGGGCTTGCGCAACCTCTCCCGCTTGCGGGAGAGGTCGCGCCGAAGGCGCGGGTGAGGGCTCTCTCCACACGCTGACTATCGGTTGGGGAGACAACCTCTCCCCAACCCTCTCCCGCAAGCGGGAGAGGGAGCCCACCTGCTCTCGCGGCGTCCAGTGTCAATCTGATCCTAGGCACCCCTGCGGCGCCATGTCGCCTGATTGTCGCATGCGACTGATATTCGCGGGGTGGGCGAGGCAAGGCGTGATTCGTATCTGAAGGTGCCTCAAAAGTTCAATCGGTCATTCCCCTGTCACGGGACATTGTTACAGGCTGGCGCATGGGAAGTTACGATGTGAGTGACGAGAGCCCGGAGCGGCGCTTTCGCACGTTGTTCATCTCCGACGTTCATCTCGGAGCCCGCGGTTCTCAAGCCGATCTTCTGCTCGACTTCCTGCGCTATCATGATGCCGATACGATCTATCTCGTCGGCGACATCGTCGATGGCTGGGCGCTGAAATCGAGCTGGAACTGGCCGCAATCCCACAACGACCTCGTGCAGAAGCTGCTGCGCAAGGCGCGCAAGGGCGCCAAGGTCGTCTACATCCCCGGCAATCACGACGAGTTCCTGCGCAACTATTACGGCACGCATTTCGGCGGCATCGACGTGGTCGAGAACACCGTCCACACCGGCGTGGATGGCAAGCGTTATCTCGTCATCCACGGCGACATCTTCGACCTCGTGGTGCAGAACGCGCGCTGGCTCGCCCATCTCGGCGACAAGGCCTACGACTTCGCGATCCAGATGAATCGCTTCGTCAACTTCTTCCGGCGCTTGTTCGGCGTGCCCTATTGGTCGCTGTCGCAATGGGCCAAGCAGAAGGTCAAGAACGCCGTCAATTATATCGGCGCGTTCGAGCAGGCGCTTGCCGCCGAGGCGCGGCGCCACGACGCCGACGGCGTGATTTGCGGCCACATCCACTACGCCGTGATCCGCGACGAGGGCGGCATTCGCTACATGAATTGCGGCGACTGGGTCGAGAGCTGCACCGCGCTCGTCGAACACGACGACGGTAATTTCGAGATCATCACCTGGGCGGATCATCTGCAGAAGCCGGCAGCCGTGCCGCAGGTTGCAGCCAGAGCTGCATAAAGAGGCCGCCTGATGCGCATCCTGGTCGCGACCGACGCATGGCACCCGCAAGTCAACGGTGTGGTTCGGACGCTGACCAAACTCGCTGACGCTGCCGAGACGCTCGGTGTCGAATTCACGTTCCTGACGCCGCAATCGTTCCGCACCTTCGCGATGCCGAGCTATCGCGACGTGCGGCTGGCGATGCCGCGCCCGGCGCGGATCGCCAAGCTGATCGAGGAAGCGCGGCCCGACAGCATCCACATCGCGACTGAGGGGCCGATCGGCCTGATGGTCCGCCGCTATTGCCGCCAGCGCAGGCTGCCGTTCACGACCAGCTTTCACACCCGCTTTCCCGAATATGTCCGCGCCCGCGTGCCGGTTCCGGGCTCGCTGATCTGGCGGGCGCTGCGCCGTTTCCACAGCCCCAGCCGCGCGGTGATGGCGGCAACGCCGGCGCTGGCCCGCGAGCTGACCGAGCGCGGTTTCGACAACGTCGTGCTGTGGCCGCGCGGCGTCGACACCCATTTGTTCCATCCCCGCGCCATCGATCTCTGCCTGCCGGCGCCGGTGTTCCTGTCGGTCGGCCGCGTCGCGGTGGAGAAGAATCTCGAGGCCTTCCTCGATCTCGACCTGCCCGGCACCAAGGTGATCGTCGGCGACGGCCCGGCGCGTGTCGCGCTGGAAGAGGCCTATCCCGAGGCGATCTTCCTCGGCCAGAAGCACGGCGAGGAACTGGCGGACATCTATGCGGCCGCCGACGTGTTCGTATTTCCCAGCAAGACCGATACGTTCGGTCTCGTCCTGCTGGAGGCGCTCGCGAGCGGCCTGCCGGTTGCGGCCTTCCCGGTGAAGGGCCCCCGCGACGTCATCGGCGATGCCCCGGTCGGCGCGCTCGATCACGATCTGCGCAGCGCCTGCTTCGCCGCTCTCGATGTCTCCCGGCAGGATTGTGTCGCGTTCGCTGCCAATTACACCTGGGAGGCCTCGGCGCGGGTCTTCATCGACAGTATTTTGGCGGTCGGCGCGGTGCTGCCGGGTCGGACCGGCGCGGAACAGCCCCGCCGGGTCGCCTGAGCGGGTAATTCCTCGCGCGCAGGTGTCTTGCCCGGGCCTCATCGGCCGCGATAAGCTCGGACATGACCGAACAGCTCCTCCCGATCGGCCCTGCCGACATCGATGCTGCGGCGCGCGTGATCGCGCCCTACGCCATCCGCACCCCGCTATTGTCCTTCCCCGTGCTCAACGAGCGCGTCGGTGCGAAGGTGTTTTTGAAGCCGGAGATGCTCCAGCGCACCGGCTCCTTCAAGTTCCGCGGCGCCTTCAACAAGGTGTTCTCGATCCCGCAGGACAAGCGCGCCGGCGGCGTCGTCGCGTTCTCCTCCGGCAACCATGCCCAGGGCGTGGCGGCGGCGGCGAAGATCCTCGACATGCAGGCGACCATCGTGATGCCTGCGGATGCGCCGCTGTCCAAGCGTGAGCGCACCAAATCCTATGGCGCCGAGGTCGTGCTGTACGACCGCGACCGCGACGATCGCGAAGCAATCTCGCGCGGCATCGCCGAGAAGCGCGGCGCGACGCTGGTCCGGCCTTACGACGATCCCTTCGTGATCGCAGGGCAGGGCACTGCCGGCCGCGAGATCGCGGAAGACATGGCAACGCTCGGCCTCAGCCCCGACATCGTGGTGGCGCCGGCCTCCGGCGGCGGCCTGATCGCGGGCGTCGCGACGGCGGTGAAGGCGCGCTATCCGCTAGCCGAGATCGTGGTGGCCGAGCCCGAGGCGTTCGACGATCACGGCATTTCGCTGAGCGCCGGCCATCGCGAGCCGCATCCGCCCGCCGGCCGCACCATCTGCGATGCGCTGATGGCCCTGATTCCCGGCGAGATGACGTTTGCGATCAACAGCAAGCTGCTCGCGCGCGGCGTCACGGCGTCGGACAAGGAAGTCGGTGCCGCTGTCGCGTTCGCCTATCGCGAACTGAAGCTCGTGGTGGAGCCCGGCGGTGCAGTCGGCCTTGCCGCGCTGCTGGCGGGGCGCCTCGACGTTGCCGGCAAGAACGTCGTCATCGTGCTCTCCGGCGGCAATGTCGATGCGGATTTGTTTGCGGAGCTGGTGGCCTGATCTTTATTCCGGAGCACGCGAAGCGAGAGCCCAAAACCCATACTCCCGATCGTGGCTATGGACCTGCGCCTTTCGGCGCATCCCGGAATGACAACGCTCAAGGGCTGATATGAAGAAGGGGCAGAGCGTCGCCGCTCTGCCCCTTTGTTTTATCGATTTCGAGGTTCGAATGCGCGGCTTGTTCGGTGCAACCTCTCCCGCTTGCGGGCGAGGTCGGCGCGAAGCGCCGGGTGGGGGCTCTCTCCTCGTTGGGGGTCTCTCTGTGGAAGCACACTCTCCCCAACCCTCCCCCGCAAGCGGGGGAGGGAGCGCACCTTCTTCTTCGCTCGATCAGCGCATGAAACCGCGATGGTTGTTGCCGCCACTCATGCTCGGCGCCTGGTTCATCGACTGCCGGAAGTTGCTGCCGCTGTTGACCATGCGGGTCGGCATTGTGTTGACCTGCGGACGCTTGTTCTGCAGGTTGTTCTGGACCTGCACCTTGTTCACCGGGTTGTTGGTGATCTTCACGCCATCGTTGATGCGGATCGGGCGGTTCTGCGTCTGAACGTTGACCGGCTTCGACTCGATGTTCGAGCCACCCTTGCCGACATTCACGGGCATGCTCACGATCTTGCCCGGCTTGCCGTTGACGTTGCCGCCATTCGGGGTGTTGGTCGCTGGCAAAGTGACGATCTTGCCAATGCCGCCATTGGTGTTGTTCGGCGCAGGCAGGGTGACGATCTTGCCCGGGGTCTGCGAGGGCGTGCCGTTCGGCTGGCCCGGCTGGTTGTTGTTGCCCGAGGGCAGGTTGACGATCTGGCCGCCATTGCCAAGCTTGCCGATGACATTGCCGTCGACCGGCTTCTGCACGACCGGCAGGTTGCCGCCCATCTGCGGCCCACCATTACCCTGCTGCAAGGGCATGTATTTGGGCTGGCCGAGATTGCCGATCTTGAAGGTCGGGGCGATGTTCTGCGGCGCCAGGAACTTGGTCGCCTGCATCAAGGGGATCTGCTTCGGCTGCGCCTGCAGGTTCAGCGCGACTTGCGCATAGGGGCTGTTGCCGTAGCTGTCATAGAAGGTCTTGTAGCCGAGCGGGGAGTTCACGAGCACCGCCTTGTGCCAGGCCTGCGAGAGCAGGATGTTATTGAGCAGCCAGCGGACGTGGTCGCACAGCGGATCGTGCGGATACATCTGGATGAACTCCTGATAATATTCCGGCCGGCCCTCGGAGACGACATAATCATAAGCCTGGCGCGTCGAACGGCTCGGCAGGTTGGGGGCCATCTGCACGACCGGTGTCTTGACCGGCGCGCGGTTGGCGGCAATTGCGGTGTCGCCGAAGAAGGTGAAGTCCGATGTCAGCGAGGAGCTCTCCCACGGAATCTGCGCGCCGCTGGTGGTCTGGTTCACCTGCAGGCGCACGCGCTTGAACAGCTGCTCGATCGGCACGTTGGGTTCGCGCGCGACGTTCAGGAAGGCTCGCGTATACGGGCTGTGGCCGCCGGTGCCGTCGAGCGCTTCGGCGCCCGGCGCGGTCGAGTAACCCACGATCGAGCCGTTCGGCGCATCGACGATGGCAAGGCCGCGGCCCGCGTCGTTCACGCTCGGGAACGGATTGTTGCGGCAGGCATCGAGGATGACGATGCGCATGCGGCTCGGGATCGTCTCCAGCGTCGACATCACGTCGACGAGGCGCACCGAATTGCTGACGAGCTCGGTGGGATTCGAGATCTTGGCATCGACCGGAACCAGGTAGTTCTCGCCGGCGAGCTGCACGCCGTGGCCGGCATAATAGACCATTGCCACTGTGTTCGGACCGCGCGAAGCGACCTTGGCGGAGAAGTCCTGGACGACGCGGAGCATATCGTTCTGGGTCAAATCGGTTGCTGAGACCACTTCGAAGCCGGCGGAGTTCAGGAACTGCGCCATCGATTGCGCGTCGTCGTCGGGGTTCGCAAGCTGCGGTGCGTTTTGGTAGTTCGCATTGCCGATCACCAGCGCCACCCGCTGCTCCGGGCCTTGCAGCGCGGTGGGGGCGGGCTGGACCGGGGCGACCTGCCCGGAAACGGGCCCGCAGGCGAAGCCGAACAGGCTTCCCAGAAGACCCGCAGTCATCAGGAAAGGCTTTAGGCGGAACATGGCGTGCTCCTTTGGCACTGATCTCGATGCGAGATTAGTTGCGAGGTAGCTTGGCCGCGTTCGAGCGTATGCTCCGTGATCTCTGTCACCATGGCGGCGTACGTGATCTGAATCACGCTTGGAACCTGCTATGGTTAGCGATCGACAACGGGAACCGCCGTCACATGCTGAAATCGATCGATCCGATCCTGACGCCCGACCTGCTTTGGCTGCTCGCCTCCATGGGCCACGGCGACGACCTCGTGGTCGTCGATGCCAACCACCCGGCCACGCACATCGCCCGCAGCACATCGTCGCAGCGCCTGATCCAGTTGCCGGGCATGACGATGGAGTCGGCCGTCCGAGCCATCATGTCGGTCTATCCGCTCGACGATTTCGAGCCCGACCCGGTGCGGGTGATGATGCCGGTCGACGATCCCGACCGCGTGCCCGACGTGCAGCGCGCGGTGCTGGCCGAGATCGAACGCGCCAGCGGCAGCGCCATTGCTCCCGGCAAGCTCTCTCGGGCGGATTTCTATCGTGCGGCAGCGGCGGGTTTCGGCGTCGTGCAGGTCGGCGACAGCAGGGGCTACGGCTGCTTCCTGATCCGCAAGGGCGTGATCAGTTAGCTGGACTGGCGCATCAGCTCCGACGGCCAGCCGATCCGGACGAGGAGGCCGTCAGGCCCGTTGATGCCCACTTCATACATGCCCCATTCGCGGTGACGCAGCACGCCGCCGGGGCGGATGATCAGATCGTCCACGCGCGCGGCAATGGCCTCGACGTCGGGCGTGCGGATGAAGACGCCAAAGGGATTGTGCTCCGGCACACGCCATGGGCCATCGCCGGCCTGCGTGAGATGGACCTCGCAGCCCCAACCGCTCATGATGACATAGCCATCATCGCCGCCCGTGCGCGTAAAGCCGAGACGTTCCCAGAACGGTTTAGCGGCGGGAAGATCATTGTTCGGAATGATCGCGAAGGCGCCGACGCGCGGGTGCTGAGACATGGGTCAACTCCGGAACTTGCAAGACGTTTCGTGCAGCACTCGTGCTGCACTTTGCAAGCGTATCGAGAGACGCCGATGAGCAGAAGCGGCGAAAAGCCTCGCACTCGAATTTGAGTGGTCTTCTCGCATCCGCCTGTTTATTGTCGAACCATGTCTCGCCTTGTGTGCCTATCTGTTGCCATCGTCCTGTCGCTGCTACCCGCCACAGCGCCCGCCGCGTCAAACAAGCCTGCTAAGCCGGTCTGGAAAGGCTACGGCTTCCTGCCGGGCTATCGGCAGCCGCTGAGCAACAGCATTCCGCTCTACAAGCAGAAAGACGCGATGCGCCGAATGTCGCGCGCCGACCGACGTCATTGGTATATCGACCCGGTTCCGCAATATTACCGTTGGGACGGCGAGTGGCACTATTTCGGCCGCCCCGGCTTCAACGGCGGCCGCTACAATGGCGGCAGCTTTGGTCCGTGCTGGACGCGCACGCCGATCGGGGCGGTGTGGAATTGCGGGTGACCAAGTTCGCGAACGGTAGTTAGTCCGTCATTGCGAGGAGCGAAGCGACGAAGCAATCCAGAGCCTTTCCGCGGAGAGATTCTGGATTGCTTCGCTGCGCTCGCAATGACGTTGTGGCGGGACTGCGCGCGCGGCATCTCGCTCTCGCTGCCCCGGACGCAGCGCAGCGTCTCTTCGACGGTGCGCTGCTGAGCCGGGGCCCATGTTGCGGTAGAACTCGCGGCTCCTGGGCCCCGGCTCTGCGCTTCGCTTGTCCGGGACACGAGAGAGAGCACTCGTCCTACGAGAAGAACGCGATCTTTTCGGCCTGGGTCATGCGGCGGATCGGCGCGAGGGGATCGTTGGCGGGCGCGCGAGGCTTCTGCAGAATGCCGCTGGCGAGGATGGTGGCGCCGAGCGAGGGCTCGGGCAAGGACGCGGACAAGGGTGAGGGCATCGGTGGCAGCGTTGCTGCTGGCGCTGCGGCGAATGTCGCCGTCGCAGCCATGGCCGGGACCTGCTGCTCCATCACTTCGGCGGCGGCCTCCGCAATGGCGTCGGTAAGGCGCGCGAGCGAGTCCATCGCGATCGGCGCGTCCGCGGCGTGCTCTTCCATCACCGGGGCAACGGCCGGCTGAGGTGCGATCGGCTCCGGAAGCTCGGCGGCAACGGGCGCTGTGGTCTCCGCTGGCATCGGTTCCGGAGCGGCCGTTTCCATCTCGACCGGCGTGATGATCTCGTCGAAATCAGGATCGGGCGCGGCCATCTCCAGCGCGATGGCCTCGAGCACGGCGTCGTCCTCGGCTTGCGCGGCAGCGTCGAGCGCGAATGCGTCAGCGCCTTCCGCGAAAGGGGCGGTGTCCGTGACCGGCTCTTCAAACGAGACGTCTTCAGGCGTGGTTTCTCCAGGCGCGACACTCTCCGGCGCGACATGGTCGAGCGCGGCGTTTTCGACAGCGATCTCGCCTTCGGCCGCAATCTCCGGCGCGACGGCCGCGTCCATTGCCTGCTCGGCAATTGCGGCTTCGGTGGCGACGGCCGCGTCTACGGCGGCTTCGGACTCGGCAACTGCCGCGACATCCTGCGGCGGCTCCGTAAAAGCCACGGGGGCTTCGCTGGTCATCGCTGGGGCTGCGGTCGGGGCAGGCGCGGTCTCGGCAGGCGGAGCTTCAGCGGCGGATGAGGGCGCCTCCTGCACCGGAGCCGCGGGCGCCGCCTGCGGCGTTGCGCCGCCGTCGGTCTGCTCGACCCGATCCCTCAACAGATCGAAGGCAATCTTGAGCTCGACGCGGGGGTCGATGGTCGAAACCTGTCCGCAGGCGGCCTCGATCGAGGCGAGCTGCGAATCAATGAGGTCGCATATTCGCCCGTCGGCGCCGATCTCGCGCCAGCGCCATGAGATCTCCTTGATGATGCGCACCCCACGCGGGATCGCCGCGAGGCTCGCCTCGATCACCGCGGGGTCGAACGCGGCGATCGCGATCGTCTCGGCTTCGCGGATGGCACGGCGGATCTCGACCAATGCTTCGGGCAGGCGGTCTTCGACGACGGGTTGTCGCTGCGCCGCAAGGGTTTCTTCGATCTTCGCGACCGCATCGAGCACCATGCGGGTGTCGGCATTGCGGTTGCGCTTGGCGTATTCGCCGAGGAACCAGCGGCCGCGCGCGGTCTCCATGAAGGCTTCGCGGATCGCGTCGTAATCCTGCTCGTTCGGCTCGGCCGCGCGGGCAGACATAGGCGAGAGGGCGAATGCTTCGTTGGCCATGGCAATCTCGTCGCGCAAATCACTGCGCGGTATTGTAACGATCATCACGATATCGACCGAATCGCAATTGGTTTGATGCAGTCCGAATCACAAATCCCCATCGCGGCATCCAGGAAGCGGCGATTCGCCGTCAGCCTCGCCCTGTTCTATTCGGCCATCTTCGCGGTTTCGGGCACGCATCTGCCGTTCTTCCCGGTGTGGCTGAAGGCGATCGGCATCGATGCGACCTGGATCGGGCTCATCAACGCGCTGCCGGCGATCACGCGCTTCACCACGCTGCCGCAAGTGACCGCCTTCGCCGAAAGGCGACATGCCATCCGCGCCGCGATGATGGTGTCGGTGCTGGCGACGGCGATCGGATTTACGGCGGTCGGCCTGCAGCAGCAGCCGCTGGCGCTGTTCCTGATCTACGCGCTGACCTGCATGATGTGGACGCCGACGATGCCGCTGACCGATGCCTATGCGCTGCGCGGTGTCGCCCGTTTCGGGCTCGACTACGGGCCCTTGCGGCTGTGGGGCTCGGCGGCCTTCGCCGCCGGCTCGCTCGCCTGCGGCTATCTCATCGACAGCATCGCCGCGCGCGACCTGATCTGGATCATCGTTGCATGGGCGGTCGTTGCGGTCGGAGCCAGCCTGTTGCTTCAGCCGCTCGACGATGTCAGGCGCAGGACGACGGAGAGGCATGCCGGCAAGGCGCTGCTGCGCGATGCCGGCTTCTGGGCGATCATCGCCTCGGCCGCGCTGATCCACGGCAGCCACGTCGCCTACTACACCTTCTCGGCAATCGACTGGCAGCTCCATGGGATCAGCGGGCTGACGATCGCGGGGCTGTGGACGCTGGGCGTGATCGCCGAGATTGTCGTGTTCGCGCTGTCGCCGCGCTTCTCGCTGCATCCATCCACGATGATTGCGATCGGAGGCGTAAGCGCCGTGGTGCGCTGGATCGTCACCGCCAACGAGCCGCCGCTGGCGCTGCTTGCGATCGTCCAGCTCGGCCACGGCCTCACCTTCGGCATGACCGTTGTCGGCACCATGAATCTGCTGGTGCAGCGCGTGCCCTCGCATCAGATCGCGCGCGGGCAGGGCTATTATGCCGCCTGCAGCGGCTTCTTGGGCGCCACGACCTCGATCGCGTCGGGCGCGATCTACGCCCGCATCGGCGACGGCCTGTACTACGTCATGGCGGCGATGGCCGCTGGCGGCGCGCTTCTGATCTGGTCGGCGCGGCAACGGCTCAAGGCTCAGCCCCAGAGCGAGGCGTCCGGCGGATAGATCAGGCTGTCGTCGTAACGCAGCCCATGGTCGCGGTCGCGCGCCAGCAGCAGCGGGCCGTCGAGATCGACGAAGCGCGCCTGCGGCGTCACCAGCATCGCCGGGGCCATCGACAGCGAGGTTGCGACCATGCAGCCGATCATGATCTCGAAGCCAAGCGCCTGCGCGGCATCGGCCATGGCGAGCGCCTCGGTGAGGCCGCCGGTCTTGTCGAGCTTGATGTTCACGGCGTCGTAGCGCTCGCGCAAGGGCGCAAGCGAGGAGCGGTCGTGCACGCTCTCGTCGGCGCAGACCGCGAGCGGCCGCTTGATCCGCGACAGCGCCTCGTCCTTCCCGGCCGGCAGCGGCTGCTCGACCAGCGTGACCCCGACAGCGTCGCAGGCGGCGAGATTGTGCTCCAGATTGGCCTCGGTCCAGGCCTCGTTGGCATCGACGATCAGCTCGGCTTCGGGCGCGGCCTTGCGCACCGCCGCGATCCGCTGGGGATCGCCGTCGCCGCCGAGCTTGATCTTGAGCAGCGGCCGGTGCGCCGCCTTGGCGGTCGCCGCGGCCATGGCCTCGGGGGTCCCTAACGAGATCGTGTAGGCCGTGGTGCGCTCGCCCGGCACCGGGCGGTCGAGCAGGTTCCAGGCCCGCTGGCCCGCCGCCTTGGCCTCCAGGTCGATCAAGGCGCAATCCAGGGCGTTGCGGGCCGCTCCGGGCGCCATGGCGGCCTGGAGGGCCTGCCGCGTGAGCCCGTCCACGACGGCCTGCTGCATGGCCTGGATGGCCGCGAGCGTCGCCTCGGGCGTCTCGCCATAGCGGGGATAGGGCACGCACTCGCCGCGGCCGGTCAGCCCGTCCCGGCTGACCTCCGCCACGACAGTCACGGCCTCGGTTTTGGCCCCCCGGCTGATGGTAAAGCTGCCCGCGATCGGGAAGCGCTCGATTCGCGCCGCCAGGGAAGCAAATTTCATGGAAGTCATTTTGAACTCTGGCGAAATCTGAACCTGCTAGTTACCTCTAGCAACTAACATTAACCACTTGGGGATACCTTCTCTGGGTAAGGGCGCGTGCGCAACTCTCTGATCTTCTCCGCCCCGGCACGGGAGCGGACATCTTGAACAGCGATCCGAAGCTGGAACGGATTGCCAAGGGCAACGCGCTGGCACTTTGCGCCACTGGGACCTGGACCGCGAGCTTCGCGCCGGTGCTGGAGCGGATCGTGGCCGACGCCGAGAAGCTCGCCGGCAGGCCCCAGAGCATCTTCATCGACGTCTCCGAGGTCGCCAAGCTCGACACCTTCGGCGCCTGGTTGATCGAGCGCCTGCGCCGTAGCCTGACCAATGGGCCCGTCGAGGCGCAGATCGCGGGGCTCTCCGCCAATTATTCGAGTCTGGTCGACGAGGTGCGGCGGGTCAGGGCGACGGCCGTGGTCGACGGCGGCACGGTGACCATCACCGGCATGCTGGAGCAGATCGGCCGGACCGTAGCCGGTGTGGGCGGGACGGTTGCGGGCCTCGTCGACATGCTCGGCGCCGTGCTCGCGGCAGGATTTCGCGTCCTGATCCATCCGCGCTCGTTCCGCCTGACCTCGACCGTGCATCACATGGAGCAGGTCTGCTGGCGCGCGGTGCCGATCATCGTGCTGATCACCTTCCTGATCGGCTGCATTATCGCGCAACAAGGCATCTTCCATTTCCGAAGATTCGGCGCCGACATCTTCGTGGTCGACATGCTCGGCGTGCTGGTGCTGCGCGAGATCGGCGTGCTCCTGGTCGCGATCATGGTCGCGGGACGCTCGGGCAGCGCCTACACCGCCGAGCTCGGCTCGATGAAGATGCGCGAGGAGATCGACGCGTTGCGCACCATGGGCTTCGACCCGATCGAGGTCCTGGTGCTGCCGCGCATGATGGCCCTCGTGCTGGCGCTGCCGATCCTCGCTTTCCTCGGCGCGATGGCCGCGCTCTATGGCGGCGGGCTCGTCGCCTGGCTCTATGGCGGCGTCGAGCCCGAGGCGTTCCTGCTTCGCCTGCGCGATGCCATCTCGATCGACCATTTCATCGTCGGCATCGTCAAGGCTCCGGTCATGGCCGCGGTGATCGGCATCGTCGCCTGCGTCGAAGGGCTCGCCGTGCAGGGCAGTGCGGAATCGCTCGGACAGCACACCACGGCCTCGGTGGTGAAGGGCATCTTCTTCGTCATCGTCATGGACGGCGTGTTCGCGATCTTCTTCGCCTCGATCGGGATGTGACGATGGCAGGCGAGATCCAAAATCCCATCATCCGCGTCCGCGACATCACCGTGCAGTTCGGCAGCACGCGCGTGCTCGACGGCCTCAACCTCGACGTCAAGTGTGGCGAGATCCTCGGCTTCGTCGGCCCTTCCGGCGCGGGCAAGTCGGTGCTGACGCGCACCATCATCGGCCTCGTGCCGAAGGTCGCCGGCTCCATCGAAGTGTTCGGTGTCGATCTGGATTCCTCCAACACCTCGCAGCGCCGCAACGTCGAGCGGCGCTGGGGCGTCTTGTTTCAGCAGGGCGCGCTGTTCTCCTCGCTCACCGTGCGGCAGAACATCCAGTTTCCGATGCGCGAATATTTGCGGGTCTCGCAGCGGCTGATGGACGAGATCACCATGGCCAAGCTCACCATGGTCGGCCTCAAGCCCGAGGTCGCCGAGCGATTTCCGTCAGAACTCTCGGGCGGCATGATCAAGCGCGTGGCGCTGGCGCGCGCGCTGTCGCTCGATCCGGACCTCGTCTTCCTGGATGAGCCGACCTCGGGCCTCGACCCGATCGGCGCCGGCGACTTCGACGAGCTGGTCAGGACGCTCCAGCGCACTTTGGGGCTGACGGTTTTCATGGTAACCCACGACCTCGACAGCCTTTACACAGCATGTGACCGCATCGCCGTTTTAGGGAACGGTAAGATCATTGCGGCAGGGTCGATCGCCGACATGCAGGCCTCGCAGCATCCCTGGCTGAGGCAGTATTTCCATGGCAAGCGCGCCCGCGCGGTCATGGGTTGAGAGCTGGGTTGAGTAGCTGGGATGAGTAGCCGGAGCACCTGATGGAAACGCGGGCGAACTACGTCTTGATCGGGTCGTTCACGCTGGCGGTGATCGCCGCGGCGATCGGCTTCGTGCTGTGGTTTCAATCGCTGCACACCACCAAGCAGCGCAGCCCCCTGCGCGTCGTGTTCGAGGGCCCGGCCGCGGGCCTGCGCAATGGCGGCAGCGTCAATTTCAACGGTATCAGGGTGGGCGAGGTGGTCTCGGTGAAGCTCGACAACCCGCGGCGGGTTGTCGCACTCGCCATGATCGAGAACAACGCTCCGATCCGCAAGGACACCCTGGTCGGCCTCGAATTCCAGGGCCTCACGGGCGTCGCCGCAATCTCGCTCAAGGGCGGCGACGAGGCCGCGGCCCCGCCGCCGCTCGACCAGGACGGCATCCCGACGCTGACCGCCGATCCCAACAAGCTCCAGGACGTTACCGAGGCGATCCGCGGCACGCTGCAGAACATCAACAAGATCGTCGCCGACAATCAGGAATCGGTGAAGAACTCGCTGAAGAATCTCGAGACCTTCACCAACTCGCTCGCGCGCAATTCCGAGAAGATCGATGGCGTGATGGCCAAGGTCGACGGCGTCATGCTCAAGGCGGACAATCTCATGCTCGGCCTCAACTCGCTCGCCGGCGGCAAGGACGGCGGCGAGCTGTTCCAGGCGGTGAAGTCGATCCGCGAGCTCGCCGACGATTTCGACAAGCGCTCCGGTGCGCTGATGGCCGACGGCCGCCGCACCCTCGGCGACATCAGCCGCGCCGTGAACAATTTCGACCGCAACCCGACCCGCGTGCTGTTCGGCGCCAGCAACTCGTCGCAAGCAGCCCCGCCGCCCGAGCCGCCGAAGCCGGCCGCGGGCGAGCGCAGGCGGCAGTAGACGTTAGTCCACGGACCTCTCCTCGTCATTGCGAGCGTAGCGAGGCAATCCAGACTGTGCCCGTGGCAGCAGAGTGGATTGCTTCGTCGCAAGGGCTCCGCGCAATGACGGTGCTTGTAGCGAGCAGCCGCATTACCAATGCGAAGTGAACTGCCGGCGCAATGACAGCGCAAAGAAAAAACGGCCATGACGCGTCCATGCGCGCTGCGGCGATACGAAAGTATGGGGGTCCGGCCGAGCCAAGGTAGGGGAGGGGCTGGCCCTGCTTGTCAGCTATATCGCGCTCAAGTCGCGCTCACGAAAAAGCGCGTCGACTTCACTCACAGGGGAGGAGAGAGCGTGATACGTCTGTTGCTGCTGTTGCCGTTCATCGGCCTGATGATCGTGCCGTTCTACAACATCCGGGAGCCCCATCTGTTCGGCTTCCCGTTCTTCTACTGGTATCAGCTCGCCTGGGTGCCGCTGACCTCGCTCCTCACTTACATCGTCTACAGGAGCGCGCGCCGTGCTGACTAATGTCGATAGCGCGGCGTTCGCCGTATTCCTCGCTTTGTTCGTCCTCGTCACCGGCATGGGCTTCGTCGCCTCGCGATGGCGCAAGCCGGAGACACTCGCCCATCTCGACGAATGGGGTCTCGGCGGCCGCAAGTTCGGGACCTGGATCACCTGGTTCCTGGTCGGCGGCGATTTCTACACCGCTTACACGGTGATCGCCGTTCCCGCGCTGGTCTATGCGGTCGGCGCCTACGGATTCTTCGCGCTGCCCTACACCATTATCGTCTATCCCTTCGTGTTCGCGGTGATGCCGGTGCTGTGGAAGGTCGCCAAGGAACGCGGCTACGTCACCGCGGGTGACGTGGTGCGCGGCGCTTACGGATCGCGCGGTCTCGAGCTCGCGGTCGCGGCCACCGGCGTGCTGGCAACGATGCCCTACATCGCTCTCCAGCTCATCGGCATGGAGGTCGCGATCAAGGCGCTCGGCCTGCACGGCGAGGTGCCGCTCGTTCTCGCCTTCCTGGTGCTCGCGCTCTACACCTATTCGTCGGGCCTGCGCGCACCGGCGCTGATCGCCTTCGTCAAGGACATCATGATCTACATCGTGGTGATCGCTGCGATCGCAATCGTGCCGTCTAGGCTCGGCGGTTACGGCGCGATCTTCACCGCGGCGGACGCGGCATTTGCTGCAAAGGGCTCTGGCGGCATCCTGTTGTCGCCGGCGCAGATCGTGCCCTATGCCTCGCTGGCGCTGGGCTCGGCGCTCGCCGCCTTCATGTACCCGCACACGCTGACCGGCATCTTCGCGTCCTCGGGCGGCAACACCATTCGCAAGAATGCGATGCTGCTGCCGGCCTACACGCTGCTGCTCGGCCTGCTCGCGCTGCTGGGTTACATGGGCCATGCGGCGGGGTTGAAGCTCGCGAGCAACAACGACGTTGTGCCCGAGCTGTTCAAGATGCTGTTCCCGAGCTGGTTCGCGGGCTTCGCCTTCGCTGCGATTGCGATCGGCGCGCTCGTGCCGGCCGCCGTCATGAGCATCGGCGCGGCCAACCTGTTCACCCGCAACTTCTGGAAGGTGTGGGTCGATCCGAAGGTGACGCCGGCGGGTGAGGCAAAGGTTGCCAAGATCACCTCCATGCTGGTGAAGGTCGGCGCGCTGCTCGCCATCCTGCTGATGCCGACGCAGTTCGCGCTCGACCTGCAGCTGCTCGGAGGCCTCTGGATCCTGCAGACGCTGCCGGCGCTGGTGTTCGGTCTCTACCTGAACTGGTTCTCGAGCAAGGCGCTGCTGGCCGGCTGGGCCGTCGGTCTTGCAGGCGGATCGTGGCTGGCCTGGTCGGACGGGCTGAAGCCGCTGCACAGTGTCGATTTCGGCATGGGCAAGGTTGCGATCTACACCGGCCTCCTGGCGCTCGTGCTCAACATCATGGTGGCCGTCGCGGTCAACCTGGTGCTCAAGCGCGTCCCGCAGGAACGGCTGTCCCGCGAAGCGGCGGAGTGACTGCCATCGGCGGCCGGAGATCGCTCCGGCCGCTGGTCCTCTTTGGAATGAATAGCCTTCCATGCGATTGAAAACGCTCTAGTATCCGCCCGCGTTCCGGAGCCGCTCGTTGCGGGCGGATCGGACGGTTTCGGGTGAGGATGTCTTGCAGGCGTGGTTCGTTCTTGCGGTCGCAGCCGGCTATGTGACCACGCTGTTCCTGGTCGCCTGGTGGGGCGACCGGCGAAGCGCCGGTGGGCCGCTGGTTGCGCCAAATTCCTGGGCGGCCGCGATCAGCTATTGCCTGACGCTCGCGGTCTACAACACCTCGTGGAGCTTCTACGGATCAGTCGGGCGTGCCGCCACCAGCGGACTGGACTTCGCCACGATCTATATCGGCCCGACCCTGGTGCTGCTGTTCGGCCAGAGGGTCCTGTCCAAAGTGATCGCGATCGCCAAGGCGCAGAACGTCACCTCGATCTCGGACTTCATCGCCGCGCGCTACGGCAAGAGTCAGGTGCTCGCGGCTTTCGTGACGCTCGCATCGCTGCTGGGCGTGCTTCCCTACATCGCGCTTCAACTCAAGGCGGTCGGCAAGAGTTTTGATTATCTGATCCTCCAGCCGGAGCGGGCCAGCGGCGAGGCGCTGCAGTTCTGGCAGGATTCGGCGTTCGGCGTGGCGGCGTCGATGGCGCTGTTCGCGATCGTGTTCGGCGTCCGGCATGTCCATGCCAGCGAGCATCATCGCGGCCTGATGCTCGCGATCGCCTTCGAGAGCGTCGTCAAGCTGGCCGCTTTCCTGATTGTCGCGCTGTTCGTGCTGTTCGGCCTGTCCGGCGGGCCGACCGCTCTGCTGTCGCAGTTCCAGTCGGATCCGCAATCGGCGGGGATTCTGACCTTCGATCTGGCGCAGCCGGTTTGGCCCTCGACGATCATCATCTCGGCGATCGCCTTCCTCTGCCTGCCGCAGGCCTTCCATGTCGCCGTCGTCGAGAACGAGAGTCCGGCCCACACGCGCACCGCGGCGTGGCTCTATCCTGCGTATCTTGTGCTGTTCAGCCTGCTGATCCTGCCGATCGCCGCAGCCGGGCTCGACCGCTTCGGCGCGATGATGGACCCCGACACCTACGTCATTTCGCTACCGATCGCGGCGGACGCGGGCACCGTCAGCCTGATCGCCTTCCTGGGCGGCCTGTCGGCCGCCACCGGCATGGTGATCATGACCTCCGTCGCGCTCAGCACCATGCTCTGCAACGACGTCATCATGCCGCTGCTGCTGCGGTCACGCGTCTTCGGCCTGCGTGCGCAGAGCCGGCCGATGACGTCGGTGTTGGTGGCGGTGCGCCGGCTCTCGATCCTCGGCATCCTGCTGCTCGCCTATCTGATGCACCGCCTGGTCAACCAGTCCTATCCGCTCACCGTGATCGGACTTCTGTCGTTCGTCGCGGTCGCGCAATTCGGTCCCGCCTTCGTGGGAGGGCTGTTCTGGCCGCGTGCCAACAAGACCGGTGCCTCGCTCGGGATCGCAATCGGGTTTTGCATCTGGGCTTATACGCTGCTGCTGCCCTCGGCAGCGCCACTGTGGCCAGGGATCGAGGAGATCGTTCGCCACGGTCCGTGGCAGATCGCCTGGCTCAGGCCGAACGCGCTGTTCGGCCTCGGAGGGATTGATCCGATCTCGCACGCCACGCTCTGGAGCCTCGGCCTCAACCTCGTCTGCTTCCTGATGTTCTCGGCGCTGGGGCGGCAATCGACCGTCGAGCGCAACCAGGCCGCGGCATTCGCCGACGGTGTCGTGCGCGAATCGATTCCGAAACTGTCGTCCCGCGTGGTGGTCCGGCTCGACGATCTCCGCGCGCTGGCGCTGCGGTTTGTCGGCGCGGAGCGCGGCGTGGCGGCCTTCGACGGCTATCTCGCGGCTCGCATCGCCGGCACCGGGCCGCGACTCGATCCGTCGGGGCTCGTCGATCTCGACTCGATCCGATTCACCGAGAACCTGCTCGCGGGGGCGATCGGTGCGGCATCGGCGCGCGTGGTGATCGCGGCGTCGCTGGAAGGGCACTCGCTGTCGCGGCGGGCGGCGATGGCGATGCTCGATGAAGCCTCGGAGGCGTTGCGCTTCAACCGCAGCCTTTTGCAGAGCACGCTGGAGAGCGTACCGCAGGGCATTTGCGCGTTCGATGCGGATTTCAACATCACGGCCTGGAACGGCCGGTTCATCGCGCTCCTGGACCTGCCGCCGGATTTCGTGCGCGTGGGTCTTCCACTGGCGGACCTGATTGCCTTTAACGTGGAGCGCGGCGAATATGCCGCCTCCGAATTCGCCGCGCTCCTGGTCAATCGTGACGTCGCCACGCAGAGCTGGCCCTATCTGTACGAGCGCAAGCGGCCGGACGGCACGGTGCTCGAGATCGTTTACGACCGCGTTGCCGAGGGCGGCTACGTCTCGACCTACACCGACGTCACCGAGCGTCACCGTGCCGCGGAAGCCCTGCGACGCGCCAATGAGGGGCTCGAGCTGCGTGTCCGCGAGCGGACCGAGGCGCTCGAGCAGGCGAAGGCGGAGGCCGAGCAGGCCAATCTCGGCAAGACCCGCTTCCTGGCGGCGGCCAGCCACGATCTGCTGCAACCACTGAACGCGGCCCGTCTGTTTCTGTCCGCGCTCGACGAGGGCCTGCATGCCTCGTCGCGAGCCGGTGATGCCGACAAGGAGCGCACCTTGGCGAGCAGCGCGATTGCGGCGCTGCGCTCGACCGAGCACGTGCTGGACAGGCTGCTCGACATCTCCTCCTACGATGCCGGCGCCGTCCGCGCGGAGGCGTTCGACTTTCCGATCGCCGACCTGCTCGTGCAGTTGAACGTCGAGTTCTCGGCGATGGCGCACGATCGCGGGCTCTTCCTCCGCGTCGTCGATTGCCGCCTCGCCGTGCACAGCGATCCGCATCTGCTGCGTCGCATCTTGCAGAACCTTTTGTCGAACGCGCTTCGCTACACGCCTAGGGGGCGCATCCTGCTCGGCTGCCGCAGGCGCGGCGACGGGCTGCGCATCGAGGTCTGGGATACCGGCATCGGGATCCCGGCGGAGGACCAGACACGCATCTTCGAAGAGTTCCAGCGTCTCGCGCCCGGCTCGGACAAGGGATTGGGCCTGGGGCTCGCCATCGTCGATCGCGTGTCGCGGTTGCTGGACCATGCCGTCGATGTCCGTTCGCGCCCGGGGCATGGGTCGTGCTTTGCCGTCACGGTGCCGCTTGCGCGCGGACCGGCCAGGCCGCTTCAGCGCAATCCAGCCATTGCGGCGCCCGCAGCGGCGGAACGGCCGCTGACGATCCTGTGTCTCGACAATGATGCGACGATCCTCGAGGGCCTGACGGCGCTGCTCGGCGGCTGGGGACATCGCGTGCTCGTCGCGGCAGATATCGCCGAGGCGATGGTTGCGGTCACAGCCGGTCCGCCCGATGTCGTGTTGCTCGACTACCATCTTGATGGCGGTCGCACCGGCTTGGACTTTCTCGACGATCTCAGGCAGAAGTCGGGTCGCACCGTCCGCGCGCTGGTCGTCACCGGCGATCGCAGCGAGGCGGTGCGCAAGGAGGCGAGGGCGCGCGGCTGCGAGATCCTGTCGAAGCCGGTCAAGCCGGCAGCTCTGCGGCGCTTTCTCGGCGGCGAAGCCCTGAGCCGGCAGTTCGGGACTAAACTGGAGGCTCCCTAACGATGCGCATCCTGATCGGCGACGATCATCCGCTGGTACAGGCCGCGTTGCGGAGCGCGCTGTCGAGCGTGCTGCCCGATCTCGACATCGTCGCCTGCCAGTCGCTGGACGAGGCCATCGGCATCCTGACGGCCCAGTCCGACGAGATCGACTTGATCCTCTGGGATCTGACCATGCCGGGTATCCAGGGCTTTGCCGCGCTGTTCATCCTGTCGGCGCAATTCCCGACGGTGCCGGTGGCGATCATCTCGGCCCGGCAGGATGCCACCACCATCCGCCGCGCCATTGCCTACGGCGCATCCGGCTACATCCCGAAATCGCTCGGCCTGCCCGAGATGGCGGATGCGATCACGAAGATCCTCGCCGGCGAGATCTGGATGCCGCCCAATGTCGGCGGCCGCGGCTCGATCCAGGGCGCCGATGTCGAGCTCGCCGCACGAATGGCCACGCTTTCCGCGCAGCAGCTGCGCATTCTCGCAATGATCGTGGAGGGCAAGCTCAACAAGCAGATCGCGGGCGAGCTCGACATCGCCGAGCAGACCGTGAAGGGCCATGTCTCGACGATCCTGCGCAAGCTCGGCGTCGGCTCGCGGACCCAGGCTGCCGTGCTGGCCGAGCGGCTGTCATTCGGCCAGCCCGGCGCGAACTGAGCTTTCCCTGCAAAACAAAACGGAGGCCGCGAGGCCTCCGTTTTCATTCGCTATTCGTTACTCGCCAGTCGCGAGCCGCTTTACCCCAGCCGTCCCGCCGCATGCGCGAGCAGCGTGTAGACCAGACCCGTCTCCGAGGTCAGGTGGCTGCGCAGCTCCTGCGGGCCGCGGCCGTCGCGGGCGACCTCGTCGAGCAGGCGCTCGAACTCGGCGACGTAGCGGTCGACCGTGCCCTTGAAGTTGCGGTCGGCGCGATACTTGCGGGCGACCTCGTCGAAGGCCTTCTGGCCGGCGGGCGTGTAGAGGCGCTTGGTGAAGGCCTTGTTCTCGCCGCGCTGGTAGCGGTCCCACATCTCGGCGGCGAGGTTGCGGTCCATCAGCCGGCCGATGTCGAGCGACAGCGACTCCAACGGATTGCTGCTGGCTTGCGGGGCCTGCGGCTGCGGCGCGGGTGCGGCGCGGCCACGGGAAGCCTGACCGGTCGGGGCGCCCTGATTGGCGTCGGTCCGGTTGAGGAGGTCCGACAGCCAGCCGTCACGTCCCTGGTCGTTGACTGCGGGCGCGACCGGCGGCGCTTCGGTGCGGCGCGAGTTGGCGGGCACGCCGAGGTCCGGCGGCGGCAGCGTGGAGGCGCTGCCGGTGTCGCGCATGCGGGTCTCGGTGCCACGACCACCCGCCGCTGCCATGATCGGCTCTTCCTGGCGCTGGACCGCGGCGGACGCGCGGCCCGTCGTGGTGACGTCGAGGCCGCGGCCATGCTGGGCCACGATGCGGTTGAGCTCGGCGAGGGCCTCGATCTGATCGACGATCACCTTGCGCATCTGCGCAGTGCTCTCGGCGGCCTCCTGCGGCATCTCGAGCACGCCGCGGCGCAGCTCGTTGCGGGTGGCTTCGAGCTCGTTGTGCATCTCGAAGGCCATCTGCTTCATGCTGGAGACGAGGTTGGTGAACTTCTCCGTCGACTGCTTGAACATCGTATCCGCCTCGTCCGTGGTCTGGCGGTAGATGTCGTGCATCGCCTCGATGGTCTGGCGATGCTCCTCTTCGGAGGCGACGCGCACCGCCTCGAACTGGCGGGTGATCGCGGCGGAGCCGGCGCCGGCGGTCTCGGCGACGACGCGCGCGATGTCGCGGGCGCGCTCCTCGGCGGCCGCCAGCGATTCATCGAGCAGGCCGGTGAAGCGCGACAGCCGCTGGTCGAGATCGGCCGTACGCAGGTCGATCGTGGTGACGAGCGATTCCAGCGCCTGCTTGCGCTCGGCGAGCGAGGCGGTGGTGTTCTTGTTGCTCTGCTCGACGACCTGCGCGGCGTCGACCAGCGCCTTGCCGTGCGCGTCGAACTGGGTCGACAGCTCGCCGAGATCCTGGAGGGCCTTCGTGGTCTTGCTGTTGAAGACGTTGAGCTGCTCTTCCAGGTTCTGCGTCGCCGCGCCGTTGCGCGAGGTGACGTCGTTCATCGCCGAGACGAAGTCGGCGACGCGCGTCACCAGCGCCCGCTCGAGCGAGTTGAGGTTGTCGTGCGCACCGGTCAGCACCTCCTGAAGCAGGATGTTGCCTTCGCGCAGACGTTCGAACAGCGCCACGGTGTCGGTACGCAGGATCTTGCTGGTCTCCTGCATCTCGGTGACGGCCGCGATCGAGACCTGGCGCGACTGGTCGATCGCGGAACGCGAGGACTGCTCGAGGTCCTTGAGCGACTTGCCGACCGCGCTGGTGGCGATCTCGCGCGCCGCGTTGATGGTGCGGGCGACTTCCGAGCCGTTGCCCATCATGGTCTGCGAGAAGGCCTGGCCGCGCGTCTCGATCGACTTCAGCGCGTCCGAGGTGACGCGGTCGATGTCGAGCGTGAGCTGGCTGGTCTTGGAGCCGATCGCATCGACCAGCGCACCGCGCTTGGCGTCGATCATGTTGGACAGACGGTCGGCCTGCTGCTGCACATAGGTGACGATCTCGTCGGTCTTGCCGGTCATGGCCTGGCCGAAACTGCTGCTGGCGGCGAGCACCGAACGCTCGACGTCGGACGAGCTCGACTTGACCCGCGAACTCGCCTCGTTGGAGGCCGTGATCAGCGCGTTCTGGGCATTGAGCGCGCTGGTCTGGATGTCGTTGGTCGCGTTCGCGGTGGCCGCGCTCAGCGTGCGCTCGATCTCGGTCGAGATCGTGCGGATCTGGCTCGCGGCGTCCGCCGAGGTCGAGGTCAGCGAGGTCTGGGCCTCGCGTGCGCTGTTGAGGATGGTCGAGGCGGTGTCGGCGCCGACCGCGGTCAGCGTGCGCTCGATGTCAGTGGTCAGCGACTTGATCTGGCTTGCCGCGTCGGTCGAGGCGGAGATCAGCGAGCCCTGGGCCTCGCGCACGCCGCTGGTGAGCGCCTCGATGGTGGCGCCGCCGGCGGTTGCCAGCGCGCGCTGCATCTCGGCCGCGAGCGAACGGACCTGGCTGGTCTGTTCGGCCGAGACCGTGAGCAGGGTGCTCTGGGCGTCGCGGGCGCTGGTGGTGATGGTCTCGGCGGTCGACTGGCCGACCTGCGAGAGCGAACGATGAACTTCGGCCGAGAGCGACTTGACCTGGCTCGCCGCCTCGGAGGACGCCGTCACCAGCATGTTCTGCGCTTCGCGAGCGCCGGCGGTGATGGTTTCGGCGGTCGAAGTGCCGGCCATCGTGAGCGAGCGCTGCACATCGGCCGTGAGCGACTTGACCTGGGCCGCCGCATCCGAGGACCCGGCAACCAGCGTGTTCTGGGCCTCACGGGCGCCGCTGGTGAGGATCTCGGCGGTCGAGGTGCCGGCCATCGTCAGCGAACGCTGCACGTCGGAGGACAGCGCCTTGATCTGGTTGGCGGTCTCGGTCGAGGCCGCGATCAGGGTGCTCTGCGCATCGCGGGCGCCGGCGGTGATCGATTCCGCCGTGGTGGAGCCGGCCAGCGACAGCGAGCGCTGCACGTCGGCGGTGAGCGTCTTGACGTGGTTGGCCGCATCCGAGGACGCGGTGACGAGGGTGGTCTGGACCTCGCGGGCGCCGGCCAGGATCGAGGCCGCGGTGGCCGAGCCTGCCGCCGACAGCGTGCGTTCGACGTCGGCCGCGAGCCCCTTGATCTGGTTGGAGGCTTCGCCCGAGGCGGCGACCAGCGTCGACTGCGCCTCGCGGGCGCTGCTCAGGATCGAGTTCGCGGAGCCGGTGCCGACCGCGGTCAGCGCGCGCTCGACCTCGGCGGAGGTCATCTTGAGCTGGGCGTTGACGTCGGAGGAAACCGTCATCAGCGACTGCTGGGCGGTGCGCGCACCGGTCTGGATCGTCTCGCTGGTGTTGACGACGAGGTTGGTGAGCGAGCGCTCGGCGTCCTCGACATGCGAGCGGATCGCGGTCGAGATCATCTCGGCGCGGGACATCATGTCCTCGCTGGCCTGGCGGCCGCTGCTTTCGATGCGGCCGGCGACGGCCTCGACGCGCGAGCCGAGCAGGTCCTCGAACTGCGCCACGCGCACGTCGATGTCGCTGGCGACCGAGCCGACCTTGGTCTCGATGACCTGATGGATCTCCTGGAAGCGCGCCGTGACCGTGTCGGTCAGGTGCGTGCTGCGGCCGTCAATGATCTCGGTGACGCCGGTGATGCGGCGGTCGACCGCCTCGATCGCCTGCGCGGTGCCGTCCGTGAGGGTCGAGGTCAGGAGGGTCAAGCGGGTGTCGATCGACTGCACGGCCTGCGATGCGCCGTTCGTCACCGCGGTGGTGAGGTAGGTGAGGCGGGAGTCGATGGACTCGAGCGCCTGCGACGCGCCGCCGGTGAGCGTCGTGGTGAGGTGGGTCAGCCTCGTGTCGATCGACTGGATGGTCTGGGATGCGCCATCGGTCAGCGAGGCCGTGAGGTGGTTGAGGCGCGCATCGATGGTTTCGATGGCCTGCGATGCGCCATCGGTCAGCGAGCTCGTGAGGTGGTTGAGGCGCGCATCGATGGACTCGATGGCCTGCGATGCGCCGCCGGTCAGCGAGGTCGTGAGGTGGGTGAGGCGGGAGTCGACTGACTGGATCGCCTGCGCGGCACCGTCGGTCAGCGACGAGGCGAGCGTGTTGAGACGCTCGTCGATGGTGTCGGTGACGGACTTCGCGCGGGTGTCGAACGACTGTTCGAGCGCCGCGACGCGGCCGACGAGCTGGTCGTCGAACGTCTTGATGTGGCCTTCGATCGTCGAGTCGAGGCTGGAGATCTTGCCGTTCAGCGAAGAGTCGAGATTGCTGACGCGTTCGCCGATCGTGGTTTCGAACTGCACCAGGCGCTGGTCGAGCACGGCCGTGATCTCGCCGCCGTTGGCGGTGAAGCGGGTGTCGAAATTGTCGACATAGGTCTTCAGCGATTCATGGATGTCCTGCGTGCGCTGGCCCATGCGCTCGACGATCTCGCCGCCGAAGGTCTTCACGGTGCGGTCGAACTCGGAGATGTGGCGCGTGATCAGGGCGCCCAGCGTGCCGGAGTCGCGGGCGAACTTCTCGACCAGCTCGGTGCCCTGGTTCCGCACCAGCTCGTCGAACGCGCTCATCTGCAGCGACAGCGAATCGTGCGCAGTCTCGGTCTGGCTGACGACCTTGGCCACGAGGGTGTTGACGGTGGCGTCGAGCGCCTCGCTCGCCTTGTCGCCGCTCGTCAAGATCTGGCCGGCGAGGCGGCTGCCGGCGTCGTCGATCTTGGAGGAGAGGTCGTTGGAGCGCAGCTCGAGCTCGAGCAGCAGCGAATCCGAGGAATTCTTCAGGCTGTCGTGCACCTGCTCGGTGCGCTCGGAGATGCCGTCGACGATCGCGGCGGAGCGCTGCTCGAATTCGCCGGTGATGCGGTCGATGCGCTCGTTCAGCATCTCGTGGACGCGGTCGGCGAGGTCGACGAACTCGTCGTGGACGTGGCCGGTCTTGAAGTTGAGGCTGGTGGTCAGCCGCTCGCTGGCGTCGAGCACGGCGCGCGTGGTCTCGTTGCTGGCCTCCTCGAGGCGGTCGAGCAGGTCGCCGCCGCGCTCGCCGAGCGCCAGGATCATGTTGTCGCCGGCATTGCTCAGCGCGCTGGTGATGTGGGCGCCGCGCTCTTCCAGCGCACCGGTGATGGACTTGGCGACCTCGTCGACGCGCGAGGCGATCGCGTCCGAGATCAGCGCGATGTCGTGGCGCAAATCGATCTGCACGCCGGAGATGGCGCTGCGGACCTGCTCGGCCTGGCCGACCAGATTGTCGCGCTGATGCGCGATGTCCTGGAGCAGGGCGCGGATGCGCACTTCGTTGTCGGAATAGGCGCGTTCGAGCGCAGCGACCTCGTTGGCGACCAGCGTCTCGAGCTCGCCGGCGCGCGCGATCGCGCGCTCGATGCCGTCGCCCATCGCCGCGACTTCGCGGCGGATGGCCTGGCCGACGGTGACCATGGAATCGGACGCCGAGCCCTCGGGCTCGGAGAAACGGATCGCGACCTGCGCCATCGCCTGGGCGATCATGCGCATTTCCTGGCCGCGCCAGACGAGGCTCGCCAGAAAGTAGAACAGCATGATCGGCGCGAAGAACATCGCGATCAGGCCGGCGATGACGAGCACGCCGCCGCTCTGGCCCATGGCGGCCTGGATCGAGGGCAGGAAGCCGAAGGTCAGCGCGGCGCAGGCGGCGAGCCAGACGCCGGCGAAGATGGTGGCGAACGTATAGACGCTGCGGGCAGGGCGGCCCTTCTGCAGCGCCTGGAGCAACTGGCCGATGGTCTCCCGGTCGTCATTGGCGGCGCGGCGCGAGGTGCGCGGCTCCTCGATCGGGTCGAACACGTTCGCCCGCTCATTGGCGGCGGGGCGCGGCTCGAAGCTCGGCTCGTCGTCGAAAATCGGGGGCGGCGGCGGCGCCACCGAGGACGTCGTCTCGTTGCGCATCGCGGCGCTGCGGCTGGTGTCCGCAGCGGTGTCGCTGATGTTGAGGGCTTCCTGGATCGCAGAAAGCGCAACTTCTGTGGGGTCTTTGACCTTCTTCGGAGTGTTCGCCATGTTCAGTCCGAGCCCTCGTTACTTGTACGCGTCCCCCCGCGAGCCCTGCGCACAACGCAAGCCCACAGACCGGATCATGCCGCTTGCGCGGATCTCCGAGCCGTCCCCACCCGGACGGCTTGTCCGCCAATTTCTGCAACATCCTATTGGCAGAGCGTCGCGAATGAAATGCCCGCGATTAAGACATTCTTAATCATCGTTAACAGGATCGCGCCCTAACGCCTTAGCAATAAATGCAATTCTCCACCGGACGCGGTCGATTGCGGCAACTTTTCGTCAATAAACGGGCAGATCTACGTCAAACAGCCCAAACATTTCGTTAACCATTTCCATGCTTGGGTGAGGTCAAATTCGCCCGCCGGACCGGCGGAACCGTCGCGCGATGCCGGGGCCTGCGCCATGACGCCTGAACTGCAACGGATGGACTGGATGCCCTCGCCCCCGCTTGCACCCATCGACAGTCCGCTCGACCTCGACCATCTCTCCCGGATGACGCTGGGCGATGCGGAGCTGGAACAGGAAGTGCTGGCCATGTTCGCCGAGCAGGCGGTCCGCCTGATGGCGGCGATGGCGACGCTGCCGGCCGAGGCCGGTGCACTTGCCCACAAGCTCAAGGGCTCGGCCCGCGGGATCGGCGCTTTTGCGGTGGCAGATGCCGCAGCGAGCCTCGAGACCGCGATCCAGACCGGCCGCAACCAGCGCCACGCCTTCGCCGCGCTGAAGGAGGCGGTGACCGAGGCCCGCGCCGCCATCCAGGCGATCCTGAAGCCTTGAGGCCACGCGGCGGAGCCGGGCTCTAGTCTCTTGTTTTGACGCATTTTCTTGCCGCAAAGCGGGATTCACTTCGCATCAAAACCCTATGGCGCCGGGCGGATCGACCCGTTATAGGACAGCCCGGACCCTCCTTCATTCCAGCACCGCGGCAGCACGAGCACACATGGCCAAGATTCACTTTGTCGACCACAAGGGCGAAACCCGCACGGTGGAAATCGAGAACGGCGCAACGGTGATGGAAGCCGCGATCCGTAACAGC
Organism: Bradyrhizobium sp. 195; assembly: GCF_023101665.1. NCBI lineage: Bacteria > Pseudomonadati > Pseudomonadota > Alphaproteobacteria > Hyphomicrobiales > Nitrobacteraceae > Bradyrhizobium > Bradyrhizobium sp. 195. Next base: position 5,819,235 of record NZ_CP082161.1, on the reverse strand, counting down.
ATTCCCGGCGTCGAGGCCGAATGCGGCGGCGCGTGCGCCTGCGCGACCTGCCATGTGTATGTCGACGAAGCCTGGCGCGAGAAGGTCGGCAGCCCGACGCCGATGGAGGAGGACATGCTCGATTTCGGTTTCGACGTGCGCCCGAATTCGCGTCTGTCCTGCCAGATCAAGGTCTCCGACGACCTCGACGGTCTCGTCGTGACGACGCCGGAACGCCAAGCCTGATCGCTACAGGCGTCGTCCTGACGGGCTTTGTCCTGACAAGCCCGCCCCTTCTGAATTGAACTATACGTTCGGCGGCGCGACCTCGATGCCGCGCTTGTGCCAGGGTCTGAGCTTCTCGACGATCTCCGCGCTGAGCGGCGCAGGCCGCCGCGTTGCCTCGTCGAGCATGACGCCGACCGACATCGCCGAGGCGATGCACTTTGCTTGCGAGAACACGACCTGCTCGAAGGTCACCGAGGTTCGCCCCAACTTCACCACGCCGAGGCCAAGCTCGATCGTGCCCGGCCAGTGCAGCTCGGCGCGGAAATGCATGTCGAGCCGCACCATGATCCAGGCAAGGCCCGGCGGGGTCAGGCCGTACTGCGGAAGCTTCATCAGCGTGACGCGGCCGGTCTCGAAATAGGTGGCGTAGACCGCGTTGTTGACGTGCTGGTTGGGATCGAGATCGCCGAAGCGGACGTTGTCGCTGAGGCGGTAGGGAAAGTCCTCCAGGCGCGGCGTCGTATCGAGGCGACTTGGTGCGTTCACCGATTGATCTCCGTCATATCCTTGCTCGTTACAGCCCAGTTATGCTGCCCCGGCAAGTGGGCGCGGCTGCGGGGCGCTCCTGCTTTTATGCCTTCCCTGATCCATTCCCGTTGGCTAGACAGGCAGGGTCACCTCTGCCCAAAGGGCGCCGTCCAACAGACAACGACAAAGAGACGACATGAGCGACGCGATCAAAACCGATGTGCTGATTATTGGCGCCGGCCCCTGCGGTCTGTTCGCCGCTTTCGAGCTTGGCCTTCTCGACATGAAGGCGCATTTCGTCGACATCCTCGACAAGGTCGGCGGCCAGTGCGCCGAGCTCTATCCGGAAAAGCCGATCTACGACATTCCCGGCATTCCGCAGGTTTCGGGGCAGGGCCTCACCGACGCGCTGATGGAGCAGATCAAGCCGTTCCATCCGACCTTCCATCTCGGCGAGATGATCGAGACCGTGGAGAAGATCGGCGATCCCCTGTTTCGCTGCACCACGGATGCGGGCAAGGTGTTCGAATGCAAGGTGTTGGTGATCGCGGCCGGCGGCGGCTCGTTTCAGCCCAAGCGTCCGCCGGTGCCGGGCATCGAGGCCTATGAAGGCACTTCAGTCCATTACGCCGTGCGCAAGATGGAAACGTTCCGCGACAAGAACGTGCTGGTCGTCGGCGGCGGCGATTCCGCGCTCGACTGGACGCTCAATCTGCATCCGATCGCCAAGCGCATCACGTTGTTGCATCGGCGCGACGAGTTTCGCGCCGCACCCCACAGCGTCGAGCAGATGCGCGCGCTGGTTGCCGCTGGCAAGATGGATCTCCGGCTCGGCCAGGTCACCGCTCTCTCCGGTACCGAAGGCAAGCTCGCCGGCGCCACCATCAAGGGCAACGACAACAGCGTGACCGACATTTCCTGCGACACCTTGCTGCCGTTCTTCGGACTGACCATGAAGCTCGGTCCGGTCGCGAACTGGGGCATTGCGCTGGAGAATAATCTGGTGCCGGTCGAGACCTCCGCGTTCGAGACCAACGTGCCGGGCATCTTCGCGATCGGCGACATCAACACCTATCCCGGCAAGATCAAGCTGATCCTGTGCGGCTTCCACGAGGGCGCGCTGATGTCGCAAAAAGCCCATCGCTACGTCTATCCGGAGAAGCGGCTCGTGTTCCAGTACACGACCTCGTCCTCCAGCCTGCAAAAGAAGCTCGGTGTCAACTAACGGCGCCGAGCCCCCATGTTTCTGGTGCTGGAACCGTTCGCGAAATCGCCGTAGTCTGCGGCCATTCCGGTCGTGGCTTGGCAACGAGATTGGCTCAGCAAGGTGATGATAATGCGGACTCTCTTTTCCAGCTTTCGGCTCCCCCTCCTCGCGCTGGCATTGTCGCTCGCGACGGTGACGCCGTCTGCGGCGCAGACCGCCGAGCCCACGGCGGCGGGCCTCTGGCAGAAGGTCGAAGACGGCAAGACGGTCGGTTGGTTCCTCTTCATCGACCGTAACGGCATCTTCGAAGGCGTGATCGCAAAGACCTTCCCGCGGCCCGGCGACGATCCGAACGAGATCTGCAGCAAGTGCACCGACGACCGCAAGAACGCGCCGGTGCTCGGCATCTCCTTCGTCCGCAACATGAAGCGCGAAGGCATGAAGTACGAAGGCGGCAACGTGCTCAATCCGCGCGACGGCCAGATCTGGAAAGCCAATATGAAGGTCAGTCCTGATGGCCAGACCCTGACCTTGCGCGGCTATCTCGGAATTTCGCTGCTCGGCAAGGACGAGGCCTGGACGCGCCTGCCTGACGCCAGCATCGCCCAGGTCGATCCCGCCATCGTCGCAAAATATCTGCCCGCGCAGGCTGCGGCCACCAAGCCGCCGGCACCTGCGACGAAGAAGGGCGGCGGCGGGATGATGGCGCCGGCACCCAAGCAGTAAGGGGCGTTCGTCGCGCGCTGTGCCGCCTGACCGGCAGTGCTCCACACATCGTCGTCATTCCTCGTGCAGGCGGGGAAGACGGAAAGTCGTCGGCGGTCATATCCGCCGAAAGACGAATGCGCCGCGAGCCCGCTCCAGTAGTTGCCCGGAATGCATGCTGGCGCCGGATTTGCATAGCTATCCGCAGAGCTGCTGGGGGAACGAGTCGCAGCCCTCCGAGCCTTTCGCCGAGTTGCGGAAGGCGGGCGGTGCGCGTTGTCCCACGCCGCGATCATTTCGACCCGCGGAGACGACATGCGACTTGCAGGATTGTGTGTAGCGCCATTGCTGGGCCTGACAGCACTGGGTCTGACAGCACTCTTGGCGACATCGGCGCTGGCGCGCGACGACGGGCGTTACGCCAACTCGCCGTTAAAACCCTGGTTCGAAAGCCTGCATAGCGAATTCGGACAGTGCTGCACCGACGCCGACGGCTACGTCATTGCCGACGTCGATTGGGAGTCCGATCGCGGCCGCTTCCGCGTCCGCATCGACGACGAGTGGGTCGTGGTGCCCGACGGCGCGGTGATCACCGTGCCGAACAAGATCGGCCGCACCATGGTGTGGAAGCACTATATCGACGGTCACCCGCGCGTGCGCTGCTTCATGCCGGGCAGCATGACGTAGAGATTGTCTCTAGAATTTGTACGTCACGCTGCCGAGAACCGTGCGGCCGACGCCGAGGAAGCAATCGCCGCGCGCCAGGCAGGTGGTGAGATGGCGTTTGTCGAAGAGATTGCTGGCGTTGACCTGGAGTCGCCAGGGGCCGTTGTCGTAACGGATCATCGCATCGAACAGGGTGTAGTCTGGCGTGCGGAGCGTGTCGGTGCCGTCCCAGGAGGCGCCGATGTAGCGTACCCCGCCGCCGAGCGTGACGCCGGGCAGGCCGAATAGGGCGAGGCGGTATTTTGCCCAGAGCGAGGCCTGATGGTCCGGCACGGTCTCGACATGCTTGCCGGCGTTGTCGCCGCTCTCGACGCGGGCATCGAGGTAGGTGTAAGCGCCGATCAGATCGAGCTCCGGCGTGATGCGGGCCAGCACCTCGAGCTCGGCGCCGCGGATGCGGACCTTGCCGGTCTGGATCGAGAGCAGCGGATTATCGGGATCGCTGGCAAGCCTGTTCCGCTCGGTGGTGTCGAAGATCGCGCCGTTGATGGCATTGCCGGGTGACGGATTGTACTTGAAGCCGAGCTCCACCATTTCGCCGCGTTGTGGCGTGCAAACACCCGTGGCGCAGACACCGCTACCGAACACCGGGTTGAACGACTGCGCATAGGTGACGTAGGGCGTGACGCCGAACGGCAACTCGTACATCAGTGCCGCGCGGCCTGTAGTCGCCCGGTAATGCTCGCCCGGCGTGCCCTGGGTGTCGCTGGTGACGTAGTCGTGGCGCAGGCCGAGCACCGCGAGCCAGGGGCCGAGCCGCAACTGGTCCTGGGCGTAGAGGCCGAGCTGGCTTTGGCGGAGATCGGGCTCGGCCGACATGTCCGGCGGCGTGACGCCGGTGTAAACGGGCGCGTAGAGATCGAACGGCGTCGGATCATAGCCTCCGCCGGACGAGGCGCGCTCCCTGTAGCCGCGGTAGTCGATCCCGAACAGCGCCTTGTGCTGGACGGCGCCGGTTGCGAATTTCAGTTCGGCATTGGTATCCGAGGTGAAGTTGTCCTTGACGCTGTCGCGCGCCGAGACGTAGCGCGCCACCGTGCGCCGTTCGAGATCCAGAAACGGATTGTCCGGCTTGGAGTACACGTCCGGATAGAGGCTGTGATAGATGCCCTCGACGTGCACATAACGCATGTTCTGCCTGACGGTCAGGGCGTCGTTGAAGCGATGCTCGAACAGGCTTGAGACGGCGCCCGTCTCGGTCCGATAGCGGTCCCAGCCCGGCTCGCTGGCGAAGCGGTTGATCGGAATGAAGCCGTTGGGGCCGGCAAACAGCGTGCCTTCATGCGGCAGAAACGCGGTGGAGGAGCCGGTCGTGTCCTTTTGGTAGGTGCCGAGCACGGTCCAGCTGGTATCGTTGGTCGGACGCCAGGTCAGCGACGGTGCGAGCACGATGCGATCGTCCTTGACGTAATCCGTCTGCATGTTGCTGTCGCGGAATACGCCGATGAAGCGATAGAGCCACTCGCCGTCCTTGGTCAGCTTGCCCGTGGAGTCGAGCTGCACCTGCTTGCGGTTGAAGCTGCCATATTGCACGCCGATCTCGCTGGCGGATTCCGCCCGTGGCCGCTTTGAAATCAGGTTCAGCAAGCCTGCCGTCGAGGTGTCGCCGTAGAGCACGGAAGAGGGGCCGCGCAGAACCTCGATGCGCTCCAGCGTATAAGGCTCCGGCCGCCATTCATTGAAATTCCAGGTGTTCACCATCCGCGTGCCGTCGAGATAGATGTTCGGGTCCTGCCCACGGATGCGCGGATAGTCGCCGCGCGAGTCCGCGCCGTAGGCGTCGGCGAACACGCCTGGTACGTAGCGCAACGCTTCCTGCACGGTGGTCGCGCCCTGGTCGATGACCCGGTCCGCGGTCACCACGCTGATTGACTGCGGCGTCTCGCGGAGCGGCGTGTCGGTCTTGGTGCCGGTGCCGCTGCGACTTGCCACGTAGCCCTGCACCGGGCCTGTCGCGGTCTCAGCAGCAGCACCACCACCCGCCGCCGGCGAATTGGCGTTCGACTGTGCGTGCTGACGGCGTCGGTTCGTTGTCTGCCCGGCCTGCCGCGAGCGGAGCGGACGTGTTCCCGCCTTTGGTCGCGACGACGGCCGTTCGACGACGACGGCGGGCAATTCCTGCGACGATGATTGCGCCTCGGCCGGCGCCGCGTCGATCAGGCCAGCCAATAGCGGCAGCGCGCCGCCAATCAATCTCGTTGCCGTCTTCACCCATGTTGTCATTCGCGACCCCATCATTCCTGACGGGCACGACTAACAAGTGCATTCCCGGGCTTGAAGTGCAGAAGGACGCAATGATCCCTCAATCATCAGATTTGGAATTAGTATTGCTATAAACCGAGCGCGCGCCGGTTGATGCCGGCGCGCGAATGCGCGAATGACAAGATGACGTGGTGCGCCTTGCGCGCTGGCGATCAGCGCTGCTCGCTCGTCGCGCCGGCGCTTGCGAGCCGCTTGACGCGCTGCGACAGCACTGTGACCTGCGCGGGCGAGGCGGGCATGCCGGCGACGATCATCGCGGGCGCGGCCGACTGTTCCTCGACGCCGGCACCGCCGAGCACCTGCACTTGCGTCGCCGAGATCGGCAAGGACTTCACTTCGTAAGAGGGGAGTTCACTGGCGAAGGCGCCGGCCGAGCTCGCAATCACGGCGCCGGCGACGGCAATCATTGTGAGAACACGCATTGGAAAATCTCCGTTGAAGATGTCAATCGGAGGTTTGGTCGCGACGTTGCCGGAACAGGTTCGCTCGTGTGCGAACATTCCCATTGCCTACGGCGCACATATTGGTTGCTTGTTGCGAAAGGACGAAACGATGAAGAAGCATTGAGCGTCAATGTTTCCGGACGGTTTCGCGGGAGGGCCGTAGCGTCTCGCCTAGTGCACCTGCAAATCGAGCTGCGGGGCTTTGACCGGCGCGGCGCCTTGGGGAAAGCGCAGGCTCATGGTCGTGCCGCGGCCGGGCGCGGAAGAGATGATCAGCTCGCCGCCATGGGCAGCCATGATCTCGCGGACGATCGACAGGCCGAGGCCTGCGCCATCGCCGGCGGCGTTGCCGGTCTGAAACGGCTCCGTCAGGCCGTGTTCGGCGCCATCGGGCAGGCCCGCGCCGTCGTCGTGAATGGAGATGCCATCTCGGCTGAGCGTGGCAACGATGCGTTGCGCGCCATGGGCGTGGATGAGCGCGTTGCCGACGAGATTGGCGAGCGCACTGCGAATCGCGGCGTCCACGCCTTGCACCGGGAGCGGACCTTTTTCGTCCTGCTCCAGCGCGAGTTCGATGCCGGCGTCCAGTGCCGAGGGACCGAAATCGGCCAGCACGTCGAGCGTGATTTGGGCGAGATCGATCGGCCGCTTCTCGATCGCATGATTTTGCAGCCGGGCCAGGTCGAGCATGGCGGAGACCAGCGACGTCAGGCGCCTGATGTCGCGCACCAATTCGGCTTTCAGTGCCGGCTCGGGCACGTCCTCGATCTTCGCACGCAGCAGCGTGAGCGGCGTGCGGAGTTGATGGGCGGCGTTGCCGAGAAAGCGGCGTTGCATCCTGATGTAGGCGTCGATCTCGCCGAAGGCGCGGTTCAACGCCTCGACCAGCGGCTTCAGCTCCGAGGGAACCTCGGACAAGGAGATCAAGCCTTGCGGCGCCGACGGATCGATCGCGAGGGCGCGTCGCGCCACCCGCTCGATCCCGCGCGAGACGAAACGCGCAGCAAGCGCCGAACCGATTGCGACGGTCGCGGCAAAGGCCACGGCCACCAGGAAAATCGAGAAGAAGCTGCGGACGAGGAAGCTCCTCGCAATTCGGCCGAAGCGAACCTGAGGCTCGCCGACCATCATCGTGAGCCGCAAAGAGCCCCGTTGCGCAACGGCGAGACAGAACGTGCTGCTCTGGTCGGGTGTGCTGAAGACGGACAGGCCGACGGGCCCACGATAGGGAAAGGCGAAAGGAAGGGCTGGCCGGCGCTCGCTGCCGTATTCGCTGACGACATCGCCGGCGGACACGACGTACCAGAGGTTCGGGCTGTCCGCCTTCAATTCCTCGAGGGCGGGAGTCGGACGTACCGTCAGGTTCTGCCTATCGATCAGAGTGGCACGATCGAGAACGGCCGCCACGACCCGGCAGGCCCTGAACTCGCGTTCTTCCATCGGGTAGCGCCAGACGAAGATGCCGACCATGATCAGGAAGATCGTCGTCGCGGCGATGCCGAGCGAGAGCGCAAACGTCCGGGCGATCGACTTCATCGCGGACTTGCCAGCCGCAGGATGTAACCGATGCCCCGCATGCTGCGGATTTCGACGTCGCCGCCGAGCTCGGCCAGTTTCTTGCGCAGGCGTGAGACTTGCGCTTCGAGCGTGTTGGACTCGATCTCGTCATCGAAGCCGTAGATCTCCTCGATCAGGGCGGCGCGGGTGATGACGCGGTCGCGCCGCATCAGCAGCGCGCCGAGGATTAGTGCTTCACGCCGCCGCAACAGGATCCTGGTGTCGGCGACAACGGCCTCGTTGCTGCCGAGATGCAGCTCGACATTGCCGAGCGACAGCACCGAGGGCGCGAGCAGCCGTGGCCGCCGCAGCACCGCGCGCACCCGCGCAAGCAGCTCCTGCGGCTCGAACGGCTTGCCAAGATAGTCGTCAGCGCCCCCGTTGAGGCCATCGACGACATCCTCCTTGGCGTCCTTGGACGTCAGCATGATGATCGCGGGACGTTCCGGCGACTGGCTCAGCGCCGTGACCACCTGGAGTGCATCGCCGTCGGGCAACATCCGGTCGACGATCGCAAGGTCGTATTTGAAGTTGTCCAGGGCCTGGCGGGCATCGGCAATCGAGCCGACGAGGTCGACGATCCCGTGCAATTGCCCGAGCAGGCGGCTGACATAAGCGCCGATCTGCGGTTCGTCTTCGATCACGAGGGAACGCACGCGGGTCGTCCTTGACTCTGCTGGGTAACAAACCCCGAGCGTGACGCTCCCTGGCCGAAGTCTGGCGTTTCGGCTCGTGCGCAGGGTTCCCATAAAGGCAGCGAGCTTGGCGAATAAAAGGCAGACGCGAACGGGCTGACCGGCACTGCCGGCCAAAGTTTGGGCGCGTAAGGGCGGCCCGGCAATGTTCGGGCAATGTTGGTTCGGCGGCCCGTGCGCAGCGCACGCCGGAAACGGATTGGGACAGCGGCTCTCGCCTTGCAATCTTGGGGCAATTTTGCCGGCCCACATGCTGAGCTCCGAACCACATCAGTCGACCAGGCCAGCAAGGCCGGTCCGGGGCCCCGTAATGAAGCATTTTGACGAAGCCGCTTTCCGCCTCTCGGTGAATGCGCGGCGTACGACCGCCCTCCTTGCCGCACTCGGCGCGGTCGTGACGATCCCTCAGTCGGCTTCGGCGCAGACCGCGGTCACGCTGCCGGCGCCGCCGTTCGATTTGCCGATGCTGCCTTCGCCCTCCGGAAACTGGACGGTCATGGTCGGCATCGGCGGACAATACATGCCCGATTTCGTCGGATCGAAGGATGGAAAATTCCTCCCCATTCCGATCTTCGCCATTCGTCGTGCCGGATCGGTCGACCAGTTTCGCGGGCCGCGCGACAGCGCCAGCATCGCGTTGCTGGACGTCGGCAATTTTCGCGCCGGGCCTGCCTTCAAATACGTTTCTTCGCGCAAGAGCAGCAAATATGCCGAGTTGACCGGGCTTGGCGACGTCAAGGCCGCATACGAGGTTGGCGGCTTCGTCGAATATTATCCGGTCGACTGGCTCCGCCTGCGCAGCGAACTGCGCCAGGGCATCGGCGGCCATACCGGCACAGTCGCCGACATCTCCGCCGACGTCATCGTGCCGCTGATTCAAAGGCTCACGATCTCGGCCGGTCCACGCTTCACCTGGAAGAGCACCAAGGCGACCGCCCCGTATTTCGGCGTCGACACCGCGCAGGCGCTGGCGTCGGGGTTGCCGAGGTACGATGCCAAAGGCGGCGCGCACTCGGTCGGCTTCGGCAGCCAGATCTCCTACCGCATCAATCCGCAGTGGGAGGTCCACGCCTATGTCGAATACGAGAAGCTGCTCGGCGACGCCGCGGACAGCCCGCTGGTGAAGCTGCGGGGATCGTCGAACCAGACCACGGTCGGCCTCGGCGCGTCCTATTCGTTCGACTTCAGGATTCGATAGCTCGCCATGCGCCGCACTGCTTTTCTATGGATTGGCCTCGCGGCCACTTGCGTCGCTCTCGGCGCCGCCGCGGCCTTCGAGACGCGCGCGAGCCGTCTCCAGGCGATCAAGACCATCGGCGTCGTCTCGGCCATCGGCGAGGAGATGAGCCTGACACAGGCCGGCCTGACCGGCCTTGGCAACAGCGCGCAAAGCGTCTCGATCAGCGCATGGGGACTGGACGAGCTAATCGTGCAACAGACGACGAGGCTACTCGGCGGACGTTTTCGTGTGCAGCCGGTGACCTACAGGCGCGCAGCGTTCGCTGCGATCAGGGACTCGGCGGTTGCGCCCGTCAATCTGCTGCGGAGCGATCCGTTCAAGGAGCTGGTTCGCAGCGACATCACCCCGCAGGGGCTGGACGCCTATATCGTCATCACCCGGGCAAGATCGAAACTCGGAAATGGACGCAGCGTCGAGGGAGTCGGCTTCGCCGAATACCGGACGCTGCTCGCAAATTACGGCTTGATCCACGCGCTGTACGAGGTGCGCGTCATCGAGGGCAAGTCGTTCGACGTGATCGAGAAGAGGGCGGCCGCGCCGCTCGACAACACCGGGACCGTGAGTATCGCGGGCCCCAGCGGCCAGGTCGACGACACGTTTGACGGCCCAGCTGCAAGTGAACGGTTGCGCGCGGCGATCGCGGACCTGATCACGCGCAGTCTGCCCGTGACACTGGGCGACATGCACCTGATCGATAGTCAGTGATCGACCGGTTCGCCGGCGCTCAGGTCACCGGCGCCGGATTGAACAGTGTGAGGTCGTTGTGGATGCCCCAGCGATCCGACCACGGTTTTGTGCGGCCAGAGGCGACATCGAGGATCAGGCGGAACAGGTCCCAGCCGGTCTCCTCGATGGTCTTCTCGCCGGTGGCGATGCGGCCGGCGTCGAAGTCGATCAAATCCTTCCAGCGGCGCGCGAGCTCGCTGCGGGTCGCGACCTTGATCACGGGCGCAGCCGCAAGGCCGTAAGGCGTGCCGCGGCCGGTGGTGAACACCTGCAGCGTCATGCCCGAGGCGAGTTGGAGCGTGCCGCAGATGAAATCGGAGGCGGGCGTTGCCGCGAACAGCATGCCCTTCTGCGTCGCCTTCTCGCCGGGCGAGAGCACGCCGGTTATGGCGCTTGAGCCGGACTTGACGATCGAGCCCAATGACTTCTCGACGATGTTGGCGAGGCCGCCCTTCTTGTTGCCGGGCGTGGTGTTGGCGCTGCGGTCGGCGCCGCCGCGGGCCAGATAAGAATCGTACCAGGCCATCTCGCGCACCAATGCGCGTCCGACGTCCTCGTTGATCGCGCGCCGCGTGAGCAACTGGATGGCGTCGCGCACCTCGGTCACTTCCGAGAACATCACGGTGGCCCCAGTGCGCACCAGGAGGTCCGCGGCGAAGCCGACGGCGGGGTTCGCGGTGACGCCGGAGAAGGCGTCGCTGCCGCCGCATTGCAGGCCGATGATGAGGTCGGAGGCGGGGCAGGTCTCGCGCTTGCGGGCGTTCAGCACCTTCAGCCGTGCCTCGGCCTGGGTCATGATCGCGTCGACGATCGCGCCGAAGCCGTCGAAGGCTTCGTCCTGCATGCGTACGATGGCGTCGCTGACGCCTTCCGGCACCAGCCGCTCCGGCGCGAGCTTCTCGCAACCGAGACCGACGACGAGGATCTCGCCGCCGAAATTCGGGTTCAGCGCGATGTTCTGCAGCGTGCGGATCGGCACCACCGCATCGGGCGCGGTGATGGCGACGCCGCAGCCATAGGCGTGCGTCAGCGGCACGACGTCATCGACGTTGGGGTATTTCGGCAGCAGCTCGGCGCGGATGCGCTTCACCGCATATTCCATCGTCCCCTTGACGCATTGCACGGAGGAGGAGATGCCCAAAATGTTTTTCGTGCCGACCGATCCGTCGGGATTGCGATAGCCCTCGAACGTAAAGCCTTCGAGCGGCGGCAGCGCCGCCGGCACGGCGGTCGAGATTTCGAGCTTGTCGAGGTCGGGGGCCTCCGGCATGCGGATGCGCGCCTCGTCCACCCATTCGCCGGCCAGGATCGGCGACAGCGCATAGCCGATGATTTCGCCATAGCGGATGATCGGCGCGCCTTCCGCGATATCGACCAGCGCCGTCTTGTGGCCCTGCGGCACGAAGGCGCGCAGCGTCAGTCCGCAGCCGAAGCGAGAGCCGGCGGGAAGCCCGAAATCATTGACCACGATCGCGACATTGTCGCGATCGTTGAGCTTGATGTAGCGGGGCTGCTCTTTCGCTGCGACGTCCTGGTCCATGTGCGCTTGCCTCCGAAGCCGTAGGGTAGGCAAAGGCGCATCGCGCCGTGCCCACCATTCTTCACGTCGAACCGTAAGCGGTGGGCACGCTTCGCTTTGCCCACCCTACGAAGTCTATCAACCCGGGAACGTATAAGCCGTCTTCACCGTGGTGTAGAACTCGCGCGCATACGAACCCTGCTCGCGGGCGCCGTAGCTCGAGCCCTTCCGGCCGCCGAACGGCACGTGATAGTCGACGCCGGCGGTCGGCAGATTGACCATCACCATGCCGGACTCGCTGTTGCGCTTGTAGTGCGAGGCGTATTTCAGGCTGGTGGTGCAGATGCCGGAGGCGAGGCCGAACTCGGTGTCGTTGGAGATCGCCAGTGCTTCTTCGTAGTTTTTCGCACGGATGACGGCGGCGACCGGTCCGAAGATTTCCTCACGCGCGATGCGCATGTTGTTGTTGGCTTCGGTAAACAGCGCCGGCTGGAGGTAATGGCCGGGCGTTTCGCGCTTGAGCAGTTCGCCGCCGAAAGCGAGCTTGGCGCCCTCGTCCTGGCCGACCTTGATGTAGCGCAGGTCCTGGTCGAGCTGGCTCTGGTCGACCACAGGGCCGATATGCACGCCGGCCTTGAGCGCGTCGTCAACCGACAGGCCCTTCAGCCGCTCGGCCACGGCCGCGACGAAGCGGTCGTGGATGCCTTCGGTGACGATCAGGCGGGAGGAGGCGGTGCAGCGCTGGCCGGTGGAGAAATAAGCGCCATTGACGGCGACCTCGACGGCGGTCTTGAGGTCGGCATCGTCGAGCACGACGAGCGGATTCTTGCCGCCCATCTCGAGCTGGAATTTCTTCATCGGGTTCGAGAGCACGCAGGCCTGCGCGATCTTGCGCCCCGTTTGCACCGAGCCGGTGAAGGAGATCGCAGCCACATCCGGGTGGTCGAGCAGGGTCTGGCCGACCACGGAGCCGGAGCCGACCACGAGATTGAACACGCCGGCGGGAATGCCGGAACGGGTGATGATCTCGGACAGCGCATGTCCCGAGCCCGGCACCAACTCAGCCGGCTTGAACACCACCGTGTTGCCGTAGCAGAGCGCGGGCGCGATCTTCCAGGCCGGGATCGCGATCGGAAAATTCCAGGGCGTGATCATGCCGATGACGCCGACCGGTTCGCGGGTGAGCTCGACGTCGAGGCCGGGACGCACGGAGGCGCCCTTCTCGCCGATCAGGCGCAGCGCCTCGCCGGCGAAGAACGCGAAGATCTGGCCGGCACGGGCGACCTCGCCGATGCCCTCGGGCAGGGTCTTGCCTTCCTCGCGGGCCAGCAGGTGGCCGAGTTCTTCCTTGCGGGCGAGGATTTCGAGGGAAATCTTGTTCAGCGCGTCATAGCGCACCTGCGGCGTCGATTGGGCCCAGGCGGGGAAGGCGGCCTTGGCGGCGGCGATCGCCTTCTCGGTCTGCGCCTTGTCGGCCTTGGCGTATTCGCCGACGAGATCGTTGGTGTTGGAGGGGTTGATGTTCCTGGTGATGCCGGAGCCGTCGACCCATTCGCCGCCGATGAAGTTCTTCAGGATCGCAGTCATGTATTCCTCCAGAGTTTAGCGCACGAGGCAGGGACGTTTGTCGTCAAAGGTCCAGCCTGGGATCAGGTCCTGCATGGCAATAGCGTCATCACGGGCGCCAAGTCCATGCCGCTTGTAGAGGTCATGCGCCGCGTCGATGGCCGCCCTGTCGATTTCGATACCCAGCCCCGGCCGGTCCGGGACGGCAATCTTGCCGCCCTTGATCTGGAGGGGCTCCCTGGTCAGCGCCTGGCCGTCCTGCCAGATCCAGTGGGTGTCGATCGCGGTGACCTTGCCGGGTGCGGCGGCGCCGACATGGGTGAACATGGCCAGCGAAATGTCGAAATGGTTGTTGGAATGCGAGCCCCAGGTCAGGCCGTTGTCGCGGCAGGTCTGGGCGACGCGCACCGAGCCCTGCATGGTCCAGAAATGGGGATCGGCCAGCGGAATGTCCACTGCGCCGAGGCGCAGCGCATGGGAGAGCTGGCGCCAGTCGGTCGCGATCATGTTGGTCGCGGTCGGCAGCCCCGTGGCACGGCGGAACTCGGCCATGATCTCGCGTCCGGAGAAGCCGGCCTCAGCGCCGCAGGGGTCCTCGGCATAGGCGAGGATGCCGTGCATGCCCTTGCAGAGGCTGACAGCTTCGTCCAGCGACCAAGCACCGTTGGGGTCGAGCGTGACGCGCGCGTTCGGGAAGCGCTTTGCGATGGCGGTGACCGCCTCGATCTCCTGCTCACCGCGCAGCACGCCGCCCTTCAGCTTGAAGTCGGCGAAGCCGTAATGGTCGTGGGTGGCCTCCGCGAGCCGCACCACGGTCTCCGGCGTCATCGCCTCCTGATGGCGGAGGTTGAACCACTCGGGCTTGCCGGTCTCGCCCGCGGCGTAGTCGAGCCTGCTCTTGCGGCGATCGCCGACGAAGAAGAGATAGCCGAGCGTCTCGACGCTCTTGCGCTGCAGGCCCTCGCCGAGCAGCGCCGCGACCGGCAGGTTGAGGTGCTGGCCGAGCAAATCGAGTAGCGCGGATTCGATCGCCGTCACCGCGTGGATCATGACGCGGAGATCGAATGTCTGCTTGCCGCGGCCGCCGGCATCGCGGTCGGCGAAGGCGGTGCGGACGTCGGCGAGGATGTTGTTCATCGCGCCGACGGTCTTGCCGATGACGAGATCGCGGGCGTCCTGGAGCGTCTGCCAGATCTTCTGCCCGCCAGGCACCTCACCGAGGCCGGTGTGGCCGGCATTGTCGGTGAGGATGACGATGTTGCGGGTGAAGAACGGGGCGTGCGCACCGCTGAGGTTGAGGAGCATGCTGTCGCGGCCCGCGACCGGGATCACCTGCATCGCCGTGATAACAGGTGCGCCGGAAATATCAGTCTGGGCCATCGCACAGTCCTCGCTGTTGTCGTCCTATTCTGCAGCCTGTTGTGACGATCGGATGGCGGGCAGATTCTTCACCAGCGCGGTCACTTCCGCGATCTCCTGCTCGGTGAGGTCGGTCAGCGGCGGGCGGACCGGGCCGGAATCGCGGCCGATCACCTTCATGCCGGCCTTGATGATCGAGACCGCATAGCCCTTCTTGCGGTTGCGGATCGCGATCAGCGGCAGGATGAAATCCTTCAGCCCGGCCTGGATCGTGGCGTGGTCGCGCTTGCGCACGGCCGTGTAGAAATTGGTGGCGAACTCCGGAACGAAGTTGAACACGGCAGAGGAATAGGTCGTCACGCCCATGTCGAGATAGGGCAGCGCGAATGTCTCCGCGGTCGGCAGGCCGCCGACATAGGTCAGGCGGTCGCCCAGCTTGGTGTAGACGCGGGTCATCAGCTCGATGTCGCCGATGCCGTCCTTGTAGCCGACGAGGTTGGGGCAGCGCTCGGCAAGGCGGGCGAGCGTGTCGGGCTGGAGAATCGCGTTGTCGCGGTTGTAGACGATGACGCCGATCTTCACCGAGGCGCAGACCGCCTCGACATGGGCGGCAAGGCCGTCCTGCTCGGCATGGGTGAGATAAGGCGGCAGCAGCAATAGGCCGTCGGCGCCGGCTTTCTCGGCACCCACAGCGATCTCTCGGGCGATCGCGGTGCCGTAGCCGGTGCCGGCAAGCACGGGCACGCGGCCCTTGGTCTCGTCGACGGCGATCTTGACGACTTGCGGAACCTCGGCCGGCGTCAGCGAGAAGAATTCGCCGGTGCCGCCGGCAGCGAACAGGCCGGCGACGTCGTAGCCGCACAGCCAGTCCATGTTGGAGCGGTAGGTCGCCTCGTCGAAGGAATAGTCCGCCTTGAACGGCGTGACGGGAAAGGACAGGAGGCCGGATCCGATCTTCTTGGCCATTTCCTGCGGGGTCATCTTGCTCACGGGCGCGGCTCCCTTATTGCGTGTTGTGGAGGACGCGGGCCTTGAGGCCTGCGCGTCCATGCGCCGTGGTTTAGGAGACCGTTCGATACGCGTCCAAGCCAAAGCCTATATCGACCGATGCGGATTGAGCATCAATCCTCCGCCACCTCCGTGGAGGACAATTCACCGGCGATTTTGACCAGCGCCGAGAGCAGCGGATTCTCGTCGTCGCGGCGCCACACCATGAACAGCTCGACCGGCACGCGGCCCCTCAGCTTCAGCGGGCGCAGCCGGACGTCGGAGATCTTCAGGCCCGCGGCCGCAGCCGGCACGATGGCAAGGCCCAGGCCGGCGCGCACCATGGCCAGGATCGAGTGGATCTGGCTGAGGTGCTGGACATAGCGCGGCAGCACGTCGGCGCGGGTGAATTGCGCCACCAGCAGATCGTGGAAGTACCGGCTCTCATAGGGCGAATACATCACGAAGGGCTGGTCGTCGAAATCCTTGATGGTGATGCTGTCAGCATTCGCGAGCGGATGCTTCTTCGGGATCGCGGCGAGCAGCGGCTCGGCGACGACGCGGCGGCTGGTCAGCTCGGGCCGCGCGATCGGCGGACGGAGCAGGCCGGCGTCGATCTGGCCCGAGGTCAGCGCCTCGAACTGGTCGCCCGACACCATCTCCTTCAGCGAGAAATCCACCTCCGGCAGTTTTGCGCGGCAGGCTGCGACCAGTTCCGGCAGGAAGCCGTAAGCTGCGGCGGCCGTGAAGCCGATCTTCAGCGATCCGGTCTTGCCGAGCGCGATGCGGCGGGCGACTTGCGAAGCGCTTTCCGCAAGCTTGAGAATGCGGCGCGCCTCCGGCAGGAAGCTGCGTCCCGCAGGGGTGAGACGGACCGAGCGGCTGGTGCGCTCCAGCAGCGGCGCGTCGATGATATGCTCGAGCACCTGGATCTGCCGGGACAGCGGCGGCTGGGTCATGTTCAGCCGCGCGGCGGCGCGGCCGAAATGCAGTTCCTCCGCCACCGTGACGAAACAGCGGAGCTGGTTGAGGTCGAACATCGATACATGCCTTAGATGAATAAGGCGTTTCCCCGGCACTTCTAGCATCGATCATCCCCAAAACAAAGACGGCGGCTTTTGAGGGCCGCCGTTGAGTTGCCTGGTCAAGCTCCCATGGGAGCCCTCAGGAGGAACGTTTGAGCGTCACCCGCTCGATCTTGCCGACGATCACGAGATAGGCGAATGCGGCCACCAACGCGTTGGCGCCGACGAACACCAGTGCGCCGTTGAAGGAGCCGGTCGCGGCCAGGATGTAGCCGATCACGATCGGCGTGGTGATCGAGGACAAATTGCCGAAGGTGTTGAACAGGCCGCCTGAGACGCCGCCGGCTTCCTTCGGAGAGGTGTCGGAGACGACCGCCCAGCCGAGCGCACCGATGCCCTTGCCGAAGAAGGCGAGCGCCATGAAGCCGACCACCAGCGCCTGTCCGTCGACATAGTTGCAGGCGATGATCGACATCGACAGCAGCATGCCGCCCACGATCGGGATCTTGCGCGCCATGGTCAGCGAGCCGGTCCTGCGCAGGATCGCGTCGGAGATGATGCCGCCGAGCACGCCGCCGATGAAGCCGCACAGCGCCGGCAGCGTCGCGACGAAGCCCGCTTGCAGGATCGACAGGCCGCGCTCCTTGACGAGATAGACCGGAAACCAGGTCAGGAAGAAATAGGTCAGCGTGTTGATGCAGTACTGGCCGAGATAGACGCCGAGCATCATGCGGTTGGAGAGCAGCTGGCGGATGTGATCCCATCCGGAGCCGGCCTCGGGCGCACGCGCGCGCGGCAGATCGTTCTTGGGCGCATCGAGATCGACCAGCGCGCCGCCCTCCTTGATGTACTCGAACTCGGCGTCGTTGATCGAAGGATGTTCCTTCGGGCCATAGATGCTCTTGAGCCAGACGAAGCCCATGACAATGCCGAGCGCGCCCATCACGAAGAACACGAAGCGCCAGCCGTAGGAGTGCGCGATCCAGCCCATCAGCGGCGCGAAGATCACGGTGGCGAAATACTGTCCCGAGTTGAAGAAGGCCGACGCGGTGCCGCGCTCGTTGCTCGGAAACCAGGCGGCGACGATACGCGCATTGGCGGGGAAGGACGGCGCTTCCGCAACGCCGACAAGCAGGCGCAGCGCGAACAGCACGGTGACGGCCGTACCCGCGCTGAGGAAGCCGACCCAGCCCTGCATCAGCGTGAACAGCGACCAGATGATGATGCTGAAGGCATAGACGATGCGCGAGCCATAGCGGTCGAGCAGCCAGCCGCCCGGCACCTGCGCCGCGACATAGGACCAGCCGAAGGCCGAGAAGATCCAGCCCATGGCGACGGGATCGAGATGCAGCTCCTTGGAGAGCGCGGGGCCTGCGATCGACAGCGTGGCGCGGTCGGCATAATTCACGGTGGTGACCAGGAACAACATGGTCACGATGAATAGCCTGACGCGAGACCTCCTCGCATCCGCTGCGGACACCACTGCGCTCATCAGGCGCCTCCTTGAACTCGACCCGTTTCCCCGAGACGAGTCCTAGAGGCGCGCGCGGCGAAGTGTCCAAGTTCAAGGCAGCATCGATCGATGCCGTTTTTGGATTGATGAAACGGCAGGAAGAGGGAACGTTACGCGGAAATTGCGAACCTGCTCACCACGCACTCCGCTGTCATTCCCCGCGAAGGCGGGGAATCCAGTACGCCGCGGCCTCTCGGTTCAATCGCAGCTGCCGCGGAGTACTGGATCGCCCGGTCAAGGCCGGGCGATGACAGTGAGGGTGTGGAAAGTGTGAACCCCAAGCTCGTCATTGCGAGCGCAGCGAAGCAATCCAGGAATGCATCCGCGGAAACAGTCTGGATTGCTTCGTCGCAAGCGCTCCTCGCAATGACGCGAGGAGAGAGTCCGTCTTCGCTTCTACTGCCTTGCGCTCGGCAACAGCTGCGGCAGGAATCCGCGCGTCACGCCCGGCGGCGCGGCGTCCAGCCCGAGCACGGCGCTTGCGGCGGGAAGCGCCGCATCCGCCATCGCGGCATGACCTTCGGCGCTCGGATGCACCGCGCCGCCATAGACGGCGGAGAGCACGCCCCAGGTGGCGTCGTGGATGTCGGTCGGCTGGCTCGCCGCCGGCAATCCCTGCGGATAAGTCATCGCGGCAAAATAGCTGTCATTGGCGTCGCGGATCCAGCGCCCGCGCGGCAGGTAGGCGCGATATTCCGAGGCGCCGCGGCCGCAAAGCATCGGCTGGCTCGCCGCGCTCACGATATCGGGATTGAAGCTCTGGCCGTTCTCGGCGAAGCAGGCGCGATCGAATTCGGGATCATTGCCGGAATGGGCGCAGAAGCCGTGGTCGGCGAACGCCGCCTGATGCGCATCGACGAAGGTCATGCGCTCGGCCTCGGGATCGCGGCACAGCGCGCCGCGGGTACAGGTGGCGAGCCCCTTCAGCTGCGGCAGGAATTCAGTGTCGACGAAGGTCGAGACGCGCGCCAGGCGCTGCGGGTCGGCGTTGAAGGAGGGATGGATGTCGAAGCCGGCCCGGCCGCCGCGGCAGGGCACGCCGCCCTCGGCAAGCGCGGGATTGGCGTAGGAGACATAAACCACGTGCGAGAGGTCGCCGCCGACCAGCGGCTTCAGTGCCTCGCGCAGCTTGACGAAATTCTGCGGCAGCTCCCGCGCCAGCGCGTCGCGGGAATCGTCGACGCTCGCCATCACGCCGGAGCGGCGGAACAGCGTGCGCTCGGTCGCGGTCTCGACGATCACGTCGGCGACGAGGCCGGAGAAATAGACGTCGTTGGCGCCGACCGAGAGCAGCACGAGGTCGAGCGTGCGGTCGGGCTGGCGTTTCTTCGCCGCAGTGAGCGCCTCGCGCAGCTCGGCGACCTGGGCGGTCACGCTGGTGTTGCAGACGCCGGTCTTGCCGGGCGGGCATTCGCGGGCGCGCTGCGAGCCGAGCAGCCCGTCGCCGATGCTGGCGCCGGTGCAGGCGAGCGGCAGATAGGTCACGGCGATGTGGGTGTAGCGCACCGCGAGCGCCAGCGCGGTGCGCGTCTGGTAGCTGTACAGCGAGCGGTGGCAGGGCGCGTTGAACCAGAGCGCGCTGTAGCGTTGCCAGTTGGCGAGCGTATCCGGCGCCTCGCAGGCGCGGCCGCCCTTGAAGCCGTGGCGGCTTGGACGGTAGTACTGCGCACCGGCGGTGCCGAGATAAGAGCGGAAGCAAAAGCCTTCATCGGATAGCGCCAGCGGCCGGTCCGGATTGCCTTCGCCCGAGGCGATGCTGTCGCCGAGGCCGGCAACGAAGATGTCGCGGACCTGGATCTCGGTCTGGACGCGCTGGGTCGGATCGGAGCCGGAGGAGACGTCGACGGTCGCGACCGTCTGCTTGCCGTAGCGGACACGTAAGTTGATCGGCTCGGCGCAGTCGAAGGTCGATTGTTGCGGCCCGTCGCCGTCGTCGAACGACCAGGCGCAGGTGGCGCCGACCGGCACGGCGCCGACGAGGCGCACGGTGACGGGATGATCGATCGGGGTGAGATAGTTTTCCTTGGTGTTGTCGCGCGTGCAGGGCTGGTTGACCCGGCCCTGGAGGTCGATGCAGAGGCGGTTGACCATGTTGCGGGCCCAGCCGCGACCTTCGCTCTGGAGCTCCAGCGACTGTTCAGCGGCCAGGATGTTGCGGTTGCGCGCGTTCTCGACATGGAGCAGGAAGTCGCGCTCCTCGCGGAACAGCCGGAAGCGGTTACGCACCTCCCAGCTGATCTGCAGGCTGCCGGCGTCCTGAGCGGCGGCGCGCTGGGGCGGCAAGTCGATCAGAATCCCCGCAAGCAGCAGGGCGCCTGCGGAAAGGGTACGAAGGGGGAGAGGGATCATGGCCCGCTGTTCAACGGCAAAGTTGAGGCGGAAATAAGAGAGGATTGCTCCCCCGCCTGCAACCTTTGTCTCACGGGTTTGAGGATCCGCCTACCGCTTGCCAACCTGCCGCAGCGCCCGTTCACGCTCCATCGTGGCCACCTGCTTGGGCAGATTAGCCTGGGCGCAGGCCTCCGCCAGCCGTCGTCGCTCCTGCCACGGCGCGACCACGTTCATCCAGAGCTCGCGCGTGCCCATGATGGAGATGGCGAGGCCGAACGGGATCACGAAATAGAGGATGCGGAACACCAGCAGCGTCGCCAGAAGCTCTTCGCGGCCGAATTGGGGCAGCGCCACCAGCATGGCGGCATCGAACACGCCGATCGAGCCGGGCGCATGGCTGGCAAAGCCGATCAGCGTCGCCAGGATGAACACCACGGCAAGCGACATGAAGTCGATCGGCGGATTGGCAGGCATCAGCAGATACATTGCCAAGGCGCAGAAGCCGAGATCGACCACGCCGATCAGGATCTGGACCAGCGTCAGCGGCGCCGAGGGCAGCACCACCTTCCAGCCCTTTTGGCCGAGCTCCCGCCGCTTCTCGCCCATGCACAGCCAGACCAGATACGCGCCAATCGAGGCAAGGCCGCCGAGCGCGATCAGCCGGTTGATCGACGGGGGAAGCTGATCCATCGAGGACGCCGCATCCGGATGGATGGCCAGCCCGATCGAGAGCACGAAGATGTTACCGAGCCAGAAGGTGAGGCCCGACAGGAAGCAGATCTTGGCGACGTCAATCGCGTTCAGCCCGTAATCCGAATAGATCCGGAAACGGATCGCGCCGCCCGTGAAGACGGTGGCGCCGATGTTGTGACCGATCGAATAGGACGTGAAGCTGGAGAGTGCCGCGATGCGATAGGGCACGTGCTTCTTGCCGATCGTTCGCAGTGCAAAAAAGTCGTAGAATGTCAGCGTACAGAACGCGAAGAAGACGCAGATGGCCGCGAGCCCGATGCTCCCGCGGGGAATCTCGGTCAACGCGGTCAGGATGACCCCGGTATCGATGCCCTTGAGGGTCCGCACCAGCGTGGTGATCGCGAAGGCGATGATGAAGATGCTCGCGGCAACTCCGAGCCGTCGCCAGCCGATCCATCTCTTGAAGCCGCGCTTCAGCGCAGGCAGCAGTCCGTGCATTCATCCTCCCGGCGGGGGGCAAGACCGACCGGGCCAGGTATTGGCCAGTCGGGTGCGATCATGGCCAAAGGCAGGCATCGATCGCTAGGCATGATCCAGCTCATTTAAGGCAAAAACAGCGGCTTGTGCAGCCCTTGACAACAATAGGTTCTGCGCGGGACCGGCCATTTTGTCATACGCGGTTCACATCGAAGGCGCGTTAAGCATATGAGTCGTGAAACCGGCCGGCTCGCGCATTTGGTATGCTGACATGATCTCAGATCCCGGCGCCGTCCGTATTGTTCCAGCGCAAGCCTTACGGGCCTTTTTTGGAACGTCGCTGCCGCGCGCTCGTTGTGCCCCATCAGCAACCGAACATGGCGGAATAAGCGGCTTTTCGTGCAGGCCGCTGCCGTCGTGTCTCAGAAACCGAAAGAGGACGGAACGATGGGACTGTTCACAAAAGACATCAAGACCATGAACGACCTGTTCGTGCACCAGCTCCAGGACATCTATTACGCCGAGCAGCAGCTGACCAAGGCGCTGCCGAAAATGGCAAGCAAGGCGACCGATCCCCAGCTGAAACAGGGCTTTTTGACGCACCTCGAGGAAACCAAGCAACACGTCGCTCGGCTCGAGGAGGTCTTCAAGATGCACGGCGTCCCCGTGAAGGCAGTCGATTGCCCGGCCATTGACGGGATCATCGAGGAAGCCGACGAGACCGCCGGCGAAGTTGCCGACAAGGCGGTGCTCGACGCGGCGCTGATCAATGCGGCGCAGGCCGCCGAGCATTACGAGATCGTGCGCTACGGCAGCCTGATCGCCTGGGCCAAGCAGCTCGGCCGCAACGACTGCGCCAGCGTGCTCGCCAAGACGCTCGAGGAAGAGAAGGCGACCGACATGAAGCTGACGAAACTCGCCGAGAGCAAGGTGAACCTGCGCGCGGCGAGCTAGCGGCCGCGGCAAGCGCGCGCTTACCTCCCCCCCCTGTGGGAGAAGGTGGCGCGAAGCGCCGGATGAGGGGTTGTCGCCGCGAACTCGAGTGAGAGTCGAATTCGCGGAGACAACCCCTTGCCCGTCTCGCCGCTAGCGCGGCGAGCCACCCTCTTCCACAAGGGGCCCACAAGGGAGGGGGTTCACAGCGAGCGTGCCGCGCGTCCGGCTAGCCGGCATCCATCATTCGGTCATTATCGAAGCATGGCGGCGGGCTGGAAACGTATATTTCGCATGGGGCTGCAATCGGGTGCAGCATGCGAGCCAACACCATCAGAACTGAAACCTTCGACAACCGGGTCGCCACACCGCGCGCCTCGTCGCCTCTTGCGACCTCTCTCACGCTGGCGGCAATGAGCCTCGGCTATGGCGTCGTGCAGCTCGACGTCACCATCGTCAATACGGCGCTGGATGCGATGGGCAGGACGCTCGGCGGCGGCGTCGCCGAGCTGCAATGGGTGGTCAGCGCCTATACCATCGCGTTTGCCGCCTTCATCCTGACCGCAGGCGCGCTCGGCGACCGCATCGGCGCCAAGCGCGTCTTCATGGCGGGATTCGCCATCTTCACCACGGCGTCGCTCGCCTGCGCGCTGTCGCCCAACGCGGCCGTGCTGATCGCAGCGCGGCTGGTCCAGGGGCTGGCGGCGGCGATCCTGGTGCCGAATTCGCTTGCGCTGCTTAATCACGCCTATACGGACGACCGCGCGCGCGGTCGTGCCGTCGCGGTCTGGGCTGCCGGAGCGAGCCTTGCGCTCACCGCGGGCCCCTTTGTCGGCGGCGCGCTGATCACGCTGGTCGGCTGGCGCGCGATCTTCCTGGTCAACCTGCCGATCGGGCTCACCGGCCTGTGGCTGAGCTGGCGCTACGCCAGCGAGACCACGCGGGCGCGCTCGCGCGAGATCGATCTGCCCGGCCAGCTCGCCGCGATCGGTACGCTGGGGGCGCTGGCCGGAGCGATCATCGAAGGCGGTGCGCTTGGCTGGGGGCATCCGGCCGTGATCGCAGCTTTTGTCGGTGCCGCCGTTTTCGCCGCGCTCTTCGTCTGGCGCGAGAAGCGCGCGACGCAGCCGATGCTGCCGTTGTCGTTGTTCAGCCACAGGCTGTTCGCGCTGACCTCGCTCGTCGGCCTGCTCGTGAACATCGCAATCTACGGCTTGATCTTCGTGCTCAGCCTGTACTTCCAGCGCATCAACGGGCTGTCGGCGTGGTGGACCGGGCTCGCTTTCGTGCCGATGATGGCGGCGGTGCTGCCGGTCAACCTGCTGGCGCCGCGCCTCGCCGAGCGCATCGGCCCGTGCCCGACCATCGTGGTCGGTGCCTGCGCGTCGGCGCTCGGCTGTCTCGGTCTGCTGTGGATTGCGGCTGACACGAGCTATTGGATGATCTGCGCGCAGATGATCGCGATCAGCTCCGGACTTGGGCTCCTGGTTCCGCCGCTGACCTCGACCTTGCTGGGCAGCGTCGAAAAAGCGCGCTCCGGTATCGCGGCGGGCGTCCTGAACGCGACGCGGCAGACCGGCAGCGTGCTCGGCGTCGCGCTGTTCGGCTCTCTGGTGGCCGCGGAGGGGGCATTCATGGCAGGGCTGCATCTGTCACTGCTGGTGTCCGCGTCGGTCCTGTTGCTCGCTGCCGTCGTGATCGGCCTCGGTGCGCCGGCGCGAGGATGAACAATCCGAGTGAATGAGCACATCTTCTGTTCACCATTGCCGCAACAGGCGCGTAGCCAGTTACCGACTGTCCACTTCTGTTGGTTCAAGTGCGGGTCGATAGGGGCCCGCGATGTATCAAGTTCTCTACTGTCTCACCGAAGAGCACGATTTGCGGCTCGTCGCGCTTGGCGGCGCGGTGTGTCTGCTTGCCAGCGCGGCGGCGATCAGCCTGTTCCACCGGGCGCGCGCGACGCGCGGCCTCGGGCGTTTGGCCTGGCTCGGCCTCGATGCCGCCGTCAGCGGATGCGGCATCTGGGCGACGCATTTCATCGCGATGCTCGCCTACGGGCCGGGAGGCGCGGGCGCCTACAACATCCCGGTGACGATCCTGTCGTTGATCTTCGCGATCTCGGTGACCTTCGTGGGGCTGAGCATCGCCGTATCGTCCTTGCGCGCGGTGTGGATTCTTCTCGGCGGCGCCATCGTCGGCTCGGGTGTCGCGGCGATGCACTACACCGGCATGGCGGCGCTGGAGATACCTGCGCGGGTGGACTGGATCGGAAGCACGGTCACCGTCTCGGTGCTATCAGGAATTTTCTTTGCGGCACTCGCGTTGTTCGTGGCGGCGCGACGCGACGACCTCTTCCACGCGCTGGCGGCGACTGCCCTGCTGACGGTCGCCATCGTCGCGCATCATTTCACGGCGATGGGCGCGGTGCTATTGACGCCGGACCCGACGCTCGCGATCGGCGGCCTGTCGATCCCGCCGGCCTCGCTGTCCTTCCTCACCGCCAGCGCTGCGGTCGCGATCATCGCGATCGCACTCGTGGCCGCGTTGCTCGACCGCCGCGCCAGGGGCGAATTGGGTGCCCAGCAAATGGTGTTGGACACAGCGCTCGAGAACATGTCGCAGGGGCTGTGCATGTTCGACGCTGACGGCAAGATCATCCTGTTCAACGAGCGCTACGCGGCGATGCTTCGCCGCACCGACATCGCGCTCACCGGCCGCCGGCTGGTGGACATATTGCGGGACGAGCAGGCCAAGGGCCAGTGGCAGGGCGACGCGAATGATTTCTTCGCCCGCCTCGTCGCCGACGCGCGCGAGGGCCGCACCACGACCGACGTCGTCAACCGGTTCGGCCGCTCCATCCGGGTGGTCAACCAGCCGATGCAGGGCGGCGGCTGGGTCGCGACCTTCGAGGACATCACCGAATGGCTGGAGGCGCAGGCCAAGATCTCGCACATGGCGCGCCATGACGCGCTGACCAGCCTGCCGAACCGCGTGCTGTTCCACGAGCAGCTCGAGCAGGGGCTGCGCCGGACCAGGTCGGCGGGCGATCAGCTCGCGGTGCTCTGTCTCGATCTCGATCACTTCAAGGATATCAACGACTCGCTCGGCCATCCCATCGGTGATGCGCTGTTGAGGGAGGTCGGCCGCAGGCTGACGGCCGCCGTCGGCGAAAGCGACACCGTGGCGCGGCTGGGCGGCGACGAGTTCGCCGTGGTCCAGATCGGACGTTCCGAGGAAGCCGCTGCGAGATCGCTCGCCGGCCGTCTCGTCGAGGTGATCTCCGCGCCTTACGAGATCGACGGTCATCAGATCGTGATCGGCGTCTCGATCGGCATCTCGCTGTCGCCGCAGGACAGCAGCAATCCGGACGAGCTGTTGAAGAATGCCGACCTGGCGCTGTATCGCGCCAAGGCGGACGGCCGCAGCACCTATCGCTTCTTCGAGACCGGCATGGACGCCCGCGCGCAGGCGCGTCGCCTCCTCGAAATGGATCTGCGCGCGGCGCTGCAGCGCGACGAGTTTGAGGCGTATTATCAGCCGATCCGCGACGTCGTCAGCGGCCGCGTCGTCGCGTTCGAGGCTCTGCTGCGCTGGAACCACCCGCAGCGCGGCCTGATTGCTCCGATCGACTTCATTCCTCTGGCCGAGGAGACCGGACTGATCGTCCAGCTCGGCGAATTCGTGCTGCGCTCCGCCTGTATTGACGCGGCCACCTGGCCGGACGATGTCGACCTCGCCGTCAACCTGTCGCCTGTACAGTTCAAGAATCCGAACCTGATCACATCCGTGATCGGGGCGCTGGCCGCCTCGGGACTTCCGGCGCGCCGTCTCGAGCTCGAGATCACCGAATCCGTGCTGCTTCAGAACAGCGAGGCGACGCTGACCACCCTGCACGAGCTGCGCGCCCTGGGCGTGCGGATCTCGCTCGACGATTTCGGCACCGGCTATTCATCGCTGAGCTATCTGCGCAGCTTCCCGTTCGACAAGATCAAGATCGACCGCTCCTTCGTGTCGGAGCTGGCGACGCGCGAGGATTCCATGGCGATCATCCGCGCCGTGACCGGCCTAGGCCGCAGCCTCGGGATCGTCACCACCGCGGAAGGCGTCGAGAACGATGCCCAGCTCGAGCTGCTCAGGCGCGAGGGCTGCAACCAGGCGCAGGGCTATCTGTTCAGCAAGCCGCGGCCCGCCTCCGACGTGGCGATCATGCTGGACCGCCCGCGGCTGCTACGGGCGTCGGCTTAAGGGGTAGCCGCGGCGCAGCGCAAAATGGGCGCCGCAAAATGCCATGACGGCGCCGAGGCACAGCGCGGCGAGCCCGGCCAGCACGCCCGAGACGGTCGGGACCGGGCTCGGCGCCGAAGCCACCTGGCCCGCGCCTGCAAGCAGGAGCACGCCGACCGCGATCAGGAACTGCCGCATCCGCTGCGGGATCTGGCCGGAGACGGCGCTCTGCATCAACGTCGCCGTGAAATAGCCGCCGGAAAAGCCGACCGTGGCAATCAGCCACCACGCGATCGCCGCGCCGGCGGGGATGAACTCATGCGAGTCGGAGCGCCAGAGCCCGCCGAGGTCGAGCCCGTAGCGCGCGCCCAGCATGTGCACCGCGAGCGCGAGCAGCACGCCTGAGATCATTGCGGCGCCGAGAATCAGGCGGCGCGGAAAAAAAATCGTCTCAGCCATGTCTCGCTTGTAGGATGGGCGAGGGCGATCACGCAAGCGGGTCGCAGGCGGGACTGCGGGATTGGATCGATTGTGAAGATGCAGGATTCGGGAGCTGAGGCGACTTCGGGCACGAGCTATGCCTACAAGGCCTCGCTGATCGGCTCGGCGCATCGCTTCGAGCTGACGGAGGAGGGGCTTTCGTGGCACATCGCCGGGCGCTCGGGCCTGTGGCCGTATGACGAGATCAGCGCGATCCGGCTGTCGTTTCGCCCGGTGTCGATGCAGCAGCACCGCTTTCGCGCCGACGTCAGTCACAGCAGTGGCCGCCGTATCGCGATCCTGTCGACGAGCTGGCAGACCGCGGCGCTGATGGCGCCGCAGGACAACGGCTTTCGCGCCTTCATCATCGCGCTGCACGCGCGGATGGCGAAGGCCGGCAGCCGCGCGACGCTGACCGCCGGGCTTGGCGGCGCGGCCTATGCGGCGGTGCTGGCGTTCCTGGCGGTGCTGACGGTGGCGATGGCCGGCCTGTTGATCCGCGCGCTCGTGATCGGCGAGTTCGCCGGCGCGTTGTTCATCCTCGGCTTTGCCGCGCTGTTCGCCTGGCAGGTCGGCGGCTTCGTGCGACGCAACCAGCCGCGGAGCTATGGCTTCGAGCAATTGCCCCGGTCGTTGCTGCCATAGACCGATCGCTACTCCGTCGAGTCGAAATCCTCTTCCTTGGTGCCGAGCAGCGACACGATGGTGCGCAGGCCGGAATCGAGTTGCTCGAAGGTGGGCGGCGCGAGTGCGAGGCGCACCGCGTTCGGTGCATGGCCGTGGGCGATGGCGAAGGTGGAGGACGGCGTCAGCGCGATGCCGCGCCGGGCTGCAGCGGCGACGAAGGTCTGCGAGCGCCAGTGCGGCGGCAGCGTCAGCCAGAGATGATAGGAGCGTGGGTCGGCGGCGAGCTGGTACCCGGCCAGCAGTCTTGCGGCGGTCTGCTGGCGCCGCGCGGCGTCGATGCGCTTCAGCCGCGCCAGCTCGGCGACGGTGCCGTCGGCCATCAGCCGCTGTCCGGATGCGAGCGCGTGGCCGGAGGCGATCCAGCCGCCGGTCCGCACCGCGCTCATCACGCTTTCGCGCAAGTGAGGCGGCGCCACGAGGATACCGAGCGCAAGGCCGGGCGCGACCTTCTTGGACAGGCTGTCGAGCACGATGCAGCGGTCCGGCCCGAGCGCGGCCAGCGGCGTATCGTCGGCGAGGAAGCCGTAGACGGTGTCCTCGATGATGGTGAGGTCGAGCTTCTCGGCGACGCGCATGATGTCGGCGCGTCGCGTCGCGTTCATGGTGACGCCGAGGGGGTTCTGGATGATGGGCTGGAGATACAGCGCCGACAGATGCGCCTCGCGATGCGCCTTCTGGATGGCGTCGGGCCGCGCGCCGTGCTCGTCCATGGGAATTGGGACCAGCGTCACGCCTAACCGCGCGGCGATGCTCTTGACGTAAGGATAGGTCAGCGCCTCGACGCCGCAGCGGCCGCCGGTGGGAACGAGCGCTGCGAGCGCGGCCGCGAGCGACTGCTTGCCGTTGGCGGTGAAGACGATCTGCTCGGCCTGCGGCGCGAAATCCTTGCGCGCGAGATAGGCGGCCGCAGCATTGCGTGCGCTCTTGGTGCCGGTGCTGGTCGAGACGCGCAGCGCGGATTCGAGCGCGTCGACGCGCTCGAGCCCTGCGAGGCTCTTGGCGATCATCGCCCATTGCTGCGGCAGCAGCGGATAATTGACCTCGAAATCGATCCGCGCATCGCGCGGCTCGCTCAAGGCCTCGACCTCGCGCCTGATGTCGCCGGAGATGAAGGTGCCGCGACCAACCTCGCCGACGACGAGCCCACGGCGAAGCAACTCCGTATAAACCCGGCTCGCGGTCGAGACCGCGATGCCACGGTCATAGGCAAAATTGCGCTGCGGCGGCAGCCGGTCGCCGGGCCTTAACGTGCCGTTAGCGATATCGACGGCAATGGCATCGGCAAGCTTCACGTACTCGAACTTGGACATTATTGCACCGAGAGCAATGTTTTACTTGCTCCGAGTAGTGTACTGGAGCATTTAAGTTCCATCAAGTTCCGCGATTGAGCCGAGGAGAGCGAGAGCAATCCGACGGCAATGAGGTGCAAGCGCTCGTAGCGTCTGCGCCAACGGCATCGGCTTCGCCGCGCGGGACGACTGCCGGAGAAGAAAAATGACCCTGATCTCACAAACTGCCGGGCGGAGCTTACGCCCATCCTCAACGGGCGGATTTTTTGCATCGCTCGCCCACGCCGCCTATGCGCTGTTCGACCGCTTGGAGCGCCGCTCCGCCGTCAAGACCCTGAACGAGCTCGACGACCGCGCCCTGCGCGACATCGGCATCACCCGCAGCCAGATCGAGGACGCGGTGTACGGGCAGTTCAAGGCCGAGCTGACGCGGTATTTGTGAGGCACGTGTCCCGGACGCGCTGCAACGCTCTTGGCGTTGCTGCGCAGAGCCGGGACCTAGGAAGCCACAGGGCTCACTGATGCATGGGCCCCGGCTCTGCAGCGCACCGCCGAAGAGGCGCTGCGCTGCGTCCGGGGTACGAGAGTGGTGTTGGGCGCGCTATTGCTTCCGCACCGTCATTGCGAGCGGAGCGAAGCAATCCAGGACTGCCGCCGCGGAAAGACTCTGGATTGCTTCGTCGCAAGGGCTCCTCGCAATGACGGAGTGTGGGGTGGCATGGTCGATGATCATTCGCATTTCACCCGCAGACACACCTTCTCACCCACAGACACACCTTCGCATCCTCGCGGCTCATCTCGCCCGAGCTTTGCTTGATCGCTTCCCCTCAATTGAAAGAGGGCGCAGGGAAGACCGGGTGCCGGCTGGCACCCGCGGTCCACTGTGCGAAAGGCAGTAGCAAAAATTGCACAGCGGCATACAGGTGAAGCCAAACAACCGGCCTTCCCTGCGCAGTGGTTTGACGGCTTATGTCGTGCTCTCCTCGGGGAGCGATGCACTGTTGCCCCCGTCGCCTTGCGGATGATCGATGCGCGTGCCCGGTCGGGTCGCCACATCACCGCTGAGACTTGACGCACAGACCCCGGGCGTCAGGACCACACGATTTTGCCGTACGCCGATCACACCGGTCGTGTGCGCGAGGTGTTTCGCTCACGGTTACCCGCCCTGCGAAACCCTTCGCGCCGATGCAATCAGCGTCCACCGCCGTCCGGCCCGCGTTCGTGACGATCGCGATACGCCCCTCTTCCTTGGGCCGGGTTGCGGCGACACATACGTCATTTCCGAATTTCGGTAAAGTGGAATATTTTCGCCGCCGTGCGTTGACCCAGGGCTCGCATGTTTTGCCCGTCGGGCAACGCGATATCTTGTAGCCCGGATGGAGCGCAGCGTAATCCGGGAGTCCATCCATGCGGAACGACAGTCCCGGATTGCGCTGCGCTCCATCCGGGCTACGGACTGGTGGCGAAGCCTACGATGCCTCAACTTCGTCATTGCGAGCGCAGCGAAGCAATCCAGAATCTTTTCCGCGGAGGGATTCTGGATTGCTTCGTCGCAAGGGCTCCTCGCAATGACGGTTGAGAGAGCAGGGCCGCCAGCGCAGACGGAGTTCGCCGCGCCGCCTAATGCCTCACCACCAGCACCGAGCACTTCGCGTAGCGCACGACGTGGCCGGCGTTGGAGCCGAGGAAATAGGTGCGCATCGCCGGCCGGTGCGAGGTCATGACGATCAAATCGGCCTTCATGTGCGTGGCTTCCTCCAGAATCTCGTGGTAGATGCCGCCTTGGCGCACCACGCTGGAGATCCGCGCTTGCTCGATGCCGGATTCGCGCGCGACGATGGCGAGCGCCTCTTCCGAGGTCTGGCGTTGCTGCTCATCGAAATCGGCCGGCACGTATTCGGCCAGCATCACCGGCGTCATCGGCAGCACGTTGAGCAGGCGCACCATGCCGCTCCAGGTCTGCGACAGCGTTGCCGCCGTCGCGATCGCCGGTTTGGCCAGATCGGTGTCGGCGAGGTCGATGGGCACGAGGATGGACTTGAACATCTGCGCCTCCAATTCTTCCAGTCAGCACGTCTTGTCGGCACGTCGCGCGATCATCCCGATCGAAGCAGCTTGGGGCTGGTGAACAGCACCAGCTTGCCGCGGCGGTAGGCCACGTCACCCCAATCCTTGACGTCAAAGTCGAAGATCGCAAGTCCCGAGGTGGGCAGATTGTCGGCGAGCGCCTTGGCGCCGGCGGGATCGCCGCCGCCCATCAGCATGAGCGCGGCCTCGTGCATGCCGGGATTATGGGCGACCAGCAGCAGCTGCTTCGGGTCGGCCGGGGCCGTTGCAGTGCGAATGGAGTCCAGGATCTGCGCGGGATCGGCGCCATAGAGTTCCGGCAGGATCTCGACCTGCGGCGCCGGGACGCGGTCCTTCATCGCCTGCCAGGCGATGTCCCAGGTCTGCCGGGCCCGGACGGCATGTGACACCAGCACGGTATCGGGGAAGGGCCGATGGGTGGCGATCCAGTCGCCGATCTGCGCAGCATCCCTGTGGCCGCGGTCGTCGAGCCGGCGATCCTGGTCACGGCCGCTCGGCGCGTCAGTCTCTGTCTTGGCGTGACGCAGCAACATCAAACGGCGCATGGCATTCTCGAATCGTTCCACATCCAGAATAAGCTACAGGCGCCGGTTGAGGGCAAGGTGACAGGCGCCCGGTTGGTATAAAGCACACTGAGATTAGAACGAATCGTCATCGCGCTTTAGGTCGTTATTGTGAGCATGATCTCGACGCAAACCCGATTTCCCGGTTGGTAGTCATGGAAAACCGCTGCACACTTTTCGGGTTCATGCTCTAAGAAACGACATGAGCGAGACTTTCACAAGCGTGTCCCAGGGAGAAGCCGGCCTTCGCGACCGCACGCGGCTGACGTTTGACCTCGATGCCGACATCTGCGTCATCGGTGCGGGTCTCGCCGGGCTCACGATTGCGCTGGAAGCGGCCCGGCTCGGCGCCAGCGTCGCGGTGCTGGAGGGGCGCCACATCGGCTGGAACGCGTCCGGCAACCAGCTCGGCGCCGTCATGCCGGGCTTTGCTCTGCCGCTCGCCGACCTGATCGAGCGCATCGGCTTCGAGGACGCGCGTGAATTGTGGGGGTTGTCGAAGGAGGGCGCCGAGTTCGTCCGGGCCAACGCTACGGAAGAGAACATGCCGGGAATTGCCCGGAGCGACGGTGTGCTGGAGGTCTCCAACGTCGATGCCGGCGACCGGCTAATCAGCCGGTTGCAGATGCTGAACGAGGATTTCGACACCGAGGTCGAGGGTTGGCAGGTCGATCGCGTCCGCGAGGTGCTCAAGACCGATCGCTACTTCCACGGCGTGTATTACCCGAGGGCGTTTCAGGTCGACGGCCGCAAATATGTCCACGGCCTCGCGGCGCTGGCACGGCGGGCAGGCGCCCGCATCTTCGAGGACACGCCTGTCGTCAGTATCGATCATTCCGGCATCCGCAAACGCATCGTCACGCCCTCGGCGCGGCTGCGTGCAACCCATATCGTGCTCGCGGGCAACATTCATCTCGGCGCGCCCTTGAGGCGCCTGTCGGAGACGCTGCTACCGGTCTGGCGCTATGCCGGAATCACCGCGCCGCTCGGTGAGCGCGTGCACGAGCTTATCGCCTTCAAGGGATCGGTGATGGATTCCGACGGCGTCGACCATTTCCGCATCGTCGACGGCGACCGGCTGATGTGGGAGAGCCCGGAGACCACTTGGGCCGCGCGTCCGCAACGCTTTGGGGGCGCTGTCAGGCGGCGGATCCGTACGATCTTCCCGGCGCTCGGCAATGTCGAGATCACCGAGACGTTCGGCGGCGCCACCGGCCAGACCGTGCACGGCATGCCGCAGATCGGCCAGTTGCGCAAAGGCCTGTGGGTGGCAAGCGGGTTCGGCCGCCAGGGCATGAACACCTCGGCCATGGCCGGGCAGATGATCGCGCGCAGCATCCTGCGGGGCGATGAGCGCTGGAAGTTGTTCTCGCCGTTCGAACTGGTCTGGGCGGGCGGTGCCACGGGGCGGGTCGCGGGACAGTTGGTCGGGATCTGGGGCAGGGCGAGTTCCGCCGCCGCAGGCTCGCTCGCCCGTTACCGCGAACGTGCCAGGGTCAAGGACAGGGAGCGCGAGGCGCGCCTCGCCGAAGCCAACCGGGCCGCCGGCACCGGTCCGCGCCGCCCCCCCGCCCGGCGTCCGGCCGCGTCCGGCCCCGCCGCCGAAACCCGCGGCTCAAGAGGAAGAACGGGCCATGGAACCGGCCTCGCAGGACGTCGGCGTCGCGCGATAGACCCCGAGAAAAATTCCGCCCGGACGTGTAACGTTGGCCGTTAAAGCCCGTATCTCAGGGCGTGGACGCTCCCGCACGGAGAATGAGATGTTTGACCGCCGCATCCTGTTGACGACTGCCGCCGGCCTGTTCGGCCTTGCGGCCTTCCGCTGGCTCAAGGGAACGCCGGCCGAGGCCGGCGAGAAAGCCGCGGAAAAGTTCGAGATCACGAAGACGGAAGCCGAATGGCGCGCCCAGCTCACGCCGCAGCAATATGAGATCCTGCGCAAGCACGGCACCGAGCGGCCCGGCTCCAGCCCGCTCCTGAAGGAGCATCGCAAGGGCACCTTCGCCTGCGCCGGCTGTGACCTGCCGCTGTTTGCCTCCGAGACCAAATTCGAGAGCGGCACCGGCTGGCCGAGCTTCTACCAGCCGATCGAGGGCAATGTCGGTAAGACCGAGGACCGGGCCTACGGCATGGTTCGCACCGAGGTGCATTGCCGCCGCTGCGGCGGCCATCTCGGCCACGTCTTCGACGACGGTCCGAAGCCGACCGGATTGCGCTACTGCATCGACGGATTCGGGCTGGTCTTCCACCCGGCTGCTGCATCGGCGACGTAGGCAGCGAGGCGTCATTCCGGAGCGACGCGTCAGCGTCGAATCCGGAATCTCGAGATTCCGGATTCGATCCTGCGGACCGTTCCGGAATGACGTCACGTCCCGGCAATTGTTGCCGGTCCCGGCAATTGTGCCCCGGTCATCAGGCCGGGGCTTTTTCATTAAGTCGTTGATTTCCTGAGAATACCCGCATTGGCATAGCCCTTGCGACTGTCTCCCCCGACTGCGGCCTTGGTCGACCGGCCGCCGAGATCGGATTTGGAGACAAAGTTATGGGTATCTTCGATGCAATGAACACCTCGGTGGGTGGCCTGCAGGCGCAGTCCTACGCGCTGCAGAACATTTCCGGCAACATCGCGAACTCATCCACCACCGGTTACAAGGGCATCGGCACCAGCTTCGTCGATCTCATTCCCGACTCCTCGGTGCCGAGCAAGCAGGTCGCGGGCGGCGTGACGGCCAATGCGAAGGCGACCATCACCACGCAGGGCACGATCTCCGGCTCCACCGTCGCCACCAACATGGCGATCACCGGCGACGGCTTCTTCTCGATCCAGAAGGCGACCGGCGTCGTCGACAACGTGCCGGTGTTCAGCGGCGTCACCTACTACACACGCCGCGGCGACTTTCAGCTCAATGCCAACGGCAACCTGGTCAACGGCGCCGGCTATTACCTGATGGGCGTCACGGTCGACCCCAAGACCGGCAACCCGACCGGCAACGTGGCGAACGTCCTGAAATTCCAGAATAACTTCATCCCCGCCCAGGCGACGACTTCGATCCAGTACGCGGCCAACCTGCCGACCCAGCCGAACACTGCGGCCAGTTCGACCGCCTCGCCCGGGACGCTGCTGGCGGCCGGCGGCCTCAACCCATCGGATTTCGCTGCCAACCCGCTGCCGGTCGGCACGCCGCCCGCGCCCTACACCAACAACACCGCTTCGGGCGCCGCGGCCACGGGCAACATCCGTTCGCCCTATTCGTCGACGACGAACACCGGAGGGGTCGCTCTCCAGAACAACTCGTCGGCCGTGGCATCGACGACGACATCGCTGGATGCCGCCGTCGGCACGCATCTCGCGTCGAGCATCCTCACCGCGTTGAGCGGCCAGACGCTGACCATCAACGGCAGCAACACGATCACCTTCAACGCCGGCAACACCGTCACGCTCGGCACCAACTCGACCATCGGTCTGGGCGCCGGCACGCCTGCGACGGTCCAGGACATTCTGACCGCAATTCAGAACGCAGCCGGCCCCGGCGTCACCGCTTCCTTGAGCGCCAGCGGCAACATCGTGATTTCGAGCGGCACCACCACGGACGTGGCGGTGAACAGCGGCACCGCGGCCACGGCGCTCGGTATCACCAGCGTGACGCGCGGCGGCAACGTGCTGTCCTCGCCCGCCATCTCCGGGGCGACGCTGTTGAGCGGCAGCGCGACGGCCGGCGGCGCCCAGGTTCTCTCCTCGGGTTTTTCGGCGGGCCCGCCTGCCGACACGATCACCGTCAACGGCCAGACGTTGACATTCATGGCTTCGGGCGCGTCCGGTCCGAACCAGATTAACGTCACCGACAACATCACGACCCTGCTCAGCAAGATCGATGCGCTCTCCGGCGCCACCGGCTCGTCCGTCAGCACCAGCGGTGTGATCACCTTGAACACGGGCACCGTGTCAAACCTGTCGGTGTCCAGTTCCAACAGCTCCGCCTTCGCCGCGCTCGGCTTTACCTCCACCATCACCAAGAACCGTAACGGCGGCGGCACCGCGGGCACCGGCGGCGTGATCGGCAACGACATCGCGACCTTCACCAAGGAGTCGATCAGCGGCGGCGCGGTGACCGCCTACAACGCTGCGGGTACGCCGGTGAACCTGCAATTGCGCTGGGCCAAAACTGACAGCGCCTCGCTGGGCGCAGGTCACTCCGACAGCTGGAACCTGTTCTACCAGACTGATCCGAACGCGACCGGCACCACGGTCGGCTGGGTCAATACGGGCCAGGCCTTCACCTTCGCTTCAGACGGCTCGCTGACCACGCCGGCCGGCTCGGGCATCACCATCAACAATGTCAGCGTCAGCGGCCAGTCGCTCGGCTCCGTCGCCTTCAACATCTCCTCGGGCGGACTGACGCAATATGCCAGCACCAGCGGCGCCGTGACCATCAACACTATCACGCAGAACGGCTACGCCGCGGGCCAGCTTCGGTCGGTCGCCGTCAACAACAGCGGCCTCGTGGTCGGCACCTTCTCCAACGGCCAGAACCTCAACCTAGCCCAAGTCTCGCTGTCCCACTTCAACGGCACCAACTACCTGAAGGCGATGGACGGCGGCGCTTATGCGGCGACGGAACAGTCGGGTGCGGCGATCGATGGCGCATCGGGGAGCATCAGCGGCTCGTCGCTGGAGGGCTCGAACACCGACATTGCCGACGAATTCACCAAGCTGATCGTGACCCAGCAGGCCTATTCGGCCAACACCAAGGTGATCACGACCGCGAATTCGATGGTGCAGGATCTCTTGAACGTGTTGCGCTGATTGGCGCGTAACGTAACCAAAGGCGGCAAGTAACATGGGTTTGAGTTCAGCCCTCGCCAGTGCGATGAGCGGTCTGCGTGCCAACCAGGCCGCGCTCTCGATCGTCTCCTCGAACGTCGCGAATTCGCAGACGCCGGGTTACGTCGTCCAGAGGCCGAACCAGATCGAGGTCACCACCGGCGATTTCGGCTCGACGGCGATGACGACCGGCGTCAGCCGGGAGCTCGACACCTTTGTGCAGAACCAACTGCGCACCGAGACGGGCGGCAGCGGTTACGCCGACCAGATGGCCAACATCCTGAAGCAGCTTCAGAATGTCTATGGCACGCCCGGCAACAGCGGTACGCTCGAAGACGCGCTGAACAAATTCACCACCGCGCTGCAGGCGCTGTCGACCAGCTCGGGCGCGTCGTCGGCGCAAACCGTTGCCCTCGGTGCGGCGCAGGCGCTGGCCACGCAGCTCAACGTCACCACCAAGGGCATCCAGTCGCTGCGCTCGAACGTCGAGCAGGATCTCGGCACCTCGGCGCAGGCCGCGAACGCTGCGATGCAGCAGGTCGCCACCATCAACACCAAGTTGCAGGCCCTGTCCGCCAACGACCCCTCGGCCGCGACTCTGATGGATCAGCGCGACCAGGCCATCAACACGCTGTCGAAATATGTCGACGTCCGCGTCACCATGGACGGCTCGAACCAGGCCAATATCTACACCACGACCGGCATTCAGCTGGTCGGTGCCGGCCTTGCATCGGAATTCTCCTTTGCGTCCGCGGGCGCGTTGTCGGCGACCTCGCTCTACAACATCGATCCGGCCAAGTCCGGCGTCGGCGCGTTCAACATCAAGCTGCCGAATGGCTCGCAGGTCGACGTCGTCGCCAACAACGTGGTGTCGTCCGGCCAGATCGCGGCCGACCTGAAGCTGCGCGACGATCTGCTGGTGCAGGCGCAGAACCAGATCGACCAGCTCGCCGCCACGATGTCGAGCGCGCTGTCCGACAAGACTACGCCCGGCAGCACGGTGTCCGGTCCGCCGGCCGGGTTCGATCTCGATCTCGCTGGTGCCCTGCCGGGCAACACGGTCAATATCACCTACACCGACACCGCAACCAACACGCAGCGTCAGGTCACGCTGGTCAACGTGACCGATCCGGCGGCGCTGCCGCTCCAGAACGCGACGAATGCCAACCCGATGCGGATCGGCATCAACTTCGCCGGCGGCATGGGGGCGATCGCCTCCGCGCTCAACACCGCGCTCTCGGGCTCGCACCTGTCCTTCTCTGCCACGCCGCCGCCAGCGACCGCCACGACGCTGCGGGTCACCGACGACAGCAGCGGCCTCGCCAAGGTCAATTCGGCCTCGACCAGCAAGACGATCTCGTCGCTGACCTCGGGCAATCCACAACTGCCGCTGTTCACCGACGGCGGACAGGCGCTCTACACCGGCGCGATCACCGGCTCGGGATCGCAGATGACCGGCCTTGCCGGACGCATCGCCGTGAACACGCAGTTGGTCAACGACCCGACCAGGATGTCGGTGTACAACACCTCGCCGGTGACGCCCGCGGGCGACACCACGCGTTCCGACTATCTCTACTCGCAGCTCACCTCGTCGGTGTTCTCCTATTCGCCGCAGAGCGGTCTCGGCTCGGCGAGCCAGCCCTTCAGCGGCAGCGTTTCGAATTTTCTCCAGCAGTTCCTGAGCGTGCAGGCCAACGCCGCGACCCAGGCAACCCAGCTCCAGCAGGGCCAGAGCGTCGTTGTCTCGACGCTCCAGGCCAAGTTCAGCTCGACCTCCAGCGTCAACCTCGACTCCGAGATGTCGAACCTGATCCAGCTCCAGAATGCCTATGCCGCCAACGCTCACGTCATGTCGGTGGTGCAAAGCATGATGAACACGTTGCTCCAGGCTCAAGGGTAAGCAGTAACAGGGCTCTGAAACATGTCGATCAGCAGCATCAACTACTCCTCGTCGGTTCTCGGCTCGCAGATCCGCAACATCAATCAGCAGCTCACGGACCTGTCGACGCAGCTCTCGACCGGGAAGCTGTCGCAGAACTATTCCGGGATGGGAACCAACGAGGGCTTTGCGATCGCCGGGCGCGCGCAGCTCTCCAACATCGCCGCCTATACCGACACGATCACCAACGTCAATGTCAGCATCAACCTCGCCAACACCGCGTTGCAGTCGCTGACCAAGATCCGCAGCACTGTGCAGACGGGCGCCGCCAACACCGCGCAGGACCTCAACGTCAACGGCCAGACCATCGCGCAGAACACCGCCGCCGCCCAGTTCGGCTCGATGGTCGGCGTGCTCAACACGCAGACGGGCAACCGCTATCTGTTCTCCGGGACCGCCGTCAACACGCAGTCGGTTGCGGACGCCGGCGACATCATCAACGGCACGACGACGCAAGCGGGATTCAAGACCGTCATGGCGGAGCGCCAGGCCGCCGACTTGGGGGCCAACGGCATGGGCCGCCTGGTACTGGCAACGCCACAGCCGACGCCGAGCTCGGTCCAGGTGTCGGAAGACGTCGCGGGCTCGCCGTTCGGCCTCAAGATCAAGGCGGTCTCCTCGACGCTGACAGGCGCGACCGTCACCGGCCCGAGCGGATCGCCGGTGTCGTTCTCGGTTGATCTCAACGGCATCAATCCGAACAACGGCGACAAGCTCAGCGTTCAGTTCACGCTGCCGGACGGCACGACCGAGCAGATCGACCTGACCGCATCGACGGCGACGCCGACGCCGCTCGGCAGCTTCGCGATCGATGCGAGCACGCCGGTCAACCCGAACAACACGGCCTTGAACCTCAACAACGCATTGAACATCGCGATCCAGAAGCTCGCAGGCACCTCGCTGGTTGCGGCGTCCGCCGTGACCGCCGGTGACAATTTCTTCAACACCGCAAGCTCTGCGATCGGCGCGCCCAAGACCAGCCAGGCGGGCCCCCTCGTACCGATCAGCGGAGCGACAGCGCTGTCCGGTGCGAGCCCGACGGACTCGATCTCGCCGGGTTTCGTCGCCGGCGACACCATCACCGTCAACGGCACCACGCTGACCTTCGTGGCCACGGGCGCGACCGGCAACCAGCTCAACGTCGGCGACAGCATCCAGACGCTGATGAGCAAGATCGACGCGATCACGGGGACGTCGAAGCCGTCGACGGTCCACGGCGGTTCGATCACGATCAACACCGACGATGCGGCCAGCCTGAATATCACCAGCTCGAATACGGGCGCGCTGGGCTCGCTCGGTTTTGCCTCGACGCCCGTGACCGCCACGCAGCCGCCGCTCCGCGTCGGCTCCTCGCCCGCGAGCTCGGCGACGACGCTGGTCAACGGCTCGGCCACCACCGTGAAATGGTACCTGGGCAATGACGGGCCCGGCTCGGCGCGCTCGACCGCGATGGCGCGGGTCGACGATTCCGTCACGGTGCAGTATGGCGCCCAGGCGAATGAGGACGCGATCCGCCGGCAATTGCAGGCGACCGCGGTGTTCGGGACCTTCTCGACCTCGCCGACCGGACAATATTCGGGCGGGCAGGTCGCCGCGCTGAGCCTGCGGGTGACCCAGGCGCTGACGCAGCAGCCTGGTCAGCAGCGCATCGAGGACATCCAGACCGACATCGCGATGGCCCAGAACACGATGAAGGACGCGAGCACGCGCCAGACCCAGGCCAAGGCGCAGCTCCAGACCATCATCGACCAGGCGGAATCGGCCTCGCCGGACCAGGTCGCGAGCGAGATCCTGGCGCTCCAGAACGCGCTTCAGGCCTCCTACCAGGTGACATCGAACCTGGCGCAGCTTTCGCTCGTCAAGTTCCTGTAAGGCTGCGTTAAGACGCCGTTAACCATGCCTCTTTACCTCTTGGTGAGGATTGGAGCGGGGCGGAGCTGCCGATGTCGGACAAGATGCAACTGGTGGTGGCCACGCCATGCTTCGGCGGGCAGGTGTCGAGCATCTATGCGAGCTCGATCTTCGCGCTGCAGCGCGCCGTGCACGGCATGTCCAACCTCGAGCTCAAGGTGCTGCTGCGGGACGGCGACGCGCTGATCACCCGCGCACGGGCCAATCTGGCCGCGATGTTCCTGGACGATCCCAAGGCGACGCATTTCCTGTTCATCGATGCCGACATCGGCTTCAAGCCGGAGCAGGTGTTCCGGCTGATCGAATGCGGCGCCGACGTCGTCGCCGGCTGCTATCCGATCAAGCGGGTCAACTGGGACAAGGCCGCGCGGGCGATCCAGTCTGGCCGGGCCGACGTGCCGGCGGCTTCGCTCGACTACGTGCTCGAGATCGAGGATCCCGACCGTATCGTCGTGGTCAACGGCTTCACCCGCGTGCGCTATGCCGGCACCGGTTTCCTGATGATCCGGCGCCACGTGCTGGAGGCGATGTGCCGCCATCCGGACTATGCGAGCCTGCAGTTCTTCCGCGAGCATTCGCACGACACCCTGGTCGCGAGCCCGAACCGGTTCGCATTGTTCGAATGCATGATCGATCCGGCAACCGGCACGTATCTGTCCGAGGACTTCGCCTTCTGCAAGCGCTGGACCGATATCGGCGGCGAGATCTGGGCCGACATCCAGAGCTCGCTCGATCACGTCGGGCCGTCGGTTTTCCACGGCGACATCGCTTCGCAATTCGCAGCCGCGCCCGCGGCGGCGGCAGATGCCGCGGCGTGAGCCTGCCGGGATGAGCGCCGGCGCATCCCGTCTGTCAGAACCGGACCGCGCATCCGGCGGTTCGCGTTATCGCCTGCGCGATCTCTTCACGCCGCTCGACACGCTCCTCGTCTCCGGCGGAGATCCGCGGCTGGCGCTCGACCCCAAGGATCGCGTCAACGGCTATGGCTGCGCGGCCTCGCCGGAGCCGGAGATCTGGAATGTCGGCTCCTCGACCGCGTCGACGATCTCGCAAGCGGCCTATGACCGTGCCGCGCTGGCGCGCGAAGAGCTGATGCACAAATGCCTGTTCGACGAGGTCGAAATCGCCTTCGATGCGCGCTGCGAGGACATGCGGGACGAGCTGCGCGGCCATCTCCAGCTGCCGCCGCGCGTCGACGTCGTGTTCTCGCCCTCCGGCACGGATTCCCAGCTCCACGCTCTGTTCCTGGCGCGCGCAGTGCTCGGAGCACGGCCGGTAACGATCGTGGTCGGGGCCGACCAGACCGGAAGCGGGACGACCCATAGCGCCCGCGGGCACCATTTCAGCGCCATGACGGCGAGCGGCTTTGCGGTTCGCAAGGACGGCGCGGTTGCGGGGCTCGCCGGCGCCAGCGTTGCGTTGCCGCTGCTCGAGACCGCGCCCGGGATTGCGATGCGTGCGGACGCCGATGCCGCGGTGCTGCATGCGATCGAGACCACGATCGCGCACGGCGCGCCCGTGCTGCTCCAGATCATGGATTGCTCGAAGCTCGGATGGCGGGCGCCGAGCGCGGCCTGCCTCGACGAGATCGCGCGGCGCTGGCCGCGCAAGGTCCAGATCGTCGTCGACGCCTGTCAGGCCCGGCTCGGCCGCCGCCGACTGCGCTCCTATCTCGACCGCGGCTATATGGTGCTGATGTCAGGCTCGAAATTTTTCGGTGGGCCTGCCTTCAGCGGTGCGCTGCTGGTGCCGAAGGTCCTTTCGCGATCGATCGACCGGGTCGAGGGAATAGCGCCCGGTATCTTCGACTATGCCGGCCGCTGCGATTGGCCGATGGGCTGGACGGCGCTGCGTTCGCGCTTCGATCGCCGGCCGAACTTCGGTCAATGGCTGCGCTGGGAGGCGGCGCTCGCGGAGATCGGCAGCTACTACGCCGTATCAGGGGCTTTCCGCGCCAAGGTGCTGGCCGAGCTCGCCGCCGGCATCGACAGCATGATCGCGTTGTCGCCCTCGCTTCGCTCCGTTCCCCCCACGACCAGGACGGCGAGCGTGGATGACGAGGAATTTGCACAAACCACGATCTTTCCGTTCATGCTGCTGCGCGGCGGCAAACCAGCGTCGATCGCCGAGACCAGCGCCATTCATCGGGCGATGGCGCGCGACATGAACGAGGAGATCGGTGGCAGCGCGGCGGACCGGCAGGTCGCCGCGCAGCGCTGCCTGATCGGCCAGCCGGTCCGTCTAGAGCGGGAGGACGAGGCACCGCAGGCCGTGCTGCGCCTTTGCGTCGGCGCCCGGCACGTGACCGAGGCCTGGTCGCCGGACGCGGCGGAGCGGCAGCGCAATGTGCAGCACGTTCTCGATCGCATCGCCCAGGTCCTGGTAAAGATCGAGCTGCTGCTTGACCGTGGCGCAGTCGCGGCCGTGCCCGTAAACTCCGCGTTCGAGGTGTGAGATGCAGCATCCGGTTTCCGCGCCAATCGGCATGACCGCGGCGAACTATGCCGACCGCATCGGCTTTGCGCAGCTGACGCGCCGGGCCTTCGAAGGCGTCGACCTGCATCCGTTGCGCGACCAGATGCTGACGCGGATCGCGGCGGGGACCGCGCTGGCGGGCGAAGCGCTCGATCTGTCGTTGATCACCCAGCTTCTCGGCGACAAGGATCAGGGGCTCGCGATCCAGTCGGAGGTGCTCGCCTTCCATCAATTGTTTCGCACGCCGAGTGCTGCTCCGAAACCGGGCCTGCGCGTGCTCGCGCTTGCCGCCGACATCGATATGGGTGGCAACACGCCGATCGATTTTCTGCTCGAAGACTCCGACATCGAGCTGTTGACGCTCTACGTGGTCAAGGGCGCCGGTCTGCCGGAGATTTTGCCCGAGCACGACGTTGCCATCGTGGTTGCCTCGGATTCCGAGGAATGCCGCGAGGCGCTCGCGTTGATCGAGAAGGCCGCACCGCACTGGCCGCGGCCGCTGCTCAATCGTCCTGATCGCATCGGCAATCTCGATCGCGACAAGCTGCATCGGCTGCTGGCCGGCGTGCCGGGTCTCGACATTCCCGCGACCATCCACGCGACGCGCGCGCAATTGCTGGATCTTTCGCGAGAGCAGATCGCTTGCCGGGACGTTGCGGATGAACTGCGCTTTCCGATGATCGCGCGGCCGCGCGGCTCGCATGCCGGCGTCGGGCTCGCGAAGCTCGACGATGCGGCGGCGCTCGCAGCTTATCTTTCCGCACGCGACGACCAGGATTTCTTCGTCGCGCGCTTCGTCGACTACGTGAACGCGGACGGCCTCTATCGCAAATATCGCCTCGCGATGGTCGACGGCAAGCCTTACGCCTGCCACATGGCGATCGCCGACCGCTGGGATATTTGGTATCTCAACGCCTACATGGCGTTCAGCGAGGAGAAACGGGCCGAGGAAGCCGTCTTCATGCGCGAGTTCGACAGCGCCTTCGCAGCGCGCCACAGAAGCGCGCTCGATGAGATGAGCAAGCGCGTCGGCCTCGATTATTTCATCGTCGATTGCGCCGAGAACCAGGACAACGAGCTCCTGGTCTTCGAAGCCGACAACACCGCCGTCGTGCACAACATGGATTCGCCGGACGTGTTTCCTTACAAGCCGCCGCAGATGCGCAAGATCTTCGCGGCGTTCTCGGCGATGCTGTCGCGGCATGCAAGAGCAGGCGAGGGGAGTGCAAC
The DNA here is from genome assembly GCF_023101665.1 of Bradyrhizobium sp. 195. Classification (NCBI taxonomy): domain Bacteria; kingdom Pseudomonadati; phylum Pseudomonadota; class Alphaproteobacteria; order Hyphomicrobiales; family Nitrobacteraceae; genus Bradyrhizobium; species Bradyrhizobium sp. 195. The sequence continues at coordinate 5,774,828 of NZ_CP082161.1, read as the reverse complement.
ATGAACGAGATCGTCCGCAACGCGCAAAGCTCCGTCGCGCACGCCTCGCTCGACCCGCAGGACTGGAGCGCATTTCGCGCGCTCGCCCATCGCATGCTGGACGAGACGATCGACGGCATCGCCGACGTTCGGGCGCGCCCGGTCTGGCAGCCGATCCCCGATGCGACCCGCGCGGCCTTCAAGGCAGACGTGCCGCGCGAGGCGAGCGACCTCGCCGAGGTCTATCGCGAATTCGCCGAGCACGTCGCGCCGTTTGCGACCGGCAACGTCCATCCCGGCTTCATGGGCTGGGTGCATGGCGGCGGCACCGCGGTCGGCATGCTCGCGGAAATGCTCGCAGCCGGTCTCAACGCCAATCTCGGTGGTCGCGATCACATGCCGATCGAGGTCGAGCGCCAGATCGTGGACTGGATGCGCCGCCTGTTCGCCTTTCCGGACAGCGCGAGCGGCATCTTCGTCACGGGCACGTCGATGGCCAATCTAATGGCGGTGCTGGTGGCGCGCACGAACGCGCTCGGCACGCTGGCGCGGCAATACGGCATCGGCAACGATGGCGCTCTGCTCACGGCCTATACCTCGCAGGCCGCGCATGGCTGCGTCTCCAGGGCGATGGACATTGCCGGGCTCGGCACGGATGCGCTGCGCAAGATCGCCGTCGATGCCGATCATCGCATCGATGTTGCCGCGCTACGCGCGCAAATCGCCGTTGATCGCGAGGTCGGCTTCAAGCCGTTCCTGATCGTTGCCTCTGCCGGCACGGTCGACATCGGTGCGATCGACGACCTCAAGGCCATCGCGCAGCTGTGCCGCGAGGAGGGGATCTGGTTTCACGTCGACGGTGCTTTCGGTGCGCTCGCGATCTTCTCGCCCGAGCTCGCGCCGCTGCTCGGCGGCATCGAGCTCGCCGATTCCATCGCGCTCGATTTCCACAAATGGGGACAGGTGCCTTACGATGCCGGCTTCCTGCTGGTACGTGACGGCGAGCAGCATCGGCAGGCCTTTGCGCAGCCGGCGGCCTATCTGCGGCGTGAGGCGAGGGGGCTTGCGGCGGGGGCGGTCTGGCCCTGCGATCTCGGACCCGATCTGTCGCGCGGCTTCCGTGCGTTGAAGACCTGGTTCACGCTGAAGACGTTCGGCATCGACCGGCTGGGTGCGACGATCGCGCGAAGCTGCGCGCTCGCGAAATATCTGGAGACGCGCATTCTTGCCGAGCCGCGCCTGGAATTGCTGGCGCCGGTCAACCTCAACATCGTCTGCTTCCGCTACCGTGCCGATGATGCGATCAATCGCGAGATCGTCGCCGATATTCAGGAGTCCGGAATAGCAGCGCCGTCGAGCACGACGCTGAACGGCAAGTTTGCGATCCGCGCTGCGATCGTCAATCACCGTACCGAGGAGGCGGACATCGATGCGCTGGTCGCGGCCGTGCTGGAGTTTGGCGGCCGGCGGTGCGGCGACGGAATGATCGAGGTCGAAGCGCCGCCGCTCGCGGCGCAATAGCACTGGTGCATGCCTGAAACGGACGACGGCCCCGGAGGCGATCCGGGGCCGTTGTCGTTTGCGGGACTTGGTCGTCCGCGCGGCTTCGGCACGCGAAGGCGTGTGGTCAGGCGGCGGAGCTCACGTCGGCGTTGTCCGCGTCCGCCTTGGGATGGGTGGCCTCGAATTGGCTGCGCAGCTTCTCTTCATAGGCGATCAGCTTGCGGGCGTCCTTTAGCGCCCGGTAGAGGTCGCCGTTCAGGATGTTGTTGTTGATGGCCTCGATAATCGGCCAGGCGCTCGGCACCGCGGTGACGATGTCGCGCACCAGGTTGAAATAGGTGCCGTGCTGGGTCTGCGGATCCGGCGAGATGTACATGAGCTGGACCGCCAGATAGACGAGCTTGGCCGGCGTATCGGCGGTCTCGGGCGTGAGGATGTCGCGCTCGCGCAGGATCGGCACGTTGTCGCCGTCGATCAGGAGGCGGGCACGCTGGTCCGTGTTGGTAATCACGCAGTTACCGACGATGATACGTTCGTGCGGCCTGAGCTCGACCTTGAGGGCCATGCCTGTTCTCCATCAACGCTTTCGTAACCGAGCGTGTGTTGCGGCGGGTCAAGGCGCAATACTCCATCAACATTAGTTAACGAGTTGTAAATCGCCGGCATTCGCGCTGAAAAGCGCAGTCATATCAACGTTGAAATAGCGCGGCGGTGCCGCGCCGCAGCCGGGCGGATCGGCCGAATCGAGCGCCGACTCAGTAAAAGCGCCGGTTTCATTTCATGTTTCGTTAGAGGACTCCGCCCCACGGTCCGCCGGTCGCTGGGTCGATCTCGATCCAAGCAGACGTGTAACAGTCGCGTCGTTTACCAGAAAGGTAACAGAGTTATGTCAGGTATCGTCCTCTCCTCATCGGTTCGTCAGAACCTGCTCTCCCTCCAGTCCACCGCTGACCTCCTCGCCACCACGCAGAACCGTCTGTCGACCGGCAAGAGCGTCAACTCGGCCCTGGACAATCCCACCAACTTCTTCACCGCACAGTCGCTCGACAACCGCGCCAGCGACATCAACAATCTGCTCGACGGCATCGCCAACGGCGTGCAGGTGCTGCAGGCTGCCAACACCGGCATCACCTCGCTGCAGAAGCTGATCGACAGCGCCAAGTCGATCGCCAACCAGGCGCTGCAGACCACCGTCGGCTACTCCACCAAGTCGAACGTCTCCGCCACCATCTCGGGTGCGACGGCGGCCGACCTGCGTGGCACGACTTCGTTCGCCAGCGCGACGGCGAGCAGCAACGTTGTGTTTAGCGGCGCTGCCGGCGGCACGACGGCTGCGAGCGGCACCACGACGCTCGGCGCCACCATCGGCACCTTCACGGGCACTGCGGGAACGGCCGGCGACGGCACCGCGGCCTTGACCGGCGCCATCACCCTGATCGCCACCAACGGCACGACCGCAACAGGCCTGGCCGGCAACGCCCAGCCCGCCGACGGCGACACGCTGACCGTGAACGGCAAGACCATCACCTTCCGCTCGGGTTCTGCTCCGGCGTCAACTGGGGTTGCGTCCGGCTCTGGCGTCAGCGGCAACCTCGTCACCGACGGCAGCGGCAACACCACGGTCTATCTCGGGACCGCGGGCACCCCGGCTGCGACCGTCAACGATCTGTTGACCGCGGTCGATCTGGCCAGCGGCGTCAAGACGGCCTCCATCACTGCCGGCGCTGCGACCATCGCCACCAGCTTCAACCAGACCGCTTCGAGCGTTGGTGCGGGCGCCGTCACGCTGAAGAGCTCGACGGGTGCGGATCTGAGCGTCACCGGCAAGGCCGACCTGCTCAAGTCTCTCGGCTTGACCACGTCTGTGGGGGGCGGCAACGCTACCGTGAGCGTCAACCGGACCACGAGCGCGGGCTCGCTCGGTGCGACGATCGCGGACGGCTCGACGCTGAACGTCGACGGTCACGTCATCACCTTCAAGAACGCGCCGATCCCGGGTTCGACCGGTGCGCCGAGCGTTCCGAGCGGCTTCGGTGCGAGCGGCAACGTTCTCACGGATGGCGCCGGCAACTCGACGGTCTATCTGCAGGGCGGTACGGTCAATGACGTGCTGAAGGCGATCGATCTTGCCACCGGCGTGCAGACCGCGACGGTCAATGCCAACGGCACCGCGACGCTTGCGACCGCCACCGGCCAGACCAACTCGTCGATCAACGCCTCGGGTCAGCTCAAGCTATCGACCGGCGTCAACGCCGATCTGTCGATCACCGGCACCGGCAACGCGCTGAATGCGCTTGGCCTCGCCGGCAACACCGGAACGGCGACCGCCTTCACCGCGGCGCGCACTTCGGGCGTCGGCGGCATCAGCGGCAAGACCTTGACCTTCTCCTCCTTCAACGGCGGCACGGCGGTCAACGTCACCTTCGGCGACGGCACCAATGGCACGGTCAAGACGCTCGATCAGCTCAACACCAAGCTTCAGGCCAACAACCTGACGGCGACGATCGACGCCAACGGCCTGCTGACGGTCTCGACCACCAACGACTACGCGTCCTCGACCATCGGTTCGAGCGCCGCAGGTGGTGCGATCGGCGGTACGCTGACCTCGTCGCTGACCTTCTCGACGGCTTCCACCCCCGTCCAGGATACGGTTGCTCAGACGGCTCGCGCCAATCTGGTGTCTCAGTACAACAACATCCTGAACCAGATCGACACGACCTCGCAGGACTCCTCGTTCAACGGTGTCAACCTCCTGAACGGCGACCAGCTCAAGCTGGTGTTCGACGAAACCGGCAAGTCGAACCTCAGCATCACGGGCGTGACCTACAACTCCAAGGGTCTGGGCCTCGCTGCGTTGACCAGCGGTGTCGACTTCATCGACAACTCCGCGACCAACAAGGTGCTGTCGAACCTGAACGCCGCGTCGAGCACGCTGCGCTCGGAAGCCTCGAGCCTCGGCTCGAACCTCTCGGTGGTGCAGGTTCGTCAGGACTTCAACAAGAGCCTGATCAACGTGCTGCAGACCGGCTCGTCCAACCTGACCCTGGCCGACACCAATACCGAAGCGGCCAACAGCCAGGCGCTGTCGACCCGCCAGTCGATCGCGGTCTCCGCGCTCTCGCTGGCCAACCAGTCGCAGCAGAGCGTGCTGCAGCTGCTCCGCTAAGTCGCGGACGACATCGCAAGCAAGATCCGGCGGCGGGGCTTCGGCCCCGCCGCTTTCTTTTTTTGTACCTGCATCAAGGTGCCGCTCGGCGGGTGGAGAGGATGCGTTCGATGCAGCCAATTGCTCACTCTGAGTTATGGTTGACAAGTCGCAAACGCCTCGTCGCTGCACCGAAAAGCATCATTTTATCATGGCGATATAGGCGGGCACGATCCGGCTCCGAACGCGCGTATGGTGAATCCGGACAAGGGCTGCCGCGACACGCTTCATGCTTTGTTAGCCGTCTGCGTTCACCGTCCCGGCATCGATTAATCCTAATCGAAGTTTGTTTGTTGCGTTGCGTACCAGAAGGGTAACACTCAATGTCCGGTATCGTCCTCTCTTCGTCGGTTCGTCAGAACCTGCTCTCTCTCCAGTCCACCGCTGATCTTCTCGCCACCACACAAAGCCGTCTGTCGACCGGCAAGAGCGTCAACTCGGCCCTGGACAATCCCACCAACTTCTTCACCGCACAGTCGCTCGACAACCGCGCCAGCGACATCAACAATCTGCTCGACGGCATCGCCAACGGCGTGCAGGTGCTGCAGGCCGCCAACACCGGCATCACCTCGCTGCAGAAGCTGATCGACAGCGCCAAGTCGATCGCCAACCAGGCGCTGCAGACCACCGTCGGCTACTCCACCAAGTCGAACGTCTCCACCACCATCTCGGGTGCGACGGCGGCCGACCTGCGCGGCACGACCAGCTTCGCCAGCGCGACCGCGAGCAGCAACGTCGTGTATAACGGCGCTGCCGGCGGCACCACCGCGGCGACCGGCACGACGACGCTCGGCGCCACCATCGGCACCTTCACGGGCACTGCGGGAACGGCCGGCGACGGCACCGCGGCCCTGACCGGCGCCATCACCCTGATCGCCACCAACGGCACGACCGCAACAGGCCTGGCCGGCAACGCCCAGCCCGCCGACGGCGACACGCTGACCGTGAACGGCAAGACCATCACCTTCCGCTCGGGTTCTGCTCCGGCGTCAACTGGGGTTGCGTCCGGCTCTGGCGTCAGCGGCAACCTCGTCACCGACGGCAGCGGCAACACCACGGTCTATCTCGGGACCGCGGGCACCCCGGCTGCGACCGTCAACGATCTGTTGACCGCGGTCGATCTGGCCAGCGGCGTCAAGACGGCCTCCATCACTGCCGGCGCTGCGACCATCGCCACCAGCTTCAACCAGACCGCTTCGAGCGTTGGTGCGGGCGCCGTCACGCTGAAGAGCTCGACGGGTGCGGATCTGAGCGTCACCGGCAAGGCCGACCTGCTCAAGTCTCTCGGCTTGACCACGTCTGTGGGCGGCGGCAACGCTACCGTGAGCGTCAACCGGACCACGAGCGCGGGCTCGCTCGGTGCGACGATCGCGGACGGCTCGACGCTGAACGTCGACGGTCACGTCATCACCTTCAAGAACGCGCCGATCCCGGGTTCGACCGGTGCGCCGAGCGTTCCGAGCGGCTTCGGTGCGAGCGGCAACGTTCTCACGGATGGCGCCGGCAACTCGACGGTCTATCTGCAGGGCGGTACGGTCAATGACGTGCTGAAGGCGATCGACCTTGCCACCGGCGTGCAGACCGCGACGGTCAATGCCAACGGCACCGCGACGCTTGCGACCGCCACCGGCCAGACCAACTCGTCGATCAACGCCTCGGGTCAGCTCAAGCTCTCGACCGGCGTCAACGCCGATCTGTCGATCACCGGCACCGGCAACGCGCTGAATGCGCTCGGCTTCGCCGGCAACACCGGCACTTCGACCGCCTTCACCGCGGCGCGCACTTCGGGCGTCGGCGGCATCACCGGCAAGACCTTGACCTTCTCCTCCTTCAACGGCGGCACGGCGGTCACCGCCACCTTCGGTGACGGCACCAACGGCACGGTCAAGACGCTCGATCAGCTCAACACCAAGCTTCAGGCCAACAACCTGACGGCGACGATCGACGCCAACGGCCTGCTGACGGTCTCGACCACCAACGACTACGCGTCCTCGACCATCGGTTCGAGCGCCGCAGGTGGTTCGATCGGCGGTACGCTGACTTCGGCGCTGACCTTCTCGACGGCTTCCAGCCCCGTCCAGGATACGGTTGCGCAGACCTCGCGTGCCAATCTCGTCAACCAGTACAACAACATCCTGAACCAGATCGACTCGACGGCGCAGGACTCCTCGTTCAACGGTGTCAACCTCTTGAACGGCGACCAGCTCAAGCTGGTGTTCGACGAGACTGCCAAGTCGAGCCTGAGCATCACGGGCGTGACCTACAACTCCAAGGGTCTGGGCCTCGCTGCGCTGACCAGCGGTGTCGACTTCATCGATAACGCTGCCACCAACAAGGTGCTCACGAACCTGAACTCCGCCTCGAGCACGCTGCGTTCGGAAGCTTCGGCTCTGGGTTCGAACCTGACGATCGTGCAGGTTCGTCAGGACTTCAACAAGAACCTGATCAACGTGCTGCAGACCGGTTCGTCCAACCTGACCCTGGCCGACACCAACGTCGAAGCCGCCAACAGCCAGGCGCTGTCGACCCGGCAGTCGATCGCGGTCTCCGCGCTGTCGCTGGCCAACCAGTCGCAGCAGAGCGTGCTCCAGCTGCTCCGCTAACAAGCGGACGACATCGCAAGACGATTACGGCGGCGGGGCTTCGGCCCCGCCGCTTTCTTTTGCGCTCGTCTCGCGCAGCCGGCGTCCTGCGCGGCCTTCGAAAAGTAACCAGCGGTTATGGTTAATGGAGCGTAAGCGCAGAGAAACACCAATGATTTCAGGCTGATTGCAGAACCCGCGCGCGGCTGCCGGTCGGTTATGGTGAACCGACGCTTATGCAGGCGATGTTCGTTTCACCCTTTGTTAGCCATGTCGCGGCACGCTGGCCCCGTCACTCGATCCGAAGCGATCGAACGAAGACGCGTAAGCCAGAAGGGTAAGAGTCATGTCAGGTATTGTTCTCTCTGCGTCGGTTCGTCAGAACCTCCTCTCTCTCCAGTCCACCGCTGACCTCCTCGCCACCACACAGAACCGTCTGTCGACCGGCAAGAGCGTCAACTCGGCCCTGGACAATCCCACCAACTTCTTCACCGCACAGTCGCTCGACAACCGCGCCAGCGACATCAACAATTTGCTCGACGGCATCGCCAACGGCGTGCAGGTGCTGCAGGCCGCCAACACCGGCCTGACCTCGTTGCAGAAGCTGATCGACAGCGCCAAGTCGATCGCCAACCAGGCGCTGCAGACCACCGTCGGCTACTCCACCAAGTCGAACGTCTCCACCACCATCTCCGGTGCGACCGCCGCCGACCTGCGCGGCACGACCAGCTTCGCCAGCGCGACCGCGAGCAGCAACGTGCTGTATAACGGCACGGCCGGCGGCACCACGGCGGCGAACGGCACCACGACGCTCGGCGCCACCATCGGCTCGTTCACGGGCACTGCGGGAACGGCCGGCGACGGCACCGCGGCCCTGACCGGCGCCATCACCCTGATCGCCACCAACGGCACGACCGCAACAGGCCTGGCCGGCAACGCCCAGCCCGCCGACGGCGACACGCTGACCGTGAACGGCAAGACCATCACGTTCCGCTCGGGTTCTGCTCCGGCGTCGATCGCGGTTGCGTCCGGTTCTGGCGTCAGCGGCAATCTCGTCACCGACGCTAACGGCAACACCACCGTCTATCTCGGCACTGCCGGCACTCCGGCTGCGACCGTCAGCGATCTGTTGACCGCGGTCGATCTGGCCAGCGGTGTCAAGACGGCCTCCATCACTGCCGGCGCTGCGACCATCGCCACCAGCTTCAACCAGACCGCTTCGAGCGTTGGTGCGGGCGCCGTCACGCTGAAGAGCTCGACGGGTGCGGATCTGAGCGTCACCGGCAAGGCCGACCTGCTGAAGGCGCTCGGCCTGACCACGTCTTCGGGAGCAGGCAATGCCAGCTTGAACGTCAACCGGACCACGACCGCGGGCTCGCTCGGTGCGACCATCGCGGACGGTTCGACGCTGAACGTCGACGGTCACGTCATCACCTTCAAGAATGCGCCGACCCCGGGTTCGACCGGTGCCCCGAGCGTTCCGAGCGGGTATGGCGCGAGCGGCGCGGTCGTCACCGACGGTAACGGCAACTCGACGGTCTATCTGCAGGGCGGTACGGTCAACGACGTGCTGAAGGCGATCGATCTCGCCACCGGCGTGCAGACCGCAACGATCAACGCCAACGGCACTGCGACGCTTGCGACCGCGACCGGCCAGTCGAACTCGACGATCAACACGTCCGGCCAGCTCAAGCTCTCGACCGGCATCAACGCCGACCTGTCGATCACCGGCACCGGCAACGCGCTGAACGTATTCGGCCTCGCCGGCAACACCGGAAACGCGACGGCATTCTCCGCCGCCCGCACTTCCGGCATCGGCGGCATCGCCGGCAAGACCTTGACCTTCTCCTCCTTCAACGGCGGCACGGCGGTCAACGTCACCTTCGGCGACGGCACCAACGGCACGGTCAAGACGCTCGATCAGCTCAACACCAAGCTTCAGGCCAACAACCTGTCTGCAACGATCGACGCCAACGGCTTGCTGACCATCACCGCGTCCAACGACTACGCGTCCTCGACACTCGGCTCGACGACCGCCGGCGGTGCGATCGGCGGCACGCTGACTTCGGCGCTCACCTTCTCGACGGCTTCCACTCCCGTCCAGGATGGCGTCGCCCAGACGGCCCGTGCGAACCTGGTGTCTCAGTACAACAACATCCTGAACCAGATCGACACGACCTCGCAGGACTCCTCGTTCAACGGCGTCAACCTGCTGAACGGCGACCAGCTCAAGCTGGTGTTCGACGAGACCGGCAAGTCGAGCCTGAACATCACCGGCGTGACCTACAACTCCAAGGGTCTGGGCCTCGCCTCGCTGACCGTCGGTGTCGACTTCATCGACAACGCCGCCGCCAACAGGGTGCTGACCAATTTGAACGCCGCGTCGAGCACGCTGCGCTCGGAAGCCTCGAGCCTCGGTTCGAACCTCTCGGTGGTGCAGATCCGTCAGGACTTCAACAAGAACCTGATCAATGTGCTGCAGACCGGCTCGTCCAACCTGACCCTGGCCGACACCAACGTCGAGGCGGCCAACAGCCAGGCGCTGTCGACCCGCCAGTCGATCGCGGTCTCCGCGCTGTCGCTGGCCAACACCTCGCAGCAGAGCGTGCTCCAGCTGCTCCGCTAATAAGCAGCTGAAATAACTGAAGAAAATTGACCGGCGGGGCCATTTGCCCCGCCGCTCTTTTTTGCGTCCGGAGGCGGGCAGGGGCGTTCACCCGCCATTAACCCTATCGCTTAAACCGGCGTTAACCATACTTTAAAGGACACCTCCTAAAACTGGACAAAAGCCCGCTTTGCAGACCGCGCGGCCGATTCGTATCCGGTTCAAGAGGAAGACTCGCCAATGTCCAACATCGTTCTCTCGGCGTCCGTTCGCCAGAACCTGTTGTCGCTGCAGTCGACGGCCGACTTGCTGGCCACGACGCAGGAGCGGCTGTCGACCGGTAAGAAGGTCAACACGGCGCTCGACAACCCCACCAACTTCTTCACGGCGCAGGGGTTGGACAACCGGGCGAGCGACATCAGTAACCTGCTCGACGGCATCAACAACGGTGTGCAGGTGCTCCAGGCCGCCAACACCGGCATCACCTCGCTGCAGAAGCTGATCGACAGCGCCAAGTCGATCGCCAACCAGGCGCTGCAGACCACGGTCGGCTATTCCACCAAGTCGAACGTCTCCACCACGATTCCCGGGGCGACGCCTGCCGACCTGCGCGGCACGACCTCCTATGCCAGCGCGACCGCCAAGAGCAACGTGCTCTACACCGGTGCAGCCGGTGGCACGACCCCAGTCACCGGGACTGCGGCGCTGGGTGCATCGCTCGGCTCGAGCGCCGGCACCTTTACCGGCACGGCAGCGCTTGCCGCCGACGGCACCACCGCGCTGTCCGGCACCGCGACATTGGTCGGCACGACCGCGTCCACCACGTTCGGGGCCGCGCCCGCCGATGGCGACACGCTGACCGTGAACGGCAAGACCATCACCTTCCGCACCGGCGCCGCTCCGAGCACGCAGCCGACCGGCTGGGGTCTCGACGCCAGCGGACACATCGCCACCGACGGCAATGGCAATTCGATCGTCTATGAGGGAACGGCGGCTGCGCCCGGGGCGACCATCAACGACGTACTCACTGCCATCGACCTCGCCAGCGGCGTCAAGACCGCCACGATCAGCGCGAGCGCGGCCACCATCGCGGTCAGCGGTTCGGCCGGACCCGTCGGCACGCTTCAGACCGCATCGTCCATCTCGGGCGGCGGCCTGGTCACGCTGAAGAGCTCGACTGGCTCCGATCTGAGCGTGACGGGCAAGGCCGACTTCCTCAACAAGCTCGGTCTGACCGCGGCGACCGGCGCCGGCAATGCGAGCGTGACCGCGGCCCGATCGACCACCGCCGGCTCGCTGGGCACTCTCGTTCAGGACGGCTCAACCCTGAACATCGACGGCCATACCATCACCTTCAAGAACGCGCAGACGCCGCAATCTGCGGCGAGCGTGGCCACCGGGTATGGCGTCAGCGGCAACATCGTCACCGACGGCAACGGCAACTCGACCGTCTATATCCAGAGCGCGACGCTGACCGACCTGCTCAACGCGGTCGATCTTGCCACCGGCGTCAAGACCGCGAGCCTCTTCAACGGCGCGGCGACGTTGACGCCCACCGCGGGTCAGATCCCGTCGTCGGTCAACAGCAGCGGCCAGCTTGCGCTCTCAACCGGCATCAATGCCGATCTCTCGATCACCGGCACCGGCAACGCACTGAGCGCGTTCGGCCTCAGCGGCAACACGGGAACGGCGACGGCCTTCACCGCGGCGCGCACCTCCGGGGTTGGCGGCGTCAGCGGCAAGACCCTGACCTTCTCGTCCTTCAACGGCGGTACGCCGGTGAACGTCACCTTCGGCGACGGCACCAACGGCACCGTCAAGACGCTCGATCAGCTCAATGTGCAGCTGCAGGCGAACCACCTGACGGCGACGATCGACGCCAACGGCGTGCTGACGGTGACCACCGTCAACGAATACGCGTCCTCGACCCTCGGTTCGACTGCCGCGGGCGGCGCGGTCGGTGGTACGCTCACCGGCGTGCTCGCCTTTACCACCGCGCAGCCCCCGGTTCAGGACCCCGTCGCGCAGACGGCGCGTTCGAGCCTGGTCAGTCAGTTCAACAACATCCTGGCGCAGATCGACACGACGTCGCAGGACTCGTCCTTCAACGGCATCAACCTGCTCAACGGCGACACGCTGAAGCTGGTGTTCAACGAGACCGGCAGCTCGACGCTCGGCATCAACGGCGTCGTGTTCAACGCGGCGGGTCTCGGTCTCAGCAATCTCGTTCCCGGCACGGACTTCATCGACAACGGCGCCACCAACAAGGTGCTCGCCAGCCTGAATGCCGCCTCGAGCAGGCTGCGCTCGGAAGGCTCATCGCTCGGTTCGAACCTCTCGATCGTGCAGGTGCGTCAGGACTTCTCGAAGAACCTGATCAACGTGCTGCAGACCGGCTCGTCCAACCTGACGCTCGCCGATACCAACGAGGAAGCGGCGAACAGCCAGGCGCTGTCGACCCGCCAGTCGATCGCGGTCTCCGCGCTGTCGCTGGCGAACCAGTCGCAGCAGAGCGTGCTGCAGCTGCTCCGCTAATTTCGAGAGCCAAGCTCACTATTCGAGATTTCGCGGCGGGGCTAAGGCTCCGCCGTTCTTTTGAGGGAGATCGCTAAGACAAGATTAGCTGAGATCAGCACGCATCGCGCGAAGCGCGTTTACATCGTGCGTGCGTGGATCTAGCGTTGCGCTGACGAAGAGCTTCGCGACCCGTAATTGTCCGGAGTGCTTCCAAGCACACACGTAAGCAAATCTTAAGCGGTGCTGCCTAGGGTTGGGAAAGAAATCCTTAAGCGCTTACAACGCGCTAGGTAACCTCCAGGGTGTGATTGATGTCGAATTCCGCTGCCTCGGCTTATGCGCGTGTTGCAACCACCACCGCATCTCCTCGCGACATCGAGGCGCAGACCCTGCTCAAGGCCGCGAACAAGCTCCAGGACGCCGTGAACAACGCCGATCCGCTCAGCGAGCAGACCATGCATGCCCTCATGTTCAACCGCAAGCTCTGGACTATCTTCTTGAGCGAGGCGATGCGCGACAACAATCCGCAGCCGATCGACGTGCGGCAGAAGATCGCCAACATCAGCGTGTTCGTGCTGAGCCAGACCGCCGCGCTCCAGATGAGCCCGCAGTTCGATCACTTCCGTCCGCTGATCGAGATCAACCGCAACATCGCTGCTGGTCTGTCCGGACGCCCGTGACGGGCAGGTGCCGATCACGGCTTGTCGTTTTGCTTCGGCAATACGACTTCCGCGCCGACCGGTGCCGGTCAGGCGCGGAGCAACAACGTCGATCCCGCAATCTCGATCGTGATCGTCAGGCGCTGACGTCGGTGCTGAGCGGACGCGAGGGCTCGGACTTCATATCCAATGCATGGAAATAGGCTCGCCGGCGCAGCATCGCTTCGTCGGGGAACTGGTTGACCACCGCGTCGGTCCTGTCGTTGACGACCTGGAAGACGAAGGACGCGGCGGCCTGGTCGAACACGACCTGGCGCGAGACGTTCTCGCGGTTCGGCAGATCATTGCGCACGGGCGCGCTCGTATCCGCCGCGGCGACCGTCTGGCTCACCGGAAGATCAGTTTGCACGGCCTCGTTCGCCGCCACGTTGGACGTCGTTACGATCTGCACGGGGGCCGGGATCCCCACCGGCCTGATGCTGAAATCTGTACTCATGGCAGCCTCCTGGTTGCCTTATGTGAGTCAAATCCCAACCCCTCTAATAACGCAACCATGGAACACCAGGACTGAAGACCCGGTAAGGAAACGTACCTAACCGCGCGACGATATCGTCGCGCGGTTTTTCGTAAAATCGTCTCTAGTCTTTGTGTGCGCTCAGAGCGAGCGGCTGACCGCAAGCGGGGTGATGTGGCGCGGACCTGGAGCTGCGCGGCGCCCGGCGGCCGTATAGGTGTTCGGCACGTTGCGCTTCTGGATCTCGGCATTGACGCCGCGCACGACGCTTTCGGAGACCGCGTGCGCGGTCGCGAGCACGGTCAGATTGACCTGGAGCATCGCGCGGAACGCGTCGTGGTGGCGATGCAGCGTCGAGAGCAGCTCCGGCGCGGATTTCGCGAGTTGAGGCTGGTTCGCCTTCAACTGGCTGACGGCGCCGACGTAGTTTCGCGACAGCTCCAGCTTCTTGCTCTCGAGCATCATTGCCTCGCGGACCTTGCCGGCGCGAACGAGCTCCGTCTCGCGCTCGATCAGTCCGAGCAGGGCGTTCATCGCATCCATCAGGTCTTCGGCGAGCTTGCGCGCCTCGGCGCTGCCGGGCGCGGTGTTCGGACGCTGGGCTTGCATCGGCTGACGTGAGGCGTTGAACTGGTTCATCTCGTTTGACCTTATGCCGTGCGGATCGTTTTCGCCTGCTGCAGGATGAGGGTGCGGTAGACTTCGGTGGCGACGCCGACGCCGCCGGCCTTGGCGAAGTTCTTGGAATATTGCTCGGTCAGCATCGAGCGCCACACGCCGGTGCCCGGCGTGTCGCCGAACGGGCCTTCGCCCTTCAGGCCCGAGGTCATCTGCGAGAACATGCTGTTGAGAAACATCGCCTCGAAGTCGGTGGCAGTCTTCTGCGCCCTGGCCTGCTGCTTCGGCGGGACCTTTTGCAGGGCGCTCGCCAGCTCGAAGTCCGGCCGGCCGTTGCGGCTTTCCACCGAAAAGGACGAGGAGGTGGCGAGGCGCGGAGTGTTGATCGTGCCGGTCTGCATCACATCACCTCGATGTCGGCTTCGATCGCGCCAGCGGCCTTGATCGCCTGGAGAATGCTGATCATGTCGCGCGGGCCGATGCCGAGGCCGTTGAGGCCGTCGACGAGCTGCTGGAGCGAGACGCCGTCCTTGACGAGGGCCAGCTTCTTGCCGTCCTCGGTGACGGTGACACTGCTGCGCGGCGCGACCACGGTACGGCCGCGCGACAACGGGTTAGGCTGGCTCACCTGCGGGCTCTCGGAGATGGTGACGGTGAGGTTGCCCTGCGCCACCGCGACGGTGGCGACGCGGACGTCACGGCCCATCACGATGATGCCGCTGCGCTCGTCGATGATGATCTTGGCGGCGAGATCGGGATCGACCTGGAGCTGCTCGATCTCGGTGAGAAAGGCGACGACGTTGCCCTTGAACTCCGGCGGGATCGAAAGCTGCACCGTGGAGGGGTCGATCGGCTCGGCGGTCTTGACGCCGAGATAGTCGTTGACCGCGGCCGCGATCCGCTTGGCCGTGGTGAAATCGGCATTGCGCAGCGCCAGGCGCACATTCGGCAGCCGGTTGAGCGCGAACTCGATCTCGCGCTCGATGATGGCGCCGTTGGCGATGCGTCCCACGGTCGGAACGCCGCGCACGATTTTCGCAGCTTCGCCCTCGGCCTGGAAGCCGGAGATCGCCAGCGAGCCCTGCGCCACCGCATAGACATTGCCGTCGGCGCCGAGCAGGGGGGTGACGAGCAGGGTGCCGCCCTGGAGGTTCTTGGCATCGCCGAGCGCGGAGACGGTGACGTCCATCCGCGTGCCCTGGGTGGCGAAGGCCGGCAGATTGCCGGTGACCATCACGGCGGCGACGTTGCCGGTGCGGATGGTGGCGCCGCGGATGTTGACGCCCATGCGCTCGAGCATCGCCTGCAGCGACTGCTTGGTGAAGGGGATGTTGTTGAGGGTGTCGCCGGTGCCGTTGAGGCCGACGACGAGGCCGTAGCCGATGAGCTGGTTCTGCCGCACGCCCTCGATGTTGGCGAGGTCCTTGATGCGCGAGGTCGCAGCCGCCGGCGCGACCGACAGCGCCAGCGCCGACAGCGCCGCGCAGGCCACCCCAACAATCCTCACCCAACGAACGCCTGGCATCCTCTGCTCCCCAAGCCTCCCGAAAAGGCCCCTCAAATCGGAAAGACCTGCACGACACTCCCATGACGAGCTGGTCCAGCGCTGTCCTTGCCAGTGCTGTGCCAACCGGGGCAGCGAGGGTAGGTGGCTGAATAGGTTGAATAAATCTGTTTCGACCGGTGTCAGCGGTCATTCGCCCTGAGGAGCGAAACTGCCGCCCGTCGGCAGATTTTGCCGGGCTGTTTACGCCCCGTTAACCATAAGACGGCGAAGGTGATGCATCGATCACCCGGATTCCCTCCGATGCGCATCTACGGACCGAACGGCACCACGCTTGGAGCGCCGGCCAGCCAGGCCAGGCGAACGGGCTCCGGCACCTTCGTGCTGCCCGACGCCTCGTCGGCACAGGAGACGCGGAGCGCTGCCGCACCGAAGGCCGCCGCCAACATCGACGGGCTGCTGGCTCTGCAAGGTGTCGAGGAGGATCCGGTCGAGCGCCGCAAGCGCTCGGTGGCCCGCGGCAGGACCGCGCTCGACGTGCTCGACGATCTCAAGATGGGTCTGTTGTCCGGCAATCTCGACGCCTCGACCGTGATGCGGCTGCGGGATGCGGCGGCGAACCTGAAATCGTCCTCGGGCGATCCCGGTCTCGATTCCCTGCTCTCCGAGATCGAGCTCCGCGTCGAGGTCGAACTCGCCAAGGCCGGGCAGGCTTAGCAGGCATTGCGCGCTGTCATCGCCCGCCTTGTGCGCGCTTGCGCACTGGGGCGGGCGATCCAGTATTCCAGAGACAGTCGTTGTTGAATCGATAGGCCGCGGCGTACTGGATGCCCCGGTCAAGCCGGAGCATGACAGCGGGGTTTGGGGCGAAACTCCACGTCGCTTCGCACGCGCCTACGCCGCTTCCTCCTTCTGCTGCGCGTCGTAGCGGCGCTGGGCGGCGAGAACGTCTTTCAGATTCTGCTCGGCCCAATCGCGCAGCGGATCGACCGCGCCGGCGAGAGTCACTCCGAGCTGCGTGATCGAATATTCCACCGTGACAGGCACGGTCGCGATCGCATGGCGCCTGATCAGCCCATCGCGTTCGAGCGATTTGAGAACCTGGCTCAGCATCTTCTGCGAAATGCCTTCGATCGTGCGGCGCAACTGATTGAAGCGCATCGCCTCTTCGCGCAACAGCAGGAGGATCAGCACCGCCCATTTGTCGCCGACGCGATCCAGGATCTGGCGGGTGGGGCAGTTCGCTGCATAGACGTCGGGTTTCATGGTCGGGCCTCGGAATCCGTTCTCGTCGCTTACAGTACGCATGGGGTTACCCTCGTGTAATCAGGTAAGCACAAAGTGCTCTCTTAACACCAGCATTCTTTTTGTTATCTAGTTTCCTTTAGTTACCAAAGTAGCAAAGGAGCCTTCCAATGAAAATCGCAGTCGCCGGCGCCTCGGGCCGGGCCGGGTCGGAGATCACCAAGGAACTGTCTCGCCGCGGCCACGCGGTCGCAGCCATCGCCCGGAACCCGGAGAAGATCGCAGCCCTGCCCAACGTCACGCCGACCAAGGGAGACGTGCTCGACCAGGCGGGCCTTGCCAAGCTGTGGGCCGGGCACGACGTCGCCGTGAGTTCCGTGCACTTCCTGGCCAGCGACGCGATCAAGCTGATCGGCGCGGCGAAGGACGCCAAGGTCGGTCGTTACCTCGTCGTCGGCGGCGCCGGCAGCCTCGAGGTGGCGCCGGGCGTGAAGCTTGTCACCACTCCCAATTTTCCGGCCCAATACAAGGCCGAAGCGGAAGCAGGTTCGGCCTTCCTCGATCTCTTGCGGCAGGAAAAGGAGCTGAATTGGACCTTCATTTCGCCGTCCGCGCTGTTCGTCGAGGGGGAACGCACCGGCAAGTTCCGGCTCGGCACCGATCAGCTTCTCGCAGATGCGAACGGCAAGAGCTGGATCAGCTTCGCTGACTACGCCATTGCGCTTGCCGACGAGATCGAGCGCCCGGCCCATTTGAGGCAGCGCTTCACGGTCGGCTACTAGGCCTTCGGCCGCCCCCGGTCCTTCCAGGATAAACCTTCCTGTGCAAGGGTTTGGGGGCGCCGATCGGACGGTGAGGGAAACATTGTCTGTCACAGGAGGCCGCTATATAACG
This sequence comes from Bradyrhizobium sp. 195, assembly GCF_023101665.1. Classification (NCBI taxonomy): domain Bacteria; kingdom Pseudomonadati; phylum Pseudomonadota; class Alphaproteobacteria; order Hyphomicrobiales; family Nitrobacteraceae; genus Bradyrhizobium; species Bradyrhizobium sp. 195. The sequence goes on along the minus strand of NZ_CP082161.1, from coordinate 5,757,003 downwards.
CCCCGCTCAACGGACACCATTTCCGTTGCGAGTCGTTGCTTAGACAGATAGGCCGCCCTTGGAAAAGTTGAAAAACTACCGACCGACCGAAAAAGAGCCTTTCATGAACGACCGGCAAAAGGAGTACTTCCGTTTGAAGCTCCTTGCCTGGAAGGATGAGATCCTCAAAGAGTCCAAGCTCACCCTGCAAGCCTTGCAGGAGGAGAACGTGAACCACCCCGATCTCGCCGATCGGGCATCGTCCGAAACCGACCGTGCCATCGAACTCCGCGCCCGCGACCGCCAGCGCAAGTTGATCGCCAAGATCGACGCCGCGCTCCAGCGTATCGAGGACAACACCTACGGCTATTGCGAGGACACCGGCGAGCCGATCTCGTTGAAGCGGCTCGAGGCCCGGCCCATCGCGACGCTCTCGGTGGAGGCGCAGGAGCGCCACGAGAAACGCGAGAAGGTCTATCGCGACGAATAGAGTCCGAGCCGCAGAGATGCGGCTCTTTGTTTTTGGACACAAGGCGCCGTTTCGCGTCGTGATCAGCATTTTGCCTGGCGCTTGCAGATGCGTGCCTCGGCGCGCGCGCGAGCGCGAAAAGTGAATCGCGATCAACGGGCTAGGCTCGATTCCTCCGAGCTCACGTGAGTTCGGATGAGAAGCAGCCTTCACTTCAGGTGCGGGAGATTTTGCGAGTCGCATCAACGGGATCGACTCGGGAGTTGAAGCGCTGATCCAGCTGCATGAAGCATCGCTGCAATCATGCCTTTTGCGCTGTTTGCGGGACCTGCGAGGCGCCTGCCTCCATAGAGCCTCCACCAGCTCAATATTTCCTTAAACGCGGGCGAGGCACTGTAATTCCTCCGGCCGGGCGCGCTTGTCAGGCCGGAGCGGGGATGCTGAAGTACCGCCTGCGACTGCGTAGCGTGGGAGGCGGCGCCGATGGACAAGATTCTTGAAGCCGCAAAGGCGATCGCGCTGGCGCGCCGCAACCATGCGCCGCTCGCGGTGCTGGAACGTCCACCCATTGATGAAGCCGAGGGCTATCAGGTCCAGCGCACGCTGCACGACCTGCTGCTGCCGCATGCCGGTCCGCTGGTCGGCTACAAGATCGGCTGCACCAGCCAGGTGATGCAAGACTATATCGGCATCCCGCATCCCTGCGCCGGCGGCGTGTTCCAGAAGGGCGTGCATGATAGCGGCGCCAGGCTTGCCGCCTCCAAATATGTCCGGGTCGGTGTCGAATGCGAGATCGCGGTTCGCCTGAAGCGCGACCTCGCCGCCGGCGAGGCGCCGTTCACGGCCGAATGGGTCGGCGAGGCGGTCGAGGCCTATCATCCCGCGATCGAGATCGTGGACGATCGCTACGTGAAGTGGGAGACGATGGGCGCGCCGACGCTGATCGCGGACGATTTTTTCGCGGCCGGCTGCGTGCTGGCCCCGGCGGTTCCGCGCTCGTCGGTCCCGGACCTGAAGGCCGTCAAGGGCCGCGCCATCCTCAACGGCGAGGAGGTCAGCCACGGCACCGGCGCCGACGTGCTCGGCCACCCCCACAACGCGCTCGCCTGGCTCGCCAACCATCTCGCCGCCGAAGGCAAGGGTCTTCACGCGGGACAACTCGTGCTGACGGGCAGCCTGGTCAAGACGCTGTGGCTGAAGGCCGGCGACAAGGTGCGGATGGAACTGGACGGGCTGGGCGTGGTGGAGGCTGAATTTACTTGAGCTCTCGGCGCCGTCATTGCGAGGAGCCCTTGCGACGAAGCAATCCAGGGTCTCTCCGCGGAGGGATTCTGGATTGCTTCGCTTCGCTCGCAATGACGGAGATTGAGGCGACGCCATCGCTCTTCAATTTACAACTCAACTGCAGACACGCCTTCTCATCCTCGCGGCATCTTCCGCCCAAGTTTTGCAATCGTCTCGCCCTCCTGAAATCAAGAAGGCGCAGGGAAGGCCGGGCGCCGGCTGGCACCCGAAGTCCCGCGTGTGCGAAAGGAACGCGCACGGGGTGGACGACAGGTGACGCCGGGACATCCCGGCCTTCCCTGCGCGAATGGCTTTAACGGTGTCCTTCGTGCTCTCCTCGGGGAGCGATGCACTATCCCCGTCGCCTTGCGGATGATCGATGCGCGCACCGGTCGGCCGCCACATCACCGCAGGACTTGACGCACAGACCCCGGGCGTCAGGACCACACGACTTCTCCGTCCGCGCACGTCTTCGCCGGCCCCTCGATGGCTGGCGTGCGCTCACCATCGAGACCAAGCGTCAGACGCTGTCAGCGCCGTGTCGTACCGCGCAGGCGGCTGCTCACAGGTTTCCCGCCCTGCAACCTGCCATGCCCGCCGACGCCGTCGCGTGACCGCATTCCATCCCGCGTTTCGTGACGATCGCGATACGCCCTCTTGTGAGACGGAACGAAGCGAGAACATAATGAGGTGGTCGGAGCGTGTCAACGAAAATTTTCAAAATCCGAATATTCTGAAATTGAAAATTGGTGTCGAATATGGTACCAAGTTCGGCTTCGTTCAACGCGAATGAGCTCGGAATCAAGGATCGCCGATGCCATTGACCCATAGTTTTCGAGAGACCATTCGCGCGCGGGCGGAGCGTGATCCTGCCTTTCGCGAGGCGCTGTTCCTGGAGGCGATGCAGGGATTGTTGCAGGGAGATGTCGACTACGGTCGCACGGCGCTGCGGACCTACATCAATGCCACCATCGGTTTCGAGCGCTTGAGCAAAGTGCTCGACCGTCCGCAGAAGAGCCTGATGCGGATGTTCGGGCCGCGCGGCAATCCGACGGCGGAAAACCTGATGGCGGTGATCCACGCGCTCCAGAAGGAGACCGGTGTGCATCTGGAGATACGTGCGGTCGCAAAAGCGGCGTGAGGAGTAGACGTTCTCTCAGCCGTCATTGCGAGGAGCCCTTCGCAACGAAGCAATCCAGGATCTTTCCGCGGAGGGATTCTGGATTGCTTCGCTTCGCTCGCAATGACGGTGGTTGGCAGCCGCGACGCCAAAATACATGCGGCCCTCGCCAGGGGAGCTAGCGAGGGCCGCGTCGTACATCGTCGTTCGCGTCTAGGTTCGCGAACACGATGTGGGAGCTCGGGAGAGGGCTAGAAGGGCAGCAGCACGTCCATGACCTGCTGGCCGTAGCGCGGTTGTTGCACGTCCATGATCTGGCCGCGGCCGCCATAGGCGATGCGGGCCTGCGCGATCTTGCTGGAATCGACGGTGTTGTCGCTCTGGATGTCTTCGGGGCGGACGATGCCGGCGACCACGAGCTCGCGGATCTCGTAGTTGACGCGGATCTCCTGCTTGCCTTCGACCACGAGGTTGCCGTTCGGCAGCACCTGGGTGACGACCGCGGCGACGTTGGTCTGCAACGCTTCCTGGCGATTGACCGAGCCCTTGCCGTCGGCGGAGGAAGTCGAGTCGGTGGTGAGAAGGCGACCGGGCAGGACCTTGAGCGGCTGCGTGACCGTCTGGCTGCCGATAAAATCGGTAATCCCCGAATCTTCCTTGGCGGTTCGGCTGCGCTGGGTTTCGTTGGAGAGGTTGGCCTTGTCGGTGATGTTCACGGTCACGGTCAGGAGGTCGCCGACCTGGCGGGCGCGCTGGTCCTTGAAGAAGGCGCGGCTGCCGTTGCGCCACAACGAATTCGGATTGTAGGAGGCGACTTCCGGCTTCGGCATCGGCATCTGCACCGGCTTGTAGCCGGGCTGCGCCGTCGGATTGTCGATCGCCGAGAGCTTCGGCTGCTCGCCGATCTGCGACAGGCGATCGATCGAGGAGCAGCCGCCCAGCGCGCAAGAGGCCAGCAGCAGGGCAGAGATCGCGATGCGACGAAGACGGGAAGCCGAACTGAACGAGGACATGACTTACTCTGACTTGGCTGGAGCTTGCGAGGCGCGAACTTGCGGGATCTGTGCTTGTGCGACTTGAGCCGGCGAGGCGGGAGCTTGGACCAGGCTCCGGACGATGGCTGCAGTGTCGATGGGAGCGGGCGCTTCGCGCTGGAGCGAGGAGGTCTGCTCGACCGCGGGCGCCATCGGTGCGGACTGGCTCGCGCCCTGGATCGTCACCTGGCCGCGACCGGTGACGACACCGGTCAGCGTCCGCTTGGATTGCAGATTGATCACGCTGACGGTGTCGCCCTCGGCGCCGCTCTCGATCGCCTTGCCGCGCGTGGTGAGATAGACGCCGGGCACCTGGTAGATGATGGTGACGGCCTGATCGCGCACCACGAAGTCGGGTTTGACGATGTCGGCGGCACGGAGCGGCGTGCCGGCCCGCATCGGCCGGCGCAACTGCATGCCGACGCTGCGTTCGCGCGAGGCAGGCTCGCCGGTGACCTCGGCCTTCGGCCGGCGCTCCAGCGAGACGTCGGAAGATTTCAGGAGATCGGTACGGTCGATGTCGCGCGTCAGCACGGCCACTTCCACCGTCTCGATCGCGGTGCCGGTGAAGCGGAGCTTGGTCGGGGCCGGATTGTTGTCGTTGGCAATCTCGAAGGCGATGTCGAAACGGCCGCTGCGGGCGTCATAGCGGGTAGCGACCGGCTGCAGCGCGCCGCTGTTGGAGGCGTCCAGCCGCATCTCGGCGGCGCCGCGGTCGAACGTGATGGTGATGTTGGCGGCGTCCCCGAGGCCGAAGCGGCGTTCGAGGGCCGCGGCGACCGCGGTTTCGAGGTCCTTGCTCGCGAGCGTGCGGGCGAGGCGGGTGACCTGGACCTCCTTGATGTCGCCGGTCATCACGCCGATCACCTGTTTGGCACGGAGCACCGACAGCACCTGGGCGACCGGCAGCGCGCCGGTGGTGCCGAGATCGGGCGAGCGATAGACCGGGATCAGCGCGGCCGATCCGGCATTGTCGATGAGATCGCCGACACGCACCACGTCCGAGGTCACGGTGACGCTGGCGCGCAGCGTCGGCGAGGCGATGAAATCGTCGGCGGCCGCTGCCGGCAGGGCCAGCGCGAGAAGGGCGGAGATCGTGGCGAGGGTGGCGCGGATCATCGTCATCACCTCAGCGGAACAGCGCCGTGGTCGATTGCATCATCTGGTCGGCGGCGCTGATCACCTTGGCGTTCATCTCGTAGGCGCGCTGGGCGGCGATCAGGTCGCTCATCTCCGAGACGACGTCGACATTGGCCTGCTCGAGGCTGCCTTGCGAGATCTTGCCGTAACCTTCGGCCGTGGCCGTGCCGTCCTGGGGCGGACCGGAGGAGGGCGTCTCGGTGAACTGATTGCTGCCGACGGGCTGCAGGCCCGCCTTGTTGATGAAGCGGGTCAGGCCGATCTGGCCGAGGATGGTCGAGGTCGAGGAGCCTGGCAGCGTCACCGAGACCTGGCCCTGCTCATTGACGGACAGGCCCGATGCGTTGTTCGGAATCGTGATGGTCGGCTGCACCGGGTTGCCCTGCGCGGTGACGACGCGGCCCTGATTGTCCATCTGGAAGGTGCCGTCGCGGGTGTACTGGTAGGTGCCGTCGGGCATCAGGATCTTGAAGAAGCCTTCGCCGGAGACCGCGAGGTCGAGATCGTTGCCGGTCTGCGACAGCGTGCCCTGAGTCATGCTGCGCGGCGTGCCGACGGTCTTGACGCCGCCGCCGATGTCGACGCCGACGGGCAGGATGGTGCCCTGGTCCGAGGCTTGCGCGCCAACGCGGCGTACGTGCTCGTAGATCAGGTCCTGGAACGCCGCGGTCTGCTTCTTGAAGCCGGTGGTGCGCAGGTTGGCGATGTTGTTGGAGATCACCTGAACGTTGAGTTCCTGTGCCGCCATTCCGGTCGCGGCGGTGTGAAGCGCCTGCATGTCAGTTCTCCCTCAATCAGGCCGGAACGTCGGCGAGCTTTTCGATCGCCGATTTGTGGAGGTCGCTCTGCTGCTGGAGCAGGTTGGCGATGGCGGTGTAGCTGCGCATGACTTCGACCATGCGGGTCATCTCGCCGACCGAGTTCACGTTCGACTTCTCGACATAGCCCTGGCGCACGCTGGACTTGGCGTCGGTCTGCTGGGTGGCGGAGCCGACAGCATAGAGATTGGCGCCGAGCTTGGTCAGCTTGGTCGGATCGTCGAACGAGGCCATGCGGATCTTGCCTCGGATGGAGTCGGTCTTGGCGGTGCCCTCGAGCACCGTGATGGTGCCGTCGGGGGCGACGTTGATGTCGTGGTCGGTCGGCTGGAAGGTGATCGGGCCGCCGGTGCCAAGCACCAGATTGCCGTCCGAGGTGACGAGCTGGCCGGTGCTGTTGAGCGAGAATTTGCCGTCGCGGGTGAAGAGCTCGCCGCCATTGGCCTGCACCGCGAAATAGGCGTTGCCGTCAATCGCCATGTCGAGCGGATTGCTGGTCGGCTCCATCGGCCCCTGGCCGATGTCGCGGTAGGTGCCGCGGTCCTGCACATAGGAGACACGGCGGTCGGCGCCGATGAAATTGTCTTCACGCGCGTTCGAGTTGAGAAACTCCTCGAACAGCGAATGGTCGGCCTTGAAGCCGTTGGTATTGGCATTGGCGACGTTGTTGGCGATGACATCCATCTGCCGTTCCAACGTCATCTGCCGCGACAGGCCGATCAGAAGCGCGTTCTGCATCGGAAATCTCCCCTGAGTGGATCTGCCATTTCGCTCTCCCAAGCGCCTTGGCGGACCCCGTGAACGAGACCGTCAGGTTCTCCCAAACCGTTCGGTCTCGGCCCTCTCTCAGCGAAAGCCGTGCCAACTCCGAAAATTACGCGATTTCAGCGACTTGCCGATTTTTGATGGGCGCGGGAGGGCGGCAGAAAGGTTCTGTTAGCCATGTCTGCCCGGCAGATTTTTCCTAGTGAAAGCCCAATCGAAAGATTCCGTTAACCATTATTACCGTAGCGTTTGCCGTGAAGAGGAGCGCACTCCGCCGGGCATTTGTATCGCGTCACTGTCTCAAGGCTTCGCTCTTTCGACCCCTTTTAGAGATCCGGGCGCGGCGACCATGGCAGAGAATGAAGCGGAAGGCGGCGCAGCCAGTGAGGGCGCGGAAGCCCCTCCGAAGAACAAGCTGAAGCTCATCATCATGGCCGTCGGCCTGCTCGCCGTCCTCGGCGGCGGTGCTGCGACCTGGTTCTTCTTCTTCCGTCACGGCGACAACGAGCATCATGCCGAGGCCGCGCCGCCGCCCAAGCCGCCGTCCTTCGTCGACGTCCCCGACATCATGGTCAACCTCGCCGGCGCGCCGGGCGAGCGGGTGCAATATCTGCGGCTGAAGATCGTGCTGGAGCTGAAGGAAGAGAAGCAGATCGAGGCGATCAAGCCGACGATGCCGCGCGTCACCGACATCTTCCAGACCTATGTGCGCGAGCTGCGCCCCTCCGACCTCAACGGGTCGGCCGGCATCTTCCGCCTCAAGGAGGAGCTGACCAAGCGCGTCAACGCGGCGGTCGCCCCGGTCCAGGTCAGCGCGGTGCTGTTCAAGGAAGTCGTGATCCAGTGAGCACGCTGCGGAAGGCAATGGGCTAGCGGCATGGCCGGCAACGAGCAAATGGACCAGGATGCGATTGCCGCCCAATGGGAGGCGTCGCTCGATTCCGAGGATCCCGCGGAGGCCGCGAAGGCTGCCGCCGAGAACGAATTATCGGAGACCATGGCCCTGCAATGGGCGGCCATGGTCGAGGACGGCAGCCGCGATCTCGGAAGCGGCAAGAACTCCGGCGAGCGGGTGCTGTCGCAGGAGGAGATCGACAATCTCCTCGGCTTCACCGTCGGCGACGTCACGCTCGACGACCATTCCGGCATTCGCGCCATCATCGATTCGGCAATGGTCTCCTACGAGCGTCTGCCGATGCTCGAAATCGTCTTCGACCGCCTGGTGCGGCTGATGACGACGTCTTTGCGCAATTTCACCTCCGACAACGTCGAAGTCTCGCTCGATCGCATCACCTCGGTGCGCTTCGGCGACTACATGAACTCGATCCCGCTGCCCGCCGTCCTCACCGTCTTCAAGGCCGAGGAGTGGGAAAACTTCGGCATGGCGACGGTCGATTCCAACCTGATCTATTCGATGATCGACGTGCTGCTCGGCGGCCGCCGCGGCACCAGCCAGCTCCGTATCGAGGGCCGGCCCTACACCACGATCGAGACCGAACTGGTCAAGCGGCTGGTCGAGGTGGTGCTGGCCGATGCCGAGCAGGCGTTCCGGCCGCTGTCGCCGGTGACCTTCACGATCGACCGGCTCGAGACCAATCCGCGTTTCGCCGCGATCAGCCGTCCCGCCAATGCCGCGATCCTGGTGCGCCTGCGCATCGACATGGAAGACCGCGGCGGCAACATCGAGCTGCTGCTGCCTTATGCGACCATCGAGCCGATCCGGGGCGTCCTGCTCCAGATGTTCATGGGCGAAAAGTTCGGCCGCGACCCGGTCTGGGAAGGCCACTTCGCCACCGAGATCGTGCAGGCCGAGATCGCCGTCGATGCCGTGCTCTACGAGGCCGACATCCCGCTCAAGCAGCTGATGCGGCTCAAGGTCGGCGACACGCTGCCGCTGGACATGCGCGCCGACGCCAACGTCACCGTGCGCTGCGGCGACGTCACGCTGACCGAGGGGCGGATGGGCCGGGTCGGCGACCGCGTCGCGATCCGCGTGACGAAACCCTTGCGCAAGCCAAGTACGACACTTGCGATGTTCGAGAAGGTGGACGAGCAGAACAAGATGATGGAGGCCCCATGAACCACTCCCTGGGAATGGCGATCGAGACGCTGGTGGCTATCCTGCTGATGTTGACGATCGTCTACTGCGTCATGCTCAACAAGCGGCTGACGCGGCTGAAGGCGGACGAGCACTCGCTGAAGGCGGTCATTGGCGAGCTGATCACCGCGACCGAGATCGCCGAGCGGGCGATCGGCGGGCTGAAGCTGGCCGTGCGCGACGTCAACGAGAACCTCGGCAGCCAGCTCGCCGCGGCGACGCAGATGTCGGACCAGCTCTACAAGCAGCTCGGCGAAGCCGACAACGTGGTGCGGCGGCTGTCCAAGATCGCGATCGCCGCGCGGCCCATGACCAGTCCGGAAACAGTCGCCGCGCCCGCGGCCAAGCCATCGACGGCGAAGGCAGTAGCGGCGGCAGCCGAAGCCTTCTCCGAGCGCCGACGATCCAACGGCCTTGCCGCATGAAATCAGGATATGAAGTCCTTTCGTAACATCCGCGTCATCCCGGTCGTCCTGGTCGCCGTCGCAGGCCTCGCCACGCTGAAGGTCGCGGGCCTCGTGATCAATGGCGGCTATGTGTTCGACTACAAGCCGAACCAGGCCAAGAAATCCTGGGCGCAGGAGAATCTGAACTTCCCGACCGGCCGCGAGGACCCGGAGATCATCACCGGCTCGACCCATGGTGCGCCGAAGGAGGCGCCCAAGCCCGCCGCGCCCGAGACCAAGCCCGAAGGCACCGTGGTCAAGGTGGACGAAGCCCAGCCGCAGGTCTCGGCCTCCGAGCGCGCGATCCTCGAGCGGTTGCAGGCGCGCCGCCAGGAGATCGAGGCCCGCCAGCGCGAGATCGACATCCGCGAGAGCCTGCTCAAATCGGCCGAGAAGCGCATCGAAGGCAAGGTCGAGGAGATGAAGGCGGTGGAAACCCGCATCTCAGCGACGCAGGCCGAGCAGAAAGCCGCCGAAGCCCAGCGCATGAAGGGCCTCGTCACCATGTACGAGGGCATGAAGCCCAAGGACGCCGCGCGGGTGTTCGACCGGCTGGAGATGGGCGTACTGATCGAGATCGCCTCGGCCATCGCGCCGCGAAAGATGTCGGACATTATGGGGCTGATGTCGCCGGAGGCCGCCGAGAAGCTGACGGTCGAGATGGCCCGCCGGGCCAATGGCGGCGGCGATCAGTCCGCCTCGGCCGGTGATCTGCCCAAGATCGACGGCAAGCCGACGCAAAAGCCGAATTGAGCGCTCAAGGCGGCGCGTGCTTTGGCAACCTGCGCGTTGCCGCGCGGTCGTTCGACTGAAGCCAGCCAGACACCCTGCGTGTCTAGTTCGCGAACGCCTGTTGCACCCTGCGAACAGGCGGGCGCAACTGCTTCTCCACACGAGGAAGAGTATTGAGCTGCTGCTTGTTCGCCACGGCCTTTGTGACCCGAGTCACGAGCTGCAGCGTGCTATGGCAACAGGAGCATTCATATACTTTCAGGGCATATCCTCTGGCGATCGGAATGATCTCGACGACCGCTCTTGCCCTGCTACACACAATGCAACCGGCTTCTCCGCTCATTGATGACCCCCCAAAGCCCTTAATCGGTTCGCATCGCCGAGATCACATCTGATTCAGAGTCGCGTGCGAAGCGCAACGCCTCGAAGGTTGTGGGCACGCACGCTCAACAACTCGTCAAGGCGGCACGTTGCGGGTGCAGCTGCGGCAGCCGGCATCTTCTGAGACTGCGGTGAGTTGACGCGCGCGTGTGTGAAGTGGCGGACAGTGGCACTCAAGGCGCCGTCGTAAGCTTCGGCCATTCGCAGTCAGCAGCGCAGGAGGAGGAGGCCATGAACTACTCGTCCGCAGCAGAACGCGTAATCGAGGCCGTCAACCGGCTCCTCATAGCGGCGATGACTTCCGCCTGGACATCCGCGCTAAACCATCAGCATGCAGCGCCGCCCGAGGGCGACGACGGCAACGATGATGAATCTTCTCTCGATCAAGAGAACGCCTCAGCGCCGGATGGCGCCGGCAATCAACACTAAAGACGCCATCGGCTTGCGAGCGTCACACGATCAGATCGTGCAACACATGGCCTTGTGCACCTGCTCCGTAAGCTGGATCAACGTCAGGCGGGGATGTTTCAGGCATGGACGCCAGCTCGGATCCGCGGAATGCTCCAGCGTGGTCGTGATGACCGGCGACATCTGAAAGATGATCCAGCACCGCACTGTGCTGTGAACCCTGCGAAGCGTCATCCTTGAACAGGAACGAGTCGCCGAGCTGCTGCGGATCGGCGGGCTTTGACGCGGACGTTCCATGGGGCGAGCCGTGCTGCTCCGCCGCCTTGCTTGAGAGCGAGGAGTGGGCGCCAGGGGGCGATGACTTCAGAAGGTCGGGGTTGAGCGCCGTCTCTGGCGCGTGATCGCCGGTATGACCAGCCGCCTGTGCGGCGTTTGCCGGGTGCGAGACGCCGTGATTCCCGGCATCGTTCCCCAGCGCAAGCCCGCGCCCGGCGTGCGGTTCGGCGGCGTCATGGTCAAAATTCAGCGCGGCGACAGCGATGTCAGGCGTCTGGCCGCCTCCGGAAATCGCGCCATTTTTGCCAGCCGTCGTGTCTGTGTCGAGCACGTGATTGAAGACAAAACTGACCTCCGTCGGTGCGGCCATGTGCTGCAGGATCGCAGGAAGTCCGCTGGCTGAGGGAGCTGCCGCCTCACTGCGGGTCGTTTCGGTCGCGCGCGTTTGCGCTTCGTCTGAACCGGTGAGGCTGGAATATTCGGTCCATTCCCCGCCCCAATTCAGGCTGGAGGTCGCCTCGCTTGATTGGATTGCGGAACTCCCATCGGCGAGGAGCGTGCCGTCGCCGCTTCCGGAATCGGACGAGACCTCGGAAGTGGTCGCGATCAGGGCGGTCGCGTCACTCTGCGCGGTTGCGGTGAGGTCGAGCAGTTCGCTGGCCGTCGCCATCACAGGTGCCGCCGGCGGCGCCAGGATGAAGTCCGACGCGTCGATGGTTGCAATGCCCTGCAAATGGATTTCGAGCAGGCCGGAATCGCCGACGTGAAGGGTCTGGTCCGTTGCATTGACGTACACGATGGTTTCGTTTGCCGCGCTGTCATAGAGCCAGGCGATCGTATGTGCCGGCACGACCGTGCTTGTTGAGCTCAAGGCCAAGATGACGAACCCAAGCGCACCAAGAGCGGTCAAGTCGATCTTGTCGGTCCCCGAGGCGAAGTCGGTGACGGTGTCGAACTGGCTCGCGTTGGAATCGGCTACGAACAAATAAGCGAAGCGGTCGTTGCCATTGCTGCCGGTGAGTTGGTCCGCACCAAATCCGCCGGTTATGGTGTCGCCGCCGTTGTTGCCGTTGATCGTATCGTTGCCCGAGCCCCCGTAGATGACGTCATCGCCGTCGTTGCCTTTGATCGTGTCATTGCCGGAGCCGCCATAGAGAACGTCCGCTTTGCCGGTGCCATTGACGGTATCACTGCTGGCCCCCGCGTAGATGATCTGACCTGTATGGCCGCCGCCCGCGATGGTTTCGCTCCCCGGCGTCCCATACACGTTGGGTGGATCGGAGATCACGACGGATCCGGTGGCCAGGTTATCAAAATCGTTGGGGTCTGCGTCACTAGCGCCATGGATGGCGACGGTCACCGCCTGGGTCGTACCATCGATGGCAGTTACCGTGAAAGTGTCAGTCAAGGTGTCGCCGACCTCGAGCGCCTGAACCACGCTATTGTTGTTGTCGAGGGTGTAAGTCCATACGCCGGCGGCCGTCATGGTGAAGGTGCCGTATCCGTCGTCGCTCGCCGCAGGCGAAGAGACCGCGGTGAAAGTGTTCGGCGCGTTGTCGACATCCGTATCGGTGAGTGCTCCGGTCGCGATGGGAACGCCGGGCGAGAAAGTTCCTGCCTCGGTCACTGAGCCGGTCGTGGTGCCGGAAATGATGGCCGCGTCGTTGGTGCCGTGGATGGTGATCGTCACCACCTGCGGCGTGCCGTCGACGGCTGTCACAGTGAAACTGTCGATAAGTGTGCCGCCGACATTGAGCGACTGCACCGCGCCGTTGGAGTTGTCGAGCGTGTAGGTCCACAGGCCGGCGGCGGTTATTGTGAAGGTGCCATAACCGTTGGTGCTTGCCGTGGGCGAGGTCACCGCTGTGAAAGTACTGGATGGATTGTCGACGTCGGTGGCAACGAGCGTGCCTGTTGCGCTCGGCGTGCCGGGTGTCGCGTTGGCAACGGCTCCGGCCTCGGTCACTGAGCCGGCCGTTGTCCCGGAAATGACAGCGGCATCGTTGCTGCCATGGATGGTGATCGTGATCACTTGGGCAGTTCCATCCAGCGTGGTCACAGTGAACGTATCGGTCAGTGTCTCGCTGGAATTGAGGGACTGCACCGCAGCCTTGGCATTGTCGAGCGTGTAGGTCCACACGCCCGCTGCGGTCATGGTGAAAGTGCCGTAGCCAGCGGCGCTCGCCGTTGGCGAGCCGACCGCCGTGAAGGCATTTGCGGTCGTGTCGACGTCAGCGTCGGTGAGCGTACCACTCGCGGTGGCGGTGCCGGGGTTTGCATTGGCGATGCCGCCAGCCTCGATCACTGCGCCGGTCGTCTCACCGGAGATGATCGCCGCGTCACTGGTGCCGTGGATGGTGATCGTCACCACCTGGGCGGTGCCTCCGATCGTGGTTACCGTAAAGCTGTCGGCCAGCGTCTGGCCGGCCTTGAGCGCCTGCACAGCAACGTTGGCGTTGTCCAGAGTGTAGGTCCACACCCCGGCAGCCGTCATCGTGAAGGTGCCGTAGCCACCGGCGCTCGCCGTTGGCGAGTTCACCGCGGTGAACGTATTGGGCGGATCGTCGACGTCGGTGTCGGTGAGGGTGCCGGTCGCAATCGGCGTGCCGGGCGTTCCATTCGCGATGCCACCAGCCTCGATAGTCGAGCCGACCGTGGTGCCGGAGATGATTGCCGCGTCATTGACACCGTTAATGGTGATCGTGAAGGTCTGATTGACAGAGCTGAATCCATCGGAGACCGTGATGACGAAGCCATCGGTCGTGGGTGCCTTCAGCGCGTTGATAGCGGCGTCGTCAGGCACGAACGTATAGGCGCCGCTCGTGCTGTTGACGTAGAGTATTCCGTAGGGGCTTGTCTTCGACAGATCGTACGTCACTCCACCCAGGACCGTATTGCCTGCGCTCGCCCCGATGACGCCGAAGGTCAGCTGGTCGTTGCTGTTGGTGCTACTGGCACTGAAAGTTCCTGTCGCCGCAGTGAATGTGTCAAACACCACCGTGTCGAGTTCAGCTGGCCCGGCTCCGGTGCTGAGCGTCGGAGGTAGACGTCCCAGAGGCTCGGGAACGACGAATGGCAACACGGTCGGCAATGTCCGCAGCTCGGGCGCGTCAGGCGGAACGAAGTTGATCGGCTGCAGCGGCTGGGCTTTGACAAAGGGTGGTGTGCTCGATCCATGTGGCCCTTGCCCGTCCGTGAGATTGGCGAGCACATCCTGCTGAGCGGCGCGCAACTCGTCCATGCGAGCGGCCGTGTTCGCGACCTGGTTGACACTGATGGTGGATCCCACCCTCTTGAGGACGATTGTCTCGCCGGGATCTTCAACGATGATGTGTCGTGGGATCCGCTCCTTGGTCACGAGCTCAAATGCACCGTGCGCAAGGTCCTTGTAGGTGATGGAGTCGTCATCCAGGAATGTGACATCAGGATCCGCAGCTTCGGCATTTTGCGCGGCCGAGAAAGTCAATGCTGCAAGTGTCAGCATCCCGAAGCCGCCGGCGTGGCCCCGGGCGCGGATGCCTGCAATGGGTGTACTCACCTGGAGTGATCCGGTTTCTGCTAGCCGGCCTGGTACGAAACTGAAGCTCCCTCGGGTCACGTCGAACAGGGCCCTCGGTGACATGCCTTCGGCGTCGAAGACGAATTCGCTCAGCACGACGCGAGTGCCGCAGGCGATGTTGAACAAAGTACCGTCGAGGAAGCGAAGTGTGATCTGTCCGGCAGCATCGGTCTCGATCACGTCAGCCCTGTGGACAGGCGCGCCAGCTACCGCCTGTGTGGCCACGCCGCTCGATGGTATGAGCGTGCCGCAACCGATCACTGTATGGATATGGCCAATGATTTGGACGGGCAGGGCCATGGCGGCCCCGCTATCAACCTGGATGCCGGACGCAACTGACATGGTTTAACCTCGCCTGGGTGATCGATTCAGGCTCGGCGTGCTGCCATGGTCTTGCTCGGGGCGCCCTCGCCAAGGGACGAAAATATCCTAGGCGCTGGCAGCCCAAAGGCATGCCCGCCGAAATAATCAAGTTTGCTTTTGAGAGAGACGTTTCGCGGGGACAGCCAGACTGACTGCCATTTCCGCTCCGCCCTCCCGCCAATGTGATTAAATTAAAAAACGAAACGTATTCAAATTTGTGGCATTTAGCTCGCGCTGGGCTTAATTAAGCCGGTCGAGAAAATTAAACAACAATTATATTTATTGCAGCTGCGCTTCGCGGCTCAAAAGATGGCCGCCGATAGCGACAAGATCTTCTCAGAAAGGGGGGATCATGCGCAGATCTACGATAGCCGCTTTGGCGACCGGCTTTGTTTTGGCGATTGCCAATTTCTTGCCGAGTGCGGCTCGAGCGCAAATCGATTCCGCCAAGCCCGCCGTCGCTACCCCGGCTTCGAAACCGATTGGGAAGGTGGTGGCGGCAACAGGCTCGGTCACGATCGAACATGCGGGCGCAGTGGTCGTTCAGGCGAATGTCTCGAGCGAGCCCGCCCGGACCAAGACGGGTGATTCCGTATATCTCGGTGATGTGGTGCTGACCGGGGCCGACGGCCGGGTCGGCATCAACTTTACCGATGGCAGCTCGTTCAATCTATCGAGCAACGCCCGCATGGTGTTGGATCATTATGTGTATGAGCCGGACGGCAAGTCCAATGCGACCCTGTTCAATCTCGCCAAGGGAACGTTCACTTTTGTTGCGGGCAGTGTCGCCAAGACCGGTGACATGAAGGTCGATACTCCCGTCGCCACGCTGGGGATCCGAGGCACGACGCCGCATATCGAGATTTCGGATGATGGGTCAGCCAGATTTTCGACCCTGATTGAAGAGGGCAACAGCAAGCTCCTGAAGAAGCCGCCGGCAGTCGCTGCGCCGAAGCCCGATCGAAGCGCCAATCGCAGACTCAATATCTGTCGCGGATGCTGAGAAGTTGACCTGAAGCCGCCATGCCGGCGCAACGCGGCCGATACCGGGATTAACGCTTCGTCACTCTCCGAGATCGGCGCCTGGTGCGAAAATGACCGCAAGAGCCAGTGCCATCAAGGCAGTGATTTTCATTCTGATTGTTGTGCTGTCCGGTTCGTCGGGCTTCGCGCAGAAGCCAAAGAAGGGCGGCTCACTCAAGAATGTTGAACTGTGTAACGGCTCAGATCGGGTGTTGCCCGAAGCTCGGATCGACGGCTGCACGGCGTTTATCGATGCGGGCGAGGGGACTGCGAACGGCTTCGCTGTCGCCTACAACAACAGGGGCAATGCCTATAGCGCCAAAACCGACTACGAACGCGCGATCAAGGACTTCACTGAAGCGACCCGGCTCAATCCAAATTATGCCAAAGCCTTCAACAATCTGGGCGTGGCTTATCTGAGGACGGGCGCGCACGACCTCGCCCTTGGCGCTTTTGAGGAGGCGCTCAAGCTGAATCCAAACTATGGCGCTGCGTTTGCCAACCGTGCGGCAGCCTACCTGAAGGGCAATGCGTACGAGCGTGCAGCGCAGGACTATGATGAGGCAATTCGTCTTGATCCGAATCTGGAGGCGGTGTGGAGCGGACGCTGTTGGGCCCGAGCCGTCCTCGGTGCTTTGCAGGCTGCGCTGGACGACTGCGACAGGGCGCTTCGATCGGAAGCAAACAACGCCGCAACGTATGATTCGCGAGCTCTGATCAATCTGAAAATGGGGCAACTTTCCGCGGCTATCGATGACTACAACTCAGCGCTGCGATTCGCGCCCAAACTTGCGAGCGCGCTCTACGGTCGCGGGGTTGCCAGACTCAGGCTCGGCGACAAAGGCGGCGGCGATAGCGATATTTCGGCGGCAGGAAGAATCGACGCGGGAATCCGCGAGGATTTTGCTCGTTTTGGAGTGCCGTCGAACGATTGACCAATCGCGACAGCGCTGTCGTGCAGGTGTTAACAACTTCTTAACCGCCTGCCTCTCAAATCCAAGCTCGACGGAGGCGCCCACGCTCGATCCGGCACGGCGTGCTGTCCCCAGAGCAAATCAAGATATAGCATTAACAAGTCCTTAATTGGCGGGTCCTACAGTCGACGGCACCGGCCGGCGCCATTGCCGGCATGGATTGTCGGACCGGAAGAAATGCCGCCAATGGCGCGAGAGGCTGCCGATGGATTGTGGTCGCGAGCCCGCGCAATGGCGCCAGGGCTGTCGCGTCATGTCCGAAAAGCTGGCGTGCTGGCGGTCTGCCTGCTGATCGGCCTCGGTGCGCCTGCCCGGGCGGCCGATCCTGTCAGGGGCGAGGCGACCTTTTCGGCCGGCGGCGGCTTTGCCCGCCTCGTCATCAAGCTCGGCGAGGACGTTCCCTCCGAGGTGACGACTGCGGGCTCCGTCCTCATCATCCGCTTCGACCGGCCCGTCGACGTCCCCGTCGACCGCGTTCCGGAAGGCGCGCCCGATTACGTCAACTCCGCGCGCCGCGATCCTGACGGCGGCGCCATCCGCCTGTCGCTGGCGCGGCGCGTCACCGTCAACACCATGAACGCCGGCGAGCGCACCTTCGTCGACTTGTTGCCCGAGGGCTGGAAGGGACCGCCGCCGAGCCTGCCCATGGACGTGGTCAAGGAACTCGCCGAGCGTGCCCGCGTGGCCGAGCGGGCGCTGCGCGCCCAGCGCGCCGCGGCCGAGAGCAAGAAGCGCCCGCAGATCCGCGTGCGCGCCTCGGTGCAGCCGACCTTCGTCCGCTTCGTGTTCGAGATGCCCGACGGTGTCGGCGTCTCCTCCGTGCTCAACGAGCAGAAGCTCACGCTCGCTTTCAACGCCAACCTCAATTTCGATCTGGCGGACGCAATCGTCGCGGCGCCGCCGAACGTCGCCTCGATCAAGCAGAAGGCCGACATCGACCAGACCAATGTCGAGATCGCGCTGATCGGCGATTCCGACGTGCATTCGTTCCGCGACGAGAAGAACTACGTCGTCGACGTCTCCTTCCAGCCCGACAAGGGCAAGACGGCGGCGACTCCCGAGGCGGCGATCGCGCAGATGAAGCCGGCCGGTCACGGACCGACGCCGGACAAGCCCGCGGCCGAGAAGCCGAAGGACGCCCATCGCGAGATCACGCCGCCGACCTCCGAGGCGATCGCGCGCGACGCCAAGGTCGATGTGAAGCCTGAGGTGAAGCCGGAAGCGTCCGCCGCGATGCCGCCCGCTGACGCGCCGAAACCGGCGCCTGCGACCGAGGCTGCGCACGCACCGGAAGCGCCCAAGGAAACCGCCAAGGAAACGGCGAAGGAAACCGCGAAGCCGGCGCCGCCTGTTGTCGAAGCCGCGCCAGCCAAGCCCGCGCCAGCCGAAGCGCCGAAAGAGGTCGCGAAGGAAGCCGCCAAGACTGTGCCTGCCGAAGGACCGGCCGCGCCGCAGCCGACCGTCGCCAGCGTCGATGCGCGCCGCGACAGCGACGGCCTGCGCGTGACGTTCCCGATCCAGGTCGCAACGCCCGCGGCGGCGTTCCGCCGCGGCGACACCGTCTGGCTGGTCTTCGATACACCGAAGCCGATCGATGTCGAGGCGATCCGCGCCAGGGGCGGCGCGATGATCGGCGAGGTCGGCCGCGTCCCGCTGGACAAGGGGCAGGCGCTGCGCATCCGTCTCACCCGCCCGCTGGTCTACTCGCTGGCGAGCGAAGAGGTCGGCAAGGAGACCAACTGGCTCTTGACGCTGGCCGACAAGATCCAGACGACGCCGCTGCCGCTGATGATGTCGCGCAACATCACCGACCCCGCGCTCGCCAACATCGCGATCCCCTTCGCCAATCCGGGCGTCCTGCACAAGCTCACCGATCCCGACGCCGGCGACACGCTCTATGTCGTGACCGGGCAGCGGCCGGTGCGCGGCTTCATCAAGCGGCAGGACCTCGTCGATCTCTCGCTGCTGGAATCCGCGCACGGCATCGCGGTCCGGCCGAACTCCGACGAGGTCGGCGTCGAGGTCGGCTCCGACAAGGTGATCCTCGGCAAGAAGGGCGGATTGACGCTGTCGCCGGTCGATATCTCGGCCGAGCGGGCGCCGACCGCGGTGCGCCCGGTCTTCAGCCCCGAAGGCTGGCGCAAGGGCCAGTCGGAAAATTTCGTGGCGCGCCAAAACGAGCTGATGACGGCGATCTCCAACGTCGAACCGGCGCTGCGCTCGCTACCGCGGCTCGATCTTGCGCAGTTCTACATGTCGCGCGCGATGTATCACGAGGCCAAGGCCGTGACCGAATTGATGTTGAGCGATCCGCTCAACAAGGAGGAGAGCGGCGCGCTGATCATGCATGCGATCGCCAGCATCCTGATCGGCCGGCCGGCGCAGGGCCTGAAGGACCTGGCCAATCCCGTGATCGGCAACAGCCACGACTCCCAGCTCTGGAAGGCGCTCGCCTATGCGCGCCAGGGCAAATGGGCTGACGCGCGCGAGAAGTTCAAGAACGTCGAATTCGCCATTGCCTCGCTGCCGCTCGACATCCAGCGCATCGTGACGATGGACGCGATGCGCGCCTCGCTCGAGGTGAAGGACTATGCCGGCGCCTCCAAGCGCCGCAGCGAACTCGAAGTGGTCGGGGTCCCGCCCGAGGCAGCGCCCGGCTTCGCCGTGCTGCGCGGCCGGCTCGCCGAGGCGCTCGGTCACGACAAGGACGCGCTCGACGATTACAGGCTCGCGGTCGCCTCGTCCGATCGGTCGGCTGCGGCCGAGGCCAAGCAGCTCGAGGTCGCGCTGCGGCAGAAGCGCGACGAGATCGGCAAGGAAGACGCGCTGCGCGAGCTCGAGACCCTGTCGATGACCTGGCGCGGCGACGCGATCGAGGTCAAGACGCTGCAGATGCTGTCGCAGCTGTATGCCGAGAACGGGCGTTACCGGGACGCGCTCACGGCCGCGCGCACCGCGACGAAGCTCCAGCCGAACGCTGAAGCCTCGCGTCAGGCGCAGGATCTCGCCTCCGAGCTGTTCACGCAAATCTTCCTGGGATCGAGGGGTGACGAGCTGCCGCCGGTCGAGGCGCTCGGGATGTTCTACGAGTTCCGCGAACTGACGCCGATCGGCCGCCGCGGCGACGAGCTGATCCGCCGTCTCGCCGACCGTCTCGCCTCGATCGATCTGCTCGACCAGGCCGCCGAGCTGCTGCAATACCAGGTCGATCACCGCCTCGAAGGCGCAGCGCGCGCCCAGGTCGCCGCGCGCCTTTCCATGATTTATCTGGCCAACCGCAAGCCCGACATGGCGATCACCGCGCTACGCGCGAGCCGCATCAGCGATCTCTCCGGCGAGCTCAGGCAGCAGCGCCTGCTGCTGGAAGCGCGCGCGCAGAGCGACGTCGGCCGTCACGACCTCGCGCTCGATATCGTCTCCAACGTCTCTGGGCGCGAAGTGCTCCGCCTGCGCTCCGACATCTTCTGGGCGGGCCGGCGCTGGCGCGAATCCGCCGAGCAGATCGAGCTCTATTACGGTGAGCGCTTCCGCGACTTCAAACCGCTCAACACGGTGGAGAAGAGCGACATCATCCGTGCCGCCGTCGGCTATGCGCTCGCCGACGACTCGATCGGCCTGTCGCGCTTCCGCGAGAAATACGCGCCGCTGATGAGCGAGAGCGCCGACCGTCTCGCCTTCGACATCGCCAGCAAGCCGGCCGCGGCCTCCAGCGCCGAATTCGCCGAGATCGCCAAGCTGGCGGCCAGCGTCGATACGCTCGACGGCTTCCTGCGCGAGATGAAGCAGCGCTTCCCCGACGCCACCGCCCGCGCGCCGAGCTCGCCGCAGGCCAAGGAAGAAAGCGACCACACCGGCTCGCTGCCGACGATCCCGGTGGTGCGGCAGATCAAGATGACGCGGTAGGTTGCCGCGCGAAGCGCGGCCCGGACGACGCCTCGACCTCCGTCATTGCGAGCGCAGCGAAGCAATCCAGGAATCTTTCCTTAGTGGCAGTCTGGATTGCTTCGTCGCAAGAGCTCCTCGCAATGACGGGGAGGGAGTTGCGCGAAAATCCCAGCGCGTTGTCGCCGAGCTTCTCGCATTCACCTGGTGGTTGTGTTATCGTAAAGTTCCTCAGCCGAGCACGATCATGAAGCAGCCTTGCGTCTACATGTTCGCTAACCGCCGCAACGGGACGATCTACGCCGGCGTCACCTCCAATCCGCCGCGCCGTGCGTTCGAGCTCGCGAAGGCTTGGTGAAAGGCTTTTCGTCCAAGTACGGTTGCAAGCTGCTGGTCTGGTACGAGCTGCACGCCACCATGATCGACGCCATCACGCGCGAGAAGCAGATCAAGGGTGGCAGCCGGGCTGACAAGAGAGCGTCAATCCGGACTGGCAGGATTTGTACGACACGCTGATCTGACGGCGCAGGCTGTAGATTTGTCAGGCGAGCCGTCGCTCCATCCTCCGTCATTGCGAGCGCAGCGAAGCAATCCAGGAATCTTTCCGCGGTGGGATTCTGGATTGCTTCGTCGCAAGGGCTCCTCGCAATGACGGGGAGGGCGGGGAGGCTTTTGCGGGAGAGCGGAGAGGATGCGCAGCGGTAAAGTTACCGAAGATCGCCCCTCATCCCCCGTAGCTCTGCACCAGGCTTCCTGCCACCAGCGACCAGCCATCGACCAGCACGAAGAAGATCAGCTTGAACGGCAGCGAGATCGTTGCGGGGGGTAGCATCATCATGCCCATAGACATCAGGACCGAGGCGACGACGAGGTCGATGATCAGGAAGGGCAGGAACAACAGGAAGCCGATCTCGAACGCGCGCTTCAGTTCGGAGATCATGAAGGCGGGGACGAGGATGCGAAGTGCGAGATCATCGGGGGTGGCCGGGGGCGGGTCGCCCGAGAGGTCCAGGAACAGCTTGAGGTCTTTCTCGCGCACGTTCTTCTGCATGAAGCCGCGCAAGGGGACGGAGGCACGCTGGAGCGCGTCCTCGACGCCGATCTGGTTGGCGACGAGCGGGCGGATGCCGTCGTCGTAGGATTTCTGCAGCACCGGCCCCATCACGAAGAAGGTGAGGAACATCGCGAGCGCGATGATGACCGAGTTCGGCGGCGCGGTTGCCGTGCCCAACGCGGTGCGCAGCAGCGACAGCACGACCACGATGCGCGTGAACGACGTCATCATGATCAGGATCGACGGCGCGATCGACAGCACGGTGAGCAGCGCGATCAGCTGGATTGCGCGCTCGGTGACGCCGCCACCGCCGGCGCCGCCGCCGAGATTGATGCTGATGTCCTGCGCATGCGCCGGCATCGCTGCCGATGCCGCGCCGATCAGAACAGAAAGGAAAAGAACTCTACGCGGGAGGGACGGCAGCCTCACGAAGACGGCTTCGGACGGCCGAGCAGCGAGGCCATCTCGTCTTCGAGATTTTCAAAGCTGGTCTTTTCCGCGGCCGGCTTCGGAGGCGGAGCCGGGGGCGCCGCCGGCTCGCTGCGAGCCGCCCGCGGGGGAGCGGCCGGCGGCTCCGGCGCGACGGGAGGCGCGACCGTTTCGCCGGCGGGGCGGCGCAGCGCGGCCTCGAGCCGCTGGGCCATTTCCGCGAGGTTCTGCTCGGCGCTCGACGGGCTCGCGGCGGGCGCCGGCGACGGCACGGGCGGCGCTTGCGGCACCGGCGGAGGAGGCGGCGGCGCAGGGGCGCGCTCGGCGCGCACGGGCGGCATCTTCATCGGCTCGCTCTGGCGCGGCGGACGGGGCATCAGTGGCGGCTCGCTGCGCGGGGCGCGCGGCGGCAGCGGCTCGGGCCGCGGTTCGCGCTCGGGACGGGGCGCCATCGGCTCGGGCGGAAAGCCGCCCATTGGCGGTTCGCTGCGGCGCTCGGCCAGCGCGGGAGCGGGCCGGCGCACCTCGTCGGCGAACGACGGGCGCGCGGGCCGCGGCGGCGGCTCGGGCATTTGCGGCTCGGGATGATCGAGCAGTTCGGGCCGCGGCGCTTCGTCGGCCCAGCCGCCGGCATCAGGCATGGGGGCAAGGCGCGGCGATTCGGGGGCGTTGGGACGCTGGGGGAGCTGGTCGCGGCCATGCGCGGCGCGAACGATGTTGGGCTCGACGACGATGTCGGTGGGGCCGCCGATCATCAGGAGATGCTCGACATTGTCGCGCCGGACCAGCACCAGGCGGCGCCGGCCGTCGACCGCGGCGGCATCGATCACGGCGAGCCGGGGCATCCTGCCGCGCTGGGTGTTGGCGCCGAGCCGGCTGCTGGCGAATCGGCGAACCAGCCAAGCAGCGACACCGATCAACGCCAGAACGACGATGAACGCGACGATGAAGGTGATAGGGCTGCCTTGCATACTTGTCCCCGACAAATGGCGCTGTTCTCGTTCCCATGGTCGGATGTGCCAACCACCGGCCTACGATGCCCCAAACTGCGATTTCTTAACGTCCCACGGCAAGTTTTGCCGTCCCCAACTCTTAATAACCCATGAATCGCTCGATCCAAAACGACTTCTTGGCCTGTGCATGCGCCGCCAAATGGTTGGGTTAATACCACTTTTGGAGGCGTAGAATCACGGGGCGCAAAATCTGTGTCCCACGCGGGGACAGGCGTCGGGAACGTCCTTAACCAGCTGTTAACCATACACGCGGCAAATTCTGCCTAGCTTCGGACCTTAGAGGTCCGCAGGAGGCGGAAGGAGCCGCGACGATGTCCATCAACGACCTCCCGGTGCTGTCGGCGCTTCGCACCAAGATGCAGTGGCACCAGGAACGCCAGCGCGTCCTGTCCGAGAACGTCTCCAATTCCGACACGCCCAAGTTCCGGCCGCGCGACCTGGTCGAGCCGAAACTCGACAAGGCCGGGGCCGTCACGGGCTCGATGGGGCCCCTGGCACTCGCCCGCACCAGCGGTTCTCACATGACGCCATCGGGCGCGGCATCCGGATTCGACCAGAACAAGAATGCGGGCTTCGAGACCCGCCCCGCGGGCAATGCCGTCAATCTCGAAGAGGAGATGATGAAGGCCGCCAGCAACCAGATGGACTACGCGGCGGCGACCTCGCTCTATTCGAAGAGCCTGCATCTGCTCAAGACCGCCATCGGCAAGGGCTAGCCGCATGATCCGGGAACAGAACAGCTAGGAGAGGCGCATCATGGCCAATGACAGCAGCGACTTCGCCCGCTCGATGGCGATCGCGACCTCCGGTCTGCGGGCGCAAGCCGGCCGCATGCGGGTGATCTCGGAAAACATCGCGAACGCGGATTCGACCGCGCAGACATCGGGCGGCGATCCCTACCGCCGCAAGGTTCCGACCTTCTCCTCCGCGCTCGACCGCACGCTCGACGCGCAGGTCGTCACCCTCGGCAAGATCAAGCCCGACCAGTCGAACTTCCGCGTCAAATACGAGCCGAGCAATCCGGTCGCGGACGCCAGCGGCAACGTCAAATATCCCAACGTGAACTCGGTGGTCGAGATGACCGACATGCGCGACGCGCAGCGGTCCTACGAGGCCAATCTCAACATCATCAGTGCGACGCGCCGGATGATCCAGCGCACCCTCGACATTCTCAAGAGCTGAACAGGACAATTGAGCCATGGCATCACCGACAATCGCCGCCAATGCTTATGCCAACCTTGCCCGGGTGCTGGAGAACAGCGGTGCCGGTGCCGGGAAAGGCACCGAAGCCAGCGGGCAATCCTTTGCTTCGATGCTGAAGGACGCCGTCGGCAGCGTCATGGAGTCCGGTCGCAAGTCGGATGCGCAGACAGTGGCGATGGCCGCCGGCAAGGCCAACGTGATGGACGTGGTCACGGCGGTCGCCGACACCGACGTCGCGGTGTCCACGCTGGTGTCGGTCCGCGACCGCGTGATCGCGGCGTATGAGGACATCATGAAGATGCCGATCTGAATTTGGGCGCTGGCGCTCGCCCCAGTCGTCATTGCGAGCGCAGCGAAGCAATCCAGAAATCCCTCCGCGGCGGCAGTCTGGATTGCTTCGTCGCAAGGGCTCCTCGCAATGACGGGGAGGGGCCGGACGATCCTCTCCGGGGTGGTGGGGATGAAACTTGAACAAGGAATTCTGCAAATGACCGGCCCCGAAACCCTCGACGTTGCGCGCGATGCGATCTGGACCATCGTGATCGTGTCCTCACCCCTGATGGTGGTCGGTCTGGTGGTAGGCGTCATCGTGTCGCTGTTCCAGGCGCTGACGCAGATCCAGGAGCAGACGCTGATCTACGTGCCGAAGATCCTGGCCATCTTTGCCACGATGCTACTGGCGCTGCCGTTCATGGCCGACGCGCTGCACGCCCACATGCTGCGGATCTCGTCGCGAATCATCGGCGGCTGAGGCAAGATGCGTCAATTATGCGCATCGACGTCTCGCTGCTGCCGGCGCTCGCCGCTTCCTTCATGCTCGCCTTCGCCCGGGTCGGCGCAATGGTGATGCTGCTGCCCGGCCTCGGCGAGACCAATATTCCGACGCGGATCAAGCTGTCGATCGCGCTGCTGCTCACCCTGATCATCCTGCCGCTGCACCGTAACGCCTACCAGGTCGACATGGGCTCGCTCGCGCCGCTCCTGGTCCTCATGCTGCATGAGATTGCGATCGGCATCGTGCTGGGCGCGACCGCGCGCGTGACGCTGTCGGCACTCCAGGTCGCGGGCTCGGTGATCGCGCAGCAGATGGGGCTCGGTTTCGTCACCTCGGTCGATCCGACGCAGGGCCAGCAGGGCGTGCTGGTCGGCAACTTCCTGACCATGCTGGGGGTGACGCTGCTGTTTGCCACCGACAGCCATCACCTGGTGATCGCGGCGCTGAACGACAGCTACACGATCTTCTCGCCGGGCGAGACCGTGTCGAGCGGCGATGTCGCCTCGCTCGCGACGCGCGCCTTTGCCGCCGCGTTCCGCCTGGGCCTGCAGCTCTCGGGGCCGTTCCTGGTGTTCGGCCTGGTCTTCAACATCGGGCTCGGCGTGCTGGCACGGCTGATGCCGCAGATGCAGGTCTATTTCGTCGGTGTGCCGCTCTCGATCTTCGCGGGCTTCCTGGTGCTCGCCGTGGTGCTCACGGCGATGATGGGCACGTATCTGGATTACTTCATCGGTGTCATGCACCAATTGATGCCGCTCAGGTCACGATAGATCGATGGCGGAAGACAACGATCCAGAGAGTCAAACAGAAGACCCGACGCAAAAGCGCCTGGACGATGCGCTCGAACGCGGCGACGTCGCCAAGAGCCAGGAGATCAACACCTGGTTCATGATGGCGGGCGGCACGCTCGTGGTCTCGACCTTCTCGGGCTCGGTGGGCAGCGGGCTGCTGACGCCGATGCGCAATTTGCTCGCCAATTCCTGGATGATCAAGACCGACGGCAAGGCTCTGCTCGCGCTGATGCAGCAGATTGAACTCGCCTTGCTTGCGGCGATCGGCGTGCCGTTGTTGATGCTGGTGCTGGCGGCGATTGCCGGCAATATGCTGCAGCACCGCCTGGTCTGGTCGACCGAATCCCTGACGCCGAAGTTCAGCAAGATCTCGCCCGGCGCCGGCTTCAAGCGCATCTTCGGCAAGCAGGCGGCGGCCAATTTTCTCAAAGGCATCGGCAAGCTGGTGCTGCTCGGCGTGGTCATGACCATGATCCTGTGGCCGGAGCGGCATCGCATGGAGGCGATGGTCAGGCTCGATCCGGCCGCCATGCTCGGCGCCAGCACCAGCATGACCATTCATCTGCTCGGCGCGGTGGTCGCGGCGCTCGCGGTCATCGCCATCGCCGATTATTTCTTCCAGTACCGCAGCTGGTTCCAGCGGCAGAAGATGTCGCTGCAGGAAATCAAGGAAGAGTTCAAGCAGTCCGAAGGCGATCCGCACATCAAGGGCAAGCTCAGGCAGTTGCGCCAGCAGCGCTCCAAGAAGCGCATGATGGCGGCGGTTCCCAAGGCCTCGGTGATCATCACCAACCCGACCCACTATTCGGTGGCGCTGTCCTACGAGCGCGGCATGTCGGCTCCGATCTGCGTTGCCAAGGGCGTCGACAACCTCGCCTTCAAGATCCGGGAGATCGCGCGCGAGCACGACATCCCGATCGTGGAGAACGTGCCGCTCGCCCGGGCGCTCTACGCCACCGTCGAGATCGACCAGGAAATCCCGACCGAGCACTATCATGCGGTCGCCGAAGTGATCGGCTACGTCATGCGGCTGAAGCAGGGATTCGGCGCGGGGCGAGGATAAAACACCTGAAAAGTACCGGAAATGGCCGTAATCTGGGAATCAGCGTACCTTTCGCCTCTGCTGCCCTTGCACCTCAGGGTCCGATTCAGGCAGGGAGGACCCTACGCGCCCGGTGGCGCGTTGATTCTCTGCCGACAGGCCGCGCCAGCTTGAGATGACAGCCGAGACCGACCACGACCTGCCACGCGAGCCCGTTGCGGCGCACGAGCCGTCGCCGCGCTCGGGCAGCATTGCGCTGGTGCTGCTGGTAGCCGCCGGCCTCGTCGCCGTGGCCGTCGGGCTGATGACGCTCGGGCGCGCGCAGGCGCAGCCCTATATTCTCGGCATCCTTGCCGTGCTGGCGATGGTCGGCCTGTTCAACCTGTTCGCCTTCGCCGCCGGCATCATCCGCTTCGCCGACCGCAGTCTCGATGATCCGGTCGTGGGGCGGATCGCCGATCATGGATTCGACGGGCTGGCGGTCACCGATGCCCGCGGCCACGTGGTCTATTCCAATGCCGCCTATCTGACCCTGACCGGGGCCGCCGGCCCGCAGGACGTGCGCCCGGTGGAACGCGTCTTCATCGGCAACCCCGATGTCTCCGAAGCTGTGTTCCGGCTGCTGAAAGCCGCGCGCGAGGGCAAGCGTCAGCAGGAAGAGGTGCGCATCTCCGGCCAGGACGGCAGCCAGGGCCGCTGGCTGCGCATGCGGGTGCGTCCGCTCGGGACCGGCAAGCGCGAGTCGAAATACGCGGTGTGGTCGATCGCCGACATCACCCGCGACCGCGAGCGCCAGGAGGACGTGTTCCAGGAGCTCCAGCATGCGATCGAATATCTCGATCACGCGCCGTGCGGCTTCTTCTCGGTCAATCCGGCCGGCGAGCTCGCTTATGTCAACGCGACGCTGGCGAACTGGCTCGACTACGACCTCGCCGAGATCGGTTCTGGCGGCCTGAAGCTGACCGACATCGTCTCCGGCGACGGCGCCTCGCTGCTGACCTCGATCGTGGCGGTGCCGGGCGAGGTGAAGACCGAGGTCTTCGACATCGACCTGCGCATGCGCACCGGCAAGACCATGCCGGTGCGGCTCTATCACAAGCTCGCCTTCGGCGCCGACGGCGCGCCGGGACCCTCGCGCACGCTGGTGATCAGCCGGGCTCGCGACGAGCGCAGCGATCCAGACCGCGCCGCCGAAGTGCGCTTCATGCGCTTCTTCGACCACACGCCGATGGCGATCGCGACCGTCGATCGTGGCGGCAATGTCGTCCGCGCCAATGCGCGCTATGCCAAGCTCGGACAGGCCCTCGGGCTCGACAGTGCCTCCAAGTCGATCTTCCGCGCGGTCAATTCGCGCGACCGGCACCTCCTGATCGCGGCCATCAACCAGGCCGCCGAAGGCCAGGCCGACATCGCGCCGGTCGAGGTGGCGCTGGAAGGGACCAAGGAGCGCTGGGGCCAGTTCTTCGTCACACCGGTCGATTCGGCCGAAAACGACGCGGAAGCTGCCATCGTGCACATGCTCGAGACCACCGAGCGGCGCGCGCTGGAGAACCAGATCAACCAGTCGCAGAAGATGGAGACGGTCGGCCAGCTCGCCGGCGGCATCGCCCACGACTTCAACAACGTCCTCTCCGCCATCATGATGGCGAACGACTTCCTGCTGAACGCGCACAAGCCGACCGATCCGTCGTTCCAGGACATCATGCAGATCAAGCAGAACGCGACGCGCGCTGCGACGCTGGTGCGGCAATTGCTGGCGTTCTCGCGGCGGCAGACGCTGCGGCCGCAGGTGCTCGATCTCGGCGACGCCCTGAGCGATCTCGCAATGCTGCTGCGCCGCCTGATCGGCGAGAAGGTCAAGCACGAGATCATCCACGGCCGCGATCTCTGGCCGGTCAAGGTCGACGTCTCCCAGTTCGAGCAGGTGATCGTCAATCTCGCAGTCAACGCCCGCGACGCCATGCCCGACGGCGGCAAGCTGATCATCCGCACCGCCAACGTCACCACTGAGGAAGCGGCCAAGCTCGCCTACAAGGGCATGCCGGCCGCGGACTATGTCCGGATCGAGGTCTCCGACACCGGCACCGGCATCCCCGCCGACATCCGCGACAAGATTTTCGAGCCGTTCTTCTCGACCAAGGAAGTGGGCAAAGGCACTGGCCTCGGCCTTTCGACGGTCTACGGCATCGTCAAGCAGACCGGCGGTTTCATCTACGTGGACTCCGAGCCGGGCCAGGGCACCTCGTTCCACATCTTCCTGCCGCGCCACCATGCCGAGCCTGAAGCGCAGGTGGAGCAGCCGGCGGCTGCGGTCAGCGCGACCAACGGCGCCGCCAAGGACGCCGCTTCCGTCGAAGCAAAGCCGCGGACCGATCTCACCGGGCAGGGCACCATCCTGCTGGTCGAGGACGAAGAGGGCCTGCGCGCGCTGAACGCACGTGGTTTGCGCTCGCGCGGCTACACCGTGGTCGAAGCCGAGAACGGCGTCGAGGCCATGGAGGTGCTGGAGGAGCAGAGCGGCGGGATCGATCTCGTCGTCTCCGACGTCGTCATGCCCGAGATGGACGGCCCGACGCTTTTGAAGGCGATGCGGGAGAAGAATCCCGACATCAAGTTCATCTTCGTCTCCGGTTATGCCGAGGACGCCTTCGAGAAGAGCCTGCCCGAAGGCCAGCAGTTCGACTTCCTGCCCAAGCCGTTCACACTCAGCCAGCTAGTGGCGGCGGTGAAGGAGACGATGACCAAGCAGGGGTGAGGTTTCGTCATTGCGAGGAGCGCAGCGACGAAGCAATCCAGACTGTCCCCGCGGAAAGAGCCTGGATTGCTTCGTCGCAAGGGCTCCTCGCAATGACGAGGAAAAAGCGGAATTTACCCACTAACACCGCCGGTAACCCGTGACCACGGTTCCCCCAGCCTCCGGCCAAATCCGCGTCAAATATGGGCTTTTACCACATCCCCGCGACTGAGGGCCGCAGCCACAGGTTCCGAAACCGGCTTCACTTTTCGGGAAGTCTGCCCATCTTAAGCGCATGTCCCCATGCCGGGGATTTGGGAAACGCACATGAAGTTCTCGTTACGCTCCCGCAATCTCTTCAAGACGATCGCCGTCGTGCTGGCGCTTGCGCTGCCGACTGCGCTGGCGATCTCGTCCGCCGATGCGCGCGTCGGTGGCGGCTCCTCGTCGGGTTCACGCGGCTCGCGCACCTATTCGGCCCCGCCCTCGACCACGACGGCGCCGGGATCGGCCTCGCAATTCAACCGCACCTACACCCAGCCGGGTGCAGGCATGAACTCGGCTGCGTCCGCGCCTGCGCGCGGTGGCCTGTTCGGCCGCGCCGGCGGCTTCATGGGCGGCCTGGCGGCCGGCTTCCTCGGCGCCGGCCTGCTCGGCATGCTGTTCGGCGGCGGCCTGTTCGGCGGTCTCGGCGGCCTGTCCTCGATCCTTGGTCTGATCATCCAGATCGTGCTCGTGGTGCTGGTGGTGCGGCTGGCAATGTCCTGGTGGCAGCGCCGTCACACGCCGCAGGCGGCCTACGCCAATGCCGACGCAGGGGCAGCTTCCGGACCGCAGCCGAACCAGCGCAGCGGCCTCGGTGGAGGTCTTGGTGGCTTCGGCTTCGGCGCCAATGCCAATAACGCGCCGCTCGAGATCAAGCCGGACGATTACGAATCGTTCGAGCGACTGCTCGGGGATATCCAGGCCGCCTGGTCGAACGAGGACGTGGCTAAGCTGCACACGCTCGCGACCCCGGAGATGGTCTCCTATTTCGAGCAGGACCTCGGCCAGAACCGCGCGCGCAACGTCGTCAACAAGGTGACCGACGTCAAGCTGCTGCAGGGCGACCTCGCCGAAGCCTGGCGCGAAGGCGAGACCGACTACGCCACGGTGGCGCTGCGCTTTGCGCTCACCGACAAGACGCTGGACCGCAACAGCGGCACGGTCGTCGCCGGCAGCGAGCAGCCGGGCGAAGTCACCGAGGTCTGGACGTTTGCCCGGCGGCCCGGCAGCGGCTGGGAATTGTCGGCGATCCAGCAGACCAACTGATCGCAAGCGGCATGAGAAACCAGGGCGTCGTGCTTCCGCACGGCGCCTTTTTCTTTTCGGCGTCTCGCATCGCCGCATCGGAATAAGCAGGCGCGCGACGGGTTGAAATCAGGCGGCCAACGACAAGCACAACGGGAGGACAACATGATCCGCATCGAGAGAACCGTGACGATTTCAGGCCTTGCACTGGCAATGGCCTTACTGGCGACGCCATCGGCGCAAGCGCAGTCGGCCGACATGACGTTCTTCGTGACCTCCAGCGGTCCGGGCAAGGGCGCCGATCTCGGCGGGCTCGAGGGCGCCGACGCGCAATGCCAGAAGCTCGCGCAGGCCGGCGGCGCCGGCGC
Source organism: Bradyrhizobium sp. 195 (assembly GCF_023101665.1). Lineage (NCBI taxonomy): Bacteria > Pseudomonadati > Pseudomonadota > Alphaproteobacteria > Hyphomicrobiales > Nitrobacteraceae > Bradyrhizobium > Bradyrhizobium sp. 195. The sequence goes on along the minus strand of NZ_CP082161.1, from coordinate 5,725,553 downwards.
CAAGACCTGGCGCGCCTATCTCTCGACGCAGGCCGCCGACGGCAAGCCGGCCGTCAACGCCAAGGACCGCATCGGCAAGGGGCCGTGGCAGAACGCCAAGGGCACGGTGGTCGCCAAGGACGTTGCCGAGCTGCACGGCGCGGCCAACAACCTTACCAAGCAGACGGCGCTCAGTGAGAAAGGGGAGGTCATCAACGGCGCCGGCGATACGCCGAACCGGCACGACATCCTGACGGGAACGCAACCCGACGGCACCGCGTTCGCCGCCGGTGACGACAAGACCTGCAAGAACTGGACGTCGAGCACGCAAGGCGCCGCGGTCGTCGGCCATGCCGATCGGCGAGGTCTGCGCGACGACGAACCGTCGAAGTCCTGGAATAGCTCGCACCCCTCGCGCGGTTCCGAGGGCGGCTGCTCGCAGGCCGATCTGAAGAGCACCGGCGGCGACGGCTTGCTGTATTGTTTTGCCGCGAATTGAGTTAAGCGCGCGAAGCTCTTTCCGCTCGTCATTGCGAGGAGCGAAGCGACGAAGCAATCCAGAGTCTTTCCGCAGAGGCCGTCTGGATTGCTTCGCTGCGCTCGCAATGACGAGCGGGTTGCGCGAACGCTCCGTCTCACTCTGACGGAACCTCGAGCCGCATGCTACATTGGTCCGTACGCGTTCACGTTCACGGACCTCTCTCATGAAATACGAGCTCTACTACTGGCCCGAGATCCAGGGCCGCGGCGAATATGTGCGACTGGCGCTGGAGGAGGCGGGAGCCGCTTATGCGGACGTCGCGCGTGGAGCGCGCGGGACGGCTGCGATGATGAAGATGATGGACGCGAAAAAGGGTACGCCGCCCTTTGCGCCGCCGTTCCTGAAAGCGGGCAAGCTCGTCATCGGCCAGACCGCCAATATCCTGCTCTATCTCGGCGCCCGTCATGGGCTTGCGCCCAAGACGGAGGCCGGCCGGCTCTGGGTGCACCAGCTTCAGCTCACCATCAGCGACCTCGTGGTCGAGATCCACGACACCCATCATCCGCTCGGGCCCTCGCTCTATTACGAGGACCAGAAGCCGCCGGCGAAGAAGCGCACCGCCGATTTCTGGAGCGAGCGCGTGCCGAAATATCTCGGCTATTTCGAGCAGCTTCTCAACGAGAATGGCGGCGCCTACGTCACCGGCCGCAGGCTGACCTATGTCGATCTGTCGTTGTTCCAGATCGTCGCGGGGCTGCGTTATGCCTTCCCCAAGCGCATGACGGCGTTCGAGGCAGACATTTCGGGCCTCGTCAGCCTGCATGATCGGGTCGCTGCGCGGCCGAACATCAAGGCCTATCTGGAGAGCCGGCGCCGCATTCCCTTCAACGAGCAGGGCATTTTTCGCCGCTATCGCGAGTTGGACGGCTAGAGCGTTTTCGAGCGAAGTGGATACCGCTTCGCGTTAAGAAAACGCGTCAAGACAAAAAATTTTAGCCGTGAGATGCAGGGAGAGCGGGGCGCTCTCACCAGACGCCTGGCACCAGGCGATAGCGCACCCGTGCGGCGTAGTCGGCATAGCCCGGCAGGCCATCGCGCAAGGTGCGTTCCTCTATGCCGATGCGGATCGCGAACAAGAGGACCAGGATCGGGACCATCAGAAGTCCCCACCACGAGCCCAGCAGCAGCGGCACGCCGGCAAAGAACAGGATCATGCCGCTATACATGGGATGACGCACATGGGCGTAGGGGCCGCTCGAGATCACGCGTTGCGCGCGCTCGGCTTGCAGCTTCACCACGGGGGCAGCGAACGAGTTCTCGCGGAATACCCAGAGTGTGAACAGCGTCGAGAGCAGGAACAGCGCGAAGCCGGCTGCCTGCAACGCGACAGGCATGTCGGACCATTGCATGCGCCGGTCGACGCCTATCAGCACCAGCCAGACCAGCATCGCAACGACGAAGACGCTCATGAACACCTTGTCCGCGGCGGGCTGGCCCTTCTGCAGGACCGGCCGCAGACGCTCGGCGAGCAGCGCCGGATCGATCCGGTAGAGCCACCAGCCGCAGAGCGGACCGAGCAGGGTGCATGTTGCGAGGAACACCCAGGCCGAGGGCCAGCGCAAGGTCCCTGCGGACGCGAACAGCAGCGCGCCCATCGCGACGGTGGTGATCGTGTTCTGCAGCAGCAGTTTGGCGATCATTGTCGATCTTGTTCTATCCCACGCCGGTGCATTGATCGCATTTGTTTCCGGCAAACATGCGGCCGGGACGCGACAGCGATTGCGGTCAGGCCTTGATCGATGGCGTGAAGGCAGCACGAGCCGAACCAGATCCGCATGTCGTTTGGTTCCGGTCTTGGCGAAGATTCCGGGCGAGATGGGTTTTGATAGTTCCGGCGAGGCCCATGCTTCTGGCCACGTCGGGAACACCGCCGATCTCGACAATGGACAGGAAGACGCGCAGCTCGGTCGGCGTCAGTGTGCGCGAACGAGGACATTGCCGAGGCGTGGCGGGATGTGCGGACCAAGATCGTGTTCGGCAACGGCAGTCGTGCGATCATGCGCAGGGCCCCGGGGCGCGCATGATATTGATCCGGCAAGGATGCGGCCGGGACGCGCAACAGGCCGGATCGACCGAATTGGGCGATCCGTCTTCGAGAGGATCGATCAGGCGAGCTGATCGATCCGCGTGCCCTGACCCGGCGGCAGCGGCGCGGGCGGCTGCGGCTTGTAGGTCGGGTCGGCGTCCTTGGTCTTGGTCTGGTCGTCCTGCTGCTTGGTCGTGTCGTAGCTCGGAACCACGATCGCGATCGGCGGCGGCGCAACGGTAGAAACCTTCATCCGCAAATCCTCACACATGGAAGCAATTCAACCTGCGCTGCGAGGAGCGAAAATTCCTTCAAGGCAATCGTTAAAATGCGAGGGATCTGGTGCGGTAAGGTGCGCTGTTGTTGCTCGTCATCCACGCTGTAAGAGGGCGATCACGAACCTCTCCTCGTCATTGCGAGGAGCACCTGCGACGAAGCAATCCAGAATCCATCCGCGGAGAGATTTCTGGATTGCTTCGCTTCGCTCGCAATGACGGAGTCCTTGGCGAGCTGCGTCGCGCCACACGTGCACGGTATCCGCAGCAAGAACGACGGCGGTCCCCCCGTCTATTCGTCCTTGCCACGCGTGATGGCGATCGATGCATCCTTCTTGGTGCGGGTGCATTCCATGTTGAGCCGCCGATAGCGCATGCTGATCTTGTCGCCGCGCAACAGCCCCATCCGCTTGAGGCAGCGCGTTGCGCCCGTCGTGGTGTCGTCCTTCGTCACGGTGAAGACGATCGCCGCCATCGACCCGACCAGCGCATAGAACTCCGGCGTGGGCTTGCGATCACCCTTGGCATAGAGCTCGATGGAATATTTGTCGCCGCGGCAGCCGACGGACAGCTCCTTGGCTGCCGGGTGCGTCAGATAGACGGTGTTCGCGGCCCGGAAATTCACCTTGAGGCGATCGACCTGGTTCGCCAGCTCCTTGGCGCTGTCGTCGCAGCGGTCGGCCCGCGCAGGCGAGGCGAGGGTCACGAGACCGGTGATGGCGGCGGCGACCAGGATCGCGCCGCGGACGTTCAGTTTCAATGTCATGATGAAAAGCCCCTTATGGGGCGCATTCAAGCGTCGGCGGACGCGAAGCGCAAGGGTCGGGCCTGGCCTTTCCACGTGCTGCGCCAATGCCTTCCCAAACCCTGGCCGCCCTCTCTCATGCGTACCGGTCCCTTCCTTTTCCGTCCAAAATGGGCTTAGAACGCTTCTACGCGAGGGCCCGCGCGTGGCCCCAAAACCCCGAGATTCGCCCCATGAACGCTCCCACCGCCTTTCCCGACCCGTCAAAACCCGTTCCGCCCTACAAGCACACCCCGCTGTTCCCGCTGGGCAAGGACGAGACGCCCTACAAGAAGATCACGGCCGAGGGCGTGCGGGTCGAGAAGGTCCTGGGGAAAGACATGCTGGTGGTGTCGCGCGAGGCGCTGCGCGCGCTGTCGGAGGCGGCTTTCGGCGACATCAACCATTACCTGCGGCCGGGCCACCTGAAGCAGCTCCGCGCCATCCTGGAGGACGGCGAGGCGAGCCCTAACGACAAGTTCGTCGCGCTGGACTTTTTGAAGAACGCCAACATCGCCGCCGGCGGCGTGCTGCCGATGTGCCAGGACACCGGCACCGCGATCATCATGGGCAAGAAGGGCTGCAACGTCATCACCGACGGCGACGACGAGGCGGCCCTGTCGGAAGGCGCGCGCGATGCGTACCTGCGCCGCAATCTGCGCTATTCGCAAGTGGCGCCGCTCTCGATGTACGAGGAGAAGAACACCGCCAACAACATGCCGGCGCAGTGCGAGATCTACGCCGAGGGCGATGACGCCTACAAGTTCATGTTCATGGCGAAGGGCGGCGGCTCCGCCAACAAGAGCTTCCTGTTTCAAGCTACGCCGTCGGTGCTGACCAAGGACCGGCTGCTTGCCTTCCTGAAGGAGAAGATCCTCACCCTCGGCACCGCGGCGTGCCCGCCCTATCACCTCGCGATCGTGATCGGCGGCACCTCGGCCGAGCTCTGCATGAAGACGGTGAAGCTCGCCTCCGCGCGCTATCTCGATGCGCTGCCGACCCACGGCTCGCCTGACGGCAACGCCTTCCGCGACGTCGAGATGGAGAAGGAAATCCACAAGATGACGCAGTCGCTGGGTGTCGGCGCGCAGTTCGGCGGCAAATATTTCTGCCACGACGTGCGCGTGATCCGCATGCCGCGTCACGGCGCATCGCTCCCGATCGGGCTTGGCGTGTCCTGCTCGGCCGACCGTCAGGTGCTCGGCAAGATCACCAGGGACGGCGTCTATCTTGAAGAGCTCGAGCACAACCCGGCGCAATATCTGCCTGAGGTCGAAGAGGCGCTCGGCGGCGAGGTCGTCAAGATCGACCTCAACCAGCCGATGAAGGACATCCTGGCGACGTTCTCGAAGCATCCGATCAAGACGCGGGTCTCGATGACCGGCACCATGATCGTCGCGCGCGATAGCGCCCACGCCAAGCTGCGCGAGCGGCTGGAGAAGGGTGAGCCGCTGCCGGACTATTTCAAGAACCATCCGGTCTACTACGCCGGCCCCGCCAAGACGCCCGAGGGCTACGCCTCCGGTGCGTTCGGTCCGACCACCGCGGGCCGCATGGATTCCTTCGTCGACCAGTTCCAGGCCGCCGGCGGCTCGATGGTGATGGTGGCCAAGGGCAATCGCGCCCCCGCCGTGCGCGAGGCCTGCAAGAAATATGGCGGCTTCTATCTCGGCTCGATCGGCGGCGCCGCGGCGAACCTCGCCGAGCACTGCATCAAGAAGGTCGAAGTGCTCGAATATCCCGAGCTCGGCATGGAGGCGATCTGGCGCATCGAAGTCGTCGACTTCCCGGCGTTCATCATCGTCGACGACAAGGGCAACGACTTCTTCAAGGAGTTGAATTTGGGCTGAGGCGACGTTCCCCGGATGCTGCGCAGCATGAAATGCTGCGCTGCTGATCCGGGGTCCATCGTAGCGGCATGGGTCCCGGCTCTGCGCCGCGTCACTGCGTGCCGCGTCGCGTCCGGGACACGAGAGCGGGGCGTGATCGCTTTATTTCACTAGCTGCAATTCGTGACCTGGTTGGAGCACAGCGAGCGCCACCAGCCGCGGACGCCGTCATGGCTCTCGACGAGGCCCCAATATCCGCTGCAGGCGAGAAGGCGCTTCGGGCCGCCGTCGCCGTCGATCGGGCCGCCGAGTTCGCGCTGGGCGGGCATCCATTTGGCGTCGACGAAGGGCGCCTGGAAAAGTCCGCCGGCGCGCGTGTAGCCGTTGGCAAAGCTGGCGCCGACCTTGTTGGCCGCGACCCAGCCGCGCCCGGCATAGGGTTTTGGCGCGCTACGTGGATATTTCTTGTCGTCCTCGTAGTCCTTGCCCGGCGGCTTCGCGCCTTCGATCAGAAACCAGCCGCTCTTGAAGCCGATGATACGGAATTCGGTGAGCCAGCCGCCCTCGGGCGTGTTCTCGGCGCCGCCGAGTTTCAGCTGATAGGGTGGCGGCAGCGTGCCGAGCACGCGCCCTTTCACCGACGGCTCGGCGCGCACGTTGAGGCCGCTGGGATCCTTGTCGATCGACCAGGCGCCGAGAGCGCAGGGCTCGGTGCCCTCGGGCAGGGTTTTGTGCTTTGCCGCGAGATCGGCGTGCAGCTTTGCGAAATCAGTGTCGTCGTCGTCAGGGGCCGGCTCGGCGCGCGGCTTCAACTCGGCTGAAATCGCGCGTGTCGCATCCGGTGTCAGCGTGACCACGAGGCTCTGACGCGCGGCGAACACGCTGGCCGGTGTTTTCTGATCGTTCGATGTCTCGGGATAGACGGCAAGATAGCCGGTCGCACCTTCGGTGCGATAGGCGGTGCCGGCCACGTAACCCGCCGGCACCAGCGCGAGCGCGCTTGCGCGCCACGCGGGGTCGGTGTCATCCGCGCGTGCCGCTTGTGTCGCGACGCACAGCATCGTCGCCGCGATGAGACGGAGCACGCGCACTGTGCGGCCTTACGCGCGGGCGCCCGTGAACGGGAAGCTGCCCATCGGGCCGATGCCCATCTCGCCGCTGATGCTGTCGCCGGAGACGGTGCCGGCGAATTCGAGCGTGAGCGGCATCGGGTTGGTGATCGAGACCTTCCACGAGACGTTGTCGCCAGAGACGGTGCCGTCGAAGATCTCGGCGGTATTACCTTCCGCGCCTTGCGTACCCGTCAGCGTGCCGTCGGCGGCCTTGAGGCTCAGCGTCGCCTGGCGCTCGCCCATCGGCGTCGTCATGGTCAGATTCCAGTTGCCGTCTACGGCCATTCCCGTCTCCCGAACGAATCCCGGCGGACCGCGACGATCCGCGATCAGTCCCGAGCGAGCCTATAGCCCAACTCGTAGCTCCTGCCTAACCCTCCGATAGGGCATTTAGGCGCGGGCGGCGGCGCGCCTGCGGCTGGTGACGATGAGCCTGAGAACGACGTATTGCACGGCAAAGGCGAGGATCTTGGCGCCCCCTGCGACCACCGTGAGGTAGAACGCCCACAGCTTCAGATCGCCGGTGGAGGCGACCACGATCATGCCGGCGCCGATCACGAACATCAGCACCGCCCAGGCATAGCCCGCAGCCGTCACGTATTCCGGAACGGTCTCGACGACGATCGGCGGCATATAGCGCAGCATCCAGCCGCGCTTGAGCATGATCGCGCCGATCGCGAAATGCGCGATCGAAGGCTTTGCCATCATGAAGCGGGGATCATGGGTCAGCAGTGTGATCGCGCCGAGTCCAACGACGAGCGCGAGGCTCGCATAGGTCATGTAGTTGAGTTGCTGCCCCTTGACGCGGGCATAGATCACCTGAGCGATCGCGCCGGCGACCGCCACCGATGTTGCCAGGATGACGTTGTCGGTGACGAGATAGACGACCAGGAAGACGATGGCGGAGAAGAGATCGGAGGCGAGGCGGGCGAATACGTCCTTCATCGTCAATCCTGTTCAGCGAACGTTGGGCAATGTGCGGGCGGGCGTACCGTACTTGATCTGACGATATTCGGGATACCACTTTGTGAAGTAAATCGCGCTGTTGCGCGCGGCGAAGGCGACCGCAAGGCTCGACCAGAGCGGCAAGCCCGGGACATAGAGCAGCACGACATTGGCGGCCGCCATCAGGAGCGTGGCCGCGGTCCAGGCGCCGGTGATGACGTAATTGGCGTGGAGAAAGCCCGGCATCGCTGCGGTCTCGGCCGGCACCGCTTCAAGCGCATATTGCAACGTGAAGGGACGGCGGACCAGCATCGAGCCGAGCGAGATGGCGAAGATGCCGAGATCGACGGACAGCTTGACGCCGAGCGCTCCCAGCGTCGGATCGAGCAGCGCGAGGTAGAGGCCGATTGCGGCGAACACGACGGCCGAGCCCGCGGCCAGGGTCTTCACCGAACGGCCGCACGCCACATCGAATGCGACGGTGCCGAGGCAGATCGTGGAGGCCACGAACATACTGACCGTGGCCGACGTCACCAGCATCAGGAAGGTGTAAGCGCCGTAGGGCGCGAGGATCAGGAAAATCGCCATTGCCCACCTCGGTCAGGCCGATCTTTACGATGTAAAGATCAATAATTCAGGCGGTATCCCGGGTCAAGCGAAATCTTTACAGTGTCAAAATAACGTAAGCGACCTCCAAAAAATGAAGTGCTGCAACGGCTTGGTCGGACGCCTCGTCGGCCAATTCCACCCAGGACAGGCGCGACAGGATCGGCAGCGCGGCGGCGATGAGAAGGCCGGCGGCGAGCAGGATGCCGCCGTTGAAGATGACGTGGCTGCTCCGCCGCTGCCGGATCATCTGAAGCGTGAGCGCGACGCAAGCGACGGTGAGGACAGCGAGAAAATTCACAGTGATCGAGGGCATGTGCATGAGATATCTCTTTGGTGACGCATCTGCGCTGTCATTGCGGGCGCGCTAAACCGCGCCCACCCAATTGCCGTGAAAACCGTCGGGCACGCGGTGGCCGAGCTGCACCAGCGCGACGGGGCCCGCCTCGATATCGGTGGCGTTGAACACGGCGAGGTCGCTGCGGTTCTCCCGCGCGCCAGACCACCGCCAGCAGCCAGCCATCGCCCTCAGTCGCATCCTTCGATCGCTCGACGAACACCGGTTCGGAGATGGTGTCGCCGGCGGGCAGCAGATAATGGCCGAGCCGCCGGCCGTTGCCGTCGACATGAACGACGTCGGACAGCGCGCCGAACATCGGCAGCCGCGGATTGGCGCAGGCGTACCAGCCGTGACGGTTTTTCAGCCCGGCGCGGCGATCGTCGATGCGCGGGAATTCGCCGGTGAGATCGTCGAGGTAAGTCTGCTGGAAGCGGTCGGTATTGCCTGAGAGGTCGAAGGTCCAGCGGCAGTGCCGGGCGCGCGACTTCTCCGGATCGGTCGGCCGGCCGTCGGGATGCGGAAACAGCGGCGCTTCCTCGAATTGCATGACGTCGGCGATGATGCGGTTGTCGTCCTCCCACGCATTCATGACGTGGAAGACGTAGCAGGCCTCGCTGCGAAACCAGACGATCTCCTTGGCCGTGCCGTTGCGCTTCATCACGCCGACATAGGCGCCCTTGTCCGGCTCCCAGGCATAGGGCGGCCGTCCGCTCATTGCGCGCTCCATGCTGCCGGTAATGGGGAGGATCGGAAACAGCACGTGGTTCGCGGTGACGATGAAGTCGTGCACCATGCTGGCATAGGGCGCCTCGAACCGCTCGAAGCGCCTCGCCTTGCCGGAGGCATCGATCGAGCCGTAGGAGAGGGCAGGCGTCAGCGGACCTGCCGCGTTGTAGCCGAAGAACACCAGCTCACCGGTCACGGGGTCGATCTTCGGATGTGCCGTAAAGCTGCCGGCGACGCGGCTCTGGTAGTTGTGATAGCCGCGCGTTGCGAGCGTGCCCGGCTCGATCTCGGTCGGCAGATGCGCTTCCTCGAGCGCGAGCAGCTTGCCGGCATGGAAGATGATGTTGGTGTTGGCGACGCCGCCATCGGTGAGATCAGCCGGCGCATCCGGCAACTTGCGGCCGAAGCCGGCGAACAGGGCGCGGCCGGCATCGTGCTCGGCCAGCCATTTCGGCGTGCGGACCCAGCGGTTGCGATAGCTGGCGCGCCCGTTGTCGAGCTGGAACGCGTGCAGCATGCCGTCACCGACGAACCAATGCGCGCCGGGCGACGAGAACTGCGGATTGGGGCCGTTGCGATAGAGCGTGCCGTTCAGCTCGCGCGGCAATTCGCCGATGATCTTCAGGAAAGGCGCGTCCGCTTCGAACGGGATCGGTGCGATATTGTTGCGGCGCTCAGTGCTGGAGTCGTGCTGCACGGCATATCCTCCGTATCTTTACATCGTAAAGATCACCTAGCGCCGATGGCCGCATTGGTCAAGCGAAATCTTTACACTGTCAATATTGCGTCCTATAGCTTGTCTCATGAGCAAGAGTGAACCCAGGACTGAAACCGCGCGCCGCGCGCGTACGCCGCGAAAGGCATCCTCGTCAGCGGGCGCGCCGACGCGGACCGCGCGTCGTCCGCCGAGCGCCAAGCCCGAGACGCCCTATCATCATGGCGCCTTGCGCGAGGCGCTGCTCCAGGCCGCCGAACGGGTGCTGGAACGCGATGGACTCTCCGGTCTCACCTTGCGCGCGGTGGCGCGCGAGGCGGGTGTCTCGCATGCCGCGCCGACCCATCATTTCGGTGACCTCACCGGGCTCCTCAGCGAACTCGCGGCTGTCGGTTTCCGTCAGTTCAACGCCGCGATGTCCTCGTCCTCGGACGCCGCCACCACGCCGCTCGAATGCGCACTGGCGCGGCCGAAAGCCTATGTCGCCTATGCGCAGGCTCATCCCGGCATGTACGGCATCATGTTCCGCACCGAGCGGCTCGATTATTCGAGACCCTCGCTGCACGAGGCCGCCGAAACTTCCTTCGCCGGACTTGCGAATGCCATCGGCGCGATGCGGCAGGAGCAGATCAGCGAAGATGCGCTGACGCTGAACCAGGGCGCGGCGATCGCGCACGCCTGGTCGATGGTGCACGGCTTCACCATGCTGCTGCTCGACGGACGGCTCGAGGACATTTTGGGCCGTCTGCCCGAGGGCACGACCGCCGAACGCCTGCTCGAGGCGATGCTGACGGCGCCCATCACGGCGAAGCTGCCCGGCCCCTGATCGCCAGCAACGAACGCAACCCTTGCCGCGATCAGGCGTTGACGCCGCATGGCAAGAACAGCACGCGCTCCCTGGAAACGCTCGAATCCTCGCAAACGGGCCGGCAAGGCCTCCAAGCATCTCAGTCCCGCGCAGAAATCGGCGGCGAAAGCGCGCGCTCGCCGCGCCGGCCGCCGCTATCCCAATCTCGTGGACAACATGCGCGTGGCAGCGAAGAAGAAGTCTTCCAAGAAGAGGAGCTCAAAGTCGAAGGCGTCAAAAGCAGAGTCGAAGACATCTGCAAAGAAGAGCCGCAAGCGCAGCGCGAAGAAGACGGCCAAGTCCTCCCGCAAGCGCAGCGCAGTGGCGCGCGAGAAGGATTCCCGTGGCGGCCTGACCGCGGCGGGCCGCAAGGCGTTCGCGCGCAAGCAGGGCGCTCACTTACGGCCTGGCGTCACCAAGAAAGAATCGGAGATGACGCCGCAGGAGATGCGGCGGAAGGGAAGTTGGGCCGTGCGCTTCTTTGGCCGCGCGAAGCTGCCGCCGCTGGTCGATGCCAAGGGGCAGCCGACCCGCCACGCATTGTCAGCGCATGCCTGGGGCGAGCCGGTTCCGAAAACGGTGGCGGCGGCACGGCGCATCGCCGCGAAGGGAGAGCGGTTGCTGGCGCACTATCGACGGGCCAAGGCGAGAGGCTAGCGCATCGTCGCCAGCTCGACCGCGCGGCCGCCTGCGCCGATGATCTTCACCTCGTCCTTGCCGCACGTGAAGCCGCGGGCGAAATCGTCGGCGGCCTTGCGCGCCAACTCATTGGCGGCGGGGTTGGCGACCGCATCGACATAGGCAACGTGGCAGACCGGGCCGGGCGGCAGCCGGGTCACGACCAGCATGGCCTTGGAGGTGTAGGTGCTGCCCACGGATTGGGCGTCGGCGCTGTTCAGGCCGATGCAACTCATCAAGGCAGCGAGGCCAATGCGGGTGATGTGGTTCATCATGAGGGCTTTGATGGTGCGGGAACTCCGTACCATCAGACGTCTTCATTGTGGGCAAGGTTCAAACAGGGCCGGGATATACCTGACAGCGGCGCGGAATCGTTCTAGAAGAGCGGCTTCGCCTGAGGCATCGTGCCTCGTTCGCGTCCTCATTTCTCTTGATCATGCCAGCCATCGCTTCCAGCAAATCCTATCGCGTCGGCCGTTCCAAAACCGGGCTCGGCCTCTTCGCCACCAAGCCAATCAAGAAGGGCACCCGGATCATCCGTTATTTCGGACCGATCCTGGACTCGCGGATCCCCGAGCAGGACGACATCGAGAACAAGTACCTGTTCGAGCTCAACGGCCGCTGGACCATCGACGGCTCGGTGCGCAAGAATGTCGCCCGCTACATCAATCATTCCTGCCGGCCCAATGCGGAGTCCGACGTTCGCCCGCGCGAGCGCAAGGTCTTCATCCGCGCCATCAGGAACATCGAGCCCGGCGACGAGATCAACTACGACTACGGCACCGACTATTTCAAAGCCTATCTGAAGCCGATCGGCTGCAAGTGCCCGTCCTGCGAGAACAAGCGCAAGAAGCTGCGCGCCGAGGCGCGGGCGGAAGCCGCCAAGGTGAAGGCGCGCAAGGCCAAGAAGGCGGGCGCCAAGGCTGCCAAAAACAACGCCGCCAAAAAGAAGAAGCTCAACGGCCACGTCGTTGGCAAGGCCAACGGCCGCGCGCGGGCATAGTTGCTAGCCGCGGTGTCATGCCCCGCGCAGGCGGGGCATCCAGTACGCCGCGGCCTCTCGATTGTATCACTGCCGCCTCGGAATACTGGGTCACCCGGCCAAGCCGGGCGACGACAGCAAGTAATGCGGCTTCACGCCGCCAGCGCACTTCCGCTCCTCCTCAATCCCACATATTGCAGCTCGGCGAACACGCCGGTCGCGATGGCCTGCGCCACGACCATCAGCTCGCCGGCGAGGTTCGGCGACACTGCGCCAGACAGCAGCAGCGCGATGCTGCCGACCGTCCAAGCGGCGTTGCCGACGATAACGAGGAGCACGAGCGGCTTCGGCACCGCGGCGCGCGAAGCGAGCCAGCCGACCAGCGCGGTATAGGCGATCAGGAACAGGCCGGTCTCGCGCAGCAGCGCCTCAGGCAAGTTAAACAGCGCAGCGAACGCGCTCGCGCCGAAGGTGAAGCCGAGCGCGGCGACGCCGCTGAAGATGGCGTCGGCGAGCAGGGCGCGGCGCAGGAAGGTGGATGCGTCGATCATCGTAGGTCTCCTTGCTTGGGTTGGGCTCGGGTGGAAATCAATGCAATCCGCGCCACCAGGCGCGGAGCAGGCGGGCGAGGCGGAACGGACAGAGGCTCCTGCCGACGCCGTGCTCGAAGGCGATGACCTGCGCGACCACATAATCGCCGGTCGAATGCACGAGTGGCTCCGGCATGTTGAGGCTGCGCGCCAGGATCCGGGTTGCGAATGCCATGGCCCAGGGCAAGACGTGGTCTGCGACGGTCCGGTAGAGCAGCAGCGCGATCATGGTCATCTCCTGTTGCAACCGAAGATGCGCCGCCGGGCGGCCCAATTCGATTACCTCGCGGGTAATGGAACGGCCGAAACCAGCATGATAGGTTTCTGGTCATGAACGCACATGCATCCACGGCCCAGACCGAACGCAGCCAGCCGATCCATATCGGCGACCATTTGCGCGAATGGCGGCAGCGCCGCCGCATGAGCCAGCTCGATCTCGCCGGCGAGGCCGAGATCTCGGCGCGGCACCTAAGCTTCGTCGAGACCGGCCGCGCCGCGCCCTCGCGCGACATGGTGCTCAGGCTGGCCGAGCGTCTCGACGTGCCCTTGCGCGAACGCAACGTGCTGCTGGTCGCCGCCGGCTATGCGCCGGCATTCCCGCAGCGCCAGCTGGAGGATCCGGCCTTGAAATCAGCTCGCCAGGCGATCGACCTCGTCCTTCGGGCGCACGAGCCCAATCCCGCGCTGGCGGTGGACAGGCACTGGAACCTGGTCTCCGCCAATCGCATGGTGGCGCCGCTGCTCGACGGCATCCCACAGCATCTGCTCGGCCAGCCCTTCAACGTGCTGCGGCTCGCCTTCCATCCCGAGGCGCTGGCGCCGCGCACGGTCAATCTCGCGGAGTGGTGCGGGCACCTGTTGGAGCGGCTGCACCGGCAATGCGAGGCGACCGCCGATCCTGAGCTGATCAAGCTCTACAACGACCTGAAGAGCTATCCCATTCCGGCGCGCTCTGCGCCGCTGTCGAGCGACAATGTCGCGATCCCGTTCAAGCTGCGACATCAGGGCGAGATCCTCAGTTTCTTTTCCACCACCATGGTGTTCGGCACGCCCGTGGACATCACGCTGTCGGAGCTGGCGTTGGAGACGTTCTTCCCGGCGGATGAGCGCACCGCCGAACGGCTGAAGCAGATGGCGGCCGGTTTGCCATAGCGGCGTTTACAGGCAGGAGCGGCCCCCGCATAATCTGCGGATGGACACACGCGCGTTCCGGCGGTTGCGGCCGGCCAATCCCGTCGGTGATCTCCTGCGCGGCTGGCGCATGCGCCGAGCCTCGAGCCAGGCGGAGCTGGCGTTCGAGGCCGGCATCTCGGTCAAGCACCTGAGCCATGTCGAGACCGGCAAGGCGGCAGCAAGCCGGGACATCCTGCTGCAACTCGCATCCGCTCTCGATTTGTCGCTGCGCGACCGCAACGCGCTGCTCGAGGCCGGCGGCTTCGCCCGGCAATATGGCGAGCGCGACCTCGCCGCGCCCGAGCTTGCCGATGCGCGGCACGCCATCGATCTTCTGCTGCGACGGCACGAGCCGTTCCCAGCGATCGTGACCGACCGGCGCTGGAATGTGAAGCAGGCCAATCGCGCCGCCTCGCGCCTGATGACCATGCTGCTCGGCCCCGAGCGCATGCAGCGGCCGCTCAATCACATGCACATGTTCCTCGCGCCCAGCGAGCTCAAGCCGTTCGTCGAGAACTGGCCCGCCGTCGCGGCTGCTCTGCTGTCGCGTGCGCGCCATGAAGCGATGGCCGCGCCGCTCGATGAGGCCCTGCAATCGACCTGGCGCGAATTGATGCGGCTGCCGGAGCTTCCCGCACTTGGGATCGAGGACAGCGCCGTGCCGGGACCGCTCTGCGAGGTGCGCCTGCGCAAGGGCGACGTCGGCATCGGCCTGATCGGTGCGGTGCTGACGCTCGGCACGCCGCAGGACGTGACGCTGCAGGAGCTTCGCGTCGAGATGTTCATGCCGGCCGATCCCACATCCGAGGCCGCGCTGATCACGCTCGCGGCTCAGGACGCCTGAGCCTGCACGGGCTCGCGCCGCTCGAAGCTCATGGCCTGCATCACCTCCGCGAACGGTCCGTTGCGGTCGCTCAGCGTCGCCGTGGTGAGGCCCGCGCCATTGGCGCCGACGCGCGTCGTGGCGCGGATCAGGATCCATTCGCCCTCTGGCGGCCGAAAGAAATAGAGGCTGATCTCCGGGTTGATGAAGGTCCAGTCGCGCATGTCGACGATCTGCGCGACGCCGCTGGAAAAGTCCGCGGCCTGCACCGCTTGCAACAGCGGCGTGTTCGGCTCGCCCTCGACCAGGGGCGCATCGAGCCGCATCCAGGCTGCCGCAGGGCCTGGTTTTTCCAGCGCGCCCTCGATCAGCCGCACCGAGACGTTCTGGAAATAGCGGCTCCATTTCTGCGCGAAGGCTGGTGGTGCGGTGCCGGTTTCGGGCGCCTTGTCGACCGCGGCAGGCCTCGCAAAGGGATCGACGGGCGATTCTGCGCTCGGCGCCGTCAGCAGTGCCGTGCAACGGCCGATCTCCGTCTCGCCGTCCATCAGCCGCACCTGCAAGGTCTTGGCCTTGCGGCCGTCGCGCAGCAATTCGCTGGCCGTCCTGAAGGCGCGCAGGCCCGCCGGTCGCCACAGATCGAAGGTCAGGCGCCGCACGGCGAAGCCGGATTCGGCGGCGAGACGCTCGACCTCGCGGGTCATGAGGGCTGTGGTGGCGCTTCCCTGCAACATGTCCGGCGACCACGGACCGCCGGCATGCTCCGTGGCCCGGAACTGATGGCCTTCCGGCCTGAAAATGGCGCTCATCGCGGTCTTCCCTCCTTGATCCCTCGGCTTGATCGTGGCCGCGAGTATCCCGGCGGGCTGGACCTGTCACAATAACCGCAGAGGTGAAGTCGTGAGCCATGCAGGACGGGTGCCTTGCGCCGTCTCCGGTTCGGCTTATCTTCCGCCGAACCCGTGTTGCCCGAAGGAGGCGCCTGATATGAGCACGCTCAAACCGCTCCAGATCGACGTCGTCTCCGACGTTGTGTGCCCCTGGTGCTATATCGGCAAGCACCGGATCGAGAGCGCGCTGGCGCTCGTTCCCGACGTTCCGGTCAAGCTCAATTTCCGCCCGTTCTTCCTCAATCCCTGGGTGCCGCGCGAGGGCATCAGCCGCGAGGCCTATCTCACCCAGAAGTTCGGTTCGGTGGAGGCCTATAAGGGCATTGCCGGGCGCGTCGTTGCGGCCGCAAGCGAGGAGGGCCTCATCTACAAGCCCGAGTCGGTCGCCCGTCAGCCCAACACGACCGACTGCCATCGCCTCATCCTGTGGGCGGAAGCGATCGGCAAGGCGCCCGAGATGAAGCAACGCCTGATGGAGCTGTATTTCCGCGACGGCGGCGATCTCACCGATGTGAACGTGCTGGTGCAGGCGGCCGCCGATGTGGGCCTCGATGCCGAGGACGTGCGCAAGCGCCTTGCCACCGACGAGGACGTCGCGCGCGTTTCGGCCGACGCGCAGGAAGCGGCCGAGAAGGGCATCTCCGGCGTGCCGACCTATGTGTTCGCGCAGAAATACGCCGTCTCCGGCGCGCAGGATCCGAACCTGCTCGCCCGCGCCATTCGCCAGGTGTCGGAGGAGATCAACGCGCAGGCGGCGGAGTAGCCCCACGAAGGTTGTATAAGTGGGCAACTTGGGCAACTATCCTGATTGCGAGGTCGTCATGAAGATCAAGATAGTTGTGCACGAAGCGGAAGAGGGTGGCTTTTGGGCCGAGGTCCCGGCGATTCCTGGCTGTGCCACCGAAGGCGACACCATGGATGAGCTGATGGCTAATCTCCGCGATGCGATCGAGGGATGTCTATCCGTCGAAGTCGCGCCGCCCGAACCGGGCGGCGTTGAGCGAATTCTGGAATTGCCCGTGTGAAGTCAGTTTCTGGTCGGGAGTTCGCACGAATTGTCGAACGTCACGGCTGGAGTCTGCTTCGGGTGAGCGGCAGCCACCACATCTACGGCAAGCAAGACCGCATCGTCAGGCTCTCGGTCCCGATTCATGGCAACAAGCCCGTGAAGGTCGGTCTCCTGCGTCATCTCATCAAGATGCCCGAGCTGTCTGAGGCTGATTTCTAGTCCGCCACTTTCTGAGCAAGTGCACCGTTGATCGCGCTGCTTCGCGCGCAGCGTAGCATGATGCGAGCGACCCGCGGATGAGCGTCACCATCGGATCGTGCCGGCGCAGCGGGATCAGCACGTCACCAATTGCGAAGCGTCCGCGCCAGATCGGATTGATCATGGGGTGGTCGGCGCCCGCGGTGGAATCCGCGCTGGCGATGGCGGGATCGGCGCAGAGATGGCGGGTGAGGTCGAGCGTGAGCTGCACGCCCGGCGAATATCTCGCAAAGCGCTCGTCGATGCCGAGCTTGAAGAAGAAAGCGCGATCCTGATGGCGCAACACGATGCCGGCGGCAATCGGCGTCGCGCCGGCGCGAAGCGTGATGATCTCGCACTGCGCGGTCTCCGCCAGCGCCGGCACGGCGCGGCGGATGAAGGCCGCGTCGCCGGCATGCTGAGCCAGCGCGGTGCCGCGCTTGCCTTTCCAGCCGCTGGCCTCGAGCTGCAAGAATGTTTCGAGCGCGGGCGCGATCTCGTCCGGCTGGCGTGCGACGTCGAACGTAACGGGGCCGTGCTCTTCGAGGCGATGGCGCAGGCGGCGCAGCTCCTTGAGCTTTTTGGTGCCGAGTGCGTCGCGGAGCAGCGTTTCGCCATCCTGCGTCGCATCGAGGCTGGCGCGGGTGTATGAGGAAAGTACGCGCGGCTTCAGGCCGTCGCGGCTCAGGACCTGTTTGACTGAATTCATCGCAGCACCGTCGAGCGCGACGTCGTTCAGCACGAGCGCATGCGCGCCGGCCGCGCGCGCCCTCTGCAACAGAGACGCGGCCGCTTCGATCGGCGCGTCGCGGTCGATCAGCGGACTGCACAGCGTTCCATAGGGATGCGCGCTCACCAGCGCGGGCAGGGGTATCTTCCAGGCGCGCCACAGCGAGATCACCGGCATCAGCCCGATCAGCCGCGTCGAAGAACCGTCGAATGCGGGTAAGGCCGAGGCTTGGGTGCGGCCGCGCGCGGTTGCGCTGACGGCGAGCTCCCAGGCCGGTAGGTAATATCCGTTCGGCTCGACCGCGCGCTGCGCGAGCGCGCGCCATTGGCCGGGGTCGATCGTCGTGAGTGAGACGCGCGCGCGCGCGACTCCGGCGTCCGTTGCCGATGCCGGATTGATCGCCGCCTGCTGCGCGATGTCGACCACGTCCCGTCGTCCCCAATCACGCGGGCTGAGCCCGTGTTACGCCGTTCATTCTTAGCGCAAAGAATGGAAAATACCGTTGGCACGCCGCTTCAATTCGAGTGGTATTATTAACGTCGCGTTGAGCATGCGGCGGCAGGCTCCTGGATGCGCGAGAGAATGCGGACGTTATTGATCGCCCGGCGCGGGCGCTTGCCTGCACCGACAGCCTGACCTCGCGCCTCTTTTGCTCGTGCCGCACGTTGACGTCCATCGTCGCGCACGTCACGAGGGTGTAGAGTGCGAGGGGCGCGCTCGGTCCGGAGGGTCGAATGGTTGCGACGTCTTTCACACCAATGGCTTCGCTGATGGGCGGCGCGCTGATCGGCTTGTCCGCAGTCCTGCTGATGTGGGCGAAGGGACGAGTCGCCGGCGTCAGCGGCATCGCGGCACGGCTGTTTCCGCCCTACGAGGACGGCGAATTCGCCGGTCGGCTGGCCTTCGTCGCCGGTCTTGTCGCCGCACCCGTGCTGGTGCGGCTCACCATGGGAAGCCTGCCGCCGCAGACGATCGAAGCGGGAACGGTGATCCTGATCGTCGGCGGCTTGCTCACCGGCTTTGGCTCGGTGTGGGGCAGCGGCTGCACCTCCGGCCATGGCGTCTGCGGCCTGTCGCGGCTCTCGCCGCGCTCATTGGTTGCGACCGCCGTCTTCATGGCAGCCGGTATGGCGACCGTCTTCGTGATGCGGCACTGGAGCTGACGCCGATGGCCATCCTCATTCAATTCGTGATCGGCCTGATCTTTGGTCTCGGTCTCATCGTCTCCGGCATGTCCGACCCGGCGAAGGTTCTGAACTTCCTCGACATCGGCGGCATTCCGACCGGGACATGGGATGCGAGCCTTGCCTTCGTGCTGGCCGGTGCGGTGGCCGTGACCTTCATCGGCTTTGGCCGCGTCCTGAGGCGGGCGCATCCGTTCTTCGCCGAACGATTCTATCTCCCCACGCGAAGAGACATCGATTCCAGAATCGTCGCAGGTCCGGCGATCTTCGGGATCGGCTGGGGATTGGCGGGCTTCTGTCCGGGGCCGGCGTTGACCGCGCTCGGGTTCGGGTCTTCTTCCGCCTTCATCTTCGTCGCGGCGATGTGTGCCGGCATGGTGCTCGCGCGCTTTGTCGCCCACCGGCCGTCACTGATGCGCTTCGTCGCGCCGGCCGATCCGCTCGAAACCTGACGTCCCTGCAGAGAGTGGAAGTCATGGACATGAACTATCCCGAAATCGTCAGGCAGATCTCCGCCAACATGCAGCAAGCTGCGGAGCGACATTCCCGATGACGCCGAAAAGGACCGGACGACGATCGTCGTCCGATCCCTTTGCCTTTGCCTTACCTCGCGGTCATTACCAGCGGTCGTCGCCGACACCCACGCCGACGCTGACGCCAGGCGCGCGAATGCCGACGCCGGCGCGCGGGCCGTCATCCCAGTCGCGATGATACGACCGACGCTCGTAATAACGCTCGCGCGGCATGGAATTATAGGAATCGCGTACGACCACGCGCGAACCGCCGCGCGTGCGATAGCAGCGGCCGGCGTCGTCGCAGACAAGCCGTACCTGCTGGACCAGATCCGGATTGGTGTACTCGCTGCTCGTGTAAATATCGGACGCCTTCGCGCTCGAAGCGGCTGCCAAAGCACCGACGCCCGCCAACAGCGCAATCGTGAATGTCTTCATCCTGTCCTCCTCAGAAACTGCCCTCGGCGGTAACAAGAAGGGGAGGCGGTGATCGTTCCCCGCCGCGGTGCTGGTTTTTCCCGGAACTGCCCGTCTTTTGGGCGGTTCCTAGATCGGCTCGTAAGTTTCGGTCCCGCAGATGTCGTCGGCTTCCGCACGACGGCGGTCGACAACCTTTCCGCCTGTTATCGTTACGATGTAGGTCTGGGCACCGAGCGAAGTGCCGGTCGCGGAGGTGAGCTGCGCGCGCACGCAGGAGGTCCAACCCGGTCCGCGCACCTCACGATGGGGCGGGGCGACGTGCACCTCGCGCGGATAGGAGGTGGTCAGGAAGACGACATCGATCTGCTCGCGGACCAAGCGCTTGACGTCGGGAGGCGCTTCGGGCGGCGACTGCTCGGCCTCCTTCATGCGCATGAACTCCGGCACCGGGGCGCGGCTGTCGGCAAAGCCGCAGGCACCGAGCGCGAGCGCGCCGGCGAGCAGCGCCGCTTGAGCAATAGTCCGCAACATCCGTGAAGGTCCCCCGCGGCCCAACAGATAGGTAGCAATGCGATCCGACGAAGTCCCCGGCGATCAAGATTTGCTGAAGTGCCGGAACTCGCGGCATTTCATATTCCGGAATTGCACGCTAAGTTTGTACCCCAGACGAAGGGGATTGCACCAATGAGGATTTTGGTCATAGCGGCCGCCGTGCTGGCGCTGACGGCCGCATCGGCGCAGGCGCAGAGCCGGCGGCCTGCCACTGACCCCGCCAAGCCGGCGGACAACAAGCCCAAGGTCGACGAGAAGGCCTACAAGGCCGCGCTCGAGCGCATTCCCGAACCCAAGGACAAGTACGACCCCTGGGGCGGAGCCCGCCCCAGCGAACCCGCCAAGAAGCCGAAATAGGCAGCCGGCCTCTGGCGCTTCAACGGGGGTTGCGCGCGATCCCCGCACGGGCGCGCAGAACTACCATCCGAGGGCCGTGATCAATCAGCCGTCCGCCGATCGTTGCTTCTGAGGCGGCTTCACTCACGGGATCGACGAAGAGGTGCCCGCGATCGCCGCGCTTGCAGGGCAGCGCCGTCGCGGCGTCACGCAATCATAACCTTGCTGTGGCTGCGATGCGAACGCTCGTTCACATCGTGCGCATTATTGCACGAAGGCGAGGCCGACGCGCTTGTCACTCCTCAATACTGGCGCTACTTGCACAGCGCTTCAGACTTCGATTGCGACGCTGGAGCGGCCAGTCACTTCCCGCCGACTTTACTCACAAGCCCTTCTTTTATGGCGTTACGCGCCGATGGAGATTCCGATGAAGACCACGCTTTCGCTTCTGCTCGCCGCCGCGTTCTCGCTGTCGTCGATGCCCGCCCACGCCGTCAAGTGGGACCTCTCGACCATGAGCTGCAAGCAGTTCCTCGAGAGCGGCGAAGACAATATCCAGGTCGTGCTGACCTGGATGGACGGCTGGTACAAGGGCGACGAGGACAACGCGATCATCGACACCGACGTGTTCATCGAGAACGCCAAGAAATTCGGTGCCTATTGCGGAAAGAATCCGACCGCCAGCATCGTCACCGCGGCCGACGAAGTGCTCGGCAAGTGATTTGAATCGTGCGGGCCGAAGCGCAACTGCAATCGCGCTTCGGCCTCTCGCTTCGATGCAAACGCGATGGAGAGCCGCGGTGCGCTTTGCGCTCGCGCGGCTCTCGTCTTTTGAGCTGATGCTCAGCCCGGCAGCATAGCGAACGCGCTCGACACCATCGCCACCGGCTTGTTGTCGGCAGCCGAGAGCAGCGTGACGCGGCCAAAGCTCATGGTACGCCCGAGCCGCACCACGCGCGCGTCCGCCAGCACGTCCATTGAGGAGACCGCGCGCATGAAATGCGTGGTCTGGTCGACCGTGGTCATGGGGCGATAGCCGCGATTGGCAGCGAGGATCGCGATCACCATCGCGGTGTCGGCGAGCGCCATCAGGGCCTGGCCGCAGACCACGCCGCCGTTCCGGCACAGCCGCTCCGAAAACGGCATGCGCAGGAGCGCGCCCGGCTGCCAGTCCGCCACATCCGCCGGCTGCGCGTGCTCGATGCGCTCGACCGCGAGGTTGAGATCCTGGACCCAGGGCGCAAAAACCTCGCCGAGGATGCGTCTGGCGTCGGGGAGGCCGAATTCGGCGTCTGGCTGCATTTGCATTGCTGTCGCGCTCTCCTGTATTGACTGATGTTTCGTCCCATTGTGCGCGCATCGGCGCGGCAAAGTCACCCGGTCTCGCACCGGTCCCGTCGGCTTGAAAATGCCTGACTTGGGCCGATATGATGGCTCGCTTGGGTAGGGGTGGATGATGTTGCGTCGGTGTGTCCTCGTCTTCTCTATGGTCGCGCTCGGCCTGGCGCTGAGCGGCTGCACCAAGTGCGGTCCGATCTGGGACGATTGGCTGCATGCGCCCAAATCGTGCCGATCGGATCGGCTCTAACGGGCCCGAACGGCCCCGGCGGCCGCGACCGGCGACGACAAGGATGACGAGACGCGGGCGATCCGTGCCTCATGGATGATCAAGGAGTAGACGATGAAGCTTTTCCGTTTGGCCGCGGTGCTGGCCGTGGTGGCGGGACCTGCCTACGCGCAAATGCCCCAGCTCAATTTGCTGCAGGACGCCCCGAGCAAGACCCCGGAGGAGAGGGCCGCTGAAGCCGAGCGTGACAAGGCCTATAAGGAGACGCTGAAGAAGATTCCGGACACCAAGGCGTCCAACGATCCCTGGGGCGGCATGCGCTCCGATCCGCCGAAGCAGACCGCGGCGCCGAAGGCCTCGGCCGCAACCAGCGCGCCGAAGAAGAAGTCCGGCACGGCCGCCAATTGATCGCATGGCCCGATCGGGGGCTGCAACGACGCCTCCGATTGGGACTCCTCTTGATCCGATCCGCTCCCTACATTTGGTCGAGCGTATTGCGTAGAGGAGAGCAGGGCATGGCCGATCGCCCGCGGGATCTTGCCGAGCGGATGGCGCGCCGGCGCAAGCCGGCCGGCAAGCCCGGCCAAACGGTCGGCGACGGCTATCTGCGCGAGACCTTCACGCTGCCGCGTGCGGCGGCGCGGGAACGGGCGCAGGCCTTCTTCGCCCGCTACCCCAAGGCCGGCTATATGAGCGCGGTCGAGACCTGGCGCGAACTGCCCGGCGGCGACATCGAATTCACCATGCGGCGGCTGCCCAGCGCGGACTGAAACGGGCCTGATCCGCAGACCTTGCTAGTCGAGGGTCTCGGCAACGATGCGGATCCGGAACACGGGCTCCTTGGCCTCGTCCAGCAGCTCCATGTGCCATTCGGAATTTTCCTGGAGCTTGCGCGCAAGGCCGGCGGTCATGTCGGCGCAGACACTGGTCATTTCTTTCCAGGCCGAATCGCGATCGGCAAATTCCGTCGCCTGATCGGCGCAGCCGGAATAGCGGCCATTCCGGATTCGAAAGAAATAGAGCGGCATGGCTGGCACCGAATAGCGCGCGTGATGGCCTCGTCCCCAGGGCCATGGGCGCGCGCACTCCAATCCCAAACCAGCGTCAGATCAATTCCGGGCGGCTACGGATGATGCCGCGGATTTCATCCGGCGGGTTCTGGCGGCCTTTCGGCCGATCGCTTCAGCTCCCGATCGATGCGCAGCTGCACGCGCCGGATCGCGAGCAGATCGATTTTCGTCTCGGTCCTGCCGGACTTGATCTGCTCGCCGATCCGGAACTGCCATTGCCAGATTCCGGGAATCGCCGTCTTGGCGACGGTGAACTCGATGCCCCTGTGATTCATGGCGACCTCCCACGATTCACGTCCAAGATTGCAAACATGCTGGTCGTCTCAATATTCCCGAGACAAGCTAAATCTGTCGGTAAGCCCCGGATAGTTCAAGGATCTCTCGAAAGCGCGCGCCCCGAAACAAGTGAAGCCGTGTTTAAGACTCCGGTCCGTCAGCGAGACTGTCGGATCCCCGTGGTTCTCCGACCATGAACAGAGTTCCTGAGCTTACGTCCCGGTGCGTTCACGTACCGAGACCGGCCCGTGGGCCCGCCAGGGACCGATTCCATGCTGCGGCATGTGCTTTGCTTGGCGTGTAACGGCAAGCAACATGGGCCCGTCATGCTCGGCATTCCCCGCCGCTACAGTCACTTCGTCTTCGGAATCATCCAGTCCGGATTGACCTCGCTGATCGCGGCAGGGATCGCCAGCCTTCCCGCGGACAGTGCGATGATCTTCGTTGGGCACTGGATGGTGTCGTGGCTGATCGCCTGGGCCGCGATGCTGCCGATCTTGCTGTTGGCGGCGCCCGCGATCCGCGCCTTCGCGCTGCGCCTGACGCAGGAGGAGCGGGAACCGCGCGCCGGCAGCCAGGCTTAAAAAAACCCCGCCTGGGGAGAGCCAAGCGGGGCAGAAAGTTATTGGAGGCTGAGGTGCTGGGCTGCAACACCATAGCCGCATCACCCTAGCGGGCTCCGCTTACGGCAGCCTGACAGGCGGCAGACAGATTTCCGGGCGCGATGCTGAGGCCGCAGACTGGCCCCGCACCCGTCCCAATTTCGACATCCGTTCGCACAACTGCGGACACACCCGTCGGCAAGATTCCAAACCGTTCGGCGCCGCCATGGGGGAAACGTGGCACGCCGGCAACGGGGTGGCATCATGGATAACGTAGAGCGGTCATTCGCCGCCGCGACAGCGGCTGGCTTCGTGGTGCTGGTGATCGGCCTCGTGCTGCTGGCGCTGCTGTAGGACAGGCGCACGGGCGTGGCGCCCGTGCCCTGCGATGATCGAGGGCACGGGCGTGGCGCCCTTCGCAAAACTGGAAAACAACCCCATGCACAGTAGGCCGCATGGAAATTCTGTTGTTCTCTCAGTGGCTTGAAGGTAGTGTTTAGATACCGTTGCGCATGACCTGCGGGCCTTCCGCGTCATCTTGGCGTGCGATGCGGCCCCCTTGGGGGGACAAGGCGATCGCTAGCGGCCAGCTCTGCGCGGTTGGCGAGAGGGCCCCGCAAGCCGGACCGCCGGCGCGGCGTCACCAGTTTCGAAGCGGCCCCGGCGAGCTTCAGTGGATCTTGATGTCGTTCAGGGGAAGATGGAGCTCGCTGGCGCGCTCTTCGCGATCCCTCTTGCGAAACTCGTTTTCCTTGCGCTCGAACTTGATCATCTCCTCATGCGCCGCCTCGAGCAGCGGATTGCGCCTGATCGTTTCGCGGTGTTTGTCTTCGGTCATGACTGAGGTCCCCAGAGTTGCGGTCTCATCCTGAAGAAGGCCCCAGACCGCGAAAAGGTTCGGTGCCGTACGATTGCGGAATTATGACGGCGACGCGCGGCCGCGTCTTTGACGGACGTCAGTTTTAGTCGGGCAAGGACGTCGCGGCTGCTCTGCTATTTCGGCGGTTGCAGGCCGGGGGATTTGACCCAGTCGTGCAGATGATTGGCCAGCTCGGCCTGGCGGGCCTTCTTGAGCAGGGCGTCCCTTTCAGGACCGGGTGGAAGCCTGGAGGCGTCCGCCTTGACCTGCTTCACCCATGCGGAGAGCCGGTCTTGAAGGGTCAGTTGTTGTTTGAAACGTCGTCGCTTGAACATGGCACGCCCCTGTCCGTGTGAGGAGGGCGGGAGCGCAGTCGGCGTTCTCGTCACCGATAGCAGCCACGGTCCGTGCGGTGATGATGAGATTAGGATCCAGAATCGGAACGGCGTCTGTTCAGTTGTGCGCATAACGCGCCCATGGGTGGAATGCCCAAAACCGCAAAAGAACATATTGCGAACCTAGAACAAATGGGGTACATTGCTTTTATCGCCGAGCCGCCTCGCAACCGTTTGTCCCTCACGCGAATCCTCGCCATAAGGAGCACGACCCAATGTCCGCCACTGCCCTGCGTATCGTCGAAGGATCTTCCATGGACAAGAGTAAAGCTCTGGCCGCCGCGCTCTCTCAGATCGAGCGCCAATTCGGCAAGGGCTCGGTGATGAAGCTCGGCAAGAACGACCGCTCCATGGACATCGAGGCAGTGTCCTCCGGTTCGCTCGGGCTCGATATCGCGCTCGGCATCGGCGGCCTGCCCAAGGGACGTATCGTCGAGATCTACGGGCCGGAATCCTCGGGCAAGACCACGCTGGCGCTGCATACGGTGGCGGAAGCACAGAAGAAGGGTGGTATCTGCGCTTTCATCGACGCCGAGCACGCGCTCGACCCGGTCTATGCGAGGAAGCTCGGGGTCAACATCGACGAGCTCCTGATCTCGCAGCCGGACACCGGCGAGCAGGCGCTGGAAATCTGCGACACGCTGGTGCGATCGGGCGCGGTCGACGTGATGGTGATCGATTCGGTTGCGGCGCTGGTGCCGAAGGCCGAGCTTGAAGGCGAGATGGGCGATGCGCTGCCGGGACTTCAAGCGCGGTTGATGAGCCAGGCGCTGCGGAAGCTGACGGCCTCGATCAACAAGTCCAACACCATGGTGATCTTCATCAACCAGATCCGCATGAAGATCGGTGTGATGTACGGCTCGCCCGAGACCACCACCGGCGGCAACGCGCTGAAATTTTACGCCTCCGTCCGCCTCGACATCCGCCGCATCGGCGCGATCAAGGAGCGCGACGAGGTGGTCGGCAACACCACACGCGTCAAGGTGGTGAAGAACAAGCTGGCGCCGCCCTTCAAGCAGGTCGAGTTCGACATCATGTACGGCGAGGGCGTGTCCAAGATGGGCGAGATCCTCGATCTCGGCGTCAAGGCCGGCATCGTCGAAAAGTCCGGCGCCTGGTTCTCCTATGACAGCCAGCGCCTCGGCCAGGGCCGCGAGAACTCGAAAGCGTTTTTGAAGGCCAACCCCGACATCACCGCCAAGATCGAGACCTCGATCCGCCAGAACTCCGGCCTGATCTCCGAGCAGATCCTGGCCGGCACGCCCGAGAGCGACGCCGACGGCGAGGAGCCGGCGGAAGAGTAAGCCTTAACGCGAAAGTTTTTCGCGAGGAGCGGGCGCTGAAGACGTTGAGTTGCCGACGTCGTCAGTGCCCGTTTCGTTTTGCGTTGCGTTGATCAGGTGGTGAGATGAAGCGTCTGATCCTGACCAGTTCGTCCGGAGTCGGTCTCACCTATATCGGTCGCGCCGACATGGTCGTGCCCCTGATCTTTCGCTTCGTCTGGGGACCGCTGCCGACGTCGCACCACCTCGAAAGATACTTTACCGGTCGCTCTTACAGAGACGATCCAGAGGCGCAGTGGTCCGATCTTGTTCCGCGGTCTCCCGAGACCGGCCTCGCGCACAAGCAGCTCCCGCTGGATTGGTTCTGCAAGGCCTACGGCTTCGATCTCATCGAGCTGTGGTTTGATCCCCGTCCGAACGATCAATTGCAGCTGGTCTGGAGTCTCGATTACCTGCGCTCTCAATCCTACATGGGCGAGCGCCTGAAATTGAGCCTCGTCGATTTCGATCTGCTCGAATCGGGCGGTGCGAGGCTGCGCGACCGTGCCGTGCGGGCGTTCGACGTAGCAGAGCCTGACTTCGAGGCCGGCCGCATGGCCTGGGAAGCTTACCGGGCACCTACACCGGAGCTCTGTTTCGGATTGCTGGGCCGCGAACTGCCCAGGCTGCCTTTCCTGACGCCGGCGATGGAGCACTTGCTGGCAGAACTGCCGTCAACCATCAATGGGCTGGGCGCGACGGAATCGGGGCTTCTCGACCTGATTGCGAGGGGCCACAACCGCACGAAGGAGCTGTTTCAGCCGGGCGGACTGCTCGAGACGCGCGTGTTCGACCAGTGGGAGCTTGGTCCGTTGCTCGAAGGGCTTGGGTCCGGCCCGATGCCGGCGATCACCGGTCTCGACCCGAAGCTCGCCACTCTGGCCCCGCACGATGCGCGCGGTCGCAACGCCGCTTATCGCCGGAGCCGGCCGTCGCTGACCGAATTCGGCAAAGCGGTTCTGGAGGGCCGGGAGGATTTCCGCCGTCACAATCCGATCCGGCGTTGGTGGGGTGGTACGCTCCTCACCAACGAACAGCTCTGGCGCTGGGATCGCGAGAGCCGGTTGTTGATCGCGCCTGACTAAGGCCTGCGTGTTGCTCAGTATACTCCCGTATTGCGTATCAATTTTGAAAGTCGATCATGTCACATCTGATCCTGGCGACGAACGGTGGAGCAGCCGCGGTGCTCGACCGCTCTAACCTGGCGAACATCGCCCTCAGCTTTTCCCTTCGATACGTCCGGGGCCCATTGCCATCCGAAGAGGAGCTCGCGATGGGGCTGGAGCCACGTTCCGCGAAGCACTCCAGAAGGGGCGATCATTGGCTCGACGGCGTGGAACGAAATTGGCTGATGGACTTCGGCTCGCCGGACATTGGTTTCCTTCAGCTCTGCGAAAAGTTCGACTCGATCGAAGTGTGGTCCGATCCTCGGCCGAACGATCAACTCGTGCAAAGGCGTGTCACCGAGGCGCGGTGGATGCGCGATGTGTTCGACGAAAACGACGCGCACGATGCCTTGCTCGAACTTGGGGCACATTCGGCGCCGCCGGTCTTGTTGGGCGATCCGGCGTTCGACAATGACGATCGTTATTTCGGCAGAAGCGAGTGGAAGGTCACGCTGACTGAACTCGGGCGTTCAGTTTTCGCGCGCGAAGACGACATGTGGCGTCACAACCCGATCAAGCGCTGGTGGGGCGGGACCGAACTCACCAACGAACGGCTGTGGCGGTGGGACCGCGAAAGCCGGTTGTTGATTGCGCCTTGAGCTAAGGAGCGTAGCAACCATTAAAGGCTAGGCGACTTTTTCGGTCCAGGGCGTGCCGCGTTGTACGACAGTATTGGCGTAGATCAGGAGTTTCCTGGCGCAGGCGATTAGTGCTGCGTTGTGGACTTTGCCCCTTGCCATGAGGCGTGCATAGAGCGCGATCAAGGCCTTGTTCCAGCGGAAGGCAGCTGGAAGGGCCGCGGCGAACAGGGAGCGCCGTAGGCGGCTGCGGCCTCCGGCGATCTTGCGCTGTCCTCTGTGCTGTCCGCTGTCGGAATCGAAGGGAGCCAGCCCGGCCAGGGCTGCGGCTTGCTCCCGGCTGACGCGTCCGAGTTCGGGCATGCGGATGACGATCGCCAGCGCCGTCCGCTCGCCGATGCCGGGAATGCTCAGCACCAGCTTGAGCCGCATGGCTAGGGCGTCGTGGGCACGAAGGCGCTTGGCAATGTCACGAATCTGCGCGGCCTTGCGTGCCTTCAACCGGGCGATGTCGCTGTTGACGATGCGTCGCAACGCAGGCTCGTCGATGTGCTCGAGACGCGTCTTGAAGCGCCGGATATCTTCCTCGATCTGCTCAAGGAAGGTCAGATAGTCGGCCAATTCCGTCAATCGCGGATCCGGCGCGATCTCAGGGGGATCGAGCGCCGCAGCACAGGCGGCGATCAATACGGCGTCGAGCGCATCGTTCTTGGCCCGGCGCAAATGGACCTTGGCGAAGGCCTTGACCTGAAGCGGCTGCAGCAACAGCACGGTAAAACCGGCCGATCGCAAATGCTCCACCACGCCACGTTCATAGCCGCCAGTGGCCTCGATCCCGATCCGCGTGACGCCGGCCTTGGCCAGGTTTGCTGCCAGAGCGCGCCAACCCGGTAAAGCATTGGCGACCTGCCAGCGTTCGGTTCGACCATGAACCGCGATGTCCAGTTTAGCCTTGGACGTATCGATCCCGGCCGTCGTTATGTTAGTCTGTGTCATCTTCGTCGACCCTGCCTTGTGAAGCGAACCAAGTTGTTCCGGCAACCATCCGGGTCCGATGAAGGTGCTGACGCGATCACGCTACGGGGCAGCCACAAACTGCTCTGGGTGGGCTCGATCCGATCGCCAGCGGCCTGTCGCGGGGTGCAAACCGCGGCAGGCCATTCCTCATGGAACGGGTCGAGAATAAACGATCGCGCTATTACAAGGGTGGGCAAAGGCGCGTAAGCGCCGTGCCCACGATCTTTCACCGCATTAACAGGTGGTGGGCACGCTTGCGCTTTGCCCACCCTACGAGACCTTTGTCGCGTCTTACTCCGCGGCCTCTGCGTAGTCGCTCACCGGCGGGCAGGAGCAGACCAGGTTGCGGTCGCCGTAAACGTTGTCGACGCGTCCCACCGGGCTCCAGTATTTGTCGGTGCGCGAGCTTCCCGCGGGGAAGCAGCCTTCGGCGCGGGTGTAGGCGCGCTTCCAATCGTCGTCCGCGATGTCGTGCACGGTGTGCGGGGCATGGCGAAGCGGCGAGGCCTCTATCTTGAAGCGGCCGGCCTCGACCTCGGCGATTTCTTTCCGGATCGCAATCATGGCGTCGCAGAAGCGGTCCAGTTCGGCCTTCGATTCCGACTCGGTCGGCTCGATCATCAGCGTGCCCGGCACCGGGAAGCTCATGGTCGGCGCATGGAAGCCGTAATCGATCAGGCGTTTTGCGATGTCGTCGACGGTGACGCCTGAGGTCGTCTTCAGCGGACGCGGATCGACGATGCATTCGTGCGCGACGCGACCCTTGGCGTTCTTGTAGAGCACCGGGAAGTGCGGATCGAGGCGCGCTGCGATGTAATTGGCGTTGAGGATCGCGATCTCGGTCGCCCGCTTCAAGCCGTCGCCGCCCATCATCAGGATGTAGATGTAGGAGATGGTGAGGATCGAGGCCGAGCCGAATGGCGCAGCGGAGACCGGGCCGACCGGGGCATCCGCCTTCGTCGCGGGATGTCCAGGCAGGAACGGGGCGAGATGGGCCTTCACGCCGATCGGACCCATGCCGGGGCCGCCGCCGCCATGCGGGATGCAGAAGGTCTTGTGCAGGTTGAGGTGGCTGACATCGGCGCCGTAATCGCCGGGCCGGCTCAGGCCGACCTGCGCATTGAGGTTGGCGCCGTCGAGATACACCTGGCCGCCATGGCCGTGCACGATGTCGCAGATCTCGCGGATGTGCTCCTCGAACACGCCGTGGGTCGAGGGGTAGGTGATCATGACCGCGGCGAGATCGTTCGAGTGCTTCTCGGCCTTGGCGCGAAGATCATTGACGTCGACGTCGCCGTTCTTCTCGCAGGCGACCACCACCACGTCCATGCCGACCATCGCGGCCGAGGCCGGGTTGGTGCCGTGGGCGGAGGAGGGGATCAGGCAGATCTTGCGGTGCGTCTCTCCGCGCGCGGCATGGTAGCCGCGGATAGCCAAAAGCCCGGCATATTCGCCCTGCGCGCCCGAGTTCGGCTGCAGCGAGATCGCGTCATAGCCGGTGATGTCGCACAGCCATTTTTCCAGCCGCGTGAACAGCGCGTGGTAGCCCTTGGCCTGCTCGCGCGGCACGAACGGATGCAGCGAGCCGAACTCCGGCCAGGTCAGCGGCATCATCTCGGTGGTCGCGTTCAGCTTCATGGTGCAGGATCCCAGTGGGATCATCGCGCGGTCCAGCGCGAGGTCGCGATCGCTGAGCTTGCGCATGTAGCGCAGCATCTCGGTCTCCGAGCGATGCGCGTGGAACACCGGATGGGTGAGGAAGGAGGTCGCGCGCTTCAAGCCGTCCGGCAGCGCCTCGCGGGTCTCGGCGTCGATCTCGGCATAGGCGAGCTTGCCGCCAAAGGCGCGCCAGACCGCCTCCACCGTCGCGGGCGTCGTGGTCTCGTCGAGGGCGATGCGCAAGCTGGTCTCGCTGATCCCGAGATTGATCTTCTCGGCTGCTGCGCGCGCGACGATCTCGGCGCGCTTGGCGCCGGCATCGACGCTGAGCGTGTCGAAGAAACTGTCGGACTGCGGTACAAAGCCGAGCTTGCGCAGGCCAGCCGCGAGCACGGCGGTGCGCCGATGCACGTTGCGCGCAATCTGCGAGAGGCCCTCGGGGCCGTGATAGACCGCATACATCGAGGCGATCACGGCGAGCAGCACCTGCGCGGTGCAGATGTTGGAGGTCGCCTTCTCGCGGCGGATGTGCTGCTCGCGGGTCTGCAGCGCGAGGCGATAGGCCGGCATCCCGCGCGAGTCCACGGAGAGGCCGACGATGCGGCCCGGCAGCGAGCGCTTCAGCGCATCGCGCACCGCCATATAGGCCGCGTGCGGCCCGCCATAACCCATCGGCACGCCAAAGCGCTGCGCCGAACCGATCGCGATGTCGGCACCTAACTCGCCGGGCGAGGCGAGCAGCGTCAGTGCGAGCAAATCCGCGGCCATGATCGCGAGCGCACCCTTGGCCTTCAGCGCTGATATCGCGGGCCGGAGGTCGCGCACCGCGCCCGAAGAGCCCGGATATTGCAGCAGCGCACCGAGTACGTCGGCCTTGTCGAGATCGGTGAGGGGATCGCCGACGATCAGGGTCCAGCCGAGCGGCTCGGCGCGGGTGCGCATCACGGCCAACGTCTGCGGATGCACGTCCTTGTCGACGAAGAAGGCCTGCGCTTTCACCTGCGAGTGCCGCTCCGCCAGCGCCATGGCTTCGGCGGCGGCGGTGGCCTCATCGAGCAGCGAGGCGTTGGCGACGTCGAGCCCGGTGAGATCGCAGATCATGGTCTGGAAGTTGAGCAGCGCCTCCAGCCGGCCCTGGCTGATCTCGGGCTGATAGGGCGTGTAGGCGGTGTACCAGGCCGGATTTTCGAGGATGTTGCGCTGGATCACCGCGGGCAGGATGGTGCCGGAATAGCCCTGGCCGATCAGTGAGGTGAAGACCTGGTTCTGACGCGCAAGCTCGCTCATATGCGCGATCGCCTCGGTCTCGCTGAGCGGCTTGCCGAGGTCGAGCGGGGCGGCCTGCCGGATCGAGGCCGGCAGCGTCTCCGCCATCAAGGCATCGACGCTTTTTGCGCTGACCGTTTCGAGCATTGCGGTGACGTCGCGCGCCGACGGGCCGATGTGGCGGCGAACGAAGGCGGCGGTGTCGCCGTTGGATTTGCGGTGCGCGGTCATCATGGGTCCTCGCTAGATTTCGCTGTCGCCGTCATGCCCCGCGAAGGCGGGGCATCCAGTAGTCGCAGGCGTTAGTGCCGAGCCGAGAAGCCGCGGCGTACTGGATCACCCGCCTGCGCGGGTGATGACACCGAATACGGGGCGGCCGTTCGCTTCATCTCACGCCGTATGTGCCTTGTAGGCGGCTTCATCCATGAGGCCGCCGAGCTCGCTCTTGTCGGCAATCTTGATCTTGAAGAACCAGGCCTTGCCTTGTGCGTCCGAGTTCACCAGCGCCGGCTCGCTGGCGAGCTCGGCGTTGGATTCGAGCACTTCGCCCGTCACAGGCGCGTAGACGTCGGAAGCGGCCTTCACCGATTCCACGACCGCTGCGGCTTCCGCCTTCTTCAGCGTGCGGCCGACCTTGGGCAGTTCGACGAACACGACGTCGCCGAGCTGCTGCTGGGCGTAGTCGGTGATGCCGACGGTGGCAACGTCGCCCTCGATGGCCAGCCACTCATGGTCGGAGGTGTACAGCGTCGTGGTCATTTCGAATCCTCAGCGTTTGTAGGTGTTTTTGACGAAGGGCATGGCGGCGACCTGCAGCGGCAGCCGCTGGCCGCGCACCTCGGCGAACAGTTTGGTGCCGAGTGCGGCGAGGCTTACAGGCACGTAGCCCATGGCAACCGGCGCGTTCAGGCTCGGGCCGAAGCCGCCCGATGTGACTTGTCCGATCGGCTCGCCCGCGGTGGCGTCGGCAAACAGCAGCGCGCCCTCGCGCACCGGCGCGCGGCCTTCGGCGCGGAGGCCGACGCGGCGGCGAGACGCACCGTTATCGAAATGGGCGAGGATTTTTTCCGCGCCGGGAAAGCCGCCGGCGCGCGCGCCGCCGCTGCGGCGGCTCTTCTGCACCGACCATTCCAGCGCGGCCTCGACCGGCGTGGTGGCGGTGTCGATGTCGTGGCCATAGAGGCAGAGCCCGGCTTCCAGCCGCAGGCTGTCGCGGGCGCCGAGCCCGATCGGCAGCACGTCGGGGTTTTCGAGCAGCATCTTTGCGAGGCGCTCGGCGTCCGCAGCGGGGACCGAAATCTCAAAGCCGTCCTCGCCGGTGTAACCCGAGCGCGAGACGAAGCAGGCGATGCCGGCAACCTGGCGCGGCCCGGAATCCATGAACTTCATGGCGGGCGCCTCTGCACATAATTTCGCCAGCACGGCTTCCGCCTTCGGCCCCTGCAGCGCGATCAGCGCGCGGTCGGCAAGGGACTCGATGACGCAATCGTCCGAGAGATTCGCGCGCAAATGCGCCTCGTCTTCGGCCTTGCAGGCGGCGTTCACGACCAGGAACAGATGGTCGCCGAAATTGGCGACCATCAAATCGTCGAGAATGCCGCCATCCGCATTGGTGAACTGGGCATAGCGCTGCCGCCCCTCGGCAATCGCCACGATATCCTGCGGCACAAGCCGTTCCAGCGTGCGGGCGGCGTCCTCGACCCTCCCGGACTTCGGCCGGAGCGCGAGCTGCCCCATATGGGAGACATCGAACAGGCCGGCGGAGGCTCGGGTATGGAGGTGCTCCTTCAGCACGCCCGCAGGGTATTGCACGGGCATGTCATAGCCCGCGAACGGCACCATCTTGCCGCCCAGGGACACATGAAGCCCGTGAAGGGGCGTACGTTTCAGGGAGTCTTGGTCGTGCGCTAGCATCTCAAGGGGCCCTCGGCGGTTCCCCGGGGACGATTCCCCGATGGACACCAGTCGAAGCCCCATCTGTCGCTGTGCCTGAGAGTATTATCCCGTCGGCGGGTGCCATCCGGGTCTAGACCCGTCGGCGCCTCTTTCCAGATGCTGTCAAAGCCACGCGGTCCTTTTGCCTGAGAGTTTCCGGGGCGGTTGCTCCTTCGGCGCCGGCTGCCTAAAGCCGGTCTCTCCCGACGTGGCCGTACGATACAGATGGGTACAGACCACAGGCTAGCCAAGCCTGTCAACGCGTCCGCTTGTCCTATCAACGGGATTGCAAAGGGGATTGCGCGGCTGCGGCAACCCTCTGATCTGCTTGCACATCTCCTTGCACAGTTTCTGGACAGCGAAGCTGGCCTTGTCTAAAAGCGCTTTGGCCCGCAGATATCAGCCTTAACGTTACGGTTTGGATGGCGAGAAGCGGGTCCAAGCACACCCGATTGGATGAACATGAGCGGCGTCAACGAGATCAGGTCGACCTTTCTGAACTTCTTTGCCGAGAACGGCCACGAGATCGTGTCCTCCTCGCCATTGGTGCCGCGCAACGACCCGACGTTGATGTTCACCAATGCCGGCATGGTGCAGTTCAAGAACGTCTTCACCGGCGTCGAGAAGCGGCCCTACCAGCGCGCCACCACGTCGCAGAAATGCGTGCGCGCCGGCGGCAAGCACAACGATCTCGACAATGTCGGCTACACCGCGCGCCATCTCACCTTCTTCGAGATGCTCGGCAACTTCTCCTTCGGCGACTATTTCAAGGAGCGCGCGATCGAGCTCGCCTGGACGCTGATCACCAAGGAGTTCGGGCTCAAGAAGGACAAGCTGCTCGTCACCGTCTACCACACCGACGACGAGGCGGCCGGCCTGTGGAAGAAGATCGCCGGCTTCTCCGACGACCGCATCATCCGCATCCCGACCTCGGACAATTTCTGGGCGATGGGCGACACCGGCCCGTGCGGCCCGTGCTCGGAGATCTTCATCGATCGCGGCGAGCACATCTGGGGTGGGCCTCCGGGCTCGCCGGAAGAGGACGGCGACCGCTTCCTCGAATTCTGGAATCTCGTGTTCATGCAATACGAGCAGGTGACGAAGGAGGAGCGCGTGGATCTGCCGCGGCCCTCGATCGACACCGGCATGGGGCTCGAGCGCATGGCCTGCATCATGCAGGGCGTCGACAGCGTGTTCGAAACCGATTTGTTCCGCCAGCTGATCGATGCGACAGCCTCGGCGCTCGGCAGCGGGCCAAACGAGCAGACCGTCGCCTCGTTCCGCGTCATCGCCGACCATCTTCGCTCCTCGGCCTTCCTGGTCGCGGATGGTGTGCTGCCCTCGAACGAGGGCCGCGGCTACGTGCTGCGGCGGATCATGCGCCGCGCCATGCGCCATGCGCAGCTGCTAGGGGCCAAGGAACCGCTGATGCATCGGCTGGTCTGGGCGCTGGTGCGCGAGATGGGCCAGGCCTATCCCGACCTGATGCGCGCGGAGAATCTGATCGAGGAAACGCTGCGGCTGGAAGAGACCCGCTTCCGCAAGACGCTGTCGCGTGGCCTCGCCATCCTCGACGAAAAGAGCGCGTCCCTGAAGAAGGGCGACATGTTCGACGGCGACGTCGCCTTCACGCTGTACGACACCTACGGCTTCCCGCTCGACCTGACGCAGGACGCGCTGAAATCGCGCGGCATCAGCGTCGACCAGGCTTCCTTCTCCGATGCGATGGAGCGGCAGAAAGCGAAGGCGCGCGAGTCCTGGAAGGGCTCTGGCGAGGCGGCATCCGAGGCGATCTGGTTCCCGCTGCGCGAGAAGCTCGGTGCCAGCGAATTCCTGGGCTACGAGACCGAGAGCGCCGAGGGCGTGGTGTCCGCGCTGGTCAAGGATGGCGCTGAAGTCGCCAGCCTCAAGGCCGGCGAGACGGGCGCGATCGTGCTGAACCAGACGCCGTTCTATGCAGAGTCCGGCGGCCAGGTCGGCGATACCGGCGTGCTCCTAGGGGAGGGCGGCATCAAGTTCCGCGTTACCGACACGCAGAAGAAGCTCGGCGATTTCTTCGTTCACGTCGGCACGGTCGAGAGCGGCGAGCTGAAGCTCGGCACCGCGCTGCAGCTCGAGGTCGATCATTCCAGGCGCTCCTCGATCCGCGCGCATCACTCGGCGACGCATCTCATCCACGAGGCGCTGCGCCAGGTTCTCGGCGACCACATCGCCCAGCGCGGCTCGATGGTCGCGCCGGACCGGCTGCGCTTCGACTTCGTGCATCCCAAGCCGATCTCGGCGGAGGAGCTTGCCCGCGTCGAGGACATCGCCAACGACGTGGTGCTGGAGAATGACGAGGTCACCACGCGCGTGATGGGCGTGGACGAGGCCCGCGAGGCCGGCGCGCGCGCGCTGTTCGGCGAGAAATACGGCGACGAGGTCCGCGTCGTCTCGATGGGCCGGACCGCGCGCGAGCGCGGCGCCAACACACTCGGCTGGTCGGTCGAGCTCTGCGGCGGCACCCATGTGCGGCGCACCGGCGATATCGGCCTGATCACGCTGACTGGCGAGAGCGCGGTGGCCTCCGGCGTGCGCCGCATCGAGGCGCTGACCGGCAATTATGCGCGCAGGCACGCCAACGAGACCATGGCGCTGGCGAAGACCGCGGCGAACGAGCTGCGCACCTCGCTCGACGACGTGCCGGCGCGCATCGCCGCGCTGATGGAGGAGCGCAAGAAGCTCGAGCGCGAGCTCTCCGACGCCCGCAAGAAGCTGGCGATGGGCGGCGGGGCATCTTCGAGCAACGGCGCAGCCGCGGGCGTGCGCGAAATCGGGGACGTCAAGCTGATGGCGCGCGCGGTCGAAGGCATCGAGATGAAGGATCTCAAGAGCCTCGCCGACGACGGCAAGAAGCAGATCGGATCCGGCGTCGTTGCCATCGTCGGCGTCACCGAGGACGGCAAGGCCGGTGTCGTGGTCGGCGTTACCGCCGACCTCACCGCGCGCTTCAATGCCGTGAACCTGGTGCGCGTCGCCTCCGAGGCGCTCGGCGGCAAGGGCGGCGGCGGCCGTCCCGACATGGCGCAGGCCGGCGGCCCCGACGGCGCCAAGGCAACCGAGGCGCTGAGCGCGATCGAAAAAGCGATGGCGGGCGCGTGAGCCCGTGCGCCCGCGTTCCGCGCGGGCGTGGGCTTCGCGATCCCAATGTGAGGGATCGCCTCTACGACGTGCTGGAGCACAATCCTTTGGCTTAATCAGCTGGATCGCGCTTCATTCAGCTCATCATCGGCGTCATCGTGCTCAACGTGACCGCGATGATCCTTGCCTCGGTGCCGGAGCTCGATGCGCAGTTCGGCGCGCTGTTCGCAGGCATCACCATCCTGTCCGTGCTGGTGTTCGCGCTGGAATACGCGGCGCGGCTCTGGACGGTTGCGGGCCACACGCCGCGCCAGCGCTCGGCGCTCGCTGACCGGCTCTCCTATGCCTTCTCTGCGCTCGGTATCATCGATCTGATGGCGTTCCTGCCCGCCGCGATTGTTTTGGCGACGGGACGGCACGCGACGCTCGCCGCGCTCGGCGTTCTCCCGTTCTTCAAGCTGATACGGTATTCGCCGGCGATGCGCTCGCTGCTCGCGGCCGTGCATGCCGAGCGGCGGGCGCTGATCGGCTGCGTCGTCATCCTGATCGGCGCGGTGCTGACATTCGCCTCGCTGCTCTACGCCATCGAGCGCGACGTGCCGACGCTGGCCGACCACGTCCACACCACCGCCAAGGCACGGCTGGCCGATACTGGCGACCTCGCGCTGGCGGAACTGGTGCAGGCGGAGAGGGAAGGCGGGGCGAGGCGAGCTGATAGGCGTGCTTCGTCTCAGCCCTTTTTCAGGAAAACGTAGTTGGCCGAGTACGGCGCGCTCTTGAACTCGCCCGCCTTGTCGCAAGAACCCTCGAGCTTGCCGCCACGGGTGTTGATGCGCTGGACGGTGGTGATGGGTGCAAGCACGCCGTTGCCACGGCGGGCGGTGACTTCCAGCTTCAGCCAGGGAATATCGGCAGCCGTCGTGCCCGGCGCGTTGCCGACGGCCTTGCCGACCACGGCGCTGCCGTCGGCGTGCTCCCAGTTCGGGCCGGCATAGTGGCGGCCGATCGTCTTGCCGTCCGAGAGCAGCGTTGCGATCGGCTCGCGGAAGGCCCAGGCGAGCTTGCCGTCGGCGGCGGCCTTGCACTCATAGACCTGCGCGCCCTCGGCGTGGACGCTGAGCACGACGCTCTCGCCCGGTGCGGCGATGGACTCGGGAAGCGGGTCTGCCGCGAATGCGGAGGTGCTGGTCAGCGCGAAGGCCGCAAAGGCAAGGCTCTTGAATGCTGGCATGACGCTTTCCTGGGCAAAGGTCTCGTCATTGCGAGGAGCCCGCGACAAAATTGCAAGGCAATTTTGCGCTGGTGCGACGAAGCAATCCAGTCTGGTCCCATGGAGGGATTCTGGATTGCTTCGCTACGCTCGCAATGACGTGTGGGGCTGGCAGCTTACGCCGCCAGTTCCTTGGTCAGGTTCTCGGCGACCTTGTCGAGGAAGCCGGTGGTCGAGAGCCAGCGCTGGTCGGCGCCGACCAGCAGCGCGAGGTCCTTGGTCATGTAGCCGGCTTCGACGGTGTCGACGCAGACCTTCTCCAGCGTGTTCGCGAACTTGGCGAGCTCGGCATTGTTGTCGAGCTTGGCGCGGTGGGCGAGGCCGCGTGTCCAGGCGAAGATCGAGGCGATCGAGTTGGTCGAGGTCTCCTTGCCCTTCTGGTGCTCGCGGTAGTGGCGGGTCACCGTGCCGTGGGCAGCTTCCGCTTCCACGGTCTTGCCGTCGGGGGTGAGGAGAACCGAGGTCATCAGGCCGAGCGAGCCGTAGCCCTGCGCGACCGTGTCGGACTGCACGTCGCCGTCGTAGTTCTTGCAGGCCCAGACATAGCCGCCGGACCATTTCAGCGCCGAGGCCACCATGTCGTCGATCAGGCGGTGCTCGTAGGTCAGGCCCTTGGCCTCGAATTCCTTCTTGAACTCGCGGTCGTAGATGTCCTGGAAGATGTCCTTGAAGCGGCCGTCATACACCTTCAGAATCGTGTTCTTGGTCGAGAGATAGACCGGGTAGTTGCGCAGCAGGCCGTAGTTCAGCGAGGCGCGGGCGAAGTCGATGATGGAGTCGTCGAGATTGTACATCTCCATGGCGACGCCGGCACCCGGAGCCTTGAACACTTCCTTCTCGATCACGGTGCCGTCCTCGCCGACGAACTTCATCGTGAGGGTGCCCTTGCCGGGGAACTTGAAATCGGTGGCGCGGTACTGGTCGCCATAGGCGTGGCGGCCGATGATGATCGGCTTGGTCCAGCCGGGAACCAAGCGCGGCACGTTCTTGCAGATGATCGGCTCGCGGAAGATCACTCCGCCGAGGATGTTGCGGATGGTGCCGTTCGGCGACTTCCACATCTGCTTGAGGTTGAACTCCTTCACCCGGGCTTCATCAGGGGTGATGGTGGCGCACTTGACGCCGACGCCGACCTTCTTGATGGCTTCAGCGGCGTCGATGGTGACCTGATCGTTGGTGTGGTCGCGGTATTCCATGCCCAGGTCGAAATAGAGCAGCTCGACATCGAGGTACGGGTTGATCAGCTTGTCCTTGATGTACTGCCAGATGATCCGGGTCATCTCGTCGCCATCGAGCTCGACGACGGGATTGGATACCTTGATTTTTGCCATGATCGGGGAAGCCTCTTGGAACGGCGCTTTTGGCGCGCCACGGGAATATCCGCCGCCTCTTAGCACCCGGACGCGGCGGGCGAAAGCCAAGGGATTATGCACTTTTAGCTCATCCAGCTTGCCCAGATGGGGGGAGCAGCCGGCCTTCGGCCGGGGCCCGGGGTCACGTTCCAGGTGAGATTCAAAAACCGAATCCAACCCGTTATTTCCCTTGAGAATTTTGTCAGGACAGGCAAACGACAAGCGAGCGGGACGACCGTCCGGAAGGGCCGGCTTGAATCAATTCCTAAGGCGGCCTTGCCAAGGCCTTGAGAACCAGTGTGAAAGCGAAATCAGATGTCGGGGACTGACAAGAGCAAGGCGGGTTTGTCCCTCGACGGTCCCATCGTCATCCTGGTCGAGCCGCAGCTCGGTGAAAACATCGGCATGGCCGCGCGCGCCATGGGCAATTTTGCGCTTGGCGCCCTGCGCATCGTCAACCCCAGGGACGGCTGGCCCAACATCGCCGCCCAGCGCGCCGCGGCCGGCGCCGACCACATTCTGGAAAAGGTCGAACTGTTCGACACGGTGGAGCAGGCGGTCGCCGACCTCGACCTGCTGTTCGCCACCACGGCTCGCCCTCACGACCAGGCCAAGCCCGTGGTCGGGCCGGAGGCCGCGGCTAGCGAGATCGCCGGGCACGTCGCGACCGGCGGCAAGGCCGGCATCCTGTTCGGCCGCGAGCGCTGGGGGCTGACCAACGAGGAGGTCGGGCTCTCCAACCGCATCATCACCTTCCCAGTCAATCCGGGCTTCGCCTCGCTCAACCTCGCCCAGGCCGTGTTGCTGGTCGGCTATGAATGGTTCAAGCGGGCCACGTCAGGCGAGTTGCCGCATGCCATGCCGGAGCGCTCCGAGCGCGCCTCGCAGCACCAGATGCAGGCCTTCTTCGACAATCTCATCCGCGAGCTCGACAAGGTGGAATTCCTGCGCCCGGCCGAGAAACGCGACACCATGCTGGTGAACCTGCGGAACATCTTCAGCCGGATGGAGCCGACCAAGCAGGACATGCACACGCTCCATGGAGTCGTCATGGCGATCGCCGAGGGGCGCAAGGGCCCGGCCAAGGGCGGCGTGCTCGACGGCGAGCAGGCCACGCGTCTGCGTGCGCTGCTGGCCGAGCACGGGCAGGGCGGCGTGCCCGACAGCGGCTCGACCGTGCGCGGCCTCGCTCGCCTGCTCCGCCGCAACCCGACCGATGCCGAGCGCCTGCTCTGGCAGGCACTGACCCGCGACCGCCGCTTCGCAGGTCAGTTCAAGCGCCAGACACCCGTGGGGCGCCACATCCCGGACTTCGTCTCGTTCCCGCATCGGATCGGGATCGAGTTGGTCAACCCGGGCGAGGGCGAGGCGATCGCGGCCGACCGTGCGTCAAGGCGGGCGTGGCTGGAGGCGCGGGACTATCGTGTGCTGGAGATTCGCGCGGCGGATGTGGAGCGGGATCTCGATGCGGAGCTAGTACGGCTCGCGGGGATGATGGAGCAGAGCGCGTAGGTTTCGTAGCGCCCCGGACTCGTAGGGTGGGCAAAGCGGAGCGTGCCCACCATCTTGACCGACGAGTCGGGACGGAAGTCGTGGGCACGGCGCTGCGCGCCTTTGCCCACCCTACGAGATCGCGTTCGTGGCTTGTAGGGTGGATTAGCCGAAGGCGTAGTCCACCAATTCTTGCGCGGTGACCGAGTGGTGGATTACGTCCGCGACCGCGCCACGCGCGGGCCGCGGGCTAATCCACCCTACGCGTCTATCGTCCGAGCTGCACTTCGCGCTCCACCGCTATCCATGTCGTCCTAGCCACCGCCAGCAATCTCCCGGCTTCATCATGCAGCGCGG
Organism: Bradyrhizobium sp. 195; assembly: GCF_023101665.1. Classification (NCBI taxonomy): domain Bacteria; kingdom Pseudomonadati; phylum Pseudomonadota; class Alphaproteobacteria; order Hyphomicrobiales; family Nitrobacteraceae; genus Bradyrhizobium; species Bradyrhizobium sp. 195. The sequence continues at coordinate 5,683,410 of NZ_CP082161.1, read as the reverse complement.
CGTCGGCCGTGTGCTTGCGGCCGTCGCGGCCGGTGGGCCAGGCCGTGACGATGCAGCGCTCGCCGGGGCGGGGGCGCGCTTCGATGCGGGCTGACATCCGCCCGAGCAGCAGCGGAATCTTCTCGAAGCGGCCGCTCTGTGGATCGTAATTGCAGGCGAAGCCGGTGGGGCAATCGAGCGCGGACCAGAGGAATTCGGGCGCGACGAGGCCGTCCTCGGCGGCAAGATTCGGATCGGGTGCCCAGCTCGCGGCGAGAACGGCGCTCTGCGCATGACGGCGGAGCGGGCCGGCGAAGATGCGCAGGCCGTCGCCTTTCGTCCTTGAGGGGCCGCAGACAAAACAGTGTGGCAGCGGATGTTCGTGCGGTCTAGACAGCGCGAGCAATTCAGCCACGCGGGCTTCCGGCAAGGTCGCCGTCTCGATTTGCGCGAGCTCGACGCTTGCGGCGCGGGCGGTGGCGACGGCCTTGCCGCCATGGCAAAGCTCCCATATGCCGTCGCCCGTCGCGACCGCAGTGAGCGGCGTGTTCAGGGGAGGCGGCGCACGCAGCGTCACTTCCGCAGGCCCGGGAATGTGACGGGCGAGCCGGCCGCAGACGTAGCCGCCGTTGCCGGAGTTCGGAGGGCCGCAATAGCGCTTGTCGATGATGATCTCTGTCATCGGTTCTCTCTTCGTCGTTGGCGCACTCTACCTGATCTTGAGAACAATTCGCCCCTGAACCGTTCGGCTAGCCACGGCGCGCATGGCGTCGCCGACCTCCTCAAAGGGAGGATACGATCGATATGCGGGCGAATTTGTCCGTCGGCCAGCAATTGGATCAGCGTGTCATTCATGTGCGCACTCTCGTGCGGGAATTTCTCCGCCCAGGCGCCGGCAAAGACGCCGACGATTGAATAGTTCTTCAGCGCGACGCCGAGCGCCGCCGCCACCTCGGGAACGCCGCCGAGCTCCACGATCGCGAGCATCACGCGCAACTCGGCGGGCGTTAGTCTGAAGGCTTTGCCGATCACTTCGGAACGAGGCGGTATCGTCAGCGCCGCCCTGCGAACGAACAATGCTGCCACGGCGCTGTAGGCCACACCCGCACGCCGGCGCGTGCCGGAGATCAACGGCATGGCATGGGCGACGTGGCGCTGCCCATCCCGGTCGATGATCGGCACTGCGATTCCGTTGGCGCCGAGGATCGCGTTTTCCAGCCCGGCCGCGGCGAAAAAATGCTGCAGTGTCCGGTTGACCGTTACGTCGCAAGCCGCGAGGTGCGCGCGGATTTCGAGCAGGATATCGCGCGCATCGACAATGGCTTGCCCGGCAGTATTGACGTGAATGAGACGCGCGTCCGCGTCAACGAGATACAGGCCGACGTCGAGCCCATCGAGCGTATCGGCGAATGTGGCGGCTTCCGCGGACATTCGGGGGATAGGGGGCATGGCGTTCATCGAGGCGCTCCAACAGGCCGAGGCGGCTGGCGATCTTCGGTCCGGCGGGATCTGAAAATCCTGGGCAGCAGCATGGGAACGCGCCGGCGATACTGCTGATAGGTCGCGCCGAACTCCGCGATCAGATCCCTCTCCTCGAACTGAAGCGCGACCAGTATGTAGGCTGTGTTCGCGATCGCGAACAGCAAGTGGCCGGCGGTCATCTCGGGCGTGGCCCAGAACGCGAGCAAGAAGCCCAGCATGATCGGATGCCGCACGATTCTGTAGAGCAGCGGCGCCTTGAAGGATTGACCGGCCAACTCGGTCCCGCGCAGCGCCGAGAAGGCTTGGCGCAGGCCGAACAGGTCGAAATGATCGATCATGTGGGTCGAGGCGAAGGCGATCAGCCAGCCGAGCCAATGGACGCCGGTCAGCAACCAGGCCACGATTCCGCTGGTCTGCCAAATCGGTATCGCGATCGGCCGCCACTGCCAGAACAGCAGCAGCAGGATCAGGCTGGAGAGCAGCACGTAGGTGCTGCGCTCGCAGGCCACGGGAAGAACCTTGGTCCACCAGCGTTTGAAGCCCGGGCGCGCCATGACGCTGTGCTGGATGGCGAACAGGCTCATCAGCAGCAAGTTGACGACGATGGCCTCGGTCAAAGTCGAAGGGCTGCCGACGTCGAGGGAGCGATCGATTGACTTGGGTACGACATAATTGCCGACGAAACCGAGCGCATAGAGAAATGACGCCGTGAATACGGCATAGCTCACGATTGCGTAGAGCAGGATTGCGAAGCGCGAAAACATGGTTTCTCCTGTTGTGCCTGATCCGGCGGTGCCGCATGCAGAGCTTGAGGCGGTCGCCGGCGAGCGAACTCGATCTGGGCCGATGGCTACCGCGGCGCCGTCCCCTGTGCGTCCCCTGGTGACGTCCCAAGGCGAGCGAGGATTTCGATGACGGCTTTCTCGCTGGAGACATTCGGGTTCCCGGAGGTCCATGCTGACGGCCGCCCGATCAAGTTGAACCTACGCAAAGGTCTTGCTCTGCTGATCTATCTCACGGAGACCAAGGGCGCCGTCGCGCGCGACGTCCTTGTTGCGCTGCTGTGGCCCGAGGCTGCTCGCGAGACCGGCTTAGCGCGATTGCGGCGCCTGCTGCACCGCATCGAGCTCACGCTCGGGCAGTCGGTTTTCGAGACTGACCGTACGAGCGTCCGATGGTCTCCGGCGGTCGAGCTGAAGATCGATACGCATTTGTTCGAGAGCGCCTGCGATCGCGGTGCCTTTGAAGAGGCTTGCCTGATCTATCGGGGCGACTTCCTTGCGGGCTTCGCTCTGGACGACTGTCCCGAATTCGACGATTGGGCCTTCTTTCGTCGGGAGGCGTTGCGGGGGCGGCTCATGCATGCGCTGGAGCGTGCGGTGCAGGACAAGAACGCCGCCGGCGATCATTTCGCCGCGACTGTGCCTGCGGGACGCCTGGTTGAGCTCGATTCATTGAGCGAAGTGTATGGCCGGCATCTGATCCGCAGTCTTCTGCTCGCCGGCGACCGAAGCGCGGCAGAGCGCCATCACGCAGCCCTGACGCAGCGGCTGCGCGACGAGCTAGGGGTTGCACCGGAAGCCGAGACCGAGGCGCTGATGAGTCCCGCGGCGGCGCCGCATGCCGCCCCGGTGACGCGCTACGTGAAAGGCGCGGGGGTGCATCTGGCCTATCAGACCTACGGAAGCGGCCCGCTCGATATTCTGGTGATGCCCGGCTTCGTGTCGCATGTGGAGCGCGCCTGGGAGAACCCTGCGAGCCGGACATTCCTGGCGTCATTGATGCAGCTCGGACGCCTCATCGTGTTCGATCGTCGCGGGATCGGACTGTCCGACCGGGTCGGGTCGGCCCCTGGCATCGATGTCACCGCGGAGGATATCGGCACCGTGCTGCGGGCGGTGGACTCGCGCCGCATCGTGCTGTTCGGCGCCTCCGAATGCGGGCCGGCCTGCATCAAGTTCGCGGTCGACGAGCCCCGCCGCGTGGCCGGGCTCATCCTGTTCGGCGCACTGGCCAAGGGCTGCTGGGCACAGGACTATCCGCACGCGCTGCGCGCCAGTCAGTATGATGCCTGGAGCAAGCATCTGGTCGCGCAATGGGGCGGGCCAGTTGGGATCGAAACCTTTGCACCGAGCCTTGCTGGCGATCCCCAGGCGCGCGCCTGGTGGGCGGGGCTGTTGCGTGCAGCCTCCAGTCCCGGCGGTATCTCGGCCGTGCTCGAGGCGTTTCGCGACGCCGACGTGCGGCGCCTCTTGCCTGAAATCACTATGCCGACGCTGGTGCTGCACCGGCGCGGCGACCAGGCCGTGCGCATCGCGGCCGGTCGCGATGTGGCGAGCCGGATCAGCGGCGCGGAGTTCGTCGAGCTCGACGGCAACGATCACTGGTTCTTCGCAGGCGATCAGCGGCCGGTGCTCGAGGCGATCGGAGGATTTATAGAGGGATTGCCGCGCGAAGGGGCCGGTGTGAAGCGCTAGCCTCATTTTTTGGCACGTTTCATGCCTCCCAAAGCGGCAGGCCCGACACAATGCCTAACCAAGGAGCCCCTGACATGAAACGCGAAGACCTCACCGAAAAGCTGCTCGACATCAAGCGCGAGAAGGGATGGAGCTGGAAGCACATCTGCGACAAGATCGGCGGCTATTCCGAAGTGCTGATCGTTGGCGCCATACTCGGCCAGATGAAGCTGACGAAGCCGCAGGCGGCCAATGCCGGCGAGCTGTTCGGCCTGTCGAAGGTGGAAGTTGCGATGCTCAACGAGGTGCCGATGCGCGGCACCGGCACGCCGATGCCGCCGACCGATCCGTTGATCTATCGCTTTTACGAGATGGTGATGGTGAACGGTCCGGCCTGGAAGGCGCTGATCGAGGAGGAGTTCGGCGACGGCATCATGTCGGCGATCGACTTCGACATGGCAATGGAGCGCGTCGCCAACCCGAAGGGCGACCGCGTCAAGATCACCATGAGCGGCAAATTCCTGCCGTACAAATATTACGGCGCCAGCGGCAACGTGCCGGAATACGGCTTCAAGGAGGAGTGACCGACGCAAAGGCCTCACGCAGCTCGCCGACCGGAGCCATGTCGCGAACATAGGTGAAGGATCCCTTGTCCTTCATCTCGTGCGCGCAGTTCAGGAACGCGGCGAGCGCGTAGCGCGACATGGCCCCGCCGACGCTGATGCGCTTGACGCCGGCGGCGGATAATTGCCCGACTGTCAACGTTGGGTCAGCAAAGCCCATCACGTGGTTGAACGGCTTGCTGAGCGAGGATACGACAGTCCGGATCGTGGCGAGGTCGTACAGGCCGGGCGAATACAGGACGTCGGCGCCCGCGGCCTCGAAGGCCTGCAGGCGGCGAATTGTGTCGTCGATGTCCTTGCGGCCGTGCAGGAGGTTCTCGGCCCGCGCCGTCAGCGTGAACGGAATTGGCAGCGCGCGGGCCACTTCGACGGCGGCCTGGACGCGCTCGACGGCGTGAGAAAAGTCGTAGATGGGGCGATCGCGGTCGCCGCTGAAATCCTCGATCGAGCCGCCGACGGCGCCAGCTTCCGCCGCACGCCGTATAGCTTCGGCCGCACGTTTCGGCTCATCGGCCCCGCAATTTTCGAGATCGACGCTGACCGGAAGGTCGGTGGCATCGACGATCGTGCGTGCGTTGGCGAGGATGACATCGAGATTGACGCCGCTGCTGCCGAGCATGTTGGCGACCCCGAGGCTCGTGGTTGCGAGGGCCTCGAATCCCATCGCCGCGAGCAGCTTGGCCGTACCGGCATCCCATGGATTGGGGATGATGAAAGCGCCACGCCGCTCGTGCAGCGCGCGAAACGCTGTCGCCTTGTCCAGTTGGCTCGTCATGGCTCGTCTCCGTATTGTCCGTCTATGGAGCCTTAGGAGCATTTTCGCCATCCGCCAAATTTGTTATTCTTGCAAGCAACATCAGTTTTTTGCATGAGGTCGCGATGGACAGTGACGCCCTCGATACCTTCCTGACCGTTCATCGCAGGGGCGGGATCTCGAATGCCGCGAAATTCCTGCACCGCTCGCAGCCGGCGATTTCGCGCCGTATCGCGCTGCTGGAGCAGGAGCTCGGCGTGCCCCTGTTCGAGCGGGTGGCGGGCCGCACCCGGCTCAGCGATGCCGGGCGCGTGCTGGTCCCCTATGCCGAGCGCGCGGTTCCCGCGGCGCAGGACGCCGAACAGGCGATACGTGCGTTGACCAAGCAGAATGCGGGGCCGGTTTCGCTGGCGGTAACCGGCACGCTCGCCGATGGCCGCCTGTCGACCATCATGAAGCGGTTTGCCAGGGAAAATCCCACCGTCACGCTGACCTTGCGAACGGCGACCAGCGCGGAGGTCAGCGATCTCATCCGGCGCGGCGAGGCCACGATCGGCCTGCGCTACAACGCTGATCGCGCCGGCGATCTCGCTTGCGAGCTGGTGCTGACCGAGGCATTGCAGGTCGTCTGTGCGCCCGAACATCCCCTGGCGGGCAAGCGCGTGAAGCGGCTTGCAGAGCTTCGCGGTGAACGCTGGATCGCATTTCCGGAAACGCGCGGGCGCCGCGAGATCGCCGCGGCCCATGTGTTCGCGCTGTTTCTCACGCATGGGCTCGGCGAGGTCGAATGGACGGCCGTCGACAGCCTCACCGCGCAGAAGCGGCTCGTGGAAGCCGGCTTCGGTCTCGCGCTGCTGGCGAGGAGTCATGTGGCTGAGGAGCTGCGCGCGGCCTCGATCGCGACGATCGCCGTCGGCGATCTTGCCGCGGATCAGGACGTCGTCCTCGTGACGCGTCGCGGCGGCTTTCTGAGTGCTGCCGCCGAGCGCCTGCTCGACACCATCCGCCGCAACTTTGCCGGGCGGGATGGTTCGGCTCCACAGGGCGTCAGAAAGAGAACGCCGGCGCGCAAGGTTGTTGCGCGCCGGCGCCTCGCCTGAATGGATTATTTCCCTGCCTTCACCTCGGCGGCGGCCACCCCGAGCAGCTCGCTCATCTTGGCGCGAATCGCCTGTTCGGTGACGGCGACGTTTTTGGCGGCAAAATCGGCCGTGAGCTTACGCAGGACGTCGGCATCGCCGGCCTCCTCGAAATCGGCCGCGACCACCTCCTTGGCATAGGCGGTGGCGGCATCGCCCGACATGCCGAGCTTTTCGGCCGCCCACAGCCCGAGCAGCCGGTTGCGGCGGGCCTCCGCCTTGAATTTCTGCTCCTCGTCGAGGGCGTACTTCTTCTCGAAACCTTCCTGGCGCTTATCGAACTCGCTCATGCCTTGTTCCAAATCCCTCTGAATGGAGCGGGGGCCTTCCGTTGCGACCGCCCGGCTGCGTGCCTACATAGATAGCACATGTCGGCAAAACAACGGGCCGTTAAGCCGCAGGCGAGACGGTATAAGTTGGCGCCGGACGGCCGGATCGATTGTGCTCGGTCAGCCAATCGGATAGGTTGCCTAAGGTTTGGTTCCCGCTCTGTTTCCAAGGGTTCGAGACGGGTTCCTGGCCGTTCACGGCAGCTCCGCTGTGGGTCGTAAATCCTAGTAACCGGAGCACACCAAATTCATGGATTTCAACAAAACACGGTACATCCCAATGAGCCGTCGGCGTCGCATTTATGAAGGCAAGGCAAAGGTTCTCTATGAAGGCCCGGAGCCCGGTACCTTGATTCAGCACTTCAAGGATGACGCCACCGCGTTCAATGCCAAGAAGCATCAGGTGATCGAGGGCAAGGGCGTCCTCAACAACCGGATCTCGGAGTACCTGTTTCAGCACCTCAACGACATCGGGGTGCCGACCCACTTCATTCGCCGCCTCAACATGCGCGAGCAGTTGATTCGCGAGGTCGAGATCGTGCCGCTGGAAGTGGTGGTGCGGAACGTTGCCGCCGGCTCGCTGTCGCAGCGCCTCGGCATCGAGGAGGGCACGCAGCTGCCCCGTTCCATCATCGAATTCTACTACAAGAACGACCAGCTCAACGACCCCATGGTGTCGGAAGAGCACATCACCGCCTTCGGCTGGGCGACGCCGCAGGAGATCGACGACATCATGGCGCTCGCCATCCGTGTCAACGACTTCCTCACCGGGCTCTTCCTCGGTATCGGCATCCGCCTCGTGGACTTCAAGATGGAGTGCGGGCGCCTGTTCGAGAACGAGATGATGCGCATCATCGTCGCCGACGAGATCTCACCGGATAGCTGCCGTCTGTGGGACATCAAGTCGAACGAGAAGCTCGACAAGGACCGCTTCCGCAGGGATCTCGGCGGGTTGCTCGAGGCCTATACTGAAGTCGCAAAGCGCCTCGGCATCCTCATGGAGAACGAGCGTCCGCAGGGCTCCGGCCCGGTGCTGGTGAAGAGCTGAGGGGATTTGACGTGAAGGCACGTGTTACCGTTACCTTGAAGACGGGCATCCTCGATCCGCAAGGCAAGGCCATCGAAGGCGCGCTGAAGTCGCTCGGCGTCGACGGCGTCGCCAGCGTCCGCCAGGGCAAGGTGTTCGATATCGAGCTCGCCGGCGCCGACAAGACCAAGGCGGAAGCCGCGCTGAAGGACGCCGCCGACAAGCTCTTGGCGAACACGGTCATCGAGAATTATCGGGTCGAGCTGCTGAGCTAGGCCTGCCCTGGTAGCCCGGATGGAGCGAAGCGAAATCCGGGTTCTATCCGGGGCGACACCGTCCCGGATGCGCTTCGCTCCATCCGGGCTACGAAGCTGGAGTAACTCCCTCACAGCCATCCGGCGCGACGAAAACGCCAGTACAGCGCGGTGCACGCCGTCAGCATCACGCCGAGCAGCATGAAGTAGCCGTACTCCCATTCCAGCTCCGGCATGTGCTTGAAGTTCATGCCGTAGATGCCGGCGAGCGCGGTCGGGATCGCGATGATCGCAAGCCATGAGGCGAGCTTCTTCGACACCGCCGTCTCCTGCGCCTGGCCGACCAGCAGGCTCGCCTCGAAGGCGAAGGCCAGCACCTCGCGCATGGAATCGATGCGTTCCTGGATGTTGCGGACGTGGTCGGTGACGTCGCGGAACAGCGGCTGCATGGCCTGCCGTACCATCGACAGCTCGTCATGCTCCAGCCGGCGGCAGACCTCCACCAGCGGCCCGATCGCGTTGCGCAGCCGCAACAGGTCGCGGCGCAGCATGTAAAGCCGTTCGATCTGCGCCTTGGTGATCGCGTGCGCGAGCACGTCATCCTCGATCGCCTCGATCTCTACGTGAATGCTCTCGAGCACGGGCGAGTAGTTGTCGACGATGAAATCGAGGATGGCGTAGAGGATGTAATCCTCGCCGCGTGCGAGCGCCCGCGGGCAGCTTTCGCAGCGTTCACGGACCGGCTTGTAAGACGTCGAAGCGCCGTGGCGCACCGACACCAGATAGCCGTCGCCGACGAAGATGTGGGTCTCGCCGAAGGCGATCCGCCCTTCGATCAATTGCGCGGTGCGGGCGACGATGAACAGGGCCTCGCCATATTGCTCGATCTTGGGGCGCTGATGGGCGTGGTTGGCGTCCTCGATCGCGAGCTCGTGCAGGTCGAATTGCTTCTGCACCGCGCCGAGCAGCGCCATGTCGGGCTCGTGCAGGCCGATCCAGACCACGTGGCCAGGTTTGGACCGCCAGCTCGAGGCCTCGCTGATGGCGATATTGGCGGTGCGCCGGCCATCGACATAGGCGCCGGCAGCGACGACGCCCTCGGTCGATACCGGCTCGGCGGGGGATGTAGGCAGCGACGGGACGTTCATGGCTTCAATCCCGGGCAAATCGACCGACCGAACGGGTGCGGCCACAGCCTATGCGCATGGCCTGTGTACAAGGCCCTCTGCCGAGGCTAGCACTGGTAAAATCCCCGTCAAATGGTTATGTCTCTTCACGAAATGGCCCGTTGGCCAGCCCGATTCCTGCCACCGTCGGAACCTCTGTCATGAAAGCCGCCATCCTCGTCTTTCCGGGAATCAACCGCGAGCGCGACATGGCGCGTGCGCTGAGGCTGATCTCCGGCAGCGAGCCGGCGATGGTGTGGCATGCCGAGACGTCCCTGCCTGCGGGCACGGATCTCGTGGTGGTGCCGGGCGGCTTCTCCTACGGCGACTATTTGCGCTGCGGTGCCATCGCGGCCCGCGCGCCGGTGATGGACGCGGTGCGCGACTATGCGGCCAAGGGCGGCCTCGTGCTCGGCGTTTGCAACGGTTTTCAGATCCTCTGCGAGTCCGGCCTCCTGCCGGGCGTCTTGATGCGCAACGCGCGGCTGAAATTCATCTGCCACGACGTGCATCTGCGCGTCGAGCGTTCCGATACGCCGTTCACCCGCGGCTACAATGCAGGGCAGGTGATCCGCGTGCCGGTCGCCCATGGCGAGGGCAATTACGAGGCGGATGAAGAGACCATCAAGCGGCTCGAAGGCGAGGGGCGGGTGCTCTATCGCTACTGTTCCGCCGACGGCGTGGTGGACGAAGCCCACAACATCAACGGCGCGGCGCATTCGATCGCCGGCATCGTCAACGACAGGGGCAACGTGCTCGGCATGATGCCGCATCCGGAAAACCACGTCGAAGACATCATGGGCTGCACCGACGGCCGCGGCCTGTTCGCGGGCCTCACCGCGCATCTGGAAAAGGCCGCGTGATCTCGTTCGTGCTGAAGCGGTCTCTCGCCGCGATCGCGGCGCTGTCGCTCGCGTCATTTTCGCTCGCAACCAGCGCCCTCGCGCAGGATTACCCCAAGCGTCCGATCACCATGATCGTGCCGTTCGCGGCCGGCGGTACTTCGGACGTGATCGCGCGCACGGTAGCCGAGCAGATGGGGATCGCGCTCGGCCAGACCATCGTGATCGAGAACGTTGCGGGCGCCGGCGGCTCGACCGCGCTGGCGCGCGCCTCCCGCGCCGAGCCCGACGGCTACACCATCGCGATCGGCAATGCCGGCACCAATGCCGCGACCTACACGATCTATCCAAAACTGCCGTTCACGCCGGACTCCTTCGTCCCGATCGCCATGGTGGCGAAGACATTCGGCATCGTCGCGCTGCGCAAGGACTTTCCGGCGAAGGACCTGAAAGAGTTCATTGCCTACGCCAAGGCCAATCCCGGCAAGATCAATCTCGGCCATGCCGGCGTCGGCTCCTCGAATTATTTGATCTGCAAGAGCTTCGTGACATCAGCCGGCATCGACGCGACTCTGGTCGGCTATCGCGGTGCCGCGCCTGCGCTGACCGATGCCGTCGGCAGCCAGATCGACGGCGTCTGCGATGCGGCCGCCTCGGTCTCGCAGTCGATCAACGAGAAGCTGGTGAAGGGGCTCGTGGTCGGCTCGACCGTGCGCCTCGCCACGCTGCCCGATCTGCCAACGTCAGCCGAAGCCGGCCTGCCTGAATTCGAGGCACAGGGCTGGAACGGCCTGTTCGCGCCCAAGGGCACGCCGCCGGCGGTGATCGCCAAGCTCAACGCCGCCGCGCGCACCGCCGTCGAGACCGACGCGGTGAAGAAGCGCTTTGTCGACCTTTCGACCGTCGCTCCCGACGCCAACGAGCATGCGCCGGAGCTGCTGCAGCAGCTCGTGACGCGCGACGTCGAGAAGTACCGGAAGATGCTGGCGGACGACGCGAAGTAGCCGCAGCTTTTGGCTGCGGCCTCATGAACCTCGATCGAATTTGAGACGACTGAATCCTCGTCGCTGTCAAAGGCGCACGTCCTGGGTCGTCGATTCCTCCGGAGGCGAGCAACTCAAAGTTGTTTCATGGCTCCAGTTGCGATATCAGGAAGCCTGTGCTGCCGTGTGCTCCTGGATGTCACATGCCCGTTGCTCTGGTCGTTCTGCTGCTCGATATCACGCTCATTTATCACGCCTCACGAACCGGGCGGTTGCGGCCGTGGGCCTTCATTATCCTGCTGGTGCCGATGATGGGCGCGATTGCCTATATCGCCGTCGAGCTCATTCCGGAATGGTTTTCCAGCCCTGGCGCGCGTCAGGCGCGCCAGCGCGTTGCCAACCGGCTCGATCCCGAGAAACGTTATCGCGAACTGTCCGACCGCTTGGCCGGCACGGACACCATCGCCAATCGCGCGGCGCTGGCGGAAGAATGTGTCAATCTCGCGCGCTTCGCTGAAGCGGAGGCGCATTACGATCACGTTCTGAAGCTGCCGATGGGCCACGATCCCGCCTATGCGCTTCGCAAGGCGCAGGCCGAGTTTTCCGCCAAGCGCCCAGCTGACGCGCTCGCAACGCTGGACGATCTCCAGAAGCAATGGCCGGACTTCGATTCCGCCGATGCGCATCTGCTCTACGCCCGCGCGCTTGCGGAGGTCGGCCGGCTCGACGAGGCGCTCGAGGAATATCACGCGCTCGCCGGCTACTTCCCCGGCGCCGAAGCGCGAGTGCGCTAGGGCATGCTGCTGCAAACGGTCGGCCGCGGCGCCGAAGCACGCATGGTCTTCAACGAGCTCCTGATCCAGATGCGGCGCGCGCCGAAATATTTGCGCACGGCACATGCGGAGTGGTTGTCGATCGCCGAGAAGCAGCTTTCGGCCTGAAAGCGTCTAGGCGAATGCCGTCAGGCTGGGAATCTCACAGAAAAACCAGCGATATCCAGGGCACGAAGGTAATCAGCAGCAGGCCCAGGAACAGCCACGCGAGATAGATCCAGATCCTGCGCATGCCGGCATCCGGCGACACGCCACCGATGCTGCAGGCGGCGTAGTAGCAGAGGCCGAATGGCGGTGCGAACAGACCAAGGCCCATCGCCAAAATTACCACCATGGCGTAGTGCACCTCGTGGATGCCGAACTGTGCCGCGACCGGGAAGAGCAGCGGGCCGAACAACACGATGGCCGGGATGCCCTCAAGCACGCTGCCGAGCACGATGAAGGCGACCACCGAGATCAGCAGGAAGCCGTAGGCCCCCCCGGGCACGCCCGCCATGCGTGCGGCGAGGTCATGCGAGAAGCCGGATTGCGCGAGCGCCCAAGCCATTGCGCTTGCGGCGCCCACGATGAACAGGATCGAGCCGGAGAGCGAGGCGGTCTGGACCAGCATCGGCAGCACGTTCTTCCATGCCAGGCTGCCACGATAGATGATCAGGCCGAGCACAAGGCAGTAGGCGATACCGATGGTCGAGACTTCGGTTGCGGTGGCAACACCCTCGACCACCGCGCTGCGGATCAGGAACGGCAGGGCAAGCGCCGGCAGCGCCACCCAGAGCGTTTTCGCCACCACGGAGAGCGGCGCGCGCGCGACTTTGACCCCGGCATGCTCCTCTGTGCTTGCCCGATAACGCGCGACGAAGGCGAGCACGATCGCCAGCACGATCCCCGGGAGGATGCCAGCGGTGAACAGGGCCGCGATCGACACGCCGGTGACGGAGGCGATCGCGATCAGAACGATCGACGGCGGAATGGTCTCGCTCATTGCTCCCGACGCCGCGAGCAGCGACACCAGCTCGCCATCCTTCATGCCGCGCTTGCGCATCTCGGGAAACAGCACCGGTGCGATCGCGGCCATGTCGGCGGTCTTGGAGCCGGAGATGCCCGAGACCAGCAGCATGGCGCCGAGCATCACGTATGACAGCCCGCCGCGGACATGGCCGAGCACGGAGGCGAGGAACGCGACCATGACGCGCGCCATGCCGGTCTGCTCGACCAATTGCCCGAGCAGCACGAACAGTGGCACAGCGAGCAGGATCAGCGAGCTCATGCCCTCGTCGATCCGTCCGACCACGACCAACAACGGTGTCCGTGTCGTCGTCAGCAGGAAAGCGACGGTCGCAAGACAAAAGGAAAACGCGATCGGCACACCCGCCATCACGGCGCAGCCGAGCAGGCCGACGAAGAAGATCAGCAGGTTCCAGTTGCCGAGCGACTTCAGCGAAGGGCCGGCGAAATAGAGGGCTCCGGCGATCGCCGCAAACAATAGTCCGACGGCCAACAGATCCTTGGCCGAACGCTTCACCAGCGTGAGGCAGATGCTGGCCAGCGCGACGATGCAACCAGCTGGAATTGCGGCGGCGCGGACCACGCCGGACCAGCCGAGCGCTGGCGTCTCCACGAGCGCCTGGTCCTCCACATAGTCCAGCGCCGGATGCAGGATGATCGCCAGGAACAGCGCGACGGAGCCGGCTGCGAGCGTCGAGGTCCACGCCTCCGCGCGGGGCGACAAATGGGAGGTGAAGAAAGTCAGGCGCATATGCGACGAGCGTTGCACTGCGATGGCGCTGCCGAGCATGGCGAGCCACAGGAACAGGATCGAGGCGAGCTCGTCCGACCAGATGATCGGCCGATGAAAGACGCCGCGCGCGACGATGCCGGCGAACAGGATGACGACTTCCGCGACGACAGCGGCCGCCGCCGGGATCTCCACCAGCCAGCGCAGCATCTGCTCCGGCCAGCGTCCCCGGATCGGCCGCGCCTCATCGAGCGTGACCGCCTCGGGCATGCCGACGACCGCGCTCACGCGAGCGCCCCGACGGCAGCCTCAAGCGTCTTCCAATTGTCTTCGCCGAACTTGCCACGCCACTCCTTGTAGAATCCGGCGCTCGACAGTCCTTTGCGGAAGGCCTCCTTGTCGGACGCCTCGAAGGTAATTCCCTTTGCGACCAGCTGATCCTTCAGTGTCATATTGAGCTTTGCAGTATCGGCGCGCTGCTCCATCGCGGCCTGGTCGAACTCCTTACGGACCAGCGCCTGCAGATCATCGGGCAGTGCTTTCACCGAGCGGCGATTGCCGAGGATGAAGAACGGATCCCAGATGTGATTGGTCTCGGAAATGTACTTCTGCACCTCATAAATCTTGCCGGCCTCGATCGTCACAAGCCCGTTCTCCTGCCCGTCGACCAGGTGCGTCTGCAGCGCCGTGTACAATTCGTTGAAATTGATCGACGTCGGATTGGCGCCCAGCGACTTGAACAGGGAGGTGAAGATCGGTGAGACAGGCACGCGGATCCGATAGCCGGCGAGATCGCCCGGCGTCTTGATTGGCTTTGTAAACGACGAGATCTGCCGAAACGTATTGTCCGCCGGCTTGGCGATCACAAGCGCGCCGGTCTTCTCGATTTGGGCTGCGATCAGCCTGCCGAGATCGCCGTCCATCGCATTCCAGACCTGGCTGTAGTCGGAGAAGGCAAAGCCGACATTGGCGATGCCGGCGACCGGCGCCACCGTCGACAACACGGAGCCGGCGATGTTGAGAAAGTCGACGCCCCCGCTGCGGATCTGGGTCAAGAGATCCGTATCGGAGCCAAGCTGCGAGGCCGGAAAGAACTTGATCTCCAGCCGCCCGCCGCTAGCTTCCTTGATCCGCTTCACGGCCTGGTCGAGCCGGGTGTTGATCGGTTGCGTCAGCGACTGGCCGGTGGCGAGCTTGTACTCGAACTCGGCCGCTTGCGCCGGCCTGGTGCGAATTGCGACCAGAGGTATGGCCGCGGCAGCAGTCAAGACGTTGCGGCGCGAGATGGTGTGGCGTTGGCCCGACATCGTTCGTCCTCCCCTGGTGCTCGTTTGCCGCGCCTTGTCGACGCGCATGTTTATTCATTGCCGCGCGCAAGCCCTGCGGCGGGTATCGTTGAAGTCGCTTGTCTGGTGAAAGGGCTCTAGCCTTGCGTTCCTTCCCCCGGGCGGACCGGCGCGCTGCGTCGGCCCGTTTCCTCGATCGGCGCCTGTCTGTCGCGGGCTGCCTTGAACCTGAAGCCTAGATCGCTGGTCATGCACGACAATTGAATTATATTCGTCGTCACTTTAGCTGGTCTAAAAGGTTCTCTGATGCAGATACCGTTCCGCGCCATTATTGTCTTCCACGCGGTGGCGCGTGCGGGCAGCATATCCCGTGCGGCGGATGAACTGCGGGTGACGCCATCGGCCGTCAGCCAGCAGATCCAGGCGCTGGAGCTGCACCTTGGCACCGCGCTGACCTCGCGGGTCGGACGCAACATCACGCTGACCGAGGCTGGCGAGCGCTATTTCGAGATGATCAGCCGAGAGATCGAGCACGTCACGGACGTGACGCAGCACGTCCGCGGCATCCGCTCGGCCACCACATTGACGGTGCGCGCAGCACCGAGCGTGTCGAGCAAATGGCTGTTGCCGCGGCTGGCTAGCTTCGTCGATGCCAATCCCGACATCGAATTGCGGCTTGACGGCACCAATGAGCCGACCGATTTCCGCAAGGAGAATGTCGACCTGGAGATTCGGCATGGCGAAGGCGGCTGGGCCGGCCTGTTCGTCGAAAGCCTCGGCAAGGAGCGGTTCTTTCCGCTATGTGCGCCTTCATCCTTTGCGGCGGGCAGCCTATCCGCCCACGATCTGCTCAAGCATCGGCTGATCCATTCGGTGAAGTCGCAGATGCAATGGCCGCGCTGGTTCGCGGAAGCCGGCATCGAGGCTGCGGAACGCTGGAAGCGCGTGCTGTTCGATCGCAGCCACATGGCCATCGATGCCGCCGTCGACGGCATCGGCATTGGCCTCGACAGCGAGCTGCTGGCCTGGCGCGAATTGCGCGACGGCCGCCTGGTTTGCCCGGTGAAGGATCCGCCCGAGGTCACACTGACCACGCAGTGGATCGTCTGTCCGCACGGCCATTTGCGCCACCGCAAGACCCGCACTTTCCTCGACTGGCTGCGCACGGAACGCGACAGCTGGAGTGCGCAGCAACACACGCGGATTGTTTAGCGTGTCTACATCGTCGCCGCAGATAATCTGAATTGCCCCCGGATTCGCCGCTGCCTAACGTTTCGCTGCAGGGCGAGCACGGCCGGACCTCACGGCTGCAACGAACGCCGTCACCCGAGGAACGCTGAAGGAAATCCAGATGAATCTCCATCGCATGCTGCTGGAGCGCAAGGCTGCCGGCAAGCCTGTCACCATTGGCTTGATCGGTGCCGGAAAATTCGGCCTGATGTTCCTGTCGCAGGTGCGCCAGACCGACGGCATGCATCTCGTCGGAGTCGCAGACCTGAACACTAACCGCGCCCGCGCGCAGCTCAAGCTCGGTTGCTGGCCGGAAGAGCAATACGCGGCAGCCTCTATCGATGACGCGCTCAAGCATGGCAGCACGGTTGTCACGGACAACGCCGACGCGCTGATCACCCATCCGGCGATCGAGGTGATCATCGAGGCGACCGGCGACCCCGGCGCCGGCATCCGCTTTGCGATGAAGGCGATCGAGAACGGCAAGCACATCGTGATGGTCAATGTCGAAGCGGACGCGGTCGCAGGGCCCATTCTGGCGCGCAAGGCGAAGCAAGCCGGCGTCGTCTATTCACTCGCCTGGGGCGACCAGCCGGCGCTGATCGCCGATCACGTCGACTGGGCGCGCGCGGCCGGCTTCAAGGTCGTCGCCGCCGGCAAGGGCACGCGCTACCACCCGACCTATCACCAGTCGACGCCGGATACCGTCTGGGACATCCTCGACAAATACATGAAGATCAAGGATCGCAACTCGATCAATCCAAAGATGTTCAACTCGTTCGTCGACGGCACCAAGTCGGGCATCGAGATGACCGCGGTGTGCAATGCGACCGGGCTGCATGCGCAGAGCGAGGGCCTCTCATTCCCGCCGGCCACGCGCTTCGAGCATGCCGAGATCTGCAAGCCGAAATCCGACGGCGGCATGCTGGAGAGATCCGGCGTTACCGAAGTGACCTCGTCGGTCTATCGCGACGGCTCCGATGTTCCGCAGAGTCTCGTGATGGGCACCTATGTCGTATTCGAGACCGACAGCGCTTATTCGGAGGAGTGTTTCCGCGAATACAGCATGCTGCAGGACAAGACCGGCAAATATGCCTCGCTGTACCGGCCGATCCACATGATCGGGCTCGAGCTCGGCATCTCCGTGGCGTCAGCGGCGCTGCGCAAGGAGCCGACGGGGGCACCGATCGTGTTCAACTCCGACGTGGTCGCGACCGCCAAACGCAAGCTGAAGGCCGGCGAGATGCTCGACGGCGAGGGCGGCTTCTGTGTCTGGGGCAAGCAGACCCCGGCCGACGCTTCACTGAAGCAGGGCTATTTGCCGCTGGGCCTCGCCCATCATGTCAAGCTCAAGACCGATATCGAGCAAGGCCAGCGCCTGAAATGGGAGGACGTCGAGTACGACCCCGACGGTCTCGCGGTGCGGGTACGCCGCGAGATGGAGGCGGCTTTCCGGCAACCGAACATCGCCTAGCGCAGCTTCAGCCGCTCCGCAGGCACGGTCATGGCCGCAACGCCGGCCATGACCAGCAGCAGGCCCAGCGCGAGGTTTGACGGCACGCTCTCACCGAGCAGCAACACCGACAGACCCACGCCGATCGGGATGCGCAAGTACCCTTGCGCGTTGGTGGTCAGCGTGCCGAGCCGGCCGAGGCAGATGTAGAACAGCATCAGGCCCAGTGCGCTGGAGACGATGCCCATGACGATGGTGGCGATGATCGCCGTCGGCGTCGGCTGCAGCGTCCAGGGCTGGTCGATGATCAGCGATGGCGGCAGCAGGATGATGCCGCCGAACAGCAGCGAGCCGGCCGCCACCACCATCGGGTCGTATTCCGACAGCCGAAGACCGAAGATGGTCGCGCAGGCAAAGGAGATGGTGGCGAGCAGGATCGCGATCTCCGCGACGATCTCGCTACCGAAGCCGCGCAGCGCGTCGAGCCCAACGATGGCGACAGTGCCGGCGAGACCCAAGATCGCGCCGGCGAGCTTGAGCAGCGTCGCCGGCTCGTGCCGTGTGATCAGCGAGGTGATCAGGAAGGCGAAGATCGGCGTGGTCGAGGCCAGCACCACCGTGTTCGAGGCCGGCACATATTGCTGCGACCAGGTGATGATCAGGAACGGAAAGGTCGAGTTGATCAATTGCTGGGTGGCGAACAGCTTCCAGGCCGTGGCATCGGTCGGGACCTTGATGCCGCGCATCCACAGGATCGCGAACAGGAAGGCGGCCGCAATCAGCGACCGCGCCGATATGAAGGTGATGGGCGGGACGGTGGGAAGCGCGAGCTTGGCCAGCGGATAGGTCGAGCTCCAGCAGCAGGCCAGCGCGAGCAGCAGGGCATAGTCGCGCCAGTTGCGTGCGCCGGTTATGGCGATGCGCGAAAGCGGTGCGGCGGCCGTCGCGCGACCCGTCGGCGATGTGCTCTGCGGCACCTTGTTCTTGCTCCCCGGCGCAATAGCGCTTGCCGGGAAGTCTGGGCGAGGGCGCGCGAAAAGGGAAGGCGTCGAGCTATGCGTTTGGCTGGGGCTGCGGCTTCCGCTTCATCCGCTTGATCGTGCCGGAAAAGGTGAGCAGCAGCCGCTCGCCGGACATCATCTGGCCGCGCAGGAAGATCAGCGAACCGCCGGCCCGGCTCACCTCGCCGGTGCATTCGATCAGCTCGCCCTCCCGTGCCGCGTCGAGGAATTCGCAGGAAAAATTGGTCGTCACGGCCCGGCTGTCCAGGACATGGGTGGCGATCGCAAACAGGGAATAGTCGGCAAAGGCCATGTAGCAGCCGCCATGGACGTTTCCGGAGCCGTTGAGGTGCTTCTTCTCGACCCGGAAGGCGCTGCGGATGCTGCCGTCCGCCTCGATCCGGTGCCAGAAGGGGCCGACATGGGACTCAAAACTGTCGCGAATCCAGGTCCGCCAGCCCTCAAATTCGCCCTCGGTGGCGACGTGAAGGTCAGGGCGGCGGGGCGGGGGCGCTTTGGTCAATTCGTGCAAGGAAATGGGCCTTCAATTGCGGGTCTTCAGCCCTTAAATCCGATCTGTTCGCGCCGTGCAATTCCTGTTCCCGCAGGCGGCCTGCTGCAAAATGTGGGACAGCGGGAAAATGCGCCATAAAGGGCTTTTCGCGAGCCCCGGATGTTCCTAAGAACGGCCAAACCGCCGCCGAAAGCCCCGAATCCATGAAGAACGAACCCAAGATCACCCCCGAACTGGTTGCCGCCCACGGGCTCAAGCCCGACGAGTACGAGCGCATCCTGAAGCTGATCGGGCGGGAGCCGAGTTTTACCGAGCTCGGCATCTTCTCGGCGATGTGGAACGAGCACTGCTCGTACAAGTCCTCGCGCATCCATCTGCGCGGCCTGCCGACCAAGGCGCCCTGGGTCATCCAGGGCCCCGGCGAGAATGCCGGTGTGATCGACATCGGCGATGGCCAAGCCGTGGTCTTCAAGATGGAGAGCCACAACCACCCGAGCTATATCGAGCCCTACCAGGGCGCGACCACCGGCGTCGGCGGCATTCTGCGCGACGTTTTCACCATGGGCGCGCGCCCGATCGCCTGCCTCAATGCGCTGAGCTTCGGTGCGCCCGAGCATGCCAAGACCCGGCATCTCGTCTCCGGCGTCGTCGCCGGCGTTGGCGGCTACGGCAATTCCTTTGGCGTGCCGACGGTGGGCGGCCAGGTGCGCTTCCACACCCGCTATGACGGCAACATCCTCGTCAACGCGATGGCCGTAGGCCTCGCTGACGCCGACAAGATCTTCTATGCGGCCGCCTCCGGCGTGAACATGCCGATCGTCTATCTCGGCTCCAAAACGGGGCGCGACGGCATCCACGGCGCCTCGATGGCCTCGGCCGAGTTCGACGACAAGTCCGAGGAGAAGCGCCCGACCGTGCAGGTCGGCGATCCCTTCGCCGAGAAGCTACTGCTCGAGGCCTGCCTCGAGATCATGGAGAAGGGCTGCGTCATTGCGATCCAGGACATGGGCGCGGCGGGCCTGACCTGCTCGGCGGTGGAGATGGGCGCCAAGGGCGACCTCGGCGTCGATCTCGATCTCGACGCGGTGCCGACCCGCGAGACCGGGATGAGCGCCTACGAGATGATGCTCTCGGAAAGCCAGGAGCGCATGCTGATGGTGCTCAAGCCCGAGAAGGAAAAGGAAGCCGAGGCGATCTTCAAGAAGTGGGGCCTCGACTTCGCAGTCGTCGGCTACACCACGCCGAGCAAGCGTTTCGTGGTCAAGCATGGCGGCGACGTCATGGCCGATCTGCCCATCAAGGAGCTCGGCGACGAGGCGCCGCTCTATGACCGCCCGCACGTCCCCTCGGCGGCGTTGCCGGTCGTGCACGCCCGCGACGTGCCGGCGCCGATGAGCCTCGGTGCCGCGCTGGAGAAGCTGATCGGCACGCCCGACATGTGCTCTAAGCGCTGGGTCTGGGAGCAATACGACCACGTCATTCTCGGCAACACGATGCAGCGCCCCGGCGGCGACGCCGCCGTCGTGCGCGTTGAGGACGGGCCGAAGGGGCTTGCGCTGACTGTCGACGTCACGCCGCGCTATTGCGAGGCCGACCCGTTCGAGGGCGGCAAGCAGGCGGTGGCGGAGGCCTGGCGCAACATCACCGCGGTCGGCGGCAAGCCGCTCGCGATCACCGACAATCTCAATTTCGGCAACCCTGAGCGGCCCGAGATCATGGGCCAGTTCGTTGGTTGCCTGAAGGGCATCTCGGAAGCCTGCCGCACGCTGGACTTCCCGGTCGTGTCCGGCAACGTCTCGCTCTACAACGAGACCAACGGCCGAGCGATCCTGCCGACGCCCTCGATCGGCGGCGTCGGCCTGCTCGATGACTTCACCAAGTCCGCCTCGCTCGCCTTCAAGGCGGAGGGCGAGGCGATCCTCTTGATCGGCGAGACGCACGGCTGGATCGGCCAGTCCGTTTACTTGCGCGATATTTGCGGTCGCGAGGAGGGCGCGCCACCGCCGGTTGATCTCGCCGCCGAAAAGCGCAATGGCGATTGCGTGCGCGGCATGATCCATGGCGGTACCGCGACCGCCGTGCATGATCTCTCCGATGGCGGCCTCCTGATCGCGCTCGCCGAGATGGCGATGGCGAGCGGCATCGGCGCAAAGCTGCTGGCGGCGCCGACCGCGCTGGTGCCGCAGGCCTATTGGTTCGGCGAGGACCAGGCGCGCTATCTCGTCACCGTGCCGGAAACGGAAGCCGGCCGCGTGCTCGCCAAGATGCGCGGCTGCGAGGTGCCCTGCGTGCGCATCGGCACCACCGGTGGTGATGCGATTATCATCGCGGGCGAGGCGCCGGTTGCGATCGACGCGTTGCGGAAATCGTTCGAGAAGTGGCTGCCGGAGTATATGGGCGGGAAGGCGGCGTAAGGCGCCGCCACACACTCAGTCCCGTAGCCCGGATGAGCGAAGCGACATCCGGGACCGCAGTCGCTTGTGGCAACACCCCGGATTTCGCTTCGCTCATCCGGGCTACGGACTTCGCTGAGCTCGCAATGACGGAGACCGTCAGTGTCACAGCACCTTCGTTGCCCCGGGGATCTGGCGCAAGGCGCGCGTTAGCGCCCAACTGAACGCGACTGTCAGCACGAATCCAATCGTCGCCTTGATGATCGCTGGCAGGTCATAGTCGAACAGCCAGTATTGCAGCCAAAGCGCGATCGGGTAGTGCACCAAAAAGATACCGTAGGCGTCCGCCTGCATCGGATCGAGTAGCTTGGCCGAGCCTGATTGTCTGAACCTCTGGAAAAAGGCCAGGATCAGAAACATGATGGCTACGCTGAAGACAGCGAAGCAGATGGCATAAAGCCCCTCATACCAGTTCGGCAGCGGCGACGGATTTCCCAGTATTTCGCGCTTAATGAAGATCAGCACCCAGAGCAGGCAATATGGAACGATCGCCAAGACCATCCAGTCCCAGCTGACCCTCGCCATCCGGCCTTCTGCCGCGAGCAGGCCGCGATCCATGTTCGCGACGCCGATGCCGGCACCGAAAAAGAAGTAGGTCGCATAGAGCATCACGCGCCCATGCTGCACCGAGAACGGTCCGAACTCGAACCAGCTGCTTGGTCCATAAAGGATCCGCCCAGGAACGTAGAACGCTGCGGTGACGGCAAGCATGACCGCGAAAAACGCGGCGGGCCGACGGCGACCGTACAGCGAGAGGCGATTGATCGGATCGAGCAGGTTGGGTGACAGCCGATGCAGTATGCAGGCCACCACGTCGAAGCCGAGCAGGACCCAAAGGAACCAGATCGGCCCGCTCGGCCACGGGCCTTTCGTGACCATATTCCACCAGTATTCCGAAAAGCCGATCTCGGGATGGTGTCGGAGCGAGATGGCGTAATAGGCGAGCGGGATGATCGTGAATGCGCAGATCACGAATGGCAGGCCAAGTCGAAGCAGGCGATCTGCCAGATAGTTCAGCGCGCCCTTGCGGGCGATACCCGACCACGCAAACAAGCCCGACAGGAAGAAGAACATCGCCATGAAGAAGCTGTCGGTGGCGAGCACGATCACGTCGAAGCCGGCCCAGGAGGCCGGATCGGTGTGACCGAAATGCGTGTAGGGAATCACCGCGTGGTGCAGCAGCACCACCAGCGTCAGGAAGGTGCGGGCGCGATCGAGCGACAGATTGCGTGCTTTGCTCTTCGGCGCGACTTGCGCCTCCGCGCCGATCGTCGCTGATTGTGACATCGTGGTCATGGCTGCCCCGCGCTCCTGCTCCCGGGCGGGACTGTGCCGCCGGGAACCCGATTCAGCAAGCCTCGTTTGAGCAGGTCTTCGGGCCCGACAGGATTAGGAACCAGTTCCGAGCAGCAAGGTTAGCGTTCGCCAAACCAAAAGGGCGTGAGGCTGCGGGCGAGCGGCACCAATGCGGAGCTAGCGATGACGATCCTGAAATGGGCGCTGATTTTCCTGCTGATCTCGATCGTGGCCGGTGTGCTTGGCTTCACCGGCGTCTCGGCCGCCTCCGCCGATGTCGCCCGTTTCCTGTTTTACGTCTTCGTCGTGATCTTCCTGGTGCTTCTGATTCTGGGGCTCACGATCTTCAGGGCGTAGCCTGGCTGTGCCAGCACTCTCAGTCGTCATGCCCGGGCTTGTCCCGGGCATCTACGTTTTTCCGTAGCCGCGATTGGCCAAGAACATAGATGGCCGGGACGAGCCCGGCCATGACGGCGCCGTATATCGTGGCCTACCCCACTTCCTCGATCTTCACCTTGTCCGGGTAGAAGGCGAGATGGCCGGAAATCTCCGTCATCGCGGGGAAGGGTGTCTCATAGGTCCAGATCGCATTGTCCAGCGTCTTGCCGTCAGCCTTGACGCTGTAATAGCTGGCGTCCCCCTTGTAGGGGCAATGGGTGACGCGGTCGGTGCGCTCGAGCAGGGCCATCTTGGTGTCCTCCCGCGGCACATATTGCACCGCCGGATATTTGGCCTCCTTCAAGGTCAGCGCCTTGCTGGTCTCGGCAATCACGATGTCGCCCGCCGTGACGCGGACGCGCCTCGGGTTCTGGGTGATGGTGATGGGGTGGTCGGGCCCTGGAAGCTTCATGATTTCACGCCTTTTCGATCAATCTGCCGCGCGCGGCACTTTGTCGTGCCTTTATCCTGATGGGATCATGGATATAGTGCCGGAAAGCGTGACGCAGAAGGCCGTTCACGCTAAGTTTGAGCCTGCCGGCGAGGGGACCTCCGGCAGCGATTCGAGACCAAAAGGAGCCAGACCCGAATGCCCATGGACGCCCACGATATCGAGGCGATGATCAAGGCAGCGATCCCCGATGCCGAGGTGACCATCCGTGACCTCGCCGGCGACGGCGATCACTATGCCGCGACCGTGATCTCGGAATCCTTCCGCGGCAAGTCCCGCGTCCAGCAGCACCAGATCGTCTATCAGTCCCTGCGTGGTCAGATGGGCGGCGTGCTGCATGCGTTGGCGCTGCAAACCGGCGTGCCGGGCGCTTGATCTGATCGCGCGACGGGGGAGGACGATGGCTGCGGACAATCCTCGCGGCGCGATGTTTCGCGTCATCGTGCCAAACCAGCACAGCCGTGTCACCAATGTCGAGCTGTTCTTCGACCTCGTCTTCGTCTTCGCCGTCACGCAGGTGTCGCACACGCTGCTGCACCATTTCACGCCGCTCGGCGCGGTGCACGTCGCCGTGCTGTTTCTCGCGGTGTGGTGGGTGTGGGTCTACACCGCCTGGGTCACCAACTGGCTCAATCCCGAGCTGACGCCTGTCCGCGTCATGCTCTTCCTGATGATGCTGGGCGGCCTCGTGCTGTCGACGACGATCCCGACCGCGTTCGAGGGGCGGGGCCTGTGGTTTGCGATCGCCTACGCGACGATGCAGCTCGGGCGAACCGCCTTCTGGCTGTTCGCAACGCCACGGCATCGGGCGGCGGTGCGGCACAACGCGATCCGCATCCTGACCTGGCTCTCGATCTCCGCCGTGTTGTGGATCGCCGGCGGCCTGTCCGAGGGCGAGACGCGGCTATGGCTGTGGATTGCGGCCGTCACCTGGGAGTACGTCTCGCCGGCGGCACGCTTTTGGGTCCCCAAGCTCGGTTTCTCGTCGGTCGAGGCCTGGGCGGTCGAAGGCGGCCATATGGCCGAGCGTTGCTCCCTCTTCGTTATCATCGCGCTCGGCGAAGCCGTTGTCGTCAACGGCGCGACCTTTGCCGAGCTGGAGTGGACCGCGGCCAACATCCTGGCCTTTGTCGCCGCACTGGTCGGCGCCATCGCGATGTGGTGGGTCTATTTCCACAAGGGGGCGGAGGCCGGCTCCGAGCGGATCTCGAAGTCCACCGAATCCGGCCGGCTGGCGCGGCTCGCCTATACCTATCTGCACATGCCGATCATCGCCGGCATCATCCTGACCGCGGTCTCGGACGAACTGGTGCTGAAGCACCCGAGCGGCCATTCCGATGTCCGCACCATCGTGAGCACGATCGGCGGACCGCTGGTGTTCCTGATCGGCACCATCCTGTTCAAGCACGCGATCCGAGGTTTCCTCCAGCTCTCGCACGGCATCGGAATCATCATGCTGCTGGTGCTGTGGTGGTTCGCCGCCGATCTCCCGCCGCTCTGGCTCTCGGTCGCGACGACCGCGATCTTGATCGTGGTGGCGGTGTGGGAGTCGCTATCGCTGGGATCGGCAACCGAGGAGGCCGAGGAGCATTGAATCTGGAGCTGGCTGAGCAAGCGCCTCGTCCTTCGAGACGACCGCTTCGCGGTCTCCTCAGGATGAGGCTGATTGGCATGGGTGCCTGTTGAACATGCTGCCGCGCACTCCACCCTTATCCTGAGAGCCCACCGAAAGGCGGGCGTCTCGAAGGATGCGCCACAGCGCCAGCGCGCAGCGTCTACTCCGCCACCTCCAGCGCATGCACGGAGAACATCTTGGCTGCGTCCGTCCAGCTTTCGCGCACTCGCCAGCCGGCGCCCTGTGCCAGCGTGGCGAAGCGTTCGAGACTGTATTTGTAGCTGTTCTCGGTGTGGATGCTCTCGCCCGGACGGAACGAGAAGCTGGTGCCGAGCAGGCGCACGGTCTGGCTCTTCCTGCTGATCAGATGCATCTCGATGCGGTGCCGCTCGCGGTTGTAGATGGCGCGGTGGGTGAAAGCGGACAGATCGAAATTGCCGCCGAGCTCGCGGTTGATGCGCACGAGAACGTTGAGGTTGAAGCGCGCGGTAACGCCGGCGGCATCGTTATAGGCGTCGCGCAGCACGCGCTCTTCCTTTTCGAGATCCGCGCCGATGATCATCTGCGCGCCCCTGCCCAGGATCTCGCGCGCGCTCTTCAGAAAGGCCTGCGCTTCATGCGGCTCGAAATTGCCGATGGTCGAGCCCGGGAAGAAGCCGACCTTGGGCATGGATGCGACCTGCTTGGGCAGCTCGAACGGCGTCGTGAAGTCGGCTGCGACCGGATAGATGCCGAGCGTCGGGAAGTCACGCTTCAGGCCGCTCGCCTGCGCCTTCAGGAAGTCGCCGGAGATGTCCACGGGCACATAGGCCGAGAATTTGCAATGACCCAGCAGCAGGCGGACTTTGGTGGTCGCGCCCGCGCCAAACTCGACCAGAGCTGCGTGCTCCGGAATGATCTTCGCGATCTCGCTGCCGCGCTCCTTCAGGATCGATAGCTCGGTGCGGGTCGGATAATATTCCGGCAGGCGCGTGATTGCCTCGAACAGCTCCGAGCCGGTCGCATCGTAGAAGTATTTCGGCGACAGCTTTTTCGGCTGCTGCGAGAGGTCCTCGATCGCCTCGCGGGCGAAGGCGGTGGTCTGCTCGTCGGGAAGATGGGCTTCGGCCAAAGCGCTGGCGTGCACATTCATGATACTCTCCTGAACGCGCTGTCCGGCGCGCATCTGTCGTCGGATGAAGATTTTACTCGTAGTCAGCGAGCCGCAGCCCCGTGAATTGCCAGCGGTGGTGCGGATAGAAGAAGTTCCGATAGGTGATACGGCTGTGGCCCTCCGGAGTTGCAAGCGAGGAGCCGCGCAGCACCAGCTGGTTGACCATGAACTTGCCGTTGTACTCGCCGAGCGCGCCTTCGATGGCGCGGTAGCCGGGGTAGGGCGCGTACGCGCTGCGGGTCCACTGCCAGACGATGCCGAAGGCGTCGTTGAGCTGGCCCGCGCGGGCGGCGACCTCCCATTCCATTTCGGTCGGCAGATGCTTTCCGGCCCAGCGCGCGAAGGCATCGGCCTCGTAATAACTGACGTGGCAGACCGGCGCGTCGGGATCGACCGGCTTGAGGCCGGCGAGCGTCATCACTTGCCACGCGCCATCAACTTCGCGCCAATGGCCTGGGGCCTGCCAGTCTTCCTTGCTGGCTGCGGCAAAGCCGTCCATCAGCCACAGCGTTGCAGTCCGGTAGCCGCCATCGCGCATGAAGGCGAGCCATTCGCCGTTGGAGACGAGGTTGCGCGCGACCTTGACCGGGCCGACCAGGGCGCGGTGCGCCGGCTTCTCGTTGTCGAAATGAAAGCCCTCGTCGACATGGCCGACGGTGTGGATGCCTTCGTTCAGCATCAGCCAGTCCTCGCCTGAGCGCGTCGGGGCGGGGAAGCGCCAGTCCGGGTCGTAGGCCGGATAGACCGGGTTCTGCGCGAAGGCATGCAGGATGTCGGTGAACATCAATTCCTGATGCTGCTGCTCATGGTTCAGCCCGACCTCGACCAGCGGCGCGATCTCGCGAAGCTTGTCGGCAGCGGCCTCGCGGAAGAATTTGACGACCGCGGCATCGACATATCTGCGGTAAGCACCGACCTCGTCGGCGCTGGGGCGGGTGATGTCGCCGCGATGATTGCGGGCATGACGCGGGCCGGCGCTGACGTAATAGGAATTGAACAGGAACGCGAAGTCGGGGTGGAAGGACCGATAGCCCGCAGCGTGCTCGCCGAGCAGGAATTGCTCCCAGAACCAGGTGGTATGCGCCCGATGCCATTTTGTCGGGCTCGCATCGGGCATGGACTGGATCTGCTGGTCTTCCGGCGACAGCGGTGCGGCCCGGCGTTCGGTCTCATTGCGGACGGCAGCAAACGCGTCTTCGAGCCTCCGGGCGAGGCCGCCCTGACCGGAGCTTGACGAAAACGGGGCGGTGGCCGAAGCGGAGGCTTGTTTCGTCACGTTTTTCTCCAGACAGGACAAGAGAACGTTGTTGGCGTTGCCCGGTTCCAAAAACAGGGTTCGTCCTAGATAGGGGCTCCGTTACGGTATGAAAGTCCTCCCGGGCGATGATATTCGCGTCATCATGCAATGCGGCTGACGTCATCAAAGGGCGGCCGCCCAGGGCTGTTCGCCGCCATTTTACTTTGGATGCACAACGGTTTGGGCTACATATATGAGCAGATATCGGGTTAGATCGGCTGAGCTGGCCCGAAGCGATCGTTGAGGCCCCAGAAGGACACAAATATGAGCATCGAGGAATTCATCGCCAACGAAGTGAAGTCGAACGACGTGGTTCTGTTCATGAAGGGCACGCCGCAATTTCCGCAGTGCGGTTTCTCCGGCCAGGTCGTCCAGATCCTCGACCATATCGGCGTCGGCTATAAGGGTCTCAACGTCCTCGAATCCGCAGAACTGCGCAACGGCATCAAGACCTTCTCCAACTGGCCGACCATCCCGCAGCTCTATGTAAAGGGCGAGTTCGTCGGCGGCTGCGACATCGTCCGCGAGATGTTCCAGGCCGGCGAATTGCAGCAGCTCCTCTCCGAGAAGGGCGTCGTCGTCGCGGCTTAACCCGTGACCCGGCTGACGCGCCGGATCGGCAATGCCGAGCTCGAGGTTATCGTTGCCGACATCACCACACTCGGCGTTGACGCCATCGTCAACGCCGCAAACTCGTCTCTCCTTGGCGGAGGCGGCGTCGATGGTGCGATCCACGATGCTGCCGGTCCCGGGCTCCTCGCCGAGTGCCAGGCACTCGGGGGATGCCCAACCGGCGATGCCAAGATCACGAAGGGCTATCGCCTGCTTGCGCGCCATGTGATCCACGCGGTTGGTCCCGTCTGGCATGGTGGCACCCGCGGCGAGGCGGAGGCCCTGCGCTCCTGCTATCGGCGCGTAATCGAGCTCTCCCAGGCCAATGGGCTGAACTCGCTGGCCTTCTCCGCGATCTCCACCGGCGTTTATCGCTTCCCGGCTCAGCAGGCCGCGAAGATCGCGATCCATGCGACCATTGACGCCCTGCCGGCCGCCTCGCTGGTCGGCCATGTCATATTCTGTTGTTATTCGGATGCGAGCGCCGCGCTCCACACGGACGTTTTGGCCCCCTACGGCAGCCCTTGTGCCGACTGAGGCGGTCGGTACACTCCGCCGGACCATGTTCCGGGGAGGGGATATGATTTTACAGTCTGGACTGCGTGCGCTGCTCTGCGGCGCGCTGGTGTCGCTGGGCACAATGTCGTTCGCTCGGGCGGAAGGCACTTACGAGATCCCGGCGGGCGCGCATTTCAATCAGGACAAGCTCGCGAAAATCAGCGATTTTTTCAAGAACGAGGTCGCGACCGGCAAGATCGCCGGTGCAACCGTCCTGATCCAGCAGCACGGCAAGCCGGTCTATCACGAAGCCTTCGGCGTGCAGGACGTCGTCAGCAAGGCACCGATCACGGACAAAACGATCTTCCGCCTGTTCTCGATGAGCAAGGCGATCACCTCGGTGGTCGCGGTGCGGATGATCGAGGACGGCAAGATCAAGCTGGATGATCCCGTCTCGAAATACATTCCGTCGTTCGCCAACGTGAAGGTCGGTGTCGAGAAGAAGGCCGAGGACGGCACCAAGTCGCTCGAACTGGTGCCGCCCAACCGGCCGATGACGGTGCACGATTTGATGACGCACACCTCGGGCATCACCTATGGCTTCTATGGCGACAGCCTGGTCCGCAAAGCCTATCGCGAAGCCAATATCTATGCCGGCGATTTCGACCTCGCCGAGTTCGCAGAACGGATCGCAAAACTGCCGCTGCACAACCAGCCGGGGGCTCTCTGGCAATATGGCCATTCCACCGACGTTCTCGCGCGTGTGATGGAGGTCGCGGCCGGCAAGCCGCTGATCGACATCATGCGGGATAAGCTGCTCGATCCGCTCGGCATGGTCGACACCGGTTTCTTCGTCACGGCTCCCGAGAAGCAGAAGCTGCTGGCGCAGCCGGTGCCGAACGACAGCGATTTCCGGGTCGGCCGGATCAACGATCCGACGGTGGTCAAGAAGATCCAATTCGCCAGCGGCGGCATGGTGACGACCATGGCCGACTACGAGCGCTTCGCGCAGATGCTGCTCAATGGCGGCAGCCTCGACGGCAAGACAATCCTCAAGCCCGAGACGTTCAAGCTGATGGTGACTGATCAGATCGGCCCGGGCTCGGGCGTCGATCGCGATTATTTCTACTTCCCCGGCGACGGATTTGGCTTCGGCCTCGGGCTCGCCGTCCGCACCGATCCCGGCAATGCCAAGCCGCCGCCGCCCGGCGATCTCGGCGAGTTGAAATGGGACGGCGCCTCCGGCTGCTATTTCGTGATCGACCCGAAGCAGGACATGTTCTTCGTGCTGCTGGAGCAGACCCCGACCGAGCGCCAGCGCGTGCAGCGGACTTTGAAGCAGTTGGTCTATGAAGCCATGGAGAAATGATGTGAGCGGGCGCCGCGCGCTGATCGCGGCGCTCGTTGTTCTGGTCGGCGTGGTCCATGCGCGTGCAAGCTCCGAGCGCGCCGCGCACAAATTTTCAGCCGAAGGCCTCGCAAAGGTCTCCGACTACATCCGGAACGAGGTTGCGACCGGAAAGATCCCCGGGGCCGTCCTGCTGCTGCAGCAACAGGGCAAGCCGGTCTACTACGAGAAGTTCGGCGTCCGCGACGTCGCGACCGGGACCCCGATGAGCGCGGACACGATCTTCCGCCTCTATTCGATGTCGAAGCCGATCACGTCAGTCATGGCGATGATGCTGGTCGAAGAGGGCAAGCTTTCGCTCGAGGATCCCGTCGCAAAGTACATTCCGGCCTTTGCCGACATGAAGGTCGGTGTCGAGAGAAGGGGCGACGGGAGCAAGGTCGCGCTGACACTGGAGCCGCAGCAGCGTCCCGTCACGATCAAGGACCTGTTGCGTCATACCGCGGGCCTGCCCTACGGCGCCACTGGCGGCAGTGCGGTGCGCGAGCTCTATGCTGCCGCCAACCTCTTCAACAGCGATCTGTCCAATGCCGACTTCGTCGCGAAGCTCGCCGCGCTGCCGCTCGCCGAGCAGGCAGGCACGGTGTGGGACTACGGCTTTTCCACCGACGTGCTCGGCCGCGTTGTCGAGGTGGTCTCGGGCAAGACGCTGCTGCAGTTCGAGAAGGAGCGGCTGCTCGATCCGCTGGGCATGACCGAGACCGCGTTCCACGTGGCCGACCCCGCCAAGTTTCCGCGCATCGCCGAGCCGATGCCGGAGGACCGCAACATCAGTCCAACGACTGAGGTCCGCGACATCAGGCGGCCCGTGACATGGGAATCGGGCGGCGCCGGCATGGTCGGCACAATCGGCGACTACGCCCGTTTCGCCCAGATGCTGCTGAATGGCGGCACCTATGAAAGCCGCCGCTATCTCAAGGCCGAGACCATCGCGCTGATGGCGTCGGACCGCATCGGCCCTGAGACGGGGATCGTGCGCGATCAGAACTATTATCCGGGCGGCGGCTCCGGCTTCGGCCTCGGCTTCGCCGTGCGCACCTCGGTGCCGCCGGGCACGTCATGGCCACTCGGCGAGTATCGCTGGGACGGCGTCGGCGGCACCTTCTTTTTCATCGATCCCGAGGATGATCTGTTCGGGATCTTCATGGTGCAGACGCCGTCGCAGCGCGGCCGGATTCAGCTGGCGTTGAAGACGCTGATTTACCAGGCGATGGGGCGGTAGTCGCGGTCGCTTCGTAGCCCGGATGGAACGAAGCGCAATCCGCGATTCTCCCCGCCGAAAGACTGCCCCGGATTACGCTTGCGCTCCATCCGGGCTACGGCAGCTCACTAGGCCCCGCGCACGATCTCGCGCACATATCCGATCGTCTCCTCGATCTGGCCCGCATTGACGTCCAGATGGGTGCAGGCGCGGATGCGGCCGTCCATCATCGCAAGCGTCACGCCGCGCTGGCGCAGTGCCGCGACCATCTTGTCGCCGGCAATGCCGGCGCCATCAGGCTTGAAGAAAACGAGATTGGTCTCGGGCTCCTGCACCTCGATGCCTGCGATTTGCGACAGCCCGCGGGCGAGCGCGCGCGCATTGGCGTGGTCGTCGGCAAGGCGCTCGACGTGATGGTCGAGCGCGTAGATGCAGGCAGCGGCACAGATCCCGGCCTGTCGCATCGAGCCGCCGAGGCGCTGCTTCCACTGCCAGACTGCATCGATGAAAACGCGCGTGCCCGCCAGCACGCCGCCGATCGGCGCGCCCAGGCCCTTGGAGAAGTCGATCCAGGCCGAATCCCAGCCCGCGGTCATGTCGCGCGGCGAGATGCCGCTCGCGACTGTGGCATTGAGCAGGCGCGCGCCGTCCATGTGGGTGATGAGGCCGTGTTGCTTGGCGATCGCGACGATCTCGTCGAGATCAGCCTTCTTCCAGATCGTGCCGCCGCCGATATTGGCGGTCTGCTCGACGCTGACGACCGTCTGCGGCGGCTGATAGCGCGTGCGCGGATGCAGAGCTTTCCGGAACGTCTCCGGAGTGAACTGGCCGTCGGCGCCCTTGAGCGGGGTGACCTGGAAGCCGCCGATCGCGGCATGCGCGCCGCCTTCGCGCGCAATGATGTGCGCAGTCTCATGCGCCAGGATCTCGTCGCCCGGACGGCAATGCACCAGCGTCGCGGTGACGTTGCACATCGTGCCGGACGGCATATAGACCGCGGCCTCCTTGCCGAGCAGATCGGCCACACGCTCGCACAGCGCATTCACGGTCGGATCGTCGCCGACCTGCTCGTCGCCGACCTCCGCCCGCGCCATCGCCTCGCGCATCGCAGCCGTCGGCCTGGTTTGCGTGTCCGAGAGCAGATTGATGCGCGCCGGCGGCGCCTTGGGATCGATCGGGGGAGGGGTGTAGAGCATGCGACGGCTCCTCAAGCATTGCGGCCACTGAAATGTGGCTCTTAAGCAAAAAGGCCCCGGCGAACCGGGGCCTTTCGATATTCAGATCTTAGCGCGAATAGAATTCGACGACCAGATGCGGCTCCATCTGCACCGGGAACGGCACGTCGGAGAGATGAGGGATGCGCACGTATTTCGCGGTCATCTTGCCGTGGTCGACTTCGAGATAGTCGGGAGTGTCGCGCTCGGGGAGCTGGCTGGCTTCGAGGACGTGGGCGAGCTGCTTGGAAGCTTCCTTGACCTCGATCACGTCGCCGATCTTGACCTGATAGCTCGAGATGTTGACCTTGCGGCCGTTCACCTTGACGTGGCCGTGGTTGATGAACTGGCGCGCGGCGAAGATCGTCGAGACGAACTTGGCGCGGTACACGACCGCGTCCAGACGGCGCTCGAGCAGGCCGATCAGGTTCTCGCCCGTGTCGCCCTTGAGGCGGCTGGCCTCGACATAGATGCTGTGGAACTGGCGCTCGGAGATGTTGGCGTAGTAGCCCTTCAGCTTCTGCTTGGCGCGCAGCTGCACGCCGAAGTCGGAGAGCTTGCCCTTGCGGCGCTGGCCGTGCTGGCCGGGGCCGTACTCGCGGCGGTTGACGGGGCTCTTCGGGCGGCCCCAGATGTTCTGGCCCATACGGCGATCGAGTTTGTACTTCGCCTCACTGCGCTTAGTCATCGCGTCCTCTTTGGGTTCACGGTTTGAGGAAACGCGCCCTCCTGTGTGACGGGGCTAGCCCGGCACTGACAGGTCCGATCCCCAAAGCTTAAGGGATAAGACCACGGGTCGCGAAACGCTTCGCGGGCCGAAATCGGCCCGCGAGCAGGCGGCTTTTAGGTGAGTTTGGCCCGTTCTGTCAATGCGAATGGCCGCGAAATCAGGTCCCGACCGCCCGGATCGGCTTTGACCCGGCGGCTCGCAATTCGGCAACGATGTCAGTGTTCAGGACCTGTTCCAGCCGAGTCAGGACCCGGGCGATGGGGGCGGCGTCGGTGACCCGGTGATCCCACCGGATCACGACATGAATGGTCTGGTCCGCCTCGACCATCCCATAGCTGACGATAAAGGGGCCTGGCGTGATGGGATGGAGCTCGCCGCCGCCATAGGCCGCCACCGAGCTTACGGCAAAGCTGCCGAACCAATTGCCGCGTTGCCGGCCGAAATTGAGGCCGATCGCCCAGGACAGGCGCCGCAGCGGCAGTGGGAGGCGGGTCGCCCGCATGATCTTGCGGAACATGGGAACGTCCCCGACGGGCGCCGTCTTGGCGTGTCGGATCTCGGCATCGACGGCCGCCAGCGCCATCGTGTCGGGGGCCGCGATTCGCTGCGGGATCACGCATTCCTCGCCATCGTCGACCCGGGCGATCGCCACCAGCGCCACGCTCTTGGGTAGCTCATAGAGGGTCGGCCAAGGCCATTTGGCGTAGACGGTGCGCAGGATCGGCTCGTCCCTGGCCACGAGGGCGAAGGCCTTGACGAACATCGCGGCCCAGCCGGCAGGCGCCGTTGCGGCCGCGCGGGCCTCCAGCACAGGGCGGATATTGAGCGAACGGGATAGCGAAACGAACGGCACGCCCATCGAGGCATGCATGAGGTCGCAAATCAAACGGCGCCGCAGCGAGATGGTCTTGGGCGTCCCGCGCATTGGTCTCCGGTTCCGGATCAAAGATTAAAATATGTGCAGCGAGCGGGTTCCCGCTCGCTGCCTGCTCTAGCATGAACCAACCCGCTCGGGGCCGGTCGGTTCGCCGCATCAGGGCGCCGGCGACGCCAGCGGCTTGGTCTTGTCGACGATGTAAACTCCCAGCACTTTCATGGCCTTATCGCCATGAGCCTTGGCGTCGTGCACGGCGCCTGCCGGGATCTGATAGGAATCGCCGGCTTTGAGGGTTTTCTCTGGCTGCCCATCGATGAGGAGATTGAGCTCGCCTTCGAGCACGTAGCCGGTCTCGATCCCCGGATGGGTATGGCGTCCGGCCGAGCCGCCCGCCGGGATTTCCGCAATGGCGGTGATGGTGTTGTAGCCATCCGGAAATTCGACTTTCTGGAGTGGGGTGCGCTTGATGCCGGGCTGCTGGGCGAAGGCGGCAACGGCAAGGCCTGCAAAGGACAGAGCGAGCAACGTCTTTTTAAGCATGGTTTTTCCTCCCTGGACCGACCCTAGCAGCGCGGCAGTTCCCGGCAAGATGGCAATCGGCTCGTTCAGCGCCTGATTCCCTCGAACGCCGCCATGATGCCGCGCTGGAACAGCGACCAGTCGAAGCCGAGCGCGATCGCGCGGTAGCCGCGGTCGATGAGGGTGTTGGCCTGGTCGGCGGTGCGGGCCACGCCGCCGATCGGCACGCCGCTTCTGAGGATGCCGGCCTCAGCGCGCGCGACCAGTTCGAGCAACTCCGGGTCGTCCATCTGGCCGCGCTTGTTGATGGACGTCGCGAGGTCGCCGGGCCCGATCACCGCGACGTCGATGCCCGGCGTCGCCATGATCTCGTCGATGCGGTCGACGGCATCGACATGCTCGATGGTGATCATGCAGATCATCTCGTCATCGGCTGATGCCATGTAGTCCGGCATCGACTGGCCCCAGCGGAACGGCGCATGGAACGGACCCCAGAGCCGATCGCCGCGCGGCGGGTAGCGCACGCTGCGCACCGCCTTCTCGGCATCGGTGCGGTTGGTGATCATCGGAAAGTTGATGCCGAAGGCCCCGATATCCATCGGCGCCTTCGCAAGCCATGGCTCGTTCGCCGCGATCCGCACCAAGGGGGTGCACGGCGTGCCCGTCGTCGCCGCGATCATCGCATGCGCTTCGGTGAGCCCGATCGGTCCATGCTCGAGATCGACGATGATCCAGTCGAGCGAGCGCGCCATGATCTGCACGGTCTGCACGCTCGGGATGGTCGCAATGGCGCCGAAGGCGGGACGGCCTTCGCGCCAAAGCTGGCGGAGGCGGTTGAGCGGCGTGGTCTGGACCGACATGGAAAAGGCCTGCGGCTAGGTGACGACGGTAAAACCTAGCAGCGCGCCGTCGCGGCGCAAGGTCAGGCCAGGGCGCGACCGCCGAAGAACGGCGTCAGCATGGTCGAAAGGCCATGCACGCGGTTCGAGGTGAAGATCATCTCGGCGCGCTCCTGCGCGATGCCGCCGATCCGCGGGCCGAGCAGGTCCGAGACGCGGCGGGCGATCGCCGGCGCCGGATCGATCCAGTCGACAGGCCATGGGGCCAGCCGCTTCAGCCGGTCGAGCAGCAGCGGATAATGCGTGCAGGCGAGCACGATGGTGTCGGTGCGGGATGCCACATTCCCAGCGTCGCCGACAAAGCAGGGTGCGAGTTCGGCGAGGATCGCCTCGTCGCTGACCGGAGCGCCGCTGAGCTCGGCTTCAGCCAGCGAGGCGAGCTCGGGCGAGCCGACCAGCGTCACCTCGCATCCTTGCGCGAAATCGCGGATCAGAGCCTTGGTGTATTCGCGCTTCACGGTGCCTTTGGTGCCGAGCACAGAGACGCGGCGGGTCCTCGACTGCGCGCAGGCGGGCTTGATCGCCGGCACCGTGCCGACAAAGGGCACGGAATAAGCCGCGCGCAGGTGCGACAGGACCAGGGTGGACGCCGTGTTGCAGGCGATGACGACGAGGTCGGGATCATGCGTGCCGATTAGTTCACCCATCAGCGGCACGACGCGGGCGATGATTTCGTCCTCGCCGTGGTGGCCGTAGGGGAAAAAGGCGTCGTCGGCGACGTAGGCAAAGTGCGCGTCCGGCCGCGCAGCCACGACCTCACGGAGCACCGTGAGCCCGCCAAGGCCGGAATCGAACACCAGGATCGTCGGAGAATTGGTCACAGAACTACCCTAGCCCGCCATGGTTACCATTCGGTTTTTAGGGCGATTTTGCGGCGGGGACCGCTTGGGGCCGATTTGGAAGGCTTGAATGTGCCGGGACCTGTCCCCAAAGTTCCGGGAAGCCGGCAATCACGAAGTATGATGCGGCGTCACAGTGCTCCCATTTGCGTCCCGCAGGAGGCCTCATGCTCACCGTCCATCATCTCGGCAAGTCCCAGTCCGAGCGCATCGTCTGGCTGTGCGAGGAGCTGGGAATTCCCTATGAGCTGAAGCGCTACACGCGTGATGCCGCGACCATGCTGGCACCGGCCGAGTACAAGGCGCTGCATCCGGCCGGCACGGCACCGGTCATCACCGACGGCGAGCTGGCGCTTGCGGAATCCGGCACCGTCGTCGACTACATCGTCGCAAAATACGGCAACGGCCGACTCGTGCTCGGCCTCGATGATCCGGCCTTCGCGCAGTTTCTGTATTGGCTTCATTTCGCCAACGGCACGTTGCAACCCGGCATGGGGCGGATGATGATCCTGAGCCGGCTCGATCTCGCCAAGGACAACCCGACCCTGCGCGCGATGAAGGGGCGCCTCGATCGGGCTTACGACGTTCTCGACGCCAGGCTTGGCGAAGCCGAATATCTGGCGGGCAGCGCCTTCACCACCGCCGATATCATGACGGTGTTCTCGCTCACCACCATGCGCTACTTCCAGCCCTATGATCTCCAGCGTTGTCCGAACGTGGTCAGATATCTCGGCCGCATCGGCGACCGTCCGGCCTACCGGCGCGCGATGGAGAAGGGCGATCCGGGCATGGCGTTGCTGCTGAGCTGAGCTGCGGTCACGCGATCCTGTTCGTCGTGGCCGACCGCGCCGTCGCCAGCTGCTTCTGCAGACGATCGATGTTTTGCAGCAGGCGCTGGCTGGTTAGCACCAGGAAGTAATAGCCGAACTGTGGATCCTGGAAGTAGATCTCCAGCAGGCGGTCATAGGTGATCGTCAGCACCTGGCCGTCCTCGATGCATTCTATCGTTCCGGTGCGGCGGTTGTCCGGCGTCAGGAAGCCAAGTTCGCCCATCAGTGCGCCCGGCCCGATCTCGACGTTGATCTCCTTGACCAGGAACTTGCCGGTGACCGTGAGCAGCATCTCCTTGGCGGGATCGCCCAGCTTGAAGAGCGTATCGCCCCGGCGATATTTGCGCTCGGTCATGAACGGCTTCAGCCATTCGATCGACATGTCGCCTTCGGCGGCGTGGCGTGCCTTCTTGACCAGCTTGAGCATCTGCCGCAGGCGCAGGGCGTTGATCGGAAGCAGCAGCAGATAGAGCAGGAACGTCGCGACGTTGGCGGTGAGCGCGCCGAACACGGCGAAGAACGCGCAGCCGACCATGTTGGCGACGCGCAGTGGCACCATGGTCCGCATCAAGAGGGTGGCGACGAAAAAGCCGGCGCCGACCGCGGCAAACAGATTGGCGAACGTGATGT
Organism: Bradyrhizobium sp. 195; assembly: GCF_023101665.1. Lineage (NCBI taxonomy): Bacteria > Pseudomonadati > Pseudomonadota > Alphaproteobacteria > Hyphomicrobiales > Nitrobacteraceae > Bradyrhizobium > Bradyrhizobium sp. 195. Next base: position 5,645,364 of record NZ_CP082161.1, on the reverse strand, counting down.
TGTGGACAAAGATCTCCAGCAGCCGATTGAAGATCGCGTCATAGGTGACGTTGTTGGGATCGAGGCCCATCTGGACCAGGATCTTCGCGATCCTGAGGTTGTCCGTTGCCGCATCGAGAACGCGGTCGAGGATCGAGGAAATGTCTGCGCTGCCGGACGGCATGGTACTAACCCCGCGTAAGGCCTTCAGTCCTGGTCGGTATGCTCGTATAGCCGAATTCAGATGACGGCCGCCTGAAATGAAGCCTTCGGCCGCCACGCCGCAAGAGGCAAATTTTAGCCTGATTAGGCGTTTCGGCAATTGCCCGTTGGTTGCGCGTCTGGCTGCAACACGGCCGTGATTCGGGCAGGCTTCGGCGTCGCGAGGGGCTGGATGCCCCCAGGCGGGCGTTGGACGATGTTCGCCTTATGGCTTGGCGGCGGGTTGGACGACCTGCTGCTCGACGAGGCCAAGACGACCGGGCAGCGAGCCGGCGCGCAGCAGCATGGCGACGCTGTTGGCCTCATCCAGGGTGAAGTTGCCGGAAATCTGGCCGGAGCCGCCGGTGATGGGCTCGCGGATCACAGGGGCGGAAATCACCTTGTCGTCGAGCGCGATGGCGAAGGGCATTCCAACGTTCTCTGCGGTGATGTGGGCGAAGCGCCGCGCACCGCGGCCGTTGAAGCGGAACGAGGCGATCGGCTCCTTCGTCCCGCTGGCAAATCCCGGGCCTGCATAGCTGATGTCGTCACCGTCGAGCGCGCTGGCCTTGACCAGATAGGCAAGCTTGTCCTTGAAGCCGAACATGACTTCCGTCCCCGCCGGAGGCGTGCCGGATTGCGCCTGCTCCGCCGACATCGTGACATCGATCAGGCGGAAGCTGACCTTGACCTTCTTGGCGAAGATCGCAGTGATACGCTCGGGCTCCATCATGCCTGGCAGGAAGATGCGAATGCGGTCCGTTCCCTCAGACTGGACGCTGGCGAGTGTCACGCCGGCGTCCTTGAGGCGCTGTTCGATCATGGCGATGGAATCTTCGACGAGATCGCGCAGCCGCGCGGCGGATGCGGCGTCGGTCGGCGCGAGCCTGATCAGCCCGTCTCCGGCGTCGGTCACGGTGAGCGCCTGCGTGGGCAATCCCTCTGCCGCAGAGGCGAGCTTGCGCGTGAGCAGGTCGCGACCCTTGGCGTCCGCGATCTTCAATTCGACGCCGCCGTCACGGATGACAAGGCCGGAGAAGGCGATCCGGCCCTCGCGCAGCGTCTTGTAGACGTCGTCGCGCAGATCCGTGGTGACTGCCTCCCGCAAGGCGTCGCTGTCCACCTTGTAGATGATGCGAGATCCGCCCAGCTTCTCCATCTTGTCGGTGATGAATGCCGCGACCTTCGCGCGCATCTTGTCGAGCTGGGTGTCCGCGGCAAATGTTGGGGAGGGCAGGGCCATCGTGGATGCGATGGCGAACGCAGCGATCAGCCGGTTGATGCGGTTCCGCGCGGGCGTCGTCATGATGACCTCAAGTCTTGCGGCAGGGCGCTGGCGAACGAATTCCAGCGCCAGTTCTTGGTCCCCGGGTCGGCCCCAGAGGTTCAAGCGTCGCAGGCCTAGGCAATGGACGAACGCCAAATCATCCATCATTCTGTCGGCTCGGCCGACCATCGGCCGAGGCCTCGCCGCACCAAAATGTCAAAAGACAGGGGCGGGGACGTGCATCTGAGGGAGGACGGAATTCCATGGCGGGGATCCACGCGCTCGATCGGTTTATCGGCAACGACTATCCGGACCTGGCGACGGACGCGGAAGTCCGGGCCTTCGAGCAGGTTCCTTATGCCGATCGTGTCGCGGCCGAGAGCACCTATGACGCGATCAGGCTGGGTGCCGCTCGGAATCCCGATGGCGCGGCGATCCAGTTCCTGCAAAACGCGGATCCCGCCGACACGCCGGTCGTGGTCACGTACCGCGATTTCATCGCGCGCGTCACGCAGGCCGCCAACATGTTTCATGCGCTCGGTGCGGAGAAGGGCGACGTCATCAGCTTCATGCTGCCGCTGGTGCCCGATGCGTTCGTGACGCTGTTCGGCGCCGAGGCCGCGGGCATCGCCAATCCCGTCAATCCGCTGCTGGAGCCGCACCAGCTCGCCGAGATCCTGGAGGCCGCGAACACGAAGATCCTGGTGGCGCTCGGTCCGATGCCGGGCACCGATATCTGGCAGAAGGTCGAGCAGATCCGACCGCAACTGAAGAATCTCAAGGCGATCGTGCAGGTGTTCGGCGGCGGCGATCCCGCCAAGGGCATCTTTGCCTTCAGCGACCTGATCAAGCAGCAGCCGTCCGACCGGCTCGTCAGTGGGCGCAAGATTTCGGGTGCCGACATCGCCGCCTATTTCCACACCGGCGGCACCACCGGCACGCCAAAGCTTGTGCGGCACACTCATACCAATCAGGTCTATCAGGCCTGGGCGCTCAACCTGCTGCTGAAGGCGAAACCGGGCGCAAACCTGCTGTTCGGCATGCCGCTGTTTCACGTCGGCGGTTCGCTGACGCAGGTGCTGCTGACGCTGTCGGCCGGCGGCTCGCTGGTCGTGCTGTCGCCGAGTGGCTGGCGCAATCCGAATGCGGTGAAGAATATCTGGCAGCTTGTCGAGCGCTATAAGCCCGAGGCGCTGTCGAGCGTCCCGACGGTGCTGGCCGCGACGCTCGCGGTGCCGTCTGGCAACGCTGATATCTCCAGCCTGAAATACGCCGCCGGCGGCGGCTCGGCGATTCCTGTCGCCGTGGGTTCGGCGATCCAGGACAAGCTGAAGCTGCCCGTGGTCGAGGTCTACGGCATGACCGAGACCTCGAGCGTGCACACGCTCGCCTATCCGTCACGGCCGATCCGGCTCGGCTCCGTAGGTCTGCCGATGCCTTATTCTCGCGTGCGCATCGTGCAGCTCGACGCCGACGGCCGCCTGATCCGCGACTGCAAGCCGGACGAGATCGGCGTCGTCATCATGGCCGGGCCCGGCGTGTTCAGCGGCTATCTCAACGACGAGCACAACAACGGCGCCTTCGTCGACGAGGTCTGGGTCAATTCCGGCGATCTCGGCCGCCTCGATGCCGATGGCTATCTCTGGATCACCGGCCGCGCCAAAGACCTCGTGATCCGCGGCGGCCACAACATTGATCCGGCGCCGATCGAGGAGATCATGTTCCGCCATCCCGCCGTCGGCTTCGCCGCCGTGGTCGGCCAGCCCGACGCCTATGCCGGCGAGCTACCGGTGGGATACGTGCAGCTGAAACCGGGCGCCAAGGTCGAGCCGGGCGAATTGGAGACGTGGGTGCGCGAGCGCACGCCGGAGCGCGCCGCCGTTCCGGTGCAGGTCATCCCGATCGATCCGATGCCGGTGACCGGCGTCGGCAAGGTGTTCAAGCCGCAGCTGCGCTGGGACGCGGCCGAGCGCGTGTTCACCAAGGTGCTCACGCCGCTGGTCGAGCGCGGCATCGATTGCAGGGTCAAAGTCGGTGCCCATGGCAGTCATGGATCGATCGCGACTGTCACGCTTGCCGATCTGCCGGCCGACCGGCGCGAGCAGGTTGCGAGCGAGGTGCACGCGCTGCTTGCACCGTTCGTGATGCGCCACGAGGTGGTGCAAATGTAGCGCGGTTTCTGCATACCTCGAAAGCAGGGCGACTCTTCGCCGCATTATCCTTACCCCCGTTCGAGGAGCCCTATGTGACAGGTGTCACATAGGAAGAATTAGCAATCTGCGACGCTAAGGAATAGTCTCGTGGAATTGCATCCGGGGGGACGCAAGTGATTCCGTTTCGGTTATTTGCATTGTTGATATTGACGATGGGACTTGCCTGCGGACCGGCGCATGCCGACCGCCGGGTGGCGCTCGTCATTGGCAATTCAGCTTACAAAAGTGCACCCAAGCTCGGTAACCCTGCGAACGATGCCACTCTGGTCGGCGGCATGTTCAAGAAGGCCGGCTTCGATTCCGTCGACGTCAGGCTTGATCTCAGCGCCAGCGAGATGCGGCGCATGTTGCGTGAGTTTGCCGGCAGGACGCGCGATGCGGAGATGGCGGTGATCTACTACGCCGGCCACGGCATCGAGCTCGACGGAACCAACTATCTCATTCCGACCGACGCGTCGCTGGAGACGGACGGCGACGTTCTCGACGAGACCATTCCCGTGGAGCGCGCGCTGTTCGCGGTCGAGCCCGCCAAGCAACTGCGCCTAATCATCCTGGATGCCTGCCGCGACAACCCGTTCGCGAAGTCGATGAAGCGCACGTTGGCTTCGCGCGCGATCGGACGCGGCCTGGCCAAGGTCGAGCCGACCAGTCCCAACACGATGATTGCCTTCGCGGCAAAGGCGGGATCGACCGCGTCCGACGGCGATTCCAGAAACAGCCCGTTCGCCGCCGCGCTGGTCGAGCATCTGCCGAGGCCGGGCCTTGATTTGCGCAAGGCCTTCGGCTTCGTGCGCGACGATGTGCTCAAGAGCACAGGCTACAAGCAGGAGCCCTATGTGTACGGCTCGCTTGGCGGCGACGACGTGCCCTTGGTTGCGGTCAAGCCGGCTGCGACCGGTCCTCAGGCCAACCCGCAGGAGGCCGTGCGCAGGGACTATGAACTCGCGCTTCAGCTGGCGACACGCGACGGCTGGGAGGCGTTTCTGGCGGCGTACCCGGACGGCTTCTACGCCAACCTCGCCAAGGGTCAGCTGAACAAGATCGGCGCTGAAGAGACTCGCGCTGCAGCCGAACAAAAAGCCAGGGCAGCCGAGCAGGAAAAGGCGAGACTGATCTCCGAGCGGGCCCAGAAGGCCGAGCAGGAGAAGGCTGCGGCAGCGGCCAAAGCCGCCGAAGAGGCGCGGATCGCGGCGGAGAAGCAGAAGCAGATCGAGCAGGCGAGGGCCGAGGCGGCCGAGCACCAGCGCAAGCTGGCTGAGGCGGCGGCGGCGAAGGCATTGGCCGAGAAGCAGGCGGCGGAAAAAGCCAGGGCCGAGCTCGCTGCAAAGCAAGCCGCGGAGAAAGCGGAGCAGGCCGCAAAGCCCGCCTCCGATCGGCAAATGCCCGAAGTCGAGAACCAGAAAGTGGCCGCGCTCTCACCCGGGCCGGCGTCCACATTGTCAGCCGCTGACCTCGCCAAATCCGTGCAGAGCGAACTACGCCGCGTCGGTTGCCTGACGTCGTCTGCGGAGAGCGAGTGGAGTTCAGCCGCGCAGCGCTCACTGACGCTGTTCAACAAATATGCCGGCACCCAGTTCGACGTGAAGCTCGCCAGCGTCGATGCCCTCGATGCGCTCAAGGCGAAGCCGGGACGGGTCTGTCCTCTGGTGTGCAATTTCGGCTTCAAGGCCGACGGCGATCAATGCGTGAAGATCAGCTGCCGTGCCGGCTATCGCGTCGGTGACGACAATGAGTGCGAGAAGATTCCGGAGAAGAAGCCGGTTGCGACGCGGGACGAGTCGAGGAGGAGAGATACGGAGCGAAAGCAAACTGAGTCCGCGCCGTCGAAGCCTGAGGCTTCGGGACAGATCTATTGCAGTTCTACCGGGTGTCGGCCGGTGCAGAAGGGATGCAGGCTGGTGAACGGGGTTGTCTTCGGCCGGGGCAGCCCGAATGGCGCAACTGGTGGAAATTACGAAGTCTGTAACTGATCGCTTCGTCGATCAAAACCGCGGATGAATAGTGTGACTACCGCTCGATATTTCGGCGCTTTTATTTTTGCATCTCTCGTCGCCTGCTCGTCCGCGCAGGCCGAGAAGCGTGTGGCGCTGGTCATCGGCAATTCCGCCTACAAGAGCGTGCCGAAGCTTGGCAATCCCGCGAACGACGCCGGCTTGATCGGCGGCATGCTGAGGAAAGCCGGTTTTGACACGGTTGACGTCAGGCAGGACCTGAACGCGCCCGAAATGCGCAAGGCGCTGCGCGAGTTCGGCACCAGGACGCGGGATGCAGATGTCGCGGTCATCTACTACGCTGGCCACGGCATGGAGGTGGACGGCACCAACTATCTGATTCCGACGGACGCCGCTCTGGAGACCGACACCGACGTCTATGACGAGGCGTTGCCGATCGATCGCGTGCTCGTGAGCATCGAGCCTGCCAAGCAGCTTCGGCTCGTCATCCTCGACGCGTGCCGCGACAACCCGTTCGCCAAGTCGATGAAGCGCACTGTGGCCTCGCGCGCAATCGGGCGCGGGCTTGCCAAGGTCGAGCCGACCACCCCGAACACGATGATCGCCTTCGCGGCCAAGGCCGGTTCGACGGCGTCCGACGGAGACTCCCGAAACAGCCCGTTCGCCACGGCTCTCGCGGACCACCTGCCGAAGCCCGGCCTGGACCTGCGCAAGGCGTTCGGCTTCGTGCGCGATGATGTGCTGAGAACCACCGCCAACAAGCAAGAGCCCTTCGTATATGGCTCGCTGGGCGGCGATGACGTGCCGCTGGTTCCTGCCAAGCCGGTTGCGACCGGCCCGCAACCGAATCCTCAGTCGGAGCTTCGGCGAGACTATGAACTTGCGCTCCAGCTGGGCACCCGGGACGGCTGGGAAGCGTTCCTGGCGCAATATCCCGAAGGCTTTTATGCCAACCTCGCCAAGGGCCAGTTGAACAAGATCGGCGCCGAAGAGACGCGCGCTTCCGCCGAGCAGAAGGCGAAGGCGGCTGAGCACGAGAAGGCGAGGCTGATCGCCGAGCGTGCCCAGAAGGCCGAACAGGACAAGGCGGCGGCTGCGGCCAAGGCTGCCGAAGAGGCGCGGATCGCGGCGGAGAAGCAGAAACAGATCGAGCAGGCGCGGGCAGATGCGGCCGAGCAGCAGCGCAAGCTGGCCGAGGCGGCGGCTGCGAAAGCGCTGGCCGAGAAGCAGGCTGCCGAGAAGGCCAAGGCGGAGCTTGCTGCCAAACAGGCCGCGGAGAGGGCGGAGCAGGCCGCAAAGCCGGCGGCCGATCGGCAATTGCCCGAAGTCGAGACCCAGAAAGTGGCCGCGCTCTCGCCCGGGCCGACGTCCACATTGTCAGCCGCTGACCTCGCCAAATCCGTGCAGAGCGAATTGCGCCGCGTCGGGTGCTTGGCATCGGCTGCAGAGGGCGAATGGACGTCCGCCGCGCAGCGCTCGCTGACGCTGTTCAACAAATATGCCGGCACCCAGTTCGACGTGAAGCTCGCCAGCGTCGACGCGCTCGATGCGCTGAAGGCCAAGCCGGGACGCGTCTGCCCGCTGGTCTGCAATTTCGGCTTCAAGGCCGATGGTGATCAATGCGTGAAGATCACCTGCCGTTCCGGCTATCGCGTCGGCGACGACAACGAATGCGAGAAGATTCCGGAGAAGAAACCGGTTGCCCGTGACGAGCCCAGGCGGCGGGACCAGGAGCGGAAAGACGCCGAGTCCGCAACGCCGAAATCGCAGGCCTCCGGGCAGATGATCTGCAACAGCGCGGGCTGCCGGCCGGTAGCCAAGGGATGCCGCCTCGGAACGGTGAAGAACATGTACGGCAGTTCGCCGACCACCGAGATTTGCAATTAACCAGCAGGTGAACGGGCGTGACGATTGTTCGACCTCTATGCGTATTGATCTTCGCGGCGTTCCTAACTTGCGCCCCCGCGCAGGCCGAGAAGCGCGTTGCGCTTGTCATCGGCAATTCCGCCTACAAGAGCGCGCCCAAGCTCGGCAATCCCGTGAACGACGCGACCCTGATGGGCGGCATGTTCAGGAAGGCCGGCTTCGACACCGTCGACGTCAGGCAGGATCTGAACGCGCCCGAAATGCGCAAGGCGCTGCGCGAGTTCGGTGCGCGGACGCGGGACGCCGATGTCGCGATCGTCTACTACGCAGGCCACGGCCTCGAGGTGGACGGCACCAACTATTTGATTCCGATCGATGCCGCGCTCGAGACCGATACGGACGTCTACGACGAGGCGGTGCCGATCGATCGTGTGCTGGTGAGCATCGAGCCGGCGAAACAGCTTCGACTCGTCATCCTCGATGCCTGCCGCGACAACCCCTTCTCGAAAACGATGAAGCGCACGGTGGCCTCGCGCGCGATCGGGCGAGGGCTTGCCAAGGTCGAGCCGACCAGCCCGAACACCATGATCGCGTTCGCGGCCAAGGCGGGATCGACCGCGTCCGACGGCGATTCCCGCAACAGTCCCTTCGCCACGGCGCTGGTCGAGCACCTGCCCAAGCCCGGGCTTGATCTGCGCAAGGCCTTCGGCTTCGTGCGCGACGATGTCCTGAGGAACACCGGCAACAGGCAGGAGCCCTATGTCTACGGCTCGCTCGGCGGCGACGACGTGCCGCTGGTGCAGTCGAAGCCAGCCGCCGTCGCGGGGCCGCAGGCCAATCCACAGGACAGCGTGCGCAGGGACTATGAGCTTGCGCTTCAGGCGGGCCTGCGCGAGGCTTGGGAGGCTTTTCTGCAGACCTATCCGGACGGCTTCTACGCCAACCTTGCACGCGTGCAGTTGAAGAAGATTGCGGCTGAGGAAGATCGCGCACAGGCGACGGAGAAGGCCCGGCTGGCCGAACAGGAGAAGGTGAAGCTCGCCGCCGACCGTGCCCAGAAGGCGGAGCTGGAGAGAGCCGCCGCGGCCGCCAAAGCCGCTGAAGATGCGCGGATCGCCGCGGAGAAGCAAAAGCAGATCGAACAGGCGAGGGCAGAGCAGGCGGAGCAGCAGCGCAAGGCGGCCGAGGCGGCGGCTGCGAAGGCGGTTGCGGAGAAGCAGGCGGCTGAGAAGGCCAAGGCGGAGCTTGCCGCCAAGCAGGCCGCGGAGAGGGCGGAGCAGGCCGCAAAGCCGGCGGCCGATCGGCAGTTGCCCGAGGCGGAGCAAAAAGTAGCAGCCCTTTCGCCCGCGCCGACATCCACATTGTCGGCCTCCGATCTGACGAAATCCGTGCAGAGCGAATTGCGTCGCGTCGGCTGCCTGTCGTCGGCCGCGGAGGGCGAATGGAGTTCGGCCGCACAGCGATCGCTGACGCTCTTCAACAAATACGCCGGCACCCGGCTCGACGTGAAGCTCGCCAGCGTCGATGCGCTCGATGCGCTGAAGGCGAAGCCGGGACGGGTCTGTCCGCTCGTCTGCAATTTCGGCTTCAAGGCCGACGGCGATCAGTGCGTGAAGATCACCTGCCGCGCCGGCTATCGCGTCGGCGATGACAACGAATGCGAGAAGGTTCAGGAGAAGAAGCCGGTTGCGCGCCAAGTTCCAAAGGCGCCGGACGAGAGCCGGAAGAGCGCCGAGACGGCCCCAACCAAGCCGCAAGCCACGGGACAAATCTTGTGTACATCAGCAGCCGGGTGCCGGCCCGTCCGCAAGGGATGTCATCTCAGTTCTGGCGGAGTGGGACAATCTGAGATATGCCCCTGAAAGTTGGTCCGCAGCAACGCGCCGGGTAAGTACCCAACGCAACTTACCTCTTGCCCTTGGTTCGCGAACTGTGGCGAATTGCGCCTGCGCGAACCCGCCGTTCCGTCCTAGCCCGCCGGCATCCGCGTCTCGACCAGCCGCGCCCAGAATGACGCGCCGTGGCCAAGGATGTTGTCGTTGAAGACGTAGGACGGGTGGTGGCACTCGTTGCCGTCGCCCATGCCGACCAGCACCATTGCGCCGGGACGGGCTTCCAGCATGAAGGAGAAGTCCTCGGCGCCCATCATCGGAATGAACTTGTCGTTGACGCGGTCGGCGCCGACGATGTCGCGGGCGACGTCGGCGGCAAGGCCCGCCTCGCGCGCATGGTTCATCGTCACCGGATACATCCGCGTGTACTTGGTCTCGGCCGAGCCGCCATAGGCCCGCGCGATGCTGTCGGCGACTTCGCCGATGCGGCGCTCGACGAGATCGCGCACCTCGGGATCGAGCGTGCGCACGGTGCCGGCGAGCTCGGCGATCTCCGGGATGATATTGAAGGCCGTGCCGGAATGGAATTGCGTGATCGAGATGACCGCAGATTTCAGCGGATCGACGTTGCGCGCCACGATCGATTGCAGCGCGTTGACGATCTGCGAGCCGATCAGCACGCTGTCGACGGATTTGTGCGGACCGGCGCCGGCGTGACCGCCCTTGCCGTGGACCGTGATCTGGATGTTGTCGGAGGAAGCGAGCATCGCGCCGGGCGTGGTTGCGAAATGGCCTTCGGGCAGGTTCGGCATGTTGTGCATGCCGTAGACTTCCTGGATGTTCCAGCGCGTCATCAACCCGTCCTCGACCATGGCCTTGCCGCCGCCGCCGCCTTCTTCGGCGGGCTGGAAGATCATGATCGCCGTGCCGTCGAAATTGCGCGTCTCGGCGAGATATTTGGCGGCACCGAGCAGCATTGCAGTGTGGCCGTCATGGCCGCAGGCGTGCATCTTGCCGGGGACCTTCGACGCATATGGCACGCCCGAGGTCTCCATGATCGGCAGCGCGTCCATGTCGGCGCGCAGGCCGATGGTCTTGCCGGAGGCGGACTTGCGGCCGCGGATCACGCCGACCACGCCGGTGCGGCCGATGCCCGTCACCACCTCGTCGCAGCCGAACTCGCGCAAGCGATCGGCGACGATGCCGGCGGTGCGGTGGACGTCGTATTGCAGCTCTGGATTCTCGTGGAAGTCATGGCGCCATGCGGCCATTTCGTCGGAGAGGGCGGCAACGCGGTTGACGATGGGCATGAGGTGGGATCCGTTTCTTCTGTGTTCGCGGGAGCGATGACGCGCGAGCGTACTCCGCGGCATCGCGGTGCGCAAATGGTCGCCGGGCTTTCGTCACCGCGCGCTGTGGCTATAAGGTGAGGCAGCGAGAGGCCGGGGACGAGGGCAAGCCATGAAGTTTGGACGCGATAGTCTTGTGCTGGTCGCCTGCCTCTCGCTCCTGGCCAGCCCGGCGTTGGCCTGCGATGTCGGCTCGGCGGCGGCTGCGATCGCATCGGTGAGCCAGAAGATCCAGGCCGGCCAAATCAAGCGGATCGATCTTCAAAAGATCTCCGATCGCCTGCTCGCCAGCATTCCGATCTCGCCCGAGCATTTTGCGAGCTATGCGAGCGAACGCAAGACCCTGGTCCTGTCGCCGCGCGATGCAACCGAACTTGCGGCAGCGGTCAGTGCGCTGGCGCCGGCACGACTGTCCTACCAGCCTGATTTGCGCTGGCAGCTCGTCTTCCTCGATGAGGCCGGCAACAAGCTGCACAATTTCTTCTTCAGCAAGCGCTATGTGCAAGGGCGCGGCCGCGCGGGCTATGTCGACGGCAACATGTGCGCCTTCAGCACCGCCACCATCGGCAGTCCCGCTCTGGTGAAATGGCTGCAGAAGCGACTGTAGCTCGTCGTTCCGCGGCGGTGGCGTAGCCCGGATGGAGCGAAGCGTAATCCGGGACTCGTGCCGCGTGGAAGGAATCCCGGATTTCGCTGCGCTCCATCCGGGCTACGAACGTGCGCTCAGCTCTCGCCGAACACACGCTTGAAGATCGTGTCGACGTGCTTGAGGTGATAGCCGAGGTCGAACAGCTCCTCGAGCTCGGCATCCGAGAGATACTTCTTCACCTCGGTGTCTTTCTTCAGGAGCTGCAGGAAGTCGCCTTCGCCGCGCCAGACCGGCATGGCGTTGCGCTGCACCAGCTTGTAGGAATCCTCGCGGCTCGCGCCCTTCTGCGTCAGCGCCAAGAGTACGCGCTGCGAATGCACGAGGCCGCCGAGGCGGTCGAGATTCTTCTGCATGTTGGCGGGGTAGACTAGGAGCTTGTCGATCAGGCCGGCGAGGCGCACCAGCGCGAAGTCGAGCGTCACGGTTGCGTCCGGGCCCATCATACGCTCGGCCGAGGAGTGCGAGATGTCGCGCTCGTGCCAGAGCACGACGTTCTCCAGCGCCGGCGTCACATAGGCGCGCACCATGCGTGACAGGCCGGTGAGGTTCTCCGACAGCACCGGGTTGCGCTTGTGCGGCATGGCGGACGAGCCCTTCTGCCCCTCCGAGAAGAACTCTTCGGCCTCCAGCACCTCGGTGCGCTGCATGTGGCGGATCTCCACCGCGATGCGCTCGACCGAGGAGGCGATCACAGCAAGGGTCGAGAAATACATGGCGTGGCGGTCGCGCGGGATCACCTGGGTCGAGATCGGCTCCGGCACGAGGCCCATGGCCTTGGCCACGTGCTCTTCGACGCGTGGATCGATCTGCGCGAAGGTGCCGACGGCGCCTGAGATGGCGCAGGTCGCGACTTCTTTCCGCGCCGCGATCAGGCGCTCCTTGGCGCGCGTGAATTCGGCATAGGCGTAAGCGAGCTTGAGGCCGAAGGTGACCGGCTCGGCATGGATGCCGTGGCTGCGGCCGATGGTCGGCGTCATCTTATGCTCGAACGCGCGTTTCTTGAGCGCGGCCAAAACCTTGTCGAGATCGGCAAGCAGCAGGTCGGCGGCACGGGTGAGCTGGACGTTGAGGCAGGTGTCGAGCACGTCGGAGGAGGTCATGCCTTGGTGCACGAAACGCGCCTCGGGGCCGACGATCTCGGCGAGGTGGGTGAGGAAGGCGATGACGTCGTGCTTGGTCTCGCGTTCGATCTCGTCGATGCGGGCGACGTCGAAGGTGGCGTTCTTGGCCTTGGCCCAAACCGTCTTGGCGGCCTCCTTGGGGATGGTCCCAAGCTCGGCCAAGGCGTCCGCTGCGTGCGCCTCGATCTCGAACCAGATCTTGAACCGGGTCTGCGGCTCCCAGATCGAGGCCATTTCCGGGCGGGTATAGCGGGGGATCATCTGACGGCTCCAAGAGGTGGGCGGGGGACACCCCAGGGGATGCTGGGGGTGCAGGGCTCCGGCCAAAATGCTTTTTACGCCGCGATTTAGCAGAGCGGCGAGGGCGAAACAAACGTTCCGGCCCACGGAGCGGGGTAGGGGGCGGCTAATCCACCGGTGGGGTTGAGAGCGGGCTCCCCCCGCAAGTCAAAAATTAGATGTCAATCACGGATCATCGACTGACAGATATTGAAATCTGTCAGCGAGACGTGTATATCCCTTCTCGGACGCTCCGATTGGGCGTCCCGCGACAAGCCCCGGGGAGCCCGACATCCGAAGCAAGCTCGGATCGAAGGGTGGATTGAAGAGCGGGGACCGCGGACGAATGGAGACTTAGACAATGACGACCGAAATCCTCAATTTTACCGGTGTGATTGGGCATTGGCTCAATGTGCTGGTGGCGCGCCAAATCGCGGCGCAGGCTGCAAAACTGCCTCATTAAGGCATAGGCTTTCCGAAACGACCGGCCAGGGCGCTTCGGAAGCAGCCCTGCTGCCGAGGTAAGTGAGCCCTCAACGGGAACATGGTGCTGGCATGAATGAAGCTGTTGTCTTGACGCCGGAGAGGATCCTCGAAGTCACCGAGGACGTGCTGCGGCGCTTCGGACTTGCCAAGGCCACCGTGGTTGACGTTGCCCGTGCCCTCGATGTGAGCCACGGCAGCGTCTACCGCCATTTTCCCAGCAAGGCTTCGCTGCGCGAGGCCGTTGCCAAACGCTGGCTCGACCGCATCGACGCGCCGTTGCGCGCGATCGTCGACGAGCAGGGGCCGGCGCCGGCCAGGCTCGATCGCTGGCTGCGCACGCTGTTCGCTGCCAAGCGTTCGCGCGTGCTCGACGACCCCGAGATGTTCGACACTTATCTGACGCTGGCACGCGAGGCCTGCGCGGCCGTCAAGTGTCACAAGGACACCATGATCGACCAGATCGCGGCGATCCTGAGCGACGGCGTGAAGCAGGGCGTTTTCGCCGTGGACGACGTCAAGACCACCGCGCGTGCCATCTTCGATGCCACCGTCCGGTTCCACCACCCGGCTCATGCCGACGAGTGGAGGGACGCCGATCTCTCCGCGCGCGTGGACGCGACGCTGGCGCTGCTGCTGCGCGGGCTGAAAGCGGGATAGACCGCCGCACCTGCTCAGCGCGTACCAGTCAAACCCGCGCCTTCTGAAGATGGACCCCGTTGTGAACCGGTGGCGAGGACGCCGAGCGCCTGCGCGCATGGACGTTCGGATCGGAGGATGGCACGACCGGGGGACTTTCCGGATATGCATTGACCGCGATTTCGACGGAGTCCTTTGACCGCTTGCGCAGGCGGTAGAAGGTCAGCTCCTGATCGAGCATGGGGCAGCGGAAGTGGACGACCGCGGTGTCCGGCAGACGGCAGAGTTCGTCGATGAGTTCGCCTACTGTGATGATCGGGGGATGGTCGACTGCGTTGTGATGACCCTTACTCATGACCTATGACTCCTTCACTCCGGTACTAACCGGGCTCGGATAGTCTCTGTTCCAATCTCGCTCAGCAGATTGAGAAGCTTCCCGGGACCGGGACAGTGCGGCAGCTTTGCTGCTAGATCCTCGTCAGCCCGCACGTCGCCGCGAGGCGCACCAGCTGCGCATCCGTACGCGCGCCGGTCTTGGTCTTGATGAGGTAGTGATAATTCTGCACCGTCTTCACACTGAGATTGAGATGCGTCGCGATCTGCTCGGTGGTGGCGCCGCCGGCGAACTGGCGCAAAATCTCGATCTCGCGTTCGCCCAGTTGATCCAGTGCTGAGCCGGTCGACAGGCTGTCCTCGGCGAGGATATGCGCGATGTCGTCGCTCATGGCGCGTTCGCCGCGGGCGACACTGCGGATGGCACCTACCACTGCGGACGGCTCGCTGCTCTTGGTGACGAAGCCGCTCGCGCCGGCACTGAAGGCGGCTTTGACCAGCACGGCCTCGTTGTGCATGGTGAAGACGAGGATCCGCGCCCGCGGGCTGCGGGCGCGGATGTTGCGGATCGCTTCCAGCCCGCTCGCGCCCGGCATCGAGATGTCGAGCACGACGACATCGGGGTCATGCGCCTTGAAGGCGCCGTAGGCGTCCGCGGCGTTGTCGGCTTCCGCCACGACGTGCAGATCGCCCTGGCTTTCCAGCACGCGCCGATAGCCTTGCCGGACGATCGGATGGTCGTCGACGAGCAGCACGGAGATGCCTGTTGCTGCAACCTCGCTCATTCCGGCCTCACGCGGCGAGCGGGATGGTGGCGGCGACACTGAGGCCGCCGCGGGCAGGCAGGATCGACAACGATCCACCGGCGGCCGCAATGCGTTCACGGATGCCGGTGAGGCCGAATCCGGCCGATTGCGCGACGCGCTCCGCATCGCCGCCGCCGTCGTCCTCGACGTGGATCAGCAGCGCGTCATCGTCGCCGGCGCGCCGTTCGATCCGCACCGAGATCTCGCGCGCCGCACCGTGACGCAGTGCGTTGGTCAGGCATTCCTGTGCTACGCGATAGGCCGTGGTGGCGGCCGGTCCGCGCACATCCGTCAGATCACCCCTGAGATCGAGCTGGATCGTTGGCCGCGCCGCGCTCTGCGAGCGCCAGCTGTCGACGAGATTGACAAGGCTCGCCTCGAGCCCAAGCTCCTCGGGCAGGGGATTGCGCAGGCGCTTCAGCGCATCGCGGAGCGAGGCCATCAGATGATGGGTGGCCTGCGAGATCATGCGCGCATCCTGGGCGATCCCGTTGTCCCTGCTTGTCCTCGCGCTCGCCGTTTCGATCGTGTTGGCGAAGGCGAGGATGGCGGAGAGATTCTGTCCGAACTCGTCGTGGAGTTCGCGGGCGAGGGCGCGGCGCTCATCGTCGCGTATCTCGATCAGGCGCCGCGTCAGCGCGGCGCGCTGCTCGGTGGCTTCCTCCAGCCGGCCGCCCAGCTCACCGACGGCGTTGCCGATCATCGCCAGCTCCATGGAGCGGAAGCGCGGCAGTTTCGTGTGATACTGTCCGCGTGCCATGCGCTGCAACGCGGTCACGATCGCGCGCGCCGGCGCCAGCGCATGCGCGATCGCCAGCGACGCCAGCAGTGCGATCGCTGCCGCCATCAATAGCGCGACGTCGATCACGTTGAGGATGTACTCCCAAGCGAGCGAGATGGCAGCCGCGGCATCCGGCGTCGCGACCACGGTGCCGGCAGAATCGGCGCGGGGGCTGACCGGCCGCACCACCTCGGCATGGCTGCCGAGGAAGGTCGGCACGATTGCGGCGAACCAGCGCGGCGGCGTCTTGCCCAGTCCCTCGCTCTGGCCGCAGAGGGGCTTCTCGAATGCTGTGGCGGGCTGGAACTCGACGCAGACGCCGGGCGAGATCAGCTTCATCGTCTCCAGGGTGCGCCAGTCCGGAACAGGCAGGAGATGCTCGCGCGCTCTGCTGCTGCGCAACAAAAGCTCACGCCAATACAGCGCCTGAAGCGCCTGTGCCACCCGCTGCGCCGAGGCCGCCGTCGCCCGGTCGACGCTGCGATAGGCGTCGAACGTGGCCCATATGGTTGCCGCGCCGAGACACAGGGCCACGATAAGAAGCAGACGGGCGACAAGCTGAAGCACGAGGCGCATGCGATCACCCCCAACGTTTGGTAAGCTCAGCCTAACAACGCCGCCGGCCCTTGCCAATCGCGGGGTGTGGCAGGATGGCAGCTCGGGCAAATTTCCCAAGCCGGATTGGGCATGGGTCTTTGGACCTGATACGGCGGCTTTGATCTAATCGGTGGGGAATTGGTGCAAACCAGGAGCAGTGCGGCATGAGTTCGATGACGATTGGACCGATCGCGCCGTCTGCGACCGACCCATCCGAGCGCAGCGCGCTGCTGTTCTGGATGATCTTCACCGGGCTCTCGATCTTTGCCGTCGTGCTGCTGTGGCGCTTCGGCCTGATCCACCTGATGCTGACCTCGGATCGAACGTACATTTCGAGCATCATCGCGTTGCTCTATGTCGTCACCTGCGGCCATTGCTTCCTGCGCACGCGGGCGATTGCCCGTGAAGGGGCCGCGGCGCGGCGCTGCCGGACGATGCTATCGGCCACCGGCGGCAGCAAGGCGCTGGAGGCGGGGGCGACCGCGTTGCCGCGCGGCCTCGTACGCGATCACATCGAGAGCCTGGTGACCAAGGCCGCCGCGCAGGACTACCGGCCTGTCGACCAGACGCTGCTGCTGCGGACGCTCGCCGACCGGCTGCGCGGCTCCAACGGGTTCGGCGCCTTCGTCTCGGACACGCTGATGAAGCTTGGCCTGCTCGGTACCATCGTCGGCTTCATCATCATGCTGGCGCCGATCGCGGGGCTGGACGCCGCCGACAAGGTCGCGATGCGCTCCTCGATGGGGTTGATGAGCGACGGCATGGCCGTCGCGATGTACACGACGCTCGCCGGCCTCGTCGGCTCGATCCTGGTCCGCATCCAGTACTACATGCTGGACGCCGCGACCCAGCGGGTGTTCTCGGATGCGGTGGTGCTGACCGAGACCTATGTGACGCCAGTACTGGAGCGCAAAGGCGCCGGAACCTCGTCATGATGGATGATTTCGGTCTCTATCCGCGCGAGGAGCCGTTCGATCCGCTGGGCGTGATGCTGTTCAAGGCGCTCCAGGTTATCGCGTTTCTCTTCTTCCTGGCGCTGCTCGCGGTCTCCCCGGACGCCAAGGAAGGCAAGATCGACTCCAAGGCCGAGTTCATGATCACGTTGGACTGGCCGGACAGTCACCCCGACGATCTCGACCTGTTCGTGCAGGATCCCGTCGGCAACATCGCCTGGTATCGCCACCGCGAGGCCGGCTTCCTCACCCTTGACCGCGACGACCGGGGCGGGGCCAACGACTTCATCGTCGTCGCCGGCAAGAAGATCGCCTCGCCCATCCGCGAGGAAATTGTCACGGTGCGAGGCATCGTGGCCGGCGAGTACACCGTCAATGTCTCGCATTTCGTGGCGACGACGGGCGAACCTGTCACAGCCAATGTGAAGGTGCAGAAGCTCAATCCAACGGCTCAGGTGGTGTTCGACAACAAGTTCACGCTCGACCACACCGGCGACGAAAAGACCGCGGTGCGCTTCCGGCTCGATGCCGAGGGCAAGGTGATCAACGTGGACCAGCGGCCGAAATCGCTGCTGGAGACGTTCCGCAGCAGTTGGCGCAACGGCGCCGATCTCGACCCGAGGACCGGTGTGAGCAGTAACGCCAAGAGGGTGCGCCGTGACTAGCCTGCAAACGGTCATCCTGACGCTGTCGGTCGCCTATGCTGTCATCGGCGCGCTGCTGCTGGTCGTGCTGGTCTACGCGCGCCTGCACTGGTCGCTGAAGGCGATCGCCGTGGTCGTGACCAGCGCCTTCTATGTCGTCAGCTTCACCGAGATGCGCGGGCTGCTCGGCTGGGCCAGCGCCGACCGGCTGCCGGCGACGTTCAAGCTGCTGAAAGCCCGCATCGTCGAGCCGCATTCGCTTCAGGGCGATCCCGGCTCGATCTATCTGTGGGTCGAGCAACTGGATGAGGACAATCGCCCGAGCGGCATCCCGCGAGCCTTCCGCGTGCCCTACAATGACAGGCTCGCCGACAAGACCCATGCCGCGGAGAACGAGATCGCCCTGGGACATCCGCAAGGCGGCCGCGCGGCCGATTTCGGCGGCGGCGATGGCAGCCTGATCGACATGGTCCGCGAATATGTGACGCCCAAGACGATCATGGAGACGACCGGCGGCGATTCCTCGACCGGGGAGTTCGTCGCCCCGCCCGCCGGCGCGCAAGGTGCGGTGTTCACGCCGATCCCGCCGCCCCGGATGCCCCCGAAGGACGAGCAATAGCTCTTCAGCATCGTGACAGCGGCGCGCTGGTAAACGGCGCGGCGCTGGCGCATGGTTTTGACCTCCCTCAATTTGGCCTTATCGGCTTTCGATAAGACCTGAGGGTGGAGGGTCCGTGCTCCTAGCTGTTTTTTCCGATATCCACGGCAACCGGCAGGCCTTCGAAGCCTGTCTGAAGGTCGCCCGTGCGAAGGGCGCGGAGCGGTTCGTCCTGCTCGGCGATTTCGTCGGTTATGGCGCCGATCCCGAGTGGGTGGTGGATACCGCGATGGAGCTCGTCGCCCAGGGTGCTGTCGCCGTGCGCGGCAATCACGACCAGGCGGTCAATTCCTCGGCAGAGACCATGAACGCCGAGGCGCAAATCGCGATCGAGTGGACCCGCGGCCGGCTCGACACCGCGCAGCGGCGGTTCCTGGCTGACTTGCCGATGCTGGTAGAGGACAGCGATCGTCTCTTTGTGCATTCGGAAGCTTCTCACCCCCAGCGCTGGCACTATGTCCGCTCGACGGTCGAAGCCGCCAAGAGCCTGATTGCG
Organism: Bradyrhizobium sp. 195; assembly: GCF_023101665.1. NCBI lineage: Bacteria > Pseudomonadati > Pseudomonadota > Alphaproteobacteria > Hyphomicrobiales > Nitrobacteraceae > Bradyrhizobium > Bradyrhizobium sp. 195. Next base: position 5,626,266 of record NZ_CP082161.1, on the reverse strand, counting down.
ACGCCGGCCCATGTCACCTTCTGCGGCCATATCCACCGTCCCGCGCTCTATTCGATGTCGGTGACGGCGAAGATGACGAGCTTCGTGCCGAAGACCGACGTCCCGGTGCAGCTGCTGCGCGGACGGCAATGGCTCGCCGTGCTCGGCTCGGTCGGCCAGCCCCGCGACGGCGATCCGTCGGCAGCCTTCGTCTTGTTCGACACCGAATCGTGCCAGATCACCTATTGCCGCGCGCCCTATGACATCGCGACCGCAGCAAGCAGGATCCGCGACAACGGCCTGCCGCACTGGCTTGCCGACCGCCTGTCGCAGGGCCGCTGACGGCTATGCCGAAATCACTGGTCAAATCCGGCGCGGAGATCGACGGTTATACCATCGGAGAATGCGTTCATGCCGGCGGCATGGCGACGCTGTGGACGGTCACCCATCCCGGCATCGACGTGCCCTTGCTGATGAAGATCCCGCGGGTGTCGGAGGGCGAGGATCCTGCCGCGATCGTCTCCTTCGAGATGGAGATGATGATCCTGCCGCGGCTCGCGGGTCCGCACGTCCCGACCTGTTTCGGCACCGGCGATTTCGCGCGTCAGGCCTATGTCGTGATCGAGCGCATCGGCGGCACCACGCTCTACAAGCGGCTGCCCGAGCTGCCGCTGCCGTACGACGAGGCGCGGCAGCTCGTCGCCAAGATCGCAACCGCGCTTGCCGATCTCCACCGGCAGAATGTGATTCATCACGACATCAAGCCGAGCAGCATCATGTTCCGCGAGAGCGGCGAGGCGGTGCTGATCGACTACGGCCTGTCGCATCACAACCACCTGCCGGATCTCTTGCAGGAGGAGTTCCGCCTGCCTTACGGCACCGCGCCCTACATGGCACCCGAGCGACTGTCGGGGGTGCGCGACGATCCGCGCAGCGATCTGTTTTCGCTCGGTGTGCTGCTGTATTTCTTCACGACCGGCGAGCGGCCATTCGGCGAGGGCGAGACGCTGCGTGCGATGCGGCGCCGGCTGTGGCGCGATCCGTACCCGCCGCGCACGCTCCGCGCCGACTATCCGCCCTGGCTTCAGGAGGTGGTGTTGCGCTGTCTCGAGATCGAGCCGGTGTGGCGCTATCCGACGGCGTCCCAGCTCGCCTTCGATCTCGCCCATCCGGACCAGGTCAAGCTCACCACGCGCTCGGAGCGGATCAAACGCGACTCCCTCGGCGTCGCATGGCGCCGCCGCTTCAATCAGGGCGTCATGGCGCCGCGCGCGAAATCGGATGTCGCCGCCCAAATCGCGTCGAGCCCGATCCTCGCTGTCGCGCTCGACACGGTGGAAGGCGCACCGGAGCTGAACGAGGCGCTACGCGTGACCACCGAGCGCATCCTCGCCACCTTGCCGTCGGCGCGGCTTGCCTGCGTCAACGTGCTCAAGCTGAACCGGATCGCGATCGACCGGACGCTGGACGAGCAGGGATCCAACAAGCATATCGACCGTCTGGTGGCGCTCAGGCATTGGGCGACGCCGCTCAAATTGGACGAGAGCCGGCTGTCGGCTCATGTGCTGGAGGCGGTCGATCCCGCCGCCGCGATCCTGGAGTTTGCCGAGGCCAACCAGGTCGACCATGTCATCATCGGCGCGCGGCAGGGCTCGTTCAGACGCACGCTGCTCGGCAGCGTGTCGGCCAAGGTGGCCGCGGAAGCGGCCTGCACCGTCACCGTGGTGCGGCCGCCGCGGATGGCTGGGGAAGTCGGCGAGCCCGATGTAGGCGAAGAGCCGGGATAGGCCGCCTGCCGACTTGAGAAGTGGATCAGGCCGCGTGAGCGGTGCGGGCGACGCGCTTGCGGCGGATCGGCCAGGAGAAATGCGGGCCGGGCTCGCCGTGATCCGCGCTGCCGCCAAAATACTGGATGATCTCGCGGCAAGGCTCGCAATTGAACAGGTTGCGCGAGGCGGATGCCTTGGTCATTTCCTTCAAGCAGTTCGGGCAGTGCGGTTTCATGGGAGGGGTCCGGAAAAGGAAGTCTCAGTGTCGTCGCTGCGAGGAAAACGAATGATCGAGATCCGAATTGTCGAGCCGGGCATCGTCGTCGGGCGCGCCATCGGCACGCTCGAGGCGGCCGAAGAAATAGTCGAGGCCCGGATGCGGGCGGCGCGGGATCCGGCACCTGCGCTTCGGCTGGCGCTTCACGAGTGCGATCTGCATGGCGCTCAGCCCCGGCGACGATGAAGGTGGATGATGCGGGCAGAAGCCACGACCTTCACCGGTCGTGCCACGTAGAAGCTGCGCGCCGCAATCGCCGCATTGAACCCCAACCACAACGCTACGCCAGTCCAAACCAGGGTCGTCGTCATGATGTGCTCCCGTCAAAAGCAAGCAGGAGTCACTTGCGGTGATTTGCGCGAATCAGTGAAGTCCGGATGAGTACGGATCAAGAGTGCATTTTTAGGCGTCGCGCGTTGCAACACCCGTAAAAGCCGCGGGATTTTCCGCCGTCCGCCTGCGCGGCTTGATGCAGCTCAAATCGCTTCGCCGCGGGCCCCCAGCGCAGCGTTGCGGATCGCGGCGATGTTGGTCTTGTAGGCTTCCTGCGTGCCGCCCCTGAACACTGATGTGCCGGCGACGAAGGCGTTGGCGCCCGCCGCGGCGAGCGCGCCCGCAACGTCGGCGCCGACGCCGCCATCGACCTCGATGTCGATCGGACGTCCCGCCGTCATCGCGCGGATATCGCGGATCTTGCCGATGGCGGAGGGAATGAAGGCCTGGCCGCCGAAGCCGGGATTGACCGACATCACGAGCACGAGGTCGACGAGGTCAAGGACGTATTCGAGCGTGCTGACCGGCGTGCCGGGATTGAGCGAGACGCCGGCCTTCTTGCCGAGCGCGCGGATCGCCTGAAGCGAGCGGTGCAAATGGGGACCGGCTTCCGCATGCACGGTGATGTGGTCGCAGCCGGCTTTCGCAAACGCCTCGAGAAAGGGGTCACAGGGCGAGATCATCAGATGCGCATCGAACACCTTCTTTGTGTGCGGGCGCATCGCCTTGATGACGTCGGGGCCGTAGGAAATGTTGGGAACGAAGTGACCATCCATGACGTCAAGATGGATCCAGTCGGCGCCGGCGGCGTCCACGCTGCGCACCTCCTCGCCGAGCCTGGAGAAATCCGAAGCCAGGATCGAGGGCGCGATTGCCAGGGGGCGGGGGACGAAGGCTTGGGTCATGGCGCGATTTCCCGTGGCGGCCGTGAAAGATGGCCTCGCCTAACATGGGCCTCCGTGGCGGGCAATGCATGGGAGGCGTGCTTCCTGTGGGCGGAAATTTCTGCCGCGACCGGCACGAATTGCCGGTGTTCCCGGGCCGTCCAAGCCGCGGCGGCGGCGGATTTCATTGAACTTTTTGCGCTGGCATGACGCTTGCTGACATCACCTGCAGAACATTGGCTGCGGCATGCCGCATCGGTTGGAGTTGTGCAATGTTGTTGGCCCTTGGCGCCGTATCCAGCGCGCTCGACGCGATCCAGTCGCTGACGAACTCGAAGGCGTCGTCGTCGACGCAGAAGGCGGGATCTTCGCAAGGCGCAACCAATCCGTTCGCGATCGACAGCACGGGCAGCATGACGACCTCGTTGGTCAGCTCAGGCAGCCCCCCACAGATCGCGCCGGCGACCATGAGCGCGCTGCTGGCGGCGCAGAGCCAGTCCACCGACGGCGCGAGCAGTTTGGCGACCTCGACCTCGTCGAATTCGTCGTCCTCCGTGTCGAAGGGCCGGGAGGCGGCGCTCAAGGATCTGTTCGCGCAGATCGATGCGGATGGCGACGGCAGCATAACCAAGTCCGAGTTCGAAGACGCGCTGGGCGCCGGCGGCACCAACCTCGCGCAGGCCAGCGACGTGTTCTCGAAGCTCGATGCGAACTCCGACGGCAGCGTCAGCCTTGACGAGATGTCGAAGGCGCTGAAGAGCGGCCACCACGGACACCATCACGCGCAAGGTGCCGGCGGCTCGGGCGATGGATCGGATTCCTCGTCGAAGTCCAAGGGCGGATCGACCTCGACCACGACGACAGCCGCCGACGGCTCGACCACGACGACCGTCACCTATGCCGACGGCTTCAAGATGTCGACGACGGTGCCGGGTGCCTCCAGCCCCCGTAATTCGGCCTATGATCTGTTTGCGCAATTGATGCAGCGGCAAGGCGGGCAGGGGCAGGCCGCCTCAGTGACAGCCGGCTCGTCGATGTCGATGAGCGTGTGAGCGGCATCCGAGACTAGCCGGCATATTCGTGCGTGATGTCACGATAGACATACCGGTCGCGGATTTCGTGGTTGAAGAACGTCCCCTTTGCGCGCGCGTCCCTGAACGCGGCGGCGACCTCTGGCGGAACGTCCTCGTAGACATAGAGACGTCCGCTGACAAAGGTCACCTTGAGCTCACGCGTGTCGGGCGCATAGCGAAAGAAGCGGATCACGGAAGACGGCATGACGGTAAACCTTGGCCTGCCAGGGTAACGCCGCATCCGCCGTTTCGTTTCTAACCGAATCTGTCCTTCCACGCCGGCTGCGCCCCCGGAAATGGCAGCGCGGTCGCGTTGTACACGCCGCTTGCAATCGCGCGCGCGACCACGTTGGCGGCGACCATGCCGAGCTCGGTGAGCTCAACCAGCGGCTCGATCGGTTTCTCGCAGGTGGCCGCGGCGAACAGCACGTCGCCATCCAGTGGAGCGTGCACCGGATAGATCGAGCGTGCAAATCCGGTCTGGGCGATCATCGCGAGCCGTTTGGCCTGTGCCTTGCTCAGAATCGCGTCGGTGACGACAAGGCCGATCGTCGTGTTCTCGCGCTCACTCGCGGCCGGACCGCCCTTGATACGCATCGCCAGCATGTCGGGCGTGAAGCTTGGCGGCAGGCCGCGCCTGCCGAACTCGCCGTTTTCCTCGAATGGTGCGGCCCAGAACCAGGGGCCGTTGCCGACAGTGACGCTGCCGACCGCATTCACCACCATGATCGCGCCGACCTTGATGCCGTTCGCGGTCACGGCCGACGCCGAACCGATTCCGCCCTTGAAGGTGGCGGTGGTGGCACCCAGGCCCGCGCCGACGCTGCCGAGCGCGAAGTCGGCGCCGGCGGAAGCCGCAGCGGCGTAGCCGAGGTCGCGATAGGGCGAAAAGCGGCCCCAGGCCTTGTCGCCGCCGTTGAGCAGATCGAACACGATCGCGCCGGGGACGACGGGGATGACGGCCTCCCTTACTCTGAAACCGCGGCCCTGTTCGGCGAGCCAAGCCTGGACGCCGCCACCGGCATCGAGACCGAAGGCGGAGCCGCCGGAGAGTGCGATCGCGTCGATCCGCTCGACCGTATTGGCGACGTCGAGCAGCGAGACCTCGCGCGTGCCCGGGCCGCCGCCGCGAACATCGATGGCTGCGACCGCCGGGGAATCGAAGATGATCGCGGTCGTGCCGGAGGCGACTTTGGCATCCTCGGCATGACCGACGCGGACGCCGGGGATATCGGTGAGGAGGTTGTTCAAACTGGCCTCGCGAGCTCAAAGGAGTTCGCCTCTGCGATAGCGCAGAGAGGTCGCGGGCTCAACTGGCCAGCGCCGTTCTGAGCATCTTGGCGAGCTCGGACTTGCGGTAGGGCTTGGCCAGCAGCAACACGCCGGAATCGAGCCGGCCATGATGGACGATGGCATTTTCGGTGTAGCCCGAGGTGAACAGCGTCTTGAGGTCGGGGCGGCGCCGGACCGCTTCGTCGGCAAGCTGGCGGCCGTTCATGTTGCCCGGCATGATGATGTCGGTGAAGAGCAGGTCGATGGCCTTGTCGCTGTCGATGATGGTGAGGGCCTCCGCGCCGTTGGCGGCCTCGAGCGCGGTATAGCCGAGGCTCTTGACCTGCGTCACAACATATTGCCGCACCAGCGCGTCATCCTCGACGATCAGGATCCTCTCGTTGCCGCCGGTGATGGGCGCGTTCTGGAGCACCTCGAAATCGGTTTCCTGCACCCCGGTCGAGCGCGGCAGGTAGATCTTCACGCTCGTGCCGTGGCCTACCTCGCTGTAGATCTTGATGTGGCCGCCCGACTGCTTGACGAAACCGAACACCATGCTCAAGCCGAGGCCGGTGCCCTTGCCGACCTCCTTGGTGGTGAAGAACGGGTCGAAGACCCGGTCGATCAGGTCCGGCGGAATTCCGCTGCCGGTGTCGCTGACGGCAATCATCACGTAATTGCCGGCGACGACGTCGGGGTTCATGCTGGCATAGCCGTCGTCGAGGAAGATGTTGCGGGTCTCCAGCACCAGGGTGCCGCCGTCGGGCATGGCATCGCGCGCGTTCAATGCGAGATTGAGGATCGCGGTGGATAGCTGGCCAGGGTCGACCAGCGTCGGCCAGGCGTCCTCGGTAAGCTGCGGCATGATCGTGATCTGCTCGCCCAGCGTCGGGTGCAGCAGCTTGGCGGCTTCGAGCGCCAGCGCGTTGACGTCGATCTCGCGCGGCTGCAGCGGCTGCTTGCGGGCGAAGGCGAGCAGATGCTTGGTCAGCTGCGCGCCGCGTTCGGCTGCGTCGTCGATCAGCTTGGTGATGGCGGCAAGCTCGGGCCGGTCGGCGACGGCGTCGCTGAGAATGCCGATCGTGCCGGTGATGACGGTCAGCACGTTGTTGAAGTCGTGGGCGACGCCGCCGGTCAACTGGCCGATGGAGTCCATCTTCTGAACCTGCCGGAACTGGGCTTCGGCGGCCTGCTTCTCCGTGAGATCTCGGCCGATGAAGAAATGGCGCTTCACCGGCTCGGACCAGGTGCCCATCCAGTTCAGCGTGACCTCGTGACCGTCGTAGTGATAATAGCGAGCCTCGAAGCTGCGCTTGACCGCGCCGCGCCGCGCCGCGCGCATTTCCTCCCGCGTCTTGTCGAGGTCGTCAGGGTGGATGAACTCGGTCGCACTGTGCCCGATCATGTCTTCCGGGCTGAAGCCGAGGATGTCCTTCACGCTCGGGCTGACCTGGATGAAATTGCCGAAGCCGTCAGTGACCAGGATCAGATCCTGCGAAGTCTCGAAGATGCGCTGGCGTTCCTCGATCTCGCGGCGAAGCTTCTCCTGCGCCTGCTTCTCCTCGGTGATGTTATGGGCGATCTTGGAAGCGCCGATGATCTCTCCGTTGTCCGACTTCAATGGCGAAACATTCAGGACAACGTCGAGCGCGCGGCCGTCCTTGCGAATCCGCACCGTCTCGTGCTGGGCAATCGTCTCGTTGTCGGCGATCCGGTTGAGGATACTCCGGACTTCGCCCTTTCGCTCCGTCGGCACGATAATGTCGATCGACCTGCCGACGGCCTCCGCGGCGGAATAGCCGAACAAGTGCTCGGCGGCCTTGTTCCACCCGGTGATGATGCCGTCGAGCGTCTTCGTGATGATGGCGTCGTTGGAGGATTCGACGACGGCGCCGTACAGCGCGAGGCGCTTGCCGTAGAAGTCGCGATCCGACGCCGATTGCTCGCGCAGCCTGCCGACGAGGCCCACCGTCCGGGCCTGAAGGCGGACGTTCTCGATCAGCAGCACCGCGAGCACGAAGCTCGACGCGCAGAGGCCATAGAGACGGCCGGCGTAGAAACCGAGATCGAAGCGCGCGACGTTGACGATTGCAGACAGCGCGATGTCGAACAGCCATGCGCACATCACCACCATGAGCCAGATGTCGATCACCGAATGCGGGCGGCGGAACCACAGCGACACGAGCGCGGCGAAGCTCAGCGACCACACAAAGGATACGACCCCGATCATGGTCGGTGTGTAACGGCCGTCGCGGAGCAGGACCGGCAACAGATCGTGCTGGACGGTGACAATCCAGGTGAAGGCGGCGATGGTCGCGACGACGCCGAGCACGATGGCGTAGATCGGGCTGATTGTCGCGCCCCGGATCCTGGGGCCGCCGTCCTTTTCCTTCAGCCAGGCATAGCCCAGCACGAACAGCGGGAAGCCGCCGTGCCAGATCATGTAGAGCCAGACGGTGGTCTGGCTGCCGGCGCCGAACAGCCCGGTCGGTGTGAACAGGCCGGGGAAGGTGAGGGCATGGACCAGCGCTGCCGCGGCGGTGAACAGGTAGGCCGTCGACAGCCACAGCAGTGCGCGGGTCCGCAGCACCGAAAACTGCGACAGCAGCAACACTGCCGTGATGATGTCGCTCACGGCCAGGGCGGATTGATAGCTCGCGACGAAGGCAGGGACCGGCGGCAGCGAGATACCTGCGAACGGAACGGCCAGTGCGAACAGGATCGAGGACACACCGACGATCCACAATGCCGCGGTCCGGTCGGCCGACGTGGCCGGCAGCGTTGAAAGAAATGTGCTTCGGTCGATCGTAGGCGCGTTCATCTCTTGCAGACCCGTTTTGAGCATCCCGCAGTTCCAAGATCCGGCAGATTTGACCTTCGACCTCCACGGTAGCCCGTTCCGGGAGCGTGTCGTGGACCGTTGCAGCGACGACTCAACCGAAGGTTACAGCTTACTTAATTTTGGTGAGAACGCGGAGTAGGTACCGGGTAAGATGCGCTTTACTGGGGCGGTGTCATAATGCCCTCCCGCCGCGGCGGGTTCCAGGTTTGAATCACACGAATTGATCGATCTGCGGGATTGTTCCCATGCCTCGCGTTCTCATCATCGACGACCAGAAGGCCGTGCGCGCGATGGTCGCGATCGTGCTTCGGGTCAACCAATACGAGGTCGCCGAGGCCGAAAGCGGCGCGGCCGGGCTGAAAACCTTCACGGAAAGCCCCTTTGACGCGGCGATCGTCGATATTTTCCTGGGTGACACCAGCGGCGTCGACGTCATCGCGACCCTGCGCGAACGTGTGCCGGGGCTGCCGGTCGTGGCGGTGTCCGGGATGACGACGCTGGATTTCATGGACCAGGCGCCACACCTCGCCAACGTGGTCTGCCTGCAAAAGCCGTTTCGGCCGAACGACCTCCTGCAAGCGCTGCGGAAAGCCCAGGCCGCGGCCGGCGGCGAACTGCCTGCAGCCGTCTGACACTCCCGCCAGAAGAAACGCCCCGGGCAAGCCGGGGCGTGGTGATGATTGGATGCCTTCAGGCCCGGCAGGCGGGCTCAGGTGCCGTCACTCTTGATCTCGGAGTAGCCGCCCTTGGCATCCCATTTGTAGACGACGTAGTCGAGCTGCTTGATATCGCCCTTGGCATCATACTCGATCGGGCCGATCACGGTGTCCCACTTACCGGCCTTGATCGCTTCCATGACCTTCTTGGCGTCGGTGGAGCCAGCCTTCTTGGCCGCCTGCGACCACACCTGCATCGCCGCATAGGTGTAGAGGGTGTAGCCCTCGGGGTCGATGTTCTTGGCCTTGAAAGCCTCGACGATCTTCTTCGCGGTCGGCTTATTGCGCGGATCGGGGCCGAAGGTGAACAATGTGCCTTCGCCAGCCGGGCCGGTGATGGAGGCGTACTCCTTGTCGGCGAGGGCGTCGCCGGCCATCAGCACGGTCTTGAGGCCCTGGTCGCGCATCTGACGCAGGATCAGGCCGCTCTCCTGATGGTAACCGCCGACATAGACGAGGTCGATGTTGTCGCGCTTCAGACGCGAGACGATCGCGTTGAAGTCCTTGTCGCCTTTGTTATAGGACTCGTACATCTTCTCGGTGACGCCGGCCTTGTTGAGCGCCTTCTTCGTCTCGTCGGCCAGACCCTTGCCGTAGGTGGTCTTGTCGTTGAGGATCGCGATGTTCTTACCCTTGTAGTTCTTGGCGATGTACTGGGCCGCGATCAGGCCCTGCTGATCGTCACGGCCGCAGACGCGCGCCACGTTCCAGAGCTTGCGCTCGGTGAACAGCGGGTTGGTCGAGGCCGGCGTGATCTGGAGCACGTTGCCGTCGGCATAGGCTTCCGAGGCCGGAATCGACGACGACGAGCAATAATGCCCGGCCACGAAGGGGATCTTCGCGCCGGCGATCTTTTCGGCGATCGAACGCGCCTGTTTCGGGTCGCAAGCGTCGTCCTCGACGGACAGCGCGAGCTTCTTGCCGTTGACGCCGCCGGCGGCATTGATATCGGCCACGGCCATTTCGGCGCCGTTCTTCATCTGGCGGCCGAAGGCGGACTCGCCGCCGGTCATCGGGCCTGCGACTGCGACGGTGACATCCTGCGCGAATGCCGCGCTCGACAGCGCGAGCGATGCGCCGAATGCCAGACCGATGAGCTTCAGTGATTTCATGAGATACCTCGCGGGTGGTCGCCTGTGGACGTTGCCGGGCATGCCCGGTTCAAACCGGCGCCATTCTTGAATGAATTCGAGGAGAAGTCACCGGCAAAATACGGGCATTGGCGCAGATATCTCGCCGCATTCGGCCGCACGGGGGGCGGGCTTGCGGCTCGGTCAGCCGTGCCGGCCGCCTTCCAGGTAGGCGGCGCGAATCTCGGGGCGCTGCAACAATTCGGCGCCGGTGCCGGCCAGCGTGATCAGGCCGTTGACCATGACATAGCCGCGATGGGCAAGCTTGAGGGCGTGGTTGGCGTTCTGCTCGACGATCAGGACGGTCAGGCCGTCCTGCCGGTTCAGGGTGCGGATCGCATCGAAAATCTGACGCGCGATCAGCGGCGCCAGGCCAAGCGAGGGCTCGTCGAGCAGGAGCAGGCGGGGGCGGCTCATCAAGGCGCGGCCGATCGCCAGCATCTGCTGCTCGCCGCCGGACAGGGTTCCGCCGCGCTGGGCGTAGCGTTCCTTCAGCCGCGGAAACAGCGTGAAGACGCGCTGGAGCGTCGCCTCGCGTTCGGCCTCGGTGCATTCGGTGGCATCCGCCCCCATCTGGAGATTTTCCGCCACGCTCATACGCGGGAAGATGCGGCGGCCCTCGGGCGATTGCGCGATGCGCAAATGCGCGATTGCGTGGGTGGGGACGTCGGTGATGTCGCGGCCTTCATACAGGATCTGGCCGGCGCGGGCGCGCGGCTTGCCGAAGATCGTCATCATCAGCGTCGACTTGCCGGCGCCGTTGGCGCCAATCAGCGCGACGATCTCGCCGGCATTGATCTCGACGTCGACGCCCTTCAGCGCCTCGATCTTGCCGTAGGCGGCGCGCAAGCCCCGGATCGCGAGCAGAGGAGAGGGCGCCGGCGTCACGAGCCGCCCTCCATCACGGCTGCCGCCTCTTCCTCGTCGGCGCCGAGATAGGCGGCGATCACCTTGGGATCGTCGCGGACCTCGCGCGGCGTGCCTTCCGCGATCTTGACGCCATGGTCCATCACCACGATGTGGTCGGAGATCGCCATCACCACCGACATGTCGTGCTCGATCAGGAGGATCGAGGTACCGAGCTCGTCTCTGATCGAGAGCAGAAGCTCGCTCAAGGCCGCGCTCTCACGCGCATTGAGGCCGGCGGCGGGCTCGTCCAGGCACAACAGAGCAGGCTCGGTGCACATGGCGCGCGCGATCTCGAGCCGGCGCTGATCGCCATAGGCGAAATTGCCGGCGGCATCGTCGGCGCGGTCGAGCAGGTTGACCCGCTTGAGCCAGTCCGTGGCGAGATCAATCGCGCGCTTCTCGGCATCGCGATAGCCGGGCGCGCCGATGAGGCCGAGGAAAGTGAAACCGGAGGCGCGCATCAGCGCGTTGTGCTGCGCCACCATCAGGTTTTCCAGCGCGGTCATGCCGGGAAACAGCCGGATGTTCTGGAAGGTGCGGGCCACCTTGGCTTGCTTGGCGATGCGGAAATCGTTCAGCCGCTCCAGCGCGATCGTCCTGCCGTCGTCATGGGTGAGGCGAATGGCGCCGCCGCTCGGTTTGTAGAAGCCGGTGATGCAGTTGAACACCGTGGTTTTGCCGGCGCCGTTCGGTCCGATCAGCGCGGTGATCTTCTTCCGCTCGGCGGCGAAAGAAAGGTCCTGCACGGCAACGATGCCGCCGAAGCGCATGGCGAGCCGGTCGACGCTAAGAATCTTGTCGCCGCTCATCCGTGCCCTTCCTTGACGAGGTCGGAGGAGATCGCCTTCGCCTTGGTCAGATACACGGTGGGGGCTCGATGGCCGATCAGGCCGCGCGGCCGCCAGATCATGATCAGCACCATCGCCATGCCGAACACCAGCATGCGATAGGTCTCTAGGCCGCGGAACAGCTCGAAGCCGCCGATCATGGCGAGAGCGGCCAGCGCGACGCCGAGCTGCGAGCCCATGCCGCCGAGCACGACGATGGCGAGCACCAGCGCCGATTCCTGGAAGGTGAAGGATTCCGGGCTGATGAAGCCCTGGCGGGTGGCGAAGAACGCGCCGGCAAAGCCGCCGAACATCGCCCCGGTCGCGAACGCCGTGAGCTTGGTGGTCGTGGTGTTGATGCCGAGCGCGCGGCAGGCGACCTCGTCCTCGCGCAAGGCTTCCCAGGCCCGCCCGATCGGCAGGCGGCGCAGGCGGATCGTCGCCCAGTTGGTAAGCAGCGCGAGTGCCAGGATCAGATAGAACAGGAAGACGATGCGGTGCGTCGGCGAATATTCGATGTCGAGCTTGGCGGCGAGCCCGTCGTCGCTGTTGTCGAGCGGGATGCCGAAGAAGGAGGGGCGGGGAATGCCGGAGACACCGTTGGGCCCGCCGGTGAGATCCTGCCAGTTGATGATGACGAGGCGGATGATCTCGCCGAAGGCGAGCGTCACGATGGCGAGATAGTCGCCGCGCAGGCGGAGCACGGGGAAGCCGAGCAGCACGCCCCAGAACGCTGCGAGGATGCCGGCCAGCGGGAGGCAGACCCAGAACGACCAGCCGAAATTGGTCGCAAGCAGTGCGTAGGAATAGGCGCCGACCGCATAGAATGCGACATAGCCGAGATCGAGCAGGCCGGCGAGCCCGACCACGACGTTCAGTCCCCATCCCAGCATGACATAGGTGAGCACGAGGATCGCGAGGTCGAGGATGTAGCGCTGGTCATAGAAGATCACCGGCACCAGCAGCGTGAAGATCAGAAGTGCCGGCGCAAGGTAGCGGCCGATAAACGACATGCCGCTCTTCACCGCTGGCGGCACCAGGTTCTCGGCACCGGTCGGGCCGATCCATTGCCGCAGCAGCTCGATCACGATCGAGCCGCCGAATACCGCACCGACGAGGGAGGCAAGTTCGCCGAAGCGCGTCCAATAGGTGAGTTGGCCCGAGGCGCCCGCCTCGGTGCGGATGCCGACCATCAACGAGAACAGCACCAGCGCGACCAGCGCGTTGATGAAAGCCGTCTTCAGGATGGAGGGGATGCCCGGTTTGGCCTTCATGGGTAAGGAAGCTGCCACGCGCGACCGTCAGACTTTTTCGACTTCGGGACGACCGAGCAGGCCGGTCGGCATGAAGATCAGCACGACGATCAGGATCGAGAACGCCGCGACGTCCTTGTATCCGACCGAGAAATAGGCCGACCAGAACGTCTCGATCAGGCCGATCGCAAGGCCGCCGAGCATGGCGCCCGGCAGCGAGCCGATGCCGCCCAGCACGGCCGCGGTGAACGCCTTGATGCCGGCGACGAAGCCCATGAAGAAATCGACCGTCCCGTAGTAAAGCAGGTACATCAGGCCGGCGACTGCGGCGAGCGCGGCGCCGATCACGAAGGTCATGGAGATGGTGCGGTCGACGTCGACGCCGAGCAGCGCCGCCATGGTCTGATCCTGCTCGCAGGCGCGCATGTCGCGCCCGAGCCGGGTGCGCGACACCAGCCAGGTGAAGAGCGCCAGCAGCACGACGGTGGTGACGACCACCATGATCTGGATGTTGGAGAGCTGGATCACGAAGCCATCCGTGCTCTCATGCAGGGTGTAGCCACCGGTGATGAAGGGCGGGATCGGCTTGACGCGCGCGCCTTGCGCAACCTGCGAATAGTTGGTCAGAACGAAGGACATGCCGATCGCCGACAGCATCGGGGCGAGGCGAAAGGAATGGCGCAGCGGCCGGTAGGCGATGCGCTCGATGGTCCAGCCATAGAGCGCCGTGATCGCCATCGAGACCAGCAGCACGACGAGCAGGATCAGCGGGATCGCGGTCAGCCCGAACGAGATCAGGATCAGGAAGGTGATCAGGGCAATGAAGCCGCCGATCATGAAGACGTCGCCATGGGCGAAGTTGATCATGCCGACGATGCCGTAGACCATCGTGTAGCCGATGGCGATCAGGCCGTAGATCGAGCCCAGGACCAGGCCATTGATGAGTTGCTGGGTGAAATAATCCATGGGCTGCCGTACCAAACCTGACGCGGGCTCAAAGAGAGCTCTTAGGAGAGTGGGTTGGAGTGTGGTTTTCTTGGGCCCCGGCAGCCCCTAGGCATTCTTCCGGTTTTGTAACAGGAGGGAACTGGCGGCTGCAACTGGTCACGCTACGCCAGAAGGTCTTGTACAGAGGTCATTTAGCCTTGGGTTCCGCAACTGCGAGGAACCGGGTTCCGCGGGCAACCAAAATGGATGCCGGCCGTTATCTCGCCTCTGACGTCCAACAAGGGAGTTCCCCGAATGACGAAGCAGCAGAACCAGAATCCGGGTCAGCAGAGTCAGAACCCCGGCCAGCAGCGCCCAGGTCAACAGCCGGGCCAGCAGGGTGGCGGTCAGAAACCTGGACAGCAGCAGCAGAACGATCCGATGCGTCAGGGCGATCGCCCCGGTCAGCAACAGGGTGGTCAGCAGGACAAGTAATCTGGGAGCCCAAGCGTAAAGAGGGTGATGAGGGCCCCGCCGAGAGGCGGGGCTTTTTTTGTGTTCGCCCGGGCAATTAAGGTAAACAAAGGGTTTAAATTGCCGCCACAGTCTGATGCGAGTTAGCTCCCGTGAAGCCGCTGCCTTCCGTCGAAGGCCTTCGGCAAATCAAGTGGGAAGCGGCATGTTCGGGAATTGGCGGATCGGCTCGGTCAACGGCGCGCTGCTGGCGGCCTATTTCATTCCGGCCTGGAGCCTCGTTGCCTTCAACATCATGGTCGCGCCGGTGCATGGCCTCTTTGAGCGGCCGAGTGTCGCAGTTGCGCTGTTCCTCAGCGACCATCTCGAGATGGCGGGGATGAGCACGGTGCGGGCCGCCTGGCTGTTGGCGCTAGGCCGGATGACCGTGGTGGCGTTCTTTGCGATCTACCTCGTGCTTCTGTGCATCCCCCGCGCCCGCAAGGGCGGCGGCAGCGACGAGGCGCTTGGCATTGCGCTCGCGATCGGCAGCCTGATCTCGTTTGCCAGCATGGTAATGGCTTCGAAGGTCGGCGAGATGGCCGCGCTCCGGCTCCATGCCACCGAGCTGCTGCTCCTGCTCGGCGCTGCCATCGTGGTGGTGATCGAACGGCCCGAGCCTGCGCCGAAGATCGTCGAGAACGTCGCGCCGCCGAGTCTTCAGCCGCTAGGTCTTGAGCAGGCCGAGCTCCTGCACAATCGCTGAGGCCTCCTTCACGGCGTGGTTCGCGGCCGGCACGCCGCAATAGATCGCCTGCTGCAGCAGGATCTCCTTGATGTCGTCGGGGGTGAAGCCACCCTCGGCGAGCGCCGCGCGCACGTGCAGGCGGAATTCGTCCCATTGCCCGAGCGCGACCATGGTGCCGATCACCAGCACGCGCCGCGTGCGCTCGTCGAAATGCGGCCGCGTCCAGATCTCGCCCCAGGCGTAGCGCGTGATCAGGTCCTGGAAGTCGGTGTTGAAGGCGTTGCGGTTGGTAATCGACTTGTCGACCCAGGCATTGCCCAGCACCTTTCGGCGCACGTTCATGCCGGCATCGCGGCGCTTCTGGTCGTCCATTCTATCCTCCTCTCAGTCATTGCGAGCGAGCGAAGCAATCCAGAAACTTTCCGCCGAGACGGTCTGGATTGTTTCGTCGCTTCGCTCCTCGCAATGACGGCTGCGGTTAGCGCTGCGTCAAGAATCCCACCACCGCATCCGTAAACGCATGCGGCTGCTCGACGTTGGAAATGTGCGCGGCGTCGATGATGGTCATGCTGGCGCCGGGAATGTTCGAGCGGATCAACTCTCCCGCCGAGATCGGCGTCGCCATGTCGTGGCGGCCGGCGATCACCAGTGTCGGGCTCTTGATCTTGGGAAGCAGTTCGCGCTGGTCGAGCGTCGACAGCGCCTCGCAGCAGGCGAGATAACCTTCGACCGGGGAGGCGAGCAGCATCGATTTCATCCTGGCGGTGATGTCAGGCTCGCGCTCGCGAAAATCTTGTGTCAGCCAGCCTGCGATCACGGCATCGGCAACCGCGGCGATGCCGCCTTTCTTCACCGCGTCGATGCGCTCCAGCCATTTGGTCGGCTCGGCATAGTAGCAGGAGGTGTTGGCGAGAATGAGCTTGCCGAAGCGTTCCGGTGCGTTGGCGCCCAGCCATTGCCCGACCATACCGCCCATCGACAGGCCGCACCAATGCACCTTCTCGATGTTGAGGTCGTCGAGGATCGCGAGCACGTCGCGGCCGAAGCGCTCCATCGTGTAGGGACCAGGCGGAACGTTGGACTTGCCGTGGCCGCGGCGGTCGTAGCGGATGACGCGGAACACCTGCGTCAGCGCCTTCATCTGCGGCTCCCACATCTGCAGCGTGCAGCCGAGCGAATTGGACAGCATCAGGGTCGGCCCGCCGTCGCGGCCCTCGACGGAGACGTTGATCAGGCAACCGTCGGCATCGATCATGGGCATGAAGGCGTCTCCGTCGTATTTATTCGGGGTCGAGGCTGTCGAGCAGCCGGTCGATCAGGGCTTGGGAGGCCCCTTGATAGGCCATCGGCTCGAACAATGCCGCAATTTTTTCCGGAGAAAGGTGCGCAGTGACCTGCGAATCGGCCGACAGCACCTCGCGCAGATGTTTCTTCTCGGCGACTGCACGCTTGCTGGCGCCCTCGATCAGATGATGCGCATCGCTCTTGCCGATCTTTTCGGCCAGCGCAAAGGTGACCGCTTCCGCCATGATCAGCCCCTGCGTCGCGTCGAGATTGCTGCGCATGCGCGCGGCATCGACGTCAAGTCCTTCGGCGATGTCGACGACGGCGGCAAGCGCCCCCGAGGTGACCAGCATCAATTGCGGCAGCGTCGGCCATTCTGCGTGCCAGGGGCCGGCGCTGCGCTCGTTGTCCTGCACTTGAGCAGCAAAAATTGTCGCGGCGAGCTGCGGAGCCATTGTAGCGGCGCCCAGCGCACTGGCAGCGGCGACCGGGTTGCGCTTGTGCGGCATGGTCGAGGAGCCGCCGCGGCCTTCGCCGGCCGGCTCGAACGCTTCGGCGACGTCGGTCTGCATCATCAGTGAGACGTCGCGCGCGATCTTGCCGCAGCTTCCGGCCAGAATAGCGAAGCAGGAAGCGGCCTCTGCGATGCGGTCGCGATGGGTGTGCCAGGGCGCCTCCGGCAGCGGCAGCTCGAGCTCGCGTGCGAGACGTTCCGCCACGGCAAGCCCCTTGTTTCCGAGCGCGGCGAGCGTGCCGGCGGCGCCGCCGAATTGCAGCGCGAGCCCCTCGCGGGAGAGCCGCCGCAGGCGGCAGCGGGCGCGGGCGAGGCTCGACGCATATTCGGCGGCTTTCAGGCCGAACGGCATCGGCAGCGCGTGCTGGAGCCAGGTCCGTGCCACCATCGCGGTGTTGCGATGGTTGCGCGCCAGCGCGGCAAAGCCCTTGATGGCGCGGCTGAGGTCGGCGTCCAGCGTATCGATGCCGGCGCGAAGCGTGAGCATGGTCGCAGTGTCGATGACGTCCTGGCTGGTTGCGCCCCAATGCACGTAGCGCGCGGCCTCCGTGTCGGCCTTGCCGACATTGGCGGTGAGCACCTTGACCAGGGGAATCGCGAGATTGCCCGATCGCGTCGCGGCCTCTGCCAGTGCAGCCATGTCGAAGGAATCGGCCTTGCACGCGGCCTCGATCGGGCTCACCGCGGATGCGGGAATCACACCCGCGGCCGCTTCGGCCCGGGCCAGGGCTGCCTCGAAATCGAGCATGTTCTGGAGGGTCGACCGGTCGTCGCAGACCGCGCGCATGGCTGGGCTCGACAGCATTGGCGCGAGCAGGGGGGAGAGGGATGTGCTCATATTGTGCGGGACCTAACCACCATGGCCCGCCTGTGCCAATCCCCAACCATCAGCGCAAGCTTTTTGCAGTTGCGAATATGCATTGCACGTGACCGGGTGCCACCCTTTCCTTTGCGGCTCCCGTGCGTTACTTGATCAGCATTATAGTTGCGCGATCCCGGGAGGCACCCCATGGCCATGACGATGAACGGCGAAGTCCAGCTTGCGGCGCCGCGCGAGGCCGTGTGGGAGAAGCTCAACGATCCCGAGGTGCTGAAGGCCTGCATCCCCGGTTGCGAGGAGCTTGAGAGGACCGACGACGGCGGTTTTCGCGCAACGGCGAAAATGAAGGTCGGCCCGGTGTCGGCACGCTTCAAGGGCAAGGTCACGCTCTCCGATCTCGATCCGCCGAACGGCTATAGGATCTCGGGTGAGGGCGAGGGCGGGGTCGCCGGCTTCGCCAAGGGTGGCGCGGTGGTCAAGCTGGCGGAGAAGGACGGCGGCACGCTGCTCTCCTACGAGGTCGAGGCGCAGATCGGCGGCAAGTTGGCGCAGCTCGGCCAGCGCCTGATCAACGGCGCCGCCAAGAAACTTGCCGACGAGTTTTTCGCGAACTTCGCCAAGGCGGTACAGGGCTGAAGGCTATCGCCTTTCGGCATGGCGCCTTGCATCCCGGGCGATGTTGCCCCGGGGCATAATGGCCCATATGATGGGTTGGAATAATTATAAGAACCGCTTCGATGGGACCCGTCGGGGCGCTGATAGAGAGTGCTTATGGCAAAAATCTCCCTCATCGTGAACGGCAATCCTGTCACGGCCAACGTCGATCCCCGCACCCTGCTGGTGCAGTTCCTGCGCGAGAATCTGCACCTGACCGGCACCCATGTCGGCTGCGACACCTCGCAGTGCGGCGCCTGTGTCGTGCATCTCGACGGCAAGGCCGTGAAGTCCTGCACCACGCTGGCGGTGATGGCTGACGGCCACGAGGTCAAGACGATCGAGGGGCTGGCCGCAGACGGCGCGCCGCTGCATCCGATGCAGGAGGCCTTCCGCGAGCACCATGGCCTGCAATGCGGCTTCTGCACGCCGGGCATGATCATGACCGCGATCGACATCGTGCACCGCAAAGGCAACGAGCTCGACGACCATACGATCCGGGAAGAACTAGAAGGCAATCTCTGCCGCTGCACCGGCTACCAGAACATCGTCGCCTCGATCTCCGCCGGCGCCAAGGCGATGGCGAAATCCGATCTCGCGTAACGCGCATCCCGCGATCAGGACACTCAGATGTACGAATTCAAATATCATCGCCCCGGGACCGTTCGGCAGGCCGCCAACCTTCTGGTGAAGAACGAAGACGCCAAGGTGATCGCCGGCGGCCACACGCTGATTCCCGTCATGAAGCAGCGCCTCGCCAGCCCCCCACACCTGGTCGACCTCTCCCATATCGAGGGGCTCAACACGATCGAGATGAAGGGCCGCGCGCTCGTGATCGGCGCCACCGCCAAGCACGCCGAGGTCGCAAGCTCGCCGATCGTCGGTGAAGCCATTCCGGCGCTGGCGAACCTTGCCGGCGGAATTGGCGATCCCGCCGTGCGCCACAAGGGCACGATCGGCGGCTCGCTCGCCAACAACGATCCGACCGCGGACTATCCGGCCGCGGTGTTCGCGCTGGGGGCGACCATCGTCACCAACAAGCGCCGTCTCAAGGCCGAGGAGTATTTCCAGGGCCTGTTCACGACCGCGCTGGAAGCCGACGAGATCATCACCAAGGTGATGTTCCCGCTGCCTAAGAAGGCGGCCTACGTCAAATTCCGCAACCAGGCCTCGCGCTATGCGCTGGTCGGCGTGTTCGTGGCACGGCGTCCCTCCGATGTGCGGGTTGCCGTGACCGGCGCCGGCTCCGAAGGCGTATTCCGTGTCAGCGCGTTCGAGGAGGCGCTCAAGAAGCGCTTCGCCGCCAAGGCACTTGACGGCATCGAGGTGCCGGCCGAAGGCCTCAACAGCGACATCCACGGCAGCGCCGAGTACCGCGCGCATCTCATCGGCGTGCTGACGCGCCGCGCCGTCGATGCTGCCAACGCCAAGGAGTGAGGTGATCTCACGCCTCGGCCCAAACTTGTCCCCGGTGAGGGCGTAGCGAGACTGGCTTTTTCATGACTTCAGCGGCCAATTCTTCCGGTGCTTTGCCGGCATCGGTCGATGCGATGCTCGAACTCCTGACATCGCGCGGCTACCTCGCGGAGCGGTCACTGGCGACGGTGACGTATCTGTCGCTGCGCATGGGTCGGCCGCTGTTCCTGGAAGGCGAGGCCGGCGTCGGCAAGACCGAGATTGCAAAGGTCTTGTCGGCCGCGCTGGGGCGGAAGCTGATCCGCCTGCAGTGCTACGAAGGCCTCGACGTCTCCTCCGCAGTCTACGAGTGGAATAGCGCCGCGCAGATGATCGCGATCCGGATGGCGGAAGCGGCCGGCGACACCGATCGCGACCAGCTCTCGAGCGACATCTTTGCCGACCGCTACATGATCAAGCGGCCGCTGCTGCAGGCGCTGGAGCCCGACGTTGCGGGCCCACCGGTGCTGCTGATCGACGAGCTCGACCGCGCCGACGAGGCGTTCGAGGCGTATTTGCTTGAAATCCTCAGCGACTTCCAGGTGACGATTCCGGAGTTCGGCACGGTGAAGGCGCCGAGCCCGCCGATCGTCATCATCACCTCCAACCGCACCCGAGAGATTCACGACGCGCTGAAGCGGCGCTGTCTCTATCACTGGGTGGATTATCCCGCCGCCGAGCGCGAGCTCGCCATCGTGAAATCGCGCGTGCCCGGCATCTCCGCGAAGCTGTCGCAGCAGGTCGTGCGCTTCGTCCAGGCGCTGCGCAACCAGGATTTCTACAAGTCGCCGGGCGTCGCCGAGACCATCGATTGGGCCACCGCGCTGTCCGAGCTCGACGCCCGCTCGCTGACCCCGCAAGTGGTCGGCGACACGCTGGGCGCGCTGCTCAAGTACCAGGACGACATCACCCGGATGCAGGGCGACACCCTGCAGAAGGTGCTGAAGGAAGTGACGAGCGAGAATTGATGCGCGTGCGTCATAATGAACTCGTCATTCCGGGGCGCGCGTAGCGCGAGCCCGGAATCCATACTCCCGATCGTGGTTATGGATTCCGGGCTCGCCGCTGACGCGGCGCCCCGGAATGACGGCTGAGAGTGTTGAACCATGGCCATCAACCACCTTGCCCCCGAGCAGACCGAGCAGTTCGCCGACAACATCGTCGGCTTCGCCCGCGCGCTGCGTTTGGCGGGCATGCCGGTGGGCCCAGGCGCCGTCATCGACGCCATGAGCGCGCTGCAGGCGATCGACATCGGCAACCGCGCCGACGTCTTCACCACGCTGGAGGCGATCTTCGTCAAGCGCCACGAGCACGCGCTGATCTTCAAGCAAGCCTTCAACCTATTCTTCCGTGCCTCCGAGGAATGGAAGCACATGCTCGATTCGGTGCCGCTACCGGACGAGGCCAAGAAGAAGCCGCAGGCCGGCTCGCGCCGTGTCCAGGAGGCGATGTCGCGGCCGCGCATGACCGAGACGCCGCAGCATCAGGAGCAGGATCTGCGGCTGTCGGTCTCCGACAAGGAAATCCTCCAGAAGAAGGATTTCGCGCAGATGAGCGCCGCCGAGATCACCGAGGCGCTACGTGCCGTCGAGCGGATGCGGTTGCCGCAGGCCGAGCTCCTGACGCGCCGGCACCGACCCGATCCGCGCGGGGTTCGCCTCGACCTGCGCCGCACGCTGCGTGCATCCTTGCGCACCGGCGGCGACATCATCGACATCCATCGGCTCGGGCGGATCGAGAAGCCGGCGCCGATCGTGGCGCTGCTCGACATCTCGGGCTCGATGAGCGAGTACACCCGGCTCTTCCTGCATTTCCTCCATGCCATCGGCGATGCGCGCAAGCGTGTCTCGGTGTTCCTGTTCGGCACCCGTCTCACCAACGTCACCCGCGCGCTGCGCCAGCGCGACCCGGACGAGGCGCTGGCGAGCTGCTCGGCCTCGGTCGAGGACTGGGCCGGCGGCACAAGGATCTCCGCCTCGCTGCACAACTTCAACAAATTGTGGGCGCGGCGCGTGCTGAGCCAGGGCGCCATCGTGCTGCTGATCTCGGACGGGCTGGAACGTGAGGCCGATTGCAGGCTTGCCTTCGAGATGGACCGGCTGCACCGCTCCTGCCGGCGGCTGATCTGGCTCAACCCGCTATTGCGGTTCGGCGGCTTCGAGGCCAAGGCGCAGGGCATCAAAATGATGCTCCCGCACGTTGACGAATTCCGCCCGGTACATAATTTGAGTTCGATCCAGGAGCTGATCACGACGCTCTCCCGGCCGCTGCCGCCGCATCACCGCAGCCTGATCCGCTCTGCAGCTTGAGAGGCACCCCATGCTCGATCGCGACGAGGATATCCTGAAGGCGGCGGAGGACTGGCAGAAGGCCGGCCGTGGCGTCGCGCTGGCGACGGTGGTGGAGACCTGGGGCTCGGCGCCGCGCCCGGCGGGCTCGAGCCTCGTCATCAACGACGAGGGCACGTTCCTGGGCTCGGTCTCCGGCGGCTGCGTCGAGGGTGCCGTGGTCACCGAGGCCATGGATGTGATCCAGAGCGGCAAGCCGCGCATGCTTGAGTTCGGCGTGGCGGATGAGACCGCCTGGAATGTCGGGCTGTCCTGCGGCGGCACCATCCGCGTCTTCGTCGAGAAAGTCGGCTAGCCGTGAAGCTCGAGATCCTGCACGAACTCAATGCCGAGCGGGCCGCGCGCCGGCCGGCGATCCTGGTGACGGACACCGAGAGCGGCGAGCAGCGCCTCGTGAAGGCTGCGGCTTTTTCCAAGGACCCGTTGCGTGCCGAGCTTGAGAAGCAGCTTCGCATGGGCAAGAGCGCCAGTGTCGAAGTTGGCGGCAAGAAGCTGTTCCTCAACGTCTATGCCCCGACCGCAAAGCTCGTCATCGTCGGCGCGGTCCATATCAGCCAGGCCTTGGCGCCGCTGGCGCGCTCGCTTGGCTACGACGTCACCGTGGTTGATCCGCGCACGGCGTTCGCCAGCCCCGAGCGCTTTCCCGACGTTCCGCTGGTCGCCGAATGGCCGGATACCGCGCTGCCGCCGCTCAATGTCGATGCCTACACGGCTTTCGTCGCGGTGACGCACGATCCGAAGATCGACGACCCCGCGCTGCTGCACGCCTTCGAGCGCAATTGCTTCTATATCGGCGCGCTCGGGTCCCGGAAAACGCACGCCAAGCGCGGCGACCGGCTGCGGGCGCAGGGCGCGAAGGAGAGCGACATCGCGCGCATTCACGCGCCCATCGGGCTTGCGATCGGCGCGGTCTCTCCGTCCGAGATCGCGGTGGCGATCATGGCCGAGATCACCGCGGTGCTCCGCCTGCCTCCCAAAGAAAAAGAAGAAGCGGCATGAAATTTGGCCCGGCGAGTCCCAGGGATGCGATCGGTGGGGTGACCGTCCACACCCTGCGCCAGGGACCGCTGGTGCTGAAGAAGGGCACGACGATCGGCCCCGCCGAGGTCGAGGCTCTTGAGCGTGCCGGCATCAAGGACGTCGTCGTGGTGCGTATGGAGGCGGGCGACGTCTCCGAGGACGTTGCGGCCGCCGGCATCGCGCTTGCCGTCGGCGGCGAGGGCATCCATGTCGAGCGCGCCTTCACCGGCCGCGCCAATCTGTTCGCCGCGCGCCCGGGCGTGCTGGTGATCGACCGCGCCGCGGTCGACCGCATCAACAATATCGATGAGGCCATCACCTTTGCGACGCTCTCGGCCTACAAGCCGGTGGTCGAGGGCGAGATGGTCGGCACCGTCAAGATCATCCCGTTTGGGGTCGAAGGCAATTTACGCGATGCCGCGGTGAAAGCCGCCGGCAGAGACGTGCTGAAGATCGCGCCTTACGTTATCCAGCGCGTCGGCGTGGTCTCAACCCTGTTGCCGGGCCTGTCCTCCAAGGTGATCGACAAGACGCTGCGGGTCACGGCCGAGCGACTCGCGCCGGCCGGCGCCAGCATCATTGCCGAACGTCGGGCCCAGCACGACGAACAGGCGCTGTCGGCGGCGATCAAGGAATTGCTCGCGCTCGGCGCCGAGCTTGTCATCGTGTTCGGAGCGTCTGCGATTGCCGATCGCCGCGACGTCATCCCGGCAGCCGTCACCGGCATCGGCGGCGAGATCGAGCATTTCGGGATGCCGGTTGATCCCGGCAATCTGCTGCTGATTGCCCGCGCCGGCAATGTGCCGCTGCTGGGCGCGCCGGGCTGTGCGCGCTCGCCGGTCGAGAACGGCTTTGACTGGGTCTTGATGCGGCTGCTTGCCGGCATCAAGGTGACGCGTTCCGAACTGATGGGCATGGGCGTCGGCGGCCTCCTGATGGAGATCGTCACGCGGCCGCAGCCGCGCGCCAAGCCCGAGACCGAGGGTAACAGCCAAGTCGCCGCCATCGTGCTGGCGGCGGGACGCTCGACCCGGATGAATGGGCCGAACAAGCTGCTCGCAGAACTCGATGGCAAGAAGCTGGTGCGCCTCGCCGCCGAGCAGGCGCTGGCTTCGAGGGCGTCCGAGGTGATCGTCGTCACCGGCCATCAGGCCGAGTTGGTCGAGCAGGCCCTGCAAGGCCTGAAGGTGAAGTTCGTCCGCAATCCCGATTTTGCCGGCGGCATCGCAAGCTCGGTCAAGGCCGGCATCGCCGCCGTGCCAGAGGCTTGCGACGGCGCCGTAGTGTGCCTTGGCGACATGCCGCTGATCGATGCCGGCCTGATCGACCGCCTCATCGACGGCTTTGCGCCGGATCGCGGCAACCTCATCGTCGTGCCCGTCAGCGAAGGCCGCCGCGGCAATCCCGTGCTGTGGTCGCGCCGCTTCTTCAGGGAATTGATGACGCTCGACGGTGATATCGGCGCGCGCCATTTGATCGCCAAGCACACCGAGGCGGTCGCCGAAGTGCCGGTCGACGGCGAGAGCGCCTTCCTCGACATCGACACGCCGCAGGCGCTGGAAGCGGCAAGACGGGGATGAAGGCGCCGCAAATGACGGTGCCGTAGGGTGGGCAAAGGCGCATAGCCGTGCCCACCATCTCTCCGTTGCAATCTACAATTCGTGGGCACGCTTCGCTTTGCCCACCCTACGGCGCCTATGGTCGCTCCTGGCTTCCGATTTCAACCACCCGTTCACCATCTGGAAACGACCGGCGCTTACAGTCGCCTCCACCTGCCTTGGGGGGAGGGGATTTTCCATGGCTTCGAACGTCGTCGCGCGCCGTTGCGCGATGTTTTTCTTTGCGTTGTCGGTTTGTGTTTCCGGCGCCCGCTACATCACCGACGCCCACGCCGCTGGCGCCATCGCGGTCGGCAAGTGCGGCGCCTATGGCCAGGCTTTTGATTACGGCGGCGAGCACGAGGCGCGTGCCGCTGCGCAGAAGCAATGCAAGGGCGATTGCACCACGGTGACGATGAAGCGCGCCTGCGCTGCGATGTCGGTCGATCTCGCCAATCCTTGCGGCGCCTATGGCTACGCCGTCAAGCCGAAGATCTCGGCTTCCCTCAATGCCGCCACGCGCGAGTGCTACAAATACGGCGGCAAGGAATGCGTGATCCGCGCCTGGGCCTGCGACGCGAAAGGCTAATTCCTCTTGCTGTCAGTCCGCACCGATGCGTAGCATCTCGTCAGGAATGACAGTCGAGGAATTGCATGCAGTTCGACACCAAGATCGCAGTCGTGATCCGCACCGATCTTCAGGCCTGGCAGAAGCTCAACGTCGCGTCCTTTCTCACCAGCGGCATCGCCGCGGCTTTTCCCGAATGCATCGGCGAAGCCTATGAAGACGCCTCGGGCACGAAATATCATGCGCTGATCGGCCAGCCGATCCTGATCTATGGCGCCGACGGTCCGGCGTTGTCGCGCGCGCTGGACCGTGCGCTCGCGCGCAACGTCAAGCCGGCGGTCTATACCGAGGACATGTTCAGCACCACGCACGACGCCGCCAATCGCGAGGCGGTGAGGGCAGTAACGCGCACGGACTTCAATCTCGTCGGCATCGCCATGCGCGCCGAGCGCAAGGTGATCGACAAGGTTATCGACGGCCTCAAATTCTACAGCTAGTGAGGATGCTCGACAGCTTCCACGTCGTCATTGCGAGCGCAGCGAAGCAATCCAGAATCTTTCCGTGGAGGGTTTCTGGATTGCTTCGTCGCAAGTGCTCCTCGCAGACGGAGTGCGTGGCTATCCCGCCGGCATGCCTTCGAACTTCGTCAGGCTGGGGTCGATCTGATCCCAGTCATGACCGCGCGCTGCGAAGGTGACGGCCTGCGGCTTGTAGCGGGCGGGCTGGTCGAGGCTGGCCGCGCGGATGGTGAAGACGTCGGGCTGCGCTGCGAAGGTCAGGTACACAGGCACGCCGCACTGCGTGCAGAAGCCGCGCGTCTTCACGTTGCCGCTGTCGGCGACCATGTCCCAATGCTTCGCCTCGCCGGTTAGCCTGACGCCGGCCCGCGCGAACGTCGCGTACGAACCATGCGCGCTGCCGCTTTCGCGTTGGCAGTCCCGGCACTGGCAGTGATTGCTGAACAGGGGCTCGCCGACAATCGAATAGCGGATCGCGCCGCAGGCACAGCCGCCGGTATAGGGCTTGTCCATCACAATGCTTCCTTATTTGTCTTCGCCGGAGATGGTATCGAGCCGCTGCAGCACCTTGACCCAACCGTCGCTCATGTTGCGATAAGCGGTGTCGTTCTTCGGCGTCACGAAGCCCGAATGCACCACGCGTACGCGTGTTCCTGCTTCGACCGGCGTGAGCGACCAGGTGACGACGGTGTCGAGCGCTGAACCGTAACCGGTATTGCTCTCGTCGCCCCCCTTCCAGGCGTAGGCGAAGCGCTGGTTCGGAACGACCTCCAGAACGCGGCAATGGATCGTGCCGTCCCACGCGCCGGCGGGATTGGTCTTGAACATAAAGGTGTTGCCTTCGACCGCTTCGAAGCCGGTCGGCGGCATCAGCCAGCGCGCAATGAGTTGGGCGTTGGTCAGCGCCTTCCAGATCGTCGCGACGGCGTGAGGGAAGACATCGTCGAGGACGATGTCTTGAGTTTGGACTTTGGAAGCAACTGCACTCACGGATCGATCTCCTTCAAGAGGTCACGCAGGTTCTGGAAACGCTCGCGCCAGAACACGCCGTAATGGTCCATCCAGGTGACCAGGGGCTCGAGCCCTTTCGGCGCGGCGCGGTAATAGACGTTGCGGCCCTCGGCACGCTCGGCGACGAGGCCCGCCTGCTTCAGGGATTTCAGGTGCTGCGAGATCGCGCCCTGAGTCACGCCGCTACCGCGGGTAAGCTCGGCGACGCTGATCTCCTTGCTCTCGAAGACGCGCTCGAACACGGCGCGCCGGGTCGGGTCGGCGAGGGCGCGCATTACGGCGGTGATGAGATTTGGGGCGGCGTCGATCATGTTATTTGATTAGCAAGTACTAATACATTAGTCAACACTAATTATTTGATGGCCGTCTACGTCAGTGTGGTTGGCTTGACGATGACTGACTGGTCAGTCATAGTATCGAGATGGTAAGGAAATCGACCAAACTAGCCAAGCCGCCTGCAGAAGGCGGGAGCCACGCCTCCGCAGCCCCCAGAGAGGTGCCTGTGTCGAACCGCGCTACCCGCGCACAGGAGCGGCGGGCGGCGATCGTGGAGGCGGCGATGGAGGAGTTCATCGCCCGCGGTTTTGCCGCAACGCGCCTCGACGACATCGCCAAACGTGCCGGTGTCGCCAAGGGCACGATTTACCTGCACTTCAAGGACAAGGAATCGATGTTCGAGGAGCTGGTGCGCATCGTGATCGTGCCGGTTGTGGCGCGGCTGACCGCGCTGCCGCCGCCGACGGGCTCGGTGCGCGACCTCATCGAGGCCTTTGCCAGCAACTTCCTGAAAGAGGTCATCGGCACCAGGCGCGGCGATCTGGTTCGCCTGATCGTGGCGGAGGGGCCGCGCTTTCCAGCCGTCGCCGACTTCTACTACCGCGAGGTCGTCTCGCGCGGTATCGCCGCCATGCGCGGGCTGATCGAACTCGGCATCGCCCGCGGCGAGATCCGCCAAAAGGACCTCGCGCGCTATCCGCAGATCCTGGTCGCTCCCGCGATGATCGCGGTGATCTGGCAGAGCCTGTTTGCGCGGCATGCGCCGCTCGACGCGCAGGAGATGCTGCGCGTCCATCTCGATTTGATTTTTGGCGAACGGAGGACGACATGACGTCGTCGCAAGCAATTTTCAGATTGGCATTGGTCGTTGCGCTCGCAACCGGGCTTGCCGGCTGCAAGGAGAAGCGCGATCCGGGCTTCCAGGGCTGGGTCGAGGCCGACATGATCTTCGTCAGCCCGGACGAAGCCGGCCGGGTGACGAAGCTCAATGTCCGCGAGGGCGACGAGGTCAAGGTCGGCGATCACCTTTATTCCGTCGACGACGATCTCCAGCTTGCAGACCTCAACCAGAACAAGGCGACGCTCGCCAACGCACAGCAGACCTATGATCGGGCGGCCTCGCTGAACAAGACCGGCTCGGGCACGCAAGCCAATCTCGATTCCGCGGTGTCATCCCTGCGCGTCGCGGAGGCGCGGGTGGCGACCTCAGAGACGCGGATGGCGCGGCGCAAGGGGTTTGCACCTGTTGCCGGCACCATCCAGCAGATCTACTTCCGCGAGGGCGAGATGGTGGCGGCGCAACGGCCGGTGCTGTCGATCATGCCGCCCGGCAACATGAAGCTGCGCTTCTTCGTGCCGGAGACCGCGCTGCCGAAGCTCGCGATCGGCGATACGGTGCGCATCTCTTGCGACAATTGCGCGGCCGACCTCACCGCAAAGATCTATTTCATTGCGACCTCGGCCGAATACACCCCGCCCGTCATCTACAGCCTCGATGAGCGCAACAAGCTGGTCTATTTGGTCCAGGCGCGGCCATCGCGGCCCGACGCGCTGCGGGTCGGACAGCCGATCGACGTCTATCTCAATCCCAAAACCCCGGTGGCGGACAAGCGATGAACGGCGGCAACGGCATCGCGATCGACGTCAAGGGCCTGACCAAGTCGTTCGGGGGCCGCGAGGTCGTGCACGATCTCTCGATGCAGGTGAAGCGCGGTTCGATTTACGGCTTCCTCGGGCCCAACGGCTCGGGCAAGACCACGACCATCCGCATCCTCTGCGGGCTGCTCACGCCGGACAGCGGCGAGGGCACCTGCCTCGGCTACGACATCCGGCGCGATGCCGAAAAGATCAAGCGCCAGGTCGGTTATATGACCCAGCGCTTCAGCCTGTACCAGGATCTCTCCGTGCGCGAGAACCTCGAATTCGTGGCGCGGCTCTATGGCCTGGCCGATGCGCGAGGTGCCGCGCGCGGCATGATCAAGCGGCTCGGGCTCTCCGGGCGCGAGGAGCAGCTTGCGGGCGAACTCTCCGGCGGCTGGAAGCAGCGACTGGCGCTCGGGGCCTGCACGCTGCCCAATCCGCAACTCCTGCTGCTCGACGAGCCCACCGCCGGCGTCGATCCCAAGGCGCGGCGCGACTTCTGGAACGAGATCCACGCGCTCGCCGCCGAGGGCCTTACCGTGCTGGTCTCGACTCATTACATGGACGAAGCCGAGCGCTGTCACGAGATCGCCTACATCGCCTACGGCCATCTGCTGACGCACGGCACGGTGGAGCAGGTGATCGCCAAATCTGCGCTCACGACCTACACTGTGACGGGCGAGGATCTGAACGAGCTCGCGGCCGAGCTTACCGGCAAGTCCGGGATCGACATGGTGGCGCCGTTCGGCACCTCGCTGCACGTGTCCGGCCGCGACGTCACGGCGCTCGAAGCCAGCATCGCGCCTTGGCGCGACAAGAGCGGTCTGCATTGGCAGAAGTCGCAACCCTCGCTCGAAGACGTGTTCATCGAGCTGATGGGTCGCTCCAAGGACAATTTCCAATGAGTGCTGTGGATCATCCCGCACCACGCCACGAAATCCGGGAACGCTTCGGCTTCCTGCGGCGCTCTTATGCGATGCTGGTCAAGGAGTTCATCCAGCTCAAGCGAGATCGCGTGTCCTTCGCGATGATCGTGATGCTGCCGGTGATGCAGCTCATGCTGTTCGGCTATGCCATCAACACCACGCCGCACCATCTGCCGAGCGCGGTGTTGCTCCAGGAGGACTCTGATCTTGCCCGTTCGGTCCTGAAGGCTCTCGAGAATACGGCCTATTTCCGCTTCCTCTATGAAGTGCACGACGTCGACGATTTCGACAATCTCCTGAAATCCGGCAAGGTGCTGTTCGGCGTCGAGATCCCGCGCGGCTTCGAGCGCGCCGTGCGGCGCGGCGACAGGCCGGCGCTGCTGGTGGCGGCCGATGCGACCGATCCGGTGGCGGCGAGCGCGGCGATCGGCTCCCTCGGCATGGTCGTGCAGACCGCGCTCAAGCACGATCTCTACATCGGCGATCCCCCGGATATGCCGTTCGAGATCCGCGCGCATGCCCGCTATAATCCGGCCGCGGCCTCCAGCCTCAACATCGTGCCGGGGCTTGTCGGTACCATCCTCACCATGACGATGCTGATCTTCACCGCGCTGTCGGTCACGCGCGAGGTCGAGCGCGGCACCATGGAAAGTCTGCTGTCGATGCCGATCAAGCCGGTGGAGGTGATGTTCGGCAAGATCGTGCCTTACGTGCTGGTCGGCTTCCTGCAGGCCTTCCTCATCATCGGCATCGGTGTCGGCCTGTTCGGCGTGCCCGTGCTCGGCAATCTGTTCCTGCTGGCGCTGCTGTCGACGCTGTTCATCACCACCAATCTGGCGATCGGCTACACCATCTCGACGGTGGTGCAGAACCAGCTCCAGGCCATGCAGATGTCGATGATGTTCTTTCTGCCGAGCATCCTCCTGTCCGGCTTCATGTTCCCGTTCGCGGGCATGCCGGCCTGGGCCCAATATCTTGGCGAAGCCCTGCCACTGACGCACTATCTGCGCATCGTCCGCGCCATCATGCTCAAGGGAGCGACCATGCAGAACCTTCGTTTCGACACGCTGGCGCTGGCAGCCCTGATGCTGCTCGCCATGACCATCGCCGTGACGCGCTTCCGCCGCACGCTGGATTGAGGCAAACTGTCTGCGATGTCATTCCGGGGCACGCAAAGCGTGAACCCGGAATCTCGAGATTCCGGGTTCGATGCTGTCGCATCGCCCCGGAATGACGCGGGGGGACAATGGTCAGGTTTGCGAGCAGGAAGTCGCGGCAGCATGCCGTGCTATCGGAAGATTTCGAACGGGAGCTGACGCGAGAAGTGCTGCGCACCGAGCTGTTGCGGGTGCGGGCGCTGATCATGACGGGCTGCGTCATGATGTTGTTCCTCACCGCGATCTATCTGATCGACCCTGCTGTGGTGAACCGGGTCTGGCGCGGAACGGAGGGGATCGTCGAGGTTTACGGCCTTCTGGCCGGCTTCATCCTGTTCGAGGTCTGGGTCCACACCCAGATCAGGAAGAACCTCCGGCTCGACCGCGATCTGCCGGTGATCCGGCGCTATATCGGCACGCTGATCGAGACGTCGCTGCCCACGGTGATCCTCGTTCTGCAGATCCGGACCATGGGCGCGGCCCAGGCGCTCGGCTTCGCCGTGCCGCTGATGTACTTCATTTTCGTCATCCTCTCGACCCTGCGGCTCGACTTCTGGCTCTCTGCATTCACGGGTTTCGTCGCCGCAGCCGGACTTCTGTCCGTGGCGCTGCTCTACAACGCGGCTGACGAGACCGGCGACCCCCTGATCTATTTGCACGCCGTGCGCAGCGTCGTCATCCTGATCTGCGGCGTGCTGGCGGGCGCCGTCGGCGCTCAGTTGCGCCGCCAGTTCGCCGCGAGCATCGCGGCGGCGACCGCGCGCGACCGGGTGACGAACCTGTTCGGCCAGCACGTTTCTCCGCAGGTGGTGGAACGGCTGATGGCGGCAGGCACCAGCGGGGGCGGTGACGTCCGCCGCGTCGCGGTGATGTTCGTCGATTTCCGCGGCTTCACCGCCGGCGCGCAGTCGCGCACTCCGCAGGAAGTGGTCGACCGGCTGGACGGCGCCTTTGCAGTGCTGGTCGACATCCTCGACAAGCACGGCGGCATCGTGAACAAATTTCTCGGTGATGGTTTCCTCGCGCTGTTTGGCGCACCGCTGGAGGCCTCCGACGCCGCGCAGCGCGCGGTCGCCGCGGGCCGCGAGATGCTGAGCGCGATGGATCGCATCAACGCGCAGACGAGCTGGCCGCTTCGCATCGGCATCGGTATCCATTTCGGCGAGGTCGTCGCCGGCAATATCGGCTCGCCGCGGCGCAAGGAGTACACGGTCATCGGCGACACCGTGAACTTCGCCTCGCGGCTGGAAGCGCTGAACAAGGAGTTTGGCTCGCAGCTCCTGATTTCGGCGACCGTGCGCGAGGCACTGGGCGAGGCCGGCAGCGATGCGGTCGCACTCGGCGAGGTCGAGGTGCGCGGCTATGAACGGCCGGTGGCGGTGTTTCAGTTGGGGTAGCGCCTTCACCTGTAAGTCGCGTTTCGTTGAAGCGGAATCGCGCTCCGTTGAACGCGCGTGATGAACGATCTTTGGTAGCTTTCGGGTCTCGCACAGTGGAAGCCGAGACATCTCGTCTTCCGAATACAATCCGGAGAAAACCAATGACCCGAATGACCCTTGTTGCGGCCGCCTTGATCGCTGCCGCCGTCACCCAGACGCAAGCTGCATCGGCACGCCACATCGCCCCGACGCGCGCTGCCGCAACCCAGGTGACGACTGACTCCTGTGTCAGGGCGCCGGCAGAGGGCGCATATGCGTCCGACCCCTACAAGCAGCCGCCCTGCCTGCCGAACACGGGGTATTCGTACCCGTATTCCTACGCCTACTGACGATCGTGGGCGAAGAGGCCGGGCTGGTGAAAAAATCTGCCAGCCCGGCGTCGCGAAAGTCTGCACTTCTCTGCCTCCAGCACCTCGTCACGATTGCTCCGATTGCTCCGAATTTTGGGGCATGACGAGCGATATCGCCGGCCTGTAAACTGCCGGCGATGCGGCCGGTTGCGGCCGCGACTTGCATGAGGGATCGAAGATGCAGCGCCGCTACATCACCGTCGACGTGTTCACCGACCGCGCCTTCGGCGGCAATCAGCTCGCCGTGGTGCTGGATGCCGGCGGGCTCACGACCCAGCAGATGCAGACGATCGCCACCGAATTCAACTATTCCGAGACCACCTTCGTGCTGCCGCCGCGCGACAAGGCCAATGATGCGGAGGTGCGCATCTTCACGCCTGTTAGGGAGATGCCGTTCGCAGGTCACCCCAATATCGGAACGTCCTTCGTGCTGGCGAGCCTCGCGAAGGAGCCGAAGCCGTGCCTGCTGTTCGAGGAGAAGGCGGGACTCGTGCCGGTCGAGATTCGGAGAGAGCAGGGAAAGGTGGTCAGCACCGAGCTGACCGCGCCGCAGCCGCTGTCGCGGCTTGCGCAGCTGTCCGCCGCGGAGGTCGCGGCCTGCCTCTCTTTGACGGCCGATGACATCGGGACCGATCACCACGCGCCACAGGTCGTCGGTGTCGGGACGCCGTTCGTGGTTGCGGAGGTGCGATCGCGCGAGGCGGTGCGGCGGGCCAAGCCCGATGCCGCGGCATTCGGCCGGATGCTGCCGCGCGACGGCGCCTTCTCGGTCTATTTCTACACGCGCGATGTGCCGGCTGCGGAGGCGCCTTGCGAGCGCCAGGCGCGGATGTTCTTCCCCGGGGCCAGCGGCCTGATTGAAGACCCCGCCACCGGCAGCGCGACGGTCGCCGCGGCCGCGCTGTTCGCCGATCTCGATCCCGCGCGTGACGGCGAGCTCAAGCTCACCGTCGGCCAGGGTTTTGACATGGGCCGGCCGAGCATCCTGCTGACGCGCGTGCGCAAACAGGACGGCAAGATCGTCTCCGCCCATGTCGGCGGGCAATGCGTGCAGATGATGGAAGGAACGTTCCGGCTCACGGGGGAGGGGTAGCCGTCATTCCGGGGCACCGCGAAGCGCTCTCGACCGTCATCCTGAGGTGCGAGCTCTTGCGAGCCTCGAAGGATGAACGGCCGCGGTGCAGCCTCGGGGCACGCCGTCGTCCTTCGAGGGCCGCTGAAGAAGCGGCCACCTCAGGATGACGGCTACGGCTAAAGCCGGCGCCAACGACGTCTACACCTGCCGTCCCGCCAAATTCTTCACCGCCACGCCATCGCGGTCCTCGATGATCTCCGCGATCATCTGGCGGTGGCAATGGGTGTGGTCGCGCTCGTAGCAGAGCAGGCAGACGGGGCCGGCCTTCTTCACCAGCGCCGAGAGCTCGTCCATCGCTTCCCTGGCCTCGGGCGCCTTCAGGTGCTTTGAGAAAATCTTCTCCAGCACGTCGTACTTGCCGCTGCGCGCGGCGAGGCGGCCTTCCTTGGGCGTGCCGAGGGCTGCGAGATGAACATAGGCGATGCCGCGTTCGTCGAGCCCTGCCGACAGCTGCTTCTTGGAAAAGCCCGGGCGCCGCGACGACGTCACCGCGCGCACATCGACCACGAGCTTGACGCCGGCCTGTTCCAGCTCGTCCAGCACGGCCTTGGGCGGCGTCTGCTCATAACCGATGGTGAACAGCTTCTTCGCCTTTGCCATGGGCACCTCAGCTCACCCGTGCGATCAGTTCCATGGCGCCGTGAGGTGCGCGCACCTTGCCCTCGTGGATGACGTAGGCGAACACGTCGCGCGGCTCCTTCTTCGGCTTGGCCTTGTCAACTTTCGGCAGGTCATCCGGTTCACCGCCCGAAGCCCAGGCCTGGAAGCGCTCGGCCCAGGCGTCTAACTGCTTCGGCGGGTAGCAGGTCTTGATCTCGTCATTGCCTTTCTGAAGCCGGGCATAGACGAAATCGCCGGCGACGTCGGCGATAGCGGGATATTTGCCGTGCTCGGCGAACACCACAGGCGTCTCGAACTCGCGGATCAGCGCCACGAAGTCCGGCGCGCAGAAGCTGTCGTGGCGGACCTCGACGACATGGCGGAGCGCGCGGCCCTCGAGCTTGCGGGGCAACAGTTCGAGGAACTTGCCGAAATCGGCGCCGTCGAACTTTTTCGTCGGCGCGAACTGCCAGAGCACCGGCCCGAGATGGTCGCCGAGCTCCAGCACGCCGGAATCATAGAACCGCTTGATGGAGTCGCCAGCCTCGGCGAGCACGCGGCGGTTGGTGGCGAAGCGCGGTCCCTTCACCGAGAACACGAAACCATCGGGCACCTCGCTTGCCCATTTGCGAAAGCTCTCCGGCTTCTGCGAGCCGTAATAGGTGCCGTTGATCTCGATCGAGGTCAGCTTCGAGGCTGCGTAAGACAGCTCCTTCGCCTGTGTGAGTTTCTCCGGATAGAACACGCCGCGCCAGGGCTCGAAGGTCCAGCCGCCGATGCCGATGAAGATGTTGCCGAATTTTTTTGACGCGGTTTTTGCTTTGGCCACGGGAGGATCTCGCATCGACGGGGAGGGAGGGCTTCATCCTAGTCAAACGAGATGTGATTGGCCAGTTCTCGCGTCGAGTCTAAGCTCGGCAGCGCGATCTGCGAACAAGGAGAACAAGATGCGGATGCTGATGGTGGGAGCAGCGCTCGTTATGATGACATCTGCTGCCATGACATCTTCGGTCATGGCGGATGATGACGATGCGAAAGGCGCGCAGAAGCTCGCCCAGCAGGGCCGCGACGATTACTGGCATTGCCTGGCGCGGGAATATTCGCGCGACAGCAATCAGGGAATGACGGAACAGGATTTTGGCCGCTCGGTCGCGGGCGCCTGTCCATCGGAGCGGCAATACTACCGGGTGGCGCTGCTCGACTATCTCACCACACAATATCCGAACATCGATGCCGGCGCCCATCTCGCGACCGCGAACAGGGCGGTGGAGTCCGCGCAGAAGGACATCGTGACGGCCTTCGTCAAGCACAGGCCGCCCGCGAAGTAGGGGAGGCGAGCGACGATTAGGGCAGCGGCCAGGGTTGCCTCGTTCGCTACACCATTGGCCCCTTCGGCAGCCCTTCCGGCTCCGCGTGCATCCGTGGTATCACGGAGCGCATCTGGAACGGGGATGGGTTTCATGTCGTCTGAGTCGATGGGGGGCATTTTGGGCGCGATCGTCGCCGCGACCGTGCTTGCGGTCGCCGTCGTGTTCGGGCCGATCGGCCAGTATGGCAAGCCGCCCAAACCGGCGAAAGTCGAGCCCGCCCCGGCTGCGGCCCCCGCAACTCCCGCCGCGCCGGCACCGCGCGGTCCGATAATCCGGGAAGTGCCCAACCAATAGGGCCAGAAAATCGTGGTTTTCGCCCCTTGCGGAGGGATCTCGTCGTTCCTATCTAGCTTCTAACGGCGACGTTGAGCGAAACTCCGGCGCTGGGACGACCTTGGAATAGCTTGGGCTTGCGCCGGATGTACGCGCGGCCCGCCGTTCCGGGGTCGTTGGCATTTTGGGACCCCTTTTGGGGCATTTCCCACAGACCCCCCGGCTTGGCAGCGCAAGAACTTGGCAGCGCAAGAGCTTGGCAGCGTAAGACGCGGCGGATATACGCTGCCGTCATGAATGAAGCGATCAGACCGGGCTCCGACAATCCGCCGCAGGCTCAAGAGGGGCCGGAACTGTCGGTCATCGTCCCGACCTTCAACGAGCGCGACAATGTCACGGTATTGTACCGGCGGCTGGAAGCAACGCTTGCCAACGTCGCCTGGGAAGTCGTGTTCGTCGACGACAATTCGCCCGACGGCACCTGGGACGTCGTGCGCGCGCTGGCGCAGCAGGACAGCCGGGTGCGTTGTGTCCGCCGCGTCGGCCGTCGCGGCCTGTCGGGCGCCTGTATCGAGGGCATCCTGGCCTCGAGTGCGCCGTTTGTCGCGGTGATCGACGCCGATCTCCAGCACGACGAAGCGCAGCTGCCGAAGATGCTGTTGCTGCTCGCAAGCGATCAGGCCGACCTCGTCGTCGGCAGCCGCTACATCGAGGGCTACAAAAGCGAGGGCTTCAACAAGCAGCGCGCCGGCGCCAGCGCGCTTGCGACCGAGTTCGCAAGGAAGATGCTGCGGGTCGAGATCGCCGATCCCATGAGCGGCTTCTTCATGATGCGCCGCGATCGCTTCGAAGAGCTCGCGCCAAAGCTGTCCGTGCATGGCTTCAAGATCCTGCTCGACGTCGTCGCGACCGCACACGGCACCCTGCGGGCCGTCGAGATTCCCTACACTTTCGGCGCCCGCCAGCATGGTGAGAGCAAGCTCGATTCCATGGTCGCGCTCGACTTCCTCGGTCTCGTGCTCGCCAAGCTGAGCAACGACATCGTCTCGCTGCGCTTCATCCTGTTTGCGATGGTCGGCGGCATCGGCCTCGTAGTGCACCTCACCACGCTGTTCATCGGGCTTCAGCTGTTCAAGGCGCCGTTCGCGGAGGCGCAGGCCGCCGGTGCCATCGTCGCCATGACCAGCAATTTCGTCCTCAACAACTTCCTCACCTATCGCGACCAGCGGTTGAAGGGTTTTGCGCTGCTGCGCGGCCTGATCGCCTTCTACATCGTGTGCAGCGTCGGCCTGCTCGCCAATGTCGGCGTCGCCTTCTCGGTCTACGACCAGGAGCCGATCTGGTGGCTGGCCGGCATGGCCGGTGCGCTGATGGGCGTGGTGTGGAACTACGCGATGTCAGGCCTGTTCGTCTGGCGCAAGAAGTAATCCGCGATGGGCGGAGCTGACGCGCGGATCATCCGCAACACCGCGCTGCTGATTCTCGCGCTGGTAGCCCTGCGGCTCGTCGCGGCCGCGTTCACGCCTGTTACCTTCGACGAAGCCTATTACTGGATGTGGTCGAAGAACCTGGCGGGCGGTTATTACGACCACCCGCCGATGGTCGCCTATGTGATCCGCGCCGGCACCCTGATCGCCGGCGATACCGAGCTCGGCGTCCGCCTGGTCTCGATCCTGCTGGCGCTGCCGATGAGCTACGCGGTCTATCGCTCTGCCGCGATCCTGTTCGGCGGTGCGCGCGTGGCCGCCACCAGCGCCATCCTGCTCAACGTGACCATGATGGCCTCCGTCGGCACGCTGATCGTGACGCCTGATGCGCCTCTTCTGGTCGCATCCAGCTTCGTGCTGTTCTTCCTTGCCAAGGTGCTGGAGACCGGGCGCGGCGCCTGGTGGCTCGCGGTCGGCGCGGCCGTCGGCGCGGCGCTGCTGTCGAAATACACGGCGATGTTCTTCGGGCTGGCGATCCTGATTTGGCTCGCTGCCGTGCCGAAACTCAGGCACTGGTTTCTCTCTCCCTGGCCCTATCTCGGCGGCCTCGTTGCGTTCGCGCTGTTCGCCCCGGTGATCCTCTGGAATGCGGACCATCAATGGGTCTCGTTCACAAAGCAGCTCGGCCGCGCCAAGATCGAGGGCTTTCGTCCGGTCTTCATCGCCGAGCTGATCCCGACCCAGATCGCGTTCGCAACTCCGCTCGTCTTCATCCTCGGCGCGATGGGCCTGCACGCGCTGACCTGGCGCAGGGCCGGCGCACTGGCCTCGCGCGTGCTGATCGAGACGATGTTCTGGACCATCGTCGCCTATTTCGTCTGGCATTCGCTGCATGCCCGCGTCGAGGCCAACTGGTTTGCGCCGGTCTATCCGCCCTTCGTCGTCGCCGCGGCCGCCGCCGCCAACCTCGTGCAATGGAAGCCACGGACCCGCCGCCTGGCGGATTTCTGCCTGCGCTGGTCCGCACCCGTCGGCATCGTGATGTTTGCAGCGCTCATCGTGCAAGCCAACACCGGCTGGCTCTCTGGATATCGCCGCGATGCCACCGTGCGCAGCGTCGGCGTCGGCTGGCGCGAGCTTGCCGCCGAGATCGAAACGGTGCGCGCGCGCCATGGCGCGACCTGCGTGCTCGCGCAGGACTACGGCACCACGGGCTGGCTCGCCTTCTACTTGCCGCGCGGCACCTGCGTGGTGCAGCAGAACCAGCGCATCCGCTGGGTCAATATGGGCGAGCCCGATCCAAAACTGCTTGCGGGCAAGCTGCTCTATGTCGACGAGCTGCGTCCGGAGGGGCATCCCGTCCTCAACGACCTCTTTGTGAAGGTCACGCAGGTTGCGCAATTGCAGCGCAAGCGCGGGCCGCTCGTGGTCGAGACCTACAGCGTCGACCTGCTGGAAGACGCCAAGGGCGACGTGCTGGACCGCTCGCCGCCGCCGGAGGCGAGGTAGCAGGGCTCACTGCCTCCACACTGTCGTCCCTGCGAACGCAACGCGTTCGCGGGGAGAGTGTGTGGGTGCAGCGGTGGTCTTCAGCCAATCATCTCGGCCTTTGCAGCATCCTGGTCTGGCCCGCCCCGATCCCGCCAGAACCAGACCGTCACGACCCCGGAGCGGCCGCGGACCTGGGCGAGCAGGGGGCCCGACAAGACGCCGTCGGGAGCCCCGTGGAAGTCGGCTGCATCGAGCAGCGTGTCGCTCAGCGCGAGTCGCGCGCCATTCTGAACGGCGACCTCCACAGCCGGCTCGCGACGTTGACGGTGTCGCCTGTCGCCGTGATGTGCTGGTGACTTTCACCGAGGCGGGAGGCGACGATCTCGCCGAAATGCGCGCCGATCTTGAAGCCGAGCCGATCGCCGATCGCTGACGGCAACGAGGCGATCCAGCGTTCGACGCCGCGATGGAGGTCGATCGAACATTTCAGCGCGCGTGCCGCATCATCGGGCATCGCGCGTGGCAGCCCGAACAGGATCATGGCGCCGTCGCCGAGAAAGCCGGTGATCGTGCCGCCGCAATCGACCGCAATGTTGTCGATCAGCGCGTGAAATGTCTTCAGGATCTCCTGGATCGCGTCCGGATCGGTCTGTTCGCTCAAACCCGTGAAGCCGGAGAGATCGATGAAGACCACGGCGGCGTTTTGCCGGACGGGTTTGGAGAGAAAATCCGGATCGCGCGCCAACCACT
Source organism: Bradyrhizobium sp. 195 (assembly GCF_023101665.1). Taxonomy (NCBI): domain Bacteria; kingdom Pseudomonadati; phylum Pseudomonadota; class Alphaproteobacteria; order Hyphomicrobiales; family Nitrobacteraceae; genus Bradyrhizobium; species Bradyrhizobium sp. 195. Next base: position 5,586,309 of record NZ_CP082161.1, on the reverse strand, counting down.
CCTGCACCGCAGGCGCCTGGAACTGCGCAAGCGACCTGCTTTTGGCAGCGAGATATTGCGTGCGGCGGCCTCCGGCCCATAGCTGTACACCGGCAAAGATCGCAACCGGGGGCACTGCGGCGGCGAGCGTGGTTGCTGCATTCAGCCAGACACCATGCGTGAACGCGAACGTATTGAGGCCGGCCCAGGCGATCATCACCGCGGCCGCCGCCATGATGCCGAGCGCGCTGCGCCGCCAGGCCAGCAAGCCGACCAGTAGCAGCGGCAGCAGGATCGCCGCGAGCGCGTCGGCGATACGAACCCTGTAATCGCGCACGATGCCGTCGCCGGCAACGAGATGGGTGATCGCAGTCGAGACCACTTCGACGCCGGGCATCAGGGAATCGAACGGGGTGGGATAGAAGTCGCCGCCGCCGGCGACCGAGGCGCCGATCACGACGATCCGATTCTCGATCGCGGCGCGATTGAGCGTGCCGTCGAAGATGCTCTGTGCGCTGACGGTGCGGATGGTGCGTCGCGGACCGTAATAGGTGATGGGCAGCGCGAAATCGGTGTCGGTCGGCACCGCGTGATCACCGAGCATGAGACGATCCGGCGCGATCGTCAGCGGCTTGCCGAGCGCGCGGGTGGCGACGCGCAAGGGGAACGACAGCTCGACCTTGTCATGCGTCCGGAACAGCATCGGCACCGACAGAGGTGAGCCTGATTGCCCCGTCGCGACATTGACGACGCCGACCTCGGCGTGGTCGGCGAACGCCGGCAACGGCAGCAGGAAGCGTTCGGCCTGCGGCAGCACGGCGAGGGGGCCCTGGCTGCTGGCCTCCACGGTCTCGCTGGCGCTGGGAAAGATCGCCGCGGCGGCGAGCACCATGGGGCCGGTGGCGAGCGTGTTGGCCAGCGTCGCATCTCCGATCGCGGCGCTGCGGTCGACCAGCAACAGGTCGATCGCGACGACCTTCGGCTTGAACTGCACGATGGTGTCGACAACACGGGCGAGATCGGCGCGCGGCAGCGGATAGCTGCCGCCGCGCTTCACCACGGTGTCGTCGATCGCGACGATGGTGACGAGATCGGGCGGACGCTGCACGCCTCGCACCTGGGTCCGCCAATCCGTCAGCGTTGCCTCGAGGCGGTCGAGAAAGCGCAGATGACCGTGGGCGTGCGCGGCATAGATGCCTGCGCCCCACAGTGCGGTGAGGATGAGTGCCACCAGGATCTGAACGCGTCTAGTCACTACGTGCTGCAATCTTCTTTGCTCTAAGTCCTGTTGACCAAGCCTTATCGACCAAGCCTTTATTGACCAAGCCTTTATTGACCAAGCCTTTATTGACCAAGCCTTTATTGACCAAGCCTTGCCATCAGCGTGTCGACGCGCGGTTGACCCCATGTCTTGACGGTCAACGGGCCAGACGTTTCCACGTCGACGCCTTCGCCGGGGCCTAGAACGACGCCACGCCCACGAGCCCTGCGGCTGACGCCGACACGACCGTCAGCGACGAAGACGGAGGTCTTGGCCTCAGCGGCATCGACGGCCCACTTCGTGCCGCGCACCGCGGCAATCGCCTGCGGGGTCAGCACCTTGAAGGGATTGCCGCGGGGCTTCTTGGGCACCTCGATCAGCAGGGCTTTGCTGCTCAACTCCACGGAGTCTATATGTCCGTCGCGGTTGGCGTCCTTAAGTTCAAATCTGGCGCCGTTTTCTGCAACGATCGTAATGCCGTTGTCGCAGCGCCAGGTCTGCGTGCTCGGGGCTGAAATCGACGCCGTGCAACCGGCATTGGCAGGCTGCGCGGCCGCATATCCCATCAACAGAGGCGACCACGCCAGCGCGAAACATCCGGCGCGCGCGAACCTTCTCATGCCAGCCTCCGTTTGCATGCCCGGCACAGTTCAAAGCGATGTTGATACGGTACCGTATCACACGCAGAGGCTGCTGAAAAGTGCCGCTCACCAGCTATTTTCTCAGCACGTCCTTTTCCAGAGCGGCGCGATCAACTTTCGGTCAGGAGGGCCGTAGGCGTGCAGGACAATAGGTTCGGTGAAGTCGCGCTCGGCACGGCGGGTGACCTGAGCGGCCCACCGCAGACGGCATGTGAAAGGGCGCATCGCACACCAGCCTCGCGCAATGCTTCCCCGTTATCGTGCGGACATTGAAGACCACGAAAAGGACTTGGTTGGTGGGTCTAGAGAAGGCGGCCGGAGACGTCCGCTGAATGCGCCGATCCGGCCGAGAATTATGGTTAACAGACGCGCCTAAGTCCGTAGTTCTGCGGGCTTTTTTCTCAGAATGAGACAGCGCTTACGCGCTGCCCTACATCTGCCCGAACTTAATCCGCATTTAACTAAAAGTCGCCTTAATGACGCTCCGACCCTCTGCGAGATGCTGTTCCCGGATCGTGACCAGCGGCACTTTGAAGGGGGACCGAGTGACACCGTCCTGGACGCAAGGCGAATGAGTAAGAGTATCGCTGCGCAGAGTAACGCGGCACGGAAGTCCAAGAATTCTCTTCGGAAGTCTTCCCGGAAAATGACCACGACCAATTGGCTTGGCGCCGCGGCGATCAGCTGCGTCGTGATGGCTGCCGGCTGGACCATCTACAGCAACGTCTTCGGCGCCAGCGTCTATCCGAGCGTCGGCAGCACCGGCTACGACGAGCCGGTGATCAAGCGTGCGCCCAGGGTCGCGCTGCGCGAGGCCGGCGACGCCATCAAGGAAGCTTTTGCGCTCCTGCCCGACCGGTTGCAGGTGGCCGCGCCGATCTCGCGCGAGATGTTCAACGAACGCTTTGCCGCGGCTGCGACGCAGGGCGTGCAATCGAACGCGGCCAGCGCCGCGCCAGCGACCCAGGTTGCGCTGGCCAAGGACGCGCCGAAGCAGAGCGTGATCGCGAAGGTCGCGGAAGCGCTGAAGCCGGCGGCTCCGGCCAAGATCACTGACAAGTCCACTGACAAGACCGCCGACAAGGCCAAGCGCGCTCCGGATGCCCAGATGCAGCTCGCCTCGGCCGATCCGGCCCAGATCGTGCCGGCACCTGAAGCCAAGCCGAAATCGTTCGCCGATCGCGCCAAGGCGGCGGTGATGTCGATTACCGGTCCGCGGCAGTCGATGGTCGAAAAACTCTGGGGCAAGCGCGAGCCGTCCGGTGGGCTGCTCGCCTATGCCTCGGCCGATGCCAGCATCACCGCCTCCATCGCGCCGAAGGAGCAGAACCCGATGCTGGGCGGTGCGCCGCCCTATGAGCGCGATACCGCAGTCTACGACATCACTGCCAAGACGGTCTATCTGCCCGACGGCACCAAGCTCGAGGCGCATTCCGGCCTCGGCTCCAATCTCGACGATCCGCGCTCCCAGCGCACGCGCATGCGCGGCGTGACACCACCGCACATCTACACGCTGAAGCCACGCGAGGCGCTGTTCCACGGCGTGCCCGCGCTGCGCCTGACCCCGATCGGCGGCGAGAGCGCGATCTACGGCCGCGACGGTCTGCTTGCCCACACCTTCATGCTCGGGCCGAACGGCGATTCCAACGGCTGTGTGTCGTTCAAGGACTATTACGCGTTCCTCGACGCCTACCGCAACAAGGGCATCCGCAAGCTCGCGGTGCTGGCGCGGGTCGAGTGATCTCGGCCAATTCTCGATGATGCAAAAGGGCCGCTTGCTGCGGCCCTTTTTCCTTTTCTTGTGTCGCGGACGTGTTTCAGCCTGGCCAGCACTGTCCGCCGCCGTCGATCCGCAGCACCTGGCCGGAGACGAACGCGCCCATGGGACCTACGAAGAACTCGACGACGCGTGCGACCTCGTCGACGGTCGCGATGCGGTCGAGCGTGCCCGTTTCGACCATCCTGTCAGGGTCCACCTCGCGCGTGCCGAGGAAGCGGCCAGTGCGGGTATCGCCGGGCGCGATGCAGTTGACGGCGATGTCGTAGGGACGCAGCTGGTCGGCCAGGCATCGCGTGTAATGCGTCACGCCGGCCTTCGAGACTGCATAGATCGAGCCGTTGGTGCGCCCCTTGAAGGCGGCGACCGAGCCAAGCGTGACGATGCGGCCGCGCCGGCGTTCCATCATTCCCTTTGCGGCCGCCTGGCAGATCAGGATGGTCGAGAGCAGGTTACGCTCCAGCACCGCGCGCACATCGGCCTCCTTGATGTGGACCGAGTCGTTCGGATCGGGTTTGCCGCCCGCGGCCGCGATGTCACCGCCGGCATTGTGCACGAGGATGTCGATCGGGCCTAGCGCGGCTTCGGTCTCGGCAATCACCCGCGCGATGTCCTCGCCCTTGGTGAGATCGCCGAGCACGCGCTGGCTCCGGACGCTGAATTGCTGGCCGATCTCGGCGGCCACCGCGGTCAGCGTCGTGCCCTCGCCATATTCCGCCGGCCCGTTCTCGCGCATGCCGTGGATGGCGACGTCGGCGCCGAGCGCGGCGAGCTTCTCCGCGAAGGCGCGGCCGAGCCCGCGGCCAGCGCCGGTCACCAGCGCCACTTGGCCTGCCAATACTTTCCCGTCATGTGCTGCCATGATCTTCTCTCCTGCTTTGAAACCCTAATCGGCCGCGAGGTCGAGGCCGATCGCCATCGCCTGCACGAGGCACATCGGTGCGACCAGCGTGCGCAGCGCCGGCTCGGGCATGTCCTGGGATCTCGAATACCACATGCGCGCCTTCGACGATCGGGCTCAACAGGCTGTCGGTGATGGAGATCGTGGGGACGCCGCGCGCGACCAGTTCGGGAAACAGCCGCGCCGTGTCCGGATAGTAATTCCGGAAGCTGATGGCGACGAGCGCGTCCTCTACTGTTGCGGCATGCGACTGCATCGTGGATGCTGCCACCGGTGCAGCGCCGGCAACGAGGCGTGAACGGAACACCGCTGCATCTCGGTGAAGCTACCGAATCCCAGCGCGTGGGCGAAGCGAACGATCGCTGACGGCGGCACGCCCGAACGCTGCGCCACCTCCGCCACCGTGCCGAGCGCGACATCCGTCGGGTGATCGAGCACGAGCTCCGCGATCTGTTGCAACCGGCCGGATAGCGCCCGGTGCCGCTGCGCAATGGCGCCGCGCAGCTCGTCGTAGCTCATCGCGCCTTGTGACTTGTTCATCCAAATTCATCAGCCAGACTGGCGTATAACCGCGACTAGCGCTTGACGAAGGTGAAGCTGCACGGGCGCAGTTCGTTGCGTTTGCCGCTGCCGCGGCTACGCTCGAATTGTGCGTCGATCGTGTACCCATACGGCGAGCCGGGAGCGCTATTGTTGACCGTGTAGGCGCTCGGACCCGTGAGGCCCCGTGCACTGAGTGTGGTCTTCCCGTCAGCCGATACCTGTCCGTCGATTGCGAGCGTGCTGTTTGTACGCGGGTCCCGATCCTCCGCATGAAATACGCCGCCGGCGATGGTGGCCGACAGGGTTCGGGTATAGCCCAACGCCTTGCCGGAGCTGGCGCAGTTCACGGTGACGTCCCACTTGCCATCGAACATCCTGCTCTCGCCGGTCGCAGGCGCCAGCGCCACCTTCTGCTTCAGGCCGTCGATCCGGGCCTTGGCGAGGCTGGCGAAGCTGCAGCTTGAAAATCGCGCCAGATGATCCTCGAAGGCGCTGACCGTGCCGATGGTGTAGGCCGCCTTCCAGTGCGCCTCCGCGGATGCGCAAGGGTCGGGCCGCGGCGCGCCTTGCGGTGCCGCGGGAGCGATCGTGACTGACACCGGGCCGTTCAGGTAGAACTTGCCGATGATCGACAGTGACAGCTCCGGAAGCTGCGTCTTGCCGCTGGCATCATAGACGTCGCTGCTGATGTCGCGAAAAACGTCGCCGATCTCGTGCGGCTCCTCGATGTGCTTGAGGAACGCCGTCGTGTACGGGCTGTTGCGGCCGGTACCGTCGGCGGCGACCTGGCCTGATTGCGTCGAGAACGACACGATCGTCCCGCGCGGCGCTTCGACCTTCGACAGGCCGCGTCCGACCGAAGCCGCGCGCGTCGCAGAGCGCTTCAGCATGTCGGCAAGCGGATTGTCGCGGCAGGAATCGAGCACCAGGATGCGCAGGTTCTTGGCCTGCTGCAGATCGTTCACGATGTCGTCGACCCGCACGAAACGCTTGAGGTCGGCCTCATCCGTCAGCGTGGCGTCGACAGGCATCAGATAGTTCACGCCGTTGTACTGCATTGCATGGCCGCTGTAATAGAACACGGCCACGTCGGCCCTGCTGGCGGCGCGCGCGAAGCGGATGGTCAGGTCCTGCATGTCGGCCTGGCGCAGGTCGACGCCCTGGATCACCTCGAAACCGCTGCGCCTCAGCGAAGCCGCGACGTCTTCCGCATCATGCGACGGGTTGGGAATCTGCGCCGTGCTGACATAAGCGCCGTTGCCGATCACCAATGCCACCCGCGTGTCCGCCGATGCAGAGCGAGACGAAGAACGTCAGACAAAAACCGGGCAGGTAAAGTCCGGGCAGGCAAAATCCGGCGAAGCAAAGTCTGGAAAGAGCACTCATGAATGCCTTCCGAGAAAATATCGAAAATATTCCTCCAGATTAACGCGTGACGCGTCGACTTCAATGCCCTCGCCAGATAAACGCTCGGATTTCGCGACCGTGACGTCCGGTCACACCATCGCTTTGCGCAGGCCCATTTCGGTGGCAATCGCTTCCCGTACGGCCGGCCGCGCCTGCATGCGCTCGAGATAGGCCGACAAGGACGGCCATTGCGCGATGTCGACGCCCGCGGGTCGGAGCAGCAGCAAGGCCCAGGTGAGGTGCGCATCCGCGACCGTGAAGCCGTTACCGACGAGGAATTCGCGCTTCGCCAGATGCGCCGACGCCACCGACAAGGTCTGTGTGATCCTTGCGCGCGGTTTGGTGAGCGAGCCGTCGTCCTTGTACCAGAAGGTTGGAAACAGGAATGCCTTGTGGATCTCGGCGCCGACGAAGCTCAGCCATTCCTGCAGGCGATAGCGATCGGGATCGCCGATCGCCGGTGCAAGGCCAGCCGTCGGCTTCACATCCGCGATATATTGCAGCACCGCCGCGCTCTCGGTCAGTCGTTCGCCGTTCTCCAGTACCAGAACCGGCACCGCGCCCTTCGGCGAGACGCCGCGGAAATCGCTGCCGTCGTCCATGACCTGCTTGGTCCAGATATGGGCGAGGTGATACTGCGCCTCGATACCAGCCTCCATCAGCGCGATACGACTCGAGAGCGAGCACGCCATCGGAAAGAAGTAGAGTTGCAGCATCGCTGGCTCCCTCACGTCAGCGCATCGCCGCGCGCGATGATCGCGAAGCGGTCCGAAAGCTCGGCCAGCGCGACCTCGTGAATCGTCCGGGCGTCCAGCGTGCCGCCGCGGCCGTCCGGCAGGTCGCGGGTGGCGCAGGCATCGGCCGCGATCGTCGTCCGCAGGCCGAGGTCGAGCGCCGCGCGCGCGGTCGAAGAGACGCACATGTGGGTCATGAAGCCGGCCAGCACGATGTTCTTGCGTCCGGTTGCGGCCAGCCGGGCTTGCAGGTCGGTGCCGGCGAACGAGTTGGGCAGCGCTTTCTCGATCACGGGTTCGCTCGCGAGCGGTGTCAGGCGCTCAACGATCGCGCCGCGCGCGGCTTCGCGGTCGAACAGGCCGCCGGCGCGGCCTTTGTGCGCGACATGGATGATCACAGCGCCGCTCTCCCGTGCCCGCGCCAGCAGACGCGCCGCCACAGTGATCGCGAACTGCGCATCGGGCAGGGCCAGCGGGCCGGTGCAATATTCGTTCTGGATGTCGATCAGCACGAGGCAGGATTCATTGAGCTTTGGCGGATTGAGATCGGCGCCGGCGAGTTCGAGCAGGGTCTGGGGAACGGTCATGGTGGTCAGGCCTTCCAGGGATATCGGATGGCGCGATACTAGCGCAGCATGGGCCTGCTAATGTGCAGGACTATTGCAGCTTACGGCTGCAGATTTGCAGGATGCGGCATCACCTGCTAGGCTCGCCTGGATGAACTGGGACGATCTGCGCATCATTGCGGCGGTGAGGGACGAGGGGACCTATGCCGGTGCCAGCGCGCGGCTGCGCATCGACGAGACCACCGTCGGCCGCAGGCTCGCGCGGATCCAGCGCGATCTCGGCGTACCTCTGTTCGATGCGGTGGACGGGCTGCGGCGGCCGACACGCCATTGCGAGGCGGTGCTCGAGCATGTCGGCGCGATGGCCGCCCACGTCGCGGCGATCGACCGCATCAAGGAGAGCCAGCCCGGGCCGGTCGGCCGCCTCCGCATCGCCTCGACCAACGCGGTCGCCGAAGAATTGCTGGCGCCGCGGGCGAGCGCGTTCCTGCGCGATCATCCCGGCCTGACCCTTCAATTCCTCACCTCCAGCGGCAACGTCAAATTCTCCCGCTGGCAGGCCGACCTCGCCATTCGCCTGCGCAAGCCGGAGAGGGGCGACTTCACCATCTCCAAGCTCGGCGATGTCAGGCTGTATTTCTTCGAGCCCGCAGATCGCTCCGGTGACCCGGTCGCCTGCGTCTATCCGGACGAGCTCGACACCATACCCGAAGCGCAGTTTCTGCGGGCGAAGCGGCTGAAGAACGTCCGCTGCATCACCGACAATGTCCGTATCATCAGGACCATGATCCAGTCGCATCAGGCTGTCGGGGTGCTGCCCGAGCACAGCTGCGAAGGCTTGCTCGCCGACCGCGGCCTGCGCGCCACGCTGCTGCCGAAACGGCGCGACGTCTGGCTGCTCGTGCAAAATCATCTCAAGCGCGACGCCGCAACACGCGTGACGATCGACTGGGTGCGGGCCTGCTTCACGCCGCGTTCTTGACGCCGCGTCGCGTGTGATCATCGCGTCACAGTGTGCGATGCGCGACAAAAAATCTTCGAGCACCCTCTTGCAACCCGAATGTGCTTCGTCTATTAGCCCGCTCCTTCGCTAGGCCACGGGTTCGGGCTCTCTGAGATCCCGACTGGCGCGGGCCGGTCTCCGGTTTCGTGTTCCGCCGAATGAAGATGCAGGATGTAGCTCATGGAGAGCGTCGGGGTGACCCGAAGGCATCGGTTCGATTCCGGTCTCTTGTACCAACCAAGGGATAGCTCAGTGGTAGAGCAGATGACTGTGAATCATCGTGACGCGGGTTCGAATCCCGCTCCAGCGCTCCGATTCAGCCTGAAAAGCTGATTCCTCTGACGAGGACCGGACGCGCGCTTCAGTCGCCGTCCGGCCGTTTTGCCCAAAAGGCTTCCGTCCGAACAACGACACTGTGAGACCGGCTCTGCGCCGCGGGTAGATACCGCTTGCGCTGATGCCGGGTGGCTTCGCATGACCGCGCGACACACGTCGCGCGATCGCGCGCGTGCGCCCGTCATCATGCAAGCTCAAGCCTCGGTCCGTCGATCTCCCAGGAAGCGTCGTCCGCGTCCTCACGTCCTTTGCAGATGAAACCTGTTGTCCGGCATCCGGCCGGGCGCAAACGAAGGAGGCGTGCCATGACTTCTGAAAAGACCTGGCATTTGCTGATGCTGAACGTGACGGTGAAGGATGGCGAGCGTGCGCTGCTCACGCGCAACGGGCAGCTCGTGCGCGTGCTCGCGCCCGGTCGGCACCGGCTGTTCGATCCCGTGCACGAGCTGAAGGCCGAGCTGTTCGACGTCGTGCGTGCGGAATTCTCCGCCGATCGCTACGCGGTGCTGAAGGCCGCGCGGCCTGATCTGGCCGCCGAGCTGTTCGAGGCGGTCGAGACCAAGGCGGACGAGGTCGCCATCGTCAGCCTCGACGGCCGGCCCGTGCATCTGATGACGCCCTGGCAGGTGCGCGTCTACTGGAAGGTCGCAACCCGCGTTGATGTCGAGCGCATCGACGTGTCCGGCGATCCCAAGGTCAGCGCGCGGCATCTGGCCATGATCGAGCGCAACCGCTCGGCCGTGACGTCGGAAACGGTGGTCGAGAACCACGAGGCGGGCCTGCTCTATGTCGAGGGCCGGCTCACCGAGCGGCTCGCGCCCGGTCGGCACGCCTTCTGGACCGTCGGCCGCAAGATCGAGGTGAAGCGCCTCGACCTGCGGCCCCAGGCGGTCGAGATCACCGCGCAGGAGATGCTGACCAAGGATCGCATCGCCCTGCGGGTGACGCTGACGGCGTTCCGCCGGGTGATCGATCCCGAGCGGACGGTCGCGACCGTGCCCGACGTGGATGCGTGGCTGTACCGCCTGGTGCAGTTCGCGATCCGCGAGGCGGTCGCCGGCCGGACGCTGGACGAGGTGCTGTCCGCGAAGGCGGCGCTGGACGCGGAGCTGCGCGACTATGTGCGGGCACGCGTCAGCGAGTCCGGCGTGGAAGTGACCGAGCTCGGCGTCAAGGACGTGATCCTGCCCGGCGAGATCCGGGAGCTGGTGAACAAGGTGGTGGAGGCGGAGCGGGTTGCGAAGGCGAACCTGATCCGCCGGCAGGAGGAGACCGCGGCGACGCGTTCGCTCCTGAACACCGCCCGCCTGATGGAGGAGAACCCCCTGCTGCTGCGGCTCAAGGAGCTGGAGTCGCTGGAGCGGCTGGTCGAGAAGGTCGGCCGCATCGACCTCCATGCCGGCGAAGGCGAGGGCCTCGACGCCCTGCTGACCCGGCTCGTGCGCCTGAAGGCGCCCGCGACCGCATGAAACCGAAGGGCCGCCTACGGGCGGCCCTTCACATCTCCGTTGTCGTCGCTTTGCCGTGAACGCGTCACGGTGCCTGTGCGACCAAAATCACGGAGCCGGGATTGCACGCGCGCGAAGGTTGCGTAATCTCGCGACGAGACTTGATCAGGGCAAGTGCATGACCACTCTTTCGGAAACGATCCGCACCTCGAGGGCGCAATCGCGGGAATGGAAGGCGATCTTCGTCCTGATTCTGCTGGTCCCGGTGCTGTGGTCGCCGCTGATCCTGTTTCGCTTCGTCCTGTACCAGCCGTTCAGCATCCCCTCTGGGTCGATGGCGCCGACACTGATGGTCGGCGACTACGTCTTCGCCGCGAAATACGCTTACGGCTACGGCCGCTATTCCCTGCCTTTCGCGCCGTCCTGGATCTCAGGCCGCGTCTTTGCCGCCGACCCCGGATATGGCGACATCGTCGTGTTCCGGACGCCGAAGGACACTTCGGTGGACTACGTCAAGCGCGTGGTTGGGCTGCCCGGCGACCGCATCCAGATGCGGCAGGGCCAGCTCATCCTCAATGACCGTCCGGTGACGCGCGTCGCGCTCGAGTATGGGCTCGCCGACAACGCCTGCGGTGTCGATGGCGGCGTCAAGGTCAAGCGCTGGCGCGAGACGCTGCCGAAAGGCGCGTCCTATGTCACCAACGATTGCGTCGACAACGGTTTCCTCGACAATACCAGCGTCTTCACGGTGCCGCCGGGCCACTTCTTCGTGCTCGGCGACAACCGCGACAATTCCACCGACAGCCGCATGTCGACGTTCGGTTTCGTGCCGATGGACAATCTCGTCGGCAAGGTGACGCGGATCTTCTGGTCGCTCGACGAAGACGGCGAGCCGCACATCGAGCGGCTGGGGAAGGTAAGGTGAGGCTCCCGTCATTCCGGGGCGCGCGAAGCGCGAGCCCGGAATCCATAACCACAGGCGGATGGAATGGCCTACTATGTCTACATTCTCGCGAGTAAGAAGTACGGCACGCTCTACATAGGCGTAACGAACGACCTCGTGCGTCGCGTGTTCGAACACAAGACGAAAGCGGCTCCCGGCTTCACGACCAAGTACGGCGTCGACAAGCTCGTCTTGTTCGAAATCTATGACGACCCCTTGACGGCCATCACCCGCGAGAAAGAGCTCAAAAAGTGGCGACGGGATTGGAAGACCCGTCTCATTGAGGAGCAGAACCCCAATTGGGATGATCTGTATCCGGGAATCACCAACTGACGTTCGTGGTTATGGATTCCGGGCTCGCGCCCAAGGGGGCGCGCGCCGGAATGACGAGGGGATGGAATTTTCCCACAAACAAAAACCCCGGCATCGCTGCCGGGGTTTCGTAGTTCTTGAGATGGCCGGACCTTAGAAGTCCATGCCGCCCATGCCGCCGCCCGGGGGCATCGCCGGACCGGCGCCGCCCTTCTTGGGCAGCTCGGCGACCATGGCTTCCGTGGTGATCAGCAGCGCCGCAACCGAAGCTGCGTTCTGGATCGCGGTACGGACCACCTTGGTCGGGTCGATGATGCCCTTCTTGACGAGGTCGGCATATTCGCCGGTCTGGGAGTCGAAGCCGTAAGCGTAGGTCTTGTTCTCCAGGATCTTGCCGACGATCACCGAACCGTCTTCACCGGCGTTGATCGCGATCTGGCGAGCGGGAGCCGAGAGCGCCTTGCGCACGATCTCGACGCCGGTCTTCTGGTCGTCGTTCTTGGTGCGCAGGCCCTTGAGCTGCTCGGAGGCACGGAGCAGGGCGACGCCGCCGCCCGGGACGATGCCTTCTTCCACAGCCGCGCGGGTCGCATGCATCGCGTCATCAACGCGATCCTTGCGCTCCTTCACCTCGACCTCGGTCGCGCCGCCGACGCGGATCACCGCAACGCCGCCGGCGAGCTTGGCCAGACGCTCCTGGAGCTTCTCACGGTCGTAGTCCGAGGTGGTTTCCTCGATCTGCGCCTTGATCTGGGCCACGCGCGCCTCGATGTCGGCCTTCTTGCCGGCGCCGTTGACGATCGTGGTGTTCTCCTTGTCGATCATCACCTTCTTGGCGCGACCGAGCATGTTGAGCGTGACGTTCTCGAGCTTGATGCCGAGATCTTCCGAGATCGCCTGGCCGCCGGTCAGGATCGCGATGTCCTGCAGCATGGCCTTGCGGCGATCGCCGAAGCCGGGAGCCTTGACGGCCGCGACCTTGAGGCCGCCGCGCAGGCGGTTCACGACCAGGGTCGCGAGGGCTTCACCTTCGACGTCCTCGGCGACGATGACCAGCGGCTTGCCGGTCTGCACCACGGCCTCGAGCAGCGGCAGCAGCTCGTTCAGCGAGGAGAGCTTCTTCTCGTTGATGAGGATGTAGGCGTCGTCCATTTCAACGCGCATCTTGTCGGCGTTGGTGACGAAGTAGGGCGAGATGTAGCCGCGGTCGAACTGCATGCCCTCGACGACGTCGAGCTCGGTCTCGAGCGACTTGGCTTCCTCGACGGTGATGACACCCTCGTTGCCGACCTTCTTCATGGCGTCGGAGAGGAACTTGCCGATCTCCTGGTCGCCGTTGGCCGAGATGGTGCCGACCTGGGCGATCTCGTCGTTGGAGGTGACCTTCTTGGAGTTCTTGACGAGGTCGGCGACCACGGCTTCCACCGCCAGGTCGATACCGCGCTTGAGATCCATCGGGTTCATGCCGGCGGCAACCGACTTGGCGCCTTCGCGCACGATCGCCTGGGCGAGCACGGTGGCCGTGGTGGTGCCGTCGCCGGCCGCGTCAGCGGACTTGGAGGCGACTTCGCGCACCATCTGGGCGCCCATGTTCTCGAACTTGTCCTCGAGCTCGATCTCCTTGGCGACGGTGACGCCGTCCTTGGTGATGCGGGGAGCGCCGAACGACTTGTCGAGCACGACGTTGCGGCCCTTCGGACCGAGCGTGACCTTCACCGCGTTGGCGAGAACGTCGACGCCGCGCAGCATCTTGTCACGCGCTTCAACCGAGAATTTGACTTCTTTGGCTGCCATGTGGGTTTTTCCTTGGAATGTTTGACTGGAGGGAGAGAGGGGCTCTTAGGCCGCCTTCTTCTTGGAAGCGGGGACGTCGAGAACGCCCATGATGTCGCTTTCCTTCATGATCAGCAGGTCGACGTTGTCGATCTTGACCTCGGTGCCGGACCACTTGCCGAACAGCACGCGGTCGCCGACCTTCAGGTCGATCGGGATCAGCTTGCCGGCTTCGTCGCGGCCACCGGGGCCGACGGCGACGACTTCGCCCTGCGAGGGCTTTTCCTTGGCAGTGTCGGGAATGATGATGCCGCCAGCGGTCTTCTCTTCTGCGTCGATGCGCTTGACCACGACGCGGTCGTGAAGCGGACGGAATTTCATGCAGTCCTCCTAAGCATTTGCTCGGGTTGAGATTTTCAGATTGTTAGCAATCGGTGCCCGCGAGTGCTAGCACAGGCGAGGCTGAAATAGGACAGGAATTTTGCGGGAGCAAGGGCTTCTAGCAGAAAAATCGGCACCCGGAAGCGCGGATTGCCAGAATCTCTTTTCCATCGTTAACCGAGGTCGGGTCCGTATTAGCACGGTGCCGCATCTGCTGCTAACGCATTGAATTTCAACAGCTTGTTAAACTTTTGGGCTTGAGATGAATTGTCAGTTTGCGTCACATTTCTCTCATGTGAGCGCATCAGTACCAGGTGGCTCGTAAGGCGCACACCGACCAAGCCGCCCTTGAATGCGCTCCTGCAAAGGAGGTTGGCATGGACTTGCGGAGTGGGGGCGTTTCCGAGGACTTCCGGAAACAGATGCTGGGTTACGGGCTGACGACGGCACAAATTCTCTATCGGATGCCGGATCATCCCTCGCTGCTACAGACCTACGTCTGGCAGAACTACGACATGTTTCCGAAATTCCCGGCGCTGAAGGATTTCCTGGCGTTCTGGCAGGAGAAGCTCGACGGCCCCCTTCATTCGGTCACCGTCGCGCATTCCAAGCTGATCAAGCCGGCCGAGCTGCGCGCCGTGGATGGCGTGTTCCGGCTGCATTGAGGCGGACACCGGTCTCGTAGGGCGGGCAAAGGCGCGCGCTTGCGAGCCGTGCCCACCATATCTCTCCGCGATTGCATGGGCATGGTGGGCACGCTCCGCTTTGCCCACCCTACGATATCTGCGTTGGAACTGCGCAGGATGGACTAGCATCGGCTGCGCGTGTCGCTGTCCGCCCGCGAACACGCAATCATGCGCCGCCGTTGCAATAGCGCTTCCACATTGCGCGATAGGCCTCGTCCACCGCCCGCGCATAGGGGACAGGGTTGCCGGCGGCTGCGGAGTCGATCTGTCCAGGCAGGTCGCGGCGCAAGCGATCGAGTTCACCGATCTCAACTGCATGGCAGACAGCGATTTCGATATATCCCTCATTGCTATCCGTAACCCAGTGCGGCAGGCCAAGCGCCGTGAGGATGGAGCCGGCAGCACGGCTGGGCAGGCTGTTGCCGAGTTTCGCCACCACCGGCACGCCCATCTGCAAGGCCTCCCAGGTGCTGACGCCGCCGTTCTGCGGGAACGGGTCGAGGCAGATATCGACGCGATTGAACGATGCCAGATGTTCGCCCCGCAAGGTGGCTCCGAGCAGATCGATACGTTCGGCCGGCAATCCGCAAGCCGCAAACCGCGCCAGCAGATTGTCGCGGACCAGCTGGTCGTCCAGCGCAACATCCTTGATCAGCAGGCGCGAACCCGGCACTCGCTCGAGAATCCTGGACCAGACTTCCGCTGCCTCGTCCGAAATCTTGCTGATGCGGTTGAAGACGCCGAATGTGACGAAGCGGTTCGAGATCGCCGGGGTCGGCGCCTGCTCGATCCCGGCCGGCAGTGGCGTCAGCGTTACAAAGCACGGCAGGTCGACAACAGTTTCCGCAAACAGATCCCGGACCGCGAAAGGAATCGCGACGGGGTCCGAGAACAGATAGTCGATCGTCGGCAGTCCGGTGCCAGTGCCGTGGCCCCAGCCATGGACCTGGATCGGCGCCGGCTTGCGTGCAAACACGCTGAGCCGGTTTCCTCTGGTATGGCCGGACAGATCGATCAGGATATCGACGCCATCGGCGCGGATCTCGGCGGCGAGACGCTCGTCGGTCCATTGCGAGGCGTCGCGCCAGCGGTCGGCAATCCCTTGAAATTCGCTGGTCGTCGTGTCCACTTTTGACGAACAAGAGTAGCAAACGATCTCGAACTGTGCCCGGTCGTGATGTTGCAGGACCGGCTTGAAAATGAACGCAGCCGAATGCGCGTTGAAGTCCGACGAGACATAGCCAAGCACGAGGCGGCGATCCGGATCGCGGCTGTTGTCATGCGGTCCGGCCGCCTCCGAGGCGATCTTCGCGCCGACACGCTCCCACCATACCTGCCGCGCCTGCTGGTGCCGTTCGACGGTGGCGTCCCCCACAAAATCGAGCGTGAATATCTTGTTGGAGATCGCGCTCTGGAGGTCAGGCTGGATGTCGAGGGCTCTGTCAAAGCTGGCCAGGGCTTCGTCGACCCGGCCAAGCCCGGCGAGGCAAAGGCCCAGCACCAGGTGAGCTTGAATGGAATCGGGAGCGATCGCGAGGGCCTGCTCGCAATCGTGCGATGCCTGGGCAATTTGCTGGATCTGGAGCAGGACACTGGCCCGCGCGAGCCACCCGTTCGCCTCGTCGGGTGCCAGCCCGACGGCCCGATTGCCATCTCCCAGGGCTTCATCGAATCGCTGAAGTTCCCGCAATGCAACCGCGCGGTTCGCCAGCGCTGCGGCGTAGTCAGGCTTGATCGATAGCGCGCGGTCGAGGCTTGCGAGCGCCCCGTCATAATTGCGCAGACGGCTGAGCGCCCAACCCCGGCCGTTATGGGCTTCAGCAAGGTTTGCGTCGAGTGCGAGCGCCTTGTCGTAGTTGTGGAGTGCCTCCTCGTGAAGGTCGAGGGCCACGCTCGCGTTACCGAGATTGGAGAGGGTTACGGCGTGGTTGGGCCGCAAGGCGAGGGCCTTGCGATAGCTCGCGCAGGCCTCGCCGTGACGCCGTAGTCCGTTGAGCGCGACGCCGAGGCTCATATGAGCATCGGCCGACCGCGGATCGACGGCAACCGCCCGGCTCAGCAGAATTTCCGCCTGCTGATAGTTCTTGGTGTCGGCCTCCAACACGCCAAGCATATGCAGCGCGATGAATTGGTTGGGGGCGAGCTGCAGGAGTTGGCGATAGGCGGCCTGGGCCTCCGGCAAAAGCCCCATCTTGTGCAACTGGAGTGCATGCCCGAGCAATGGCAGCACTTCGGCTTTCTGTCGTTTCTGAAGCCGGGCATTTTGAAATGCACGCTGACCTACGCTGCTTCCCATGAATCAATTCCCCAGGATCTCCCGGCGAGATTAATTCAGCGTGGGAACGAATACGAGACGACGTCGGCTCGCCACGACAGCTTGGGACAAGCTACGATTGGATCTTCGACTGACCAGCCCGCAATTGCTGCCTCGTCCAAGACTGGATAATCTGCCTTCGGGTCGTACCCGTCCGGCGGGCGCGGCTCAGATCAGGGAGGCAGACAATGGCCAAGCAAAAGGCATCAAGACCCGCAACGAAGAGTGCGGTGAAGAAGCGCAGCGGAGCAAAGGCGGCGGCGCGATCGTCGGCGCGCAAAGCGGTGAAGGCGAAGGCCCGCATTGTGACTCCGAAAAAGCCCGCGCGCCCTAGACAACGCATCGCGATCAGCCATCACCGCGAGGAAGACTTCAAGGCCGACGGCCTGCGCGCCTACGCCAAGTATCGTGACCTCGGCATTGCCGCAGCGTCCCATGGTCTCGCGCAAGCGCATGTGATCCGCCTGCAAGGCCCCTGCAATCCGGCCGAGGTCTCGAAGCTGCACTTTCACGACGTCGAATTCCAGATGGTCTACGTGCTCAAGGGCTGGGTGAAGACCTACATGGACGGGCAGGGCGAGACGCTCATGAAAGAAGGCAGCGCCTGGACCCAGCCGCCGAAGATCAAGCACATGATCCTGGACTATTCCGACGACGTCGAGCTGCTGGAGGTGATCCTGCCGGCGGAGTTCCGGACGGTGGAGTTGAAGGCGTAGGCCACACTCTCTCTCCTCGTCATTGCGAGGAGCTCTTGCGACGAAGCAATCCAGACTATTTCCGCGGACACATTTCTGGATTGCTTCGCTGCGCTCGCAATGACGATTTTCTAGTAGCCCGGATGAGCGCAGCGACATCCGGGACACCGTCAGCAACGAGCTAGAAAGTCCCGGATTGCGCTTCGCTCCATCCGGGCTACGGACTCGTTGCTAGCTCAACACCCCCACCACCGCCCCCATCAAGCACGTCGTCAGCGTCCCCGACACGATCGACTTCAGTCCGAGCGCGTTGATCTCCTCGCGCCGCTCGGGCGCCATCACTCCCAGGCCGCCGATCATGATGCCGAGGCTGGCGAAATTGGCGAAGCCGCACATCGCATAGAGCATGATCAGGCGCGAGCGCGGATCGAGCGCGTCGCCCGGCAGCTTTGAGAACTCGACATAGGCGATCAATTCGTTGAGTACGGTCTTGGTACCCATCAGGCTGCCGGCGGTCACGGCCTGATCCCACGGCAGTCCCATCAGCCAGCACACCGGCGCCATCACGAGCCCAAGCAGGCGCTGCAACGAGATCGCGGCGCCGCCGATGTGTGGCAACAGGCCGAGGATGGCGTTGACGAGATAGACCAGCGCCACCAGCACCAGCAGCATTGCGACGATGTTGATCAGCAGCTCAATCCCTGCGCTGGTGCCCTTCACGATCGCATCCATCGTGCCGGAGACCTCCATCTCGGGGTCTTCCAACGTGCCGCCGGTGCGCTTGTCGGAGGTTTCAGGCACCATGATCAGGCTGATGAGGATCGCGGCCGGCGCGCCCAGCACGGAGGCGATGACGAAATGCGCGGCGGCATCAGGGATGAGGGGAGCAAGGAACGTCGCATAGAGCACCAGCACCGTGCCTGCGATGCCTGCCATGCCGCCGGTCATCACCAGGAACAGCTCGCTGCGGGTCATCTGTTTCAGATAGGGCCGCACGAACAGCGGTGCCTCGACCATGCCGAGAAAGATGTTGGCTGCGGTCGACAGGCCCACCGCGCCGCCGACGCCCAGCGTCCGCTCCAGCAGCCGGGCCATGCCTCGCACGATCGGCGGCAGCACGCGCCAATAGAACAGCAGCGTCGTCAGCACGCTCATGACCAGCACGATCGGCAGCGCCTGGAACGCCAGGATGAAATCGGCGCCCGGCACCTTCAAATCGAACGGCAGGGTGCCGCCGCAGATATAGCCGAACACGAAGGCGGACCCGGCGCGCGAGGCCGCCGAGATCGCGCCGACCGCCTCGTTGATGGCACCGAAGGCGCGCGCGACGATCGGCAGCTTCAGGAGCGCGATCGCGGTGACGAAAGTGGCGAGGAGGCCGATCGCCGCCTGTCGCAGCGACACGGCGCGCCGATTCTCTGCGAGCGCGAAGGCGATCAACAGCAATGCGAAAATGCCGAGTGCCGATTGCAAGCGCAGCATGATGTCCCCGAACCCTCAATGATTATGGCCGCGCCTGCGCTGCAAAGGCAATGCCGGAAGGTCCCCCCAGCCGCCTGCTGTTGACAAGAGGGTCCCAGTCAGTCACGCGAGGCACGTCCATAGGAGCGACGTTTCAGGGGTCACGCAAGAGGCGATGTCAGAGCAGCCAATAGCAGCGAATCCGCCGGTAACTGCCCGCGAGCTCCTCACCCACCGCGCCTTCCTGTTCTTCCTGCTCTCGCGCAGCCTGTCGCGCTTTTCCAGCCAGATCGCGGCGGTCGCGATCGGCTGGCAGATCTACGATCTCACCGGCTCGGCCTTCGACCTCGGCATGGTCGGCCTAGTCCAGTTCCTGCCCACCGCGCTCCTGGTGTTCGTCGCCGGCCACGCCGCCGACCGCTTCGAGCGCAAGCGCGTGGTCCAGCTCTGTCAGCTCGTGGAAGCCGCAACCGCGCTCTATCTCGCTGCGATCACCTATCTCGGTGCGGTCAGCGAGGTGCAGATCTTCATCGCGACCTTCGTGCTCGGCATTGCCGGCGCGTTCGAAAGCCCGACTACGGCGGCGCTGCTGCCGTTGATCGCGCCGCAGGGCTCGCTCCAGCGCGCCACCGCCGTCTCTAGCGGCGCGGCGCAGGTCGCGACCATCACCGGGCCGGCGCTCGGCGGCTTCGCCTATGCGGTCGCCCCGCATCTTGCCTATGCCATGATGGTCCTGTTCTGGATCTTCGGGATGGTCCTGACCGGCTTTATCCGGCCGCGCCCGCAGGCCATCGCGAAGGAGGGGACGAACTCGGACAATATCTTCGCCGGCGTCCGCTTCATCCGCCGTAATCCCGCAATCCTCGGCACCATCTCGCTCGATCTGTTCGCGGTGCTGTTCGGCGGCGTCACGGCACTGTTGCCGATCTATGCCCGCGACATCCTCCAGACCGGGCCGGTCGGGCTCGGCGTGCTGCGTGCGGCGCCCGCGGTAGGCGCGCTCCTGATGACCATGGTCCTGGCGCGCCACGCCATCTCCACGCATGTGGGCCTGCGCATGTTCCAGGCCGTGATCGTGTTCGGCCTCGCCACGATCGTGTTCGCGTTGTCGTCCTGGATGTGGCTGTCGGTGCTCGCGCTCGCGATTCTCGGAGCCGCCGATACGATCAGCGTCGTGATCCGCTTCTCACTGGTGCAGCTCGCAACGCCCGACGAGATGCGCGGCCGGGTCGGCGCGGTCAACTTCCTCTTCATCAACGCCTCGAACCAGCTCGGGCAGTTCGAGAGCGGGGTGGCAGCCGCGCTGCTCGGTGCCATGCCGGCCGCCGTATTCGGCGGCGTTGCCACCGTCGCAGTGGCGCTCTTGTGGATGAAGCTGTTTCCCAGCCTGCGGAAGGTGGAAAGCTTAGAGTAGGGGAAGTTCTCTCCACGTCATTGCAAGGAGCCCTTGCGACGAAGCAATCCAGAATCCCTCTGCGGAAAGATCCTGGATTGCTTCGCTGCGCTCGCAATGACGATCGTTGGAGAAGCGTGCTTCAGCCCCGTCCGACGAACGGCATCTTGGTCGCCATCACCGTCATCGTCAGCACGTTGGCGTCGAGTGGCAGGCCGGCCATGTAGGCGACGGCATCGCCGACCGCTTTGGCGTCCATGCGGGGTTCCTGCTTCGACGTGCCGTCGGGCTGCAGCACGCCGGGGCCGTTGACCATACGATCGGTCATCGGGGTCGCGGCATTGCCGATGTCGACCTGGCCGACGGCGATATCGTACATGCGGCCGTCGAGGTTGCTGGCCTTGGTCAGGCCCGTGATGGCGTGCTTGGTCGAGGTGTAGGCCGCCGAGAACGGCCGCGGCGCATGCGCCGAGATCGAACCGTTGTTGATGATGCGGCCGCCGCGCGGGCTCTGGTCCTTCATGATGCGGAAGGCGTGCTGGGTGCACAGGAACGGGCCGGTGAGGTTGGTGTTCACCACCGCCTGCCACTGCTCGAGAGTGAGATCTTCGAAATTCACCGGAGGCGCGCCCATGCCGGCATTGTTGAACAGCACGTCGAGCCGGCCGTAGGTCGCCTTCACCTTGTCGAACAGCGCGGCGATCGAATCCGGCTTGGTCATGTCGGCGGTGACGCACAGGCTCTTGCCCGCGGGACCGAGCTTTGCGGTCTCCTCGAGCATGTCGAGCCGGCGCCCGACCAGCACCACGGTGAAGCCGGTGTTCATCAATGCCAGCGACGCCGCGCGCCCGACGCCGGTGCCGGCGCCGGTCACCACTGCGATTTTCTTTGCTTCACTCATCATTTCCTGCCTTTTCTTGCTGTCAGGTTTTCGGTTCTTTTTCGTTCTTGTAGGGCGGCCGCGGAATGTTCTGATGCGCGGCGCGCAGGGCCGCAGACCAGCGTGAGCGCAGATCGTGGAAATAGGGCTCGCCCGCTTCGATGCGGTGGTTGAGATCGGCCTCGCAGGCGTCCGCGCGTACCACCAGCACGTCGATCGGCAGGCCGACGCCGAGATTCGAGCGCATGGTCGAGTCCATCGAGATCAGACCGGTCTTCAGCGCCTCGTAGAGCTCAACGTCGTAATGCATGGCGCGGTCGAGCACAGGCTTGCCGTATTTGTGCTCGCCGATCTGCAAATAGGGCGTGTCGGTGGTGCACTCGATGAAGTTGCCGGCGGTGTAGATCATGAACAGTCGCATCCGGGAGCCCTTGATCTGGCCGCCGAACAGAAAGGAGACGTCGAAGGACACGTCCTCTGATCTCAGCGCCGGCCCTTCGGTTGCGTGCACCGCCCGGATTGCCCGGCCGATGCGCTGGGCGGCCTGGAACATGGTCGGCGCGTTCATCAGCGTCTCGAGCTCGCCCGTGTTGGGGTCTTCCAGGCCTTCGGTCAGCGTCGACAATACCGACTGGCTGATGGCGAGGTTGCCAGCGCTGGCGATCGCCATGATGCGCTCGCCGGGCTTTGAGAAGATGTGAAGCTTGCGGAAGGTCGAGACGTTGTCGAGGCCGGCATTGGTGCGGGTATCGGCGATCATCACCAGACCGTCCCGAACCAGGATTCCACAACAATAGGTCATTTCCAGTCCCCGAACGCGTTTGCGCGGAATTACTAGCCAATTTCAAGGGCCGCTCCAACCCCCGATTCCCGGGGGCGAGCCGTCATCCCGGGACGCAACTGGCAGCTTCAGTCGGCGGCATCGACCAGAAACGCCTCATCAACCGGCACGCCGAGCGCTGTGACCAGACGATTGGTCTCCGCGGCCATGCCGACGATGGCGAGCAGCTCGCCATATTCGGCCTCGCTCATGCCCTTGGCTCGTGCGGCGACGGTGTGCGAATGGATGCAGTAGCTGCAGCCATGCGCGATCGAGACCGCGACATAGAGCATTTCCTTGACCTTGGGATCGAGCGCGCCTGGAGCCATCACCTCCTTGATGCTCTCCCAGGTTCGCCGCAGCGTCTTCGGATCATGCGCCAGCGCGCGCCAGAAATTGTTGACGAAATCCGATTTCCGCACTTTGCGGATGTCGTCAAAGACGGCGCGCGCTTCAGTGGAGAGTTCATCGTCCGAAAGCAGCTTTACGGTTGCCATGGGGTACCTCGCGGGGACAGTCTGGTCCCGCGAGTGTAGCACGGCCTCTGCATTTGGACGGTTGCGCCTAGCTTTGCCACTGTGACTGCGATTGCGACTGCCCGCCGCGGCCGGCCTGCTCGACCTTGACCGCCACAGTCAATGTCTCCGCGCCGCCGCCATAGCGGGTGCCGCGCACGGGAGCAGCGCCGAGATAGTCGAGCCCGATCGCGACGCGGACATGAGCGTCGGTGGCGCAGATGCTGTTGGCGGGGTCGAAGCCGATCCAGCCGAGATCGGGCACGTAGGCCTCCGCCCAGGCGTGCCCGGCGTCCTGATGCAGCATACCGTCCGAGCGCAGGAAATGGCCGGAGACGAAGCGTGCCGGCACGCCGCCAGCGCGGGCGCAGGCAATGAAGATGTGCGCGTAGTCCTGGCAGACCCCGCGCTTGAGCGTGAACGCCTCCGCCGCCGAGGTGTCGCTGTGGGTGGGGTCCTCGTCGAAGGTCATGTGATCGGCAATCTGGCTCATCAGCGTATGCAGGAAGCCGAGCGTGTCGCTCTCGGCCTCGCTGCGCAACTGGCGCGCAACCGCCATCATCGCTGGATTGACGGTGGTGAGGTCGGTGGAGCGAAGAAACATGCCGGCCGGAAAGCGCTCGTCCGTGCCGCGCAGCACGCCGCCGGTGTCGTGGGTCTCGATCAGTCCTTCGGCGATGATCTTGATGTCGCCGACCGGTCCGCAGGACAGCACGTGGGTGACGTTGCCGAAGGCGTCCTCATGCGTGTCGAGCTTGGTGTCCGTGGAGACGTCGATCTGCCATTCCGCCACATATTGCCCGTCATGGCTGCCGGGTGTCATGCGCAGGATCTGGATCACGCTCGTGGCCGGCGGCTCGTAGCGATAGGTCGTGGTGTGCAGGATTCGCAGGCGCATGGTGGACCGTTGTTTTTGCGTCGTCATTCCGGGGCGATGCGCCAGCATCGAACCCGCAATCTCGAGATTCCGGGTTCGCCCTTCAGGCGCCCCGGAATGACAGCGTCTATCAGATCAAATACTGCTTCGTGATGATTTCGCCCAGCCTGGAATTGTCCGTGATGAATTCCTGAATGAATTCATGCACGCCATGCTGGAAAATGTCGTTCATATTGCTGTGTTCCAGCCGGTTGCGGATGCCGCGGGCGTGGCGCTGGGCGGGGCCCTGGCGGCCATAGGCGACGCCGATCTGGTCGAGGTTGCGCACGAGATTACCGTAGCAGCTGGCCAGCGAGCGCGGCAGCGTGTCGTTGAGGATGAGCAGGTCCGCGATCAGCCAGGGCTTCAGTGTCTCGCGATAGACCCAGTGATAGGCCGTCAGCGCCGAGACCGAGCGCAGGATCGAGCTCCACTGATAGAAGTCTAGGGGACCACCGACATGCTCCTCCTCGGGCAGCAGCACGTGGTACTTCACGTCGAGAATGCGCGCGGTGTTGTCGGCGCGCTCCAGATGCACGCCCATCCGCGAGAACCAGTAGGCGTCGTTGCGCAGCATGGTCCGGTAGGCCGAGCCGTCGAAGCGCAGCGAGGTCTCCTGCACGAAGCGGAGGAATTTGGCGAGGTCCTCGCGCGTCGAGGTGCCTTTGCTCCAGACCGCCTGAAGCTCGATCCAGGCCGAGTTGATGGTGTCCCACATCTCGCTGGTCAGCGCGGTGCGCACCGAGCGCGAGTTCAGCCGCGCCGCCTCGATGCAGTTCCTGATCGAGGACGGATTGTCCACGGAGAACGAGAGGTAGTCGACCACGTTGTGCTCGTTGGCTTCCTCGTAGGTCTGATAGAAGCTGGCGGCGACGCCGGCGGTGAGCAGCGCCGAGTCCCATTCGTTGGTTTTGCCGACATAGGCGGCGGGAAGCGCGGTGACGCGCAAGGTCGCATCGATGGTGCGCGCGAGATATTCGGCCCGTTCGACGTAGCGGGCGAGCCAGTAGAGGTTTTCGGCGGTACGCGACAGCATCTGTCTACTCGTCCAGGATCCAGGTGTCTTTGGTGCCGCCGCCCTGGCTCGAATTGACCACCAGGGAGCCTTCCTTCAGCGCGACGCGGGTCAGCCCGCCCGGCACGATGGTGGTGCCCTTGCTGCCGGTGAGCACGAAGGGCCGCAGGTCGACATGGCGAGGCGCAAGGCCCGACGCCGTGCAGGTCGGGCAGGTCGAAAGCGCCAGCGTCGGCTGCGCGATGAAACCTTCCGGCTCGCGCTTGAGCTTCTCGCGGAACGCTTCGATCGTCGCTTTGGTCGCGGCAGGTCCGATCAGCATGCCGTAGCCGCCGGAGCCGTGCACCTCCTTGACGACGAGCTCGCCGAGATTGTCCAGCACATAGGCGAGATCCTTCGGCTCGCGGCAGCGCCAGGTCGGCACGTTCTTCAGGATCGGCTCCTCGCCGAGATAGAATTTCACGATGTCGGGCATGTAGGAGTAGATCGCCTTGTCGTCGGCAATCCCGGTGCCGACGGCGTTGGCGAGCGTGATGTTGCCGGCCGCATAGGCCGACATCAGCCCGGGCACGCCGAGCACGGAATCGGGACGGAAGGTGAGGGGATCGATGAAGTCGTCGTCGACACGGCGATAGATGACGTCGACCCGCTTCAGCCCTTCCGTCGTCCGCATGAACACTTCGTTGTTCTTGACGATGAGATCGCGGCCCTCGACCAGCTCGATACCGAGCTTGTCGGCGAGGAAGGAGTGCTCGTAATAGGCCGAGTTGTAGACGCCAGGCGTGAGGAGGGCGACGGTCGGCTCGCCCGAGGCGCTTAACGGCGCGACCGAGCGGAGTGCCGAGAGCAGCTCGTCCGGATAGCGCTCGACTGGCGCCACCCTGTGGCGGGCGAACAGATCCGGAAACAACCGCATCATGATCTCGCGGTTTTCCAGCATGTAGGAGACGCCGGACGGCGTCCGCGCATTGTCCTCCAGCACGATGAAGTCGTTGGCATCGACCCGGACGATGTCGATGCCGGCGATGTGCACATAGACGTCGTGCGGCACCTGCTGGCCGTTCATCTCGGGCCGGAAGACGGGGTTCTGGAAGATCAGATCGTCGGGTACGATCTCGGCGCGCAGGATGTCGCGGCCGTGATAGATGTCGCGCAGGAACATGTTGAGCGCGCGCACGCGCTGCTTCAGGCCCTTCTCCAACAGGGCCCATTCCTTGCCCGACATGATCCGCGGGATCACGTCGAAGGGGATCAGGCGTTCGGTGGACTCGGCCTCGCCATAAACAGCGAAGGTGATGCCGATGCGGCGGAACAGGAGCTCGGCCTCCTGGCGGCGATATTCGAGCGCCTCGGGAGGCGTCTCCTTGAGCCAGCGTGCCAGCTCCTCATAGGCAGGGCGAAGCTCCCCGCCGGGAATATTCATTTCATCAAACGCGACTGCCATAGATCCCGACTTGTCTCCGCAAGGCGTTGCGCCATTGGACAGGCCGCCAGGCCTTCGTGAAGACCGCAACGTCCTGTGGCCATGCGGCAAGAGTGCATGACTCTGAGGTGGTAGCAAGGGCCGGGCCAGCGCGATATGCATGGACTGACAGCATTTGGCGGGAATGGCCGCGAACATGCCTGAAAAAATGGCTGAGGACTGCTTATTTCGGCAGCAAAACCGCGTGACTTCAACGCGTTACCTCGGCAAAGTCGGCGCCACAGGTGAGGGACTTAAGTTATGAGCGAGATCGTCACGGCGGGCATTCTGGTCATTGGGGACGAAATCCTGTCCGGCCGGACCAAGGACAAGAATATCGGCTTCATCGCCGAATACCTGACCAATATCGGCATCGACCTGAAGGAGGTCCGGGTCGTCTCCGATGAGGAGGCCGACATCATCGCGGCCTTGGATGCACTGCGGCATCGCTACACCTACGTCTTCACCACCGGCGGAATCGGGCCGACCCATGACGACATCACTGCAGACAGCGTGGCCAAGGCGTTCGGCGTCGGCATCGACCACCACCCGGAGGTCGTGGCCCGTTTCCGCGAGCGCTGGAGCGAGCAGGACCTCAACGAGGCCCGCCTGCGCATGGCCCGCATCCCCGACGGCGCCGAGCTGATCCAGAGCGCGACCATCCTCGCTCCCGGCTTCAAGATCGGCAATGTCATCGTGATGGCGGGCGTGCCCTCGATCATGCAGGCGATGATGGACATCGTCTCGCCCAAGCTGAAGTCGGGTGTGCGCATGCTGTCCGAATCGGTTCGCGCCAATGCGCGGGAGGGCGACATCGGCAGCCCCTTGCGGGCAATCGCCGCCGCCCATCCCGACACCATCATCGGCAGCTATCCCTTCATGGACGAAGAGCAGAAGCCCAATACCAATCTCGTGGTGCGTTCGCGCGATGCGGACAAGCTCACATCCGCGATGGCGGCGGTGAAGGAAATGCTGGCGGGATTGAACATCACCCGCTAGCAGAGAAAACTGCCCGCAGACCAATGGCAGGAGACGACGATGGCTGGTGAAGCACCGGAACTGAGCGCACAGGAGCGGGCGGGCAGGGCCTTTCCGGTCTCCTGGGACCAATTCCACCGGGATTGCCGGGCGTTGACCTGGCGGCTCAACGAGGTTGGTCCGTTCCACGCGGTGATCGCGATCACCCGCGGTGGCCTCGTGCCGGCGGCGATCGTGGCGCGCGAGCTCGGCGTGCGCGTGATCGATACGGTCTGCATCGCCAGCTACGACCACAACAAGCAGGGCGAGCTCCAGGTCCTCAAGGGCATTTCGGAAGCGGCGATGAAGCTCGGCGGCGGCACCGGCAAGGGGCTGTTGATTGTCGACGACCTCGTCGACACCGGCAAGACCGGCAAGCTGGTGCGCGAGATGCTGCCCGATGCGCACTTCGCCACGGTCTACGCCAAGCCGATGGGCCGTCCGCTGGTCGATACCTTCATCACGGAAGTCTCGCAGGACACCTGGATCTTCTTCCCCTGGGACACCGCGCTGTCCTATCACCCGCCGCTGCGAGATGGCGCGGCGTGACTGCCGCCGTCAGTGCGAGCGAAGCGAAGCAATCCAGAGCTGAATCCGAGAAGCAGTCTGGATTGCTTCGTCGCTTCGCTCCTCGCAATGACGGGGAAAGACCACCATGCCCCTGCAAAACCGGGTCACGCCCACAGGCGATATCATCGCCACCCCGCACCACGGCCTGTTCACCGGCAATCGCGGCATCATCCATGATCCCGCGACGAAGACACTGCTGAGGAAGCGCTGGTCGTCGACGGCCTGGCTCACCTGCACTTGTGAATTCCGGGGCCGCCGCCGCGAGGTGATGGCACAGCGAAGCTGGACCGAGCTGTTCTTCCTGGACGAGGCCACTGCACTCGCCGCCGGCCATCGCCCCTGCTTCTATTGCCGCCGCGACGATGCCAATCGCTTCCGGGCCGCGTGGGAGAAGGGCAATCGCGTCCACGACGTCCGCATGCACGACATCGACACGGTGCTGCATCATGAGCGGCTCGATCATGGCAGGAAACGGCTGCACGCGCTGCTGGTGCCGCTCGAACAGCTCCCCGCCGGTGCGATGGTTCAGCAGGGCGAGGAGAGCTTTCTGGTGACGCAAGGCAGGGCGCTGCAGTGGTCGCCGGCGGGCTATGGCGCGGTCGAGCGCCAGCTTGGCGAGGTGGCGTTGCTGACGCCACCCTCGACGCTACGCACGCTCAATGCCGGCTACCAGCCCGTGCTGCATCCGACGGCGTCAGGCTAGAGCAAGTCCAACGCCGTCGTCGTGATCACCCCAGTTTCTCGCGCGCTAGCGCAGCGCCAGCGCCGAGCGCCATCAGCTTGGCTTCGGCGATCTCGCGCCGCATCGGAGCCATGCCGCAATTGGTGGTGGCGATGATGTTGCTCTTCGGCACGAATTTCGACACCGCGTCGATCACCTGCACGACGTCCTCGGCCGTCTCCACCGTGTCGCTGGCGACGTCGATCACGCCGGCCTGCACGATCTTGTTCTTCAAGAGCGCGAGCAGGTCGAGCGGCACTTTCGAATTGCGGCATTCGATCGCGACCTGCTGGATCGGGCTGGCGTCGATCGCCGGAAAGATCTGCTCGTACTGCCGCCACTGGCTGCCGAGCGTCTCCTTCCAGTCGGTGTTGGCCTTGATGCCGTAGCCGTAGCAGATGTGCACGGCCGTGGCGCAGGTCAGGCCCTGCGCGGCGCGCTCCAGCGCCTTGATGCCCCAATCGTTGACCTCGTCCATGTAGACGTTGAAGGCGGGCTCGTCGAACTGCACGAGATCGACGCCGTCGGCTTGCAATGCCTTGGCCTCCTCGTTGAGCAGCTCGGCGAAGGCAAACGCCATCTTGACGCGATCGCCATAGTAGCAATCGGCAATGGTGTCGATGATGGTCATCGGACCGGGCAGCGTGAACTTCAGCTTCCTCTTCGTATGCGTGCGCGCCGCGCGCGCCTCAAAGGCATGCACGCGCTCCTTCAGCCGGAGCGGCGCGACCACCTGCGGCACCATCGCCTTGTAGCGATCCTTGCGGATGCCCATCTCGACCTTGTGGGCGAAATCGATGCCGTCGATCTTCTCCAGGAAACCGTGGACGAAATGCTGACGGGCCTGCTCGCCCTCGGTGACGATGTCGATGCCGGCGTCCTCCTGGATCTTCAACCAGATCAGCGTCGCATCGCGTTTGGCGCGGAGGAGTTCGTCGCCTTGCGACTTCCAGGGCGCCCAGAGCATGTTGGGCTCGGCGAGCCATTCCGGCTTCGGCAGGGAGCCGGCGATCGTGGTTGGAAACAGCATGGCGGCCCTCCCGGCAGGTTGTGTTGCGCCTCTTCCTGCCATGTCCTAACGTCAAGGTACAGAACAACGAAAGTCGCGCTCTATTCCAGCGGCGATGACAGGGAAGGCCCACAGGAAGGGCCAAGGGAAAGGTCATGATCGACCTCTATTACGCGCCGACGCCGAACGGCTGGAAAATCTCGATCATGCTGGAGGAACTCGGGCTTCCCTACACCGTGAAGCCCATCAACATCCGCACCGGCGAGCAGTTCGGTCCCGAGTTTCTGGCGATCTCCCCGAACAACCGCATCCCCGCCATCGTCGATCACGCACCCGCAGACGGCGGCGCACCTTTCTCGGCCTTCGAGACCGGCGCAATTCTGGTTTATCTCGCGGAGAAGACCGGCCGCTTCCTGCCGACCGACTTGCGCGGCCGCTCCACCACCATCCAGTGGGTGATGTGGCAGATGGCCGGCCTTGGACCGATGCTCGGCCAGCACGGCCATTTCGCGCTCTATGCGGCGGAGAAGATTCCCTATGCGGTCCAGCGCTACCGCGACGAGGCGGCCCGGTTGTACGGGGTGCTCGACCGGCAGTTGGGGAACACCGGTGCCTATGTCGCGGGCGATTATTCCATCGCCGACATCGCCTGCTTCCCCTGGACCATGACCCACAAGGCGCAGGGCTTTACGCTCGACGACTATCCGAACGTCAAGCGCTGGTATGCCGAAGTCCGCGCCAGGCCGCAGGTGCAGGCGGGGCTTGCGATCGGAAAATTCGTGAAAGAGCCGTTCGACGAGGAATCACGCAAGATCATGTTTGGCCAGCGTGCGAAGGAAGTGTTGGGAAGGAAGTAACGGCTACTGCTCTCACCTCGTCATTGCGAGGAGCTTTTGCGACGAAGCAATGCAGACTGTTTCCGCGGAAAGATTCTGGATTGCTTCGCTTCGCTCGCAATGACGGAAGATAGAGCTTACCGATACAAGAAAAAGGAAACGCCATGATCGAATTCTTCTTCGACTGCTCCAGCCCCTGGACCTATCTCGCCTTCCACAACATCCAGCCGCTCGCCAGAAAACTGGGCGCCGAGATCGTCTGGCGACCGATCCTGGTCGGCGGCATCTTCAATACGGTCAACCCGAGCGTCTACGCGCAGCGCGAGACGCCGGTGCCGCTGAAGGCGCGCTATATGAAGAAGGACCTTCAGGACTGGGCGCGCTCGGCAGGCCTTGCGATCAAGATGCCGCCGACGGTGTTTCCGGTGAACAGCGTGAAGGTGATGCGCGGCTGTATCTGGCTGGGTAAAGACGTGGTGCCGTTTGCAACGGCCGTGTTCGAGGCCTATTGGAGCGCCGACAAGGACATCTCGCAGGACGCGGTGCTTGCCGACATCTGCAAGCAGGTCGGCATCGACGCACCAAAATTCTTCGCCGGTATCGCGGAGCAGGGGATCAAGGATCAGCTCAAGGCCAACACCGAGGAGGTCGTCGCCCGCGGCGGCTTCGGCTCGCCGACGATTTTCGTTGGCAAGACCGATATGTACTTCGGCAATGATCGCCTGCCGCTGATCCGCGAGGCGCTGTTGCGCAGCAAGGCGAGCGCGGCCTGATGGTGCGCGCTGTCGTCTGCCGCACGCTCGGCTCGCCCGAAACGCTGCGACTGGAGGAATCTCCGCCGCGCGCACTGAAGCCGGGAGAGGTGCGCGTCGCGATCCGCGCCGCGGGGCTGAACTTTCCCGACGTGCTGATGGCCGCCGGCGAATATCAGCTCAAGCCGGAACTCCCGTTCACACCGGGTATGGAAGCCGCTGGTGACGTGACCGAGGTGGGCGCGGAGGCGAACGGTGTTGCCGTCGGCGACAAGGTCATCGTCAAGATGCGCCACGGCGCCTTCACCGAGGAAGCCGTTGTCACGCCGTCGCAACTCACCCCCAAGCCGTCGACATTCGACTACGCCGAGGCTGCGACCTATCTCGCGGGCCACGGCACCGCCTATCATGCGTTGATCGACCGCGGCCGAATTGCGCCCGGCGAGGTGCTGCTGGTGCATGGCGCCGGCGGCGGCGTCGGCCTTGCTGCCGTTGAGATCGGCAAGATGCTGGGTGCGATCGTGATCGCGACTGCTTCCAGCGACGAGAAGCTCGCTATCGCCCAGGCCCGCGGCGCCGATCATCTCGTCCGCTACGACCGCGAGCCGTTTCGCGATGCCGTCAAGCGCATCACTGATGGTCGCGGCGCCGACGTCGTGTTCGATCCCGTCGGCGGCCAGGTCTTTGAGGATTCGATGCGCTGCATCGCCTGGGGCGCGCGGCTGCTGGTGATCGGCTTCACCGGCGGCATCGGCTCGGCGAAAACCAATCTCCTGCTGATCAAGGGCGCCAGCGTTCTCGGCGTGCGGGCGGGTGAAGCGGTGCGGAAGAATCCGGCGCTCGGCGAGGTGCGTCTGAAGGCGCTGCTGCAATGGGCGGAGGAGGGCAAGCTGCGCCCCAATGTCTCGCACCGCCTGCCGCTGGCGGACTATGCAAAAGCGATGCGGCTGTTGATCGACCGCAAGGCGATCGGGCGCGTGGCGCTGGTGATGGAGTGACGGTGTCGTAATGACGGTGCCGTAGGGTGGGCAAAGGCGCTCTTGCGCCGTGCCCACCATATCTCTCGATCGCGAAAAGTGCGTGGGCACGCTTCGCTTTGCCCACCCTACGAGAGGATCACTTGTATTCCCGCTCAGTCCACCACGGGAAGTAGTCGGGCATATCGGTGGACACCTTGTTCTTGAACTGCGCCGGACGCTTCTCCAGGAACGACACCACGCCTTCCTTGACGTCGTCGGAGCGGCCCCGGGCGTAGATGCCGCGGCTGTCGACCTTATGGGCTTCCATGGGATCGTCGGCGCCCATCATGCGCCACATCATCTGGCGGATCAGCGCCACGGACACCGGCGCGGTCTTGGCAGCGAACTCCTTGGCGAGCGTGCGGGCGGTCGGCAGCAGATCGTCCGGCGCGACGACCTTGCTGACGAGACGTCCCGCAAGCGCCTCCTGCGCCGGGAAGACGCGGCCCGAATAGCACCATTCCAGCGCCTGCGAGATGCCGACGATGCGCGGCAGGAACCAGCTGGAGGCGGCCTCCGGCACGATGCCGCGCTGGGAGAACACGAAGCCGAACCGCGCGGCATCCGACGCAATGCGGATGTCCATCGCAAGCTGCATGGTGACGCCGATGCCGACGGCCGGGCCGTTCACGGCGCCGATCACGGGCTTGAGGCATTTGAAGATGCGCAGGGTCACCTGGCCGCCGCCATCGCGCACCTGCGGATCGCTGTAGTCGACCTTGCCGTCGGCGAACCGCTTCACGGGACCACGGCGCGCGTCGCGATCGAACGTGTCGGCGCCGGAGGAGAGGTCGGCGCCCGCGCAAAAACCACGGCCGGCGCCGGTGACGATGATGGCGCGGACATTGTCGTCCTTGTCGGCCGCGTCGAATGCGTCGATCAGCTCGGCCTGCATCTGGGCGTTGAAGGCGTTGAGCTTGTCGGGCCGGTTCAGCGTGATGGTGAGGATCTGCTCGGCGATCTCGTATTTGATCGTCTCATACGCCATGGTGGTTTCCTTCCCTGTCTTGAATTCGGTCTCGCTGAGACGAGATGCATGGTCGCCACCGTCCGTCTTGCGCGGACTGGGCACGTAGCGGCCTGTAGAGGAACGTAGATGGCCGGGACAAGCCCGGCCATGACGCATGTTACTTCGCCGGCGGGCTCGGCCAGGGCCGCTGCGGCCCGCGCAAGCCTTCAAACGCCTTGGCCATGCCGAGCACGCCGATATCGTCGAAGCGGCGGCCGACGATCTGCACGCCAATGGGAAAACCCTTGGCGTCGAAGCCGCCGTTGATCGAGACGGCGGGGTTCTCCGACATATTCCACGGCACGGTATAGGCGATGTGCTCGAACGGCTTCATCGGATCATTGGTCGGCGAGGCCCATTCCGCCGCATAGTTCACGTTTGGCGCTGTCGGCGAGATCACGTAGTCGAGCTCGCAGAACAGCTTTGACGCCGCCGCGCGGATCGCCATGGTCTGGTTGAAGCCGCGGAGGACGTCGACGCCCGACAGCTTGGCGCCGGACTCGCCCCATTTGAAGATATAGGGCAGCACCTTGGCCTGTTCGGCCGGCGTCAGCTTGGCCAGATCGTCCCACATCCGGGCACGCCAGAAGTTGTCGAGGCCATCGAGCATCTCGCGCGTGAGGATGCCGTCGACCTCGGTGACGACGGCGCCGGCGGATTCGAACGCCTTGGCCGCCTTCACCGCGACCTCGCGCACCGGCTTCTCCAGCGCCAGGCCGCAGCCGGGATCGAGCATGAGGCCGATGCGCAGCTTGCGCGGAGATTTCTCCAGGCCCTTCCAGTTGAGCGGTTCGGCGGGCAGGCTCATGCCGTCGCGCCGGTCGGGCTTTGCGATCGCACTCATCATCAGCGCGCAATCGTCGACCGTGCGGGTCATGGGGCCGGCGACGCGGCCGACATAGGTGGGATCGATCGGCACCCGGCCAAAGCTCGGCTTCAATCCGACGAGGCCGCACCAGCCCGCAGGCAGGCGCACAGAGCCGCCGATATCGGTGCCGAGATGCAGCGGACCGTAGCCGGCCGCAGCGGCAGCGCCTGCGCCCGCGCTGGAGCCGCCGGGGTTCTTGGAGAGGTCCCAGGGATTGCGTGCGAGCGCATGGAAGCTGGAGAGCCCGGAAGACAGCATGCCGTAATCGGGCATGGTGGTCTTGGCGAAGATGACCGCGCCGGCCTCGCGCAAGCGAGCGGCGGGCGGGGCATCCTTCTCCGCCGGCACGAGCTTGACGCTGGCCGCCCCGAGCGGCACCGGCACGCCCTTGGTTGCGATGTTGTCTTTCACCGTGACCGGCACGCCGTCGAGCGCGCCGGACGGTTCGCCCCCGGCCCAGCGCGCGGTCGAGGCCTTCGCGGCCTCGCGCGCGCCGTCGGGATCGAACGCATAGAGCGCCTTCAGATGCGGCTCCCACGCAGCGACGTGCGCGAGCACGTCCTCCAGCACCTCGCTTGGCGAGAACTGCTTGGCGCGATAGCCCGCGATCAGATCGACCGCGGACAGATCGTGCAGCGGGGTGACCGCCTCTTCGACGTTCTTTTTATGCATTGGCACCTACCGGCATGCGCGTCTCGATGATGCGGGCAAACATGCTGGCGCCGATCGGCAGGATCTTGTCGTCGAGCACGAAGCCGGGATTGTGCACAGGCACCGAGCCGTCATGGCCGACCCAGAAATAGGCGCCGGGGATGGTCTGCAGCATGTCGGCGAAATCCTCGCTGCCCATCTTCGGCTGGGCGCGGGTGATCACGTTGGCGGGGTCGACGATGGTGCGCGCGACCTCCTCGACCACCTTGGACTGCTCGACCTGGTTGACCAGCACGTCGAAGGTATCGCGGATGTCGACGTCGATCGCGCAACTGTAGGCGCTCGCGATGCCGGCGCAGATCGTGCGGATGCGTTCGCTGATCAGGGTGCGGACTTCTTTCGAGAAGGTGCGGATGGTGCCGCACAGATGCGCGTCGCCGGGGATGACGTTGTAGGCGGAGCCGGCGTGGATCTGCGTGATCGAGATGACGGCGGCCTGCAGCGGCTCGACGTTGCGGCTGACGATGGTCTGGATCGCCTGCGCCAGCGTGGTCGCGATGATCACCGCGTCCTTGGAGCGCTCGGGCATCGCGCCATGCGCGCCATAGCCGGTGATGCGGAGGTCGAAGAAGTCGGCGCTGGCCATCGCGGGGCCGGGCAGGATCGCGATCTCGCCATGGTTGAGGTCGGGCGCGTTGTGCAGGCCATAGAGCTCGTCGCAGGGAAACTTCTCGAACAGGCCGTCCTTGATCATGGCGCGAGCGCCGCCAAGGCCTTCCTCGGCCGGCTGGAAGATCAGATGCACGGTGCCGTCAAAGTTCCTGGTCTCGGCGAGATAGCGCGCGGTGCCGAGCAGCATGGTGGTGTGGCCGTCATGGCCGCAGCCGTGGAAGCGGCCGGGGATTTTCGAACTCCATTTCAGATTGGTGTTCTCTTCCATCGGCAGCGCGTCCATGTCGGCGCGAAGGCCAATGCGCTTGCCGCTCGATCCCTTGCCCTTGATGACGCCGATCACGCCGGTGCCGCCGAGGCCGCGATGCACCTCGATGCCCCAGCTCTTCAGCTTGTCGGCGACGATGCCGGAGGTGCGCACTTCCTCGAAGCCGATCTCGGGA
This sequence comes from Bradyrhizobium sp. 195, assembly GCF_023101665.1. Classification (NCBI taxonomy): domain Bacteria; kingdom Pseudomonadati; phylum Pseudomonadota; class Alphaproteobacteria; order Hyphomicrobiales; family Nitrobacteraceae; genus Bradyrhizobium; species Bradyrhizobium sp. 195. The sequence continues at coordinate 5,550,580 of NZ_CP082161.1, read as the reverse complement.
TGGGCGTGAAGGTCGCGGCGGATGGCGGTGAGTTCGTCGGCGTAGCCGTCGATGCGGTCGATCGTGGGCATGTGTTCCTGTCCGGTTAGCGTGAAGGAGGATTGAAAACGGGACCGTTCGGCTTGATGCGAATGCCCGGGCGCAGGCGTGTCCAGGGCAGCGTTGCGGTGTCGGCCGGCATCGCGCCGGGCGCGGCGCAGATCATCAGCTTTTCCGCGATCGGCTCGAAGTCGGCGCGGAAGTGCACCGAGCTCTTGTTGACCAGAATTTTCTGTTCGGTGGGCTCGATGCCGACATAGCGGTACATGGCCTGGTCGGCGAGCTGCGCCTTGTGCGAAGAGACGACAACGCGGACGTCGCCGATGCGCAAGGCCGCCGAGGGGCCCATCTCCATCTCGCGGCCGCCGTAATAAGGGCCGGGCGCGATGAAGCGGCCGTCGGACAGCTTTTCGACCACGAACGTCTCGCGATAAGGCTCGTCGCCGGGAATGCCGGACTTGCCGCCGAGCGACAGCGTCACGGTGGCGCCGACGCCGGCCGCATGCGCGGCCATGGCCGATGCCGGATCGTAGATCGCCCCGGTCGCGGCGCTCGCCTTGTTGCGAACCAGCGCGCGCAGCATGCCCGTCGTGTCGGAATCGCCGCCGGCGCCGGGATTGTCCTGGGTGTCGGCGATGATGATCGGCTTGCTTGCGCTCTTAGAGAGTTCCATGGCGTGGCGCACGCCATCGTCGGGCGACCAGATCTTGCCGTCGAAATCATCCTCGTGGCTTTCGATCAGCTTCACGATCGCATCCGCCGCACGGTCGGCGTCCTCTTGCGTTCTGCCATAGGCGAACACGCTCGGACCGCAATCGCGGAAATCGGCGGCGGGGAACCCCGGCGCGAAAGAGAGCGTCGGAACCGCATCGCTCTCCAGCGCGGCGAGCTTTTCGTAGATGCCTTTGGTCGGCTGGTCGTTGGTGCACTGCCAGCTGATCGGGATCAGGAACGGCAATTGCCGGAACGCCTTTGCGAAGCGTTGCTTCGTCTTCAGCAGCAGGGCGAGATGCCGCGCCGAGGCGCGGCCGGTCTCGGCCATGTCGACATGGGGATAGGTGCGGTAGGCGATCAGCGTGTCGGCATGCGCGATCATCTCGGGCGTGACGTTGGCGTGCAGGTCGAGGCTGGTGACCAGCGGAACATCCTTGCCGATGACGCGGCGCACGCGCGCCAGGATCTCGCCTTCGCCGTCGTCGAGATGCTCGGTCACCATGGCGCCGTGCAGGTCGAGATAGACGGCATCGATCGGGCCGGCGGCAGCGATGCCGTCGACCATCACCTTCACGATGCGCTCGAAGGCATCCTCGGTGACGTGTGCCGAGGGGCTCGCCCCGCAGGCGATCGTCGGAACGAGTTCCCAGCCGTTCGCTTCCGCGCTGTCGACGAAGCCGGCGAGGCCGACATTGATGCGCCGCATCACCTTCAAGACGTCGGCGCCTTCCGTCATTGCCGGCCAGCCGCCGCCATGCTGGAAGTCCGCAAATGTCGCCTTCGTCGGGGCGAAGGTGTTGGTCTCGTGCAGGAAGCCGCCGACGGCGATACGTGTCATTCAGTTCAGTCCCAATTGAAAGTGCGCGACGTTAGCCCCGGCGTTGCGCCGAGGGCAAGCAAGGCAGGCCATCGCGCCGCGCATGGCTTTAAGCTGTTTTGGGAATACTTCCCGCGATCGCCGTCATTGCGAGCGTAGCGAAGCAATCCAGACTGTTTCCGCGGAGGGATTCTGGATTGCTTCGCTTCGCTCGCAATGACGAGGGGAAAGGCTTACGCGCTGGCCCCCACGCCTTCCGACACCGGCCGGAAGTTCGCAAAATCCCAGTCGCGTCCCGGAGCCGCATCGAGCAGCGCCTTGGTGTAGGCCTCCTTCGGATGCGTCAGCACTTCGGCGGCGGGGCCTTGCTCGACGACGCGGCCGTGCTGCATCACCACGACCTCATCGCAAATCTGCGCGGCGACGCGCAAATCATGGGTGATGAACAGGATGGCGATACCGAGCCGCTTCTGGATCTCGTCCAGCAGTTCCAGCACCTGCGCCTGCACGGAGACGTCGAGCGCGGAGACCGCTTCGTCCGCGACCAGCACGTCGGGATCGAGCGCGAGCGCACGGGCAATGGCGATACGCTGGCGCTGGCCGCCGGAGAACTGGTGCGGATAGCGCGACACCGCATCGGCGGGCAGGCCGACCAGCTCGAGCAGCTCGCGCGCTCGTTTCATCGCGTCAGTGTGCGCGACGCCGTAGTTGATCGGACCTTCGGCGATGCTTTCGCCGACGGTGACGCGCGGGTTGAGCGAGCGGTAGGGATCCTGGAACACGATCTGGATCTTCTGCCGGTGCGGCTGCAGCAAGCGGCGCGAGATGTCGGCGATCTCGCGGCCGGCGAGGCGCACGCCGCCCGAGGTCGGGTCGATCAGGCGCACGATGCAGCGTGCCACCGTGGACTTGCCCGATCCGCTTTCGCCGACGATGCCCAGCGTACGGCCCTTGCGCAAGGTGAGCGTCACCTTGTCGGCGGCGACGACCTCGCGGCCTTTGCCGAAGAAGGCGCGCTCCTTGTAGACCTTGCTGAGGTCGTTGGCCTCGAGCACCACGGGCTCGCGGCTTTCCTCGCGCGGCGGCCGCGGCACCAGGCTCGGCACCGAGGCGAGCAGATTGCGGGTGTATTCCATGGTCGGATTGCGCAGCACGGTCTCGAGCGGGCCGGTCTCGACCAGGCGGCCCTGCCGCATCACCGCGACGCGGTCGGCGATCTCGGCGACCACGCCCATGTCGTGGGTGATGAACAGCACGGCGGTGCCGTGATCGCGCTGGAGCTCGCGGATCAGGCTCAGGATCTGCTTCTGCGTGGTGACATCGAGCGCGGTGGTCGGCTCGTCGGCAATGAGGAGCTTCGGCTCCAGTACCAGCGCCATTGCGATCATGATGCGCTGGCGCTGGCCGCCGGAGAGGCGGTGCGGGTAGGAGGCGAAGATGCGTTCGACCTGGGGCAGGTGGACCTGCTCCATCATGTCGAGGATGCGCTTCCTGCGCGCCCTGCCATCGAGCTTGGTGTGTGCGCGCAGCACCTCGTCGATCTGGCGACCGACCGGCACCACCGGATTGAGCGCGGTCATCGGCTCCTGGAAGATCATCGCCATCTGTGTCGCGCGTAGCTGGCGCAGGCGGCGGTCGGTCGCGGTGAGCACCTCTTCGCCGACCAGCTTGACGCTGCCGGCGGTGGGCACCAGCGTGCCCTTCGGCAAAAGGCCCATCGTGGTGAGCGAGGTCACCGACTTGCCCGAGCCGCTTTCGCCAACGAGGCACAGCGTCTCGCGCTCACGGACCTGGATCGAGATGCCGTCGATGATCTTCGGTCCATTCGGCTTCTTGCCGACGGAGACGACGAGGTTGTTGATGTCGAGGATGGTGTCGGTCATGCAAACTCTCTTGTCATTCCGGGGCGCGCGTCAGCGCGAGCCCGGAATCCATCGGGCGTCAGTCCAAGCGGTGGAATGGATTCCGGGCTCGCGCCAAGGGGCGCGCCCCGGAATGACAGTGCAAATCGAATCACTTCCCCTCCCGCTGCTTCATGCGCGGATCGAGTGCGTCGCGGGCCGCGTCGCCGATCAGGTTGATGCTGAGGATGGCGATCGAGAGCAGGAGGCCGGGCCAGAAGATCAGCGATGGCTTGATCTGGAAGTACTGGCGGCCCTCGGCCATGATGTTGCCCCACGTCGGCGTCTCAGGCGAGATGCCGGCGCCGAGGAAGGAGAGGATGGCCTCGGTGAGGATCGCGCTGGCGCAGACATAGGTACCTTGGACGATCAGCGGCGCGATCGTGTTCGGCATCAGGTGCCGCCACATGATCTTCGGCAGGCTGGAGCCGACCGAGATCGCCGCCTCGACGTAAGGTTCCTCGCGCGCCGACAGCACGACCGAGCGCACCAGGCGCGCCACGCGCGGAATCTCGGGAATGGTGATCGCGATCAGCACGGTCCAGAGGCTGGCACCGGACAGCGACACCACCGCGATCGCCAGCAGGATGCTCGGCATCGCCATCAAGCCGTCCATGACCCGCATCAGTACGGCATCGACCAGCTTGAAGAAGCCGGAGACGAGCCCGATCGCGAGCCCGATGACGATCGACAGGATCGCCGAGCCGATGCCGATCAGAAGCGAGATGCGGCCGCCATAGAGGACGCGCGAAGCCAGGTCACGGCCATAAGCGTCGGTGCCGAGCAGGAATTGCGCGGACGAGGGCTTGAGCCGTTGCGACGGCGCGAGCTGGATCGGATCATGCGGCGCGATCAGCGGCGCGAGGATCGAGATCAGCACGATCAGCGCGAGCAGAACCGTCGCCGTCGCGATGATCGGCGTCGAGGTCAGGAATCCGAAGCGCGGGCGCAGCGGCGACGTGATCGGAATAGAGGACTGGGGAAGGGTATCGACCGACATGTTTGTCCTTGTCCTTGCCTCAGTACCGGATCCGGGGATCGAGCAGGGTGTAGGCGACGTCGATGAGAAGGTTGACGACGACGTAGATCAGCGACGTCAAGAGGATCATCGCCTGGATCACCGGATAGTCGCGCGCCAGCACCGCGTCCACGGTGAGCCGGCCGATGCCGGGGATGTTGAACACGCTCTCGGTGACGACGACGCCTGAGATCAGAAGCGCAAAGCCGGTGCCGATCACGGTGATCACAGGCACGGCGGCGTTGCGCAGCGCGTGCCGCATCATCACGGCAACCTCGTTGATGCCCTTTGCGCGCGCGGTGCGGACGTAGTCCTCGCCGAGCACGTCCAGCATCGCCGCGCGCGTCATGCGCGCGATCAGCGCGATGTAGATGAAGGAGAGGGCGCAGGTCGGCAGGATCATCCGCTCGAAGAACGGCCCGAACCCGTTAAAGATGCTGCGGAAGCCCTGCACCGGAACCCAGCGCAGTTCGATCGCGAAGATCTGGATCAGGATGTAGCCGACCACGAACACCGGCACCGAGAAGCCGAGCACGGAGAGGCCCATCACGAAACGGTCGATCCAGGTGCCGTGCTTCCACGCCGCGATCACGCCTAAGGGAACGGCGACGATGACGGCGAGGATGATGGTCGACAGCGCGATCGAGATCGACGGCTCGACGCGCTGGCCGATCATCTTCATGACAGGCAGATTGGAGATCAGCGACGTGCCGAGGTCGCCGTGCAGCAGCTTGTTCACCCAGGTGATGAACTGCACGATCAGCGGCTCGTTGAGGCCGAGCGAGGTGCGGATGCGCTCCAGCCGTTCGGGCGTCGCGTTGTCGCCGGCGAGGATCGCGGCGGGATCGCCAGGGGTGAGGCGGAGCAGGAGGAAGACGAACAGCGCGACGACACCCATCACGGGCACGGCGGCGAAGATTCGGCGTAGGAGATATCCGAGCAAGTTGGATTCCGTCAGATTAGAGTCAAATCGGCGGCAGCCGCGATGGTCAGTTCTGCCACTAGCCTAACATTTCAGCAATTCCCGTGCCATCAGGGCCACAGTTTTTGCAGTGCGGTCAGCTGATTTCCGCGCCCTTGCATTTGGCCGTCATTCCGGGGCGATGCGCAGCATCGAACCCGGAATCTCGAGATTCCGGGTTCGCGCTTTGCGCGCCCGGGAATAACGACCTCCATTACTCCATCACTCCAGCGTCGCCAGCAGACCCGCCATCAACCGACCGCGCTCAACCAGACTCTCGACTTCGATATACTCCTCGAGCGTGTGGCCGTTGGCGCCGCGCACGCCCAGGCCGTCGAGCGTCGGGATGCCCATCGCACCGGTGAAGTTTCCGTCGGAGCCGCCCCCGGAGCTCGCATGCGGCAGTTCGGCGCCGAGTGATTTGGCAATGCCGCGCGCCTTCTCGTACAGCGCCATCGTGCCGGCATCCGGTTCCCACACCGGGCGCGTGACCCCGCGCGTCACCTTGAAGGCGACATCGTTGCTCGTGCCTGACAGCGCCAGCATCCGCTCGACGCCGCGGTCGAGATCGGCCTGCCGCTTGGCCATGGAGAGCGCTTCGCCGGTGGCGGTCGTGGCAACGCAATTGACCCATTGACCGCCATGCACCACGCCGACCGAGAAGGTGCAGTCCTCCGTCGTCATCGCGTCGATGGCGAGAATCTGCCGCGCCATCTCGCGGATCGCCGAGCGTCCCGCCGACAACGTTGCGCCGGCGTGGCTCGGCCGGCCCGTCGCCTCGAGATTGAATCGTGCGATGGCGTAACGTCCAGTGGTGACGCCGTTGTCGGCACGGCCGGGCTCGGGCACCAGCACATATTTGTTGCGCGCAGCCTCCGCCTCGATGATGTCGCGTGTCGAAGGCGTGCCGACTTCCTCGTCAGGCGTGAACAGCACGGTGATCGGCAGCGGCGTGGTGAAGGATGCGCGCGCCAGCTGCCGGATCGCTTCCAGCGAGAGGTAGTTGCCGCCCTTCATGTCGTAGATGCCGGGGCCATAGCACTTGTTGCCCTCGCGCCGCCATTTCAGCTTCTCGATGGTGCCGACCGGATGGACGGTATCCATGTGGCCGGCGATCAGGATGCCGGGCTCGCCCTGTTTTGGGTGCGGAAAGCGCGCGCGGATCACGCCGCCGAAGCCTTGCCGGCCGGCGATGCGCTCGATCGTCGCACCCATGATCGCCATATCCCGCGCTGCGATATCGAGCATGCGGTTCACGGCACCAGCATCCCAGGTCGGGCTCTCGCATTCGACCCAGCCACGCAGACCCTGGAGCATTGCCTCGGAATCGAAAGGAAGATCGGCTGGATTCATCTCAATGTCTCTCAAGCTTCGAAAGATGGAACGCGCATTGCATTGCCGCGCGGCAGGACGAGTGGAGAGTGTTGTAGAGCCAAACCGATCCTTGTGGAGCCCGTGCCCGCGCCGCCAGGGCTTGCAGCGAAACCGGATTGACGCGCTCGGCACTGTCTGCAAGTCTCGAAAGATAAAGGCATTGCATGAGGTTAGTTCGCCCAATGGACGAGCCGCATGCTTAACCAATAACCTGCCTTTGAACAGTTTCACGTCAGGAGAAACTTTTTATGTTGCACTTCATGCGCCGGGGGCCTCGCGCGTTCGCCTCCAAACTTGCGCTGTCGGTCGTCGCGCTTTCGACGGCGCTCGCTTCGCCCGTGCTTGCAGCCGGCAAGACCATCACGGCGGTGATGCATTCGGATCTGCGCATCATCGACCCGATCTTCACCACGGCCTACATCACGCGCGACCATGGCTACATGGTCTACGACACGCTGGTGGCCCCCGATTCGAGCTTCAAGATCCAGCCGCAGATGGCGGACTGGAAGATCTCCGACGACAAGCTCACCTACACCTTCACCCTGCGCGACGGCCTGAAGTGGCATGACGGCGCAGCGGTGACGGCGGAAGATTGCGTCGCTTCGTTGAAGCGCTGGGCCGCGGTCGACGGTATGGGCCAGAAGCTCATGGACTTCACCGCGAGCATCGAGGCGACCGACGCCAAGACCATCACGCTGAAGCTGAAGGAGCCCTACGGCCTCGTGCTCGATTCCATCGGCAAGCCGTCCTCGCGCGTCGCCTTCATGATGCCGAAGCGCCTCGCCGAGACGCCGGCGGACAAGCAGATCCCCGAGCAGATCGGCTCGGGTCCGTTCAAGTTCGTGGCGTCGGAATTCCAGCCGGGTGTGAAGGCGGTCTACGTCAAGAACACCGACTACGTGCCGCGCAAGGAGCCGGCGAGCTGGACCTCGGGCGGCAAGGTGGCGAAAGTCGACCGCGTCGAATGGATCACGATGCCGGACTCTCAGACCGCGGTGAACGCGCTGCAGTCGGGCGACATCGATTTCATGGAGAATCTGCCCTACGACATGCTGCCGGTGCTGGAGGCGAACAAGGAGATCACGATCGAGGTCTCGAACAAGTTCGGCTTCCAGACCCTCGGCCGGATGAACTTCCTTTATCCGCCGTTCGACAACGTGAAGGTGCGGCGGGCTGCTCTTCTGGCCATGAACCAGAAGGACGTCCTCGACGCGCTGGTCGGCAATGCCAAGTATCAGAAGATCTGTGGTGCGTTCTTCATTTGCGATACGCCGTTCGCAACCGAGGCCGGCGCCGAGACTTTGGTGAAGGGCAATGGCATGGCGGAAGCCAAGAAGGCGCTCGCCGAGTCCGGCTATGACGGCACCCCGGTCGTGGTCATGGCGCCTGGCGACGTCACGACCCTCAAGGCGCAACCGATCGTCGCGGCGCAGTTGCTGCGCGAGGCCGGCTTCAAGGTCGACCTGCAGGCGACCGATTGGCAGACGGTGGTGAGCCGTCGCGCCAGCCAGAAGCCGCCGAAGGAGGGCGGCTGGAACATGTTCTTCACCAACTGGGTCGCGGCCGACGTCTCCAACCCGATCGCCAATCTCTCGATCGGCGGCCAGGGCAAGAAGGGCGGCTGGTTCGGCTGGGCGGAAAGCGCCAAGATCGAGCAGCTCAAGGACGCCTTCGTCCGCGCCCCCTCGCTCGACGAGCAGAAGAAGATCGCCGCCGACATCCAGAAGGAAGCCTATGAGCAGGTGATCTATATCCCGCTCGGGCAGTATCTCCTGCCGAGCGGCTGGCGCAAATCGCTGACCGGCGTGCTCGACGGCCCGGCGACGCCGCTGTTCTGGAACGTCGACAAGTCGGAGTAGGCGGGGGACGCCTGGGTCTGAAAAAGTGAACGGCGCCGCAGGTCATCGCGGCGCCGTTTTCTATGAAGCGATCCCTGGTCGATCTGGTCTAGCAGTTCCCGTCGCGCAGCTGCTCGAGCCCTTCACTTGCGAATGGCAGGCTCGTGTCCGGCCGCTCACCGGATGAACCTTGCCGTGAAGCTGGCCGTTCGATCTCCCATGCGGGCTTATCCGGTCTGTTCTCTTGTTCCATTTGGCCAATCCTCTGAATTGCTGCAGTACAACATAGAGAGGAGCGGGAAGTTCCTAGCCGATCGGACGATGATGCGGCTTGAACAGCCGTCCCTTCTCCACCACCAGCACGATCGCGAGCGCTGCCAGCGTCGACAGGAAGAAGCCGACCGAGAACGGCAGCAGCGTGCCGTCGAAGCTCTGTCCGATCGCCATGCCGACCACGATTCCGATCAGCGTCGTGATCGAGCCGTAGAGCGAGGAGGCGGTGCCGGCGATGTGGCCCTGCGGCTCCATGGCGAGCGCAGTGAAGTTCGCGATCATCATGCCGAACGAGAACATCATCAGCGCCGAGAGCACCATGAACAAGGTAAGCGGCAGCATGCCGAGGCTTTCCGTCAGCAGCATCACGGCGGCAACGACCGTGTAGAGCGCCAGCGCCCCGTGCGAGATCACGCGCATGCCGAGCCGCCCGACCAGCCTCGCATTGAGGAAGCCTGCGATGGCCGTACCGGCCGCAATCGCGGCGAAGGCGATCGGGAAGTAATGGCCGAGGTGATAGATTCCGGTGAAGACCTGCTGGGCGCAGAAGACATAGGCGAAGAGTGCGCCGATGACGCTGCCCGCGGCCGTGGCATAGCCGATGGTCTGGCGGTTGGTCACGGTCTGCCGGAACGCCGAGAGCACGTCGGCAGGCGCTAGCGACCGGCGCCCGGACGGAGGCAGGGTCTCAGGCAGCCGCAGCACACACCATGCGAGCGCGAGCAGGCCGTAGAGCATCAGCACCACGAAGATGCCGCGCCACGCCGTCACCAGCAGCACCGCCTGTCCGAACGAGGGGGCGATCACGGGCACCGCGATGAACACCATCATGGCGAGCGACATCACGCTCGCCATGCGACGGCCGGCGTAACAGTCGCGCACGATCGAGGTCGCGATCACGCGCGTCGCCGAGGTGCCGAGCCCCTGCAGCGCGCGCGCCAGTAGCAGCGTCTCGAACGAGGGCGCGGCGACCGCCAGCACGCTCGCCACCGCATAGACCGCCATGCCGCCGAGCAGCACCGGCCGGCGGCCGAAGCGGTCCGACAAGGGGCCCATGACGAACTGGCCGGCGCCGAAGCCGATCAGGAAGGTCGACAGCACCAGCTGGAGGTGGTTGGCGACGGGGATCTTGAAGGCCGCCCCGATATTGGGCAGCGCCGGCAGCATCATGTCCATCGCAAGCGGATTCAGCGCCATGATGGACGCGATCACGATGACGAATTCTGGAAAACCCATGGGGCGGTGTCCCGTGGACACCCAAGAATCGGCATTGATGTCGGACAAGAAGCTCACCTCTGAAATCGAACGACTTTATTCCTCGTCCATGCTGCGTTGCACAACCCATGTTTCGGGATGGCTGGCAGGCGGAACCGGGGCGGACAAAAATTGGTGAGGGAGCGCCCCGCTGGGTCGCCCGGGACGCAGTCTTGCGATGGGCCGGAAACCGCTGATTCACCATTCCTGCCTAAAGCTCGGCGCCGGACGAGGCTCATCGATCCCGCGGGATGAAACGGAAACGCATCCTGTTCAGTGTGACGGCTGATTTCCGGCGCCAATGCGGCGCCTCATAGAACCAGGCCAAAAGGTATCCGTTTGTGTCCGACGTGACCGATGCAGCACGATGGTTGGGACCCTCGGCCGACCCGGCTGCGGGGCGAAGGACCTGGCTGGCCTGCCTGATCGCCCTGACGGCGCTGTTCGTGCTCGGCAATATCGCCAATTATGCCCGGCTCGATTTGAACTATGGCTGGGACCTTCACGTCAATTGCGCAGCGGTCGATGCGCATGCCAAGGGGCTCGATCCCTATTTCGTCAGGAATCTGAAGGTCACCACGCTCTCCTATCCCTATTTGCCCGTGACGCTGGATGTCTTCCGCCCGTTGTGTGCGGGCGGTTTTCTCGCCGGTCACTACATGGCCGTCTACTTCGTCCTCGCCGTGGTCTGCGGTCTCCTCTTGCCCGCTCCCGGCCGCCGGCGCACACGCGTGCGCGATGTTTCGCTCAAGGTGCTGTGCGCGCTCGGCGCTTTCGTCGGTTTCGAATGGGTGCAGGTGTCCGGCAACTTCGCGATCTTGAGCGGCGTGCTGACCACGATCGCGTTGATGCTCCTGCTTCGTGCGCCCGGAGTGTCGGAGCATCCGAGCTTCGCCTTGCGTCTCGCCGGCGCTGCGCTGCTTGGCCTTGTGACCTCGTTCAAGCTGGTGTTCTTCCCCGTGCTGGCTGCGCTCTATTTTCTGCCGCTGCCGCGTCGCCGCAAGCTGGTGCTGATCGCGGTGGCGGCGTTCAGCTTCGTCTTGCCGATCCTGATATCGCGGATGCTGTACCCCGATCTGTTCGCGAGCTGGCTGCTTGCGATTGCGGGACAGATTCCCAACCAGCACTCCGTCAATCTCGTCGAGGTCAATCCGTCGCTGCTGCTGCTCGCACAGAGCCTGATGGATCACGCCGGCATTGATGGCAGGCCGGCCGTGTTCGCGACCTATGCGCTCGCAGCACTCGCGCTCGTGCTCGCGCCGTTCGCCTTGTCCGTCCTGCGGGTGGCTGCGGACCGGCCGGTGCGGGAAGGGGGATCGCGTCTGTTGCAGCTGGATCGCTGGCTGATGGATCATCCCCGCGCGGCCATGCGCATCACCGTGCTTGCCATGTTTGCGCTCTATCTCAGTTCGCCGCGCCTCAAGGAATATGCCTTCTTCGAGCTCGCGCTCTATGCCGCCATTCTGGTCGTCGACCTGCCGGCACGCGCGCTCGCTGCCGTTCTCACCGTCGGTCTTCTCATTCCCGCGCTGATCTCGCTCGCAGGGACGGCGTTCGAAGGCACTTTCATCCTCCTCCTCGTCGCGCTGATGTGTTTCTGGATCCTGCTGCAGGATTTTCGCGCGGAGCCGAAACGCCTCGAGATGAAGGGTGCGCAACCATGACCGACGTCGCCGCGTCCGCAGCAGGCGGAGAACGAGGGGCCCTTGCCACCGACGCGCGGGGGAGCAACTGGATGACCCGCTTCATCCTGGCCTTGGCGCTGCTGGTCGCAACGCTAGTTGCCATCGATATGGGCATGGACGAGACGTTCGGCTGGGATGCGCGGGTGAACTGCGCAGCCGTCGATGCGCATATCGGGGGGCTCGATCCCTATTTCGTCAAGAACCTGAAGGACACCAAGCTCTCCTATCCCTATCTTCCGGTGACCCTCGATGCCTTCCGGCCGGTCTGCGCCGGCGGTTTCCTCGTCGCGCACTACAAGCCGATCTATCTCGTTCTCGCGTTGATCTGCGCGCTGTTGTTGCCCGGCCTCGGCAGGACCCGGCCGGGCTTGAGGGATGTCGCGCTGCGGAGCCTGTTCGCGCTCGGTGGCTTCCTCGGCTTTGAATGGATCATCGCGACAGGGAATTTTGCGATCCTGAGTGGCCTGTTGACGGCCGCATCGCTGGCCTTGTTGCTGCGTCCGGCGCAGTCCGGGCGCGAGGGCGGCACGAGTCTCGCACCGCAGCTCGCCGGTGCGGCCGTGCTCGGCCTTGTCACCTCGTTCAAGCTGGTGTTCTTCCCGGTTCTTGCCGCGCTCTATTTCTTGCCGCAGCCAAGAGGTCGCAAGCTTCTCCTGATCGCCGTCGCAGCCGGCATGTTCGTGCTGCCGATCCTGGCTTCGCTGGTGTTCTATCCGGACCTGTTCAGGAGTTGGCTGAGCGCGATCTTCGGCCAGATCCCCGGACAGCATTCGCCGGGGAACGAGGTCAATCCGTCGCTGCTCTTCCTCGCGCGGACGGTTGCGGAGCGCATTGGGCTCGCCGGCAGCAAGCCGGTCGTTGCCGCGCTCTATGGTCTGATCGCAATCGCGCTCGTGCTTGCGCCGCTCGCGATCTCGGTGTGGCGCATGGTCGGCGCCTCGCGCCCCGCCCGCGAGGCTTCGCTTCTTCAGACGCTCGACGACTGGCTGGTCGCCCATCCCGACGCCGCAATGCGCATCACTGTGCTCGCGATGTACGCTCTCTATCTCTGCGCGCCCAGACTGAAGGAGTACGCCTTCTTCGAGGTGGCGCTGTACGCCGCGGTTCTCGTCGTCGATCTGCCTGCGGCGCTGATGGCCGCCGTGCTGACGGTCGCAATCGCCATCCCGACCCTGGCGTCGGTCTCGGGCGTGTTCATGGACGGATTCAGCCAGCTGTCGATCGCGCTGATCTGTTTCTGGCTCCTGCTGCCGCGTGGACCTTCAGGCGGCCCGGCCTCCTGGCGCGGGTCCCAGCAGAGCTGATCCTACCGGGGAGCGGCCTCTTGCCGGGTGTAGAGGCTGACATACGCGCCGGTATATTCCTCTTTCCAGCCTCTCTCGCTGACCAGGAAGTGCCGCAACGGGTCATGTGCTCTGACCCAGAGCACCGCATTGATCTCATACTTGCTGATCACCTTGTCCCAGGTCGCCTCGTCGATGTCCCACTGAACCAGCTTGAGATAGTCGCGCAGCAACTCGTCCGGGTAGGCGGTCGCCGCCCGGCCGTCGACGAAGACCGGCACTGATCCCCGCGTTCTGAAGATCAGGAGTCCACCGATGTTCCAGTGGTTCAGCAGGTGCGCGTGCGCGCTGTGCGCTTCGAGATAGCGCGCATCCTCCTCCGAGAGCATGTCAGGCAATGCCAGAGCCGGTCTCACCTGCATGAACGTGAATGGCAGCAACAGGATGCCGACGACGCTTGCCGCCAGCATCGCGCGCTGGACCTCGAAGCCCGACAGGCGTTTCGGCAGCAGCCGGTCGATGTGAAGCGCCATCGGGACGCTCGAGAAGATGAAGAAGAACGCGGTGTATCTGAACTGATAGAGACCCAGAAACAGGAAGAGCCACGCAAGCACGCGCGCCTCGAGCGGAACGCGCGTGGAGCTTCGGTATCGCACCTCCAGCGCAACGAACGTCAGCGCATAGGCGATGCCTGGAATGCTGCCGGGCAGCTCGACGTTGTGAAAGTAGGACCGCCATTCGCCGATATCGGCCTGGACGAAATGACCGAGCGTCGCCCTCACGCCGTCATAGACATGCCACCCAAGCGGATTGACGAAGATCGCGATGAAGCACCCCACGCCCGCGAGGCAGTAGTTCCGAAAGTTTGTCCAGTCCTGCCGCAGCAAAGCGATGCCGCCGAAGACGCCGAGGATCGGAAAGGCGAGCATGAAGCCGCCATGCAAATTCACCCAGAGGATCATCATCGGGGGCAACAGGAACCATCTTCGCCGCCGCAGGCACTCCCCGTAGAAAACCACCGCGAACAGCATGGTCGCGATGTTCGGCGATGCCGCCAGATACATGTTGGGCGAGGCTTCGTAGCAGGGGTAGAGCATGCACGCGGCGAAGACCGCGATGCAAACCGCCAGGGGCGATGCGCCGCTGCTCAGGCCGCAGAAGGCGAGGTATCCTGCGATGACCGCGCCGCTGGCGACGACCATGAGGACGATCCCGGCAAAGCCGGCGTGCTGATACAGCGCGCTGGCCATCACGTCCCAGAGCCAGGACAGATTGTACCATCGCTTGTCGCCGAGGGTGAATGCCCACGGATCCTGGAAGGGGACTTCGCCGCGCTGCCGGATCAGGTCTCCTGCGGCGAGGTGCCAGCCCAGATCATAATGACCGAGCAGAAGCGGTCCGTTCGACAGGTAGAACACGCAGAGGAAGGCGATCAGGAAGACGTAGACCTCGATCCCGTGCTGGGGATGTCCGGGCGCCGCTTGCCCTCCGTCAGTCCCGGACCGGGACCAATCCTCGCGCGCGTCCATTGGAGCTCTCACCATCGAAGCCAGCCGCTCCAGGCCCTGCATGTCCCTGGGTCTGCATCGACGGAGCAGACATGGATCGATTTAGGGGGAGACGCTCTAAAGTGGGGTAAAGGCCGATTGCGCAGGGCGGCTTCCGCAAGCGGAAGGTCGTCTTGGTAAACGAACCATTGCGCGCGCGGAGGGCTTCATGGCTGCAGGCCCGCTTCCGGGGACTGCGGCCGTGCGAGGGGGCGCTTGCGACGCGCCCAAGAGGTCAACACCCCCGGTACGCCCGAGCGGTTGACTTGATCGAGCGCCACGGCACCCAGGATCGCGCTCGCTCCTGCGAGAAATGGGACGGCGTAGTAGGCGTAACGGTTAAATCCGTAAATGAGAAAGGCCGGAAATGCGACGCTGATCAGCGCGAGCGAGATCATCAATGTTCCGGCAGCCGGCAGGCCCGCGGGGAGCGGCCGCATCCATCCGAGCCTGGCCGCGACGATGCCGGCGAGCAGGACAACCACGAGGATCAGAGTGGCCGCGGATACCCACCGGATCGGCCCGGGGAGGTCATCGTACTCGCTCGAGATGGTCAAGCCGCAGCACAGGTCGGCCAGATCCGGTCGCGGCTGGTAGCCAAGCGTCAGCAGGTAGTTCAGCCCCAGCTGCACGCGGGCCGGCGTCGGCAGGACCCGCCGCTCCAGCCGCCAATGAGGCTTGTAATGGTCATGGATCAGCTGTCCCGGTTTGAGCCCGGTCGGGCTTCCAAAGAACGGGAGCGGGTCCCGCTGGGCGAAGTACTCGTAGCCCTGCGGATTGACGGTCCGTCGCGCCGTGCTGTTTGCGTCGAACAGCAGGAAATACATCTCGCGCAGGAAATGCGCGGTGACGTGCCGATACAGCGTCGATGGCGTCGTCAGCGTTTCGATGAAGATGTCGCGAACCACCTTTTCGAACTCGGCTGCGCTGTCGCCGGGCCTCTCCAGCAAATGCATGGCCGCGAAGGGCCATTGATATACGCCCGCGTCGGTCCAGCCGGTCGGGGTGTCCGCTGACCGCATCTTCTCGACAAGCGCCCGCGCGTTGGCTTTCCGGTCGAGGTGGACGCCGTGATCGAAGTCGGCGGAATAGCCGACCACGAACGCCATGACCGCGAGGCTCTCATTGCCCGCCGGACGCTTTCCGATCGCATAATTGACGGCGGTCGGGATCAGATACACGGCGGTGGCAAGGCCGCCGGCCAAAGCGAGCACGGTCAGTCGGCGGAGCCATCCGGCATCCAGCACCACGGCCAGCCAAAGCAGGATCACGGCGGCTTGCCCGACCGCCGCAGAACGGCACGTCATCACTGCCCCCAGCGTCAGCCCCACGCCCGCTGCGGCAAGGAACGCCGGCCATTTCCTGAAGATGATGCCGGCGGCCAGGAAGGCGGCAAGGCTGATCAGGAAGTTGGAAATGGTCTCGGCGCCAATGGTGTTGTCGTAGTGAACGGTGCGCCCGTAGAGCGCAGCGAACAGAAACGCCATGACCGACAGAACGCGGGGAACGCCGGCAAGGCGCAACGTCGCGGCGATCAGAAGGGCCGTGCCGATGCTCACCAGGTGCTGAGCTATGACGAAGACGATGATATGCGGACCGAACAGCTTGGAGAGAAGCACCAGGAAGATGGCCATGCCGTAAGGCCGTTTTCCCGCATCATCGAGATAATGGCCGGTCAGGATCGATTGCGCCTCGTCCAGATAGGCACCGCCATCTTCGTGGAGGAAATGATCCGGCCAGGCCACCAGAAAAGCCAGGTGAACCAGGAGCGCCAGACCAATCGCTCCGAGCCAGATCCAGAGCCACACGATGCGGCTTGCCCATGCGAGGCGCGCCGGCCGCCCCGTGGGCGGGCCCTCTACGCCCAGGATGTCGGTAGCAGGCATGGATTCTCCGGATTGACTTGCGCGAAGGCGATAGCGGCGTTCCCTCGAGATGTCCCTCACACTGGGCGGGTGCCGCACACCGTCCAGCTATAGCCGTGGCGGTGATAGATCTTCACATCTTCGAATCCGCCGGCTGGGAGCAAGGCCTCGGCCTCTTCGCGGGTGTAGTATTTCGCGTAAGCGGGATTGAGCTGATCGTAGATGGTCAGACGCCGGACGCTGCGCGGAAATTTGGCCAGCACCGAACGCATGTAGGAGCGCATCGGGAGCGGCAATATTCGGCACAGCCCAATATAGGCCGTCAGCGCCCATTCCAGAACGTGGGATAGCGCCACGAGCAGACGGTGCGGCAACAGGACCGTAAGCCTGCGCAGCGGGACCACGAGTGACAGATAGGTCTCGTTGCCCTCGTAACCGTAGAGCCAGACAATGCATCGCCCTCCGGGACGCAAGGCCTCGAACGCCGCGCGAACCACGGGGATCGGCGCCGGGATGTGATGCAAGACGCCCATCGAAACCACGTAGTCCAGGCCGAGATCCGGCGGCAATTGGTCGCCGGGAATCTGCAGATAGTCGACCCGGTCTTTGCGCGCGGCCGTGTTGTCCTTCAGCACCTCCATGGCGGCCGATGGCTCGACCGCAACGACGCGGCCGGCTCCGGCATCCAGCAGCATGTTGACGATGCGTCCCGAGCCGCTGCCGATGTCGGCGATCGTCTTGCCTTTGAGTTCATCCAGCGCAACGAGGGAACCAAGGAGGTCGGCGAGCAACACGGCGGATCCGTAATAGCCGGGGTTGTCGCGGAACGCGCTCCATTGCTCCCCGAAATCTCTGATCGTGTCTTCCTTCAGATCGCCCATGCGCACGTTCCCCGCCTCGTCCACTCAGCGCGGCGCGGGGCAGGCCAGCCCCAGCAACCAGATCCCTAAGGTGAGGATCGGCCACAACGCGAATGCGTTGTCGTTGCGGCGGTCGAGATGGTCCTTCCACAACTGCCGGATCGCGTCGGGCTTCAGAAACGGCGCAAACACGTCGGCTTGCTGATTGAGCACGCGGTCGCAGATGGACCGCAACCCGCTCCGCATCAATTGCGCAATGGGTACGTTGAAGCCGCGCTTGCGTGACCATGCCGCGTCGTGCGGCATGCCGAGGCGCTCGGCGAGCTTGCGCAGCACGTATTTCGGCGCCCCTTTCGGCCAGGGATTGAGCAGCGAGCTGTCGATGGTGCCGGCGAGGTCCATCACCCGTCGGTCCAGGATCGGAACGCGCACCTCCAGCGAATGCGCCATGCTCATTGCATCGACCTTCGAAAGGACGCTTTGCAGATGGAAGCGCTGGTCGGCGATCAGGGCCCGGTCAAGCACGTTTGCGTGCGGCTCCGCGTAATATTCGGCGTATTCGGCGAACGGATCGGTCGAAGCCAGATCGGCCATCTCGCCGTCATAGATCTTCTCGGCCAGAAAGCGGGGAACGAGGCGTCGCCATTGCAGGTGAGGGCTGTTGCCAGCTTCACCTAACCCGAGCGCGAAGCGGGCGAGTTGGGCTGCCGCCGGAAGCCGCTTCTCGTTGCCGCGCACGGATGCATAGGCTGTGCGGCCGACGAGGCCTGCGACGGGGCGCGGAATGACGTGGCGCACGCGCTCTGCCATCATGGTCGCGGCGTAAGTTTCATAGCCGCCGAAGAATTCGTCGCCGCCATCGCCGGACAGGACCACCGTGCAGTGCTGCCGGACGGCGCCTGCCAGGTGGTAGAAGCCAAGCGCGCCGGTGTCGGCGCACTGTCCGTCGAAATGGTAGGCGACCGCGCGCAACGCGCTCTCGGCTCCTTCGCCTGCTTCCCCGTCGATGACGTGAAGCGGCAGGCCCGCGGTCGCGGCAATCTGGCGTGCCACCGCGGTTTCATCATGGCTCTTCTCGGAGAAGCCGGCCGTGAACAAGGGCGGCTTCAATCCAAGCCGGCCGAGCGTGAGGCTGATCAGCGAACTGTCAATGCCGCCGCTCTGGAGCACGGCAAGCGGCACGTCGCTCACCATCTGGCTCTTCACCACGGTCTCGATCGTCGATTGCAGCCGGACGACGGCTTCATCGAGGTCGCGGATCTCGGGCGCGCGCACTGGCCGCCAGAAACGCCGTTCGACGCGGTCGCGGCCGGTGAACCCGATCATCGTGCCGGGCGGGACCTGCTTGATGTCCTGATAGAGGCTCTGTCGCGTCCCTGGATGGCCTGCGGCGAGATAGTTATGCAGCGAGACGGGATCGATCCGCTCGGCGATGTCGCCGCTCGCCGTAAGTCCCTTGATCTCGCTTGCGAACAGGACGCGGCTGCTGCTTTCCGAATAATAGAGCGGCTTGATTCCGATGCCGTCGCGGGCAAGGATCAAGCGGCCCTCTTTCCGATCCCACAATCCGATTGCGAAGAAGCCTTCCAGGCGTTCGAACATCGCCTCGCCCCAGGCGAGGTAGGCGTAAGGAAGGATCTCGGTGTCGCAGGTACTGCGAAACCGGACGCCGAACGATCGCTCGAGCTCGCTGCGCAATTCGCGGTCGTTGTAGATCTCGCCGTTGTAGGTGACGACGATGCGCTCCGACGCATCGAGCATCGGCTGGCGCCCGGCATCGGAGAGATCGCGGATGGCGAGCCGGCGGTGGGCGAGGCCGACAGGCCCGTCCAGCCAGGTGCTCTCGCCGTCCGGACCGCGGTGAACCAGCGCTGCCGACATCGCCGCAACGGCGCGGCCGTCGGCGGGGCGGCCGTCACAATGAAAGATGCCCGCTATGCCGCACATCGCGTCCCCTTGCCGAGGGAGGTCATGTTCGCTGATTCATGATCTGCTTCAGAAGCACCGCGAGCAGCCCCATGGCGACGACGAGAATGCTGAGCAAAATCGCGCCGACGCCCAGGACGAAGGCGCTGACGAGCTGCAGGATGATGCCCCCGATCAGTGAGACCAGTGCGAGAGCCATGCACATCATCGCCAGCAGCACGAAGATCTTCAGCGGGTTGTAGTAGGTGCAGGCCTCCAGCACGTATTGCAGGGTCCGAATGGAGTCGCGGAACAGGTTCACTTTGGAGCGCCCGATCCGCTCCTTGTAGTCGATGTCGATGTAGTCGACGAACTTCGCGTTCATCATGTAGGCGAGCGTCAGCGACGTCGTGAAGCTGAACAGGTCGCTGACATGCTCGAAATAGGAGATCGCGACCTGCCTGCCGAACACGCGCAGGCCGGAGTTGATGTCGGGAATCCTGCGGTTGGCGGTGAATTCGACGATCGCCTTCAGGATGGCGCGCAACGGCGACTTCAGTCTCGACTCGCGGTAGTTGGGTCCGGTCCTGGCGCCGACGACCATGTCAAAACCCTGGTTGAAGCGCGCGACCAATGCTGGAATCGCCTCCATCGGATAAGAACCATCGGCATCGCTGATGACGATCGTATCGTACGTCGCTGCGCGGATCCCGTCCTTCAGCGAGCGGCCATAGCCGATGTTGTGGGGATGCCTGAGCACCTTCGCACCCGCCCGTTCGGCGAGCTCGCCGGTCCCGTCGACCGAACCGTCATCGACGATGACGATTTCATAGGGAGTGAGTTGCGCACCCTCGAGAGCTGCCTTGGCTCGATCAATGGTTTCAACAATGCCGTTGCACTCGTTGAGCGCAGGAATGACGACTGAAATCATAAGCGGCGTGCAATGCAGGTGACGGATTGCCCAAAGAAGCTTCGCGAGAGCGGATCGAGCGCCCGCGACAGCGGTACGGCATATTTGTCGAACAGGGCGATCTGCCCGTTGACGGCGGCATCGTTCAGCGACTGATGACGCTTCAGGCGATTGGCAAGCCATCCAAGCCCGCCGATCGGATTGAAGTAGCTCAGCCGGACCAGCTCGACCGGTTGATCGGCGAGCAGCTTGGCGAGGCGCGCCGTGGTGTAGCGGCGGCAATGCCCCGCCAGGCGATCGAGGTCGTTATAGAGCAGCATCAGGGCGGGAACGCTGATCAGGAGGTGTCCTCCGGGCTTGAGCACCTGCACCAGATTGGCAATTGCGGTGGCGTCATCCTCGATGTGCTCGAGAACATTGATGGTGAAGACCGCATCGACGCCTTCGGGAAACAGGGAACTCAATTGCTCGCGGATCAGAATGTCGCAGACGGCGAACTTGCGGTCGGGCATCGCCATGGTGGCACGTTCGACGCTTTCGCGGTCGTGGTCCACGCCGCAATAATCGCCGAGCTCTCCGAGCACTCTGCTGTAGAGCCCATGCCCAAACCCGACCTCGACGATGCTGCCCTTCAGATAGGGGCGGAACTGGTCGACAACCCAGTTCATGTAATTCTGTGCGTCGGCGATCGCGCTCGAATACGTATCGGCCCCGACTTTCAGGCCTTCCGTCGTGGGCTGGGCGGGAAAGGAGGTTTGAGCCATGGAGCCTGCGCCTTGTTCTGGCCCGGGTTAGCAGTGAGCGCCGTAATTCTCAAGGAGATGTGCGGCACAATCGCCCTAAAGTTGACAGCTCTCGCTTTGGTCTTCGATGGCTTCAACTTCCATCTGAAGGCTGGTTCCTTTCATGGCTCAGCGTCGTGCCATTCAAGACGTCGAAACTGTCTGACAGGAACACGATGGGCTCCAACGAGCATTCGAATCTGCGCAACTGGGCCATCGGATTGAACGAGCCGTCGCCCGACGCGCGTTCGATGGTAGCTTGACCCATGGCCTACCGCGGCGCGCCTCATGGCTGCAGACCTGTTTCGGGGGCTGCGGCCGCCGCGCGCGGCGTCAAATCTCGTGGTGCGGGCAGCCGGGGTCGAACCGGCACAGCGCTTGCGCACCGAGGGATTTTAAGTCCCTTGCGTCTACCAATTCCGCCATGCCCGCTTGATCCAACGAGATCAAACACTTAAGTCCATCTCCGGCCGTCTGGAATTGGCGCTTTGCGGGCCTGGAGGGACGGTTCTTCCTTAAGCGAGCCGGGCCCACAAGGCAAAGCCTCAATCCGGACATCTGTTGTTGCTTTAGGCATTCTCAATTCACGGGGGCTATTCATCCGGCATGGTTGCTTCGTTTTCCTCTTCGCCGCGCGGCTTTGGCGCGCTCCTGGCGCTGCTTGCGGCCGGCGCCGCGCTGTCCGGCTGCGCCAGCATGAGCGAGACGGTCGCGCCGGCCTTTGCCGATCCCGCCAAATACGAATTGTACGACTGCAAGCAGCTGGAGGGTGAGCGCAAGGCGCTCGCCAAGCGCACTGACGATTTGCGCGGGCTGATGGAGAAGGCCGAGACCGGGACGGGTGGCGCCGTCGTGTCCGAGCTCGCCTATCGCAACGACTATATCGCGGTGCGCGGGCAGGCCCAATTGGCCGAGGACGCCTGGCGCCGCAACAGGTGCCGGGAGACGCCGCCAGAGGCGACGCCGCCCGCTGCGCAATTGTCGCCCGCGGCCACCGCCAAACCCGCATCGAAATCCGGAAAAGCGGCCCGCTGACGCACCGCGCCGGCGATGCGTCAGGGCCGCCAGCCGTAGATCCAGTCCTGCCGCGCCAGCATACGGTCCGGGCCGAGCGCGCGGATCGCAAGATCGCGTGCGGCCGCAAGCGGCCCACCGAGATGATAGATGCGGCCCTGCTGCCGCGCGGTCCGCTGCACCCGCCGCACCCGCGCCTGGCGCGCGCGGCCGTATTGCTTCAGCGCCGCACTGATGCCCGCGGTGCTCTCGGCGGCTTCAAGGCTCAAATGCCGGGCGAGCACCGCGGCATCCTCGATGGCCATGCCGGCGCCTTGGGCGGCAAAAGGCAGCATCGCATGCACGGAATCGCCGAGCAGTGCCACCGGACCCTTGCTCCAGGGGCAGCCGTCCGGCACGCCGAACAGCGCCCATTTCCGCCAGCTGTCGACCGGGGCGAGCATCATGCGCGCCGCCGGCGGCCAGCGCGGCGCGGCGAAGGCATCCATCACCTCGCGGGGATCGCCGGGCGTGCTCCAGCCCGGCCTGTTCCAGGTGCCCGGCAGCACCGCGACCACGTTGATCTGGCGGCCGCCCGCAATGGGATAGGCGACGAGATGGGCGTTCGGCCCCATCCAGAGCTGCACCCCGCGCGCGGTGTAATTCTTCGGCAGTTGCGTGGCGTCTAACGTGCCGCGCCAGGCGATCAGACCGGAGAAGCGTGGCTGCACCTCGGGAAACAGATGCTGGCGGACCGTCGACCAGATGCCGTCGGCACCGATCAGCGCACTGGCGAGATCGCTGCGGCGGATCGTGCCGCTGCGATGGACGACCGTCAGTCCCTTGGCATGCGGCGCCATGTCTTCGAAGGTCGCGCCCAGTTTCAGGTCGATATCGGGATGATCGGCAACGGCGCCTGAAAGCGCCGATTGCAGGTCGGCGCGGTGCACCACCCAATAGGGCGCGCCGGCCCGCAGCGAAGCTGCTTCACCGAGCGGCATGCGCAGCAGCTCGCCGCCGGCCCGCGCGCTCATGATCGAGACCGCCTCCGGGACGACGGCGCGGAGCTTGAGGCGCTCGGTGAGGCCAAGCTCGACCAGCACGCGGCTGGCATTGGGGGAGAGCTGCAGGCCGGCGCCGACGTCCTCGAGGCGCTCGGCCTTTTCCAGCACGACGATCCGGAACCCGCGGTTTGCGAGCGCAAGCGCAGCCGTCAGTCCACCGATGCCGGCACCGGCGATGACAATCGTTCGGGAGAGCGCCACCCCTGACCGATGGAAGCGGTCAGGCCACCTTGTCCTTCAGCACGCATTCCGGCGGGCGGGCTTCGCCTGCCTTCAGGTCGGCCGCAAAGCGATACAGCGTCGAGCAGTAGGGGCAGATGATCTCGTTGTCGTTGCCGAGGTCGAGGAAGACGTGCGGATGGTCGAACGGAGGGTTGGCGCCTACGCACATGAACTCTTGCGAGCCGATCTCGATGACGGGGACACCGGCATCGTTGTGGAAGTGCGGGACGACATGGTCGGACATCGAACTCATCCTGGAGTGGCAACGGCGGCAGACACAATCACGAACTGACGCGGCATCTTTAAGGCGCCGCGGACCATACTGGCGGGTGCAGACGATTGCTAGTCCAGCGGAACCGAAAGCCCCGCAATTACCCCATGCTCATTTGCTCATGCAAATTCGACACAATCTTAAGGCCTGAGAAAAGCCCTTCTTTCGTCGGGGACGTTGTGTCGCAATTTTGGCATACTATGTCTGGGGACGAGCGCAATTGGCGACCAAAGACGAATCAATCGTCAACGATTTCAGGACCGTCCAGGTTTCCCGCATGAAGTGGCTGCGAATCAGCACAGCGTTGACCGGTATCGCCGCGTGCGGCTTCATGCTCGCGCAGGTAGCGCCGCACGCCCGCGAGGCCGGCGCGATCCTCGCCGCCCAGGATGATCCGGCCGTGCTCTCCGGGCTCAAGCTCGATGCGTTGCTGCAGCGGAATGACCGACTGGTCCAGGACAACATCGAGGCCGCGCTCGCCGCTGATGACGCCGATCTCGCCGACAGTTTCGTGGCGTTGGCGCGCGACCGGAACATCGCGTTGCCGGACGACCTGCTGAGCCGCGTGAGTGATGCGGTCAAGGAACAGAATTCCACCTCGTATTTCGCAAAGCGCTTTGCCACCGGCCTCGTCACCGGCAATGCCGACGATGTCGCGAGCCTGTCCGGGACGGTGGCCGGGGATCTCTTCGTGATCGGCGACATCAGGGACGTCGTGCGGGAGGGCAAGCACCTCGCTATGGGCGAGGACACCGATCGCCTGGTGCTCGGCCTCGCGACGGCCGGCCTTGCGGTGACTGCGGCAACCTATGTGTCCGTCGGTGGCGCTGCGCCCGTGCGCGCCGGACTGACCCTGGTCAAGGACGCCCGCAAGGTGGGCCGGCTCAGTGAGAGCCTTGCGGCATGGGCTGGACGCTCCGCGCGCGACGTGGTCGATACGCCGATGCTCCAGAACGCCGTGGCCAAGGGCTCCGTGTTCCGCCCCGGCGAGACCGTCAGTGCGATCAAGGCCGCGTTCCGCGCCGAGAAGGCCGGTGCGCTGGTCCGGCTCGGCAAGGACGTCACGCGCGTCGCCGGGAAGACCGGCACGCGCGGGGCGATGGATACGCTGCGCATCGCCGAAGGTCCGAAGGACGTCGCGCGCGCGGCGCGGCTTGCGGAAGCGCAAGGCGGCAAGACGCGCGCGATCATGAAGCTGCTCGGCCGCGGCGCGCTGCTGCTGATCGGCGGTGCGTTCGATCTGGCGCTCTGGCTGCTCAGTGCGGCACTGACGCTTTTCGGCCTTCTCTCCTCCATCAAGGTGACGACCGAGCGCCTCACCCAGGCCTGGTGCGATCGCAGGCGGGCGCGGCGGCTTCGCCGGGCGCAGATCGCAGCCGAAGCCGCTCTGGCGGACGCTGCCGTCACGGCCTGAAGCGCGATTGCCATCGCGCCTCAGGTTATTGTTTGAGCATGATGTTGCCGGAAAACTGCTGCACGGTTTTCCGGATCGTGCTCTAAGATCAACCATTCCCCTCAACACCTCACGGAACTGATGATGCCGAGCTTTCACAACGGCGCCGTTGAAATTGCCTATCTCGATGAAGGTGAGGGCGATCCGATCATCCTGGTGCACGGCTTTGCCTCGAGCAAGAACGTGAACTGGGTCTATCCGACCTGGGTTTCGGAGCTGCGCAAGAACGGTCGCCGCGTCATCGCGCTCGACAATCGCGGCCACGGCGAAAGCGCAAAGCTCTACGAGCCCTCGCAATATTCGATTCCCGTGATGGCCGGCGACGTTCTCGCGCTGATGGATCACCTCGCCATCCCGCAAGCCGACATCATGGGCTATTCGATGGGCGGACGGATGGCGGCCTGGCTGTCCCTCAACGAGCCGCAGCGCCTGCGCTCGGCGATCCTCGGCGGCATCGGCATCGGCGGCCTGATCGAAGGCACCGGACCCGGCGAGAATGTCGCCAAGGCGCTCGAAGCGCCTTCGCTCGACGACGTCACCGATCCCGTCGGCCGCACCTTTCGCGCCTTCGCGGACCAGACCCGCTCCGACCATCGCGCCCTTGCCGCCTGCCTGCGCGGCACGCGCGAGCTGATGACGAGACAGCAAGCTGCACGCATCGAGCTGCCAGTGCTGATCGCGGTCGGCACCACCGACGACGTCGCCGGCTCCGCCAGCGCGCTCGGCGCGATCATCCCGGGCTCGGAAGTGCTGGACATTCCCAACCGCGACCACATGCGCGCGGTCGGCGACAAGGTCTACAAGACCGGCGTGCTGGATTTCTTGTCACGGCGGCGATGAGGCACAAAGCGCCACAAGCAGACATCTCGCGACAGCTATGTGGCCAGTCTTTCGAGAAGAGTGTGGACCGCGAATGCTACCATTGGAAGCACCACGATCGTCATCAGCAATCGTTGCTGCACAAATTGCCTTTGCTGATCATCCCTGGGAAACATCTCCCAAGTCATTCGCTCCCACAAATCGCGGCGTTGCTCGAATATGCAGCACGTGGGCCGACCAAAGCCAGGTGAAGGCGGTGGGTGAGGGAGCTCCTCCACACGTCAGCTATGATATGTTGTGCCTTTCTGCATCGCAGGAGATGGCTTGACGTGTCCGATACCCAGAAACTGACGCCCGCACTCTCGACGCCTGAGCGCGACCTGCTGAGGCGAGAAATATATAAAGGACTGGCCGACAGAGCGGCTGGCCGCGTCAAAGACCTCGACGTTGACGCCATCCTTGCCAAAGGAAAGGAGCTATTCCAGAAGCGCTCAATCTCCAATGTAAGGCAATTCGGAGTTGATGGTCGAAAGACGCTCTTCTTGCTGCTTCTCCTTTTCGCGATCCCCGCGGACGACTGCTCCGCGCAGACGCCGCCGCCGCCACTCGACGAACATGCGTTCGAGCGCGTGCCGCCGACGGTCGTGAAGAGATTGGCGACCCGCTTTTCGCTAGGCGCATTCGCCGGCCGCTTCGAGGAGACCTCGCTCGGCGCAGTCCGCGAAGCCGTGGGCGAAGGGACCATCCAACACCAGGGCGACGCTGGAGGTAGCATCTATTGGCTGTGTTATAGGCGCGCGCAGCATCGATTATGGGTCGTTAGCGGAGAGATAGGCGGCCCGGACCGTCTCGTCACAGAGATCGTGGAAGAGCTCACCGAGAAAGACACCGAGACCTCGACCGATTGCGCCATCATCCCGGAAAAGTTCGCGCCCCTCGTCTTCGACGGCAAGCTGCATTTGGGTATGTCGCGTTTGGAGGTAGTCAAGGCGCTGGGACCGCCGTCGAAGTCGGAAGCTGCTCAGATGGTGTATTCTCACGAAGGAAAGCTCGCAGACGGTTTCGATGAAACCGCATGGTTCATTCTCCGGTTTCGTGAGGAAAAGCTCGTGTCCATGCGCGGCGGCAAGACCACGACGAATTGAAGTGGCTGCCAGCAGCGTTCAAGCCTCACGGCGTGATGCAAGCGAGTCACGCTCGCTCACAAAAGCTACTCGCTTGCGCCGTCCGCTACGGGTCAGTAGGCGGGCAGCGTGCCAAGGTCGGGTATGGGTCACGCGCAGACGTGCAAACGGGGCAGTCCGCCCAGGGCTGTTATCGGACTCTACTTCCTTGCCGACGCGGATAGGCTGTCGAATGCCAAGCCTAGGTGTTCATTTTGGATGAAAGCGATCGCTGCTCCACGAAACCAAGCGCGATGACGCTTCATCCTGATCTCATCGCGCCTTGACGTCCTCACCAAACCGCCGCGCCAGCGCCGTCAGCACCACGAAGGTCGCGACCCACGCCATCCGCGCGCCGTAGCGGTCGTGCGGGCCGGAGATGACGGCGCAGATGAAAGCGTTGCCGAGCAGCGCCAGCGTCACGGTCGCCGCCAGCAGCGTCAGGTCATCGAGCCGGCGGCTCGCGAGCGCATGGCCGAGCAGCGCGACCAGCGCCAGCATCGAGGCCAGCGCCACCGGCACGTGCAGCCAGTTTATGGTGTCGAAATTGACACCCCAGTGCTGCTGCCGCGCCGCGCGCATTGGCGCGGCCTGTGCGGGGATGTAGCGCTCGATAATGCCGCGGGTGTGCGGAATCCAGCCATTGGTGCCTTCGCCGGTCGCGACATGCAGCAATTGCTGGCCCATCGCCCGGAGCGCCGCGCCGGCCTGCCAGGCCGGATAATCCCTCAGCGACTGCACGACGATGTAGCCCATCTCATCGTTCATGCCTTCAAAGCGGCCGAGCGTGTTGAACATGCTCTTGCCCCACAGGAACTCGTCGGCGGTCGCCGGCAGTTCATTGCGATACGGACAGAGCTTGTAACGCTCGCGCGGGCAATGATCGCTAAGGTAGCGCGCGACGATGCCGTCCTGCATCATGCGGCCGAAGGCGACGCCGTAGCCGCCGGGCGTCCAGGCCAACTTGCCGGACAACGCATAATTCGCCGAGACCAGCATCACGCCGCCCACGACGATGGTGAGGCTCGCCTGCGCCAATCCGGCAAGCGGAAGGCGCTCCCTTAGGAACGGCCGCGCCATCCAGCCCACGGCGCAAAGACCGAGCAGCACGCCGAGCGTGGCGCTGTGAGTCGCAGCGGCAAAGGCGGTGAAGACGAACAGCGAGGTCTTTTCGAGCGTCGAGGTCCGTTGCCCGCCGACGACAAGCAGGAACAGCGACAGGATCGAGAGCCCCGCGAAGATGTCGGTGAGCAGCATGCTGGCAAGCCAGGGCAGCGCGGTCGACAGGATCAGGCCAAGGCAGATCGCGACGAAGCGGAAGGTCTGCATCATCGAGAGCACGCGAAGGGTGAGCTGCAACAGCCACAGCGTCGCCAGCGACTGGACCGCGAGGTTGATCCAGAAACCAAAACTCTCGCCATAGTGCAGATAGAGACCGAACACCGTGGAGCGGCTGGGGACGAGATAGCCCTCGTACCAGCGCGCCAGATAGCCGCCGGTATCCCACTGCAACAGGGGATAGCCGTTCCAGAACGCCGGCGCGATCATCAGAAGGGGCAGGGCCACCGCCGCCAGACGCAGCCAAAGCGTATCCGCGGCGCGCCCGCGCAATTGATCGGTGGTGATGCTCAAATCTGCTCCCGTCCTCGCATGCGACCATGCCCGCAATAACGGTCGGCAGAGAATTCACCAATAGTTTGACGCCGCCCGGCTTGAATTTGGCAAAACTCTGACCACTTTGAGCCGACCTGCCGCTTGGGGGCCTCAGAAGAAACTGTTGTGTTTCAACATCTTGGCATGCCTTCGCGGGGCAAGGTGCTGTTCACTCTCAGGCAAGCCCGTCGGGACTTTGTCGCCTAGACTATGCTATAGAGCCGGTAAAGCGGGTCCATTCGAAAGAGCAAATCCCAGAGAGCAAATCCATGGCAGTGCATCAGGTCAATCCGGGAGGAAAGCTCGCATCGCTCGATCCGATATGGGACCGGATCCGGGGCGAAGCGGAGGACATCGTGCGTCGCGAGCCGGAGCTTGCGACCTTCATCTATTCGGCGGTGCTGCATCACGGCCGCCTGGAGGACTCGGTGGTCCACCGCGTCGCCGAACGGCTCGATCACTCGGCCCTGTCGGGCGACCTCGTGCGCCAGACCTATGGCGAGGCGTTGCGCGACGATCCCGATCTCGGGAATGCCTTTCGTGCCGATCTCGTTGCGGTCTACGACCGCGATCCCGCGACCTCGCGCTTCATCGATCCCTTGCTCTACTTCAAGGGCTTTCACGCGATCCAGACCCATCGCCTCGCGCACTGGCTCTATCTGAGGGGCCGCAAGGATTTTGCGTATTATCTCCAGAGCCGCGCCTCTGCGGTGTTCCAGACCGACATCAATCCCGCCGCGCGCATCGGGCGCGGCATCTTCCTCGACCACGCTACCGGCTTCGTCTGCGGTGAGACCGCCATCATCGAGGACGATGTCTCGATCCTGCACGGCGTCACGCTCGGCGGCACCGGCAAGGAGAACGAGGACCGTCATCCGAAGATCCGCCATGGCGTCCTGATCGGCGCCGGCGCGAAGATCCTCGGCAACATCGAGATCGGCCATTGCGCGCGCATCGCTGCCGGCTCGGTCGTGGTCAAGCCCGTGCCGCACAACGTCACGGTCGCAGGCGTGCCCGCCAAGATCGTCGGCGAGGCCGGCTGCGCCGAGCCGTCGCGCACCATGGATCAGATGATCAACGCGATGGGGCTTTGAGACCCGGCCTTGACGTTGAAAAGGGGCCGGATTTCCGGCCCTTTTGATCCCCAAATTCTTTGGCAATTGATGCTGGCGGTTCGTCGCGTCTCGTCCTAAAACCCGCCGACCATTTTTCGATCGGAGACTTGCCGTGGACGTCAAAGAAGTCAGAAAGCTCGACGCATATCTGAAGCGCGTATTCGGCAATCCCAAGATCCGCGTCGTGCCGCGGCCGAAGAAGGACGATTCCGCCGAGGTCTATATCGGCGAGGAGTTCATCGGCGTGCTGTTCGTCGATGACGAGGACGACGATCGCTCGTTCCAGTTCCAGATGGCGATCCTCGAGGACGATCTCGTCGATCAGGAGTAGACGCGAAGCGTCGTCGCGGCATTCTGGCCCCGTCGGGTCAGGCGCCCATCGCCGCGATCATGTCGGGAACCGTGACGAACTTCTCCCGTGGCTTGCCGAGCGGGGCTCCCCTGCGTTTCTCGGCCATATCGATCGCCATCCAATCAGGATAGCTCACGACGCGTGCCACGCGGCTGCCGATCCGTGCAAGCAGTGCGTCGGACGCATCCGAACGCGTCCGCCGATGGGCAAAGTCGGCCAGGACGGCCTCCGCCGTGGCCATCCCGCAGCCGCGATTGGTGCCGATCGTTCCGCTCGGCCCGCGCTTGCTCCACCCGCAGACATAGAGTCCTTCGACCACGGAATGCCCCGTCGCAACGCGCCCATCGATGTTCGCATGGACGCCGCGCTGTGCGTCATAGGGAACGCCGGCGATGGGCGTGGTCCTGCGGCCAACGCTGCCGAACGAGAGGCCGCACGCGATCTCCTCGATGACGCCCGACCGATTCCTGAGCGCGACCGTCTCGACCCGGCCGCGTCCCTTGATTGCGACGGGCGAGAGACCAAAACGGAAGAGACAACGCCTTGGCCTGGTCGCGGCCTGCCGCGAAAACGCGCGCAGCAGCGACAGTTTTTCGGCGAGCTCCGGATCTCCGGAAATCTGCGGCTCGAATTCGTCCGGACCGATCCCGCGGTCGTCGACCAGCGTGTCGCACGCGCTCAATTCGAGGAAATCACGCAATTCTTTAGCCGTGAATTTCGCCTGCGCCGGCCCGCCGCGGCCGACGATGACGACCTGGCGAATCCGGCTCTCCGCCAGAACTTCGAGCGCATGGCGCGCGATGTCGGTCTGGCGTAGCTCATCGGCGGACTTGGCGAGAATACGTGCGACGTCGAGAGCGACGTTGCCGTGGCCGATGATCACCGCCGCCTCGTGCTCGAGATCGAATTCGAGATCGGCGAAGTCGGGATGGCCGTTGTACCACGCGACGAAATCGCCGGCGCTGTGGCTCCCTGGCAGCGCCTCGCCGGGAACGTCCAGAGGCCGGCTCAGTTCGGCGCCGGTCGCGAGCACGACGGCGTCATAAGCCTCGCGGAGCTCGTCGACCGTGACGTCGTCTCCAATCGTGACGCCGCCGACGAAACGAAAACCAGGCGTTCTCGCGATCCTGTCGAAGGCGGTCGTGACCTGCTTGAGCTTTGGATGGTCGGGAGCGACGCCGAACCGCACCAGCCCGTAGGGCACCG
Organism: Bradyrhizobium sp. 195; assembly: GCF_023101665.1. Classification (NCBI taxonomy): domain Bacteria; kingdom Pseudomonadati; phylum Pseudomonadota; class Alphaproteobacteria; order Hyphomicrobiales; family Nitrobacteraceae; genus Bradyrhizobium; species Bradyrhizobium sp. 195. The sequence continues at coordinate 5,519,243 of NZ_CP082161.1, read as the reverse complement.
GCAGCCGCTCGAACATGTCGACGGTCACAGATGCGTGGGAGCGCAGCAGCGCTTCGGCGGCGTAGAAGCCGCTCGGTCCGCTGCCGACGACAGCGACGCGGAACTTGCCCGCATCGACCTCTGAGGCTCGTTCCGTCATCGGCCCAGCGCCAGCCTACGCTCGTCGGCGCCCGGCAGAGGCGCCAGGCGCGCGCTGACGACGGGAGTTTCAGCCGCGCGTTTGCGATTGACGTCGATCCAGAATTTCTTGTCCGCAGCCAGGCGATAGTCGGGCTCGATCGCGCCGACCGGGCAGGCCGGCGCGCAGCCACCGCAATCGATGCAGTTTTCCGGGTCGATATAGGTCATGGCGTCATCGACGTGGAAACACTCCACCGGGCAGACGGTGACGCATTCCGTGTATCGGCAGCCGCGGCAATTGTCGGTGACCACGTAAGTCATCGTCAGGCTCCGCGGGCTTGGACGGCACCGATCTGGACGGCACCGACCTGGATGCCGCTGACCTGGACGAGAATGTCCGAGAAGGTCGGGGCGCGACCGAGGTCGGCGAAGGCCGGGGGCGTCAGCGCGTGGACGGTCGCTCCCTTGCGGTTGGATCGTTGCCAGTATCCGGACGGCGCCACCACGACGCCCGGCATGATGTCGGGGGAAACGGTCGCGAATGCCTCGAACGAGCCGCGATCGTTGAACACGCGGATGGGCGCGCCTGCGATGATGCCGCGTTGTGCCGCATCGTCAGGGTTGAGGAGCACCGCCTGTTCCTCGCCGGCCTGCGCGGTTTGCGCCGGCAGGTTGCCGTAGTTCGAATTCAGGAAGGCATGGCTCTTCGGTGAAATCAGGCTGAGCGGATAGTGGGTCGCCAGCGCGGGCGCCGAGCGCGGGTTCTCGTTCGGCCGGATGTAGTGAGGCAGGGGATCGACCGGCGTGCCGTCCTGGTCGCCATTGTAGCCCTGGCGGAACAGCGGCACCACGAAGTTGCCTCCACCGGCGATCGTCGACTTGAACTCGCACTTGCCGGAGGCGGTCGGAAAGTTGCCCTCGCGGTGCGGTGCCCAGTCCGCGGGCGCGGGCATGTTGAGGCGCACATAGCCCTTGGCCTTGACGTCCTCGAGCGAGATGCCATCGAGCACCGGGCTGCTCCAGTCGAGCGATGCGGCGATGATCTCCTCGTCGGACCGGAAGAAGGTTGGGTCCGTGATGCCCATCGCGCGCGCGAGGCGGCGGAACAGCTCGGTGTTCGGAACGGCTTCGCCGAGCGGCTCGATCGCCTGGTTGTTGTAGGAGAGGTAAAGGTGTCCCCACGAGAACAGGATGTCCTTCTGCTCGAGCTGCGTGGTCGCAGGCAGAACGATGTCGGCATATCTGGCGGTGTCGGTCAGGAAGTGTTCGCTGACGACCGTGAAGAGATCCTCGCGTTCCAGGCCCTTTTCGAGCTTGCCCTGTTCGGTCACCATCGCCATCGGATTGGCGTTGTAGACGAACAGCGCCTTGATCGGCGGATCGAAGTCGAGCTCGCCCGTCAGCGCCGCGCCGAGACGCCAGGAATTGAGCACGCGCATTTTTTCGGGCTGGAGATCGGGACGCATCAGCACGTCCCACCTGACGGGGAATGCCCAGATCGGAAGCTGGAGCAGGCCGCCGCCGACATGCTTCCACGCGCCGATCAGGCCGGGAAGACAGGCGATCGCGCGCACGGTCTGGCCCCCGCCGGCATGCCGCTCGACCGCGACGCCGATGCGTATGACGGCCGGTGGTGTCGCGGCATATTCCCGCGCCAGCCTGACGATATCGTCGACGGGAATGCCGGTTTCCTCGGAGGCAAATTCGGGTGTGTAGGTCGACGCGCGCTCGGCCAGCTCGTCATATCCGACGGTGTGCTTGTCGACGTAATCGCGATCGACCAAGTTCTCCTTAATGATGACGTGGATCATTGCCAGCGCGAGCGCAGCGTCGGTGCCGGGACGGATCGGAATGTGCCAGTCGGCGAGGCGCGCCGTGCGGGTGCGGACGGGATCGATCACCACGAGCTTGGCACCGGCCTTCTTCGCCTGCTCGATGAACGGCCAGTGATGCGAGTTCGTGCTCAGCGTATTGCAGGCCCACAGGATGATGTATTTCGAATGCACGAAGCTCTCGGGATCGACGCCGGGGGTATGCCCGATCGTCATCATGTAGGCGGTGCATGAGGCGGAATCGCAGAACGTGCGCTCGAGCACCGTTGCGCCGAGCTTGTTGAAGAGGGGATCTCCGACGTTCAGTCCGTTGATGATGCCCTGGGTGCCCAGATAACTGTAGGGCAGGATCGCCTGCGCGCCGTGCTCGGCGATAGTGGATGTCCATCGCGATGCGATGGTTTCGAGGGCCTCGTCCCAGGAGATCGGTTGAAACTGTCCGGCGCCCTTCGGGCCGACCCGTTTCAGCGGATGGAGGACGCGCTTGTCGCTGTAGACGCGCTCCTCGTAGTTGTTGACCTTGACGCAGAGCCGTCCGCGCGTGAACGGATGATCGGGATTGCCGCGCACGGCAATCGCCTTGCCATCCTCGACCGTGGTCAGGATGGAGCAGGTGTCCGGGCAATCGTGGGGGCACGCGCCTATTACCGTGGTTCGGGCCATGGATCTCTCCGCCTCCTGATTCAAGACGGCGCCGAGCATGCGGCGCCCGGGCACGCCCTGGCTTTTCCAAACGTGCGGTGTTGTTGTCCCGGACTGCTCTCGGCCCGTGGACGGCTGGTCGGATCTCTGGCATGGTTATTGCCGGACTTAGCAATACCGTTGCCACCACGTCGCGCTATCTGGCGGAGATTCACGATGGGTATGCTTGGCAACTCTGTCGATAAATATGTGACCGGCAGAATGCTTCAGACGTCCAACGACCGGCGGTGGTCGCATCTCCTCGCCGAGCGATGGAGCCATGAGCCCGGCGACCTGCCACCGCAATTGCCGCGCGACACCGAGATCGCAATCCTGCTCCGTGGCAGCTCGGTCGTCGACCGCGAAGGCGCCGGCATGCGGCAGCGCACCTTCGGCAGAAAGGGCACCGTGTGGCTTTGCCCGGCCGGCATCCGTGAGGACTTCATCCGGGTCGAGAACCAGATGCAGGAATGTTTGCATCTCTTCCTTCCGGGCAAGCCGTTCGACGACACCATGCTCAGGGATCTCGACATCGATCCGTCGGGAATCTCGATCCGCTATGAGACCATCGATCAGGACATGTTCATCGAGCATGTCGCGGACCGGATCCTGGCCGAACTCGAACAGGAGACCTCCACCGGCCGGCTCCTGATCGAAAGCCTGGGGCGCGCGTTGTCAGCCCATCTGGTGCACAGCTACTCGGCCACCGCGGTCACGCTGCGGCAGTTCAATGCCGGTCAAAGGCCGCTCGACGCCAAACGGCTGTCGCGCGTGACCGAGTTCATCGATGCATCCGTCGAGCGCGATTTCACGGTCAAGGATCTGGCATCGGTGGCGTGCATGAGCCCGGCGCATTTCTCGCGGAGCTTCAAGGCGGCGACCGGAGTCGCGCCGCATGAATATGTCAGCCGTCAACGTCTCGATCTCGCCAAGCGGCTCTTGTCCACCAGCGATCGTCCGCTGGTCGATATCGCCTATGCCACCGGATTTTCGTCGCAGGCCAATTTCAATCGTGCGTTCCGCAAGTCGGCCGGGACGACGCCGAGCCTTTACCGGGCGCAGAAGCTCCGCGACTGACTCTCGCGTCGGCTGTGAAGGCGCTTCGTCGGCACCCCATGATGACATCATGCCCGTGTTTTGCCCGACGGGTCAAGGCATGATTCGAAAAATACGAAATAGCTTGATGCTGCCGATACTTGGCTACTGTGCATGGGGTTGTTTTCGCGGTTTTTGTTTTAGGTAGCTCGCGGCAGGGGCAGGTTGCCGGCTCAGCCCTTCGGCCCGCGCAGCTGCGCGGTCAGCTTGTCCATCGCATCCGCCACGTCACGCCATTGCGACAGCCAGCTGCGCGGAAAGCGGAAGGTGAGGTCGGCGCCGCCGATGCGGCGTTCGGACAGGCACATGCCGGGCGTCGCAGCATCGCGGGTGCAGCGTGCGGTCAGCACCGGGCTTGCAGCGGAATAGAGGTCCTCGCTGCCGTAAGGGGTGTCGGTGCGGAACATTCGCATCGTCAGGCCGTCCGCGGGCATCGCTGCGGCCTGGTCGAGGTAGCGCGGATAGATCGTGGCTGTCCGCTGTTCGGGGGCGAGCGCATCGTGATGGGCCGCGATCGACAGGAAGATCCGGTCGATCGATTGCACCGCCGCTTCCACCGTGTCGGCGGTCACGTGCTTCGGCGTGCCTGGCGGTTCCAGCGAGGGATAGAGGAAGTCGAGGTCGATGCGCTCCTGCGGTCCGGAGTGCCGCTGGATCTTCATGCGGATCGCGGTCGTCGGCAGGTTGAACAACGTGCCGCCGACGCTCACCGGCAGCTTGTCCGGGGCGTTCGCGCCGCGGGTGCCCCAGGTTGGCCACAGCAGATAGGCGACGAGCCCAACCGCGCATGCCGCGGCAATGCCGCCGAGCACGATCGGGACGACGTGCGCCCGGGTGCGGGTACGGGGGGACCTAAGGGGAGCTGCCGAAAACACCGTCATGAGCTAGCGCAAGTCGAGCCGGACGTCGGCCGGTGGCCGACGAATCAGCGGCGAATATGCCATGCGGCGGCGATTTCGCGCAGCGTTCCCGGCTGCGGGGAGCGGGGACGGCCCTGCGCGTGAGGGGCAGCGCTGTTAACCCTCCCTTAAGGATAATGTAGCGTTAACCAGCACTATTTGTCACAGGAAGGCCTCGCGTTGCGTAAGGGCGGACCGTTCCAATGACACCTGAAGCTCTCAATACCTTCTTCTCGATCTGCATTGGTTTCGCGCTCGCGGGCGCGCTCGTGAACGGATACCAGGCGCTGGCGCAGCGCCCCGCGGGCTTCGGCCTGTTGCAGGACGGCGTGGCGCCGAAGACCTTCGCGGCGGTGCCGTTCCTGGTGTTTGCCGCGCCCTTCATCATCATGCGCAACACGCTCCGTGGCATGCGGGTGGAAAGCCGCCGTGCCGAGTTCGTGATGATGGCGACCCTCATCGCCGGCTTCTGGAGCATGATGAGCGGCACTTTCTTCCTGATGACGCTGCGCGCGGCCGGCGTCCTGGGCTGACGCCCGGCAGGACCGTCCGGCGGGGGCGGCCTTTGCCTCTTCGCCGCCGTTTCGCTATGGCTGAGGTCGACGTGACAGGAGACCCCCATGGCGATCTACGAGCTCGACGGGCAGGCGCCCGACCTCCCCGCCGACGGCAATTACTTCATCGCCGAGACCGCCACCGTGATCGGCCGCGTGCGCCTGAAGCCGGGTGCGAGCGTCTGGTTCGGCGCCGTGCTGCGCGGCGACAATGAGTGGATCGAAATCGGCGAGGGCGCCAATGTGCAGGACGGCTCGACCTGCCACACCGATCTCGGCTTTCCGCTTCACATCGGCCGGAACTGCACGGTCGGCCACAACGTCATCCTGCATGGCTGCACCGTCGAGGAGGGCGCGTTGATCGGCATGGGCTCGATCGTGATGAACGGCGCCCGGATTGGCCGCAACAGCATCGTCGGGGCCGGTTCCGTCATCACCGAGGGCAAGGAATTTCCTGAACGTTCCCTGATCATCGGCTCACCGGCGCGCGTGATCCGCACGCTCGACGACGCCCAGGTCCAGAAGATGGGAAGCGCGGCCAAATTCTACGTCGCCAACGGTCCGCGCTTCACAAAGGGCCTGAAGCGGATCGGTTGACACATCGGCCGTCTCCCGGCCTCGCCGCCGGAACCAATCTATTGAAGAAGTTCGTTCGCTTCGCGCGCGGCACCGACACGCTGACCGTTGCGGAGAAGTCTACAGCAGCAGCTCGAGCCGATCGTCGACAACATCGACAATCCCGCGCGCGGCCGCCGCGTGATCTCGGCCCGTCGGGTACAGATCGGCGGTGCCCACGAAGAGCATGTTCGTGACCATGGTCGAGGACCGGACCGAGAAGATGGTGGCTGCCGTATAACTGCCACGGGAGCGGCGCGTCAGCGCCCCTCGGATTCGGCCGCTTCGATCGCACCTGCGGCCTTCTCGTGGCCGGCGGCCCACAGGGCATGGTCGTCGCTGCCGTCGAGGTAGGGATTGGCCTCAGCCGGAATGTTGTCGCGCGCGGCGCGTTCGCCCTCCGCAAAGGGATCGCGATCGGTCATGGTGATTTGTCTCCTCGGCTTTCAAGCTGACGCGACGGCATTTGTTCCGGAACTGGACTTCGCGGCGGCGGTTGACCGGTAAAGGAGAATTTCCGATGGCCGCATCGTCCGCAACCGCCTCAATCAAGGCCATGATCCTGATCTTCGCGCTCGCGGCGGTGCCGGCCGTCGCCTTCGCGCAGGCGACCGGCGGTTCTGCCGGATCGACCGGAGGCTCTACCGGAAGCTCTGCGGGGTCGACCGGAGGCGTCGCCAACTCGCCGGCTCCTCCGCCCGGCACCAACAGCCTCGGGACGGCTCAATCATCCGGGCCGGGCTCCGGCGTGACCACCGGCTCCGGCTCCGGTGGGGCTGCCGATGCCGCCGTCAACGCCGAGAATCGCATGCTCGACAAGAAGCTCAAGAGCATCTGCCGCGGCTGCTGAATGCTCGCGCGGAAGTGAGACAGTGTGGCTGTCCGGAATGCCCAAGTGACGTTAGCTTGGTCCTGCTTTGATGCGTGGAGCGTGTCCACGCGGAGGATCGAGTGATGTTGCGCAGGATGATGATGGTGGCGCTGGCCGTCGCGGCAATCGGGCTGTCGGCGCCGCAGGCGGCCCAGGCGCGGGGATTCGGACATGGCGGCTGGGGCCATGGTGGCGGCTGGGGCCACGGTGGCCATTGGCATGGCGGCGGCTTCTGGCCGGGTGTTGCAATCGGGGCGGGTCTCGCCGGCGCTGGCTATTACGGCGCCTATTATGGCTACGGCTCCCCGTATTACGGTGATCCCTACTACTATGGTACCGGATACAACGATGGCTATGGCGGCTGTTACGTCGCGCGAAAGCGCGTCATGACGCCGGCGGGCTGGCGTACCCGCCGCGTGGATGTCTGCGAATAGCGTCCCACTAAAAAACAAGGCCGTTGACGCAGTATACCGTCAACGACCTTGCCAGCCCCGGACATTGAAATCGGCTCACGCCATCCGGTGACCGCGAGCATCGCGCGGAATCATCCGGAGGAATGTGATCCAGTTCACAAGTGGCGAAATTAAAGGCCGGCTCCGTGGCGGCCGTTTAGCCGCGGGAGCGCTTGCGCGCGCTGGCATGGACGCGGTGCCGGGCCGGTTTCCTGCGGGTAACCGCGGGCGCTTCAACCTCGGTTGCTCGCGCGCTGGCAAACGATTGCCGCAGGCCGTCGATGGACTCGTTCAGCGATGCGACCTGCTCGGACAGACGCTTGGTGTCGGCCTGCTGCGCCGCCATCAGCCGCTTCATGGTCAGGAGCTGATCCTGCACCACCTGGAGCTGGTCGATCGATTCCTGCTGGGTCGCCTCCAGCCCCTTGGTCTTCTCGACGAGCTGCTCGGACGCCTGGGCGGTCCGCGCCTGGAGCTGCCGCGATGCCACCACCCGGTCGGGCTCGGGTGCTGCGCCGGTATAGGCCCGCCAGATCGCGATCGAGGTCACCCCCGCGATCAGGAGCAGGAGCGCTGCGGCGGTCAGCGCGATGGGCTGGGCGCCGAGACGGAGAAGGGGGTTGGACGGTGTGTCCTGTGCGAGATCGATCATCGCTGACAAAACCCAAATTGAAACTTGGTGAGTGGCGAAGACCGGCAGCCCTGAGGCCACCGGGGCGTCCCGAAAGCGTTACATTTCCGCAAGGAATGGGACCAAAAAGAGGCTGAGGGCAAAAAAACCAGTATTCAGCGGGCCTTGCGGCCCCCAAATGCCCCGACAGGAGCATGGTTCAGGGCTGAAATTGCGAAAACGGCCCGGAATAGGTTTTGGAGCGCGGCGCGGCATAGGGGCCGAGCCGGGAGGTCTTCAGGCCCAGCCGCACCAGTGATTCCGCCAGCGTCACCGCCGCAGCGACGCCGTCAATCACGGGCAGGCCGTGCGTGGCGGCGAGTTCGCTGGCGAGATCGGCCATGCCGGCGCAGCCGAGCACGATGGCCTCAGTGCGGTCGTCACGGATCGCGGCCGTGATCTCCGCGGAGATTTTTGCGAGCGCTTCGGTGTTGCGCTCCTCGAGTGCCAGCACCGGGACTTCGGCAGCACGGACGCGGGTGCAGCGTTCGGCCAGGCCATACTTCTTCAGATTGTGCTCGATCGGGACGATGGAGACGCTGAGAGTCGTCACCACGGCAAAGCGGGCGGCGACCAGGCTCGCCATGTGGAAGCCGGCTTCACCAATGCCGATCACCGGCGTCTTTGCGGCGGCGCGCGCGGCGTCGAGTCCGGTGTCGTCGAAGCAGGCGATGATGTGAGCGTCCGCGCCGTCGCGATCAGCCTCGCGGATGCAGCCGAGCATGCCGGGGACGGCGAAGGCTTCGTCGTAAAATCCCTCGATCGAGACCGGGCCCATCGTCGGCTGCCGCGCGTCGATCACCGTGCCAGGCAGGGCGATGCTGCGCGCCGCAGCGGCGATCTTCGCCGTCATCGACGCGGTGGTGTTGGGATTGACGATGTGCAGCCGCATCGGATCAGACAAGCCCCTTAGACGAGTCCCTTGCCGGCGTCCGAGCCCTTGGCCGCCTGGCGCTTGTTGAGCATGTGGATGGTGCCGAGCGCAAGGCTGATCACCGTGAACGAGACCGCCGAGATCACCGTGCCGAGCGCATAGATGTCAGGATTCGTCACGGTGGTGGTGAGGCCCTGCAGATCCAGCGGCAACGTATTCACCGCCCCGATCGCCTGGCTGGAGCGGGCGAGCTCGTCCCAGGACAGCGTGAAGCCGAACAGGCCGATACCGATCACCGAGGGCAGGATGATCGGCAGCACGACGTGACGGAAGGTCTGCCACGGCGTCGCGCCGAGATCGCGCGCGGCTTCCTCGAGCCGCGGATCGAAGCGGTTGAAGATCGCGAACATGATGAGCAGGCCGAACGGCAGCGTCCAGGTCAGGTGCGCACCGAGCCCGGAGGTGAGCAGGCCCATCGAGGTCTCGAAATTCTCGTTCCAATGCGCCTTGATCAGGTCGTCGATGATGCGGAATTCAAGCGAGATGCCGAGCGAGGTGATGATCGAGGGCACGATCAGGCTCGCGATCGCCGAGTAGAACAGGATGCTCTGCGCCTTGAACTTGCGGCGGAAGGCCATGCCGGCGGCGACCGAGAGCACGACGGTGACAGTCATGACGATGATGCCGAGCAGCAGCGAGCGGCGGAAGGCGGCGCCGAGATCGACGATGCCGGTGCCCTGGAACAGTTTCGCGATCCAGAAGGTCGACACGCCGTTCATCGGGAAGGTGAGGCCGCCCTGCGGCCCCTGGAACGACAGCACGTAGATCGCGATCATCGGGCCGTAGAGAAACAGCACATAGGCCGCGAAGAAGATCGCGAGCACGTAGAACGAGCGCGGGCGTCCTTCCTTCATGCTCTAGAGCTCCTTCTTGATGTCGACGATGCGCGACATCATGGAGATGATCAGGAAGGTGATGGCGAGCAGGATCACGGCGTTGGCTGCCGCCGCAGGGAACTGCAATGCGTTCACGCGCGTCTCGATGATCTTGCCGGCGGCGGCGATCTGCTGGCCGCCCATCACCCCGATCGTGATGAAATCGCCCATCACGATGGTGATGACGAAGATCGAGCCGATGACGATGCCGGGCTTGGCCAGCGGAATGATGACGTTGACGAGGGTCTGGAGGCCGGTGGCACCGGCGTCATAGGCGGCCTCGATCAGCGACTTGTCGATGCGCACCATGGAATTGAAGATCGGCACCACCATGAAGAAGGTGAAGAGGTGCACCAGCGCCAGCACCACGGAGAATTCGGAGAACAGCAGCCATTCCAGCGGATGGTTGATCAGCCCTGTCTTGACGAGGCCGGAATTCACCAGCCCGTTGCGCCCGAGCAGCGGGATCCAGGCGATCATGCGGATCACGTTGGAGGTCCAGAACGGGATCGTGCAGAGCAGCGACAAGCCCATCTGCCAGGTCTTGGACTTGACGTGGAAGGCGAGGAAATAGGCGACCCAGAAGCCGATGAACAGCGTGATGGCCCAGACCAGGAAGCAGAGCTTCAGCGTCTTCACATAGGTCTTTCCGATCGTGCAGAGATCGGGGAGCTGCGCGAGGCAACCCTCGAACGTGTCGGTGTAACCGCGGCCGGAGAAGGCCGGCAGCAGCTGGTATTCGTTGTAATCCCAGAACGAGACGATGACGACGAACACCAGTGGGATGAGGAAGAAGGCGAGGAACACCAGCATCATCGGCCCGGCCTGGAGCCAGGAGATGAAGGAGGGCGACAGGCGCGCCGCCTTTGCGGGGCGCGCCGTCTCCGATCCCCGGACGAGGTCCGGGGATGCCTGTTGCAGGATGTTCTCCGAGGTGTCCATCAGCTTACGCCGCGATGAACTCATTCCACTTGCGGACCATGTAGTCGTTCTCGTCCATCACTGCGTTCCAGCATGCGACGCCGCCCATGCGGTCCTCGTAGGAGCCGCCGTCGCGCACGGAGCCTGCCTTCTCGAGCAGCGAGCCGTCGGGCGCCTTGATGTCCTTCTCGGCCGGCTTGCCTTCCATCCAGTAGGCCCACTCGTAGGGCTCCATGTGCGCCTTCGCGGTGGAGAGTACGGCCGAGTAGTAGCCCTGGCGGTTGAGATAGGCGCCGGCATAGCCTGATAGAAACCAGTTGACGAATTCGTAGGCCCAATCGAGCTTCGCGCCCGACACGCCCTTGGAGACGCAGAAGCCGGAGGCCCAGGAGCGATAGCCTTCCTTCAGCGGCTGGAAGGTGCAGGCGATGCCCATCGATCGCACCTTCGTCACCGCCGGCGACCACATCGATTGAATGACTGTCTCGCCCGAAGCCATCAGGTTGACGCTCTCGTTGAAGTCCTTCCAGAACGCGCGGAACTGACCGGCCTTCTTGGCTTCGGTCATCACCTTCATGGTGAGATCGATCTCTTCCTTAGTCATGTTGCCCTTGTCGGCATATTTGTACTTGCCGGTGGCTTCCACGACCATCGCGGCATCCATGATGCCGATCGAGGGGATGTTGAGGATCGAGGCCTTGCCCTTGAACTCGGGATTGAGCAGCTCGGACCACGAGCTGATCGGACGCTTGATCAGGTCGGGGCGGACGCCGAGCGTGTCGGCGTTGTAGACGGTCGGGATCAGCGTGACGAATTCAGTCGCCGACGTCGCGAACTTCTTGGAGTCCTTGCCTTCGAGATAAAGCACCTTCCAGGGCGCGGTGCCCTGGCCGCCGATCTTCTTGCCGCCGGGCGTTTCTCCCTTGGTGAAGACGGGTGTGATGTTGTCGAACTGCTTGATCTTCTTGGCATCGAGCGCAAGGATGTTGCCCGACGGCACGATCTTCTTCAGCGAGAAATATTCGGTATCCAGCACGTCGAAGGAGTTCGGCTGGGTCATCACGCGCTTGGTGACGTCGTCGGTGGTCGCGGTGATGTATTCAAGCTTGATGCCGGTGTCCTTCAGACACTGCTTGGCGATATCGTCGCCCTCGTTCACGGCGGTGCCGAGATAGCGCAGCACCTTTGCATCGGCCGATTTCACGTAGGGAAAGCCGGTAATGGCGCCGGAGCCGGCGGCAAGGCCGGCAAGACTCGCAGTACCCTTGAGCAGGGTGCGGCGACTGAGGCCGTTTGTCCGTTTGGTCTCGCTCATGTCAGTCACTCCTCTGTTGCGCATTCCATCGATCGATCGGCGCTATTGCAGGCGTTGCGCCTTGGCGGGATCCCAGGTGGCCAGCACACGATCGCCCGGACGGAACGGGTGGACGTCGAAGGTGGCTTCGGGAACGTGGGAGAACAGGGCCGTGCCGTCGTCGAGCGTGAGCGAGACGGCGACATAGGAGCCCTGGTACTCGGTCTGGGTCAGCAGCGCCGGCGCGCCGAACGCACCATTGGTGAACGGCGCGATGCCGAGTTGATCGGCGCGCACGGCGATCAGGTTGCCGGCGTCGCTGAGCACGTTGTGGCCGCCGATGAAGCGCGCGACGAATTCGGTGCGGGGATGGTGGAAGATGTCGCGGGCCGTGCCCTGCTGCTCGATCCGGCCATGGTTCATCACCACGATGTGGTCGGCGAGCGCCATTGCTTCTTCCTGGCCATGGGTGACCTGGATGAAGCTGATGCCAAGCTCGCGCTGCAGCCGCTTGAGTTCACCGCGCATCCTCACCCGCAGGAACGGATCGAGCGCGGACAGCGGCTCGTCGAGCAGGAGGATCTGCGGCTCGGTGATCAGCGCGCGAGCGAGCGCGACGCGCTGCTGCTGGCCGCCGGAGAGCTGCGCCGGCAGCCGGCCCGCATAGGGGCTCATCGCCACCAGCTCCAGCAATTCGCCGGCACGCTTGTGACGCGTCGGCTTGTCGATGCCGCGCATCTTCAAGGCGAAGGCGACGTTGTCGATCACGCTCAGATGCGGAAACAGCGCGTAGGACTGGAACATCATCGCCGTGCCGCGCTCGGCCGGCGGCAAGTCGGTGACGTTCTGGCTGCCCAGGATGATGTCGCCCTCGCTGACTGCCTCGTGGCCCGCGATCATCCGCAGGGTCGATGTCTTGCCGCAGCCGGACGGGCCGAGCAGGCAGCAATAGGTGCCGGCCGGGATCTTCAAATTGACGGTGTCGACCGCCAGCGTCGTGTCATAGCGCTTGGTGACGGCGACCAGTTCGAGAGCGGAGGGAGTGGCCATGGCGTGTCCAAGGAGGGCGGTGCTGCCGCTCTCTCCGCAAGGTCCGTGCCAATCGCCTCGCCTGCTGGCCAAATTGCGAAACTGTGCAGCGGAGTCAGATCGTTAGATCGAATCCGACAGATCCGATCTCCCCGCCACGCGCGGGTCATCTGCACACAAAATGGGCGAAGATTGTATAAAGTTTCGCCTATGATTGGATACAGATCGTCGACTAACATTCGCATTCGAACCTCGTCGATCGAGCCTTCAAATCCAACCCCTCGACCCAATGGCCGCCAAGCCCCGCCCCAAATCCGACGCGCCCGATGCGAGCGATCGCGTCAGCCGCATCCGGGAGGGTGTGACCGCGGCGATCCTCGAGCATCGCCTGCTGCCGGGCACGAAGCTCGGCGAGGATGAGATCGGCGAGATCTACGGGGCGAGCCGTACGCTGGTTCGCACTGCGCTCCAGCAGCTCGCGCACGAGGGCATCGTCAACATCGAGAAGAACCGTGGCGCCTTCGTCGCGCGGCCGACGCCCGCCGATGCCCGCGAAGTCTTCGAGGCGCGCCGCCTGATCGAGCCCACCATTGTCGATCATGCCTGTGACGCGGTGTCGCCGGCCTGGCTCGATCGCCTCCAGCGGCATCTTGCCGAGGAGCGCGAGGCCGAGCTTCGCGGCGACGCCCGCGCCTCGGTCCGGCTCTCCGGCGAGTTTCACCGGCTCATTGCCGAGATGAGCGGCCACAGCATCTATCTCGGCTTCCTGAAGGAGCTGATCGCGCGCTCCTCGCTGATCATCCTGCTCTACCGCCGTCACGACACGCCGGCCTGCGGCACCGACCACCACGCCGGCATCGTCGCCGCGATCCGCAAACGCGACAGAGAAGCCGCGCGCGCGCAGATGCTGTCGCATCTGGACGAGATCGAGGCCGAGCTGTTCCTGAAGGATCCGGCCGCCGACGAGCTGCGGCTCGCCGACGTGCTTGGGGCGTGAGTTCAACGAGGCGTTCGCTTCGGGAGGGCTGCGACCAGAACTATTGCGGCTCCAATCCGAGAGTCTTGATCGATTCGAGCCAGATCGGCCCTTCCTTTTCGTAGAGCGCAACCGAGGATGCGCGATCCATTGCCGGCGAGTCCACTCCGAAGGCATCGAGCAGCTTCTGCACACGCTCCGTCTTGCCGCCTTCGACCATCAGCCTGGCGAGCAGTTCGATCCGGTCGGCCGGTGTAGCGGCGGGCGCCACCAGCGTGGTGAAGCTGGTGAGCTGGAAGACATTGCCGGTGACCCCTTGCTCGACGAATGTTTTGGTTTCGGGAAGCTTCTTCATGCGCACCGGCGTGGGCACGGCAATCGCGCGGCCAACACCGGTATCGAGGACCGGGAGCGCGGCCTGATAGCTGCCGACCGCCGCCTGGATGACCCCGGCTGCAAGATCCTGCCACATCGGCGCTTCGCCGCGGTAATGCACGATGGAAACGTCGAGGCCGAATTGCCGGTTGAGCTCGGCGACCGCAATGTGCGCGAACGAGCCGATACCGTAGGAGCCGGCCGTGACCTTGTTGCTGCGCGCATACGCGACGAACTCTTCGAGCGTCTTTGCGCCGGTCGCCGTATGGGCCACCAACGGCAGATGCCCGGAAGGCGTCACCGCGACGATCGAGAAATCCTTGTCCGGATCATAGGCCAGCGATTTCAGCAGCAGCCGGTTGCCGAGCAGGGTGGACGAGATCGTGTACATCAGCGTGTAACCGTCCGCCGGCGAATCCTTCACCGATTGCGCCGCCAGCGCACCGCTGGCCCCGGTTTTGTTTTCGACAATGACCGGCTGGCCGAGCTTCTGCGAAATATAGTCGCCATAGGCGCGGGCAAAGGCATCAGTGATCCCGCCCGCCGGCGTGGAGACGACGATCCTGATTGTCCGGGTGGGCCAGGCTTCGGCCCAGGCCGTTTCAGCCGCAGCCACCGTCATGCATGCAATTGCGGCAACCAGAATTCTCGCGGGTGTCCGCACGTCGGCTCCCCCTTTTTCCTCGTGTGATTGGGCGGCCGGCGGCCGCCGGACCGAGGTGTCACACGGGCGGGAGGGAGGGTCAAGAAATAGAAAAATCGTTTCATTCCGTGAAATGGCAAACTTCAGTCAGCTGCACGCGCGCCTTGCTTTTCGCCCAGCGCCTCGGCAAGTGCGAAAGCACTTTCTTGATCGGAGGCACGAAGCGACGCACGCCGTCTTCTGATGCTGTCGCATCTGGACGAGATCGAGGCTGAGCTGTTCCTGAAGGATCCGGCCGCTGACGAGCTGCGGCTCGCCGAAGTGCTTGGGGCGCGAGCGAGCCGCATAGCGGCCTATGACGATGAAGATCCTTCGTTTCGTCTGGCGATCTTCAGCACCAACAAACCAGCGCCAAGCACCAGGAAGAGAACGCCAAAGAAGGTCGTGCCGCCGGATTCGAAGGTCACGCCGATTGCGGTCAGCAGGCATCCTACGATGATTGCGAAGAGCCCGCCGAGCTTCTTGATCAGAAAGACATGTCCGTCACTCGTTTGTGCCACCATGTTACGCCTCATGCCTTGATGTGGGGCTGTTCTTCTCTCTTCCGTCCCATGATCCTTCGCAGCCCCTGCATGATCGTACTCCAGCGAAGGCGCATTGCAATCTGGCGTTGATTTCATCTTCGTCGTGGTCTGTTTTTGAATCGAGTTCGATTCATGCGCGACAGTGAGGCTTACACATGTGCCAAATATTCCCGCTGCATCGCGCTCGCGCCGCATCTCTTATGGAGCTGTATGGGAGAGCTGCAGAATCGCTCTTTGGTTGCAAATTGACTTTCTCGAGTTTGCGGAATCAACTGGCGCCGGAACGTCGAGTTCTAGAACGGAGCCGACACAGTTGAATCCGTTCTGCGGAGTGGTGCCATGGCGCGTGCTCTGAATGACGAACAAGAGACGGCCTGCGTCTCGACCGGCCGCCGGCCCGGTCCTGAGACGGTGGGGTTGCTGGTCGACGAGGCTCCGCGACGATTCCAGTCAAATCGCGGCGGAACCAACTCGCAGGTCTGTTTCGCGCCCGCCGCGTACCGAGTGGGCTGCTCCTTGCGCCGCACGGCGCAAAGGGGGCTCTTGCGGGCCGCCGCAGTGCTTGGCCTTGCCAGCGCGATCCTGGGCCTGCCGTCACCGTCCTCGGCACAGCAGGAGTCCACCGTCCTGTTCCGCAACGTCCGGATATTCGATGGCAAGGGTGGCTCGCTCTCCGCGCCATCCAGCGTCCTGGTCCGGAACAAGATCATCGAGAAGATCTCGGCCGGCGAGATGACCGCCTCCGCTCAAATAATCGACGGCGGCGGCCGCGTGCTGATGCCCGGCCTGATCGACGCGCATTGGCATGCGATGCTGGTGCGGCCCACACCGATGGCCGTGCTTGCGGGGGATGTCGGATACAACAATCTGCTCGCCGCCAGCGAAGCGACCGCGACGCTGATGCGTGGCTTCACCACCGTGCGCGACATGGGAGGGCCGAGCTTCGGCCTCAAGCAGGCCATCGACGAGGACCTCGTCGCCGGTCCCCGCATCTATCCATCCGGCGCGATGATCACCATCACCAGCGGTCATGGCGACTTCCGCCAGCTTTCGGACCTGCCGCGCACGATCGGTGGGATGCTCAGCCGCATGGAACGGATCGGCGGCAGCATGGTCGCCGACAGTCCCGACGAGGTCCGGGTGCGCGCGCGCGAGCAGCTCATGCAGGGCGCTTCGCAGGTCAAGCTCACTGCGGGCGGCGGCGTCGCTTCGCCGTTCAGCCCGCTCGATGTCTCCACCTTCACCGAGCCGGAGTTGCGCGCCGCCGTCGAAGCTGCCGACAATTGGGGGACTTATGTCGCGACCCACGCCTACACGCCGGTTGCGATCCAGCGCTCGATCGCAGCCGGCGTCCGATGTATCGAGCACGGTCATCTCATGGACGAGGCGAGCGCGAGGCTGATGGCTGAGAAGGGCATCTGGCTGAGCACGCAACCGTTTCTCGATCTCTCCGCTGCGGCGGCGCTCGGCCCCGCCGAGCAGGACAAGATGCGGCAGGTGGTTACCGGCACCGACCGCGTCTATGCCTTGGTGAAGAAGTACGGCATCAAAACAGCGTTCGGAACCGACATTCTGTTTTCGAAGGCGCTGGCGGATACTCAGGGCGCGATGCTTGCCGCATTGACGCGCTGGTACACGCCGGCCGAAGCGCTGACCATGGCAACGTCGGCCAATGCCGAACTGCTGAGCCTGTCGGGCGCGCGAAATCCTTACCCCGGCCGGCTCGGCGTGGTGGAAGAAGGCGCGCTGGCCGATCTCCTGCTGATCGACGGCAATCCGCTCGACAACATCAGAGTTGTCGAGGATCCCGCGAAGAATTTTGTGGTGATCATGAAAAACGGCAGGATTTACAAGAACACGCTGGCACACTGATGCGCGTCCGCGCGCCCGATCCGTCGAAAGCGAAGCGCTTCCGGTCCGATTTGTTGGGAACCGTCTTTTGCGACGCCAACCGTTGCGATCTCCGGGATGACGGGGTTGCATCGGACTTGTCACAAACTCCGCCCCGTCATCGGACCTGGCTTCTAAGCCCCTACAGAACCAGAAAGAATTTCTTCGGCCTTGAGCGAAGCCCGCTGGTGCGTACATCTCAGTTTCGGGAGCTGCGGGATTCGCCATCGATTCGATCGCTTGCCGGACCGGCTGCAATTTGAGTCGCCACGTCGCTGGATTGTGACAAACCTCGGTAGTGTTGCGCGCGTCGTATGCACGGATCACGCGTGCGACGTAACGACTGTTCTTTGCTTGCGGCTCCGGCTATATGCTGTCGCTCTGTCATCGAACTGTCATGTTACCGTAAATGCTAAAGTCAGATGCTACGCCGGCTCGCAAGACCCCGGGCGCGCCCGATGGGAATCCTGCCCCAAAGGACAACAAGAGAACGCAAGTCGCCGCCGGCTTCCTGAGGCAAATTGAGGACGGCGCGGAACCCGCGAACGTCGAGGGCGCTGTGAGTGATCAGACGCCATCGCAAGACGCGATCCTCGCGCCAACGCAGTCGACCGTGGCCGCACGGCCTGCCGGCGAAATCGAGCTCAAGCTCATCGTCGATGCCGATCGTATGGCGCATTTCAACGCCGCGCCTGTCATTGCGGCGCACGCGCGCAACAAGGGCTCGCGAAAACATCTCAAGTCGGTCTACTACGACACACCGGAACGCGCACTTCGGCGCAATGGCCTCAGCCTGCGCGTGCGCCAGAGCGGTACGCGCTTCGTGCAGACCGTGAAGACCGAGGTTGCTGACGATCCGCTCCGCCGTGGCGAGTGGGAGGCGAACGTGCCGTCGCTTGCGCCCGATCTCGCGCTGGCGATGCCCTTCATTCCGGAGAAGCTTCGCAGCTCCCTCGAAGCGCATCCGCTCGAGGCCGTCTTCACCGCCGACGTCCATCGCCACGCGCGGATGATCGACCTGCCGACCGGCACGGTTGAAGTCGCGTTCGACCAGGGCGAGCTGACGGCCGGCGATCGCTCGCTGCCGGTGAGCGAGATCGAGCTCGAACTCAAGAGCGGCAGCGCGAGCACGATCTATGAGGTCGCCTTGCTGCTTGCGGAGCAGGGGGCGGTGAAGCCGTCGATCCGCAGCAAGTCGGCGCGGGGCTTCGACCTTGCCGCCGACCGGGCGCCGGCGGCGCGTCGTCCGCGAAAACTTCGCCTCGATCCGTCGGTCACGCTCGATGAAGCCTTCGCGACCATCCTGCGCTCCTGCTTCCTTCATCTGCTGCAGTCGCGGCCGGCGGCCGAGGATGGCCGCAATCCGGAAGGCGTGCATCAGCTGCGCGTCTCGCTGCGCCGGCTGAGATCGGCGCTCGATCTGATGCAATCGGTCGGCGCGCTCAGTAATCTCGATGCACTGCGGTCGGAAGCAAAATGGCTGGCGCAAGAGTTGTCCGCTGCGCGCGACTGGGATGTCTTCCGGCTTGAGACCCTGCCGACGATCGCAAAAGCCTGTCCTGCGGTCGCAGGCTTCGATGCCCTCGGCCGGGCTGCGGCCACGGGCCAATCCGATGCCTATCGCAGGGCGCATCATGCGCTCGACGATCGCCGCTGCGCCGTGTTCCTGATCGGCCTCGGTCACTGGATCGAGACGCGGGGATGGCGCAACGATGTTGCCGCCGAAGATCTCGGCCAGCTCGGCGAGCCCGCCGTCAACTTCGCGCAGCGCATCCTGTCGGAGCAATACGCGAAGGTGCTCAAGCGCGGCCGCCGCTTCAAGTCGCTCACGACCCCGCAGCTGCACAGGGTTCGGCTCGCGACCAAGCGGCTGCGCTATCTCGGCGAATTCCTGCTACCGCTGTATGAGGACCGCAAGTCCACGCGGCGGTTCTCGCGCCGGCTTGCCGATCTGCAGGAAGAGCTCGGCGCCTTCAACGACATGGCGGTCACGACATCGCTGCTCGAGGGGCTCGATGCCGAGCCCGGCAGCGCCATTGCCGCGGCGGCGATTGCCGGCTGGCAGGCGCGGGCCTCCGTCGGCGTGCAGCCCGTCTTGCGAAGCACCTGGCGCGATTTCACCGGCGCGCGCGTGCCGTGGTCGCGGCAGACGCAGCAGGACTGATCGCGCATCCCAGAAGAGTTCCGGCCCGGCTTTGAGGGAAGCCTGGCCGCGCGAACCGGTCTGCGCAAGGGAATCTGACCGCGGCGCGCAACTGGTTCTCTTGTGACGACCGATCTATTGCAATGAAGTGTCGCTCGGCAGCGGCTGATAGGAACTCTCATCCTGTCGCCTCGTTTGCTGTGTCGAGGAGCACTGCCATGAATGTACGGGATGAGCACACCCGATCGCTCTGGATGGATGTTTCGGTTGCCGATGCGCCGGCGCTATCCGGGACGTTGAGTACAGACGTCGTCGTCGTCGGCTCCGGAATTGCCGGGCTGTCGGTCGCCTACGAGCTTGCGAGCCATGGACGCTCGGTCGTGGTGCTGGACCGCGGCGGCATCGGCAGCGGGATGACGGCGCGCACCACGGCGCATCTGGCTACCGCGCTCGACGACGGTTACGACGCGCTGGTGAGGGTGCGCGGCCTTGACTGCGCGCAACGCTATTACCAGAGCGTCGCTGCCGCGATCGATCGCGCCAAGGCCATCCAGAGCGCAGAACACATCGATTGCGATTTTCAACGCGTCGACGGTTATTGGGTGCAGGCGCCTGAAACCGCCACCTCCGAGCTGGACGCGGAATTGGATTGCTGTCGCAAGCTCGGAATTCCCGTTGAAAACTGCATCGAGCCAACCCCGTTCCATGCCAAGGGCCAGGTGCGTTCGCTGCGCTTTGCCCGCCAGGCACGCCTGCACCCGAGCAAATATCTCGCCGGTCTGGCGAACGCACTAGGCCGCCGGGGGGCGCGGCTCTACGCCGACACCTGTGTCGAGAGCATCCATCAGCGCCATGACGAGATGGTCGTGACGACCGCCTCAGGCTACGAGATCCACGCCGCCGACGTGGTGGTCGCGACAAACTCGCCGGTCAATGTGCAGGTGGCGATCCACACCAAGCAGGCGCCTTACCGCACCTATGCGTTCGCCGCCAAGATTGCGGCCGGCACGCTGGGCGATGCGCTCTACTGGGATACGCTCGATCCCTATCATTATGTCCGGCTGCAGCCGTACTCTGCCGACGAGGATATCGTGATCATCGGCGGAGAAGATCACAAATCGGGCGAAGCGAACGACGGCGCACAGCGCCTTGATGCGCTCGAGCGCTGGGCCCGCGAGCGGTTGCCGGCTTTGGGCGAGGTCACTCATCGATGGTCCGGCCAGGTGCTGGAGCCGGTCGATTTCGCCGGCTTCATCGGCCGCGCTCCCGGCGAAGAGCATGTCTTCATCGTCAGCGGCGATTCCGGGCAGGGGATCACGAACGGCCTCGTCGCCGGCCTCTTGGTGACGGATCTGGTCACGACGGGCGCGAGCCCGTGGGAAGAGATCTACGCCCCGTCGCGAAAGATTCAGAAGAACATCGGCGAGTTCATCAGCGAGAACATCACGCCGTTGAAGAATTTTGCGGAGTATCTTGCGGCGAGCGAGATCGCGAGCGTCGAACGGCTGCTGCCCGGCGAGGGGCGGCTTGTCCGCAGCGGCCTGAAGAAGATCGCGGCTTGCCGGGACCGCAGCGGACGTTTGCATCTGCACTCGGCCAGCTGCACCCATCTCGGCTGCGTCGTGCACTGGAATTCGCTCGAGCAGTGTTGGGATTGTCCCTGTCACGGGTCGCAATTCGCGCCCGACGGCACCGCGCTCAATGGCCCGGCGGTCGCGCCGCTGGGCGAGGCCGACAAACCCGCCAATCTTGAAGCGGCCGAGTAAGCGGCATTCCCCCAAAAAAGTTGCGCCCAGCCATTGGGGGATGGCTGGGCGCGCGCGAACCGGTCTGGGACGGGGAGGGGTGGGGATGTGACCGGGTCGCGTAACTCGTTATCTCGTTTCTAATCTCTTGCGCTGGCGGTGGAGACCGCCGGTCTGGTATCGCCGAGCGAGACCCAGATGTTGGGATCGCTCTGCGACTGGCGCTTGACGAAGCGGTAGCCGGTCTCGGTCCAGGCAACGACGTTCTCGTTCTGATTGTCGAGAACGAACTCGCCCTTGTCGGTCTTCACCGTCAGCACCGCGTGTCCTTCGCCCTTCTTGTCGCGCACGACGGTGATGAGCAGGGCCTCGCGCGGCCATCCGGCATCGATCAGCATCTTGCGCTTCAACAGCACGTAGTCTTCACAATCGCCGTAGCCGTCGGTCGGCAGCGACCATTTCTCGATCACGCCCCAGTGCTCCTGGTCGGTCAAAGGCTTGACGGTCTCGTTGACCCAGCGATTGACCTTGACGAGGTCGCGCCATGCGGCCTGCGACATCACGATGTCGCGTGCCTGCGTCGGTGCGCCCTGGCACTGGGCGGTATTGTCCGCACAGAACTCGACCCAGCCGATCGGCGCACGCGTGGTGTCGCCGAGGCTCGCGTAGAGCAGACGGCCTTCGCCGGCCTGCGCTGTCGCGCTGATCCCGAAGAGCATGGCGGCCAGCGCCAGCCTCTTCCCCTGTCCCCTGAAGTCAAACATTGCGGCCCCCGTTTCTTGTTGGGACCACATTTCGCATGGAGCTTTTGAGTTGCCGCTAAGTCAGCCAAGTCAAGTCGAGACGAATACAAGTAAAAGGCGCGGCGAATTCGATCTATACTTGAATCGAATTCTCATAAAATTTGAAACAACTGCAATTGATTCAAATTTTATCGATTAACGCGGAAATGCTGGCGGAGCGCCGTTTCCATGCGCAAACGGGCCGCGCGTTAACCCGCGTGGGGCCTCTCACCACGCACGAAAAAGGCGGCGTCCGCATCGCGGAGGCCGCCTTCGAGGCTGGAAATGCAGGCGTTTTGACGTCGTCGCGCTTTACCGCGCGGTAACGCTCTCTTCGAGTGTCTCGATCGGCTGCGCGTGGACGAACTCCAGGGCGAAGCCGTCTTCGAGGTTTCGGACCACGCGGCCCTGAACCCGGCCGAGCAAAACCGTCGATTTCAGCGGCGGCCGGTTCTCCGCGGCGATCGCGGCGCCCGACAGCGAGAGATCGATGATGCGGCAGGTCATCTTGGTGCCGTCCTCGAGGGTCAGCACGGCGATCGGGTTGCGCGGCACGATACGGTCGTGGCGGCGATCCTCGGGCAGGTTGAGGATGTCGCGGTTGGCGAGCCAGGTCAGCTGGGCCGCGAGCTTGTCACGCTTCCTGGGCGTGGCACCGATCGTCATGGCGAAGCCGTTGTCGATGATGCGGGTGATCTTGCCCTCGACCCGGCCGATATGATCGAGATAGGCGACCACGCGGTCGCCGACATTGCCGATGCCGGGGGCCAGCAGCGCCAGCCCGCCCGGCGACATGTTGATCACCTGGCAGGGGAATTCGCGGCGATCGGGCAGCATGTAACGGCCGAGCAGGTGCACTTTCACCCGCTGGAAACGCCGACGCTCCTCAGCGGCCGGAAGAAATTTTTTGTTCGCCAACGCCATTTTCAACACCCGACCCCCCGCCCGGGCGGAGTCCGGAACGACCCTAAGGTGCATAGGGTTAATGCCACGTTAGGATTGGATGCGGCGGAAACGGACAGACACGATGCGCTCGAAAAGCCACATCAAGGGCGGGCAGACCAGCACCGTCAGTGCGCCGACGTCGAGCGCGACCGCGGCACTTCCGGCCGATTTGGCGAGCCGGCCCGCCACCGCCGGGCCCAGCATCATCGCGGCATAGAAGAGTGTGTAGAACACACCCATCCCGATCGCCCTCGTCTCCGGCGCGAGCACGCGGGCGGCCAGGCTCATGATCGGGCCGGCCGGATGGCCGCCGATCAGGCCGATCAGGATGAGGATCATGATCACGGCGTCGGTCCGGGTCAGCCAGGCCAGCAGTCCGGCCACCATGAGGCTGGCCGCGCTCGCCAGCACCAGCGGCCGTTTGAACCGATCGGCCAGATACCCGCCCGCCGGCACCGAGATCACCGACAGCCACATCACGAGGCTGATCGCCGATCCCGCCGCCGCAATGCTCCAGCCGCGCTCGGTCAGCAGCGACGGACCGAACGAGAAGATCATCGCGAAGCCGACATTATAGAGACCCCAGATCATGCCCGCGACGATCACCGCCAGCAGCGCCAGGGGATCGAGCCGGCTGGAGCCGACCGCGCTGGCGGTCGTTGCAGGCGGGGGCTGATAGAGCGTGATCAGCGCGATGCCCATCGCCGTCAGCGCGCCGGCCGCCAGAAACACCGCGCCTGCGCCGTAGGCGGTGCCGATGGCCGGCAGCACCAGGAGCGAGATCGCAACGCCGGCCGGCCATGAGTTGACGAAGATTGCCATCGCGGTTGCGATCTCCTTACCCGCGAACCAATCGGTGGCCATCTTGGTGAGCTGCACCGTCAGCAGCACGCCGCCGGCGCCGGAGGCGAGCCGGCCGGCCAGCTGCCAGCCCCAGACGTCGGTCGTGGCCATCACGAGGCTGCCCGCCGTCATCAGCAACAGTGCGGCGATCGTCGTCGGCCTGTCGCCAAGAGTTCGGCCGATCGCGCCGCCCGGCAGCGCCAGCACGACGCCGGGCGTGAAGTAGAGCCCGATCAGGATGCCGATGTCGGCCAGCCCAACGCCAAAAGTCTGTTGCAGCAGCGGCGCGACCGCGGCCACGCTCTGGAATTGGAATGCGATGGTGAGGCGCACGATGAACAGGATCGCAAGAATGCCCCAGCGATTGCGCAACGCTTGATCTCCTCCAAGCCCTGTGTCGAGCGTGCGGTGGAGAGAGGCCGGAGTCAACCGGCTGTCGTCTTCCCCGCGCGCCGATACAGCAGACACAGCAGCGCCAGCAGCACCGCGGCCGACAGCCCGAGCGACCAGTGGATGCCGATCGCGGCGCCTGATAGCCCGACGGTGATGCCGCTGAAGGCCCGCATCCCGAGCCCCGCCATATTATAGAGACCGACGACGCGGCCGCGGATGTCGTGCGGCGCATTCAGCTGCACCAGGGCCTGTGCCATGGTGTTGAACGACAGCTCGAAGAACCCCGCACAGAACAAGAGCGCGATCGCAACCGGATAGATCGGCACCGCGGCGAAGCCGAGCAGCGCCACGCTCCAGAGCATCGCGAGCGTGATCGCGGTGCGCGGCGTGCCCTTGAGGCGTCCCCAGGATTCGAGCGCGATGCCCGCGAGCAGCGCCCCGGCGGCGTCGGCCGCGAGCAGCACGCTGTAGGAGACGCCGGGATCGCCATGGCCGAGATCGCCGGCGTAGCCCGGCATCTGGGCGTGATAGGCATTGCCGATCATGAATGAGGTGAGGCCCGCGAGCCACGTCATCGCCGTCAGCACCGGCTGGGTGCCGATCGCGCGCATCGTCAGCACGATATCGGCAAGGCCGCGCACGGCAAAGCGCCGCACCGCCACGCTGTTGTCGCGCACCGGCGCCCAGAACAGCCACAGCAGCATCGGCAGATAGAACAGCGTGTTGAAGATGATGCCGTGCGAGGTGCCGAGCGTCAGCATGATCACGCCGCCCACCGCGGGCCCGACCAGGATGCCGAGATAGCGCGCCATCGCATTCAGCCGCACCGCGCTCGGCAGGTCGGCGGGGCCGACGAGGTCGTAGAGCAGCAGCTGGTTCGGCGTCTGCCACAACACGCCGGCGCAGCCATGGATCACCAGCAGCAGCATCGCGTGCCACATCTGGATCGTGTCGGTGATGAAGAAGAAGCCCCATCCGGCGGAGGCCACGATGAACAGCAGCATGCCGCACTGGATGATGCGGCGCGGATCGAACCGGTCGGCGAGCCCGCCGACCGCGACCGAGAACAGCAGAAACGGCAACCAGTGCGACAGCACCGCAAAGCCCGCCAGCGCCGGTGAATGGAATTTCTGGAACACCACCCAATAGCTGATCACATGCTCGATATTGTCCGCCATCATCGCCAGCACATAGGCCATGAACTGGAGGCGGTACGGCACCGACTTCATCGCCGCGAACGAGCCGGACGCAGCGACGGGATTTTTGGGCAGGGGGTTCAAGGGATGACCTGGGTAAGACTATTTGCGGCCTTACACGTTCAGCGGCCGGCGCTCAAGACACTTGGGTGTGCGTGGGCATCTGCCATGCGCTGCCACTACAACCGCCGCCGTCATCCCCGCGCAACCGCGAAGCGGTTGTCGCTGGAGGTGCGCGCTCTCGCGCGCCTCGAAGGATGTGCCGCAAGCGCCTGGAGCCCATCCTTCGAGGCTCACCTCGCAATGCTGACGCATTGCAAGGCTCGCACCTCCAGCGACAACCGCTTCGCGGTTGCGCGGGGATGACGGCGGAGCTTGTGGCAGAGATCCGTAGCCCGGATGAGCGCAGCGATATCTGGGGCCGTCGCTCCCGCATGTCGCTGACGCTCATGCAGGGCTACGAGACTTGCGCTTGGCACGCGCACGCATCTCACATACGCTTCGCCTTACGCCCGCACCAACCATTCATAACAGACGGGCATCGAGGAAATCGCCATGCAACAGATCCGCGTCTGCACCCACGCTGGTCCCGGCTCGGAGCCCGTCATCCGCACCGTGCCGTGGCCGAAGGTCGGCAAGAAGGCCGCATTGATCAAGGTCGGCGCCTGCGGTGTCTGCGGCACCGATTTGCATATCCTGAAGGGTCACTGGCCGAAGCCGCTGCCCTGGCCGTTCACGCTCGGCCACGAGCTCGGCGGCGTCATCGTCGAATGCGGCGAGGAGTTCACCGAGGATTTTATGAGCAAGCCGCTCAAGGTCGGATCAAAAGTCATGATCCCGCCCTTGATGCCCTGCGGCCATTGCTATTACTGCATCCACTATCCCCAGACCGCCAACAAGTGCCTGACGCCGGTCTATTACGGCCGCTATCTCGGCTTCGACAAGGCGCCGCACATGTGGGGCGGCTGGGCTGAATATGTCTATGTCGATCTCGAGATGTTGCCGGGGACCAAGATCTACAAGCTGCCCGACGACATGTCGCTGCGGCTTGGCGCGCTGTCCGAGCCGCTGACCTCCTGCATCCGCGCCTTCAACCGCGCCAGCCGTGCCGGTGGTTTCAGCTGGGGTGATACGGTGGTGATTCAAGGTTCGGGCCCGATCGGCATTTTGGCGGTCGCAGCCGCAAGGGAGATGGGGGCAGGGCGCGTGATCTGCGTCGGTGCGCCGGAGGAGCCGCGGCTGAAGCTCGCGCGCGAGTTCGGCGCGGAGGCGACCGTGAACATCGAAGAGCTGAAGTCACCGCAGGAGCGCATCGCGCGCGTGCGCGAGATCGTCGGCGGCTTCGGGGCCGATCTCGTGATGGACTGCTCGGGCCACCCCACGGCGGGCCCCGAAGGCATCGAGATGCTGCGCGACGGCGGCACCTATGTCGAGATGGGCCAGTTCACCGACGCCGGCTCGATCGACACCTCCTGGCACCGCATCTGTACCAAGGACCTCAACGTGCTGGGATCCTGGGGCTTCACCGGCAACGACCTGCCGCTCGGCGTCGACATGCTGTATCGCACCGCGGGCAAATACCCGTGGCTGAAGATGCAGACGATCTATCCGTTCACGGAAGAAGGCGTCGCGCAGGCGGTGAGGGATGCGATGGCGATGAAGACGGTGAAGTCGACCATCGTGCCATGGCCGGAGCTGGTGGAGTAGAAGGTGCCATCGATCCCGCACGATCTCGCGGCGTTCCTGGTCGAGGCCAAGCGGCGCACCTATGCCGGCCTCGATGACGACGCGACCGTGGCGACGCCGTTGCTTGCCGGCTCAAAACAGCTCGAGCACCGCGCGCCGCCTTTTGCCTATCGCGACATTTATTTCGGGATGGGATTTTTCGTCGGGCAGGAGACCGTGTCGAAGGACGACCGCGTCATCTGGTCGATGAGCTACAGCGGCGGCGTCGGTGCGGAGATCAGGGATCGGGACACCTTCCTCGCGATCTACAAATTCCTGCGCCATGCGCTGCTCGGCGTGCGCGTCGAGCAGCCCTACCGGGGACCGCCCCTGTTCGAGCAGGCCGGCATGGTCTACCGCAACGAGATCGAAGGCGCGCTCAATCGTTTCCGCGGCGTCGAGACGATTGCGCGGCAGGACGGCACCAAGCTCTATGAGCTGCGCTATGGTGGCGGGCTGCTGCGATAAGTCTGCGGGTTCGCGCGACCCTAGCTTCAATTCTCTGCGAAAACGTTTGCCACGTGTTTCTATTCGACGTTGATGAGGTTATGCTGCGCACCTCGGAAGCATTCCCGTGTGCCATGAACATACCTGCCGATATCCCGCATTTCGCTCTCGCGTCTCTCATTCCCGACATCGATCGGCTCGCCGCGGAAGCGATGGCGGTCTGGAAGGTGCCGGGCGCCGCGCTCGCCATCGTCCAGGACGGCGCGGTCGTGCTCACGCGCGCCTATGGCCAGCGCGACGTCGAGGCCGATCTGCCGGTGACGCCGCATACGCATTTCGTGATCTGTTCGATCACCAAGTCGTTCACCGCCACCGCCGTCGCGTTGCTGCACAATGACGGCGTGCTCGACTGGAGCAAACCGGTCCGCGACTATCTGCCGGAGTTTCGCCTCTCCGATGCGGTCGCCACCGAGCGCGTCACCATTCGCGATCTGCTCAGCCATCAATCGGGACTGCCGCGGCACGATTGGGTTCATGTGCCGGGGGACCTCTCGCCGGCCGAGATGCTGCCCCCGATGCGGCACCTCGAGCTAAGCCGCGACATTCGCGCCGCCTGGCAATACAACAACCTCTGTTACAACGTTGCCGGTCTGCTGATCGAGCGGCTGAGCGGGCAGACCTTTGAAACCTTCCTGCGCAGGCGGCTCACGGATCGGCTCGGCATGACAGTGAGTTTTTCGCTGGACGATCTCGAAGCTGGGCCTGAGCCGGCGCGGCCTTACATGATCGACGTCAATACGCGGTTGCCGGCGTTGCGGCTGCCGATCCGCACCACGGCCGCCGGCGCCATCAACACGTCGGTGGTTGATCTGGCTAACTGGATGCGGCTGCATCTCGGCAAGGGCGAATTCGCTGGCGAGCGGCTGCTGCCGGAGGCGCTAATCGGCCAGCTGCACACGCCGCTGACGTTCGTCGCCAAGTCGGAGTTTTCCGAGTTCGGCCACGGGCACTACGCCCTTGGCTTCCAGACCAACGCCTATCAGGGCGAGCGCATCGTCTCGCACAGCGGCGGCTGGACCGGCTGGGGCTCGCTGATGACGCTGGTGCCGGACGCCGGCATCGGCGTGGCCGTGCTGACGAACCGCAGTCCAAGCGAGGTCACATCGATCCTGACCTGCTACATCATCGACCGGCTGCGCGGCCGAGAACCGGTCGATTGGCTCGCGCGCTTCAGCAAGATGCGCGACGACTTCATCGCTCAAATTCCTGCCAACAAGGCGGCGCGCGAGAATTCGCGCCACAAGGACACCAAGCCGGCGCACGAGCTGGCCGCCTATGCCGCCGACTACGCTCATCCCGCCTATGGCGTGATATCGATCCGCGAGCAGGACGGCACGCTGCGCTGGTCGT
The DNA here is from genome assembly GCF_023101665.1 of Bradyrhizobium sp. 195. Taxonomy (NCBI): domain Bacteria; kingdom Pseudomonadati; phylum Pseudomonadota; class Alphaproteobacteria; order Hyphomicrobiales; family Nitrobacteraceae; genus Bradyrhizobium; species Bradyrhizobium sp. 195. The sequence goes on along the minus strand of NZ_CP082161.1, from coordinate 5,490,304 downwards.
GGCGCGGCATGAGCGCGCCGCTGTCGCATCGGCATTTCGAGACGTTCATCACGCCGGAGATCATCGGCAAGCTCCACCCGGACAATGTGCCCATCACCTTCCACACCGATCGCGACGGCAATATCGTGCACCTGTCGGTGCCGCTGGAGCCGATGGTCAAGGACATCGTGTTCGAGCGCCGCGCCGCTGGCGATTGCATGGATCCTGCGTTTCGCGCGCGTTGCGCCGGGCATTTCAGGAGCGGTGGCGTGAACCACCACGTGAGTCTCGACGCTGACGGCCGGCTGATTCTGAAGCCCGACTTTCAGCCGGCCTATCGTCTGGAGCCGCAGCAGGGACGCAGGTTTCGTATCGTCGAGCTCGACGGTTTTGCCGTCGAGTTTCGAGGAGACGACGGCAAAATTGATCAGATCGTCTTTCATCAGCCGAACGGCGTCTTCGTCGCTGATCGCGTCGTGGAGCAGGAGTGATACCGCGATGCCACTGCAACCGGGCCAACCGTGCTCCCCCTTCCACGCCATCCGCGCGATCGACTACACCGTCATCTTCGTGCGCGACATGGCGGCGATGCGCAGCTTCTACGAGGGCGTTCTTGCCTTCCCGCTGTTGCGTGAGTTGTCGCCAAACTGGATCGAATACGGCATCGGCAGCAACACGCTCGCGCTCGCACGACCGAGCCGGACCGCGGCCGAGGCACCGACGCCGGTGGGGGCTGCCTCGCTGCAACTGGCGTTCAAGGTGTCCGCAGCCGAGGTCGATACATGCGCCGACGAACTGGTTCGGCAGGGCATTGCGCTGGTATCGCCGCCGACGAACCAAACGTTCGGACATCGCACCCTGTTCTTCCGCGACCCCGACGGCAATCTGCTGGAGATTTATGCGGAGATCTGAGCGGGAGCCGACGCCCAAAAAGTTCCATCTGATTTCCCCGAACTATTCACGCGGAGGTGAAACTTAGGCCCAAGTTCCGGCTTTCACTTCGCGGGAGAGGTGCCGTGAAGCGAATCCTGAAGCCACTTACTTACATCCTGGCTGCGATCTACTTCCTGGTGGATGCGGTTTTCATGGCCGTAGCGAAGCCGATCTCGCGCTGGATCGAGCGGCATTTCCAGTTCAGGCGATTGCGCGCCTGGATCAGGTCGCTGCCGCCATATCCGTCGCTGGCGCTGTTTTCCGTGCCCGTGATCATTCTGGAGCCGGTCAAGCCCGTGGCCGCCTACTTCGCTGCAACCGGGCAGGTCGTGAGTGGCGCCGTGACTTTCATTGTCGGCGAGCTGCTCAAGCTCGTGCTGGTCGAGCGCCTGTTCCATCTCACGCGCGACAAGCTGATGCGAATTCCCGCCTTTGCCTGGGTTTACGGAAAATACGCCGCGGCGAAGGCGTGGCTGCAAGCGACCGAAGCCTGGCGCGCCATCCGAGCGCTCGCCCGCGCGGTCAAGGACGGTGCTGCGCGTGCGAGAGCCAGGCTGGTTGGCAGCTTCAGTAGACTAGCGACCTCCAGGGATTAGGCCGCGCCAAGCGCGCTGCCTGCTATGCGAGCTTGCGCGCGGCTGCGGTTGCCTTGTCGCCCGTGTTTGGTGTGCCGGTGGGTTCGATAAGCATCAAGTGGACCTCCTCGCGCGCCACCGGGCGATGCTCGACCCCTTTGGGCACGACGTAGAGCTCGCCCGGACCGAGCGTCACGGTGCGGTCCCGCAACTCGATGTCCAGACGGCCTTTCAGCACCAGAAAGAAATCGTCGGTGTCGTCATGCTTGTGCCAGGTGAACTCGCCCTTCACCTTCACCACCATCACGTCGCAATCATTGAAGGTCGTGACCGTGCGCGGCGACCAATGATCTTCAAAGGTCGCGAGCTTGTCGGCAAGCGAAATGCTGTCGGCCATGTTTCTCTCGTGGGCGTTTCAGTTGGACAGGATTTGGGATCGAGGGACCGCCGCGACAAGACGCGCCTCGGGTTAATCAGGTGCGTGTGGCGGAGAAGGGGCTCGGTCATTCCCGACAGTGTTTCAACGTCGTCATTGCGAGCGCAGCGAAGCAATCCAGGGTCTTTCCGCTGGGGCAGTCTGGATTGCTTCGCTGCGCTCGCAATGACGGAGTGTATGGCGCGAGAGTCGATCTCTCTCGTACCCGGGCAGGATGCAAGGAGCCCAGCGTCAGACCCGGTCGCGCTTTACCTTAATCAAGGTGGTCGAAAAAGTCCGCTGCAACCTCTGGGACGCGGTTCTCTTTGCGAAGCCATGCATCATAGGCATGGTGATTTCCGAGCGCTTGGCGTAAAGAGCGCCCAGATCAAATCCAGCGTGCGGCCGGGCCGATTGCCCCCCACGCGAGCTCGGGCCCGCCGGTTCACCGTTTGCGCGCCTGAATTAACCAAGGTTCTCCATCCCGTGTCTTTTCCGGCCCTGACCCCGCCGCTCGCCCAAGCTTTGGCCGAGCGGAACTATGATTCACCGACCCCCGTTCAGCTGGCCGTGCTTGCGGACGATGCCAGCGATCGCGACCTCCTGGTTTCGGCGCAGACCGGCTCCGGCAAGACCCTCGCTTATGGCCTCGCCATGGCCAAGGATCTGCTCGGCGATGCCGAGCGGTTCGAGCAGGCAGCCGCACCGCTCGCCCTCATCGTGGCACCGACCCGTGAGCTCGCGATGCAGGTCCACCGCGAACTCGCATGGCTCTACGGGCATGCGGGCGGGCGCGTGGTCTCCTGCGTCGGCGGCATGGATCCGCGCCGCGAGCAGCGCGAGCTGGCGGCCGGCGCGCACATCGTGGTCGGCACGCCCGGCCGGCTCTGCGACCATTTGCGGCGCGGCCGTCTCGACATCTCGGAATTGAAAGCGGTCGTGCTCGACGAGGCCGACGAGATGCTCAATCTCGGCTTTCGCGAGGACATGGAGTTCATCCTCGAGACCACGCCGGAGACGCGCCGCACCCTGCTGTTCTCGGCGACGTTTCCGCGCGGCATCGTCGCGCTGGCCAAGCAGTACCAGCAGCAGGCGTTCCGGATCGAGGTCGCCGGCGACGAGGGCGGGCACGCCGATATCGAGTATCGCGCGATCCGGATTGCGCCCGCCGATGCCGAGCATGCCGTCGTCAACGTGCTGCGCTTCTACGAGGCGCCGAGCGCGCTGGTGTTCTGCAGCACGCGCGATCACGTCAGGCATTTGCAGGCGGCGCTGCTGGAGCGCGGCTTCTCCGTGGTCGCGCTCTCAGGCGAATTGACGCAGAACGAGCGCACCATGGCGCTGCAGTCGCTGCGCGACGGACGCGCCCGCGTGTGCGTGGCGACCGACGTCGCCGCCCGCGGCATCGACCTGCCGAGCCTCGACCTCGTCATTCATGCCGACCTGCCCAACGACGCCGAGGTGATGCAGCATCGCTCGGGCCGGACGGGGCGTGCGGGGCGAAAGGGGACGAGCGTCCTCCTGGTGCCGCCCGCCCGCCGGCGGCGTGCGGAGCTGCTGCTCAATCTCGCAGGGGTCGATGCGGCCTGGGGAACGGCGCCGCAGGCGGACGAAATCCGCAAGCTCGATCACGATCGCATGAAGGACGTGTTGTTCACCGAGGAGACGACGGCTGACGATCTGGCGTTGGCCCAGGCGCTATTGGCCGAGCGGTCGGCCGAGGATATCGCTGCGGCACTGGCGCGGCTTTACCGAGCGCGGCTGCCGTCGCCCGAAGACATCATCGATCCGGGCGAGCGCACGGGCAAGCCGCGCGAGGATCGCGGGCGCGACAGATTTCAAGGCGAAGGCGGCGACGATCGCGCCGCGAGACCGCGATCGAAATCCGGCAAGGCATCGTCGAAGCACGTCATGTCGGAGACCAGCGTCTGGTTCCGTGCCGCGATCGGACGACGCAAGAATGCGGAGGCGCGCTGGCTGCTGCCAATGATCTGCCGCCGCGGCGGCATCGACAAGCGCGACATCGGCGCCATCAAGATCATGGACACCACGACCGAGTTCGAGATTTCCGAGCGGGTCGCGGAGTCCTTTGCCGCAAAGGTCAAGCGTCCGGACAAGGAAGACAGCATCCGTATCGAGCCGATGGCGGACGCGCCGCAGCGACAGGAGCCGTCCGAGCCGCGATCCCATGCGCCGCGTCGCGAGAGGGACGATGGCGATCATCGCGAACGCCGCGACGAGCGTCCGCGCGAGGCCCGTGAATTCAAACCACGCGGCAAGCCACCCGGCGAGCGCGGACCGAGATTCGACGAGGCTCCTTCCTTTGGAAAGAAAAAGAAGCATCGCGACAAGCAGGCCCGCGCGGAGCCCTCGGTCACGCCGTGGCCGGTGAAGGGCGCGCCGGGAAAGAAGCCGAAGAAGAAAAAGCATCGCGGCTGAGCGGCCGCCGTTCAGGACGGCAATGATGCCGCCGGATTGCACCGGCGGCATCATCTGAAAGGTCAGGTGTGAGTTCAGCGGCCGCCACCGCCACCACCACCACCACCACCTCCGCCGCCACCACCGCCACCGCCGCCGGCATCACGCATGGACGAGCTGTAGCGGGGATCGGTCTGCTTCATGTAGGTCGGCGAGGTATCGTTGGCGAGGCGTGCGACGGGGCGGCGTGCGCGGCCCGGGGTCGACGACTCCGCGACGATGCCACAGCTTTCGAAGAAGGCGAATTGGCAGCCATCGGTTCGGTGTTGCGCCGCGTTGGCGCTTGTCGCGGCGAACGCGCTCGTCGCGACGCATGCAATCAAGGCAGCTTTCGACAATGTGAGCTTCATGGATATTCTCCAGCCTCGGTTTGGCGAGACCGGAACGGCTCGCACACACCTTCGACGGAGCCTGACCTGACCCGGTTCGAGGGCGCCGCTTCACGCCCGCGTGAGCCGGCCGGGGAGGGACGTTACGCCGCGGTAAGGTCGCGCAGCATGTATGTCGCGCCTTCGCCATAGGAGGCGAGCTTCGCGCGCAGGTCCGCGTCCGTCGTGGCGGGCCGAAAGCCGAGGCGCTCCCACAACGGCCGCGTCGCGTAGACCGAGACCAGTGCCAGCGTTGCGATGCCTGACGCGCGCGCCAGCTGCTCGATATCGGCGATATAAGCGCGCAGAACGCCGCCGCGAAAGTCCGGCAACACGGCGACGTCGTGGACATAGAGACAATCCGCATCGTCAGGCAATCGTGCGATGAAAGCGTCGAGCGGCGGAATCCGGTGCTGCTTCCAGGGATGCGAAAACCCGTAGCCGGCGATCGCATCGTCGGCGACAAGCACGCGGCAGCCATCGGGATAGAGCCGCATCTTCTCGGCGAACACCTCGGGCCTTTCAGGAAGCCCAGGATGTATCCGCGCCGCGATGGCGCTGATCGCGGCCAGGTCGGATGCGTGCGCGGCACGCCAATGCGGCTTGCTCATGTCTTTCCATCGTTCCGTCTCGGTCGGTCCAGTTTATTCCGCCGCGCCGGCGCGCGCAGCGAAAAATATCTTGGCCGCCGTCTCAGGAATACCAGGCCGCGCGCGGCGTCCTACCCATGCAAGCCAATTGCATGACAGGAGATATCATGACGTCCTCGATCCGCCTCGCGCTCACGCTCGCAATCTCGCTCGCGATTGTTCCCGCCGCCTTCGCCGCGCCGCCGACCAAGACGGGCAAGTCCGACAAGGGCAACGTGCTCACCGATGCCAAGGGCATGACGCTCTACACCTTCGACAAGGATGCGGACGGCAAGTCGGCCTGCAACGGTCCATGCGCGACGAACTGGCCGGTGCTGAAGGCCGAAGCGAGCGATGCGGCCGGCGACGGCTATACCATCATCACGCGCGACGACGGCTCGAAGCAGTGGGCCTACAAGGGCAAGCCGCTCTACACCTTCGCCAAGGACCAGAAACCCGGCGACGTCACCGGCGACGGCTTCTTGAACGGCGCCTGGCATCTGGCGATGCCGTAACGGCGCTCTGCCTTTATCTCGGATATTCGAGCTGCATCGCGACGAAGTCGGCCGTGCGCGGTCCATAGCGCGCGTCGATGGCGTGCAGCGTCTGGTCCAGCGCGCGCGCCGGCGGCAGGTCGACGACGGCCGGCGGGGTCTGCTTTGCCGGCCAATCGGCTGCGACCTTGTCCGGCAGGATGCGAAGACCGCTGCGGCTCGTCTGCGCTTCTGCCGTGGCCGCGAAGGTGAGGGCACGCGAGCGATAGGTGCGCGACCACGCATCGGCTACAAGCGCAAGCGACACCTCGTCGATGCTAGGCGTCAGCGCGATTCCGAGCTGCTCGCGGTTCCAGAGTGCGAGCGTGTTGGCGATCGCCGTCAGCGCGAAGGGGCGTGTGAACTGGAACGCCTCGCTGCGATGGCGGGCATCCCACTGTGCAAGACCGATCTCGCGGGCAACCGCCTCCGCCTTGGCGCGGCCGGCGATGGCCTCGACCAGGGTCAGGGCCATCGGCATGGAGGCGGTGATGCCGGTCGTCGTCGCAACGCCGCGGTCGACCACCAGCCTGCGGTCCGCGACATAGCGGATCGCGGAATGCTTTTGCAGATCGCGCACGGAATACCAGTGCGTGGTGGCCTGCCGGCCGTCGAGCAGCCCGGTGTTGGCAACGACCTTGGCGCCGACGCAGACGCCGATGACGATCGCGCCCTTGCCGGCCTGGCTCTTGATCCACTGCAAGGCCAGCGCATCGTCCTCGCGGCTCATCGCGGGCACGATGACATAATCGGCGCCTTCGGGATGTGAAGCATCAAACTCGGCGGTGGTCGCGTGCGGCTGCACTTTCAGCGCGGGATAGAGTGCGACGGGTCCAGGCTGCGTCGCCAATGTGAGGACGTCAGCGACATCGGCGCGCGCGAGGATGCCGTATGGCATCAGATAATCGGTCGTCTCGGTCATGTCGTTGATGCCGACGATGGCGATCAGCGGGCGTTTGCGCTTCGGCGGCTTCAAGGCCGCCAGCGTCGCCTCGGTCTCGTCCTTGGATATCGCAGGCGCGGTTCCTCGGGCCGGCGAGCCCGGCAGCAGGAACAGCCAGGTTCCGCCGATCACCGCCAGCAATGCCACGCAACCGACGCTCAACGCCAGAATGCGCCATATCATGATGATGTCCTCGTTGCTTTACGCGAGGCGGAAGCTAACCGCTGACAACGACATCAGGAATGACGCAGATCCGGCAAAAACGGTCATCCGCGCGCGCTGATGTGTCGCGCGGCGAGCTCGTCTCGCGCGATGCTGCGCGCGGGCGAGGGACTATCTCAGCCCCTCATACACCATCAGCCCGCGTGCGATCTGCAATTTGCGGATCGCGCGCGGCAAGAGCTTCTCCGGCTGGTGCAGATAGCGCCAGGAGGTGAGGGTGAAGGCTGAAAGCGCGCTGCATTCGTCGTCGAACGGCGCGAGCACGCCCGTCACGCTCACCGGCGTATGCGGGCGGGCGTTGAACGGCAGCAGCAGCAGCTCGAGATAGGCCTTGCTGCCGTCCTCGCGCGCGGCCGTGACGCCGGCGATCGCGCCTAACGCTTCGTCGGCGACGATGGTGGTGATCTCCTCGATCTCGCTGCGGCTCGCATCGTCGAACAGCGCCGCAAAGCTCTGGTCCTTGAGATCACGTCCCGTCAGCGCGCAGACGCGCGTGCCGGCGACGCGGAAGGGAAAGCCGAGATCGGGCTCGCAGGAGAGGACAAAAATGTCGCCGAGCAGGCCGCGAACCGCGGCCGGATCGATGTCGGCCCTGTCGGGGGCCCGCGCAGCGCCGCGCTTCTTGTCCCAATACGCGAAGAACGCGCGGCTCGACGGATGTTTCATGTCTGAACGCTTACCCCGGGGTGCAACCTTCGAAGGGACAGACCTGTCCCGCTTCAGTGCACCCGCGATCCCTTGTGTTGTTGTGCAGGAGGGGATTTGCAGCGTCCATGCCGCAGGCGCGTTTTTACCTCCCTTAAGGCCGTCTTTGCGTCGTTAACGTTAAGTTAACTATGCGCTTTGCACCTCGCGCCCCGCTGCTATGGTGGCCGCAGTCGCAAGCCTCGCCGCTTTCATCCAGGTTCTCGGCGGGGCCTGTACACAGGGCGTCAAACAGTTTGGTCACGGAGCCGCGGGGAGGGGTGGGGATACACCTTCATTCCTCCGGTACCGGAAAGGCCGACACGGACAGGCAGGGCTTTCCCAGGGCCCTGCCTTTTCCTTTTGTGCACTTGCGCAAGGCTGGCAAAGGCGACTATCTGCAAGCGTGTTGCCCCGGTCGCGCTGAAAGCGAAGCTGCCTTGGATTCCTCTCAAGATTCTCCGCCGCAAGGCCCTCAGCAAAATCCTCAAGCAGAGGTGCCGGCGGTCATCGAGGAGGCTCCGCGCGAGCCGGTCCTGACGCTGCCCACGGCGCTGACCGCCTATATCGTCCTGCTGGCCGTGATCCATCTGCGGGTGCTGCTGCCGCCGGAGATCGAGAACTGGACCATCGACGTCTTCGGCTTCATCCCGAAGCGCTACGATTCTTCGCTGCTTAATCTGGAGATTCCCGGCGGCACCGGCGCCAAGGTCTGGACCTTCGTCACCTATTCGCTGCTGCACGCCAATCTGACCCATCTCGGCTTCAACGTGCTGTGGCTGCTGCCGTTCGGCAGCGCGCTGGCGCGGCGTTTTGGCGCGATCAGGTTCTTCCTGTTTCTCGCGGTGACGGCGGCGGCCGGCGCGCTCGCCCATCTCGTCACCCATGAGCACGCGGTGGCGCCGATGATCGGCGCCTCGGCCTCGGTGTCCGGCGCAATGGCAGCCGCAATTCGCTTCGCTTTCGTCCGCGGCAGCTTCCTGTCGTTCAACCGTTCGGACGCCGATACCGCAGCAAAGGTTCCGGCACTGCCGCTGTCGCGCGCGCTGCGCGACGGGCGGGTGGTCGGCTTCCTGGCGGTGTGGTTCGGCGTCAACATCATTTTCGGCGTCGGTGCGATCGGCGTCGATTCCGAAACCACGAGCGTCGCCTGGCAGGCGCATATCGGCGGCTTCTTTGCCGGCCTGTTGCTGTTCGCCCTGTTCGATCCCGTGCCGCGCGTGCGAAGCGATGCTGCGGATGCGTCATCACAGGACGTTTCAGACCGTATTTGAAGCGGCGCTTGCGGCACGGCCCGAATTCATCCATCATTCGCGTGAAGAATGTTCCGAAGCGACAAGCCCATAGAGGCCGCGCTTCGCAAAGCGCACGAGCGTGAAACCGGCGCTGAAACTGTTAGTTGAAGACTCGAAGAACAAGTCCGGACCCGCCCGAAGGCGGACGGATCCGATTCTAGGGAGGCAACAATGACGGTACGTTCCATTCTCAACACCAAGGGTCACCAGATCATGAGCGTCGAGCCGGACGCGAAGCTGGCTGCCGCAGTCAAGCTGCTCGCCGACAAGAAGATCGGCGCGGTGCTGGTGATGAACCAGAGCCGGCTCGAAGGCATCCTGTCGGAGCGCGACATCGTCCGCGTGCTCGGCGAGCGCGGTGCGGGCGTGCTGGAGGAGCCGGTCGCCCAGGTCATGACCCGCAAGGTCGTGACCTGCAAGGAGACCGACACGGTCGCCGAACTCATGGAGATGATGACATCAGGCAAGTTCCGCCATCTGCCGGTGATCGACAACGGCAAGGTGGTGGGCCTCATCTCGATCGGCGACATCGTCAAGCGCCGGGTCCAGGAATACGAGTCCGAGCAGGAAGCCCTGCGCGACTACATCAAGACGGCCTGACGGGCATCCGCCTCACTCGTCCGCTTTTGGCGCGTGACCCGCGGGCGCCGGCGCGAGCACCTCGATCGCCTCCTGGATCGACTCCAGCGCGCGCTCGGTGGCGCGCGCACCGTGGGCGATCAGGTCCTCGTAACGGTGGAAGTCGAACCAGCCGAACTGGCCGACCCGCGGCGTGATCAGGAGGTCCGGCGGGTCGCCGGCGAGCCGAGCGCGCGTGATGCGGTCCTGCATGATGTTGAAGGCGTCGACCATCACCGAGGAGATGCCGGGCCGGCCGGCGCCGCCGAAGAATTCGCGCTTCATGGTCTTTTCGGGCGAGAACAGGCGCGGGAAACGCCGCTTGGCCGTCGGCTCTGCGGCGTCCGGCGCGACCGCGGTGGGCACGGCGCCATGCGCATGGATGGTCGTGGAATGGGTGAAGATGTCGCTGGAAAGATTTGCGGCGATGACGATTTCGGCGCCGAGCGCGCGGGCGGCGGAGACCGGAACGGGATTCACCAGTGCACCGTCGACCAGCCAGCGGTCACCGATCAGCACCGGCGCGAAGATGCCGGGCAGCGCGTAGGACGCGCGCATCGCATCGACCACACGGCCGCGCGTCAGCCAGATCTCGTGGCCGGTGCGGACCTCGGTCGCGACGCTCGCAAACTTGATCGGAAGGTCCTCGATCCGGACTTGTCCGATCGCCTCCTCGAGCCGGGTTGCAAGCTTCTCGCCGCCGAGCAGGCCGGAGCCGTTGAGGCGGATGTCGAGATAGCCGAGGATGTTGCGCATGCCTTGCAGGCTGCGCCCCCAATCTTCGAACGTATCGAGCCGGCCGGCCGCATGGAGGCCGCCGGCGACGGCGCCAATGGAGGTACCGACCACGACGTCGGGCACAATGCCGTTGGCAAGCAGTGTCCTGAGAATCCCGATATGGGCAAAGCCGCGCGCCGCCCCGCCACCAAGGGCAAGGCCAATCACCGGCCGGCGGATGCTGCCCAAGCCGACTTTTTCACCGGCTTTTTCGCCATTGGAGCCGTTCGCGCCCCGACCCTTCAAAATATCCAGCACCGAAAACCCTCCCACCCGGGCCAGCCCTCACACCAGAGTAGGCGCCGTATTTCAGCTCCGCCATAACCAGGGTGAAGCATGGTTTATACCGTTCGGGACGCAGGGGGCAGCAGTGTGGCGAGGGCCGGTCGTCGCCAGCCCAATCACGCAGGCGTCAACCGGGTTCCAAAGAACCTCCTGGGACCGTATTTCCTGGGGGGGGCAGAGGCTTGAATTTGCCGCGTTTTCGGTGAAAAGCAGGGGGCATGACACGCGGGGGTGACGGCATCATCGGATGGCGGCGCAGCGGCAGGCTGCTGCCGGCGCTGATCCTTGCTGCGTGCCTCGTTATCTCAGGCCAAAACGCTGCGCAGGCGCAGCTTTTCTCCGATCGTCCGCCGCCGGTGCCGCCGGCTTCGGTGCCCGACCCCGGCGGGGCCATCAATCTGGCGCCTCCCTCCGGGCCAGGCGCCGGTCCCCCGAGCCTGCCGCCGACCCTGATGCAGCCGACGACCCCAAGCATGCCGCCGCCTGCCGTCGCGACCGTGCCGCCGGCCGCCCCACTCAACGCGGCCGCGCCCGGACAGGGCGTGCTGTCGCTGACCGCGAAATACGGCAAGGACGCAGCCCCCATCACCAGCGGCCTGGTCTGGCGCGTGTTTGCCGACCTTCCCGATGAGAACGGCACCTTCAAGCTGATCCGCGAGGACCGCAACGCCACGCCCAACATCGTGCTGCCGCCCGGCAATTACGTCGTGCACGTCGCCTTCGGCCTCGTCAGCGCGGTACGCACCGTCAGCCTGAAGGCCGAGACCGACCGCGAATCCTTCGTGCTGCCGGCCGGAGGCCTGCGCATCGAAGGCCGGGTCGGCACCAGCCGCATTCCGCAGAACCAGATCTCGTTCGCGATCTACAAGGGCAGCCAGTTCGAATCCGGCGAGCGCGCCTCGCTGGTGCCGAACGTCGCCGCCGGCGACGTCGTGCTGCTGCCGGAGGGCACCTACTACATCATCTCCAACTATGGCGATGCCAATTCGGTGGTGCGCTCCGACATCCGCGTCCAGGTCGGCAAGCTCACCGACGTCACCATCACCCACCGCGCCGCCGTGATCACGCTCAAGCTGGTCAGCGACAGGGGCGGCGAGGCGCTCGCCAACACCGCCTGGTCGGTGCTGACCCCGGGCGGCGACGTCATCAAGGAATCGATCGGCGCCTTCCCGCGCGTGGTGCTCTCCGAAGGCGAGTACCGCGCCATCGCCAAGAACGAGGGCAAGGTCTACGAGCGCGGCTTCAACGTCGTCAACGGCGTCGACGGCGAGGTCGAAGTCGTCGCGCGGTAGGACGCGGGCCTCAGTATCGGCCGCGGCGATACGCCAGACTTCGCGCCTTGCACGATAGTTCTCAGCTGGCGCACGAACGTGCATCTCCCATTACCGCTGTCGCCACCACGCGCGCCTTTCTCCTTGTGCTCGGCTTCGAAGACTTTGTCAGCGCTACCAAACGGCTCTTGGGACGGACGAAAACACCACTAGCGAGGGCTTATTCCAGGCAATCGGGACTTGGCCACAAGCCGGTGCAAGATACGTATTTCCGATAATCAAATTCATTCTCTTTCCATCCTGCTGCGCTATATGTCGGGCATCCATCTAACGGAGGAGGCCGGAGCAGGCTTGTGCGTCTGCGAGACCGGCAAGGGGCAGGGGACCAAGCTCGGCGGCATGTTCGAAGTGATCCTCACCAGGCGCAAGCGGTTTGGCTGGCGATGGCAGGTGTGCGACCAGTCCGGCAAGATCTTTGCCGATGGTTTCGAGCGCACCCGGCCGTCCGCCAAATATCATGGCGAGCGCGCGTTGTTCTTCCTGTTGTCGCAGGCTTACTTGCGCAACCGCTCCGCCGCGTCCAGCGAGGACTAGCGGCGGTCCCAGCTCCGTAGCTCCGTAGCCCGGATGGAGCGAAGCGCAATCCGGGTGTCTCGTTCCGCACGGATGGAATCCCGGATTACGCTTCGCTTCATCCGGGCTACAACATATCGCGTTGCCTGACGGGCAAAACACCCAAGATCGCGGTCAACGCGCGGCGGCGAAAATATTCCACTTTACCGAAATTCGGAAATGACGTATGTGTCGCGGCAACCCGGCCCAAGGAAGAGGGGCGTATCGCGATCGTCACGAACGCGGGCCGGGCCGCGGTGGACGCAGGTGACATCGGCGCGATTGGTTTCGCAGGGCGGAGAGCCGTGAGCGAAACGTTTGCGCACACGACCGGTGTGATCGGCGTACGGCAAAATCGTGTGGTCCTGACGCCCGGGGTCTGTGCGTCAAGTCTCAGCGGTGATGTGGCGGCCCAACCGGGCACGCGCATCGATCATCCGCAAGGCGACGGGGGCAATAGTGCATCGCTCCCCGAGGAGAGCACGACATAAGCCGTCAAACCACTGCGCAGGGAAGGCCGGTTGTTTGGCTTCACCTGTATGCCGCTGTGCAATTTTTGCTACTGCTTTCGCACAGTGGACCGCGGGTGCCAGCCGGCGCCCGGTCTTCCCTGCGCTCTCTTTCATTTGAGGGTGAAGCGATGAAGCAAAGCTCGGGCGAATTGAGCCGCGAGGATGCGAAGCTGCGTCCGGGAGACGTAGGATGGGTAGAGCACTTGCGAAACCCATCATCTTTCAACAGGAAGGAGTGTTGATGGGTTTCGCTTCGCTCTACCCATCCTACGAGCTGTCGCGCGACACTCCCCCCGTTACGCGCCGAACGCAACTCTCAAGCCTCGGACGCCGCGCAGCAACACCAAGAGCAGTGCAGCGCGTGCGGGACGCGAGAAGCATCGCCTTCGCACGACCGTCATAGTCTCTAACGCGCACTAACCAACGCCCGACTTAAAACTGTCATAATCGCCAAATGGAACCCGCGCCTGCGCGCTTTTTACACGTCGTTAAGTGCGCCTGCATTGGATGCGGCGGGAAAGTGCGTTGGGGACTGCCATGAATGCCGCGAAGAAGATGCCGGGAAAACCGGCCGCCGAAATGTTTGACGACATCCCGGTGCTTCAGCGCAAATGGCGTGCCGCGCTGAGGCCGGGCGATCGGCTGCCGCGCTACGAGGATGTGATGCTCGGCAGCCTGGGACGGCTCGCCGATCACATCGCGCTGCTGAGGAACGACGACACGCTCGAACTGTCGCGCAGCGGACGCTACGTGCAGAAATGGCTGGGTGAGGAGCGCTGGGATATCCCCGTCGCCGAATTGTCGCCGGATTGCGCCACCGCGCTGTCGGAAGCCGCGACGATCGCGCTTGCCAACGGACAACCGCATCAGGCCAGCGCGCATTGCGTGCGCGACGGCATGGTGCGGACCTACGATGTGCTGGCGCTGCCGACCGCTTCGCGCTGGGGCGCCACGCTGGTCGGCGCCTATATCAACGAGCGCGGCACGCAGTACAATCTCCTGGACGCGATCTTCGCCTCGACCGACGACGCGGTGGTCTCGCTGGCGACGCTGCGCGACGCTGGCGGCAAGCCGTTCGATCTTCAGGTCGTGCATCACAACAACAGCGCGGGCGCGCTGCTGAAGGTTGCGACCGGAAGCCTGTTGTGGCGGCGAATTGGCGAGGGGACCACGCTGCTGGCCTTGCCCGAGATCATGGACTTCCTGCTCAAGGCCGTCGCGGGCGGCCGCGGCGAGCAGCTCGAGATCGAGAGCGAGGGCCGGCACCTCCGCCTCAGTGCCACCGCCTTCGCCGACGTGGTCTCGCTGACGATCTCCGATGTCACCGCGTTGAAGCGGCGCGACGCCTCGTTCCGCCTGCTGTTCGACAGCAACCCGATGCCGATGTGGGTGTTCGACGCGCAGACCAAGGAGTTTCTTGGCGTCAACGACGCCGCGGTCCAGCATTACGGCTACAGCCGCGCCACCTTCCTGCGCATGAAGCTGCATGAGATCTGGCCGGAGGACGAGTGGGACAGCCACGCTGAGGCGCTCGAACGCGTCGGCGATGCCTATCATTCCTCGCGCAACTGGCGGCATCTGCGCGCCGACGGCAGCGAGATCGAGGTGCTCACCTTCGGCCGCCGCGTCGCCTTCGACGATCGCGACGGCTATCTGGTCGCGGTGGTCGACATCACCGAACGGCGCAAGGCCGAGGCGCGCATCGCGCACATGGCGCACCATGATGGCCTCACCGACCTGCCGAACCGCGAATATTTCCAGGAGCGCCTGAAGCAGGCGCTCGAGCAAGTGGCGGGAAAGCGGGTCGGCGTGCTCTATATCGATCTGGACCTGTTCAAGAACATCAACGATTCCTTCGGTCATCCCGTGGGCGACCGCCTGCTCAAGCACGTCGCCGAACGCCTGACCAATGCGGTTCGCGGCGCCAATCTGGCGGCCCGGCTCGGCGGCGACGAGTTCGCGGTGATCCTTGCGGCGGACGTCTCGCCGAACGAGGCCAGCGCCTGCGCAGGCCTGCTGATCGACATGCTGAAGGCGCCCTATGATCTCGACGGTCAGGAGATGGTGATCGGCGCCAGCATCGGCATCGCGCTGTCCCCCGGTGACGGCACGACGCCGGAAGAGTTGATGCGAAATGCCGACATGGCGCTATACCGGGCGAAGTCCGACGGCGGCGGCGTGCATCGTTTCTTCGAGCGTGAGATGGACCTCCAGGCGCAGAAGCGCCGCGACATGGAGCTCGACCTGCGTCGTGCGTTCGCCAATGGCGAGTTCGAGCTGCACTACCAGCCGCTGGTGTCGATCGCTTCCGACCGCATCTCCGGCTTCGAGTCGCTGCTGCGCTGGCGTCATCCGGACAAGGGCATGATCTCGCCGGCGGAGTTCATCCCGGTCGCCGAGGACATTGGCCTCATCACCCAGTTGGGGGAGTGGGTGCTGCGCGAAGCCTGCGCCGAGGCCGTCAAATGGCCTGCCGACGTCAAGGTCGCGGTCAATCTGTCGCCGGCGCAATTCCGCAGCCGCAACCTGGTTCAGGTCGTGATCTCGGCGCTGGCGCAGTCCGGCCTGTCGCCGAGGCGGCTCGAGCTCGAGATCACCGAGTCGATCTTCCTGGCCGAGACCGATGCCAATCTCGCCATCCTGCACCAGCTCCGCGAGCTCGGCGTCAGCATTTCCATGGACGATTTCGGCACCGGCTATTCCAGCCTCAGCTACTTGCGCAGCTTCCCCTTCGACAAGATCAAGATCGACCGCTCCTTCGTCAAGGATCTGGCGCAGCGGCCCGATTGCGGCGCGATCGTGCGCGCGATCTCCGGGCTCGGTCGAAGCCTCAACATCACCACCACCGCGGAAGGCGTCGAGACCGAGGATCAGCTCGATTGGCTCCGCGCCGAAGGCTGCAACGAGGTGCAAGGCTTCCTGTTCAGCGCGGCGCGGCCTGCCGCGGAGATCGCAACGCTGCTCGCCGATTTCGGCCAGCGCGCCTCACGGGCGGCGTAGCCCCTCGGGGTAGCAGTCGTAGACCAGTGCCTTGAATGCGGGCGTGATGCGGCCGCGCTCGCTCTGGGTCTGCTGCATCATCACGTAGACCATGTCGAGCTTGGGATCGACGCCGAACAGGGTGCCGCTGCCACTGTCCCACTTCAACTCGCCGAGCGAGCCCGGCGGCGGCGGTTTCGCGTTGCCGGGATCGGTGCGAACCGCAAGGCCGTAGCCATAGCCGAAGCCATCACCCGGGAAATAGAAATAGTCGCGTCCGACGCCGGAGCCGGGTCCGACATGATCCGTCGTCATGGCCTTGAACGCGGCGGGGCTCAGATAGCGCTTGCCCTCGAACTCGCCGCCGTTCAGC
The DNA here is from genome assembly GCF_023101665.1 of Bradyrhizobium sp. 195. Classification (NCBI taxonomy): domain Bacteria; kingdom Pseudomonadati; phylum Pseudomonadota; class Alphaproteobacteria; order Hyphomicrobiales; family Nitrobacteraceae; genus Bradyrhizobium; species Bradyrhizobium sp. 195. The sequence continues at coordinate 5,473,823 of NZ_CP082161.1, read as the reverse complement.
AGCATCTGCGAAAAGCGCTGATAATCGGTGATGGTCGAGAGCAGGCCGCCGCCGCCGGACTGCCATTCGGGATGGTCGAGGCGGTCGCGTTCGGCCGCGAGCAGGATGAAATCGTTCGGCAGTGGCCGCGCCATCCGCGCCAGCTCGTCCTCGGTCGCCAGCGCGAATTTGGTGCTGTTCATGCCGAGCGGATCGAAGATGCGTGCTTTCAGGAATTCGTACAGCGTCTGGCCCGAGATGATCTCGATGACGCTGCCGAGCACGTCGGTGGAATGGCCGTACCGCCACAGCGTTCCCGGCTGCCGCGCCAGCGGCAGCTTGGCGATGCGATCGGCGAATTCCCTGTTGTTGAATTGGCCTTCGAAAATGTTGGCGGCCTTGTAGGCCTGCTCGACCCATTTGCCGCCGATATAGTCGTAGCTGATGCCCGAGGTATGCCGCAGCAGATCCTCGATGTTGACGGGATGGACGGGCGGCACGAGGTCGAGCTCGAGCTTGCCGTCGGGCAGGGTGACCTCGAGGCCGACCTTGGTGTCGGCAAACAGGGGGACGTATTTCGACACGGGGTCCGTGAGCGCGAGCCTGCCCTCGTCGATCAGCATCATCGCGCCAAGGCACGTGATCGGCTTGGTCATGGAGTGGATGGCGAAGATCGTATCGGGCGTCATCGTAAGGCCCGTCCTGGTGTCGCGCACGCCGAAGCTCTTCAGGTAGACCGGCTTGCCGTGCTGCTGCACCAGGATCACGGCGCCCGGCAGACGACCGCTTCCCACCTCGTTGTCGAAGAAGGCCGTGATGCGGTCGAGCCCTTCGGACGAGGGGGCGGGGATGTCGGCGGCCCGGCTTCGGGCCATCGCGCCGGCGAGCAGCGCGGCTCCGACCAGAAAATCACGACGCTTCATCCGGCCTTCCTCCCTCGGCGGGATCAAAGCCGCAAGACGTCGCAGGCGTCAACACAACATCGATTAAAAACGCGTCACGATTTCCGACAGGGACGGTCGCGGACGGTCTTCGCTGGGCTTGGTCGGCGTGCCGATATGGACGAAGCCGGCGAGCTTTTCGTCCGGCTTGAGGCCGAGTCCGTCGAGCACGTCCCGATCGAAGGAGAACCAGCCGGTCAGCCAGCAGGCGCCGTAACCGAGCGCGGTCGCGGCCGTGACGATATTCATGGCGCTGGCGCCCGCCGACAATTCCTGCTCGAACGCCGGCACCTTCGGATGCGGCTTGGTGAAGCTGACGATGCCGATCACCAGCGGCGCGTCGGTGAGGCGCTTGCGCTCGATCTCGATGTCGGCCGCGGGCGCGCCGGGATTCTTCCGCACAAAGACCTTCGCGATCACCTCGCCGGCACGCTGGCGGGCATCGCCCTCGAAGATGATGAAGCGCCAGGGCGCGAGCTTGCCGTGGTCGGGCACGCGCGCGCCGATGGTGAGGATCGTTTCGAGCTCGGCCGCCGAAGGGCCGGGCCCGGTCATCTCGCGCGGCTTGACCGAACGGCGGGTCTTCAGGAGTTCAATGGCATCGGGCACTGCGGAGTCCTTATGGCTTGGTGTTCTCGCCCGGAGATAGGCTCGGCAGAAGACGAATGGAAGGGATTTTAGAGGGATTATGAGGTCTGCTGGCGTTCCGGCAAGAAAGTTATGGTCCCAAGGTGGGACTATGCTAAGATGAATTGAATGAGGATCATAGCGCTCAGCACGATCAAGGCATTTCTCGATCGGGCAGGCGAGGTCTCCGATGCTCGTGAACCCCTGATGGCCTGGTTTCGGCAGGTAAAGCAGGCCGATTGGGCGAAGCCCGCCGACGTCAAGAGAGATATCCGAACCGCCAGTGTCCTCAAGGATGGCCGCGTCGCCTTCAACGTCGCCGGCAACAAATATCGGATCGTGGTCTGGATCAACTACCCATATCGCGTGGTTTATATCCGTTTTGTTGGAACACACCGACAGTACGACGCAGTCGATGCGCAAACTATTTAGGAGGTCGATGATGGAAATCGCGCCAATCAAGTCTAACCGAGACTATCGTCGCGTGCTCAAGGAGATCGAGACGTTGATGAGCGCGCGCCGGAACTCGCCTGAGGGCGATAGGCTGGACGTGCTTGTGACGCTCGTGGAGGCGTGGGAGCGGAAGCTCTACCGGCTGGACCTTCCAGATCCGGTCGAAGCCATCAAGTATCATATGGAACAGAGCGGTCTGCAGCCGAGGGACCTGATTCCCTTTATTGGCAGCCGCAATCGGGTTCACGAAGTGCTCAACCGGCGGCGCGAATTGACGCTCAGCATGATCAGACGTCTACATGAGGGACTCGGCATTCCCGCCGAGTCCCTCATCAAAGTTGGGCAAGATAGAGCCGCGTGAGCGCCGTCAGACGGCTTCCCGCATCCGCCGGACATCCGGCGGTGTCGCCTCGTCGACAAGGGCGGCGATCGCCTCGGCTGTCGTCATCACCTTCTGGCCGTCGCTGCCGAGGCGGCGGACCGAGACCGAATGCGTCTCGGCCTCTTTCTTGCCGACCACGAGCAGTGCGGGAATCTTGGCCAGCGAATGCTCGCGGACCTTGTAGTTGATCTTTTCGTTGCGCAGGTCGATCTCGACCCGCAGCCCCGCGCGCCGCGCCTGTTCCATCACCACCTTGGCGTATTCGTCGCCTTCCGAGGTGATGGTCGTGACCACCGCCTGCACCGGCGACAGCCAGAGCGGGAAGTTGCCGGCATAATGTTCGATCAGGATGCCGATATAGCGCTCCATCGAGCCGCAGATCGCCCGGTGCACCATGACAGGCGGTTTCTTGCCGCCGTCGTGGTCGATGTAGAACGCACCGAACCGCTCCGGGAGGTTGAAGTCGACCTGGGTGGTGCCGCACTGCCAGTCGCGGCCGATGGCATCGCGCAGCACATATTCGAACTTCGGCCCGTAGAAGGCGCCTTCGCCCGGGTTGATCTCGGTCTTGATGTGATTGCTCTGCGTCTGGATCTCGCGCAGCACCGTCGCCATCACGCGTTCGGCGTGATCCCACATCTCGTCCGTGCCGACGCGCTTCTCCGGCCGGGTCGAGAGCTTCACCGTGAGATCACCGGTGAAGCCGAAATCGGCGTAGGTCGACAGGATCAGGTCATTGATCTTCAGGCATTCCGCGGCGAGCTGGTCCTCGGTGCAGAAGATGTGCGCGTCGTCCTGGGTGAAGCCGCGCACGCGCATCAAGCCGTGCATGGCGCCGGAAGGCTCGTAGCGATGGACCACGCCGAACTCGGCGAGGCGCAGCGGCAGGTCGCGGTAGCTCTTCAGGCCATGCTTGAAGATCTGCACGTGACCGGGGCAGTTCATCGGCTTGAGCGCAAACCAGCGCTTGTCCTCGGCCTCGTCGCCGGCCGACTGCGCCGCGAACATGTTCTCGCGATACCAGCCCCAATGGCCCGAGGTCTCCCACAGCGCCTTGTCGAGGATCTGCGGCGCGTTGACCTCGCTGTAATCGCCGGTCAGGCGCCGGCGCATATAGGCGATCAGCTGCTGGAAGATGGTCCAGCCCTTCGGGTGCCAGAACACGACGCCCGGACCTTCCTCCTGGAAGTGGAAGAGGTCGAGCTCGCGCCCGAGCTTGCGATGGTCGCGCTTTTCGGCTTCCTCGATCTGCTTGAGGTAAGCGTCGAGGTCCTCCTGCTTGGCGAAGGCCGTGCCGTAGATGCGGGTCAGCATCGGATTGTTGCTGTCGCCGCGCCAATAGGCGCCGGCCACCTTCATCAGCTTGAAGGCGTTGCCGACCTTGCCGGTCGAGGTCATGTGCGGGCCGCGGCACAGATCGAACCAGTCGCCCTGGTAGTAGATCTTGATCGGCTCGGTGCCGGGAATGGCGTCGACCAGCTCGACCTTGAACGCCTCGCCCTTGTCGCGGAACACCTGCTTGGTCTTCTCGCGATCCCAAACCTCTTTCGTGAAAGGCTTGTCGCGCGCAATGAGCTCGCGCATTTTCTTCTCGATCGCGGCAAAGTCTTCCGGGGTGAACGGCTCATTGCGGAAGAAGTCGTAATAGAAGCCGTTCTCGATCACCGGACCGATGGTGACTTGCGTGCCCGGCCACAGCTTCTGCACGGCTTCGGCCAGCACGTGCGCGCAGTCATGGCGGATCAATTCGAGCGCGCGCGGATCGTCGCGGTTGACGAACTCGAGCTTGGCGTCGGCCTCGATGGGGTCGTTGAGGTCGGTGAGCACGCCGTCGAGCGCCATCGCGACCGTGCGCTTGGCCAGCGACGGCGAGATGCCCTTGGCGATGTCGAGGCCGGTGATGCTCTGGTCGTATTGACGCTGGGCGCCGTCTGGGAAGGTGAGGGTGACTTTGGCGGCGGGGGTCACGGGCTTCAGATTGGAGAGGCTGTACTGGAATCCGGACTCGGATTTCGGCTGGTCGGTCATTGCTTTACTCCTGAGGCTCACTCCTGCGAACGAGCGCAGGTAAGCGGGAACGAGCGATATATCAGGGGATTCGGCCTGCGCAATCCGGCAATTCCAAGAAAATCGGCGCAGAAAGCGGCGCGCGCGAACTATTTCCCGTGGGCCCTTTAACCGGCCGGACGACTGCTCTACATGCATCTGCATGGAAAGTGCACGCGCCCGGCGTTTCGCGCCAACCGCCCTGATGCTCGGCAATCTCGTCACCGGCTGCTCGGTGCTGGCCCCGGCGGGCATGCTGCCGGAGCTGGCGAGCGGGCTCGACGTCAGCATTCATGCGGCCGGGCTGCTGATCACCTTCGGCGCGGTGACGCTGTGCATCGGCTCGCCGCTGACGGCTTGGCTGACCAGTCGCATCGATCGGCGGACGTTGCTCACGACGACGCTGGCGGTGCTTGCGCTCGGCAATCTCGCCTCGGCCTTTGCGCCCGACTATGCGAGTCTGCTCGTCATCCGCCTGGTCATGCTCGCGGTCGGTGCGCTCTATACGCCGCAGGCCGCCGGCACGGCGGCGTTGATCGTGCCGGCGAAGCGGCGCGGCAGCACTATCGCCTATATCTTTCTCGGCTGGTCGCTGGCTGCCGCCGTCGGCCTTCCCCTGATCACCTTCATCGCCAGCCGCTATGGCTGGCGGGCGGCCTACGGTGAGATCGGCGCGCTTGGTTGTCTCAGCTTCGTGCTGTTGCTGCTGCGGCTGCCGGCGGGCCTGAAGGGCGCTCCGGTGGATTTGAAGACCTGGCGCGAGGTCGGGCGCAACAGGACGATTCTGCTGCTGCTTGCGGTCACCATGCTGCAAATGTCGGGGCAGTTCGTGGTGTTCACCTTCATGGGCCCGCTGCTCAACAAGCTCACCGGCGCCGGCCCCGATGCGATCGGCATGGTGTTCGCGCTCTACGGCGTTTGCGGCTTCCTCGGCGTCGTCATCGCCACCCGCATTGTCGACACCTGGGGTCCTTATCGCACCTCGCTGCTGTTCACCTGCCTGCTGCTTGCGGGGATCACGGGCTGGGCGCTCGGTGCGGGCACGCTTGCGTTCATGACGGCCGGGGTTGCTGTCTGGGGCCTCGGCTTTGCCTCGACCAATTCGATGCAGCAGGTGCGGCTGGTCGCGTCCGCGCCGGGGCTGGCGTCGGCGACCGTCGCACTCAACACCTCCGTGCTCTATATCGGTCAGGCGGTCGGCTCCGCGCTCGGCGGGCTGATGTTCGCCCGCGAGCTTCTGCATACGCTCGGCTTCGTTGCGGTCGGTTTCGTCGCGCTGGCTCTGATCCTGGTGATCCTGACCCGGCCCCGGCCCGCTGCCGCCACGGCCTGATCCCGTGTTTTCGTGGGCGCAAGGTGCTTGGCAAACCGCGCGCGGGAGCGCTAGAAGGCGAGGCATGGGGACCAAAGAGAGTTGACTGAGATGAGGATGATTCTGGCGGTTGCCGCGGTGCTCTATTCAGCCTCCGCGTTCGCGCAAGCCGACAAGCCACCGATGGTCGGGGACAAGCCGCTGGTGCAGGTCAAGCCCAAAGGCACCAAGGAGGCGGCGGCGAAGCCGGCCGCGGCGCCGAAGGGCAAGCCGCAGTCGGTCGCCGTGCGGCTGCAGGCCTGCCTCGAGATCGACGACGGTACCAAGGACCGCCTCAATTGCTACGACGGGGTGATGCCGCCGGCTCCGAAGCCGAAGCCTGCGAAGGCCAAGGGCTACGCCGATTGCCGGTTCTTCAAGGAAGAGGACGAGCGGCTGACCTGCTACAACGGCTTCGCCGAGAGCATTCCGAAGCTGCCGAAGAACTGAAGCCGAGCAGGCTCATGATCAGCCGCCGATCCGGCCCGCTGAGCAGCTCGCAGGCCTAGCGGCTCGAGGCGACGCGCGTGAGCGCCAGCGACGGCGTCGCCGCCATCTTCACCAGCACGTCCTTGAGCGGATCCCGCGTCCAGGCGCGGGTGACATAGTCGCGATGGGTGATGCCGTCGCCGGTCTCCACGAACACCACGCTGCCGGGACGGAGCGGTCCATCCATGTCCTCGGCGACGGTGATGCCCTTCTGGCGGAGCATGCTCATCAGCTCGCGGTCGCGCCGCGCGGTGTAACGGGTATAGGCGCTGACGAAGAAGCCGGTACGGTGGCTCTCGATCCAGGATGCGAACTTGTCCATTTCGCCATAGACGGCGTCGAGCAGCACGACGCCGCGGACGCGGTCGCTGATGCCGCCGACCTCCAGGCTCCAGGCCGTCGGCAGGAAGCCGCCGCTATAGCCGACGATCACGATCGGCATGTTGGCGAAGGCGCGCACGCTGTTGGGATCGCCGGTGACGCGGGCGAGGTGGTCGGCCGATTCCGCCATGAAGCGCTTGAAGCCGCCCGGTTGCCAGAACTTGCCGGCGCTGGAATCGGCGGCATCGACCGCCATCTGCGGGGCAAGCAGCACGGCATTGGCGCCGGAATCGGTGATCTGCTTGGGCACGAGCTGGCGATCACGCACGTCGCGCTCGAGCGTTGCGCCATTGCCGTGGAAGAACACCACGATCACGCCCGGCTTGCGCACGTCGAAATGCTCGGGCACGTGCATCAGCACGCGGCTGTCATTGTAGGTCTCGTCCTGCCAGAACACGCGACCGGAATAGCTGCGATGGCCGCGGCGATCGCCCTTGGAGATGTTGAGAAAGGGCGCGTCGGAGACGGGGTTGTTGCCGAAATAGGGAAAGGCCGACGACTTCATGCTGACGAGGGTCGTCAGGTCGTCGCGGGCCGGACGCTTGTAGGGGATCTGGGGCTCGAGCGAAGCGACCTTGTAGGGGGCCTGCTCGGGCGGCTGTTGCTGCACGGCGCGCTTGGGCGAGAAGTCCGACATCTGCCGTTGCAGGAGACTTTCGCTGGCCGAGGGGAAGCGCTCCCTAAATTGCGGGGCAGGGAAGCGATCCTCGAACGTGTCGCCGCTTGCGACTTGCTGATTGGTTTTCGCGACGACCTGATTGACCACTTGGACATTGGCCTGCGAGTTCGCCGCGAGCGCTGCCGGGTTCGGCGCCTTGCCGCATTGAACCAGCGTCAACGACAGCGGCACCAAGGCTGAGGTCAGGCCGATCCTGAGCGCACGACCGCGCCGACCGGACGGCGTCCGATCGGCACGACTGTCAGCTCTCATTTTCGGAACGGCCCCGACCATCCACCCATGACCCCAAGCGACGAACCCAAGTCACGAACCTAAGTCACGAACCATCGGCAATATCGAGACAATTGAGCCGATTGGCGTTTAGGCGACGTTAAGCGTCCGGAGAAACTTCCCCACATCCGGAACGCTCAAAAGGACCACGCAATCGTGTCCTGATTGTGGGGGATGAGAACGGGGTTTCCCGGGGCGTACGCAGCATTTTCGCCTTGGGTGTAGGAAAATGCGGTGCTCAAATACCCGTTGTCGTCGCCTCATTTAACCCTTGTTAACCCTGCTTGAATTGACTGGGCCAAACTGCACGATGCGCCCGCAAGGCAAGACGCCTGAGGTTAAGGACCCCGATGACGGCATCAGATGCGGGAACCGGACCCTGGACTGGCCGGCTGACCGGAAGCGGGACCGGGGTCTCGGCTCTGGTCGCAACCGCCATCGTCGTGGCCGACATGATCGGGGTCGGTGTCTTCACCAGCCTCGGCTTCCAGGTCAAGGATATCCCCTCCGGCTTCTCGATCCTGCTGCTGTGGACCGTCGGTGGCATCGTCGCGCTGTGCGGGGTGTTCGCCTACAGCGAGCTCGGGGCGATGTTTCCGCGCTCGAGCGGCGAGTACAACTTCCTCGGCCGTGCCTATCATCCGGCCTTCGGTTTTCTCGCTGGCTGGGTCTCGGCCACGGTGGGTTTTGCCGCGCCCGTCGCGCTCGCGGCGATGGCGTTCGGCGAATACGCCAAATCGGTCGTGCCCGATCTGCCGCCGATCCCGCTCGCGATCGCCGTGGTGTGGCTGGTCTCGCTCGTGCAATTGACCGGCGTCAGGCACTCCTCGACCTTCCAGCTGATCTCGACGATCATCAAGGTCGTGCTGATCGTGGCCTTCCTGGTCGCCGGCTTCGTCATCGCTGCCCCGCAACCGATCACATTCACGCCGCAGCCGGGCGATATCGCCCACATCGTCAGCGCGCCCTTCGCGATCGGGCTCGTCTTCGTGATGTACTCGTTCTCGGGCTGGAATGCCGCGACCTACATCATCGGTGAGATGAACACGCCGCAGCGGAGCCTGCCGCGCGCGCTGCTGGTGGGCACGCTGATCGTGCTCGTGCTGTATGTCGCGCTGAACGCGGTGTTCCTCTACTCCACGCCGGTCGGTGCGCTCGCCGGCCAGCTCGACGTCGCCAGTGTTGCCGGCAGCGCCATCTTCGGCAGCCTCGGCGGCCGGATCGTCGGCGCGATGATCTGCGTCGGCCTGATCTCCTCGATCTCTGCGATGATGTGGATCGGCCCGCGCGTGATGATGACGATGGGGGAGGACATCCCCGCCTTACGCGTCTTCTCGAAGCGATCGGCGAGCGGCGCGCCGGCCTATGCCATCCTGTTTCAGCTCGTCGTCGCCAATCTGCTGCTGTTCACGCGCAGCTTCGAGGCGGTGCTCGACTTCATCCAGTTCGCACTCTTGTTTTGCTCGTTCTTCACGGTCGCCGGCGTCATCAAGCTGCGCATCACCGATCCCGATTTGCCGAGGCCCTATCGCGCCTGGGGATACCCGTTCACGCCGCTCGTTTTCCTGCTCGTGACCGCGTTCATGATGTACTACCTGTTGACCGAGCGGCCGGTGCAGTCGCTCTCGGGGATGCTCGTCATGCTCTCGGGCCTGTTGATCTATGCTGTTTTCCGCAGGCGGCCGGTCGCCGCTGGCAATTCATCACATCGCGAATAGACATGTTTCGCCCCCTCAGAATTGCGGCCGCCGCTCTTGCCCTGCTGGCTGCGGCCGTCTCGTCCGCAAGCGCCGCCGACGTGACCTTCGATGACACCGCGCGCTTCCTTGCGGGCATGCAGCCCTCGGCTGACTCGCCGCTGGTGCCGCTGACCAGGGATCCGGGCTGGCAGCGCCATGCAAAGTTCTTCGACGGCGCCTTCGCCCAGCTCGAACAGCGCCAGCTCTCGAAGATCCGCAATTGGGCCGACGTCAATCTCGCCGCCCCCCGGCCGACCATGTTCTACCTGTTCAGCGGGCCCGATTTCCTTTACGCCAACACCTTCTATTCCAAGGCCAGCACCTATGTGCTCGGCGCGCTGGAGCCGGTCGGCGCCGTGCCCGATTTGACGCGGCTGCCGCGCGGCTCGGTGGGCGCGGCGCTCTACAATGTCGAGCGTTCGCTCGGCTCGATCCTGAGCTTCTCGTTCTTCATCACCAAACAGATGAAGGTCGACCTGCACGCCAACCAGGTCAACGGCACGTTGCCGATCCTCTATGTCTTCCTCGCCCGTTCCGGCAAGACCATCCGCAACGTCGAGATGGTCGCGCTCGACGACAAGGGCGGGGTGCATGTCGGCGACGACAATCCGGGACGGAACGCGACGCGCGGCGTCCGCATCACCTTTGCAGGCCCCGACGGCGAGACGCGCACCCTGTATTATTTCTCGACCGATCTTTCCAATTCCGGCGCGCGCGCCACGGGTTTCCTGAAATTCTGCGAGACGCTTGGCCCCGGCAACAGCCTGCTCAAGAGCGCGTCCTATTTGTTGCACTCCGGCAACTTCACCGTCGTGCGCGATTGGCTGCTCGCCAACAGTGCCACCATCATCCAGGACGATTCCGGCATTCCGCTCGCGAACTACAGCGCGCGGCAATGGCGGTTCTTCCCGTTCGGCCGCTATCTCGGGCCAATTGACGAATTCCCCGGCCGCCACCAGGCGCGCTACGCCGAATTGTTCACACGCGCCCAGCCGATCGATTTTGGCGTCGGCTATCGCTGGCGGATGCACGAGTCGAATCTGCTGCTGGCGGTGAGGGTGCCGGGCACCGAAACGGCGCCGGGCGGGGAGGCGACCTCGGCGGCCGAGCCGGCGCCAAAGCCGCCGCGTCCGAAGCGACTGCGTCCACCCGAGCCGATACCGCCACCGCCCGGGCGCTTCTACTGGCTCCGCTGATTACCAATGCACGCTCTGGCTCGGCACGATGAACGCCGTCGTGCTCGGCGGCGTCGCAAGGCTCGATGCCAGATACCAGCCCGAGCCGAGCACGAGCGCCAGCAAGGCGACGATCGCGAGCAGATCCATGGTTCTGGGGTCGTGGTGCCGCCTGGAGCCGGGATTGGGCCCGAGTCTGAAGTGAAGATGAGGGCTGATTTTCCAGCGCATTGTTGTTTCCTCCCCGGGGGAGCATCAAAACAACGCGGGACGGAAGGCCAAGGTTCCGCTCAGGCGATCGATGCGCAAGGCATCGCAGCAATCTCACGATGCATTGACGCCGCGCCAGCGGGCATAGCGCCATGGCAGATACCAGCGCGCGCGTTGCGGCGCGGTAAGCGGCACATTGTCGATGCCCGACGTGCCAAACGGATTGCAGCGGAGCAGCCGCGCGAGCGTCATCCAGCCGCCGGCCCAGAGCCCGAACCGTTCGATCGCCTCGTCGCCATAGACGGAGCAGGTCGGCAGGTGCCGGCAATTGTAGCCGACCAGAGGCGACAGCGTATGCCGATAGAGCCAGATCAGCGCACGGCCGAATCTGCGCGGGAGCCGAAGCGCCGCGTCGACCGGACTGGAACAATGCCCGCAGGCTGAATGCTTCATGTGCGCTGTGCTGCCACGTTAGGCGAGGTGTTGCACGGTTCCGGCGCAGGGAACTGTAAGCTGTTGTTTCCGCGCCATATTTTGCATGCTTTTTGGGAGCAGTGCAGCAAGTGCCTGTGGACGATCTGTATTCCCCCGGATACCATTTTTGTGACGTCCATGTGTAGAATCATACGCGTGTATGATGGACTCAGTGGGCGCTACCGGGGATTGTTGGGGACCTTTGGGGCTTGGGGAAGGAACCAGATTGAGACTTCTGAACTCCCTTGATCTTCGCGGCTGGTTGCTGGTGGGAACCGCCGTGTGTGGAGTCGTGCTGGCTGGCGCCGTCGCGACGCTCGGGTCGTCGGCCCGCGCCGGTGCTGCTCTCGAAGAGCGCAAGCTACCGATGAAGTTCAACTGGATCGCCTGCGAGCCGAACTGCCGCGGCTGGGTCAGTGCGGTGGGCATCATCACCGCCGATACGCCGAAGGATTTCGAAGAGTTTTCCCGTGGTCGCCAGCTCGGCGGTGCCACCGTGGTGCTCGATTCCAGCGGCGGTTCCGTCAATGACGCGATCACGCTTGGCCGACGCTTCCGCAATCTCGGGCTCTTGACCACGGTCGGCGTAAGCTTCCGCGCCGGGCAGTCCGCTCGTCCGGCGGTCGCGCCTGAGGCCTATTGCGAATCCATGTGCGTGTTCCTGCTGCTGGCCGGCAAGAAGCGCTACGTGCCGGAAGCCGCCCATGTCCGCGTCCACCAGATCTGGATGGGCGACCGCGCCGATGATGCCAAGTCGGCGAGCTACAGCGCGCAGGACCTGATGATCGTGGAGCGCGACATCGGCCGGCTCGCCAAATACACCTTCGACATGGGCGGAGCGGGCGACCTGCTGTCGCTCGCGCTCAGCGTTCCACCCTGGGAAGATCTGCATGAGCTGGACGCCGGCGAGCTCAAGCTCACCAATCTCGTGACGACAGATCTCGTTGCCGACGTGCTGCCGCACGTGGACATCTCCGCGCCGGCGATGGCGGAGCTTGCCCCGAAGACGCAGGCCCGGTTCGGCGTGGAACCGGAGCAGCCCGCCAAGTCGACCAAGACGGCGGAAGCCATCGTGCCGACCGGCGGTGTGGCCGCGCCAGCCCCGGCGGCGCCGAAGTAAGCTCTTCAATCTTGGCAGTCAGGCGCGCGTAGCGCGAACTGTGTTGCGCAATTGCGCACCTGAGAATCTCGAGCGCGACCTGGATTCCAGGTTCGATGCTACGCATCGCCCCGGAATGACGGGAGAGGTCTCAGCCCTGCGCCACAGCGGGCAGCTTGGCTTTGGCTTCGATCTGGCCGATGGCGTCAACCACGGCATCGAAGGTTAGAAGCGTCGAGGCGTGGCGCGCCTTGTAGTCGCGGACCGGCTCGAGGAACTTGATCTCCTCCCATTTGCCTTCAGGAGGCGCACCGTTCTCCTTCAGCATCTTGCGAACAGTTTCGCGTAACTCACGGAGTTCGCTCGCAGTCGAGCCGACGATCCGACTTGCCATGATGGATGAGGAGGCTTGGCCGAGGGCGCAGGCCTTCACGTCATGAGCGAAGTCGGTGACGGTGTCTCCAGTCATCTTGAGATCGATCTTGACGGTCGAACCGCACAGCTTCGAGTGGGCGGTGGCGGAGGCATCGGGGTCCGATAGCCGTCCGAGGCGCGGAATATTCCCGGCCAGTTCGATGATCCGCTTGTTGTAGATGTCGTTCAGCATGTGATGGAGTCCAGCACTTCCGCACCCGATCGGCCTTGGCGGGCGGCGTCCACGGTCCTATATAGGGTCGGAACTGGCGGAAAAACAGTCCAGCAGCGCGCCGGCGGCGATTTCCAACTGTGCGGCCGGCATTGCAGCCTGCGGACCCTTTGCGCCAAAACTGTTCTCTTCAGGCGTCCGGCGGCTTGGCCGCCCCGTCTGCCGGTGACACTCCGGCCGCGAGGCCGTCGAACGGAGTCGATATGGACGCTACAATCAAATCCATCCGCCCGGGCAAGCCCTCCGACCGGCAGCCCGAGAGCCGCGCGGCCGAGCTTGATCCTGCCGAATTCCTCGCGGCTGCCGTCCGCGCCGACCAGCCGCGCCCGGCGCGTGCAGAGGCGGAAGCAGCCGTGAAGACGCTGCTCGCCTATATCGGCGAGAACACCGAGCGCGAGGGCTTGCTCGACACGCCGCGCCGCGTGGTCGAGGCCTTCGACGAGCTCTATCAGGGCTATCATCAGTGCCCGGCCGAGGTGCTCGACCGCACCTTCGGCGAGACCGCCGGCTATGACGATTTCGTGCTGGTGCGCGACATCGAGTTCACCTCGCAGTGCGAGCATCACATGATGCCGTTCTACGGCAAGGCGCACATCGCCTATACGCCGGTGGAACGCGTCGTCGGCCTGTCCAAGCTGGCGCGCCTCACCGATATCTTCGCCCGCCGGCTCCAAACCCAGGAGCATCTGACGGCGCAGATCGCGGCTGCGATCGACGAAGTCCTCAAGCCGCGCGGCGTTGCGGTGCTGATCGAGGCCGAGCATACCTGCATGTCGGTGCGCGGCGTCGCCAAGCATGGCGCTTCCACCTTCACCAGCCGCTTCACCGGCATGTTCCGCGACAATCCGGCGGAACAGGCCCGTTTCCTGTCCCTGGTGCGAGGCACGCGCTGACCTCGCGGCGGTTTATTGTTTGAGCATGACCTTGTCGGAAAACCGCGGCGCACTTTTCCGGGTCATGCTCTAGCGAGGCTTGTTGTGTCCGCTCATTCCCATGAGATCGAGGAAGGCTTGTCCTTCCAGCCGCGGTTCGACGCGGCAGGGCTCGTGACCTGCGTCGCGACCGACATTGCCACCGGCGATGTGCTCATGGTCGCGCACATGAACGAGGAGGCACTGCGCAAGACGATCGCGACCGGTGAGGCCTGGTACTTCAGCCGTTCGCGCAATGCCTTGTGGCGAAAAGGTGAGACCTCAGGTCAAACCCAGCGCGTGGTCGAGATGCGTACCGATTGCGACCAGGACGCGGTCTGGATCCGCGTCGAGCAGGTCGGCGCGGCCTGCCACACCGGGCGGCGGTCCTGCTTCTACCGGAAGGTCGAAGGTGAGGGCGGCGGGGCGAAGCTGGTGTTCACCGATGCCGAGCGGCTGTTTGATCCCAGCGACGTCTATGAGAAGTAACTCGCTGTCATTCCGGGGCGCACCGCAGGTGCGAGCCCGGAATCCATTTAGCCGCGCGTGATGTCTTGCGATGGATTCCGGGCTCGCGCTCCGCGCGCCCCGGAATGACGACAGCGTCTAGTTAACCCCGCATTAACCATACCTGTCCCACGGTGAGACGACGGGCGCCGAATTGCCGGCGCCATTCAACGCCGCGCGGGGCGGGCACCTCATCATGTCGGTCGACAATTTCAGTGCCACGCAGACGGCCGGTCTCGATCCGTCGCGGGCGCGCGTCGCCGGTGCGATCAAGCAGGCCTCGAACGTCACCGGCGTCAGCTTCCAGTACATGCTGACCACCGCCAAGATGGAATCGGACTTCAATCCGACGGCCGGGGCCACGACGTCGTCCGCGCACGGACTCTACCAATTCATCGACCAGACCTGGCTCGGCACCGTGAAGGAAGCCGGAACCCAGCTCGGCTACGGCAACTATTCCGACGCCATCACCAGGACCTCGTCGGGCACCTACACCGTCGATGATCCCGCTATGAAGCGGTCGATCATGAAGCTGCGCGACGATCCCGATGCCGCCTCCGCCATGGCGGGCGCACTGACGCAGTCGAACAGCTTCAAGCTCACCGGCTTGCTCGGCCGCAGGCCGAGCGACAGTGAGCTCTACATGGCGCATTTCATGGGCGTCGGCGGGGCTGCAAAACTGATCGCCAATGCCGAGGACAATCCGCAAGCGGTCGGTGCGCGGCTGTTTCCGAACGCGGCGTCCGCCAATCGCTCGATCTTCTACGAGAGGGATGGCCGCGCCCGCAGCGTCTCCGAAGTCTATTCGGTGCTGGATGCGCGCTATGCCAGCGCGGCCAATTCGAAAACGACCCGCGGCGCGATGGCGATGTATGGCGGCACGCCGTCGACCACGGTCGCGAGCGCGAGCGGCGTGCAGCCCGCCGCGCCCGTCATCGACAACGCCGCCTATCTCCAGACCTTCCCGAACGCACGCGCGGTGACGCCCGTCAGTGCATCGGCGCCAACGACGCTCGCGGACAATGCCCCGAGCACGCCGGTGTTTCGTTCGATCTATCAGCCCGGTGATGCCACGCAGCCGGTCTCGACCACGGTGCAGAAATTATGGGGCAACAATGCCTCGCTCACCTCGGTCGCACCGGCGACCTCGGTCGCGTCAGCGACGCCGGATGTGCGGCCGCCGCAGCCACTCGATCTCTTCAGCGATCGCAGCGGCACGTTCTCGAGCTAGAACTCACTCTCGTGTCCCGGACGCGCTGCACTGCGTCCGGGCAGGAGATTGAGGTCATCGTGCGCAGCTACATCAGCACCGTCATTGCGAGCGCAGCGAAGCAATCCAGAAATGTATCCGCGAAGGGATTCTGGATTGCTTCGCTGCGCTCGCAATGACGGAGTATGGGCGAGAGCTCTCATCCGCTCGTGTCCCGGACGCGCTGCAACGCAATAGCGCGTCGAAGACGCGCGTAGCCGCGCTTATGGCGTTGCTGCGCTGCGTCCGGGGCACGCATCCCAGGCGGCTTTGTTCCCTTAACAAAACGTCAATTAAACCAGCCAGTTATGGTGAACGCTTTGTTAAGCGTCGTGGTTTATTTTGTGTTGCAGGTGACGAGCCGTCATCATTTTCGTTTGTTGTGTAAGCCGGAAGCAGCATGATTGTTCGGCAGTTCATCAATTGGATCAGGACGGCGCCGGCCGGCGAGCGGGCCGAGGCCACACGGGCGTTGGCCCGGGCCTGGCTGATCTCAGATCTTTCCACAGACGACCGCATCGCCGCCGAAGGCGCGCTCTTGATGCTGCTCGACGATGCCTCGCCGCTGGTGCGGCAGGCGATGGCCGAGGCTTTTGCGCGCAGCACGGATGCGCCGGCGTCGATCGTGCGGGCGCTGTCGGCGGATCAGCCGACCGTCGCGCTGCCCGTGCTCGAACATTCTCCGCTCTTGATCGACGCCGATCTCGTCGACATTGTTGCGACCGGCAATGACGAGGTGCAATGCGCGGTCGCCCGCCGCATCGCGCTGCCGGTCTCGGTCTGCGCCGCCATCGCCGAAGTCGGCTGCGCGGCGGCCGCGCTGGAGTTGATCGAAAATCCTCATGCCGAGCTTGCGCCGTTCTCGTGGAATCGCATCGTCGAGCGCCACGGCCATCTCGCCGCGATTCGCGAGGCGATGCTGGTGCTGGATGATCTGCCGTCCGCAACCCGGGCCGCGCTGGTGGCGAAACTCTCCGAGACGCTGGCGCAATTCGTCGTGGCGCGGAACTGGCTGAGCGCCGATCGTGCCGATCGCATCACGATCGAGGCGCGTGACCGCTCCACCATCAACATCGCGGCGCGCTCGCGCGGCGAGGACATGCAGGGCCTCGTGCATCATTTGCGCGTCACGGGCCAGCTGACTGCCGGCCTGATCCTGCGCGCATTGCTGTCCAGCAATCTCGATTTGTTCGACGCGGCGCTGGCCGAGCTCGCCGACCTGCCGCTGGCGCGCGTCACCGCGCTTCTGCACGATCGCGGCGGCAATAGCCTGCACGCGCTGCTCCGCCGCGCCGGGCTGCCCGAGGCGACGTTCGCGGCATTCCAGGTCGCGCTCGATGCCTGCCACGAGCAGGGCTTTGTCGACAGTGACGACGGCGCGGCGCGGCTGCGCCGGCGCATGGTCGAGCGCGTGCTCACCCATTGCGAGACCGACAGCGGCGCCACCGAGCCGCTGATGGTTTTGCTGCGCCGCTTCGCCACGGAGTCGGCGCGCGAGGAGGCAAGGCTGTTCTGCGACGAGCTCGCCACGGACGAGGACACCTACGACGATCTGATCGCGGCGTAACGAGATGCCGTAGGGTGGGCTAGGCGAAGCCGTAACCCACCAATTCTGTCTCTGCGGCAATCAAAGCGGTGGATTACGCTGCGCTAATCCACCCTACGATCTGATCGTGGGGATAGGCCCAGCCTACCAACCGCCGTCATTGCGAGCGCAGCGAAGCAATCCAGAGTCTTTCCGCGGAAAGACTCTGGATTGCTTCGTCGCAAGTGCTCCTCGCAATGACGGGGAGAGAGCTGGACCTCAGTCCACCGGCACGATGCTCGGCGCCAGGATCACCTCGAGATGCTCGGGGCGGTCGCGGTTGACATGGGCGAGATAGTCGTCGGCGACCTTGCGCAGGCGCCGGCTCAACTCGGCGGAGACGCTGATGCTGTCGAGCCTGGTGTTCTCGTGCACGATGGCGAGAATGGCGTTGATGTGGTGCGTGAACAGTTCGGCCGGCACCTTTTCGAGATCAGGTGCGTGCTCGATGACGCGGCACAGGCTCTCGGCTACCCCCGCCGCGGCCGGATAGCCGAAGGTTGCGGCGTCACCCTTGATGTCGTGGGCGGCGTGAAACAGCTCGTCGCGCCTTTCCTTGGTGAAGCCGTCATTCCGGACGGCGACATAGGCGGCCGACAGCCGGTTGACCTCCGTCGTCATCCAGTCCTTGAACTCGCCCGAAAGACCCGCGAGCGCCTGCTCGGCACGGGCGACTGGATCGTCCAGGTCCTTCTCTTCGACGCGGCGCAGAACCTTGCGCAGCGGGTTGGGCTGCGTGATGATTTGATGCGTGGCGAAGGCCTTGACCTCGATGTCCTTTGCGCTGTTCTTCGCCATGATGCCTGCCTCGTCGGGGACGTTGCGCTAGATGGAGGAACGGGCTTTGTCGAGCAGCGAGGGCTGCTGCAGCACCTCGTGCTTTTCGCCGACGCGGCGCTCGGGACCCATATAGGCGGAATTGGTGTTGCGGCGCCGGTCCGGCCCGAAATAGGACTTGGTCTTGATGAAGGGGCGGGGATTGGCGACCACGTTGAGGATGCGCTGATAGAGCCCCTTGGCCGAGATCGGCTTGGCCAGGAATTCGGTGACGCCGGCATCGCGCGCGACAGTGACACGGCGCTTCTCGGAATGACCGGTCAGCATGATGATCGGCGCGTAGGGGTTGCCCTTGGAGTCCGGCTGCCGGATCATCTGCGCGAGCTCGAGCCCGTCGAAGATCGGCATGGCCCAGTCGGTGATGACGATGTCGGGCACGTAATGGCTGTACATCTCGAGCGCGGTGGCGCCGTCCTCGGCCTCGTAGACTTCGCGCGCGCCAAAGGAATGCAGCAGCGTCCGCAGGATGCGGCGCATGTGCGGATTGTCGTCGCAGACGAGGAAGCGCAGCTTGTTGAAGTCGATACGGAACATGACGCCCGGGCCAAAACGGTCAACCTTCGTTAACCATATCGTGGCGGCGGTTAACGAAGGGTTGCGGACGCAGTGCCGGCGGCGGGCGGGCGATGGGTTTAGTAGCCGAACTGCTCGCGCAGGATGCGCTCTTCCAGGCTGTGGCCGGGGTCGAACAGCATGCGCATCGAGATGCTCTTGTCGGACAGGATCTCGACGCGCCGCACCCTGCGTACCTCCTCATGGTCGGCGACGGCCGCGACGGGACGCTTGTCGTCCTCCAGCACCTCGATCACGACATAGGCGGTGTTGGGCAGCAGGGCGCCGCGCCAGCGCCGCGGCCGGAAGGCGCTGATCGGGGTCAGCGCCAGAAGGGCGGCGTTGATCGGTAGGATCGGTCCCTGCGCCGACAGATTGTAGGCGGTCGAGCCGGCCGGCGTCGCCACAATGATGCCGTCGGCGATCAGCTCGGGCATGCGCTCGCGCTCGTCGATCAGGATCCGCAGGCGCGCCGCCTGGGAGGTCTGCCGGAACAGGTACACCTCGTTGATGGCGTGGTGCAGGTGAACACGGTCGTTGACGTCGGTCGCGCGCATCAGGAGCGGATTGATCTCCGATTCATGCGCCGTCTCGAGCCGCGCGCGCAGATCGTGCGGCGAATACTCGTTCATCAGGAAGCCGACAGTGCCGCGGTGCATGCCGTAGATCGGCTTTCCCGTGTGCATGTTCTGGTGCAGCGTCTGCAGCATCAGCCCGTCGCCGCCGAGCGCGACGACGACATCGGCTTCCTTCGGGGCGCAATTGCCATAGTCCCTGGTGAGCTGGCTGAAGGCGGCCTGCGCCTCGCTGCTCGGGCTGGCGACGAAGGCGATGCGGTCGTATCGCTGGGGCTTGGTCATGGCTTGTCGGGCAGGCCGCTGGCTGGAGGAAGTTCCGCCGGGCTCGTCTATACGAGGTGGGCCTCCATTGTCGAGGATGACCGGCGGTCAAGGCAAACGGGCGATTGTCGATCCAGAGAACAAAACGGGTTGATTTGAGCCAGCCCGGATCCGCGATCGACCGGCGATCCCGCAAACCGTCGCAATTTCGTACTAGCTTCGGAGGGCGCCGCGCTATTTACAGCCGGGCAAGGAGAACGATCATGCTCACGATCTGGTCGACGCTGCGAGGAACGGGGCTGGTGCTGGCCGTGTCCGCGGTCGCGCTCGCAAGCGTCGTGCGCGCGGACGATCCGCCGCAGCCGCGCTCCGAGGCGGCAGCGACGGCGGGGCAGAAGGGCGGTCGCGCCGGCAACGCACAAGGCGCGACGCAGGCGTCGCCCTCGGCGGCCGAGCCGCACCGTCTTCCGCCTGACGCGACCACGAAGCAGACGCTGGATCTGCCCGGCCGCACCCTCAACTTCGCCGCGACCGCCGGCTCCATCCGCGTGTTCGACGGCAAGGGCGAGCCACTGGCCGACATTGCCTATACGTCCTACCAACTCGACGGCGCCGACCGCGCCACGCGTCCGGTCACGTTCCTGTTCAATGGCGGCCCCGGCGCGTCCTCGGCGTGGCTCCAGTTCGGCGCGGCCGGTCCGTGGCGGCTGCCGCTCGATGGCGATGCGCTGTCGCCGTCGGCCTCGCCCGAGGTGAAGCCGAACGCGGAGACCTGGCTCGACTTCACCGATCTCGTCTTCATCGATCCCGTCAGCACCGGCTACAGCCGCTTCGTTGCGAGCGGGGAGGATGCGCGCAAGTCGTTCTACTCCGTCGACGGCGACGTCAACGCGATCGCGCTCGTGATCCGCCGCTGGCTCGAGAAGCACGACCGGCTGACCTCGCCGAAATATGTCGCGGGCGAGAGCTATGGCGGCATTCGCGGGCCGAAGGTGGTGCGCCAGTTGCAGCTCCAGCACGGCGTCGGCGTCAGGGGCTTGATCCTGGTGTCGCCGCTGCTCGATTTCCGAGAGTTCACCGGCACCAGCCTCCTGCAATATGTCGCGACCTTGCCGAGCTATGTGGCGGTGGCGCGCGAAGTCAAAGGGCCGGTCAAGCGCGCCGATCTCGCCGATGTCGAGGCTTACGCGCGCGGCGAATTCCTGGCCGACCTCGTCAAGGGCGCGGCGGACGAGGAGGCCACCAATCGTCTTGCCGACAAGGTCGCCGAGCTCACCGGCATCGACCAGGCGCTGAGCCGCCGGCTCGCCGGCCGCTTCGACGTCGGTGAATTCCGCCGCGAGTTCGACCGCAAGAACGGCAAGGTGACGGGACGCTACGACGGCTCCGTGCGAGGCTTCGATCCCTATCCGGATTCGAGCAGCTCGCGGTTCGGCGACCCCTCAGGCGATGCGCTGCAGGCGCCGCTGACGAGCGCCGCGGTCGACGTGCTCTCACGCAAGCTGAACTGGAAGCCCGATGGTTCCTATGAGGTTTTGAACGGCACTGTGGAAGGTCACTGGGATTTCGGCCGCGGCATCAACCCGCCGCAATCGGTGTCCGAGCTGCGCCAGATCCTCGCTACCGATGCGAAGCTGAACGTGCTGGTCGCGCACGGCCTGTTCGACCTTGCCACGCCCTATTTCGGAACGAAGCGGGCGCTCGATCAGATGCCGGCCTTCGCGACGCAGCGCGTGAAGTTCGTCGTCTATCCCGGCGGCCACATGTTCTATTCGCAGGGCGGCTCGCGGCAGGCGTTTCGCAGCGAGGTCGAGGCGCTCATTCGGGAGTAGGCCGCCGCTTGCGCGGCGGATACCGGCGTGCGATCTCGCGCGCCACGACTTTTTCCGGCTTCACATTGGCGCCCGCGATCCAGATGTCGCTGATCCCCCCGCGCTTGTCGCGGACCCGTCGCACCGGCTCGCCATGGCTGGAATAGCCGGCAGCCCAGGCGAGCTTGCCGGTGTCGCGGCCGGTGACCTCGATCTCGGCGGCATCCATGAACGGATTGACGAATTGCGGATTGGCGACCAGCACACTGTTGCCGGCTGGGACGAGGTCGGTCGCGCCCCAGATCGTCCACCAGCGCCCGGTCCAGTCGCGCACGCGCCGGTCCGGCGCGCCGCGGGTCTGGAACACGCGCAGGATCTGCATCGCGCCGTCCATCCAGAACGGCGCCGCGCCGTCGATGGAGTTGCTGAGGATGCTGATCGTGAGCTCGCAAGCGGGGATGGAGCAGGTCCGCGAGATGTAGCCCTGGAAGCCGCCGCTATGGCCGAACCAGTCCCAGCCGTCGGTCTTGCCGGCGTTAACGCCCAAGCCGTAGTGGGCCTCGAAGCTCTGCGGGATGCGCCAATGGTGCCGCGTCATCTCGCGGCGGCTCGCGGCCGACAACACGCTCTTTTTCGCATTGGGCGCGAGCTGCGCGAAGAAGCGGGCGGTGTCGCCGGCGGTCGCAACGAAGCCTGCGGCCGACGCCATCGCGTGCGCTTGATTGTCACCGGGGATCACGCAGCGCTCACCGAATGGCAGCTTTCGCGTGTGGCCGCGCGCGAACCGCGCGCCCTTGGGAAGCGGTGAGTCCGGCTCAGTCTCGCGCAGGCCCGCGGCCTCGACGATCTCGCGCTTGATCCAGACGGAATAGGGCTCCTTCGCAATGGCTTCGATCACGAGGCCGAGCAGGCCAAAGCCGTGGTTGGAATATTTGAAGCGCTTGCCGGCCTCGATCGCGGTCGGCAGCTTCAATTCCGCGAGCAACTCCTTCGCGTCGAGATAGGGACGGCGATCGATGAACTGGCCGGAATCGGCGCCGTCGCGCGTCAGCCCCGCACTGTGCGACAGCAACTGCGCGATCGTCGTCTCGCCGACGCGCGGATGCAGCCCGCTGACATATTGGCCGACCGTGTCATCGAGCCGGAGCTTGCGTTGCTCGCGCAGCTTCATGATGCCGGCCGAGGTGAAGCTCTTGGAATGGGAGGCGATCCGGAAGCGGTGGCGTGGGGTGAGCTTCTCGCCGGTGTCGAGATTGGCAAGGCCGAACGCGTGCTCGGCGACGACTTCGCCGCGATGGGCGAATGCGATGATGACGCCGGGCTGTTGGATTGTCGTCAGCTGGAATTCGATCCAGGAGCCGATGTAGTCGATCGCGGATCGCAGCCAATGGTCCATTGCACACCAATTTGCGAGGGGAAGGTTGGTGTGAGAGGCTAGCCGAGAAAGCGGAACGGGCACAACCGCAAGGTTGTGCCCGTTCGTTTCTGCGAAGATGCGATGTCTTCAGTAGACGAGCGTCGCGCCGGTCGGCTTGTCGAGCGCCGTGGCAAGCGAGCGATACTCGGAGCTGTCGGTGCCGGCGAGCGAGGCGATCTTGTTCAGATGATACTGCGCCTGTTCGCGGTTACCCTGCTCGAGCTGCCAAAGGCCGTAATACTGCCAGGTGCGGACATGGTTCGGATCGTCCTTCAGCGCCAGCTCGTAATAGACCTTCGACGACTGATAGTCGCCGAGCTTGCGATAGGAGTAGCCGATCAGATTGGCGACGTCGGCGACGTCGTCGCGCTTCAGCGACTTCAACTGTCCGATCGCCCCGCTGTAATCGTGGTTGTCGTAGATCGCAGTGTAGGCGGTGCGATAGGCGGCGAGGAATTTGGGATCGCTGACGGACGAGCTCTTCTTCTTGCCCTTCTTGGTCGAGGAGTCCGACTTCGGAGGCGACGAGGGCTCGTCACTGCCGGCGGCATAGGCGCTGGACAGTACCGGTGCGGCCGCCAGCGACATGGCGACCAGTCCCGGCACGACAAGCTTTGAGAGTTTGCGCATCTAAATTCTCCCGTATGGAACGTGGCGATCCTACACGATTGCCCAAAGACCGGAACACCCGTCCGGCAAAAACATTCCCGCTTCGCACGATCCGTCCGCCCCTGGCGCAGATGACAAACTTGTCATCGAGATGAACGGAAGCCTGCAATCGGCTTCAGACCGGGTTCAGTGCGCTTCCCCTAGGCTCCGACCTACGATCCAAGGGTAGGCGAGAGGGCGCCGCCTGGAGATCCTTCCAAGAGGAGACCACCATGCTGAAGACCATTTCCGCAGCCTTGCTCGCAGCCTCCGTGATCGCGGCCCCGGCCTTCGCCGCCGAGACCGGCAAGACCACCACGACCGCCCCGGTGATCAAGGCGGACCAGAGCCAGACCAAGGCCTCGACCACCGCTGGGAAACCCGAGGCTGGCGTCAAGGCCGACGCCAAGTCTGTCGACGCCAAGGTTGTCGACACCAAGCCTGGCGACGTCAAGGCTGGCGACGTCAAGGTGGATGCCAAGTCGAAGGCGATGAACGCCAACGCGGCCGTGCCGTCGGACGAGCACAAGACGGTGCGCAAGCATCGCCAACACCACAAGCATCTGTCGGCCAAGAAGTCGCAGAAGGCGCAGCCGGATCTGACCAAGCCGGCGACCATCGAGAAGCGCAGCTAACGACTGATCCTGCGCGGCGGCTTCCAAGCATTGCTCCGCCGCCGCGTCAGGGCGTCCCCGCCCGGCCCGCCGTCTCGGCGCCTCGCGCGAAAGCGCAAGACGCCGGCGGCGGGACGGTGCGTTCGTCGCAGGGCCGGCGGACGCGAATTCCCTTTGCGCAACCCAGAGGCTAGAACGTCTGCCGAGTCTGATCGAGCGGAGAGCGTGACCTGTGGGGCGATTGGCGAAACGTACGGTGCGCCTGGCATTGATCCTGGCCTTGCCGCTGGCGCTTGCGGCCTGTTTCGGGAGCGATGGTGACCGTCCGACCATCATCGGTGGCACGCAGGCCGGAGGGCCGCAGCCCTTTCCCGACAATTTCCGCAGCGACACGCTGGCCCTGATGCGCACTTATCTGAACAACCCCGTCGGCGTGCGCGAGGCCAGCATGGCCGACCCGGTCCAGCGCGAGGTCGGCGGCCGGCAGTTCTATGTGAGCTGTCTGCATTTCACCCCGCGCGAGAGCGATGGCAGCTACAAGGCCATGCGGGAGCGCGCGGTGATCTTCGTCAACGGGCGAGCGGACCGCGTCGTCGACCGGACCAGCGAGCTCTGTGCCGGCGCGGTTTACGCTCCCTTTCCGGAACTGGAAAAGATGACGCGGTAGCACAAGGCTCGTCTTCATCGCCTAGTGTTAGAACGACGATTGCCGGAGCTGCTGGATCACATTTCGGCGAGCTTTGAACGGGTGGTTTTGGCTTGCGACAAATCGTTACGGCAGGCCTTGCGCAGGCGACAGAAACAGTCGGCGCAGGGCGGCGGGACGGAACAAAATCGAATTGTTGCCACCCCGTCACAGTAGCGAACGATCAACGTTCCGGCATCGCCGCGAAGCAACCCAATTCACGCCACGTTGTTTCCTGAGTGTCGTAGATGAAAGAATGGGGATGACCATGAAATCGATTTTGCTGGGCGCAGTCGCTCTGCTCGCGCTGGCCGGATCGGCCGCAGCAGCCGACATGCAGCCGCGCCCTTATACCAAGGCGCCGGCCTATACGCCGCCGCAGGTGATCTATAACTGGACCGGCTTCTACATCGGCGGCCATGTCGGCGGCGCGTTTGCCGGCGACAGCAGCTTCCAGTCCAGCGACGCCCGCTTCCTGGGCGGCGTGCAGGGTGGCTTCGACTACCAGTTCGCGCCCAACTGGGTGGTGGGTATCGAGGCCCAGTATTCCTGGCTGCCGACCAACAACAACGGTGCGACGTTCCCGCTGGGCACGCAGGTGACCTCCAACACCGACCAGCTCGGGTCGGTGACCGGCCGCATCGGCTACACCTGGGGTCCGACGCTGCTCTACGCCAAGGGCGGTTACGCCTGGCGCAATGGCGGCCTGGGCGTCAATGTCGCCGGCGTGCCGCAGACCTTCACCGCCACCGGCAACAACAAGGACGGCTACACCGTCGGCGCCGGCCTCGAATACATGTTCGCGCCGAACTGGTCGGCCAAGGCCGAGTACCAGTACTATAATTTCGGCAGCACCACCTTCACCTCCGGTCCGGCCGACATTGTCGGCGTCCGCGGCCGGGAGGACGAGCATACCGTCAAGGCCGGTGTGAACTACCGCTTCGGCTGGGGCGGTCCGACAGCCTCGCGCTACTGACCGTTTCCCGCGAGATCACGTTCTGACAAAGGCCGGCTCTGCCGGCCTTTCGTTTGCCCGCCGGCCCCCCTTCGCCAGCCCGTGTTTGCAATGCGTGAACCATCTGGCGCGTCATTTGCAAGCAAACAGTCTAGCGCGCGCCTTCTCACGCGCGTCATGGGATTTGGGTAAAGCAAAAATAATTTTTGCCGCTTACGGAACTCGCGCTCCGGAACGCGTTATAGAGAATTACCGGGCTGGTGGGACGACGGACATGCGTATCTTGGTGTCGGCAGTGGTGCTCTCGTGCTTCGCCTGCCTGCCGTGCTCTGCACAGACAATCCTCAAATCCGAGCCTTTGATGCTGGCACCTTACGAGGTGGCTTTCGTCAAGGACGCGTCCTGTCCGTCGGGCAAGGTGCTGAAGGTCACCGGTGCCATCCGCGGGCTGCATCGCCGCAAGGCCTGCGTGGTGCTGGCTGGCGAGCAGGCCTCGCTGGCAGCCGCAACGCCCTGACCGTTTTGCGCTTCCGCCGGCAGAACCTCACGAATTCAGCTCAAGCTCCATCCTGGACTGGCGCTCGGCCTCAGCCTTGTTCTTGGCGGGGTCCTCGCCCTGGGCGACCCGGCAGGGCTTGATCTCGTACTCATTGTCGAGCACCCGGCGCGGCCCTGGGCGGTTCTCGTCGGCGCTGACGTCCACGACCAGGCCGCTCCGGTGCGCAAGCTTCCAGACGTCGGATTCGCTGGGATAGGCCTTGCTGATCTGGGCGTCGTTGCAAAACAAGGCGTAGGGCATTCTTCCCGCTCCCGGAAAGCGCGTTAACGACCTCATCCGCCGCCGGGTTCCGGACTACAGGCGATCACGAGGCCGTGATCGAAGCTGCCGGGTCCTGAGTCCTTAACGAGTCCTGAATCGCGAAAAAAAGAATCCCTGGGACTCGTTTGGCGGAATCAGCGGATGTTTTCCGCCATGACGAGCGACCTGAAGACCTCCTGCGGGCACATGCTCCTGCCGCTGACGCTGGCGCTATTCGGCGCCTGCGCGGCCAATCTTTGGCTGGTGTGGTCCTGGCTGTAGGCCCCCTTGACGGGAGGGCGCCTATTTTTTGGCCAGTGGGCCGGGGGCGTCGTGAATGGCGGCGCGCAATTTGGTCAGGGTTTCGGCACAATATTCCTCGCGCTCGCGCTCGAACCGCTCCTGATGCTTGCGGAAATTGGCGATGCGGGCCTGCATTTCGGCGCGGAAATCACTGCTCGCCCGCGGCGGCGAAAGCTGGATGGGCTGCGGCGGGGGCTGGGACGGCTTGATCTCGACTATGACGGCCTCGACCGCGACGGTTGCCGCCGGAGAATCCGACGGCGCGTCCGGCCGAAGGACGTCATCCTTCTTGCCGGTCACCGATTGGACAAAGGCCATTGTCTGCGCGATCAGTGCGTCGCGCTCCGTGATCCACTTCATGGTCCACCTCAGCCGTCCCATTCCAGCAAAGCGGCTGCGTCGAATCAAGGTCGTTTGCAGGGGGATTGCATATTTTTCCCGGTCGCCCGACATTAGGCGGATGGATGCCGAAGACGAACGGGTGGACGAAGCGGAGGGCTTGAGGCTCATCCGCGCGTTCCTGTCGCTGCCGCCCGAGAAGCGGGCGGAGGTGATCGCGTTCGTGGAGGAATTGGCGCGTGCCCATGGCCGGCCCGAGGAGGGCACGGAGGCATCGCCGAGGTGAGCGCTATCGCTGGCGCGGGTTGACGTTGAGTTCGAACGGCGCGCCGACCACCCGAACCGGTGTCTGAGCGGTAGCGTCGATCGCCATCCTCTCGGCGGCCGGCTTCTCCGGCGCGGACCCAAGAACTGGTTCACGTACGGGGTCGAACAGCGCCAAGGTGCCGGCCAAGGCGCCACAGCACAGTGTCACCGTCGCCAGCAGAAACATGTTTCGGTTTTCTTCCCGGATGCGCATGGATTGAGAACGAACAACGCACGTCCTTGGTTCCGATCCGGTTCTGTTTTCGGGGCGCCGATGCCGTCTATTGCGCCAGCAGAAATCCCATTGCGATGGCGAACAGCACGGCCGTCATCACGACGGCCGTCACCGCACCGGCGGCGATCCTGGCTTTCTCTTTGGCCGTGGTGGAGCGCATTGGACGGCATGTTAGCTCATGCTGAGCTCAGGTCCAGCTCGTGACGTCCGCGCCCCGGTCAGGCGGCGAGTCTTGTCTTGAAGAACCGCGTGACGCTGGAGCAGGCGATTTCGGATGTGACGCGCGCGCTGTATAGTTTGCCCGCGCCGGAATATCGACTCGCGTCCCGTCCGATGATCGCCAACCGTCCACCCGTGCTCGCCCACGAGCGTTTCCTCGCCGACCGCGACAATTTCGCGGGCCTCGATCTCGCCGCGCGGTTCGAGCGGATCGAGCGGACCAACCTTTGGGGCGCTGCCAGCTCGGTGTCGGGCCTTGGCTCGGAGGAGACTGCCACGGCTGCGATCCGGGAGGCGCTTCCGCCCTTGCTGCAACGGCTCGGCGCGCGCTCGCTGCTCGATGCGCCCTGCGGCGATGCGGGCTGGATCGGACGCATCAAGCTCGATCTCGACTACATCGGCATCGACATTGTGCCGTCGCTGATCGAGACCAACAACCGGCGTGTGGCGGGCGGCGAATTGGCCGGCCGATTCCTGGTCGCCGATATCACGCGCGATGCGCTGCCGCGGGCCGATCTGATCCTGTGCCGGGACTGCCTGGTGCATCTGAGTTTTCACAACATCGCCCGCGTCATTGCGCGCTTTCGCGAGAGCGGCGCGCAATTCCTGCTCGTCACGACGTTTCCGGAGTGGGAGGACAACCGCGATTGCGAGGATGGCGACTGGCGCGCGCTCGACATGACCAAGGCGCCGTTCAATTGGCCGGCGCCGCGCGCGTTGATCGACGAGCGCTGCGAGGAGGGCGTTGGCGGCTGGCGCGACAAGAGCCTCGGGCTGTGGCGGCTGGACGAGTTGCCGGATCGCGCCCGCACGGCCACGGACGTGTGAGCGCTGCGGGCGTAACGTCCATTGCGTCCGTGATCGCCCCGGCGATAGACTTGTGTGGCGACCCGTATCGCGGTGACCTGCCGGAGCCCACCATGCGAGCACGTGCTGTCTTCGCCGCGATGTTGGCCTGGTGCAGCGCGCCGGCACTGGCCCAGCAGGACGGCGCCGCGCTCTACACCACGCATTGCGCCCAGTGCCACGATGGCGATGCCCAGAGCCGCGTACCGAGCCGCGGCGCCATGCAGGCGATGTCGTTCGATCATGTGCTGACGGCGCTGACCTCGGGCGGCATGGCGGCGATGGCGAAAGACCGCAGCGACGCGGAACGCCGCGCGATCGCTTCCTTCGTCACAGGCAAGATGGCGACTGGCGTAATTGCAGCCGACGCGGACGGCCGCTGCGCGCAGCAGGTGAGCGGCTTTCCGCAGGCCCTCGACGGTCCGCGCTGGAACGGATGGGGCGTTGATGCCGGCAACAGCCGCTTCCAGCCAGCCGACATGGCGGGGCTGACCGCGGAACAGGTGCCGCGCCTGCGGCTGAAATGGGCCTATGCCTTTCCCGGCGCCTCGGTATCCTTTGCGCCGCCCACCATCGTCGGCGGCATGCTGTTCGTCGGCGGCACTGATCGGAAGGTGCACGCGCTCGACGCGCGAAGCGGCTGCACGCTGTGGACGTTGGCGCTTGATGCGGCGGTGCGCGCCGCGATCAGCTTTGCACAGCTTCCGGGCTCCGATCAGTTCGCGATCTTCTTCGGAGATTTGCGCGCCAACGCCTATGCCGTGAACGCGCTGACCGGCGCGCTGATCTGGAAGACGAAGGTGGAGGAGCATGCGGCCGCGCGCATTACCGGCGCGCAGGTGCTGCATTCCGGCATGCTCTACGTGCCGGTGTCCTCGATCGAGGAGGCCGCCGGCTCGCAAGCCTCTTACGAATGCTGCACCTTCCGCGGCAGCGTGGTGGCGCTGGACGCCGCCACTGGCAAGACGATCTGGCAGGCGTATACGATTCCGGAAGTGCCGCATCCGACCGGCAAGAATGCCAAGGGCACGCAGCTCTTCGGTCCGTCCGGTGCTGCGATCTGGTCGGCGCCGACGATCGATGCAAAGCGCAATGCCGTCTATGTGGCGACGAGCAATTCCTACTCGAACCCGCCGGCCGCGACGGCCGATGCGATCCTCGCTTTCGAGCTTGCGACCGGAAAGCTGCTCTGGAAGCAGCAGGCCACGCCCAACGACGCCTTTGTCGTCGCCTGCTTCACTGCAGACAAGACCAATTGTCCCGACGAGCACGGGCCCGATCACGATTTCGGGCAGTCGCCGATCCTCGTGGCCTTGCGCGACGGCCGGCGCGTGCTCGCCATCGCGCAGAAATCCGGCGTCGTGCACGCGCTCGACCCCGACGATGGCGGCAAGATCCTGTGGCAGACCCGGATCGGTAAGGGCGGTCCGCTCGGCGGCAGCGAATGGGGCTCGGCCGCGGACGGAGACCGCATCTATGTCGCCAATTCCGACCTGCGCTTTACGCGCGACGGCACCCGGCAACTCGATCCCACACAAGGTGGCGGCCTGTTCGGTCTCGACCTCGCCAGCGGCAAGATTGCGATGGAAGTGCCGCCGGTTGACTGCGGCGACCGTCCGCAATGCAGCCCCGCGCTCTCTGCGGCGGTGAGCCTGATCCCGGGCGTCGTGTTCTCCGGCGGCGTCAGCGGTTTTCTGCGTGCCTACGCCACGGACGGAAAGCTGTTGTGGGAGTTCGACACCGCGCGGGATTTCAAGGCCGTGAACGGGGTTCCCGCCCGTGGTGGCGCGATCGACGGCCCCGGGCCCGTCATCGCCGGCGGCATGCTCTACACCAATTCCGGCTACGGCCAATGGAGCGGCGTCGCCGGCAACGTGCTGCTGGCGTTCGAGGTGGCGACGGAATGAGTGTCGCCGCCGCGTGCGGGGCGCGCTGCCACGCGTCTTTGAGGCGAGCACCGCTGCCTCCTCGTCATTGCGAGCGCAGCGAAGCAATCCAGAGTCTTTCCGCGGAAGCAGTCTGGATTGCTTCGCTGCGCTCGCAATGACGGAGGGTGAGCGACAGCATTGCCTCTTCAACTCCATCGGGCCGTCAAGGGAGAGTAAATTCGATGATCGATGCCAGATGCAGCTGCGGTGCTCTTGCGCTGTCGCTTCCGGGGCCATCGCGGCTCGTCGTTGCCTGTCATTGCCTAGACTGTCAGCGACGAACCGGCGCGCCGTTCGGCGTCGGTGCCTTCTATCCGGTTGAGGCCGTTACAATCTCAGGGACGCCGAAGCCCTACGTTCGGACAGCTGCAAGCGGCGGCAACGTCCGCAGCTATTTTTGTCCTGACTGCGGCTCAACGGTCTATTGGCAGGCCGACAATCTGCCCGGGATGATCGGCGTTGCCGTTGGCGCCCTCGCGGATCCGGACTTTCCGGCGCCGATCAGATCGGTGTTTGAGCAGTCAAGGCATGGCTGGGTGGAGATATCAGGCGCCGATCACTTCCATCAAGGCAGCGCGCCAAAGCCTGCGAACTGAGACCTGAGCGTCGAACTCATGCTGCTCTGTTGCGCTTGGGAAGAGTCCGAAAGGACCATACTGCGGTGCACCATGAAAGGGCCTCGCATTTCCTTCCATTCTGTGCATTCTATATCGGAACTCACTCTCGAATAAGGGTTTGGGATGGAAACCATCGGTGACAACTACGTTCGGCTGGTTGGCGGCGATCTCGTGTCATCCATCATCACCGATACGCCGAGCATGCGGATCGAAGTTCTTCGCAGGGAGACGGTCGGGCGCATGCATTGGCATTTTCGCCAGCCTGAGCTGTCATTGTTCTGGTTCGGCAAGGGGACCGAACGTCTGAGAGCGACGATTGACGGGCGTCCGGTCGAGCGCCGATTCCCGGGAAAATCGAAGCTCGCAATCTTTCCTGCCGCAATCGAGATCGAAGGTGAGTGGAACGTCGGACCAACCCTCGACTACACCGTGGTGTTTCTGAATCCATCTTTCGTGGGCGAACGCCTGCAGCACGCGATCACGAACTGCACAATTGCTTTCGAGCACGATGGATTGACGCGTGGCCTCGCCGAACTTTGCCGCGAAGCGGCCTCGCCTGACAATGTCTTCAGCCTCATGGCGGAGGGGTGGTCGATCCAGGCGCTGGCTCACATTTCTCGCATCAGCGACCGAAGTCAGCAGCCATCCATCAAGGTGCGCGGTGGTCTGCCGGGCCGAAGCCTACGGTGTGTCGAGGAGTATGTGCGCGAGAACCTTACCCAGCCGATATCTCTCGCAGAACTTTCCGAAATCGCCGGGTTGAGCAAGCGGCACTTCCTGCGCGCATTTCAGGAAAGCGTCGGCGTGACGCCGTACAATTACGTTCTTTCGCTTCGGATCGACGAGGCAAAGCGACGGCTGTCAGAAACGGACGACAGTATTGTCGATGTGGCCCTTGCGGTCGGTTTCAATGACGCCCAGCATTTCTCGACAAGTTTCAAGAAGGCGGCCGGCATCACTCCCTCCTCGTTCCGTCGGCGTTACCTGTCATAGGCAATGCCCCGCTCTGAATGCGCCGTCCGCTTCCGGGACTAAATGGCGCTTTTCCGGAAGCGGTGGCGCTATCCTGCAAGTCAGGATCAGCTTCGCCATCTAACACTCTCCCATAAAAATCCACGCAGACCACAGCCGCCTGGCCGTGGCTCAAGCGGGAGTTTCCGGGCGTAACCACCCGGCACAAGGGAGAGCGGAATGACAATTTCTTTCAAGGGATATGCGCTCATTGGTTTCGCCGGAGCGATCGGTCTCGCGGCATCGGCCGCCGTGCCGACGCACGCGCAGGAGAAGGGCGCCATCAAGATCGGCCTGATGCTGCCGTACAAGGGCGTCTATGCGGTTCCGGCGGAAAGCATTGATCGCGGCTTTCAAATCGCATTGGAAGAGTTCGGCAACAAGAGTAACGGTCGGCCCATTGAGATTGTCCGCGCAGATGACGAATTGACGCCCAGCGTGGGCGTTCAGAAATTCAACAAGTTCGTTCAGTCGGACAAGGTCGACCTGGTTGCCGGTGTCGTCGGCTCGAATGTCGCGATTGCAATCTCGGAACTTGCCGACAAGAACAAGATGCCGACGGTGTTCGTGAACGCCTTTGCGGACGAGATCACCGGTAAGTTTTGCAGTCCATACATAGCGCGCACGTCGTTCAGCGCCAACGGCTTTGAATACGCCTCCGGCAAGTACTGGGCGGGCAAGGGGGTCAAGACCGCCGTGACGATGGGGCCTGATTACTCTGCGGGCCGCGCATTTATCGGTGGGTTCAAACGCGGCTTTGAAGACAATGGCGGAAAGGTGATCGAGGAAATCTGGACGCCGTTCCAGAAGACAAAGGACTACAGCGCCGCCTTGACGCAGGCCGCCAACTCCGGCGCCCAAATCATCTACGCATTCTATGCAGGCGCGGAAGCAATCCAAGTCGTCAAGCAGCACGCCGATTTCGGTCTGCGAACCAAGATTCCGTTTATCGGCGATCACTGGGTTTATGACGAGGCGTTGTGGCCCGCGCTCGGCGATCTGGCGCTCAATGCTCAGCACGTTGCCACGCACTACCCTAGCATCGAAACCGAGGTGAATCAGAAATTCGTGAAGGCCTATAACGCGAAGTACAAGCAGGATCCCGACGTGAGCGCAGCACTTGGCTACGACAACGGCAAGGCGATCATGCTCACCCTCCAAAAGCTCGACGGCCAGATGCCGGAAGACCGCGCGAAGTTCATTGCGACGATGCGAGACCTGACCTTCGATTCGCCGCGCGGAAAGATCAAATTCAATGCCCAGAACAGCGCGTTGCTCGAGAAGGTCTACGTCGTCGAGGTCGTCAAGGGTCCCGACGGCAAGATGCAGCGCAAGCCCCTGGACCAGTTTCCGGGTGCTGGCGATCTGCCAGGCTGCACGAAATCGTTCTGATCCGAGCCGAACTTCGCCCGGCGGAGCTCGCGTTTCCTCGAATTTGGGTGAAGCATGCAGCCTTTCCTGATTCAACTTCTCAATGGCGTGCAACTGAGCATGTTGGTGTTCCTTCTCGCCGTCGGCCTGACGCTGATCTTCGGGTTGATGAACATTCTCAATTTGGCTCACGGCGCTTTCTTTACGATGGGGGCCTATTTCGGGTTGGTTGTCGCCAACAAAACAGGTTCATTCTGGCTTGCGCTGCTGATAGGTCCGCTGCTGCCGTTCGCGGCCGGCTTCGTCCTGCAGTTCTTCGTACTGCAGCCCCTGGCTCAGCGCGGTCGGTCGACGCACCTCGATCTCGCGCTGCTGACGTTCGGCCTGCTGTTCGCAACGGCCGGGGCAGTCGAATATATCTATGGATCGGCATTTCACAGCATTGTCACGCCAGATCTCCTGAAGGGCCGTGTCGCCCTGCTGGGAATTGAGTACCCGATCTATCGCCTGTTCATCACCGCGGTCGGCATTGCCATCGCCATCGCGCTCGTCCTGGTGATCGATCGCACGCTGGTCGGCGCCACGCTGCGGGCCGGGGTCGACAACCGCGAGATGGTCACGGCGCTCGGCATAAACATCAATGTCCTGTTCGCGCTGGTATTCGGGTTCGGCTCCGCACTTGCCGGATTTGCCGGGGTCGTCTCGGCCCCTGTCATGAGCATCTATTCCAGCATGGGCATCGGAATTGTCGTCACGACTTTCGTGGTCGTGGTGGTGGGTGGCCTCGGCAATCTCAAGGGGTCGTTCTACGCCTCGCTGATCGTCGGCATGACGGATACGTTCGCGCAGGCCTACCTTCCGGAAGCCGAGCTGTTTGCGATTTATATCCTTCTGATAGCCGTGATGATCTTTCGTCCGCAGGGTCTTTTTGGCGCGGTCGGGAGGGTTGCATGAGCGCAGATGCCATCCTCTCGAGCGAAGAGGGAGTTGGCGCGCTGAAGCGGTTGGCGCCTCCCGTTTCACGTCGCGCATACGCTGCGTTGTTCGCGCTTTTTACCGTTGGCTTATGCGCGCTGCCGTCGTTCGTATCTGGCTATGTCACGACACTGGCAGTCGAGGTCATGATCGCGGGAGTATTTGCGTCCGGCATCAATCTTCTGACCGGATACACGGGTCTCGTATCCCTGGGGCAGGCGATGTTTCTCGGGTTTGGTGGATACGGCATCGCGATCGGAACAGCCTTGTTGGGGTGGCCGCTGTGGATCTCTGCCCCGGTCACGCTTGTGGTCGTGGCCGCGATTGCGGCGGCAATTGGCGCGATTTGTACCCGGACGCGTGGCGTTGAATTCCTCCTGATCACACTGGCATTCTCGCAAATGTTCTATGGGGCGGCAATCAAGCTGCGTTGGACCAACGGGTCGGACGGCATGACGGGAATTCCGCGTCCCGATCTGTCGCTGCTCGGTGTGAGCGCGGACAACCCGACCGTCTTCTATTACTACGTACTTGTTGTCGCCGTTCTCTCCCTGCTGATGTTGTGGCGGATCGTAACGTCGCCGTTCGGCAGCGTTCTCGTCGGCATCCGTGAGAACGAGCGTCGCATGATGTCGATGGGATATGCTGTCGCCAACTACAAGATCGGATCCTTTGCGCTGGCTGCCGTGATTTGCGCGGTGGCGGGCATTCTTCAGTCGCAGTACACCTACTTCGTCAATCCCGATGCGATGAGCTGGCAGATGAGCGGTGAGGGCGTGCTGATGGTCATCATCGGCGGCGCCAATGTCATTCTCGGACCGTTTGTGGGAGCCGCGGTCTTCGTCGTGGTCAAGCAGGCGCTGAGCATGATTACCGAAGAGTACAATCTGTTCTTCGGCATCTTCTTCATGCTTGTGGTTGCGTTTTTCCGTGGCGGCGTTCTAGGCTCCATCAGCACGCTGATCGGAAAACGGCAATGAGCGCGCTCGAAATCAGGAACCTGCGCAAGGCCTTCGGTGGGCTACAGGTCATCAGTGACCTCGATCTGAAGGTGCCGTCAGGGCAGCGGCATGCTGTGATCGGTCCCAATGGCGCCGGCAAAACCACGCTGTTCAACATCATCACGGGATGGCAGCCACCGACCAGCGGTGAAATTCTCATTCAGGGTATTCCGGTGCAGCAGGGTCGGCCCGACCTCGTCACGCGAGGCGGTCTTTCACGCTCCTTTCAGAAGAACATGCTGCTTGAGAGTGTCACTGTCCTCGAGAACCTGCGCGTTGCATGCCAGGCATTTGATGCGTCGCGGCATTCCGTGTTCCGGTCCTGCTGGTCGTTTGCCGACGTTGTTCGAAAAGCGCACTTCGCGGCCGAGCAGATGCATCTGGACACGGTGCTGCACCGGAACGTCAACGAACTGTCCTATGGACAGAAACGTCAACTCGAAGTCGCGATCGCACTATGTGCGGAGCCGAAGATCCTGCTGATGGACGAGCCGGCGGCTGGAACGTCGCCTGACGAGCGCGCCAGTCTGATCAAGCTGATCAACGGCTTGTCGCCCGAGTTGACCATTCTGCTCGTGGAACACGACATGGACGTCGTGTTTGCGATCTGCGACATCATCACGGTGCTGAGTTACGGCAGGGTGCTCGCAACAGGGACGAAGGACCAGATCCAGTCCAATCCTCAGGTGATCGAGGCTTATCTGGGGCAGCACCATGCTTAAGGTCGAGCATCTTCACACCTACTATGGCGAAAGCCATATCCTGCAAGGCGTTGATCTCTCCGTGGCCGGCGCGCAGTGCGTGGCGGTGCTCGGCCGCAACGGGGCTGGCAAGACGACGACGCTGCGCTCGATATTGGGGCTGACGCCGGCGCGGCGTGGCCGCGTCGTCTTCAATGGAATCGATATCACACGGCTGCCGACACATCGGATCGTGAAATCCGGCATTGCTTTCGTGCCGGAGGATCGCGGCATCTTCCCGACCGTGACTGTCGAAGAGCATCTTGCCATTGCCTATGGCGCGTCGAAGCACCGGCCCCGGCGTAAGCCCATGGAGTATGTGTTCGAAATCTTTCCCCGCCTCGCCGAACGGCGCAAGAGTCTCGGCGGGCAACTGTCCGGCGGCGAGCAGCAAATGCTGGCCATTGGGCGGGCGCTGGTGGCTGGGCCTGATCTGATGATTCTCGATGAACCCAGCGAGGGCCTGGCGCCGGTGATCATCGAGAAGCTCGAGGCCGTGTTCAAGGACATCAAGGCATCCGGAACGCCCATTCTGCTGGTGGAGCAGAACTATCACCTCGCGACCCAGCTGGCTGATCATGTCTACGTGCTCAGCCAGGGGCGGGTTCAATTCGCCGGCGACACGCAATCGCTGATCGCAAACGACGATATCAGGCGCACGTATTTGAGCGTGTGACATTGAAGCTGAAGACGAAGCATCAACGGAGGAAGTGAAGACATGCCAGGGCCTTTGAGTGGAGTGCGCGTCCTGGATCTGACGGCGGTGGTGTCGGGTCCATATGCGACGATGTTTCTGGCCGATCAGGGCGCGGATGTGCTCAAGATCGAGCCGACCAGCGGCGACGGCACCCGCCGGAGCCGGACGCTGATTGACACGGCCGGTGAATTCTCGGCGCTGTTCGTATCGTGCAATCGCGGCAAGCGCTCCCTTTCGATCGATATCAAAAGCGAGACGGGCCGTGAGGTGCTGGCCAAGCTCGCCGCGCAGGCGGACGTGCTGGTGCAGAACTTCCGTCCCGGCACGATGGAGCGCCTCGGGCTCGGCCACGAGCAGCTGCGCAAGAAGTATCCGCGGCTGATTTATGTCTCGATCAGCGGAGTCGGCGACAGCGGGCCGTATGTCAAGAAGCGCGTCTATGATCCGATCGTCCAGGCGCTGTCCGGTTTTGCCGACATCCAGTCGCAGCCGGTGACCAATCGCCCGCAGATGATCCGCACCATCGTTTGCGACAAAACAACTTCGGTGTTCACGGCGCAGGCGGTGTCGTCGGCGCTGTATGCCCGCGAGAAGACCGGGCAGGGCGACCACATCCAGGTCGCGATGCTGGACGCCATGATCTCGTATCTGTGGCCGGAGGGCATGATGCAATACACGGTGGTCGGCGCCGAGGCCACAACCACCGACCCCAACGACCGTCCGGACCTCGTGTTCAAGACGCTCGACGGCTATATCACCTGCGGCACGATCTCGGACTCGGAATGGCAGGGCTTCTGCAAGGCGTCGGGCGATCCGAAGCTGGCCGAGGACGAGCGGTTTGCCACACCGGGGGCGCGCTTTGTAAACGCCACCGCGCGCATCAACAAGATGCAGGAATACATCGCAAAGCACACCACGGCTGAGTGGCTGAAGCGGCTCGACGAGAACGACGTGCCGTGTTCGCCGATCTTGCGCCGCGGCGAGATCGTCCAGAACGAACAGGTTGTGGCGCGCGGCCTGATCGAGGAGTTCGACCAGCCGACGGTGGGGCGGGTGCGGCAGCCGAAGCCTGCGGCCATCTTCGAGGTCAACAAGGCCGTCATCGGTGGTCCGGCGCCACGGGTAGGTGAACACTCGCGCGTCGTACTGCGCGACCTCGGCTACAGCGACGTCGCGATCGACGCCATGATTGCTGGCAAGGCGGTCAGGGCTGCCGGGTGACGAGACGAGCGGTTCGGTTTCTGGAGATTGAACAGTGATGGAAAGAATGAAAGTCGCACTTCTTGTTGGCGCAGGCGATGCCATAGGCGCTGCCGTGGCGCGGAGATTCGCAAAGGGCGGTTACTCTGTCTGTGTCGCGCGGCGCGATGCTGCCAAGTCGCAGGGGCTTGTCGATTCGATGAAGGCGGAGGGACACGATGTCCGCGCTTACAGCGTCGATGCGCGCAAGGAAGAGGAAGTTCAGAAACTGTTCGCGGATGTCGAGAGAGATGTCGGTCCGATCGAAGTTTGTCTCTTCAACGCTGGATCAAACGTGAACAAGCCATTGCTGGAGACAACGGAGAAGCTGTTTTTCAAGGCCTGGGAACTTGCTTGCTACGCAGGCTTTCTCGTGGGCCGTGAGGCGGCGAAGCACATGTCCACACGTGGACGGGGTACGATGCTTTTCACCGGCGCAACCGCTAGCGTTCGGGGCGGAAAGGGCTTTGCAGCATTTTCGGCGGCGAAGTTCGGCTTGCGGGCCGTCGCCCAAGCGATGGCCCGTGAGCTTGGACCGAAGAACATTCATGTCGTCCATCTTTTGATCGACGCGGGCGTTGATAGCGAAGCCATCCATCAGCGCATGAAGGCGGCAACTGGAATCAGCGCCAGCGAAATTCCACCCGATAGCCTAACCAAAACGACGTCCATCGCCGAAGCGTACTGGTTTGCTCACCAACAATCCAGAGACGGCTGGACTCACGAACTCGATCTGCGTCCATCGGTGGAGAGGTGGTGATGACGGACGGTCTTATCCTGTGGGGTGTCGGCACGTCACGCACCATTCGGGCGCATTGGGCGCTTCATGAGCTCGATCTTCCGTACATGTCGCGTCCGA
Organism: Bradyrhizobium sp. 195; assembly: GCF_023101665.1. Lineage (NCBI taxonomy): Bacteria > Pseudomonadati > Pseudomonadota > Alphaproteobacteria > Hyphomicrobiales > Nitrobacteraceae > Bradyrhizobium > Bradyrhizobium sp. 195. The sequence goes on along the minus strand of NZ_CP082161.1, from coordinate 5,434,787 downwards.
TCCTTCCGCGATCGGGAGAGACCAAGACGGTGGAATATACGGCGCTGAATCCGCGCCAGAAGATTCCGCTTTTGCAGGACGGAGACCTGACCATTGGAGAAAGCGCAGCGATCGTAGCCTATCTCGCCAACAAGCACCGGACGTCCGATGGCGACCTCGTTCCGAATTGCCCGAAGCTTTACGCCAAGTGGCTTGAGTGGTGCTTCTTCATCGTAACCGAGCTGGATTCAGCGAGCCTGTATGTCATGAGGCGGCACGGCACCATCAAGGGGCTGGCGCATATCTACGGCGAAGCTCCTGAGGTGGTGACCAAGGCGGCTGAGTATTTTCGCGCGCAACTCCGCCATGTCGATGTTGCCCTGTCCGACGGCCGTCAATACCTCATGGGAAACCAGTTCACCACGGCCGACATATTGCTGACGACCTGCCTGACATGGGCGAACGAATACGGCGTCGGCATCTGCGACAGTGCCGTTCCCTATCTTGAGCGCGTCACCTCGCGTGAGGGATATCGGAGAGGGGAGAGGGCAAATACCGCGGAGATCTAGGGCGAGAAGGGAAATCGTCGGGCAATCGATCTTCGAGGGCCGTAATCCGAAAAGCGTCGCCGCCTGAAATGTAGCTCCTTGTATCCCCAAAGCGCGTAAACGAATTGCGCGGAAACAGCCGGGCTACATTTTGCGGTAAGCCGTCGTAAGCACTGGTGCCGGCTGAGGGGATTGAACCCCCGACCTTCGGTTTACAAAACCGCTGCTCTACCGCTGAGCTAAGCCGGCGACGCTGGAACAGGGGCAGGTCCCCGGCAGGTTACCGGGAGCTGTCTATCCGTGCGCGTCGCAATACCAGACTTGATCGGAAAGTCCAGAACCCGCGCTTCCCGCCGCAAGACATGAATCAGGCGGCCCTGGGGCCGCCTGACGTGTCGCATTCGAGGTGGGCCGCTTACTGGCAGATGTGCCGACGGCCGTCCGCGCCCTTGAACCAGGTGCCGGGCGTACAGACGAAGCCGTTACGCTGCGCGTAGGTGCGGGTATCCCAGCCGCGATTGTCCCAACCGCGGTTGTCCCACGAATTGTCGTAGGCATAGGAATTGTCCCAGGCGCGGAACGGTGCGGAGGCGATCGCGCCGGCGGTGCCGATCGCGGCGCCGGCTACGCCGGCCGCGACGTCGGTCGGCCAGAAGCCGGTGCGGCTCCTGTTCCAGTCGTTATTCCAATCGCCATTGGCCTGACGATAGGAATTGGTCTGACGATAGGATGCGCGGCTATGGCGATAGCCGCTATCGGTGTACGGGTTTCCTGGGCCGAGGTTCTGGCAGTTGGCGTTGGGGAATTGCGCCGAGCAGCGGCCGGGATTGGTGACGACGGCCTGCGCCATGGCAGAGCCAGCCAGCATGGTCGCCGCAATCGCCGTGGCCCCGAGAAGCTTGATGTTCATGGTTGTTGGCTCCCGTTTTGTTGACGGGGGCTAAATGCCGAAGGCGCCGGACGTTCCGGTGAAACCGGTGGATTTTCGCGAGCGAATGGTCAAACGGATGTGAGCGCGCGGCGCGGTTCCGTGCGGCGGCGCGATGCGGCGTTAACGCTTTGCTAGCTCGTTTTGCAGCATTTGAGCGGCGCGCAATCCTTACACATTAGGCTTACCGGAAGTTGGTGAGCGGGCCTTAACCCTCTGTGCGCGGTGTTCGGTTAGGTTGCCGCCGCATAACCGGGGTCCCCTCATGCGTGCTGTGGCGCTCGCCGCCTTTCTGATCGGATTGCCTGCGACGGCATTTGCCGGCGGCTTCGATGTCGTCGTGCCCGGCCGTCCCGGCGTGCCGATCATCATCAACAACATCGATGCGTCCTATACCGTGGTCGAGGGTGTCTGGGGCCTGGGCAAGAACCAGCAGGTGCAGCCCACGATCTATGGCGGGCGCTATATCGCCGAGCGGCAACCCGAAGACGTCGGCCATTATTATCCGACGCTTGGCCTGCGGCCCGGCTACGGCCGGCTCGAGGTCGACCCGCCCGCGAACCGCAAATTGCCCAAGCCCGCCGAGAGCTATCACCAGAGCTGGGGCGCGCAATCGGCGCCGCTGCCGCCGCAGATGGATGTGCCGGTCGATCCGCCGCCGGTGATCCTCGCCCCTGAGATCAACGATCGTCCGCGGCCACCGCGACCGCGGCCGCACACAGAGATACCCGGCAGACCGCCGGGTTAAGAAACGTCAAAATCCAACAAACAAAATTCAACAGGAGAGAGTAATGCGTCAGATGATTTCCGGACTGGTCGCGGCGGCTGCCGTGATGTTTGCCGCGACCGCGCCGGCCGCGGCCTGCGGCTTCAACCCATGCCAGCCGGTTGCGCCGGTCTATTCCGGCTGCAACACCGGTTGCGGCGGCTACGGTTATGGTGCCGGCTATGGCGCCTATGAGCGTCTCGCCGAGCCGACCACGCAGTATTATTACGTCAACCAGGGCCCGACCTACACCGGCCCGGGCGCGTTCGCGCCGTATCCGACCTACCGTGAAGACGCGGTCGTCGCGCCCGCCAATTACGGTTATGGCTATCGCGCCGCCGTGGCTCCCTATCACCGCCCGCACTACCGTCCGTACCGCTATGGCTACGGCCCGCGCTACGGCTATCTGCCGCGTACGCATTACGGCTACGGTCCGCGCTACGGCTACGCCCACCGCCACGCGCCGTACTACGGCGGCCACCGCGTGCTGCGTCGTTACTACTGATCTCTGATCGGTTGAGTTAGCGAAGCGCTCGTCCGCGATGCGGACGGGCGCTTTGTTTTTTGATGTGAAGCGAAGCCGCTACCGCTTCATCAGCCCCAGCCGGCTCGCGCCGACATAGAGCGAGAGCACGGCGGCGTTCGAGACGTTGAGGCTCTTGATCTCGCCGGGCATGTCGAGCCGCGCCACGACGCTGCAGGTCTCGCGGGTCAATTGCCTCAGGCCTTTTCCTTCGGCGCCGAGCACGAGCGCGAGCGGCTCGCGCAGTGCGACGTCCGAGAGGTCCTCGCTGCCTTCGCTGTCGAGGCCGACGGTCTGGAAGCCGAGTTCGTTCAGCGTGGTGAGCGCACGCGCGAGGTTTTGTACGGTCACCATCGGCACGAGTTCCAGCGCCCCGGAGGCGGCCTTCGCCAGCACGCCGGTCGCTTCCGGACTGTGGCGCGCGGTGGTGACGATCGCCTTGACCGCGAAGGCGGCCGCCGAGCGCAGGATGGCGCCGACATTATGGGGGTCTGTGATCTGATCGAGCACCAGCACCATGCCGTCCTGCTTCAGGGTTTCGATATCAGGGGAGGGCAGGGGATCGGCCTCGGCGAGCAGGCCCTGGTGCACGGCATCGGGCGACAGCAGGCGGTCGATCTCCTGGGGCCGGACGATCTCGGGGGTGACGCGGGTCTCGATATTTTCGTCCGCAAGCCGCTTCGCGGCGTTCTCGGTCAGCGTCAGCTTGCGGATCCGTCGCTCCGGATTGGCCAGCGCCATGGTGACGGTGTGCCAGCCATAGAGGATGACAGGCCCGTCGGGGTGCGAATCACGGTCGCGCCGGGCCGGCCGGCCTGCCGATTTCCCGGGCCTGTTGAAGGGCTTAGCCCCGCCGCGGGGACCCCTGGGGGTGAATTTTCGATCCTTCATGGGCTCGCTTGTGTCACGGGTCCCGGAATATGGCAATTTGGCTGGCTTCAGGGGCGATTTTAGCTGTTCGCCTCGGTTGACTTTGCCCCACCGCATCGCCCATAAACGCGCCCGGTCGCGCCCCCATCCGGGCTGTCGCGGCCTTCACGTTCCATGGCCGTTTTCGGTCGCCGGCAAGGTCCGGCCCGATTGTGCTGCCGTCGAGCGGGGGAGTGTCCCGAGTGGCAAAGGGAGCTGACTGTAAATCAGCCGCCTCATGGCTTCGCAGGTTCGAGTCCTGCCTCCCCCACCAGCCTTCGCTCGCTTCGCGAGCTACGGCTAGGCAAGCCAGCACAAATGTCCGTGGCGCGAAGTGAGCGAAGGCTGTCACGCCGTAGCCCGCAGGGCGTAGGCGGACTGGTTCTAGACGTGAGTCACCCCATCGCTTCGCGAGCTACGGCTAGGCAAGCCAGCACAAATGCCCGTGGCGCGAAGTGAGCGAAGGCTGTCACTCCGTAGTCCGCAGGGCGTAGGCGGACTGGTTCAATCGTAGCTCACCCCATCATCTCCCGCACCATCGGCACCACCTTCCGCCCATAAAGCTCGATGCTCTTCATCAGCTTCTCGTGCGGCAGGGGACCCGCCGAATACTTCAACTGGAACCGCGAGATCCCGAGCGCCTTCGCCGTCTTCGCGATCTTGCGCGCGACGGTCTCCGGCGAGCCGGCATAGAGCGAACCGTGCTCGGCTTCGTTGACGAATTCGTCGCGGCCCATTGGCGGCCAGCCGCGCTCCTTGCCGATGCGATCGCGCATCGCCTTGTAGTCGGGCCACAGCTGCTCGCGCGCCTCTGCGTCCGTCTCAGCGATATAGCCGGGCGAGTGCACGCCGATCGGCTGCGCCGGGCGACCGAATTCCTTGGCGGCGCGGTGATGGAGATCGACGAAGGGCGCAAAGCGCGCGGGATCGCCGCCGATGATCGCGAGCATCAGGGGCAAGTCGTAATGCGCGGCGCGCACCACCGATTGCGGGCTGCCGCCGACGCCGATCCAGGTTTTAAGCCGGCCGTTCTCGACCGGCGGATAGACCAGCTGGTCCCGCAGCGGCGGACGCAGCTTGCCTTCCCAGGTCACCGGCTGCTGCGACAAGAGTGCCGCGAAGAGATCGAGCTTCTCCTCGAACAGCTCTTCGTATTTGCGCAGGTCGAAGCCGAACAGCGGAAAGGATTCGGTGAACGAGCCGCGGCCGAGGATCACCTCGGCGCGTCCGTTCGACAGCGCATCGAGCGTGGCAAAGCGCTGGAACACGCGGATCGGATCGTCCGAGCTCAGCACCGTCACGGCCGAGCCGAGATGGATGCGCTTGGTCCGCGATGCGATCGCAGCGAGCACGGTCTCCGGCGAGGAGATCGCGAAATCAGATCGGTGATGCTCGCCGAGGCCGATGAAGTCGAGGCCGAGCTCGTCGGCCAGCACGGCTTCGTCGACGACGTTGCGGATCACCTGCGCATGCGGAAGTATCGCGCCTGAGGCGTCCCTGGTGACGTCGCCAAAGGTATCCAGGCCGAATTCGAGCGGAGCGGTCATTGATGAGGTCTCTGCGGGGAGGATCGGGCAGACTTAATGGACCGCGGCCGCGCGACAAGTCGGCTTTCGGAAATGCTCAGTTTCCGTTTGTGCGTTCTATTTCGAGATTCGCACGACCATCTTGCCCAGCGCCCCGCGCGTCTGCATGGTCCTGAACGCTTCCCGGAAATCGTCCAGCGCGAAGACGCGACCGACCACGGGCTTCAGCTGGCCGTCGGCGAGCCAGCCCGTCAACTGCGACATCAGGCGCTTCTGCACGTCGGGTTCGCGCACCGGAATCTGCGCGAGGTCGACACCGAGCAGGGCGCCGCCTTTCAGCAGCGGCAGATTGAACGGCAGTGCGGGGATAGCGCCGGCGGCAAAGCCGACCACGAGATGGCGCCCGCGCCAGGCGATGGATCGAAAGGCCTGCACCGAGATCTCGCCGCCGACGGGATCGAAGATCACGTCGGCACCATGTCCGCCCGTCAGCTCCTTGAACCTGTCGCGCCAGTCGGCCTGCATATAGTCGATCACGGCGTCGGCTCCGTACGCCTGCGTGAATTCGCGCTTTTCCGGCGTCGATGCAGCTGCGATCACCCGCGCGCCGAGCAGCTTGCCGATCTGGACGGCCGCAATTCCGGTGCCGCCGGCCGCACCCAGCACCAGCAGCTGTTCGCCTTCGACCAGCATGGCGCGGGCGCTCAGCGCATAGAGCGCGGTCAAATAGTTGGCGCGAAACGAGGCGGCGACCTCGGCCGCAACGCCGTCGGGCAGGGGATGGAGCGCGGCGGGGGCAACGACGATCTCCTCGGCAAGCGCGCCCGACCGCGTCATGCCCATCACGCGCATGCCGGGTTGATAGCCGCCGGGGGCGCCGGGCGCCTCCGTCACCACGCCTGCGAACTCCGTCCCGGGAATGAAGGGTAGGGGATCCTTGGTCTGATAGCGTCCCTCGATCTTCAAACCGTCGACAAAGCCGATCCCGGCAGCTTCCACGCGGATGCGCAATTGCCCCGGCTCCATCGACGGGGGCGGAACGTCCTTCAGCTGGATCTGATCGATGGGGGCGTATTGCTCGACGACGACGGCTTTCATGTCGGACCTCTGTTGTTCCAGCTATCCTGGCACGTCCCGACGCTGCCCTCTTGCGTCTACCGCCACATCCCGCGCATTCGCGCGCCGATGTCGATCTTCGGCCCTTGCGCCGCGGCGCGGGCCGCGCCGGCGGCGGCCTTCGGCCAGGCGGTGCGCTCGAACAGGTGGACCAGCTGCTCCGGGATGAAGCGGGTGCGCGAGGCGTAGACGTGGCGGTCGCCCTTGGCGGCCTGGCCGTGGGTGAAGAAACGCTGGGGCACGACGAGGTGCAGGTCGTCCTTGGCGCGCGTCATCGCGACGTAGAGCAGACGGCGCTCCTCTTCCAGTTCGGCGCTGGTGCCGGCGCCGAGATCGGACGGCATGCAGCCGTCGACGACGTTGAGCACGAACACCGATTTCCATTCCTGGCCCTTGGCGGAGTGGATGGTGGAGAGGATCAGATAATCCTCGTCGCGCAAGGGCGGACCGGATTTGTCGCTGGTCGCATCCGGCGGATCGAGCGTGAGCTCAGTCAGAAACTTTTCGCGCGAGGCATAGCCGCTCGCGATCTGTTCGAGCTGCATCAGATCGGCGCGGCGCGTCTCGGAATCCTCGTGGAGGCGATCGAGATGCGGCTCGTACCAGAGCCGCACGCGCTCGAGATCAACAGGCCATTCCGAATAGCGCAGGTTCTGGGTGGTGCGGACGAAGTCGGTCCAGTCCGCGCCGGTGCGTGGCGGCACCGGCAGCTGGCCGAGCGCGGCGAGCGGATCGGTGCTCTCCGCCAAATGGTCGAGCACGCGCTGCGCCGTCGCGGGGCCGATGCCCGGCAACAGATGCAGGATGCGGAAACCGGCGACGCGGTCGCGCGGATTTTCGGCAAAGCGCAGCAGCGCCAGAACGTCCTTGACATGCGCGGCGTCGAGGAATTTCAGCCCGCCGAACTTGACGAAGGGAATGTTGCGCCGGGTCAGCTCGATCTCAAGCGGGCCGGAATGCGAGGACGTCCGGAACAGCACCGCCTGATGCTTGAGCAGCGCGCCTTGCTCGCGGTTCGCCAGCACCTCTTCGACGATGTAGCGCGCCTGGTCGGCCTCGTCGTGCACGGTGACGAGCTGCGGCTTGTGCGACGCGGCGCGGTCGGTCCAGAGGTTCTTGGTGAAACGTTCGCGCGCAAGGCCAATGACGCCGTTGGCGGCCGCCAGCACAGCTTGGGTCGAGCGGTAATTGCGGTCGAGCGTGATCATCTCGGCGCGGGGCGAGAAGCTCTGCGGGAAGTCCAGGATGTTGCGCACGGTGGCGGCACGGAACGAGTAGATCGACTGCGCGTCGTCGCCGACCACGGTGAGCCCGCGTCCATTCGGCTTCAGCGCCAGCAGGATCGAGGATTGCAGGCGGTTGGTGTCCTGGTATTCGTCGACCAGCACGTGATCGAAGCGGCCGCCGATCTCTTCCGCGATCAGCGCATCGCTCATCATCTGCGACCAGTAGAGCAGGAGGTCGTCATAATCGAGCACGTGCTGCGCCTGCTTGGCCTCGACATAAGCCGCGAACAGGCCTTTCAGCTCGGACGTCCATCCCGCGCACCAGGGATAGTGCTGCCCGAGGACCTTCTCGATCTCCATCTCGGCGTTGACGCAGCGCGAATAGATCGAGAGGCAGGTGCCCTTGGCGGGAAAGCGGCTCTCGGTCTTCGACAGGCCGCGCTCGTGCCGGACCAGGTTCATCAGGTCGGCAGAGTCCTCGCGGTCGTGGATGGTGAAGGCGGGATCGACACCGATCCGCTCGGCATATTCGCGCAACAGACGTGCGCCGATGCCGTGGAAGGTGCCGGCCCAGGTGAGGGCATCGCGCATGATCGTGGCATTGTTCTCGCCCAGCACCTTGCGGGCGATGCGCTCGACCCGGCCGGCCATCTCGGCCGCGGCGCGGCGCGAAAACGTCATTAGCAGTATGCGGCGCGGGTCGGCGCCGGCGACGATCAGATGCGCGACCCGGTGGGCCAGCGTATTGGTCTTGCCGGAGCCTGCTCCTGCAATGACGAGCAGGGGGCCGCCCACAGTCGCGCCCTCGGCCACGCCATGCTCCACGGCGCGGCGCTGCTCCGCATTGAGCGTGTCCAGATATGTTGCCACGAATCGCCCCGGTGAAAGGGTGAGAGTCGGCGATCCCGCTGCGAATCGCAATGCGGCTGGACGAAACCGGCTTTAGGATTTAGGGGGAAAGAAAGCCCAAGGTTCCAGTTTCGAAAAGCGCACCCGGCATGACCGAGCTCAAGCCCGACCAGTTCGAGATGCGGCGGCTGGAATCGCTCAGCAACACCATTTTCGGTGTCGCCATGACGCTGCTGGCCTATGACTTGCCCAAGGCCGCGGTGTTCACCGGCGCGCCCGGCTGGCGCGACCTTGCCCATGTCTATTCCGGCAAGCTCGCCGGCTTCGCGCTCAGCTTCATCATCGCCGGCGTGTTCTGGATCAGCCATCACCGGCGGCTGGCGCGCCAGCCTGTCGGCAGCCGTGGCGCGGTGATCCTCAACCTGTTCTTCCTGCTCTCGATCGTACTGCTGCCGGTGACCAACGGCCTCTACACCAATTACGGCATGAGCAGCGCGGTCGCGGTGCTCTACGGCCTGCACCTCACCGCGATCGCCGGCCTCAATGCCTGGCTGTGGTGGACCATTCTGGGCGGCTGGCGCCAGGAGATGATGGCCTCGCTGTTTCCGCTCCTGGTGTTCATTCCGGGCACGATCGTGGCGGCATTCGCGCCGCATATCGCGCCCTTCGTGTGGTTCATCGCCTTCGGCGGGCTCGTGATCCAGCGCTTCACCATCGCGCGGCCCAAGCCGGACGCGTAAGCGCCATCTCACCCCCTATGTCGCGCCGAACCCGTCGGCCGGCACGTAAAGCTTGACCGGACGGATTTCGTAGACCGCGGTCGGATTGACCGCACGCAGCTTCCGCGCCGCCGCGATCGCCTCCTCCTCGGTGGCGCATTCCATCAGGTGAAAGCCCAGAAGCTGCTCCTTGGTCTCGGCAAACGGGCCGTCCAGCACCATGCCCGCGCCGGGGCCACGCAAGGTGCGGGCCTTTCGGGTCCCATCCAGACGGGCCGCCGGCCCAAACTGGCCGCTGGCCCGCAAGGGTGCCTGAACCTCGATGACTTTGGCCACGACCGCGGCGTCCTGCTCGGGCGTCCAGGACATGACCTCGTCTTCCACGTGATAGGCCAGGATGGCGTAAAGCATCGTCACCTCGTTGTTTTTCTGCACAGATCCAAAGGACGCAGCACCGCAGGCGGTGCCGACAATCCCGAAGCAAAATATTGCGTGGCCCGCAAGCGATGAAACCGTCCTGAAACCCGATTGCGCCCCTGCCGTGTGAACGCCGCCGGAACCGGTCGCGACTGATGACCACAACAACAAGATTTTCGCTGGAGGCGGCAATGTCGGGTCACACCACCAAGATCGTTTGCAAGATCATCTGCGACGCGCGTCGGGCGGGACAGTCGGAGCTGGCCGATCTGCACGACCAAAGCGGCCATCACCGCTATTACGGCAGCTCGGCCGAGAATGGCGGCGAGCGCATCGTGGAAAGCCGGCGCGGCAAGCGCCCGCGCAAGCTCGGTATCTGCGGCTTCTGAAGTCGTACGAGACGGTTTTCCAATATGGATCTCCTGCAAATATCGATCGCGGCGATGCCGTTCCTGCTCGCACTGATGAGCCGGACGGGGAAGGCCATTGTGCCGTGTCTGCTGACGAGCCTCTTCACGGTGCTGCTCGGCGCGGAGCCTCACCGCGCGGTCGTGGCCTGGTGCGTCGGCATGCTGATTGCAGCCGTGGCGTTCCGCGAGCGGCTTCGCGCGGGCTGACCGGCGGCCGTTACGGGGCGCTCAAGACCTGCTTGACCAGGGCTTCGCGCAGCGCCGCCAATTCGCCGCTCGCCTCCATCTGGGCGATCACCTTGCCCACCTTCGGCACCAGATCGCGATGGCGTTCGTGCAGGTAATGGTAGATGTGGATGCGCTCGAGTGGCGGCGAGAGCGGGTGAATCCTGGCCTGCAGATTGAGTTTCCTCACCGCAGCGAGCCCGCTGAAGAGGTCGGTGACCATCACGTCGAAACGGTCGGCGTCGAGCATCCTGACCATGTTGTCGAGGCTGGTGGTCGCGGTAACGCGGTCCATGCCGCGCGTGCCCGCTTCCGACGAGCCGACACCACGGACGATGCCGATGCTGTAGTCCCTGATCGAATCCCAGCCGGCGATCGCAAACCGGAGTTTGGTCGCGAACACCGCGGGCTCGATGTAGTTGATCGCCGGTGTGACCTGGACCAGCGTCGGATAGTCGCGCGAGAGTGTTCCGATCCGCTGGATCTCGCCGTCGACCTCGCCGTCGCTCGACAGCGCGAGCGCACGCTTGCCGGGGACGTCCTCGAATTCCAGCCTGATGTTGAGCTTGGCATAGACAGCCCGCAGCATCTCGCCGCCGACATATTGATCGGGGATGTCGGCGATGCGCGCCAGCCGGATCAAGTCCTGCGCCTGGGAGGGCCCGGCTGCGAGCAAGGACAGGAAGGCGACGATCAGCCGCCACACGAGGCGTCTCCTTCGGCCTTGCATTGCTACCACTGGATTCGGGCGCCGCCTCGATCTACCGGGAGTAGGCGCCTGCGCGGGCCGCAACGATTACCGCTCGCCCGCCATGCGAGCGACTTCGGACTCTCACCGATGTCATTCTATCACGCGCAGTGGTAGTTTGCGCGGGAATCCTGCTGCCGGGCGCAAGACAGGGTGATTGCGCGCATCGGGCGACGAGGCAGGCGTCTCGACTGTTGGAAAGCGCGAGACTCCAAGCTGTGGCCGGTGCAGAGAGCCGCCATTTCCGGGGGGCGTGGTGCATGGCCAACGCAGGCGACGAGGATCCCAAGCGCAGCTGCGCCATCGCGCCGGCTGCTGCGAAGCCCGATCTGACCGGCATCGGTGCTACGGTTGCGCCCACGATATTCGCATCATTGCTGTCGCGGCTCTTCAACTGGTCGCGCAGCGGTGTCGGGCCGCGGCTCCTCGCCGCCGTGCTGTTGTTCTCGTCGGTGGTGACGCTGACGCTGACCGCGCTGCAGCTCTATCTCGATTATGATCGCGAGGTTGGACTCATCGAGACGCGGCTCGACGAGATCGGCCGCAGCACGACCGGCAGTCTCGGCGAGAGCCTGTGGAATCTCGACCAGAACCAGCTCAAGCTCCAGCTCGACGGCATCCTACGGCTGCCCGACATCCGCGCCGCCGAGGTGCGCGAGATTGCCGATCGTCCCAATCCGATCCGTCTTGCCGTCGGCGAGCCGAGCACCCGCTCGGTCGTGACGCGCGACTTTCCCTTGAACACCACCATACAAGGGAACGCACGCGAGATCGGCGTGCTCCATGTCGAGGCCACGCTGAGCGATATCTATCGGAATCTGCTGAACCGCGCTCTGGTCATCCTGGCAAGCCAGGCGGCAAAGACATTCCTCGTCTCGCTGTTCATCATCTACATGGTCCATCTCCTGGTGACGCGGCATCTGGTGGCCATCGCCGAGTTCGTCAGCAAGTACAGCCTGACGCGGCCGCCGCCGCCTTTGCGCCTGGACCGCCGGCGGCCCTACGATGCCGACGAGCTGGACAAGGTGATCGAGGCCTTCAACGCGATGTGCGCCAACCTCCAGCGGGCCTATGGCGAGCTGCGCGAGGCCAATGCCAACCTCGAGCGCGACCTGGCCATCCGTCGGCGCGCCGAAGCGGACGCATGGGCGAGCGAAGAGCGTTTCCGCGACTATGCCGAGACGGCATCCGACTGGTTCTGGGAGACCGGGCCGGACCACCGGTTCACCTACATCTCCGACCGGTTGACTTCCTTTGGCATGGATCCGAAAGCGCGGATCGGCACGCGTCGCACCGATAGCGCGCTCGACCGCGATGCCGAGCCCGAGAAATGGCGCGCGCACCTGGCGACGCTGGACCGTCACGAGCCGTTCCGCAAGTTCGAATATCGCGGGCGCGACATTACCGGGCGGATGCATCATTTCAGCGTCAACGGCAAGCCGGTCTTCGACGCCGACGGACGCTTCATGGGCTATCGCGGCTCCGCGACCGACCTCACCGCGCAGCACGAGACCGAGGAGCGGCTGCGCCAATCCCAGAAGATGGACGCGATCGGCCAGCTCACCGGCGGCGTCGCGCACGATTTCAACAACGTGCTCACGGTCATCACCGGCACCATCGAGATCATCCGGGAGGGGCTTGCGGACAAACCCGAGCTCGCCGCGATCGCGCAGCTGATCGACGATGCGGCCGCGCGCGGCGCGGAGATCACCTCGCAGCTCCTGACCTTCGCGCGCCGCCAGCCGCTGGAGCCGCGCGAGATCGACGTCAACGCCCTGGTGGTCGAGACCGCGAAACTGCTCAAACCGATCCTCGGCGAGCACATCGAGATCGAGACGCACCTCGCCGACGATGCCTGGTCTGCGATGGCGGATCCCTCACAGCTGTCCTCCGCGATCGTCAACCTCGCCGTCAATGCGCGCGACGCGATGCCGGGCGGTGGCAGGCTCACCCTGGAGACTGCGAACCGCGAACTCGAAGGCACGGGCGGCGACGGCGACGGCGTGCGCGGCGCCTTCGTGATGGTCGCCGTCAGCGATACCGGTCACGGCATTCCGGCCGACATCCGCGAGCGCGTGTTTGAGCCGTTCTTCACCACCAAGGGCGTCGGTCGTGGCACAGGACTGGGGCTCAGTATGGTCTACGGCTTTGCCAAGCAGACCGGCGGCATGGTGGCCATCGAGAGCGAGGAGGGGCGCGGCACGGCGGTGCGGCTGTTCCTGCCGCGGTCGAAGGGCGAGGCGCCGGCCAGGCTGGCGCCGGTCCAGCCGCTCGCCAAGACACGCGGACACGAGACGATCCTCGTGGTCGAGGACGATCCGCTGGTGCAGGGCTATGTCATCGCCCAACTCGGCAGCCTCGGCTATCGCACGCTCGTGGCCGGCGACGGCGCTTCGGCGCTGGCGCTGGTCGACCAGGGCGCGAAATTCGATCTCTTGTTCACCGATATCATCATGCCCGGCGGCATGAACGGGCGGGAATTGGCCGACGCCGTCCGGCTGCGCCGGCCGGGCGTGAAAGTGCTCTACACCTCGGGCTACACCGATGACGCCATCGTCCACGAAGGGCATCTCGACCCCGGCGTGGCGCTGCTCGGCAAGCCCTACCGGAAATCGGAGCTGTCACAGAAGATTCGCGAGGTGCTTGCAGGCGAGCCGCCGGCCTGAGCCGTGCGATCGACGAAAAAGGCGCGGCGGGGAGGCCCCGTCGCGCCCGATTTCTTGCTCGCTGGTCCAGGGCCGAGAGCGCCCCGATGCCAAGCCCTTATCCAGAGCTCAGCGGGCGATCCCAGCGAGGTGACAGCGCTTGGTAAAAGACACTGGATCACCTCCTTTCGTTGGTTTCGGAAGATCTCAATATAGGCGGCATTGCCGCCGCTGTTAAGGGGCGCCGGGTTCCGGAAGGAACCACGGCGGCGCGCAAGACGGGGAAGACGCCGCAAAGCTGCCTCCCGGGCAGTTGAGACCGCCGCCCGGCCGTGTTAGGGAGCCCATCACGCGGGTGTAGCTCAATGGTAGAGCAGCAGCCTTCCAAGCTGAATACGAGGGTTCGATTCCCTTCACCCGCTCCAGCGTTTTCAATGGCTTAGCACGTCAAAGTCTTTTCATTCTGACAAGCGGCGCGTTCTCATATTGACGAACGTTCACTTTCCCCTCGCTTGTCTTGCACGCGCTTGATACGTTTCATTCGTGCATCTTGCTTGGCTTCATCGTCGTCATGCAGATAGTGCGCCATGGCGGCCGTCGAGGACCACTGACCCTTCTTCATCAGTTGCGTTTAGTCGGCCCGGAAGTGCTTCCTTCTGTCGTGCCGCCGTCTCTTTCGGGAGCGGTCTTACAAGCGCACACCGGTTGTAGCAAACGCTTGGGCAACGGGCTCCTGCACCTGATCCAGGACCGCCATCGCTGCAATTGCGATCACAATGGCTGCAGCGCAGCCGAGCAGAAAAGCCTTCATGCCAAACTCCATCACTTTCAATCCGCACGCATCTTACGATGCCGCTTCCTGCGGGCAATCGTGACTAACGATGCAGAGTTCGCCCGCCGTTCCTGCCGACTCTAAGGGCTCTTGAAAACCGGGTCGATTGGAAATGCATCGCCGATCAAGCCCAACGATTGAAGGTCGGCGCTGTGCAATTCCACTTCCAATATGGCGAGGAGCAGCGCGAGCACGACGACCGTGAGGATGAGGAGAGGCGAGGCTTCCCGTGCGGCTGGATCTGGGGCAATCAAGTGCACGCGCACGGCGCGTAGCCATGAGATCACCCGCAGCAATGGCCTCGACTGCTCCTGCATGCCGTTTTCCTTGACATGACGAGCAAAGACGTGACCAACCAAAGCTAGGACTCGCGCCGCAGCCATTCAAGGGAAGAATGCCGACGACGGGCGAACTGACGCAGCGCGCGCTGAGGAACGGATATCGATCCTTGCTCGTTGAAGCTCGAGCTCCAAAGGAGGATTCGCCGTGAAGGCACTGACATCCATCCTATGCCTGGCAGCGGTCGCAGCCTTCGACAGTGCGCTCGCCCAGTCCGGACAGACAGGGCCGCCTGCGACACAGACCCAGCCCGAACAGAAGGGCCAACCGCAGCCACAGGGTTGGACGGGCCCAATCAATACGGGTTCGGGTGGCGCGCCCGCCGAAAGCCCGCAAGGCCAGAGTCCGCCCGGGATGCAGGCGGCGCCCGAGGGCTCGTCCAAGAAGGTCGTGGCACCGGAGAAGTAGACGTGGTGCCGCCGGAGCTTTATTTCAGCGCAGCCATGGACGTGACCAAGTTCGGCAGAGATTGATGGGATGGGCTTCGTGCGCCTGGGCCATTGCAGCCCTCCTGGAGATTGTCGCTGCGTCAGCGGCGGACGCGCAGCTTGCGGGCCATGGCGGCCCCGTCCGGGCGCTCGCTATTTCGGCTGACGGCGACAGCCTGTTGTCGGGCAGCTTCGATACGTCCGCCATCCGCTGGTCGCTGCAGACCGACGCCGCGGGCGAGGTGCTGCGGTATCATGCGGATGCCGTCAATGCCGTTGCGTTCCTGCAGGACGGCCGCATGATCACCGCGGGCGCCGACGCTCGGCTTGCGGTGTGGACGGCAGGCCGCCAGCAGCCCGATCAAGTCCTGGAAGGACATACCGGCCCGGTCGTGGCACTCGCCGTGGCGCCGGACGGATCGACGCTCGCCTCGGCGTCGTGGGACCACAGCTTGCGGCTCTGGTCCCTGGCCGATGGCGCGGTCCGCGTGTTTCAAGGCCACACGCAGAATGTGAACGGCGTCGCCTTCGCTCCGGACGGCATGTCGCTCGTGAGCGTCGGCTACGATCGTGCCTTGTGTATCTGGCGCTTGCCGGAAGGCCGCCCTGGAACGGTGGAACTGCCGGCGCCATTGAACGCGGTCGCCATCGCGCCCGATGGCGAGATCGTCGCGGCAGGGGCGGACGGCAAGCTGCGCATGCTGACGACGGACGGAAAGCCGGCCGGCGAGGTGGCCGCCGGCGCGGCACCGATCGTCGGCTTGGCGCTTTCAGACGATGGGACGCTGATCGCCGCCGCAGGCATCGGCGGCACGGTTGCCATTGTGGAGCGCAAGTCCCGGAGTGTGTTGAGGACACTCGTGGGGCCCAGCTTCCCGGTCTGGTCGGTCGTCTTCCTGCATGATGCAGCAACGATCGTGACCGGAGGTGCGGACGGAAAGATCCGGCGTTGGAATGTGCAGAGCGGCGAGCCGGTCGGTTCAAATCTGTTCGGGACATCAGCGGGTCCGCTGGCCGCCTATGCGGGCGATCATGGCGCCGAAATCTTTCGCGCCTGCGTTGCCTGTCACACGCTGTCGGCCAACGAGGCGCAACGTGCGGGGCCGACGCTTGCCGGATTGTTCGGCCGGAAAATCGCCTCGCTTCCCGGCTATCGGTTTTCCGAGGCCCTCAAGACGATGGATATCGTCTGGACCCCCGAGACCGTCGCAAAGCTGTTTGAAGTCGGGCCTAACGCCTACACGCCGGGAACCAAGATGCCGGAGCAGCGCATCGGATCGGCCGAAGACCGCCGCGCATTGACCGACTTCCTGGCCCGCGCGACCTCGCAATAGGTGAGGACTCGAATGCCACTGAGGAGCGTTCGCGCTCAGGTCTTGGTGTCCGGCCGGCGCAAATAATCCTCAGTGGTTCGGGGCGGCTCGCGTTCCGGCACGCCCTCGAACGGATCGAACTGCTGTTCACTCATCACGATCACGCGGCAATCCGCGCACATCCTGATGGCGTCGAGGCGCTTGTCGCCGGCCGGATACATCC
Organism: Bradyrhizobium sp. 195; assembly: GCF_023101665.1. Taxonomy (NCBI): domain Bacteria; kingdom Pseudomonadati; phylum Pseudomonadota; class Alphaproteobacteria; order Hyphomicrobiales; family Nitrobacteraceae; genus Bradyrhizobium; species Bradyrhizobium sp. 195. Next base: position 5,418,118 of record NZ_CP082161.1, on the reverse strand, counting down.
AATGCCGGCCCTCGAGCTTGGCCGCGATGCGGTCAATCGTGCTCTTCACGCCGAACGCCGTGCCGCAGCGGACGCAAAGCGCAGGCTCTTCCTCCTTGATCACAATCGCGGGCGCGCGGCCGGCGTGGAAATTGATCTGGGGCTTCAGCGTGATGACCTTCTCGGGACAAGTGCTCTGGCAGAGGCCGCATTGCACGCAGGCATCTTCGACGAACTTGAGCACCGGGCGGTCGGGATCGTCGCGGAGTGCGCCGGTCGGGCAGACGGAAACGCAGGACAGGCACAGCGTGCATCCACCGGTATCAACGCTCACTGCGCCAATCGGAGCGCCCTGAGGCAGGGCAATGACGTCGACCGGCTTCGGCGCGAGGCGATGCAGTTCGCCGAGCGCGAAGCGAAGCAGGTCGCGCCGCTTGCCGACGGTCTTGAACGTCGCTGGCGTCTTCACGCCGGCAAGTCTCTCGATGCCTCGCAACTGCTCCAGCAATGAATCCGGATCGTCGGTTTCGATCGCAGCGACCCGGGGCCCTTCAAATCCGAGGCCCGCAAGGATGGTCGCTGCCATGTCGATCGTTTGCCTCAGCCCGGTCACGTCATGCCGCGGCTTGCCGCGGAGCAAGAACCGGAACGCGGCTGCTCCATAGGCAAAAGCACCGATGACAGCCTCAAGCCCGACCTGCGTCACCTCGTTGACGGCCAGAGGGATGACCTCGGCAGGCAGACCCTCGTCGTGACGGGCGAGCGCGTCGATCAGCGGCGTGCCATGCTGGCCCTCGTGCAGCAACAGGACCGGGTTCGATCCGCCGGCCCGGTCGTAGGCGAGCAGCATGGCGCGGATGGTCTGAAGCTGGGTGTCCGCAGGCGGCAACGCGTAGGACGCCGCGCCAGTCGGACAGGCGGCGGCGCATTGGCCGCAGCCGGCGCAAATTTCCGCATTGATGGCAACGTGATCACCAGCCGGTGTGATCGCACTCGTGGGACATAAATCGAGACAGCGATGGCAGCCGGTCAGGTTCGAGCGCGAATGGGCGCAAAGGTTGGGTGTGAATTCGACATATTTTGGCTTATCGAAACGTCCGACGAGATCGCGCGCGCTCAGGACGGCGCGGAGCATGGCACTCGGGTCCTTTGGGTCGGCCCGCAGGTAACCGTCGCGCAGGTCATGCGCTGGAAACAGCGGTCTCTCTCCCGATAGGTCAAGGACGATGTCGCAATGCGAGGTGGCGCCGTTGCGTGGAGGTTCAAAGACGTAGTGATCGCGCGAGGAGGGATGTGGGCGAGCGTAATCGTCGATCGTGAGCTCGAAACCGCCAAAATGTCCTCTGGCGTTCCGGATCGTTCCCTTCACGACCGGGAAGGGCGTTGCCAAAGGCGATATAGTCTCGCCAGGCTCACTCAGTATGACCGTCACATCGAGATGATCCGAAAGTAGCCGCCCGGCTTCGATCGCCGTCTCGTCCCGGCCATAGATCAGGATGACCCCGTCGCTCTCAAGCGTGACCAGCGGATAATCGGGGGCCTGCACGGCGCTCGCTGCGAGCAGCGCCGCCATTTTGGGGCCCGCTTGCGCGCCTTCGGTCGACCAGCCTGCCGTCTCGCGAATGTTCACGAAAGCCATGGGCGCGCAACGCTCGCCGGCCTCCTCCGCAAACAAGGACCGCTGATACGTGCAGGCAACGGTCAGAGGGCCCTCTGCCTTCGCGCCTGCGCGAAAATGGTCGAGCTCGGCGCCGCACAGGTGACGAAAACTCTTGATGTCGTCATTGCCGCATCCGCGCTGGATCGCGGTCACGTCAAGCCGCATCGTGTCTTCGCACGAGCAAATCAGGATGGTCTTGGCCGGCGGCTCCAGGTTCATTCCTCCCGAGACGGGCGACGAATGACGGACTCGCGCCAATCCTTTGCCTCGTATAAATATTGTCAATCGGGAAAAAGGGGAAAGTGGAGGACGGCCTGCGGTCGATTCCAACCAACCACGCTTCCATGGCGGAACCCATCCAATTGCCGCCACCCTTTACGTTGGTCCGGTTGCGCGAGAGCGGAGATGCCTTTGCCCATGCATGCCGCATTGCACCCGAAAGCGGGCCCGGCACGCTAGTCTATGTCGGCCGGTTTGATCTTGCCGAGTTCGCGGTGGTGCTGGAGCCGGCCGAGCCGCTGATCACCGCGCGCCGCGCCTTCTACGCCGGCATGGTTGCCCTGACGGACGCCCTGGGTGCCTATGCGCCGCCGACCAAGGCGGTTGCGATCGATTGGCCTGATGCGGTGAGGATTGACGGCGGGCTGGTCGGCGGGGGACGGCTGGGGTGGCCCGCGTCCGCGGAGGAGGATGAGCCGCCGGACTGGCTCGTGTTTGGCGCCATGATCCGGACGGTCATGATGAACGATCACGATCCCGGTGTTCATCCGCTCGCCTCCGCCCTTGATGAGGAAGGGTTTGGCGAGGCCGGCGCGGTACAGCTGACCGAGAGCTTTGCGCGACACCTGATGCGGGCGACCGATAGCTGGCAGGTCGATGGATTCGACAGCGTCGCGCGTGACTATCTCAGCCGCATCCCTCGCGAGCGGCAAATGGTTCGACGCATCGATGATCGCGGCGATCTGCTCACGCGGCGCTCCGGCTCTGACACGACTGAGCGGGCAGGCCTAGCTAAGGCGCTCGCCACGCCATCCTGGCTCGATCCAAAGCTCGGAGGGCCAGCGTCGTGAAAAAGGCGGTGAAGCTTCTGCGCACCATCGCGCTCGATGCCTCCGATACCTTCGTGTTCGACGCGCCGGCAATCTCAGGCGAATGGGCGGTCTCCGGCGCCTTCCGCTTCTGCGATCAGGATCCGGCGAAACTTAGCGGAAAGGCGCGGGCCGCCTTCCGCAGCGGCTTTCTCGGCGTGCGATCCTGGGGGTGGTCGACGCTGGCGCAGATTGTTCCGGCGACTGAGGATGATTGCCAGGCGCTGATCGAACTGCTTGCCAGGCAACTCGTTGATCTCTTCGGCGCACCGGACATCGCAATTGCGAGGACCGCTGCGGAAGAGGAAGTCACCTTTGCGCAGTCGCTCTGCACGCATCCGATCAGCTCGCTGATTGCGGTCCACCGTTCGGCGCGCGACGGCGACGTCCACGAGGCCTTCCGGAAGCTGCAACTGCGGGAAGGGCAGCGGCATGGCAAGGCATTCTCGTTCATGGAAATTGAGGATGAATGATTTCTGGATCGCATGCGGCCATCATCTGCTCGATCGCGACGAGAGCGGCCGGCTTTGCGTCACCGACGAATTCTTGAAGGCTTATTTTGTCCGCCCCGAGCTGATGCCGCCGAAGGACGCGTGTCCGGTCGAACGAAGACTGCATCGTGAGTTGCTTGCTGATCCGCGCCGGGTCGTCGTAGCCGACGAGGTCGCTGCGATCGCCGATGAGGACGCGCGGGAGAACTGGCGCTTGGTACTGGGGTTTCGCGATCTCGTGTTGCGGCACCCGACGCTCGAAGCCGCGTATCTCGCGGCCCTGCGCTCGCGGTCAAACGACCTGCCGCCGCTGTTCATCGATCAGCTCGTGCACGTGATCTTGCGCAATGCGCTTGATGACAACGAGGATCCGTTCGTGCTGCGCGCCGCCGAGCTGTTCTTCCGGCCGCAGCGTATCCTACCGCATGAACAGGCCTTGCTGCTTGGCGATGAAGAGGTCGTCGGCGGTCGCAGCCCGACGCCTGTCTTGTCGCTGATCTCGATGCTGGGCACCAAGACGGACGCGCAGCTCGACGTGTTGAGCGAGGACAATGCCGAGAGCTATTGGGACCGCAGCGACCAGTTCGATATGGCTCTCGATCTCACCGCGGGTGGGCGAGGGGCGCGCGCGCTGGCGCAGGCCATGACACGCTGGGTCTCCCATCTGCTCGGGATCGATGTTGCCATCGAACCGCTGACGGAACGATGCGAGGTGCAACTGACCTGGTATATCGGGTTGGACGCTGACGCCACCAGGATGGGCGATCGGCTTTGGCACGGCGAGGAACTTGACGAGCCCAGCGCAGGGCGAGTGCTTTCGCTGTTTCGCCTGACCTTTTCGGATTCTCGGCTCGCCATCGAGACCCTGCAGGGCGAGCCGGTCTATCTGATCCTGGCGACGACAGCCGATCAGAAGCTCCGCATGAAACCGCAAAATCTGTTGACGGGACTCCCGATCAGGTGTCTGGAAGCCATCTCATGAGCGCAGCCCTGCCAATCTTGCGTATCCCCGTCGGCATCGTCGTCGAACGGCGCAAGGCGGAGTCGCCTTGGATCGATTTCATCTGGCGAAGCGCCGCCGTGTTGCCGGACGAACCGAATACGAAGCCCTGGACAATCTTGCGCGAGCAGGAGGGCAACACCTTGTTTTATGCCGGCAGCGCAACGGTCGACCTGTACGTGTCGGAAACCGCGCGTTACCGCGACAATATTGCATCCGGAACGCCGAGCATCTGGGTGGTCTTGAGCCCATCCGAGGGGGCCTGGCCTTATGGCATCGCCGCCGCGACCGCTGATCCCGCGGAAGGAGAGGGGTTTACCGAGGCCGCTGACAATCTGGTTGAAGCCGTGCCGATGCCCGAGGCGATGCGCGAGGTGATTGAAGGCTTCGTTGCCGAACACCACGTCGAGAGAGAGTTCGTCAAACGCGAGCGACGGCGCGCCGATCCGGAGGCGCTGGCGCGTCGGCAGGATGAAGGCGGGCAAGAATGACTGAGGAAGAGTTTCTCGCACGTTGGTCGCGCCTTAAGCGCGGGTCAAAACCGGATGCTCCGCTAGCGGAAATAGCCGGGCCGGCCGATGAAGCCGCGGTGCCATCCCCGGCGGCCGAGGCCGAACCGGAGGTGGATCTCGGCAGCTTGCCGTCGATCGATGCGATCGCGGCGGGGACCGACATCACCGCGTTCCTGCGCAAAGGTGTTCCGCAGGACTTGATGCATCTGGCTCTTCGCCGCGCCTGGACGGCCGATCCGGCGATCCGCGATTTCGTGGGGCTGGCCGAGAACGCCTGGGACTTCAACGATCCGACTGCCATGCCGGGGTTCGGACCGCTCGATTGCTCGCAGGCCGAGTTGGCCGCCTGGGTCGACCGGATCGTCGGCGGCCTGCGTAACGCCGCAGAGCCACAGGCTGACGTGCTGACGCAGCTGCAGGAATTCCCGGATGTTCCGAACGCGGATGTTGTGCAATCCGCCGTGCTTACGGAGAAGCCTGATGAAGCGGTCCTCACGGAGATCGCAACTCCCGCTGCATCGCAACCGACGATGGAAGCCAGCACTGTTCGGCGCCGCACACACGGCGGTGCCCTGCCTCGCTAGGGTTGCGACCAAAGGCTATAGCCATAACCTATGGGTCGGCAATTGACCGCCTGCGGAACCAGGTCTACGCTTCGCTAGCGCTTTGTTACGCAAGCAAAATCAGTCACTCGGGTCTCGTGCAAGGAGGTCCCTATGCGTGACGTCGGGCTTGATCGTGCCATTAACGCCGCAGGCGGCGTGGCCCAGCTTGCGCGCAAAATAAGCATCAGCCAGCCCTCGGTTTCGAACTGGAGCAAGATACCCGCGCGGCGGGTCATGGCGGTGGAAGCGGCAACGGGCGTTCCCCGCGCCGAGCTGCGGCCTGATCTTTATCCTGATCAACATCACGAGCGCACGGTAGCGCGAGACAGCATCGATCCGATCGATATCGCGCGGGCGCAGGAATATGACCTTCTCGCCGCCTTGCTCGCGGCTGCGCCGTCGAAGAGCTTGCTCGACCGGCTTGCCGGTTTGAGCGGAGACGGAACCCCGCTTGGCCAGGCTCACGCCAGCTTGGCGGAAGCCGCTTCGCACGCGAACGCAGCTCAGGTTGAGCGCGAATATTTCGACCTCTTCGTCGGCCTCGGCCGCGGCGAGTTGCTGCCTTACGCCTCCTACTATTTGACCGGCTTCCTCAACGAACGGCCGCTGTCACGTTTGCGAACCGATCTCGCGGCGCTCGGCATCGCGCGCGCCGAGGGCAATAGCGAACCCGAGGATCATGCCGCCATCCTCTGCGAGATCATGGCCGGAATGGCTGACGGCCGCTTGGAAGCGCCGTTCGTTGCGCAGCGTGCGCTGTTCGACAAACACGTTTCATCCTGGATGGGACGTCTGTTTGCGGACATGGAGCACGCGGCGAGCGCAACGTTCTATCGCACGGTCGGCACGCTCGGCCGCCTGTTTATCGAGATCGAGAGACGAGGATTTTCGTTCGCCAAGTGACCAAGCCAAGGGTGGTCCGGGAGAGATGCGATGAGCGATGAAAAAAAAGCGATCGTTGGACGGCGCGACTTTCTCCGCAAGGTTGGCATCGGCACCGTTGGCGCTGGCGCCACGCTGGCGACGCCGCTAGTCGGCTCTGCGCAAGCCGACAGCGAGAACAACGATGAGAAGCGCAAGGCGCGCTACAAGGAATCCGATCACGTAAAGGCCTATTACCGCGTCAACCGCTATCCCGCCTGAGGGAGGCTGCCGTGCTTATCAAGCGAACAGATCAGCATTCCGGATCCGAGCGCCGTGGCTCGGTCGCGGACACCCTGGCAAGTCAGACCGGCGGTCTCGATCGCCGCGCCTTCCTGCAAAGGTCCGGTCTTGCGGCTGGCACGCTCGCGGCACTCGGCTCCATGCCGGTTTCCGGCGTGCGCAAGGCCGAGGCCGCCGTGGCCGGTCCGCTGGCCGCGGGTGCCACTGTGAAGAAAAGCATCTGCACTCATTGTTCCGTCGGATGCACGGTGACAGCGGAAGTGTTGAACGGGGTCTGGATCGGCCAGGAGCCGACCTGGGAGTCCCCCATCAATCGCGGATCGCATTGCGCGAAGGGTGCTTCCGTACGCGAGCTGGTGCATAGCGACCGGCGTTTGCGCTATCCGATGAAGCTCGTGAACGGGCAATGGACGCGCGTCTCCTGGGAGACTGCGATCAACGAGATCGGCGACAAGATCCTCGAGGTTCGCGAAAAGTCGGGACCCGATTCCGTTTATTGGCTCGGATCGGCCAAGATGACCAATGAAGGCTCATATCTGTTCCGCAAGCTCGGGGCGTTCTGGGGCACCAACAACACCGACCATCAGGCACGTATCTGTCATTCAACCACGGTTACCGGCGTCGCCAACACCTGGGGCTACGGCGCGATGACCAACAGCTACAACGATATCCGCAATGCCAAGACCCAAATGATCATGGGCGGCAATCCGGCCGAGGCGCACCCGGTTTCGTTGCAGCATCTGCTCGAGGGCAAGGAGCTGCAAAAGGCCAACTTCATCGTCATCGACCCGCGCATGACGCGCACCGCTGCGCACGCGACGGAATACGTGCGGATGCGTCCAGGCACCGACATTCCGGTGCTCTACGGCATGATGTGGCACATTCTCCAGAACGGCTGGGAGGACAAGGAATTCATCCAGCAGCGTGTCTACGGCTTCGATGATCTCCGCAAGGAAGTGGAGAAATGGAATCCGCAAGAGGTCGAGCGCGTCACCGGCATTCCCGGCGAACAGCTCAAGCGGGTCGCCAAGTTGTTCGCGACCGAGAAGCCGTCGACGCTGATCTGGGCCATGGGCCAGACCCAGAAGACCGTCGGCACCGCCAATGTGCGGGCGAGCTGCATCCTGCTGCTCATGACCGGCAATGTCGGTGGACCGGGCATGGGCGCCAACATCTTCCGCGGCCACGACAACGTGCAGGGCGCGACCGACGTTGGGCTCGATATCGTGACGTTGCCGTTCTACTACGGCCTTGCCGAGGGTGCGTGGAAGCACTGGTCGCGGGTCTGGGACGTCGACTACGAGTTCTTGAAGTCGCGCTTCGATGACAAGAAGATCATGGAAACGCCCGGCATTCCGCTCACCCGCTGGTTCGAGGCAGTGACGTTGCCGAAGGATCAGGTCGCTCAGAAAGACAATGTGCGGGCGGTGTTCGTTCAGGGACATGCCAGCAATAGCATCACGCGCATTCCGGAGTCTCTCAAAGGCCTGAAGGCGCTGGACCTGCTTGTCATTGCCGATCCCCATCCAACGACCTGGGCATCGCTGGCGGTCGAGGCCGGGCGCAAGGACGGTGTCTACATCCTTCCGGTGGCCACGCAATTCGAGTGCAAGGGATCGCGCGTCGCTTCGAACCGCTCGCTGCAATGGGGCGAGCAGATCGTCAAACCGATCTTCGAATCGAAGGACGACCTCGAGGTCATCTATCTGATGGCCAGGAAGCTCGGCTTCGCCGACCAGATGTTCAAGAAAATCAAGGTCGAGAACAATCTGCCTGAAGCGGAAGACGTGCTGCGCGAGATGAATCGCGGCAGCTGGTCGACTGGCTATTGCGGGCAATCGCCCGAGCGGCTCAAGGCGCACATGAAGAACCAGGCGAAGTTCGACATGCTGACGATGCGTGCGCCCAAGGACGATCCCGAGGTCGGCGGCGATTATTACGGCCTGCCGTGGCCGTGCTGGGGCTCGCCGGAAGTCCGGCATCCCGGCACGCCACTGCTCTACAACACCAATCTCGCGGTGATGGACGGCGGCGGCACATTCCGGCCGCGCTTCGGCATCGAGCGCGAGGAGAAGCTGCCCGACGGCACCACGCGCAAGGTCAGCCTGCTGGCCGACAAATCCTACTCCAAGGATTCCGAGATCCAGGACGGCTATCCCGAATTCACCTTGGCGAGCCTGAAGAAGCTCGGCTGGGACGCCGACCTCACCGAAGCGGAGATGGCCACGATCATGAAGGTCAATCCGGCCAATCCGGATTCGGTGTCGTGGTCGCTCGATCTCTCCGGCGGCATCCAGCGGGTCGCGCTCAAACACGGCTGCGTGCCGTATGGCAATGGCAAGGCACGCATGAACGCCTTCGGCCTGCCTGATCCGATTCCGGTCCATCGCGAGCCGATCTACACGCCGCGTGTCGACCTCGTCGAGAAATATCCGACGCTGCCCGATGCCAAGCAATTTCGCATGCCCAACATCGGCTTCTCGGTGCAGAAGGCTGCCGTGGAGAAGGGGATTGCCAAGCAGTTCCCGCTCATCCTTTCCTCGGGCCGTCTGGTCGAGTATGAGGGCGGCGGCGAGGAGACGCGCACCAATCCGTGGCTTGCCGAACTGCAGCAGGACATGTTCATCGAGATCAATCCGGCCGATGCTGCTGATCGCGGCGTCAAGGATGGCGGCTGGGTCTGGGTCACGGGTGCCGAGAACAATTCCAGGGCGAGGATGAAGGCGCTCGTCACCGAGCGTGTGGGCAAGGGCGTAGCCTGGATGCCCTTCCATTTCGGCGGCTGGCTGGGAGGCAAGGATCTTCGCAGCGCCTACCCGAAGGGGACCGATCCGATCGTGCTCGGCGAAAGCGCGAATACCATCACGACCTACGGATATGATCCCGCGACGGGCATGCAGGAGCCCAAGGTCACGCTTTGTCAGATCGCGGCGGCATAGGGAGCAACGACGATGGCACGTATGAAATTCCTCTGCGACGCCGACCGTTGCATCGAATGCAATGCCTGCGTCACCGCCTGCAAGAACGAGCATGAGGTGCCCTGGGGCATCAACCGGCGCCGCGTGGTCACCATCAATGACGGCAAGCCGGGCGAGCGCTCGATCTCGATGGCCTGCATGCACTGCACCGACGCGCCCTGCGCGGCCGTGTGCCCCGTGAACTGCTTCTACACCACCGCTGATGGCGTGGTGCTGCACTCCAAGGACCTCTGCATCGGCTGCGGCTATTGCTTCTACGCCTGTCCGTTCGGCGCCCCGCAATATCCCAAGGTCGGCAACTTCGGCTCGCGCGGCAAGATGGACAAATGCACCTACTGCGCCGGCGGCCCCGAGGCCGACGGCAGCAAGGAGGAATACGAGAAGTATGGCGCAAACCGGCTGGCGGAGGGCAAGCTGCCGCTGTGTGCCGAGATGTGCTCGACCAAGTCGCTGCTCGCCGGTGACGGAGAGATCATTGCCCAGATTTACAAGGAACGTGTGATGAAGCGCGGTTACGGCTCCGGCGCGTGGGGCTGGAAGACCGCGTATCGCGAGACGATCGAGTCCTGACGCGGACGGCAGAAGGACGCGATACGGGAGGCGCAGATGGCGTCATTTGGAAGATTCGTAAGCTTGCTGTTTGGTGTAGGTGCGCTGCTTCTGGTGCTCACGGCGGTTCCTGCGAGTGCCCAGCAGGTCAATCCGACCGCGAGCTCCGTCAAGGAGCAGCAACTGCTGCAGGAACTCAATCGGATCCAGGGCCGTGTCAGCATTCCGGATCAGAGGTCGGGCGTGCTCGAGCAACCGCAGGGGCGCGAGTGGCGGGAGTTTCGCAATGTCACGCTGCGCTGGATCGGCGGCGTTGCGATTGTCGGCATGCTGGCTGTGCTCGTGATCTTCTATCTCACCCGTGGCATGGTGCGGCTCGAAAGCGGGCGGTCGGGACGCACGATCGTGCGCTTCACCGTTTTTGAGCGTTTCGTGCATTGGATGACGGCCACCTGCTTCATCATCCTCGCCATCTCGGGTCTGAACATCACCTTCGGGCGGCCGCTGTTATTGCCTCTGATGGGATTTGAAGCCTTCTCCGAATGGTCGCAATGGGCGAAGTATGCCCACATCTATCTAAGCTTCCCGTTCACCATCGGCGTCGTCCTGATCTTCCTGATGTGGATCGCGGGAAATATCCCGAACAAGGTGGACGTTGGCTGGATCAAGCGGGGAGGGGGCATTGTCGGCCATGATCATCCGCCGGCATATCGCTTCAATGCCGGCCAGAAGATGATCTACTGGATCGTCGTGATCGGCGGCGGCCTCGTTGCCGCAACGGGATACGCGCTGATGTTCCCGTTCTACATGAGTGGCATCGAAGGCATGCAGATGGCCCAGATCATCCACTCCGTGGTGGCTGTATTATTCGTGGCCGCAATGATCGCGCATGTTTACATCGGCACGATCGGGATGGAGGGGGCTTTCGAGGCCATGGGCTCGGGTGAGGTCGACCTCAACTGGGCGCGCGAACATCACAGGCTTTGGCTCGACGAGCAGATGGCGCGAACTGGACCGAACGATCAAAAGCCGCAACGGGCGCCCGCTGCGGCTGAATGAAAAGAACGGCTGATACAGGTTGGTTCGGTATGCTCTATTGCGTCCGCTCTCTGGCGAACAGGACGGACCGGTCCTCGATCTGCTGCTCCGGCAGCGTGCCCGCTTGGCCTGTTTGCAGTTCTTGAATGCTTGGCATGCCGCTCTGTGCAGAGCGAAAAAGTGCATGCGATCGGAGCATGCTGCTGGCCGCACTGATAACGAGCAGAGCCGAGACGAGCGAAAGCATAATGCGTTTCATCCGACATCTCCATCCGGAGTTGCATCCGCCAGGACGGAGTAAGCTTCAATTCGCCCCGGTGATGTGAGCCGCCTCACATCTTTCCGAGTTTTTTTCGGGTTCCCACGGCTGACAAAGGGCGGGCGATCCTCATTGGTCCAGTTTCCGGCTCACCCAAGCGGTACGCAAAACAACGGCCCTCGGAAAAACCGTGGGAGTTTGCAATTGAGGTCGAGACCACCGCCCGAGTGACCGTGACAAGGTGTCGGCCCGACGCAACCGACGTCGTGCAGTCATTTCAGAAGCTGAAGGGGCACGAGAGGGGGCGGCGGCCCTTGAGCAATAAACGCCCGCGCGAAAGCCAGCTGCAGCGCTGCCTGCGGTTTAGCTGAGGAACCTTCGCAACGAGGTCGAGTTTTGCCATAGGGGAAAGGGCCCTTGGCAAGAGGCAAGACCGTGCAGCAAGACGTGCGCGTGCGCACCACCGCGCAGATCGCGGGTCATCCCATTCATCCGATGCGGGTGCCGATACCGATCGCGTGCTTCGTCGGGGCGCTGCTGACCGACATCGCCTATGTCGCCAGCGCCGAGATCATGTGGGCGGATTTTTCCGCCTGGCTGCTGCTCGTCGGCGTCGTCTTCGGCGTGCTGGCGGCGATCGCGGGCCTGACCGATTTGCTCGGCAACCGGCTGGTGCGGGCGCAGACGCCGGCCTGGCCGCATTTCATCGGCAATGCCCTGGTGCTGGTCCTCGCGACCGTCAACGCGCTGATCCATACCCGCGATGCCTGGACCTCGGTGTGGCCGACGGGGCTCGTTCTGTCCGTGATCACGGTGCTGATCCTGCCCATCACCGGCTGGCTCGGCTGGGCCATGGTCTATCGCCACGGCGTGGGAGTTGCGCGATGACTTTCTCCATTGCCCGCGCGCTGTTGTGCTCCTCGCTGCTGTGTCTTGCCGGCTGCAATGACGGCAGCGGCGATCCGAAGGCGCAAGTGGGCGCCAACCCTATTCTTCCTGACATCCAGCAATACCTGCTGCCGCCGGTCCACATCGCCCGCATCGTCGGCTGGAAGAAGGACGAGACGCCGGCCGTGCCGCAGGGCCTGCAGGTCAAGGCCTTTGCGACCGGCCTGCAGCATCCGCGTTTCATCTACATGCTGCCCAACGGCGATGTGCTGGTGGCGGAATCCAAGGCGCCGAAGGGGGGCGCGATCAAGCGGCCCAAAGAGATCGTCATGGGATATATCGAGTCCTGGGCGACCTCGGGCGGCAACGACACCGGGCCGGGCAACCGCATCACGCTGCTGCGTGACGGCAATGGCGACGGCGTGCCGGAGACGCAAAGCGTCTTCCTCGACCATCTCAACTCGCCGTTTGGCATCGCGCTGGTCGGCAACGATCTCTATGTCGCCAACACCGACGCCATCGTCAAATATCCCTACACGGAAGGTGATACCAAGATCACCGCGCCGGGCACGGTGCTGACGCCGCTGCCGGGCGGGCCGATCAACCATCACTGGACCAAGAGCCTGGTCGCCAGCCCCGACGGCTCGAAGCTCTATGCCGGCGTCGGCTCCAACAGCAACATCACCGAGAACGGCATGGAGGCCGAGCACAACCGCGCCGCGATCCTCGAGGTCGACCGTGCCAGTGGCCGCTGGCGCGTGTTCGCAAGTGGCTTGCGCAATCCCAACGGGCTCAGCTTCGAGCCGCAGACCGGCACGTTGTGGACGGTGGTGAACGAGCGCGACGAGCTCGGTCCCGATCTCGTCCCCGACTACATGACCTCGGTGAAGGACGGCGGCTTCTACGGCTGGCCCTACAGCTATTACGGCGAGCACGTCGATCCCCGCGTCAAGCCGCAGCGGCCGGATCTCGTCGCCAAGGCGATCGTGCCGGATTATGCCCTGAGCTCGCATGTCGCGCCGCTCGGGATGGCTTTCAACACCGGCTCCGGCCTGCCGGCCGCTTATCGCGGCGGCGCCTTCGTCGGCGAGCATGGCAGTTGGAACAGGCAGGTGCTCAACGGCTACAAGGTGGTATTCGTGCCGTTCACGGACGGCAAGCCGAGCGGGCCGACGCAGGACGTCGTGACGGGCTTCCTGAACAGCGACAACAAGGCGCGTGGCCGTCCCGTCGGCGTCGCCATCGACAAATCAGGCGCTTTGCTGATCGCAGACGATGTCGGCAACACGGTGTGGCGGGTGAGCGCGGTCCATCCGCAGCTGACGCAACGTTAAGCCCACCGGCGCGTTATCGGGCAGACGTTCCCTTGAAAGCCAAGCCAGGAGTTCGACAATGGGCCTTGCTCAATATGCCATCGTGCCGGTGCAGGACGAATGGGGCGTGCTGCACGACGGCGACGTCAAGAACACATACGCCACCAAGGAAGCTGCGTTCGAGTCGGCGGTCGCCGCCGCATCCCTCGCGCTTCGTGAGGGACATGAAGTCCAAGTCAGCGTGCCCGGCCGCGAAGCGGGCGAAAACGCGCTGGGCGTGTAGCGCCTAGCGCGGAACGGCATTCGAAAGGAGGCCGCGATGACCAAGCCCCGTGAGCCGAACGGTGTCGAGCCATCCCGCTCCGAGGACGACATCCAGCGCGAGCAGCTGGGTCCCCGCGGGGTCCCCGGTGCGCCGGACCCTGCCAAGATGACGCCGCAACGCGACAAGAAGACACCAAAGCACGTCGATCCCGGCCATACGGCTTGATGCGGCTCGGCGGGTTCACATGATCAGACGATCAACCGCCCGCGCTGCTCTGCAATCCCGATCGCAACCTCGGCACCCGCATTGAAATCGAGCCGGTCGGCTTCGACGCCATCGCTGAAGATGACGCCGTTTTCCGCCATCAGCGAGCGGAGGCGAGCGCCCGGCCCAGCTCTATCGATCAAGCAGAGCAAGGGGCCCGTATATTTCGTGCGGACGTTCGATCCGCCGGAGTGAGGCCGCGCAGCTTCGTGTCTGCTGCGGGTTGCGGGCATAGTCGCCGCGGGCTCCGCGTACTCCATAACATCATGTTAGGTTTATCGCTTAACTGGGTAATTGTGTTAGCCCGGCGAAAGCCTATTGTCGTCCTCACTCAAGACATCGACCGGCAGTGCCAAGCGCTCGCGGAGCTCCGCAGAGCGTCCGGGAATTGCTGTCCAATTGTCCAGCGAAGCCCGCCGAACGGGACGTCAACAAACAGATCGGGAGGATTTTTTCTGATGGCTTCGACGCGCGCGATCCATGGCATGAGTCAATCCAGGAAGGCTGCCGCAAGCGGCTGGATCGGATCGGCTCTCGAATATTATGACTTCTTCATCTACGCGACCGCTGCGTCGCTGATCTTCCCGCAAATCTTCTTCCCCTCAGACAATCCTACGGTCGCCATCGTCGCTTCATTGGCAACCTATGGCGTCGGCTATGTGGCCCGCCCGATCGGCGCCTTCGTGCTCGGACATTGGGGCGACACCCACGGCCGCAAGACCGTTCTCATCGTCTGCATGTTTTTGATGGGATTCTCCACGATGGCCGTGGGCATCCTGCCGACCTATCAGCAGGTCGGTATCCTCGCGCCGGTTTTGCTCGTCATCCTGCGCCTGGTGCAGGGATTTGCTGTTGCCGGTGAAATCTCCGGCGCGAGCTCGATGATCCTGGAGCACGCGCCGTTCGGCCGGCGCGGCTTCTATGCAAGTTTTGCGCTCCAGGGCGTCCAGGCCGGGCAGATTCTTGCAGCAGCGGTCTTCCTGCCGCTGGCGGCCTACATGCCGGCCGATGCCTTCAACAGCTGGGGCTGGCGGATTCCCTTCCTGCTCAGCTTCTTCGTGATCGTCGCGGGCTACATCATTCGTCGCGAGGTCGATGAGACGCCTGCCTTCGCCCGCGAGGACGAGCGGGGAGAAACACCGCGGGCACCCGTCATCCAGGCGATCAAGCTGAGCTGGCGCGACATGCTCAGGGTCATCTGCATGGCGCTGATGAACGTCATTCCTGTCGTTGCGACGATCTTCGGTGCGGCCTACGCGGTGCAGCCGGCCTATGGCATCGGCTTTGCCAAGGACGTCTATCTCTGGATACCGGTGCTCGGAAACATGCTGGCCGTGTTCGTCATTCCGTTCGTCGGCCATCTCTCCGACAAGGTCGGCCGCAAACCGCCGATCATCGTCGGCGCGCTGCTCTCCGGCTTGCTCGCGTTCGGCTATCTCTACGCCATCAGCATCCGGAGCGTACCGCTTGCGATCCTGCTCTCGCTGTTGATGTGGGGCGTCGTCTATCAGGGCTACAACGCGATCTTCCCGAGCTTCTATCCGGAGCTGTTCCCGACGCGCACACGCGTGTCGGCGATGGCGATCTCGCAGAACATCGGAACGACCATTACCGCCTTGCTTCCGGCCTTGTTTGCCACCGTGGCGCCGCCCGGCTCGGCCAACATCCCCCTGACGGTGGGGGCAATCGCCTTCGGCATCACGGTCATCGCCGCGCTGGCGGCTGTCACGGCCCGCGAAACCTATCGGATCAGCATCGACGATCTCGGTAATCCCAAGGCCGTTCCGATGGCGCGGGCCGACTACGAGCGCCGGCGTGCGGAAGCGGCGGGTGGTGCGGCCGCAATTGCGACCTGACGAGGGGAACGCCGCTGCGATCGATGATGGTTGCAGCGGCCGGTTTCCAGGCGTTATGTGACTTTCGTTTCGAACTTTGTGCGCTCGAGCGCGATCATCATGAGGATGCAGGATGAACCCCGCTGTCGTTGCTGTTGCTATTACCGGCTCTGTTCCGCGCAAGAAGGACAATCCCGCGGTGCCAATCTTGCCGGCCGAGCAGATCGAGTCGACGCACCAGGCCTTCGAGGCCGGGGCCACCCTTGCGCATATCCATGTTCGCAACGATGACGAGACGCCGTCCTCCGACCCGGAGCGCTTCGCGCTGGTGCAGGAGGGGATCAGGAAGCATTGTCCTGACATGATCGTGCAGTTCTCGACCGGCGGGCGAGGGCGCGATCCCTCGGCGCGTGGATCGTCGCTCTATCTCAAGCCGGATATGGCCTCGTTGTCCACAGGCTCAGTGAATTTTCCGACCATCGTCTACGAGAACAGCGCCGCTCTGGTCGAGACCCTTGCCACCGGCATGAAGGCAAATGGCATTCGTCCGGAAATCGAGATCTTCGATCTGTCGCATCTGCATGGTGCTCGGCGTCTGATCGAGGCGGGGCTGATCGACGCCCGTCCGCACGTGCAGTTCGTCATGGGCGTCAAGAACGCGATGCCCGCGGACGAACACGTCCTCGACATCCTGTTGGCAGAGCTGAGGCGGCTGATCCCGAACGCGACGTGGACCGCGGCCGGGATCGGACGTCATCAGGCCGAGGTCATGGGCTGGGCGCTGGCGCGGGGCGCCGATGCGGTTCGTACCGGGCTCGAGGACAATATCAGGGTCGACAAGACGCGCCTCGCCGCCAGCAATGCGGAGCTCGTGAGCATCGCCTGCGAGGCTGTCGCGCGCCACGGACGGCGCGTCGCGACTGCGGCAGAGGCGCGCTCCTTGCTCGGGATGGCAGGGTAGGGACGATCATCCCGCGCCTGACGTGGGCCTGACATGCTCCTGGCTGCCTTCTGCCATTCGGCGGTCGGCGTTCCCGTGGGCAGAGTCCCCGGCTAAGACAGGGCTCACCGGCGCGATCTGCGCCGGCCGGGCAGGCGAACGTTTGGAATGCGGTTCTTGAAATCTGACAGCAGGCTGATCGGCGTCCTGCTGGTGCTCGCCATCACGCAGCTGGTCGGATGGGGCACGATCGGGCTTCCCGCCATCGTCGGGCGCGATCTCGCCGCCGATCTAGGCATGAGCCTGCCGGCGGTGTTCGCGGGGACGTCCGTTCTCTATGTCTCGATGGGCCTGTGCGCCCCCTGGCTCGCCAAATCGTTTGCACGGCATGGCGCACGGACGGTGATGATGGTCGGCACGGTCGTGACCGTGCCCGGATTCATTCTTCTGTCCCTCGCGCGCGAGCCGACGCTCTATTTCGCCGCCTGGATCGTCCTCGGCATCGCCGGCAGCGCCACGCTCTCCACCGGCGCCTATATCATGCTGAACGAGATCGCCGGGCGGCAGGCCAAGAACGCGATCGGAGCCTTGATGCTGGTGACGGGCCTGTCCAGCAGCATCTTCTGGCCGACGACCTCGTTCCTGAGCGGTCACCTCGGCTGGCGCGGGACGTGCCTTGTCTATGCCGCGATGATGATTCTCGTCAGCCTGCCGCTCTATGCGCTCGCACCGCGCCTGAAAATTGCCGGGGATGATGCTAGCGGGCCGGTCAGGTCGTCGCCGCCGCCCGCGATCCCGCGGAGCACCTTCGGCCTCGTCGTCGCCGCGATCACGCTCAACGCCTTCGTCAATTTCGGCATCAGCGCCATCATGATCGAGCTGTTGCGGGCGGAGGGGCTGGCGCCGGCGCAGGCACTCCTGTTCGGCTCGATGCTGGGCGTGATCCAGGTCAGCGCCCGCGGGCTGGATCTTCTCGGCGGCGGGCGCTGGGACGGGATCACGACCGGGCTCGTCGCGGGCACGGCGCTGCCATTGGCGATGCTGCTGCTGATGCTGAGCGAGGGCGCGACCTGGGCCGTCGCGGTCTTCATCCTGCTCTATGGCGCCGGCAGCGGCGCGATGGCGGTGGCGCGGGCGACCATCCCGCTGGTGTTCTACGACCAGGCTGAATTCGCCAAGGCGATGTCGATGATCGCGCTGCCGCTCAATCTGGCGTCGGCGGTCTCGCCGCCGCTCCTTGTCGGCCTGCTCACCCAGTTCGGCAGCCGCGGCGCGCTCGGTCTCACCTTCGTCTGCTCCTGCGCGACGGTGCTGATCCTGGTCCTGCTCGGCCGGCGACGGCCGCGGGTGGTGGCGGCGGCGCTGACCTGAGCCGATCAGGCTATATTCGCGGCGCGGAAAGTTGCGGACGGCAATTGCCTTCCGTCCCCGGCAGGGGATGGCCGTATGCCGCCAGTGCAGTGCTCAGCGCGCCAAAATGGTGTATCCGCAGGGAGCGCCGCTTCGAGCCGCCGCGCCAATATCCAGTTCCCGGAGGAAGCTTACATGTCGGCCCTGCCGCTTTCAGGCATCAAGATCCTTGACCTCACGCGCGTCCTCGCCGGGCCGTTGTCGGCCCAGATGCTGGGCGATCTCGGTGCGGAGGTGATCAAGATCGAGCGGCCGGGCACCGGCGACGACGCGCGCGCGTTCGGGCCGCCCTACCTGACCGACCCCGAGGGCAAGGCCAACAACAACAATTCCTTCTACCTCTGCGCCAACCGCAACAAGAAGTCGGTCACGGTCAACATCGCCAAGCCCGAGGGGCAGGCCATCATTCGCGAGCTCGCCAAGGACGTCGACGTCTTCATGGAGAACTACAAGGTCGGCGATCTCAAGCGCTACGGCCTCGACTACGAGACCATCAAGGCGATCAACCCCGGCATCATCTATTGCTCGGTGACCGGTTTCGGCCAGACCGGTCCCTATGCGCCGCGCGCGGGCTATGACGCCATTCTGCAGGCGATGGGCGGCCTGATGAGCGTCACCGGCCATATCGACGGCGAGCCGGGCGAGGGCCCGATGAAGGTCGGCCCGTCGATCGTCGACTACATGACCGGCATGAACACCTCGATCGGGATTCTCTCGGCGCTGTACCATCGCGACGTAAACGACGGGCGGGGCCAGCACATCGACGTCTGCCTGTTCGACACCGTCATCGCATCGCTGTCGCACTGGCTGCAGATCTACCTTGTCAACGGCAAGACCCCGCCGCGCCGCGGCACCTGGGGCAATGGCGGCATGCCGGCCGGCGTGTTCCGCTGCACCGACGGCGAATTGATGCTGGTGGTCGGCAATGACGGCCAGTTCCGAAAGACCTGCGCCGTGCTCGGCGAGCCCGAGCTCGCCAACGACAAGCGCTTCATCAGGAACAACGACCGCGTCGTGCACGGCAAGGAGATCATGGCGATCTTTGCCGGGCTGTTCCTGAAGCAGCCGGTGGCCTATTGGCTGGAGAAGCTGGAGGAGGCCGGCGTGCCCTCGGGGCCGATCAACAATTTCGAGCAGGTATTTTCCGATCCGCACGTCCAGTCGCGCGGCATGCGGGTGAAGACGCAGCACAAGTTCGAGCCCGATCTCTCGCTGATCCGCAACGCGCTGACCCTCTCGGGTACCCCGATCACCGAATATCGCGCTCCGCCGCTGCTCGGCGAGCACACCAAGGAAGTGCTCGGCGGCAAGCTCGGATATGATGCGGACAAGATCGAGACGCTGAAGCAGCAGGGGATCATCTAGCTTTGACGAAGCCGCGCGCGATCCTCGGGCTTGCCTGGGGCTTGCGCGCAGTCCCCAGATAATCCCGGTCCGTAGTCTCACAGGCTTCCGTTCCGCGCGAGAGTCTGGTTCGATCCCTTCACTTGAGTCCGGGAGGGAAGTGAATGTCCTACACGATCGGGTTCCAGGCGAAGGACCAGAAGGCAATTCTGGCGACCGAGGCGGCTACCGCCAATCAGGCCGTCGCCATCGTTGCCGCACTGCGGCGGAGTGCCGAGGAAATCAAGTTCATCCGCTCGCCGCAGGAAGGCGAAATGGGCATCGAGATGCTGCTGCTGCTCGCCAAGGAAGAGGCCGAGGAGATGCCGCAGCGGACCTAAACTCGCGGCTGCAACTACACTTCGATCAAGAGCGAAGCATGCCGGCTGCGGAACAGTGTAGGCAGCGGTCAGTCTCGCTTGCACCGAAGGTGGTTGGCATGAAACGCGAAGCGCTCCGCGTCGAACCGATCTCGACGTTTCTCGACCGTCGCAACGCACCGGTCTCGCCGGTGACCCGCGGCGGCAACATGATCTTCGTCGCCGGCCTGCCGCCGTTTGACCCCGAGACGGGCGAAATCGCGGACGTGCCGATCGAGCGGCAGAGCGAACTGATCATGGAGCAGATGAAACTGTGCCTGCAGGCGGCCGGCGCCTGCCTCGACAACGTCATGAAGTGCAACGTCTACTGCACCTCGACCAAGCATTTCGCCGCGTTCAACGCCGTCTATGCGCGTTATTTCCCCATCGATCCGCCGGCGCGGATCTTCGTCTGCACGCCGGAATGGTTCGGCCCCTTCGACGTCGAGATCGACTGCATCGCGATGATGTGAGGTTACCGCGCCGCCACCCTTGACGGCGCCTTCGTCTCGGCCTTTCCCGCCGTCAGCGCCATCGTCGCCACGCTGACCACGCGCGCGACGACGTCCTCGACGTCGTCGAGATCGCACTTGCCTTCCGACAGCTTCGTCAGCCGCTCGCTTTCGCGGATGGTGTGGTGCGCCATCGCCAGCGCGAAGTTGAGGCCCCAGTAGATGTCGACGTCGCTGCGCTCGGGCAGGGCGCGGCGCATTGCGCCGGCGAATTTCCGCAAATGGTCGATCTCGCGATTCTTGATGCGGCGGATCGGCGGCACGGATTCGATCGAGGCGCGGATCATGAAGCGCGCCGCGGTGGAGCGCTGGTTCTCGGGGCCGAGGCAGCCGCGCAGCGTCGGCCCGACCAGCGCGTGCAGGATCACCTCGATCGGCGCGCGGCCGCCACCTTGCTCTTCCGCCGCCTTCAACTCGCGCAAACGCTCGCGGTTGGTGGCGATCGAGCGGGTGACGAACAATTCCGCGATCAGTTCGTCCTTCGAGCCGAAATGATAGTTCACCGCCGCCAGGTTGACACCCGCCTCGGCCACGATGTCGCGCAGCGTCACGTCGCCAAAGCCGCGATCGGCATAGAGCCGTTCGGCGGCGGCGAGAATGGCAGACCTCGTATGATCGCTGGCCATGACTTTTTTTCCCGTCATTCCGGGGCGACGCCAAAGCGTCGAGCCCGGAATCTCGCGCCACATTTCGAGATTCCGGGTTCAGCCCTGCGGGCGGCCCCGGAATGACGTCGTGAGCGAGGGAGTTGCAATTCAAACAGTTGTATGAAACTATCGTTTGAAGGCCGGAGATGTCAATCCGCAATCGGGACTCGTTCGCAACTCGAAAGGTTGGTTCCGAAGGCTCCGCCAGCTCGCGCTTGCGAGCTGCGCCCAGCGGGAGGACAGTCCGGCGCAAAACAGGCCCGCGAAGCAAAAGGCTCGCAAAAGAGAGACGAGGAGCGTCCCATGGATTTCGATCTGTCCCCCAAGCAGAAGGAATGGCTCGACCGCGTGCAGTCGTTCATGGCCAAGCACGTGCGTCCGGCGGTTCCGGTCTATGACGAGCAGGACAAGAGCGGCGATCGTTGGAAGGTGATCCCGGTTCTCGAGGACCTCAAGAAGAAGGCGAAGGCCGAAGGCCTCTGGAACATGTTCATGCCGCCGAACGAGCATGAGGATGATGAATTCCGCGGCGCGGGATTGACCAATCTCGAATACGCGCTGTTGTCGGAGCAGATGGGCCACATCACCTGGGCCTCGGAAGTGTTCAATTGTTCGGCGCCCGACACCGGCAACATGGAGGTGTTCATGCGCTACGGCTCCAAGGAGCAGAAGCGCAAATGGCTGCGGCCGCTGATGGACGGCGAGATCCGCTCGGCGTTCCTGATGACGGAACCGGCGGTTGCCTCGTCGGATGCGACCAACATCGAGACGCGGATCGAGAAGGACGGCGATCACTACGTCATCAACGGCCGCAAATGGTGGTCGTCCGGCGTCGGCGATCCCCGCTGCAAAATCGCGATCCTGATGGGCAAGACCGATTTCAACGCGGCCAAGCATCAGCAGCAGTCGCAGATCCTGGTTCCGCTCGACACGCCCGGCATCAAGGTCGAGAAGATGCTGCCGGTGTTCGGTTTCGACGACGCGCCGCACGGACACGCCCAGGTGCTGCTCGAGAACGTGCGCGTTCCCAAGGAGAACATCCTGCTCGGCGAAGGCCGCGGCTTCGAGATCGCGCAGGGCCGTCTCGGTCCGGGCCGTATCCATCACTGCATGCGCACCATCGGCAAGGCCGAGGAAGCGCTGGAGAAGATGGTGAAGCGCCTGATGTCGCGCACCGCCTTCGGCAAGAAGATCGTCGAGCACTCGGTGTGGGAGCAGCGCATCGGCGAAGCCCGCACCAACATCGAGATGACGCGTCTGCTCTGCCTCAAGGCCGCCGACATGATGGACAAGGTCGGCAACAAGACCGCGCAGGCCGAGATCGCCATGATCAAGGTCGCGGCGCCCAACATGGCGTTGAAGATCATCGACGAGGCGATCCAGGCCTTCGGTGGCGCGGGCGTTTCCGACGAGGCGGGTCTTGCGAAGGACTATGCCGGCATCCGCACGCTGCGGCTCGCCGACGGTCCGGACGAGGTGCACAATCGCGCCATTGCAAGGCTCGAAGTTCGGAAGTATGCCAATTCTCCCAGGCACTAGGAGGGCGGGCCCTGCGGCGCTCCCGACTTAGAAAAAACGACAGGGCATGATCGGATGGGGTGACCGCTTGACGCAAGCGCGTCAGCGGTTACCGATTAGGATCATGCTCGGAGTGAAGAGGGAGCGTCACCGTGGCTGACGGCGTCAGGAAAGACGAAGAGTTCTCGGGCACCAAGCCGGTCGAGGAGCGTCATCGCTTCGACGAGCTGCGGCTCGAGGCGTGGATGCGCGACAACGTCGAAGGCTTTGAGGGCCCGCTGGTCGTCCTCCAGTTCAAGGGCGGCCAGTCCAATCCAACCTATCGGCTGAATACGCCGAACCGTTCCTACGTGATGCGCCGAAAGCCGTTCGGCAAATTGCTGCCGTCGGCGCATGCGGTCGACCGCGAATATCGCGTGATCGCAGCGCTCGGCAAGCAGGGTTTCCCGGTCGCGCGCGCCTACGCGCTGTGCCAGGACGATGGCGTCATCGGCGCCGCCTTCTACATCATGTCGATGGAGGAGGGGCGTGTGTTCTGGGATCCGACGCTGCCGAGCCAGGATGGCGATGCGCGGCGCAAGATCTTCACCAGCAAGATCGAGACGCTGGCGCAGCTGCACATGTACGATCCGACAGCGATCGGCCTCGGCGAGTTCGGCAAGCCCGGCAACTATTTTGCGCGCCAGATCGACCGCTGGACCAAGCAATACCGCGCGTCGGAAACGCAGCACATTCCGGAGTTCGAAAAGGTCGCCGAATGGCTGCCCAAGACCGTGCCGGAGCAGGCGCGCGTCTCGATTGTCCATGGCGACTACCGTCTCGACAACATGATTTTCCACGCGACGGAACCGCGCGTGCAGGCTGTGCTCGACTGGGAGCTGTCGACGCTCGGCGATCCCATGGCCGACTTCACCTATCTGTTGATGCAGTGGATCATGCCGGGCCTGCAGGGCGCCGACCTCAAGGCGCTCAACATCCCGAGCGTGGAAGAGGCCGCGCAGATCTATTGCAACGTCACCAAGATGACGGTGCCCGATCTCAACTGGTACTTCGCCTACAATCTGTTCCGCCTCGCCGGCATCACGCAAGGCATCGCCGGCCGCGTCCGCGACGGCACCGCCGCCAACGCCAAGGCCCTGGAGTCCGCCAAGCGCACTGTGCCGCTGTCAAAGGCCTCGTGGGAATACGCGCAGAAGGCCGGCGCGGTGTAGGAATGAGAAAGGTGCGGCCGATGTGGCCGCGCCTTTTTGTTTCCACAAACTCGCTGTCATTGCCCGCGAAGGCGGGCAATCCAGTATTCCAGAGACGGCAGTGCTTGAACCGAGAAGCCGCGGCGTACTGGATGCCCCGGTCAAGCCGGGGCATGACACCGGTGATGAGGTGAGCTCGAGGCACAGCTCCCGTAGGGTGGGCAAAGGCGCGTAGCGCCGTGCCCACCGTCTCTCCGTGATCATAGCGAAACCGTGGGCACGCTTCCGCCTTCGCTCTTCGAGCTACGGCGGACAAGTCGCTTTGCCCACCCTACGGCACTGTGGCCTTCGCACAATGCGCGATCAGCCTCTCCACGAACCCCGCGCATTTCTCCAGCTCGGCCATCTCCACGAACTCGTCGGGCGTGTGCGCCTGCGCGATCGAGCCGGGTCCGATCACCACCGAGGGGATGCCGGCCATGCTGGCGAACAGGCTGGCTTCGGTGCCGAAGGCGACCTTGGCGTGGTCGTTGCGTCCCGCAAGGCTCTTGGCGAGCGTGACGATCGGGGCGTCGGCCGCGGTGTCGAGCGCGGGGTAGTCGAGGATCTCCTCGAAATCGATGCCGCAATCCGGATGCCGCGCCTTCATCGCGGGGTCGAGCTCGGCCTTGGCCCAGGCGACGATCGCATCCGTGACCTCGCGCGACTCGGTGATGCCGATACCGCGGCATTCGAAATCCACCGTGCAGGTGTCAGGCACGATGTTCAGCGCCGCGCCGCCGTGCACGATGCTGGTGAGCAGCGTCGAATGCGGGACGTCGTAGAGGCTGTCCGCTGATCGCGCGGCCGCGAGCGCAACGGCGCGGCGGCGGATCTCGACGATCAGCTCGGCGGCGTATTCGATCGCGTTGACGCCGTCGGGCGCGATCGAGGAATGGCGGGCGAGCCCGCGAAACGTCGCGCGCACGCCGTGCTTGCCCTTGTGGCCGATGATCACCTTCATCTCGGTCGGCTCGCCGACGAAGCAGCCGAGCGGGCTGATCTTCCTTTTTGCGACCTCGCCGAGCATCGGCCGCACGCCGACGCAGCCGATCTCCTCGTCATAGGAGATCGCCAGATGGATCGGAGTCCTGAGCTTGGCCTCCACCATCTCCGGCACCATCGCGAGGCACACCGCGACAAAACCCTTCATGTCGGTGGTGCCGCGGCCAAAGAGCTTGCCGTCGCGCTCGATCAGCTTGAACGGATCGTGGCTCCAGTCCTGACCGACCACGGGCACGACGTCGGTGTGGCCCGACAGCACGAAGCCCGGCCGATCCTCCGGTCCGATCGTGACCCACAGCGAGGCCTTTTGCCCGGTCGCGTCAACGATGCGCTCGCCCGTGATGCCGAACGCGGCGAGGTAGCTCTCGATATGGGCAATCAGCGGCAGGTTGGTGCGATCACTGACAGTGTCGAAGCCGACCAGGTCGGCGAGAAGGTGGCGAATACGGTCGGGTCTTGAGCTTGGCATTGTCTCGTTCTGTCAGGGAGTAAGGAGGTTGAAGTGCTTGCAGGAACCATACCAACGTAAGGGGGGCATGGGCAAATCAACACAGTCCGTAGCCCGGATGGAGCGAAGCGAAATCCGGGTGCCTCGTGCCTCGTTCCGCATGGATGGAATCCCGGATGTCGCTTCGCTCATCCGGGCTACAACATATCGCGTTGCCCGACGGGCAAAACACCCAAATGGCAGGTCAATCCGCACTGAGAAAAAGATTCCGCTTTGCCGAAATTCGGAAATGACGTATGTGTTGCGGCAACCCGGCCCAAGGAAGAGGGGCGTATCGCGATCGTCACGAACGCGGGCCGGACGGCGGTGGACGCTGATTGCATCGGCGCGAAGGGTTTCGCAGGGCGGGTAACCGTGAGCGAAACACCTCGCGCACACGACCGGTGTGATCGGCGTACGGCAAAATCGTGTGGTCCTGACGCCCGGGGTCTGTGCGTCAAGTCTCAGCGGTGATGTGGCGGCCCGACCGGGCACGCGCATCGATCATCCGCAAGGCGACGGGGGCAATAGTGCATCGCTCCCCGAGGAGAGCACGACATAAGCCGTCAAACCACTGCGCAGGGAAGGCCGGTTGTTTGGCTTCACCTGTATGCCGCTGTGCAATTTTTGCTACTGCCTTTCGCACAGTGGACCGCGGGTGCCAGCCGGCACCCGGTCTTCCCTGCGCCCTCTTTCAATTGAGGGGAAGCGATCAAGCAAAGCTCGGGCGAGATGAGCCGCGAGGATGCGAAGGTGTGTCCGGGAGACGTAGGATGGGTAGAGCACTTGCGAAACCCATCATCTTTCAACGGAGGAAGTATTGATGGGTTTCGCTTCGCTCTACCCATCCTACGAGCTGTCGCGCCACACGCCGTCATTGCGAGGAGCGAAGCGACGAAGCAATCCAGAGTCTTTCCGCGGCGGCAGTCCTGGATTGCTTCGCTGCGCTCGCAATGACGGTGCGGAAGCAATATCGCGCCGACACCTCATCTCGTGCCCCGGACGCTGCGCAGCACGAAGTGATGCGCTGCAGAGCCGGGGCCCATGCATCAGCGAGCCCTGTGGCTTCCTGGTCCCGGCTCTGCGCAGCAGCGTAAGAACGCTGCAGCGCGTCCGGGACACGAGCGCGTGCCCGCTAAACCGGTTTCCCCGTATACGGCATCGACGCCGTCAGCCCACCATCCACCGGGAACGCCTGGCCGTTGACATACGAAGCTTCGTCGCTCGCCAAGAACAAGCCCATCGCCGCGAGCTCGTGCGGCTGGCCGGGGCGCTTGAGCGGGTTGAGCTGGCCGATCTTGTCCTGGGTGCCGCGCTCCTTGGCGCGGTCGAAGATCGGCTTGGTCATGCCGGTTTCGATCAGGCCCGGGCACACCGCGTTGATGCGCACGCCGGTGCCGGTGAGCGAATACGCCGTGGTCTGCACCAGGCTGATCACGCCGGCCTTGCTCGCGGCATAAGGATGTCCGCTGGCGCCGGCCTTGAGACCCGCGACGGACGCGGTCAGCACGATCGCGCCGGACTGTTGCTTCACCATGTGCGGCATCGCATGCTTCACCGCCAGGAACGGCCCGATCAGATTGACGCGCAACACCTCCTGCCAATGCTCCACAGTCTGCTCGCCGAGCGGGACGAGCCCGCCGGAGACACCGGCATTGGCCCAGATCACGTCGAGCCGGCCGTGGGTCTTCACCGCCTTGTCGATCACGGCGATGACGTCAGTCTCGGAGCCCGCGTCGGCGACCATGGCCTCTGCGACGCCGCCGGCCTTTTTCACCTCCTCGACGGTCTCCTTCACCGCATCGGTGCGATCGACCGCAATGAGCTTTGCGCCTTCCCTGGTGAACAACAATGCGGCGGCGCGACCGATGCCGCTGCCGGCGCCGGTGATGATGACGGATTTTCCTTGCAGGCGGCCCATGCGTTTCTCCCTTGTGGTGCCTTGCGCGGCCCTTGCCGCGCGACGGAATTTCAAACAAGATTTCAAACGGTAAAGTGTCTTGAGACACGCTCACACCTGACGTACAGCGACATCAAACGGGATGGAAGGGTTTCGATGGCAGGCGCAGACAAGCCCAATGTGGTCACGACACGGTGGTGGTGGGTCCGTCATGCGCCGGTGCGCAATGACGGCGGCAATATCTACGGTCAGGCCGATCTCGCCTGCGACACCAGCGACGCCTACGTCTTCAATGCTGTTGCCAAAGTGCTGCCACGCAAGGCGGTCTGGTATTCGAGCAATCTGATGCGCACGCATCAAACGGCCGAAGCGATCTGGGCTGCCGGCTTCCCCAGGCCTGCGTCGATGAAATGGGAAGCGGACCTCGCCGAGCAAAATCTCGGCCGTTGGCAGGGCATGAACCGTGCCCAGTTCATCGCGAGCCGCCCCGTCGGGTCGAGCTGGTTCGCCGACATCAACGAGCCCGCGCCGGGCGGCGAAAGTTTTATGGATCTCTACAACCGCACGCGCCGCACCATCGAGCGGATCAACGCTGAAGTGGCCGGGCAGGACGTGATCGCGGTCGCGCATGGCGGCACGATCAAGGCGGCGCTGGGCCTCGCCCTCGACGGTCAGGCGGAGCGGGGGCTATCGTTCGACATCGACAATTGCTCGGTGACGCGGCTCGATCATTTCGCAAGTCCCGAGCGCACGGTCTGGCGGCTGCCGATGGTGAACCAGCAGCCGTGGATTGCGGATGCTGCGCACGCGGCGATGCATCAGCCGGCCGGACCGGAAGTCAAGAAGCTCGCCTGAAGAAGTTGTCATTCCGGGATGGTCCGAAGGACCAGACCCGGAATCTCGAGATTCCGGGTTCGGTCCTGCGGACCGCCCCGGAATGACATCGAATACCAAAATCAATCTGGGAGAGAAACATGACCTTGTTCGACATGAAGGGGAAAGTCGCAGTCATCACGGGATCGACGCGCGGCATCGGGCTCGCCATCGCCGAGCGCATGGCCGAGCACGGCGCCAAGGTGGTGATCTCCTCGCGCAAGGCCGACGTCTGCGAGCAGGTCGCCAAGGGCATCAACGACAAGTACGGCAAGGGCACCGCGGTTGCGATCGCCGCCAACATCTCGTCGAAGGAGAACCTGCAAAACCTCGTCGACGAGAGCAACCGCGCCTTCGGCAAGATCGACGTGCTGGTCTGCAACGCCGCATCGAACCCGTATTACGGTCCGCTCGCCGGCATCTCCGACGATCAATTCAGGAAGATTCTGGACAACAACATCGTCGCCAACAACTGGCTGATCTCGATGGTGGTGCCGCAGATGATCGAGCGCAAGGATGGCTCGGTCATCATCGTGTCCTCGATCGGCGGTTTGAAAGGCTCGACCATCCTCGGCGCCTACGCGATCTCCAAGGCCGCCGACATGCAGCTCGCGCGCAATTTGGCGTGCGAGTACGGCAAGCACAACATCCGCGTGAACTGCATCGCGCCGGGCCTGATCAAGACCGATTTTGCCAAGGCGCTGTGGGACAATCCGGAGAATTTGAAGGCCTCGACCGCGCGCTCGCCGCTGCTCCGCATCGGCATCCCCGACGAGATCGCGGGCGCCGCGGTGTTCCTGGGATCCGCGGCCGGCGACTTCATGACCGGTCAGACCATGGTGATCGACGGCGGCGCGACGATTAGTTGAGGCAGCGGGTGAGGGTGATTACCTCGCCCCAACATTGGTGTCATCGCCCGCGAAAGCGGGCGATCCAGTATCCAAGAGGCCGGCGTTAGAGAGCTCGCTCTCACTACATCCGCCGCGGCGTACTGGATGCCCCGGTCAAGGCCGGGGCATGACAGTGAGTGTGGAGATGCAGCGTCGCGCGTAAGCGCGGACTTCAATCCACCGCCGCGTACACCAGGTCCCGCACCAGCGTGCGCGTGTAGTCGCGCTGGCCGGGGCCCTGGCTCATGAACACCGCGAACAGGTCCTCCTTCGGGTCGATCCAGAAGAACGTGCCGGCGATGCCGCTCCAGAAATACTGGCCAACGCTGCCGGGGAAGGGCGCGATGCCGGCCTCGCGGCGCACTGCAAAGCCGAGACCGAAGCCGTGGCCGGGCGACAGCAGCGTGCCATTCGTCACGACATGCGGCCCGAGGTGATCGGACGCCATCAGCTCCAGCGTCTTGCGGCTGATGATCCTGTTGCCGTCGAGCGTGCCGCCGTTGCGCAGCATCAGGCAGAAGCGGGCATAATCCATCGTGGTCGAAACCAGCCCGCCGCCGCCGGACTCCATCACCGGTGTTTCGTACATGTTGAAGAGCGCGACCTTGTCACCGGTCCAGGGATCGGCCGCGAACGGCTCGGCAAGCCGCCCGGCGTTGGCCTCCGGCGTCGAGAAGCCGGTCTCGGCCATCTGCAGTGGCGCGAGCACGCGCTCGGTGAGGAAGGCGCCGAGCGACTTGCCGCTGACGACCTCGATGATGCGGCCGAGAATGTCGGTGGAGCGGCTGTAGTTGAATTCCGCGCCGGGCTGGCAGACCAGCGGGAAGCTCGCCACCAATGCGGCGTGTTCAGCGTTGGTGATCTTGCGGCTGCGGACGCGGGACTCCTGGTAGAGCTTGTGCACGGGGCCGTCGCCCTGGTGCTCGTAGGTGAGGCCCGAGGTGTGGCGGAGCAGGTCCTGCACGGTCATCGGCCGCGCCGGCGGCACCAGCTCGAGCTTGCCGTCCTTGACGACGCCGACCTGCTGGCCGGCAAATTCCGGGATGAATTTTGCGACGGCATCGCTGAGCAGGAGGTGGCCGTCCTCGACCAGGGCCATGACGGCGACCGAGACGATCGGCTTGGTCATCGAGAAGATCCGGAAGATCGAATCCCGCGCCATCGGCGCGGCGGCCGCCGGGCTCTGCTTGCCGAGCGCCTCGAACCAGCCGACCTGGCCGCGGCGGGCCACCAGCACGGTGACCCCGGGAACGGTTCCCTTGTCGATCTCGCGCTTGAAGGCGTCCGACATGGCCTGCAGGCGCGGCCGCGACAGCCCAAGCGTCTCCGGGCGGGCCTCCGGCAAGGGCGGGGTGTGGATTGCGGAGGCGGCTGTGGTGGCAGCTTGGGCGTTCATAAGGGCTCCCGGGCTCTTGTTTTTGGTTGACCGGGAAGTGTGGCTCAGAAGCCCCGTGAAGAACAGATGCATTCGGCGCGGTGACATCTGCATCGGACGCTCGGCATCGGATCTTACGCACGGCAATACAATTCGGGGTAGACGGGAGCGGATGGAACATCCTATCTGGAGCGGGCTGAAATTTTGACTGCGGGGACAGGGGGCGTTCGTTGAAAGTGTTGCTGAGGCTGGCGCGCATGGCCGCGCTGGGCGGGTTGCTTGCGCTTGCGGGCTGCGTAACCGCCAATAATTCCCTGTCGCAGAGCGACATAGCCAACATGAAGCTGGCCGGCGTCGCGGTCAGTTTTGCACCGGACGCACGCATACAGTGGGAGGACGGTCTCCGCGCCTATGCGGACTCGAAGGCGGTCAGTCTGGAACAGGCGGCGACAATGGCAGACACTCCGGAGGTAAAGGCTTTCGTTCAGGGCCAGCTGACGCCGCGGATCAAGGCCGGCGTCGAGCAGGTCTTGGCCGCTCGGCTGGCGGGCACGCGGCCGGTGCGGCTCGACATCCGGGTGAAGAGCTTGCTGTTCCCGTCGGCCATTCAGCGTGTCGTCATCGGCGGCCATCGCGGCATGATCGCGGACGCCAATCTCGTCGATGCCCGAACCGGTGCGCTGATCGTCGCCTATCCCGAGCTGAACGCATCGCTCTATACTGGGCAGGGGATTGTTGGAGCGGCGGTGCAGGCTGCTATCGACAATAACGCGACGCAAAGCCCGGTGGACAAGGTGAGCGTGCGCTACGGGGAGATCTACCGGAACTGGCTGCTGAAAGATGGGGTCTAGCGCGAAGTACGCGTATGGCACTCGCTTCGCTCTTGCAAACCGGCCACCCTCTGTGCTTGAAAGCGGCCCTGATCCCAAGGCGACGCGGGATCTGTAGGAGTGTAGCTCAATTGGTAGAGCACCGGTCTCCAAAACCGGGGGTCGCAGGTTCGAGCCCTGCCACTCCTGCCAGTAAAATCAATCACTTAAGTCAGCTGCTGGCAGGATAGGGATAAGGCGTCCCCGCGGACGAATCGTCATGCGCGAGCCCATCTCGCCACGCGCAAGCCTATCCGCTTGATGTCCGGGCCAGCAGGCCAGGCGTCGCCTAGCGCGCCGGGGCCCGTTCCGCGTCGGTAGGAACCTGGCTGCGGTCGACATCCCGGATGGGAACGCGGCGCAGCAGCGAGACGATGGTGGCGCCGAGCTCGAAATAGGTGCGCAGCCGCAGCGCACGGGACGAGCCCTTCAGCTCCGCGTTCAGGCTCACCGGCACCTGCACGTAGGTGAGGCCGAGCTGAAGCAGCGAGATCAACGCGCAGATCTGATAACCGTAGCCGTCGGCCTTGACCGCGATCTGGCGCAGCCATTTCACGGGGTAGACGATCATGCTGTGGTAGTCGGACAGCCAGAACCCGAACATGCAGTTCAGGATAAACCGCAGCGAATGCGACTGCAGCGAGCGGTTGACGGAGCGGTCCGACTGGTTGTCGCGATAGGTGATGACGAGGTCCGCGGCGCCCGCGGCCTTGAACATCCGGGCAATACCCTCGTTCTGAAAGGCGTGATCGCCGGGAATGAGAGTGATCGCATCGAATTTCGCGCGCGACAGGGCGTATTCGAAGCCGGCACCGACACCACGCCGCTCGGCGTTATGTTGCACGATGATGCGGGGCTCGCCGGCAGCAAACTCGTCCATGATCGCGCCGGTGCCGTCGGTGCTGCCGTCGTCGATCAGGAAAATCTCGAAATCGTCGAGCAACTCGCGGGCGAGCGGCAACACGCCGTCGATGGTGTCGGCGATCTTGTCCTGCTCGTTCAGCGCAGGAATGACGATCGTAAGCCGTTTTGCCGCCCTGGAAGGTGTCATCTCATGCCGCCTGTTGCCGGCCACTCTTTACTGGTGGAACCCCGGCGCAACTCTAGGTCATCTGAGCCGGGCGAACAATAAGGGGCCCGCAGATATGCCCCGTACAACCGGCATGAATCCGGCAATGTGTGTGTTCTGCGCAACTAATCCGAAAAATCATAGAGACTGGTATCGCCGATGCCGAAGGCGCGGCGCAGCTGTCCGACGCGGCTTGCCATGGTCCGGCCCGCCGCCGTCGCCGCGAAGTGTGAATCCACCGGTTCAACCAGGCCGCTATCGACCAGGTTCCCAATTCGTCCCTGGAACAGAGCTGGAACCTGCCGTTCGACGATGTCCGAAAGCGGAGCCTTTCGCTCAGGCCGGTCGATCACGCCGAGCAGAATGTCCAGGGAAACCGATTTGTACACTGCGCCAAAAGCGAAGACGTAACCCATGACGCAAAACCCGAAAATCGACGCGGCGTCCCAGTACTGAAATTGCGGGACGACGAGAATTCCGAACATCACGCCGAGACCATGGGTGACGATTGCGGCGATCGCGAGCAGCATCACGGCTCCAAGCGTCCATCCGCGAGCGCGGGACATCAACTGCAAGGCAGGGGCCAGCAGGGCGAACATGGCGGCAGCGAAGAGACCGACAACGAAGGACATCGTGGCCGCTCACCCAAGTCCGGTCGACAGACGGACGAATTTGACGAGACGCGCGACCGCCACGCCCTTGGCCGTTGGCGCCAGCCTGCCGTCTGCCGTGATCACCATCCCTGCGCCGACGAGGAGCTTCAGGCGGTTGTGTGTGAAGGTGCCGAGATCTCCGCCCTGCATGTAGGCGACCGCCCATTGCTCGAGGGTGAGGGGGTGCCCCGCCTGGACGAGTGCCGTGAGCAGCGTCAGCGTAAAGCCCCAGGCCAGCAGGCTGAACAGGATGTAGCAAAACATCATCGCCGTCCCCAACAGGAACAGACCGCCAAGCACGTCGTCGAAACGGCGTTGACCGGGGAGCGCGATGCAGGCGATCGCGTAAAGGGCGAGGATGCTGACGCAGCCGAGCCGGAAGCGGCGGCCGGATCCGCCGGTGGCGGCGATGCGCGCGTAGCACAGCAGCAGCAGCGGCAGCGCGACACTGAGACCAATCGCAGCGGCTTGCGCCGGGCCCGGTAGCATGTTCATTGCGGAAATCGTCCCGGACGCCTCTCAGGCCCAGCCAGAGCAAAAGTCTATAGGAGGTCGTATTTTTCGGGTCAAGGGAGCCCGTCATCCCGCCCTTGCGGACGTCACGCGGGCGTGCGAATCCTCCGCGGCGATCGTTCCTCCGTCCGAGATGTTCCCATTGCTGCGTGCGATAATCGTCCTCCTCGTCGTCTTGCTGGCTGCGCATGCGCCGATGCTCCTGAACGACGGTCTCTTCATGGACGACTGGCTCGTGCTGAAGCCGCGTCCGGACTATTTCATCGACATCGATTTCCTGCTGAACGGCGCCGGTCATCCGATCTTCTACAGCTACGACACGTTCGCGAACTGGACGGGCGCTCCGGTCGCCGTGATGGTCTCGCTGGCGTTCGCTGGAATCGTCTTCGGCGCAATATCGCTGGCGTTGACCGCAACGCGTCTCAATCTGCTCGACCGCGCCGAGGCGGTCGGTTTCGCGCTGATGGTCTGGACCTATCCCGGCTATCAGCTTTGGGCGGGCAAGGCGAACGCGGTCTACGTCTTCAGCTATGGCCTCCTGTTCGTCGGTGCAGGGCTGTTGACGCTGGCCTTCAGCGCCCGCGGCCTGCGGCGCATGTTGCTTCGCGTGGCCTGTGCGCTCGTGTTCCTGCTGAGCTTTGCACTCAACTCGACGATCGTGCTCTATGCCTTCGTGGTGCTCGGTCTGTTCGTTGCGATATGGCGGGGCGGGAGCGCGGCGGACGGCTTCGTTCGTCGCACATGGTTCGCATCCTGGCGCTGCGCCCTTGGCTATCCGGAATTGATGGTGTTGCCCCTGATCTACTGGGGCACGCTCAATATCTGGTTCAAAAGGATCGGCGTGTATACGCAGCACTATGATGCGCATTTCCCGACCTTGCGCGAACTGGCTGAGGGATGGGGGGCATTCTTCGTCACCGGCTACAGGGACGTCATGGCCCACGCGATCCGGGCGGCAATCCAGGTTCCGGCGCTCTTCATCTTGGCCGCGATGCTCGTCGGCATCGTCTTGCTGTTGCTGCGTGCCGCCACGAAGCCGACCACGTCCAGATTAGCGATCGCCTTGCCGCTCGTGCTCGCCCTGATCCTGTTCCTCGCGCTGTCATCGCCCTATTTGATCGCCGGCCTGCGGCCGTCATCCACGCATTTCTACGAAAGCCGTCATCTGCTGATGTTCGGCCTGCCAGCGGCGCTGACGTTGCTTGCATTCAAGCGACAGGCCGAACGTTGGCTTACCCCCGGCGCCGCCTTTGCGGTCATGTTCGGGCCGGCCTTGATCATGTCGATCGGCATGCTGTGGGGCGACTACGTCTTCATGCAGGCGAGAACGCTGAAGCAGGAGGCGCTGGCGCGCGATCTTGCCGGCCGGGTCCAGCCCGCGGCGACGGTCTATGCGCTCGACGATGGTTTTTTCGACTACCCGTCTCGGCATGTGCCGTTCGGCCTCGCCGAGGTCACCGGCATGCTCCGCCTTGCCTGGGGCAATCAGCCCTTCTTCGGATTTGCGCTGCGCGCGGAGCGACCCGACATCCTGCGGGGAATGGACGAGGCGAGGAAGGCTCCGGGAAGCGCGTTTCATCATTTCGATCCGACGGGGCCGCAGGCAACGATCTCGTTCCAGCCGGGCCCTGCAGCCGCGCCGAACCATACCCTGGTGCGAAAATACTATACGTGCCGGCTGCTGGCGCGCTGCGACGGTGCGGAGTTCCTAACGCAGCTTGCGCAGGTCACGATCAAGCTCGGGCCCATCGCGGGCATCCTGCCGGTCGAGACGGACGCCGCGCCTAGCCGCTAGCCCGCTGTTTCCAAACCGTCTCCGCAAGCGCGATGTCGGTCACCGAATCCGCGCCGGAGGCCAGAGGTATGGCTTGCGCGGCGATATCGGAAATGAACGCGTCGGCCTGGCGCCGGAACGCCCAGCTCTTTTCACCCGTCAGGTGCGTGCTCTGACCATCGTGATCGACGATGACCTCCGCCTCCTGCTCGGCAAAGGGTGGGGGCAATTCCAGGGTCACTGCGCCGCGCTCGAAATCAATCGTCAGTCCCTCGCGCCAGGTACCCTCGGAGCCGTTCACGAGATCCAGCGTGCAGGCGATGCCGCCGAAGTCGAGCGTGATGCGCCCGGCGCCAGAAGCCTCGATCGCACTTTCGGCGACCGTCGGCGACGATCCGAGCAGGTAGCGCGCCAGATTGATGATATGGCTGAAGACGTTCAGAAAATTGTCGTAGCCGGGACGCATTGCGCGCGGCATCCAGTCGGGACCATCCTGCCAGAGCTCGAGCCCGTCCGGTCGCGCTTCGCCGGTCATCACGAAATTATCGCGCGACCGGCCAGTGTCGCCGCCGAAGCACCAGCCTCTTGCCCGCACGATACGTCCGAGCGACCGGTCGTTGCGCAAGCGCGTCAGCACCTGCAGCGCCCGTGCCACACCCGCATCGTGACGCTTCATGTAGCCGATGCTGTAGACGAGGTTTTGCTGCCGCGCAGCTTCGACCAGCGAAATGGCCTGGGCCGTCGTGTAGGCCATCGGTTTTTCCGAGAGCACGTGCCGGCCGCTGCTCAACGCGTCCAGCACGATCGGCCCGGTGGCACGGCGCTTCGTCACGACGACGACGGCGGATACCGCGCTGTCTGCGAGCAGCTCGCGATGCGTGCCGTAAACCCGGGGGATGCCGAACTTCTGCGCTGCGGCGGCAGCGAGGTCCGGCCGGAGATCGCCGATCGCGACGACACGGCAGGCTGGATTGGCTGCGAAATTGGCGAGGTGGCACATCTGGCCGACCATGCCCGTTCCGATGATGCCAATGCCTGGCCTCACTGGCTACGATCCCTTGAAGCGCTTCCGGACGACGAGGAAATGCGCCGGCTGTCCCCAGGTGTTGATGAAGGCCGGATCCGACTGGGTGAGGGCGGTGACCGCGGACGCGTCCCGTCGCCCGATCGCGCCGAAGATGCGATGGAAACTGTCGAGCGTCGCAATCATGGCTTCGACGTCGGCAGCATCGTCGGCGAGAATGTCGCTGGTCCGGATCGTCTCGCGCAGGGATGCGAGGCCCGCGACCACGCGCGGCAGGCTCTCGCCGAAGGGATCGTCGATCATCGCATCGACGTCGAGGACCAGCGCCTCGATCGATGCCGAGATCGCCTGCACTGCATCGGCCTTGCCGACCAGATAGAGCTTTCGCCCGCCGAGGAAGCTCAGGCGGCTGCGGTCGAGATGGCGTGCGGCGCGACGCAGCTTCTCGTCACCGGGCAGGACTTTCTTGTGCCAGTAGATGTCCAGGCTGTCGCGATAGGCCGGCCATGCCGAATGGACGTCGAATCCCTGTTCATGCGCCGCCGTGCACAACGCGGCCGCATCGAGGAAATAGCGATGCCGGACGAACGGATTTTCGAGCACGTCCATCAGCCAGGATTCGAAGCTGCGCGTGTGCGGGATGCTGTTCCACTTCGCCTCGAACAGCGTCTTCGCCGTTTCGAGTGCGGCGCGACCCGACAATGCCTTGCCGGCCGCATGGATCGCCTTGAGCGCGAGTTCGAAGAAGCCGCCGTAGCGCTCGTAATAGGACACGACGGCGTAACCGTCCGGATTGAGCAGACGGTGGAAGATGCCGAGCCACTTTTCGCTCGGCTGCACGGTGTAGATGAAGCCTTCGGCATCGATGATGTCGAAACCGCGGTCGCTGCCGAAGCCCTCGACATCGGCCAGTGCGAGCTGGCGGAGACGTTCGGTCAAGCCGAAATGTGCGAAATAGGCCTCAATCTTCGGATGGGCATGCCGGTTCGGCTCGGCGAGCGTCATGTTCGCACCCCAGCCGGCAAACACCAGAGCGTTCTCGCCGGAATCGGGACCGAATTCGAGCACCTCGGCATCGCGGAACAGCCGTGGCGGCAGCACCAGCTTGTCCGAAAACAGTTCGCGCCGCTGGCTGGCGTAGGCCTCGAGCTCGGTGGCCGACTTGAAATTCCCGAACGTCGGCAGAACAGCCTGACGTTCGTAATAATTGAAGAGCTTGTCTTCAGCCATGCCGCGACCCTGCGGCCGCTTCGAGACGATCGAGCTCACTCCAGATGTCGGAGGGCGCGAAGATCGAAACGACCTGCAGCGGACGCTTCACGCTCTCGCGCAGCCGGCTGCTGACCTTGGCTTCGTTTTCCTCGTTCACGGCGAGAAGACAGACGAGCGGCCCGGATTTGCCGGCGAGATCCTCGGGCGAACGGATCGGAATGCCGGTACCGGGCAGGAACAACCCCTGGCGCTCCTTCTGATCGTCGACCGAGAGGTCGACGAGATCCGCCAGCTCGTGGGCGTTGGTGAAGGTACAGGCGCGGCAGCCGGCGCCGTAGATGGCGATCTCGGCACCGTTGGCGCGAGCTTTCGCGAGAATCGGGCGGAGACGTGCGCC
The DNA here is from genome assembly GCF_023101665.1 of Bradyrhizobium sp. 195. Taxonomy (NCBI): domain Bacteria; kingdom Pseudomonadati; phylum Pseudomonadota; class Alphaproteobacteria; order Hyphomicrobiales; family Nitrobacteraceae; genus Bradyrhizobium; species Bradyrhizobium sp. 195. Next base: position 5,380,191 of record NZ_CP082161.1, on the reverse strand, counting down.
ATACTCTCTTGCGCGCTGACCGAATTTCTCGCCGACGCCGGATGGCGCAGGCGGCGGCGTGACCTTGCCCGCGGCGCGGCGGGCTGCGATCGCGAGGCTGCCGCCGCTGAAATTGTATTTCTTCACGGACACCGCCTCGAAGCCGTGGCGCGCCAGCAGCGCAAGCAGGGTCGGTTCGGTGAAATAGCTGACGTGCTCCTCCCAGAGGACGGAGAGGTCTCCCGCCGTCGACCCGGGGGCGAAATCAGGCACGTCGATGAAGAGCAGTCCGTCGTCGCTGAGTGCGATCTTGACGCAGTCGAAGAAGTTCTCGAAATCGACGATGTGCTCCAGTACCTGGCGCGAGACGACGAGGTCGAACTTGCCGGACTGAGCGACTGCGTCGTGGGCCATCTCCGGGCTGAGCATGTCGGCATAGACCTTGATGCCGCGCCCGCTGGCGATCTTGCCCGACACGGGATTGGGCTCCACGCCCACCAAAACCTTCGCGCCGCGTTCGCGGAGCTTGTCCATGAACAGGCCGTCGTTGCATCCGATCTCGAACACGGACTGATGCTTGGAGAATTTCGCGATGGTGTCGAGCTCGTCCACCTGGTGCGGTTCAGGCTTCCAGCTGCTGAAATTGTAGTTGAACTGGCGGTACAGAATGTCGGGATCGATCGGCTTGACGATCTGGGGCAGGCCGCACTCGCCGCAGGCCAGCACCTCGAACGGATACCGTTCCTCCTGCTCGTTTCGGCTGTGCCGAAGCCGATGCGCAATCGGCATCTGTCCGAGGTCAATGACCGGACGCAGGTTGGTCGAATGGCAAAGGCGGCAATGGTCGGTCACGGCTTTAACTCTTTGCAGCAACGGTTGAAATCGGCGTCCCGAGCCATCGCGGCCCGCGGCTGGCAGCCAGTACGGCTATATAGGGCCCTAGCGTGCACCTCAATTGATAAGTTGGGTTGCGCACCGTATGCGGGCATCCCCGAGAGGCTCTCAAGAACAGCTCACTTCCGGTTTGAGTCTTGCCGGGACCGCCATGCGGCAAGCGCTGCGATACCGTCCCAGTATTCCTTGCTTCCCCCGGTCACGCGACTGCGGTTCCGCAACTCGGTGATTGCTGCAACCTGGGCATCGGTCATTTGGACTCCCAAGCCCTTCCACGTCAGCAAGATGTAGTCAGCTCCCACATGGAGCACATCGAGATAGCGCTCCATGCTGTCTGGATCGAAAAGCGGGCTCTGCCCGTGCGCCCAGAAATCCAGCCTGTTGCTCTCGATGTAAAAGGCATTCACATCGTGACGGCGTAGGGCAGCAATGCTGAGTTGGGGTGGTCCGAGCAGAACGTCTCCATAATCTGGCAGGAACACCGGATGCAGTGTGTCAACCACTCGGCCGGATTCCAGGAGAGGGGATTCGGCGCAGGTCGGTAGGAAACGCAGAGCGGAATTGACGGGCAGGATGTGCCAAGCGGATGGAACGTGGCGCGAGACCTCCCCACAGCGGCGCGGGTCCAGGTCGTCAAAGGACGGGGAAGTGCCAACCAAGCCGATGCGGCCGGTGACATATGCCAAGACACCCGCCACACGCGCGCGGGTTATCTCGCCCTGCGACCTTGCTACCACGATCGCAACCAGGGTCGCCAGACACACGACAACTGTCGCAGCTGGCAGGGATCTGAAACGATCCTTCAATCGATATGGTCGAAGGACGACGGCGAGGTGCACTATTGCTAAAATGGCAATCAGAGGAGTTGTGACCGATCGGAAAGCCAGCATGCGCTCCAAACTTCCATGCGAAGTGAGAGTGATGAGGCAGACTATGGCGAGCAGAGAGAGGCCGAGGCCGACAACGAAGGGGCCGTTCTTCTGTGGCTGCCGCGCGTCAAGCAAGGCGGCGCATGCGACAATGAAAGCCGGGTAGGCCCAAAAGTTCGCCGCAAGGAACAGGCTGGAGAGCACCGTCCAGAAGCGACGCATAGCGGCCACGATGTCGAGCAGCGAAAATCCCGCATAGTTGATGCCCTGCGCGTTGTTCACGTAGACCATCAGATCCAAGCTCGAGATTTGACGAAACCGCTCCACGTTGATGAGCGGCATGAACACGCCGATCGGATTGACCTCGGCGATACCGAGATAAAGTTGGTTGACCAGGAGGCTAAGAGCCGCTGTGCCAAGACCGATTGCGGCCACCACGAGTGGCCGCACGATTCCGCGTGGGCCGTGAGCGAACCAGCCGGCTCCTGCGCCCGCCATCAAGAATGCTGCGGCGATGATTGCGGCCTGCGGCACCATGATCGCGATGGATATCACGGCCGGCACCAAGGCGCGGAAGATCACACGGACCTTTGTGGTGGCATAGAGCACCCCGGCCCAACACACAAACAGGAGGAAGGCTCCTGTTTCATAGTGAAAGCGTCCAGTTTCGAGCCCGATAAAGCTCGACCACATTGCGATCAGGGCCGCGCAGCCCGGCAGTATCCACCCCATAGTCAGCCGCGCCGCCATGCGATGGACCAACGCCGTAATGGACAGCAAGTAAACAACGGAAAGGATTTGATGGGCTATCGGACCTCCGAAGCTCACAAGCAACATGTCGGCGCCGTGGCCGCGGCCAAGCAGAAACCAGAACAGCTTTGGTTGTTCGGGGTCGAGCCAGAAGGTGTGTCGGGTCTGCAGGTCGGCCAGAAGGGGAAGATAAAGTTGCGGAATGTCGCCACGGGTGGCGTCGAGCACAACGCCCTTCACAAGCAGCAGTACGAGGCTGGATAAACCCAGCAGCCCGACCAGCAGCCATCCGGCCGTCGTAGATGGTATCCAATCGCGGCGGGATGGCCGAGCCAGATTCCTGGCAATGTACCAGGCCACGATGCCCGTCAGGAATGGGATGGTGATCCACGGGAAGAGTGACCCGGCGGCGCCGAGGCATACGCCAATCAGACTGCACAGAGCGGCGCCGCCGAAAAATTGCAGCACGAGCAAGTCAGCCGCGTCGAGGTAGATATCTTCGTCGGGGAGCGGGCTAACGAGCAGGGCCCCCATTCCGACAAACGCGAGAACGACGTAGGGAGCGAGGATAGCGAGACACAAGCTATTCCACGCCGTCAGGAAGCCCCCGCTGAAAAATTGGACCTCGGGAGGAACCTTCACCAGAAGGCCCAACGCGGCGATGAGGAAGGGTGCCGTCATCAAGCCGGCGCGCGCGCTTGTTTGCCAGCGTGCCCTGCTCCAAGATGAGCATCTACCGAAACGCATGTGAATGTCTCCGTGCAGGATCGCTTTCCCTCATCAAATCAGCAACCCTCAGCGGCAGTTGGTCAGTTGCTCGAGAAACTGAAGATTTCCGCGCCTGCCGTCTGATGGCAGACGGTGCTTGATCACCTCAAATGGTTCCTCGCCGTAAGCCTCTCGGTAGATTTCTTTCGATTTCGTCCTCAGCGCCGAGATTCCGGCCTCGGCCTCCGAACTCAGCGGCCGATCGCTATCGTTCCATGTCAATAACCAGTAGTTCGGAGTGTCTGCGCGAACGGCGAAACGCTTTGCCAGTTCGGCTTTCTGAAAGAGGTCGGAGAACCCATTCAGCCAAAAGTCGCAATTCGCCTTCTGGACATAAAAGAGATTCACCCCCAACGCGCGAAGCGTGGCTTCTGCCGTATCGGCAGTCCCCAGGGCGATCTTTCTGAATTCGCGCGCGACATCGCTCTGATAGGTATGAATGATCTTGCCGCGCGTCAGGAGGGGCGAGAAATAGCAGGGCACCATCGCGCGATAGCCGTTGAGGGGCAGAATGCGCTCAGAGCCTGTCGATTGCTGCAACTCGTCACAGCGTTGCCAGTTCAGGCTGACACGGGGCATTTGATCGAGGGGACGCCCCATCACGAAACGTATGGCGCCGTCATCCCTGAAGGTCTGCCAGGGATACGACATTGTCGTCCAGGCGCAGGTGATCAAGAGCGACAGAGCAGCTACATCAGGAGCGTGGCGGCCGGCGAACCACATCGGGGTCAGCCGCCGAATGATGAGTAGTCCCCAACAAGCAATTGCGACGGTCACAAGCGGAAACAGCGCGTTGACATGAATGGATAGTCTGATCAGGCTCGGAATATTCAGTGTCGTATCCAGAAGCCGGACGCTGGCCAAATAGGTGATAACGATGAAAAGCCCCGCGGGATTGGGCAATGTTCGCGACTTGGAAGCGTCGGAGTGATCGGGAAACAGCTTCCAGTCAGCGAAAACCACGGCCAAGGTCGTCGTTGCGAGGAGAATGGCAACCAGGAAAATGGATTTGACCTGCTTGAAGAAGGCGAACAAACCAGCCGTGCTGAAGAAGTCGCTGACCTCCAGCGACTGCGCCAGAACGAAAAAATCGAGAATGTCGAGGCTGCCGAATTGTGAGAAACGCTCGACCGACGCGACGCTCCGGAAGAGCGAGTAGGGATTGGTTGCCGGTATTCCCAGGTAGAGATAGTTGATAGCGAAGGCCAGTATGCATCCCGCGATCGCGCCCACCCCAAGCAGCAAGCCAGTCATGAGTCCGGATAGGTCTCGCTGAAGCGCCTTGGTGAGCATTCCCAATGCTGAAATCAACAAGACAAACGCGGCGTAGAGCGGATAGGAAGCGGTGATGGCGAAAGCGCAAATGCCGGCGGCCAGCCTATCTCGACCTTGGGACGACCGAATGATGACCAGCAGGAAATAGATGAAGAACGCCGCTGTCTGCAGGTGGTACTTTCCGAACTCCATAATGTGGAGACCGGGTGTGACGCTTGGCATCGTCTTGGGCCAAGCGAGCCCGAGGATTGTCAGGCTGAGTGCAATTGGTACCGCTGCGTCTTGCCACCGTCGTCCCAGAAAGCGCAATGGCACGACAATGCGGGCGAGCTCAAAAATGACCGCGCCGATACCGACGAAGTAGAGAAACGATACGATCTGGGCGAATTGGGGCGGCAGGAACGTCGCCAACAACAGATGCAGCCCGTTGCCGTGACCGATCTCGAAGTCGGAGAAGATGGGATTGTCGGCCGCAAGCCAGATGCTGTGATTTCTCGCAACCTCCGCAAGATACGGAGCGTAGAGCTGTTGGACGTCGGTCGAAATGACGTCGGGTATGACGGCGCGATCGAGGAACACCGTCGCCAGAAGCCAAAGACCCAGCAACGACATTGCGATCAACGGGAGAGTCACCGCGAATGTTCGCGGCATCTTGAAGCTCTTGGTATCCCATAGAAGAACTGCAACCGCGAGCCCGAGCACGATTTGCGGATACAGAATGGATAGAGCGCCGAGACCAAACCCCAACAAGATGAGTGTGGCCGCCCCGATGAAGAATTCGTCCACGCGTTGGGCGTCTTCATGGCTGATCAGAGAGAACGTCAGGCGCCCGGTCGCCATGATGAGCCAGCCGAGATACGGCGTCAGGACGATCCAGGCGAGGACGTAAAATCGCGTTGTCCAGCCACCGTCAAAGAGCAGCGCCCGGTAAGTTCCGTCGCGGTTCAGGCACCAAATTGAAAGAGCCGCCAGCGCGAAAAGGAGCACGCGCCACGACCATGTCCCGGCGAGGCTGCGTAAGCGCACCTCGGCAGCCGTCATCGCCTGATCTTGTCCAGTGTTACCCATGCTAGACCGGCGTGGCGTCGGCTCGCTCGGCGGTGGCCCGCGCCTCGTCCGGGCTGAAGCTGGCGCGCTCAGGCGCGATCAGCCATACCAGCCCACCGAACAGCCCGACGATCAGGCCGCCAAGGCCGAGCAAAACCGATATGGCAAGCGCCTTGTCGGATGCGATCGCAGCGAGGCCAAGCGCGGCAACCATTGCGCCTTCTCGCACGCCCCATCCTCCGATCGAGATCGGAACCGCGGACGACAGAATGACAAGCGGAACAAGAACGAACGCATCAAGCGCGGAGAGTGGCGCGTCGAGGCCGATCGCGAGGACATAACAGGCCGCGACGGTGATCAGATGGATGATGACGGCGGCCGCCATCAGCGTTCCGCGCCCTTCAGCCGCCAGCGGAGCCCTGACCAGCATCGCGAATTGCACGATCCTAGCCGGCAGAGCGGCGATGATGCGAGGCGGCCAGCGATCCAGCATGAGCAGGGCGATCAGGCCGAAACACGCAATGACGAGAACGATGACGATCGCGAGCAGGAGGGACTTATCGTTGATCCGTTGCAGCAGGAACGGCATTCCTGCCAATATGACGGTACCAAGCGCCAGCAGCGCCAGAAAGCGATCGGCCACGATGCTGCTGATGGTCGGCGACCATTGCACGCCATGCCGCCGCAGCATCCAGATCCGGACCGCGTCGCCGCCTGCGGGCAGCACCTGGTTGAAAAAGGTGCTGACCATGAGAATGCGCCAGCCGGGCAGCCAATCCAGGGGCACGTTCATGGCGCGGAGGATCAGGATCCAGCGGTGGCAAAGCACGAAAGTCTGGACAAACAGCAGCAGCACCGCGAGTGCCAGCATGTCGAGTTTGACAGCGAGAAGATCGGCTTGCAGCGACGACAAATCCTGGGCCCGCAACAACACGACGAGGATGCCGATCGAGACGGCGAACTTGGCCAGAGTAACCAGTGCTTTTGCAGGCGGCTTCATCGGCTGGTGTTGTCCTCGATCATTCGCGGCGGGATCGTCGGGCAGCGATAGCGGTCGGAGTCTATTTCCTCGCCAGATGCTCCGTGGCGAGCGTAGCGATCCTTGTGACGTAGTCCTGGACCTCGGCGGCGTCGCCGCCGTCGGGGGCCCAGTCGGGAAATGCGGTGCGGGAGGGATCGAACGGGCCGGCGGTGGTTTCGTGGAACACCAGCCACTCCGAGGTGATCAGGATCGAGTGGAAGACCTGTTCGGGCATGCGGTAGTAGCAGCGCTTGCCTTGGCCGTAGGGCGCCATCTCGAGCACCTCGCGAATGCGGCCGTCATCCTCGAAGATCACGACCTGCGCGGTGCCCTCGATGACGTGAAACGATTCAGGTTTGCCAAAATGCTTGTGGGGCCGCACGTAGGCCTCGCGATGATGCACGATCAGCATTTCGTGCAGGCCGGACGAGGGATCGGGGTGCGTGCACAGCCGGCTGCGCAGACGCGGGTTGCCGGCGGCGATGCGTTTCAGCTCCGCGATCGTGGCGTCATCGGCCGTGACGATGGCGTCGTCCGAATAATAGACTTCGGGATTTTGCGCGCGCAGCGACGTCGGCCGGCGCGAGCCATTCGCCTCATTCGAAGAAGATGAAACCATGGTCGCCCCGATACCCGCATTTGTCGTAGATCCACGCCCAGGTTTCCGGGCCGTGGAAGCTCAGGCAAGTGAGCTGCCAGTAGAGGAGGTTCGCCTTCTCGCGCTCGTTGCGGAAGGATTCCACCATCAGATATTTGGATGCGCCGCGTCCGACGCGCTCGATCTCAGGCACGGCGCGGAAGACGTCCTCGAGCGGAAGGTTGTGCAGCACGCCGAGCGACACCACGAGATCGAAGCTGTGATCGGGGTAGGGGAGCTCAACGGCGCTGCCGACCTTCAGTTGCGGCCGCACCTCCTCCTTAGCGTTGGCGATGCCGTAGTCGGAAATGTCGATGCCGGCGACCGTGAGGTCGGGGACGAGCTGGGTGAACTCGTAGAGCAAATAGCCCTTGCCGCAGCCGACGTCGAGCACGCTCATGCCGGGCTTGATGCCGTAGCGATCGATCAGGGTCTGGGCGAGCGGGCGCCAGCGTCCGTCATAGCGATAGCCGCCATAGCCATAGCGGCGGTCGCCGTCCCAATAGTCGCGACCCCATTGCCGCGCCACGGTGGCGGAGTCCGCCTTGTCGTGCTCGACCACGCGCTGAACGTAGTTTCGCCTGGTCGAGGCGTGCATCGGCTGGAGCAGGTTGATCTCGGTCATGGCGCCGAACCGGTCCGCGGCATCGTCACAGGATGGTCGCGTATTTATTGACCAGCAGGATGTCCTCGACGGCCTGGATGTCCTTCGGCGACGACAGCGTGATTTCCTCGACAGCCGCGTGGAGGTCGCAGCCCTCGCGCAGCACGCGGTCGTAGATCTCCCGTCGCCGTGCCTCGTCGGGCGGCAGCATGAAGATGCTGTAAAGGATCATGCCGTTCAGGCGGGGCAGCTCGTCCAGGATGTCCTCGAGCACCATGTAGCTGCCGGGCATGATGTGCTCGACGGCGCTGAGCAGAAATTGCAGGTTCTTGCGCCGCGCGTAGTCGCGGATCACGATGTTCTGGACGTGCTGAGGGGTGCGGCTGCCGTTCAGCGGCCGGGCGCCGATATAGCCGCGATGGCCGGCTCGCTCAGCCATGGAAGCCTCCCGGCAGCTTGTATTGCATGCCGACCCGCGTCGCCGGACGCAGCAGGATCGGCTCGAAGAACTCGCCGAAGCGCTTGTCCGCGTAGGGCGACATGATGCTCTTGAACCGGCAGTTCATGCTCCAGCGCGTGCCGGGCTCCTCGTTGACGCGATTGCCGTGCATCAGGGTCTGGTTGAACAGCATCACGTGACCGTAGGGAATCTCGATGAAGGTCGCGTGCGGTTTGATCGTCTTGTACAGTTCCTCTGCGCTGCGCAGATCGGCCATCCGGTCCTGCATGTCGCCGTTCAGCGACGGCGGCAGCAGGTACATCGCCTTGGTGTGGTGGACGTCCACCAGCGGAACCCACACCACGACCTCGAACGGCGAGTCGCCCGACCAGACGTCGGAATGGGTGGCGAGCAGCGAGGAATCGTCGCCGGGCATCTGGATGCTGAGATTGACGCGGCGCTGCATGCACAGCTCGTTGCCGACAATGATCTCGATCGTCGAGCGCGCCAGGCGGAAATAGGTCGGCCGGAACCACGGCTCGGCGTTGAGGCCGTTGAAGACGTGCAGCCGCAGGCCGTTGAGATCGTCCACACTCACTCGCGTGTGGATGCTGTCGAGCATGGCGTAGGGATCGTTGCTGTGCGGCAGCTTCAGATAGTCCGCCGCGAGCTCGGCAGCGCGCCGCTGGATCCGGTCGAGCCCGGCGCGATCGTCGGCCGGCGTGGTGACGAAGCCGTTGTCGATGAAGCGTTGCGCCAGCGCCTGCTCGTCGGCCTGAAGGAAGTCCGTATCCGTCATGCAAAATACTCCCGGGCGGTCGCGCAGATATAGCTGATATCGGCGGCCGACAGGAACTGGTTGATCGGAAGCGTGAGGATCTGGTCCGCCTGTCGTTCCGTCACCGGGAACGCGCCGCGGCCGTGGCCCAGATGAGCCGCCGCCGGCTGCAGATGGATCGGGACCGGATAGTGGATGGCGGTCTCGATGCCCTTGTCGGCCAGAAATTTCTGGAAGTCGTTGCGGCGGTCGGTCTGCACCACAAAGGTATGGAAGGTGTTGAACTCGATGTTGCGGCAGGGCGGAATGAACAGAGGGAGCCCTGCGAGCTCGGCGCGGTATTGCGCGGCGCCGCGTCGCCGGCGCTCGATCACCGAGGGCAGGTGGCGCAGGCGGATCCGCAGCACTTCCGCCTGGAGCGTGTCGAGCCGTGATACGATGCCCCATTCCTGGACGTCGCTGCGGTTGATCAGACCGTGATTGCGCAGCCGGCGGATTCGTGCGGCGAGCTCGGCGTCGGCGGTGACGAGGAAGCCGGCATCGCCCGCCGCATTGAGATTCTTCAGCGGATGGGCGGAGAAGCAGCCGAACGTACCGATGGTGCCGCTCATCCGGCCGTCATAGGTCGAGCCGACCGCCTGGGCGCTGTCCTCGATCACGGCGAGCGCGTGCTTGTCCGCGATCGCCATCAGCGGGGTCATGTCGGCCATGCGCCCGGTCAGATGCACCGGCATGATCGCCTTGGTGCGCGGCGTGACGGCGGCCTCGACCGCGGCCGGATCGATGTTCTGGTCCGGCAGGACGTCCGCAAACACCGGCGTGGCGCCGACCGCGATGATCGCGGCGGTCGATGCCACGAACGAATTCGGCGGGGTGATCACCTCGTCGCCGGGACCGATGTTGAGCGCCCTCATGGCGAGGATCAGCGCGTCGGTGCCGGAATTCAGCGTCACCACATGTGGCGAGCCGAGATAGGCGGACAATTCCTCCTCGAGCTTTCCGACCGCTGCGCCGCCGATGAAATCGCCGCGGGAAAACACGCCCTCGACCGCCTGCATGATCTCGGCGCGTTCTTCCTCGAATTGTGCGGGAAGATTGACGTAACCGATGCGCCGGCGGCCGGTGTCAGCGTCCATGGCAGAACTTCCTGACGGTCTCGACGACGCGGTCCTGCTGGGCGCGCGTCAGATGCTGGTCGACGGGGAAGCTGATGACTTCCTTGGCGTGGCGATCGGTGACCGGGAAGGTACCGGGCGCGTAACCGAGATGCCTCAGGCCTTCCTGCTGATACAGCGGGATGGGATAGTGGATCTTGGCCTCGATGCCGTTGTCCAGGCAGTATTGGTAGAGCTCGTCGCGGCGTTCGGCGAACACCATGTAGAGATGGTAGACGTGCTTCACGTTGGGCCGGCGCGGCGGAACGCGCAGGCCGGGCAGGCCGGCAAGGCCAGCGTCGTAGTAGGCCGCGTTCTCGATCCGGCGCCGCGTGATCTCGCTGGTCTGGCCGATCAGCCAGTTGCCGACCACAGCCTGCAGGGAATCGAGCCGCGAATTGCAGCCGAGAATCGCGATCTCGTCGCGGTTCTTCATGCCGTGATTGCGGATCAGACGGAGCTTCTCGTTCATACCGTCGTCATTGGTGACGACGACGCCGGCATCGCCCCAGACGTTGAGGTTCTTGAGCGGATGCAGGGAGAAGCCGGCCGCGATGCCGTGGGTGCCGGAGCGCTTGCCGGCGAACTCGGACAAGATGCCCTGGCAGGCGTCCTCGACGACGGGGAGATTGTGGCGCTGGGCGATCGGCATCAGCTTGCCCATGTCGGTGACCTCGCCGGTCAGCTGAACCGGCATGATCGCCTTGGTCTTCTCAGTGATGGCGGCCTCGACCTGGTCGACATTCATGCAGAACGAATCGTCGCAGTCGACCAGCACAGGCGTCGCGCCGGTCTCCGCGATGGCGCCGACGGTGGCGATGAAAGTGTTGGCGGCGGTGATGACTTCATCGCCATGGCCGATGCCGAGCGCCTTGAGCGGCAGCTTAAGCGCATCGGTGCCGGATCCGACGCCGATGGCGTGACGCACGCCGATCAGGTCGGCAAAGCGCTTCTCGAATTCGGCAACCGGCTTGCCAAGGGTGAAGTCGCCGGTCGCCACCAGCCGGCCGATCTCGGCCAGGATGGGAGCGGGGTCGGAGAATTGCTCGAGCAGATAGGAATATCGAACGTCGTACATGTGACCCGTCAGGTGGAATGGAGTTGAGGAGAGGGGGTGTGCGAGGCGGCATGCGCGCGCTCGATCGAAGTCGCAATCGCGGCCGCGGAAAGTCCGTGCTTCTTCAGCAGTGAGTCCTGCGAGCCGTAATTGTGCATGAAGCGGTCCGGCAGCGACAGCCGAAGCATCGCCGGCAGGCCTGAACCGAGCTTGTCGATCAACGCCTCCGCGACTGCGCTGCCGAGGCCGCCGGAGGGCACGTGCTCCTCAAGCGTTGCCACGAGCTTGACGCCGCGAACCGACTGCAGCAGCGCTTCGGTGTCGAACGGTTTCACCGTATGCATGTGCAGGATGCCGGCGCGAATGCCTTGTGAGGCCAAGAGGTCGGCTGCGGCGATTGCGCGCTGAAGCATGATGCCGGTGGTCACCATGAGGACGTCGCCCGGTGGCCGCATCAGGATGGCCTTGCCGATCTCAAAACCGTGCTCGGCCTTCGAGACGACGGCGTCGCCGCCCTTGCCGAGCCGGATGTAGATCGGTCCGGTCCAGTCGAGCGTCTTGTCCATCATGCGCGCGGCCTCGTCGGCGTCGCACGGGCAGATCACCGTCATGTTCGGCAGCGCCCGCATGATGGCGATGTCCTCGATCGCCTGATGCGTGGGGCCGAGCGGTGCATAGACGAGGCCGCCGCCGTTGGCGATCAGCCGCACCGGCAGATTGTGCAGGCAGAGATCGACGGCCACCTGCTCGTAGCAGCGGCGGGTGAGGAATGTCGCGATGGTATTGACGTAAGGCACGAAGCCTTCCATCGCCAGGCCAGCGGACATGCCGATGATGTGCGCTTCCGAAATGCCCTCGATCAGATGGCGCTTGGGAAACTCCTTGCTCATCGCACGCAGCGTGCCGGCGCCGGGATCGGAGCCGATGTAGAGCACTCGCTCGTCGCGCGCGGCGAGCTTGTGGACCATGTTCATGGCGGTGTTGCGCATGGGGAGCCGATCAAAAATCGCCGACGGCGACGCGGATGGCGTCGAGCTCGCTGTCGGTCAGCTTGTTCTTGTGATGCCAATCGGCGTTGGATTCTGCGGCCGGCAGACCCTTGCCCTTGACGGTATGGCAGATGATCGCGGTGGGCTTGCCCGGAACGGCCGGGACCTGCTTCAGCACGGTGCGCAGGGTGGCGACGTCGTGGCCGTTGAGCTCCTGCACGGCAAAGCCGAAGCTACGCCATTTGTCCGCGAGCGGCTCAAGCGGCAGGACGTAGTCGGTCGGCCCGTAGCTCTGCAGCTTGTTGTAGTCGATCATCGCGACCAGATTATCGAGGCCGTGCTTGGCCGCGCCCATGGCGGCCTCCCACACCGATCCCTCGTTGATCTCGCCGTCGCCGAGCAGGACGAAGGTCCGGTAGCTGCGCTCGCGCATGCGGGCGGCGAGCGCAAGACCGACGCCGATCGACAGACCATGCCCGAGCGCGCCGGTCGACGCCTCGACCCCCGGCACCATGCCGTATTCGGGATGTCCGCCCAAAATACTGTCGGCGCCGCAAAAGCCGTCGAGCTCCGAGAGCGGGAAGAAGCCGCGGTCGGCGAGCAGCGCGTAGAGCGCGAGACAACCGTGTCCCTTGCTGAGGATCGCACGGTCGCGATTGGGATCGCGCGGATTTTTCGGATCGATCCGCAGCACGTCGTCGTAGAGCACGCGCACCATCTCGATCAGCGACAGGGCAGGACCGACATGGCCGCGTCCCGCAGAACGGACAGAACCGAGGACCAGGCGGCGCAAATAAAGACTGCGCTCGTCGAGCGTGCAGGTGAGGGCGGCTTCAGCGTGGGGTGAGATCTGGATCACGTTGGCAAATCGTTTGATGGAGCCGGCGGGCTTTGTCGAGCTGGCCGGCAAGGCGGACCGTTAGATCGCCACCTTGCGCAGCCAGGGCACGCCGGGAGCGGCTTTCCGGCAAATAAGCATTCAGGACAATCAGGCACCAAATCGCCCCGAACACAGGATACAGTACGTCTCGGCGGATCGCAAACGCGTCATCCCCAGCCTCGAAGGCGCGTGAGAGCCGTTCGATCAATCGGTTCGCGCTGGCCGCGGGCAGATCGCTGCCAGGATGAATCGCGGTGTCGGACACGAGCTTGACCGGATCGTCCCAGCCGAAATATTCAAAGTCGATGAAGCGCAGCCTGCCATCTTCGGTGCGCAGCGCGTTGTGCAATCCGAAATCCGACGGGCTCAATGCGCGATGGGCCGGCGCCAGGTCCGCTGCGGGATCCCGGCCCAGTTCCGCGTAGCGTCGACGGAGCCGCTGAATGGCGGCGGCGGTGCTGGGAACCAGGTTGCCATCGATGAACGCGCGCAGGTCCGGATGATCAACCGAGGCCCGTCTTAGTCCGTCCAGACGCTGCTCGTACTGGGCGACGGCTTCCTCGGGCGAAAAGATGCTGGCTGAGGCGTTCCGCAAAGTCTGCGCACCCTCGGCCTCGCGCAGCTTCTGCAATTCGATCAGGAAATCGGCCAGCTGGTCGGCATCGCCGTCCTGGGGGCGCAGCACCGCCGCTTCGCCGTCGAACCATTGATACAACGCGCAGAACGTATCCGCGTCCTTCGCGACCGGGCGCGGTGTCGAGATGATGCCGTGGCGCGACAGAAAGGACAGCGCGTCATATTCCTGTCCCAGGCGATCGCGCCCGTCGGACGGATATTGCTTGAGGGCGAGGGGCGGACCCTCCGCCGTCTCCAGCCGGAACACCCTGTTGTTGCCGCCTGATCGCGCCGGTTGGGCGCCCGCGACCCTTGCCCCGGAGAGGCGGCTGCCGATCGAGATCGCATCCTGTACGCTGATCTCCGGCTCGCTCATTGCGCGAACACTCCGCGGCTTATATCCGCCCAGGTCGCGATCGGCTCGCAATGCTCGGGATGAGGATGCCGCGACTGCGTGAACAGGATCGATCGCGTCGCCTTCGGAAAACGCGGTTGCTCGAAGACATCGACGAGATCGTCAATGAAGATATCGAGCTGCAGGCTCGCGAGCCGCTCCACCTTGGCCGCCAGCGTGTCCTCGAAATAGACATTGCCGGACGCCAACGCCGCATCGGCGACGTCGATGAGGCCCGCGCCCTTCAGCCAGCCGCGCGCGGCCTCGCGCAGATCGACGCGCTCCGGGTCCTGGTGACCAAACTGGGTCTTGTGGCTGACGATGTAGACGCTCGCGCTCGCCTCGCGGCACGATGCGAGAAACTCCCGAACCCCCGCATAGATCTCGGCGCCGCCAATGCCCTTGCCGTAGACGAAGCCTTGCAGCCCCTGCCAGGCAAGCTCACCGCCGGCGCGGGACCGCAACAGATCCCGCAACTCGGTCTTCAGCCCGACCCAGCCCTCCGGCACCAGCCCACGCTGGCGCGCGACGGCGGCAAAGACCTTGTCGTAGCAGATGATCGTGTTGTCGAAATCGATGCCGATCCGCACGCCGCTCACTTCAGGCTGATGTTCTGCATCATCTTGATGTTGAAGTACCGGGGATCGTTCAGCGAGTTCGGCAGGCGGCCGGCCTTGAAGGCATCCACGAGGCCGGACACGGCCTGCTCGATGGTGTGCGTCGGCGCGAATCCAAGCTCGCGGCGGATCTTCTCCGAAGACACATGGTAGGAGCGCAGATCGTCGGTCGGCTCGACGGCCACGTCGACGTTGTTTCCGACCACCGATTTGACGATGTCGGCGATCTTCATCAGCGAGTGGTTTTCGTAGCCGATATTGTAGGTCTTGCCGTCGATCTTCGCGTCGTCCTGCTGAAGCAGGAACAGATAGGCCGCCGACATGTCCTCGATGTGCAGATTGGGCCGCTTCTGCGTTCCGCCGAACACGCGGATGCGGCCGGTGTTGACCGCGAGGTTGGTCAGGATGTTGACGACGACGTCGAGCCGCTGCCGCGGTGCGTAGCCGCAGACGGTGGCGGGACGAACCGTGCAGGTGACGAAGCCGGACGCGGCTTCGTCGGCGAGGTCGGTCTCGCACATCGCCTTGAACTTGGAGTAGTCCGTGAGCGGCTCGCAGGACAGTTCCTCGGTCACCTCCGCCTCGTCCTTGATGCCGTAGACGCTCGACGAGGAGGCATAGATGAAGCGCTTGATGCCGGCCTTCTTCGCGGCGCGCACCATCGGACGGAAGCAGTCGTAGTTGATGGACTTGCCGAGGCCCGGGTCCAGCTCGAACGAGGGGTCGTTGGAGATGCAGGCGAGGTGGATCACCGCATTGTTGCCGCGCAGAGCCTCGTTGATCGCGGCCTCATCGCGGATGTCGCCCTTGATCAGGCGCAGGTTCGGATTGTCGCGAACGGCGTTGAAGACGTCGTCGCCGTACATGAAGAGGTCGAGCACAGTGACCTTGTGGCCGGCCGCCAGCAACCGGGGAACCAGTACGCTGCCGACATAGCCGGCACCACCGGTGACCATCACGTTCCATTTCTGATCAATCACTGTCGTTCTCCAAATCTCTCGTTGGCGTCACTTCAACAAGGCGGTGACGAATTTGACCAGCGGCGCCTTTTCGACCGAGCTGCGGTGACCGACGATGCCGACCTTGATCGCGCCCGCCGCGTTACCGATGAAGGCGACGTCCTCGATATTGCCGCCGGCCGCCACCAGCGGCGCCGTAATCGTCAGGAAGGCATCGCCGGCGCCGACCGTGTCCACCACGGTCTTGGTGAAAGCAGGCACGCGCGCGACGCCGGTCTTCGACGAGAAGGGGTAGCAGCCGAACGAGCCGTGCGTGATGATCATGTTGTCGCAATCGATCTTGCGGTGCAGGCCGTCCTCGATCACCGACGCGATGTCGTTGAACTTGTCGGTCGCGGCCAGGCGCGCTTCCGGCGCGTCGATGCAGACGTAGTCGGCCCGCGGATACTTCGTGATCAGATTGTAGCCGTGGTTGCCGCTGTTGCTCTGGGCGTTGACCGCCAGGAATTTGGAGTTCGCGATCAACGTGTCGATCGTGCTGGATGCGATCATGCCGTGACCGAAATCGGTGACGATGACCACGTCCGCGCCGCGCACGCGTTCCGCGGTGACCTTGTCGATCTCCTTGCGCGCGGTCTCGTCGAGCGGCGTGTCGTCCATGGTGTAGACTTCGAACAGCTTGTGCAGATAGCCCATCTCGACGTACCGCAATTTGCGCGTCGTCGGGCGGCCCTGAATGCGGATCGGCGTGACCGTGACGTTCGGGCGGACATGCGCGCGAATGAATTCTTCGGGGTAGTCCTTGCCACCCAGCGTCGTGACGATCTCCACCGACTTGCAGAAGCTCGCCACGTGATTGGCCGCGGCAATGACGCCGCCTGCAAATTGCTCGCCATTCTTGAACAGCGTAGCGACGATGTTCTCCTTTGAAGCCTTCCCGAGCGCCGTGACGTACTGGTATTCGTCGATGATGGTATCGCCGACCAGCACGACGTGCATGTCCTGGATCTTGTCGATCAGCTTCAGCAGGCGTTCGGCGCCGCCGCCTTCGCGCACCTTCTGGAGGTAGTCGCGCAGGGGCGGATCGTAGATGTCGAAGTAGCGGTTCAGCAGCGACGACGAGCTGAAGGTCACGTCGCGCGTGAAGACGACTCGCCCGCCGTGACGTTCGACGGCCTCGCGCTCGGTGGCGATCTTGCCGGTGACGTCATCCTCGGGGTTTTCGTAATCCGAGCCCTTCACGTAGATGTCGGGGCGCACGGTATCGAGGACCGGCTCGGCGCTGGAGGTCCGGTTGATGCCGACCCAGTCGACCGTGCCGAGCGCGGCCAGCATCTCGGCGCGCATGTTCTCCGGAAAGATCGGTCGCCCCGGGCCCTTGTTGACGAAACGGTCGGCGGTGATGGTCACGATGACCACGTCGGCCTCGTTGCGCGCCGCCAGGATATGCCGGACGTGGCCGAGATGCACCAGATCGAACACGCCGTGGCACAACGCGACGGTCTGGCCCTTTGCCTGCGCGGCGCGTGCAACCGCGCCGAGGTCCTCGATCGTCTTGATCTTCTCGTGCGGTGCCGGATGGCCGTTCGGCTTGTCTGTCGGAGCATTACCCATGTGAATTACCCAAAGCGCCGGTAGGTCTCAGATGGCCGGCCCGAAATTGATCGACTCGCAGCAACGATATCCCGCGAACCTGTTCAAGAGCTTGCCTTCTGCGGCGAGCCATTGTCGTCACCGAGATATTTGAACCAGTCCTTGGTGGCGTCGGCGATCTTGTCGACCGTCCAGAGGGGCGCGTCCTTGTACTGATCCATCGATTTCAGCATCGTCGCAACGCCGTCCTCGAATTTCACCTTCGGCGTCCAGTTCAGGACCCGCTTGATCTTGGTGATGTCGGCGTAGGTGCAGTCGGGTTCGCCCGGACGCTTGGGGATGTGCACCTTGTCGCCGCCGAGAAGTTCGACCAGCCGGTTGACGCTGTAGGTGTTGTCCGAGCCAACGTTGAATATCTCATGCGAGATATCGGAGCGTGCGGCGGTCACGAAGGCGTCGGCGACGTCGCTGACGAAGGTGAAGTCGCGCGTCTGCTCGCCGTCGCCGACCACCGTGAAGGGCTTGCCGGCGAGCTTCTGCGCCATGAACACGCCGAACACGGCGCCGTAGGTGCCAGTGGTGCGATGGCGCGGCCCATACACGTTGAACAGGCGGAGCGCGACCGCGGGCAGCTTGTAGACCTGGCACCAGTGCATGACGCACTGCTCGCCGAGGTTCTTGGTAAGGGCGTAGGGATACATCGGCCGGATCTCGGCGCTCTCGGGCGTCGGATAGACGTCGGGAATGCCGTAGCAGGATGACGATGCGGCGTAGATGAAGCGCTTGGCGCCCGCATGCCGTGCCGCCTCGAGAACGTTGACCGTGCCGTCGACATTGGCGCGATGATACGGGATCGGGGACTCGATCGAGGGAACGATGTCGGCCAGCGCCGCGAGGTGGAAGACCCAGTCGATTCCGTGGAAATACGGCTTGATCGATTCCAGGTCCGTGACATCCGCCCGCACGACCTTCAACTGGCTCGAATTGGCGCGCGAAGCCAGATTTTCGGGGCGACCGATCACAAAATTATCGAGCGCGATGACCTCATGGCCATCATCGAGGAGGCGATCGACGAGGTGACTTCCGATGAAACCTGCGCCACCGGTGACAATGCATTTCATGGGGAACATCCGTGACGCGAATGCCCAGCGAAACAGGCCCGCCAATGTTAAGGGAAACTCGAAAGCCGACTATCAGCCGCTCGCCAACTTTGCAAGCATTATACCTTTGCAATCCCTAGTAATAGCCGGTATCAGGGCGTCATGTTGCAGCCGAGCCGCCAGCCCATGCCTGTCGAGTCCGTCGATCCCGATCACAAGGCTTTCCTCGACGATTATGTGGGGCGCCTCCATCGCGCGACGGCGATTGACGACGGCGTTTTTGCCGGGATCTCCGCCACCCGCACAATCTGGTTGCGCACGCGCGAGCAGGGCGGCCGCGTCATCTTCATCGGCAATGGCGGCTCGGCCGGCATCGCCTCGCATCTGGCGATTGATCTTGCGAAGAACGCATCGGTGCCTGCGCTCTGCTTCAGCGACGCGAGCATGATGTCGTGCCTTGCCAACGACTACGGGTTCGAGGATTGGATCGCGCACGCCGTGCGGCTGAATGCACGTGCCGGCGACTGTCTCGTCGCGATCAGTTCGTCGGGACGCTCGAAGAACATCCTCAATGCGGTTGCGCAAGCGCGGACAATGAAGCTCGACGTGATCGGGCTGTCGGGCATGAATGTGGACAATCCGCTGCGCAATCTCGGCGACGTCAATTTCTGGGTCGACAGCCGCAGCTACAACATTGTCGAGACCACGCACCAGTTCTGGATGATGGCCGCGATCGACCTCGTCATCGGTCGCGCGGAATATCCGGCATCCTGAGGCGGGCACCCGATGCAGTCGCGGTTCAAACAGGCGGCCCTGTTTTCGGTAAAGCTGCTGCTGTCGATCGCCGTGCTGGTCTACATCGCGCGCGGTCTCGACCTGCAACGGTTGCGCAGCCATCTCGTCTCGGTCGATCCTTTCCTGTTCGTCCTCGCGCTGGCGCTGATCTTCTTCCAGACCTTCGTGCTCAACGGCCGGTGGGAGCTGATCATGCGCGCCCTCGGTGTGTCGCTGGACTGGCTCGCGGGCTGGCGGATCCTCATGATCAGCCTCTGGTTCAATCAGGTGTTGCCGTCGTCGGTCGGCGGGGACGCGGTGCGGATGTGGCTGCTGCGCCAGCGCGGCGTGCAGTGGCCGGAGGCGGTCAAGGGCGTTGCGGCCGACCGTTTCACGGCATTGATCGGGCTGATCGTGCTGATGGTGGCCGGATTGCCGTTGCTGCTATCGCGCGTGTCCAATCAGGCCGCGATCCTGGCCATCGGCGGGCTGACGCTGGCAGGCGTTGCCGGCACCGTGGTCCTGTTGACGCTCGACCGTCTGCCCAGGCGCCTCATTGCGCATCCGGCGATCGCAAGCTTCGTCCGGTTCGGAACGCTTGTCAGGTTTCTTCTCCTGCAGTCCGAGCGCCGCGCTTTGCTGTTCGGATCGGCGCTCCTCATCCATCTCGTGACCGCTGCGGCCTGCTACGCCTTGGCGCGTGGTGTCGGAGCGCAGCTCTCGGTGCTGGACGCCGTCGTCCTGATTCCGCCGGTGGTGCTGTTGACGGCCGTCCCGATCTCGATCAGCGGCTGGGGCGTTCGTGAGGGGGCGATGGTCGCCTGCCTCGGTCTGGCGGGCGTGCCTTCCGAGGAAGCGCTGTCGGTGTCGCTCCTGCTGGGCGCCATCAGCGTAATCATCGGGCTCGTCGGCGGCGGGATCTGGCTGGCAAGTCCGGAGCGCGGCTCGTATTCCGCGGACAAGGCCGCCAAGGCGGCGGAGGAAGCTCCCAGCTACGACGGGCTGGGCAAGGAAGTCTCGAGCCACCCATGACCCGTTTCAGCTCGTTGCTGCAGGTCTGGTTTTCACAGGGTGGGATTGCCTCACCCGCCCGCGCATCTCATTTTTCGGTTCCACGATGAAAAATCTGTTCTACGTCCGTCATACCTGCCGCCTCTGTCATTCGGACAAGCAAGAGCTGGTCGTCCCGATGGCAGGTATGCCCATCGGCACGCCGAACTTCCAGGTCCCGGACGCCAGCGTCGACGATCCCGTGTTCCGGGCCGCGGTGCCGATGGCGCTGCACCTGTGCCGGGATTGCGGTCATCTGCAGATCCTCCATGTCGGCAATCCCGAGATCCAGTACCGCAACTACGTCTACACCACCTCGCTCTCGCTCGGCCTGCGCGAGCATTTTGCTGGCTATGCCAACGACGTCGTCAGCCGCTTTGCCATCGCGCCGGGCTCGCTGGTCGTCGAGCTCGGCAGCAACGACGGATCGCTGCTCGGCTACTTCAAAGAGCGCGGTATGCGGGTGCTGGGTGTCGATCCCGCGGTCGACATCGCGCGGCGCGCGACGGAGGCGGGGATCGAGACCATCGGCGATTTCTTCACCGATGCCATCGGTCACCGCATCCTGCAGAGCCACGGTGCGGCGAGCGTCGTGATCGCCAACAACATGATCGCCAATGTCGACAATCTCGATCCGCTGGTGATCGGGGTTCGCGACGTGCTGGCGCCGGACGGGTTGTTCGTCTTCGAAACGCAATACGGCGTCGACGTCACCGAGAAGAACCTGCTCGACACCGTCTATCACGAGCATCTGTCGTATTTTAACATCAAGCCGCTGATCCGTTTCTTTGCCCGGCTCGGCATGGAGCTGATCGACGTCCAGCACATCTGGACCAAGGGGGGCTCGATCCGCGTGACCGTGCAGCGTTCCGGTGGCGCCAAGAAACCGTCGGCCGAGGTCGCGCGCTTCGTTGCCGAGGAAGAACGGCTCGGCGTCGATCAGCCAGCCTATTATGCGCCCTACGTGAAGCGGATCGCCGCCATCCGCGACGAGTTGGTCGCGATGGCTGATGCCGCCCATGCGCGCGGGCAGCTCGTTGCCGGCTACGGCGTCTCGGTCGGCACCACGACCCTGCTGCCGCAGTTCGGCCTTGAGAACAAGATCGACTTCCTGGTGGACGACGACCCCAACAAGGGGAACGTGATGGCCGGCCCGGGTTATGACATCCCGATCCTGCCGCCCGCCGCCCTTTACGAGCGCAAGCCGGCATTCGTCGTCGTTTTCGCCTGGCGTTATGTCGACCCGATCCGGGCCAAGCACGCCCGCTATTTCGCCGAAGGCGGAAAGTTCGTGGTGCCGCTGCCGGGCACTTCGATGGTCGACCGGGCCGACTGACCGCGCGAGGGCGCCGAAGAGGCGAGCGCTCCATTGGGGCGTTCTGAGGAACCGGCCGGAAGCTGCGGTCAGGCGTTGCGAGGGTGGGGCAGATAAGTTCTTGATTCGTCTGGGCTCTGCTCCAACGCCCGGGAAGGGCGGCTCGTCGAGGCGAGTCCCCTATATCTTGACCTTTGGTCCCATCCGCAGTAGATACCCCGCACTCGCAGCCGGCCCGTTAGACGCGGATCTCCGGCGCGGCTTTGAAATCCCCGAACAACCGAGCCCGGTTTCCGGCTCATCCTTCGAGACAGAGGGCTGGGCCAACGGCGGCTGTTCGGATCCCTGAAATTCATTCGCGTCTGTCGACGGACGTTGGACATCAAAACGATGGCAGTCAGCCCGTTCAAGTTCTTGCAGGAAGTACGCTCGGAGACGGCCAAGGTCACCTGGCCAACCCGCCGCGAGACCACGATCACCACCATCATGGTGTTCGTCATGGTCGCCGTGGCCTCGATCTTCTTCTTCGCCGCCGACCAGATCATCCGGGTCCTCATCACCTTCCTTCTGGGCATTCACTGATGGCAACAGCAACCGCTCAACTGTCTGACAAGCGCTGGTACATCGTCCACGCCTATTCGAACTTCGAGAAGAAGGTCGCCGAATCGATCCGCGAGCAGGCCAAGCAGCGCGGGCTCGAGGAGCTGTTCGAGCTGGTGCTGGTTCCGACCGAGAAGGTCACGGAAGTGCGCCGCGGCCGCAAGATCGACGCCGAACGCAAGTTCTTCCCGGGCTACGTGCTGGTGAAGATGAAGCTGACCGACGAGGCGTTTCATCTGATCAAGAACACGCCGAAGGTTACGGGCTTCCTCGGCGCCGAAAACAAGCCGATGCCGATCTCGGAAGCCGAAGCCATGCGCATCCTGCACCAGGTGCAGGAGGGCGTGGAACGGCCGAAGGCGTCGGTGTCGTTCGAGATTGGCGAGAACGTGCGCGTGGCCGACGGCCCGTTCGCTTCGTTCTCGGGTGTCGTCGAGGAAATCGACGAGGCGCGCTCGCGCGTGAAGGTCGCAGTGTCAATCTTCGGCCGCGCCACGCCGGTCGAACTGGAATTCGGTCAGGTCGAGAAGGTCTGACCGTTTGTCTACCTCTCCTCGCAGAGCGGGGCGAGGGAGAAGAGAGGCCGTGGGAGGACGAGGGCGGTTGCCAGCCGCCTGTTGATCCCGACCACGAACCTGAAACCGCCGGCGACATGCCGGCACAACAGGAGTGATACATGGCAAAGAAAGTGACCGGATACCTGAAGCTTCAGGTCCCGGCCGGTGCGGCGAATCCTTCGCCCCCGATCGGTCCCGCGCTCGGTCAGCGCGGTCTCAACATTATGGAGTTCTGCAAGGCATTCAACGCCCAGACCCAGAAGGAAGAGAAGAACACCCCGATTCCCGTCGTGATCACGATCTACGCCGATCGTTCGTTCACGTTCGAGATGAAGACGCCCCCGATGTCGTTCTTCCTCAAGCAGGCCGCCAAGATCCAGTCAGGCTCGAAGGCGCCGGGCCGCGACAAGGCCGGCAAGGTGACCAAGGCGCAGGTGCGCGAGATCGCCGAGAAGAAGATGAAGGATCTGAATTGCGACTCGATCGAATCGGCCATGAAGATGGTCGAGGGCTCTGCCCGTTCGATGGGTCTGGAAGTGGCGGGGTAAGCGGTCATGGCAATCGGAAAGCGTTTGAACAAAGCCCGCGAAGGTGTTGACCGCGAAAAGCTTTATCCGCTCGCGGACGCCATCAAGATGGTCAAGGAACGCGCGAAGGCGAAGTTCGACGAGACCATCGAGGTCGCGATCAATCTCGGCGTCGATCCGCGTCACGCCGACCAGATGGTCCGTGGTGTCGTGACCCTGCCGAACGGCACCGGCCGTACGCTCCGCGTCGGCGTGTTCGCCCGTGGCGCCAAGGCTGATGAGGCCAAGGCTGCAGGTGCCGACGTCGTCGGCGCCGAAGACCTGGTCGAGAAGGTGCAGAACGGCTCGATCGATTTCGACCGCTGCATCGCCACCCCCGACATGATGCCGCTGGTCGGCCGTCTCGGTAAGGTGCTCGGCCCGCGCGGCCTGATGCCGAACCCGAAGATCGGCACCGTCACCATGGACGTCACCGGTGCGGTGAAGGGTGCCAAGGGCGGCTCGGTCGAGTTCCGTGTCGAGAAGGCCGGCATTCTGCAGGCCGGCGTCGGCAAGGCCTCGTTCTCCGAAGAGAAGCTGGTCGAGAACATCAAGGCTCTGGCCGATGCTGTCTCGAAGGCGAAGCCGGCCGGTTCCAAGGGCACCTACATCCAGCGCGTTGCGGTGTCCTCGACGATGGGCCCGGGCGTGAAGGTCGAGCCGGGCACCATCCTCGGCTAAGTCTGGAAATTGCATGAGGCGAGGGGCGGAATTGGGCAACCGATTCCGCCCCTCGTCGTTTGTGAAGGCTTCACCGGAAACAAGAACAATGGCTGACAAGGTCCTGATCTATTCGCGCTTTCCCAAGTCGATGATGGCGCGTTTCGCGGAGCGGTTCGAATTGCTCGACGCCGGCGGCAAGCCCGCGGGGGAGGTGTTTTCGGCCGACGAACTCGGCGGCGTCCGCGCGATGCTAACGGCGGGGGGCTCGCCGCTCGGTGCGGAGGCGATGGATCTGTTTCCAAAACTCGGCGCCATCGTCTGCTACGGCACCGGCTATGACGGCGTCGACCTGGAGGCGGCAGCGACCCGCAATATCGCGGTCGGCCACAGCCCGGGCGCCAATGCGGCTTCGGTCGCCGATATCGCGATGACCCTGATGCTGGCGACGACCCGCCGGATCCTGGTCGCCGACCAATATGTCCGCAGCGGCGACTGGGCCGCCTCGAAGCAGTCGCCGATGATGCGCCCGCAGGCCGGCATGCCCGGCCGCCGCATCGGCGTCTACGGCATGGGCGCGATCGGCCGCAAGATCGCGGTGCGCTGCGCCGCTTTCGAGAGCGAGGTCGGCTATTTCAGCCGCAACAAATACGATCTGCCCTATCAATATTTCCCGACCTTGGAGGCGCTAGCCGATTGGTGCAGCGTGCTGATGGTCGCGGTCCGGGCGGGAACCGAGACCCAGCATGTCGTCAACGCCGGCATCCTGAAGCGCCTCGGCGCCGACGGCTACGTCGTCAACATCTCCCGCGGCTCGGTGATCGACGAGAATGCCCTGGTCGCGGCCCTCTCCGACAAGACCATCGCTGGCGCTGGCCTCGACGTGTTCGAGAAGGAACCGCACGCGCCCGACGCGCTGACCGCGCTGCCGAACGTGGTGTTCGCCCCGCATATCGGCGGCCACACCCTCGAATCGCACGTTGCGATGCAGAACTGCGTGCTGGCGAACCTGAGCGCGTTCTTCGCGGGCCGGCCGCTGCCTTACGGGGTCAAATCGGCCTGAATCGGTCCTTATCGGCCCGGGTCAAGCGCCCGCGGCAACAGATTGGAACTGGTGTGAATTTTGCTCTTGGCAAGCACGCCCGGAGCGGTTAAAGAACCGCCTCCGGACGTGCCGGCCTCGGCTGGCGCGTTCGTGCACGCATTCAGAAAACCCGACACGACAGGAGGTCATCCTTTTCAGGACGTCCGTGAGGATTTGCCCGAAAAGGAGGGAAAACCCGTCAGTTGGCGGAATGTGGGCAGAGGTCGGGCGGTTCGCCGGCTGACCTTGTCCTGTCCAAGACTGCAGGCGCCAGCGAGGAATTTCGATTCTCAACGGCTTAATCGCATGGCCTGCACAGACGGGTGAAGACCGGATTTCACTTCGCATCCAGCTTTAAGGGCTGGCCTCGCGAAACGGGTCTGGTTCGGACCTCGACACGCCGTGGGCCTTCAGGGGCTCCCGGAGGGCAGGCTTTGAATCGTCGTCTCGCCCGGCGCGTGTCCGATGGGTTTTGGCCCGGAGGTTCAGGTTTTGGGTGGGACGATGGGTGCAACCCGGCGGTCCCGCTTTCGCGATGGCCGCCAACCGGAAAGAGCTTGCTGTGGAACGAGCGGCAAAAAAGGAAGCGGTCGAACAGCTCAACGGGGTCTTCAAGACCACGAGCGTCGCGGTCGTTGCCCAATATTCCGGCCTGACCGTTGCCCAGATGCAGAAGCTGCGCATGCAGATGAAGCAGGCTGGTGCCTCGGTGAAGGTCTCGAAGAACCGTCTCGCCAAAATTGCTCTTGAAGGCACTGACGTCGTTGCCATCGGCCCCATGCTGAAGGGACCGACCGTGATCGCCACTTCGAACGATCCGGTAGCGGCGCCAAAGGTCGCCGTCGAATTCGCCAAGGCGAACGAAAAGTTCGTCATCATTGGCGGCTCGATGGGAAAGACCGTCCTGAATGTCGACAGCGTGAAGGCGCTTGCCTCGCTGCCGTCGCTTGATGAACTGCGCGCCAAGATCGTCGGCCTGCTTGTGGCCCCGGCGACCAAGATCGCTCAGCTCGCCAATGCGCCCGCGGGCAAGCTCGCGCGCGTCATCCAGGCTCATGCCTCAAAGGGCGAAGCGGCCTGACGCCCTTCGCAAAACTCAAACCCGAACCAGACTTACACGTAAGGAAACTGAACAATGGCTGACTTGCAGAAGATCGTTGACGACCTCTCGAGCCTCACCGTGCTCGAAGCTGCTGAACTGGCGAAGCTCCTCGAAGAAAAGTGGGGCGTTTCGGCTGCCGCGGCTGTCGCCGTGGCCGGTCCGGCTGGTGGCGGCGCTGCCGCCGCTCCGGCGGAAGAGAAGACCGAGTTCACGGTCGTTCTCGCCAGCGCCGGCGACAAGAAGATCGAGGTCATCAAGGAAGTCCGCGCCATCACCGGCCTGGGCCTGAAGGAAGCAAAGGACCTCGTCGAGGGCGCGCCGAAGCCTGTCAAGGAAGGCGTGAACAAGGACGAAGCCGACAAGATCAAGGCCCAGCTCGAGAAGGCTGGCGCGAAGGTCGAGCTCAAGTAAGCAGCGCTTACTGACGGGATCCCGGGCGAGCGTCAGCGAAGCCCGGGATCCTGGCTTGCCCCTCAATGAGGGGTGTGCCGGATGCAAAAGGCGTGCGACGGAACGTTCCGACGCGGGCCGAACACGAAAAAGTGTGGGGATTTGCGGGTTTCACCCTCGAATCTGCACTATTGTCGCCCCATATCGGTTCGGCAGCACGAAAGCGCGGTGGGCAGGGATGCCAGGATTTCCCTGTAAGCCGTTGGGAGAGCAGGCTATTTCGGGCTTTTGCAGTCCGTGAAGACAATCGTTGTGACGGGCGGGCGCGCACCAGCGCCCCGCGCGTCGTTTTGCGTTTTGAAGGTCTGAAGAACAGATTCAGGACATTCTCGCCTGAACCTGAGTCTCCGGTCCCCAAAACGGGTTCGAAAAATTCAACCCGGGGAGCGGTGGCAGCCGCGTCCCGGACGGCGCGCCCGGAGCGGGCGACGAAAATGAGAGGCCACGATGGCGCAGCAGACATTCACCGGTCGCAAACGCGTTCGCAAGTTCTTCGGACACATCAAGGAAGTCGCCGAGATGCCGAACCTCATCGAGGTTCAGAAGGCGTCCTATGACCAGTTCCTGATGGTCGATGAACCCCAGGGTGGCCGTCTCGACGAGGGTCTGCAGGCGGTCTTCCGCTCGGTGTTTCCGATTTCCGACTTCTCGGGCACCTCGATGCTGGAGTTCGTCCGCTACGAGTTCGAGCAGCCGAAATACGACGTCGACGAGTGCCGCCAGCGCGGCATGACCTTCGCGGCTCCCCTCAAGGTGACGCTGCGCCTCATCGTGTTCGATATCGACGAGGAAACCGGCGCGAAGTCGGTGAAGGACATCAAGGAGCAGGACGTCTACATGGGCGACATCCCGCTCATGACGATGAACGGCACCTTCATCGTCAACGGCACCGAGCGCGTCATCGTCTCGCAGATGCACCGGTCGCCCGGCGTGTTCTTCGATCACGACAAGGGCAAGACCCATTCCTCGGGCAAGCTGCTGTTCGCCGCCCGCGTCATCCCGTATCGCGGCTCCTGGCTCGATATCGAGTTCGACGCCAAGGACATCGTCTATGCGCGTATCGACCGTCGCCGCAAAATTCCGGTGACCTCGCTGATGTTCGCCCTCGGCCTCGACGGCGAGGCGATCCTCAGCACCTTCTACAAGAAGATCCTCTACAAGCGGACCAAGGAAGGCTGGCGCGTTCCGTTCGACGCCAACCGTTTCCGCGGCTACTCGACCGTCAACGATCTGATCGACGCCGATACCGGCAAGGTCGTGCTCGAGGCCGGCAAGAAGCTCACCGTCCGTGCCGCCCGCCAGCTCCAGGAGAAGGGGCTGAAGGCGCTGCGCATGTCCGATGAGGAGCTGGTCGGCAACTACGTCGCCGAGGACCTCGTCAATCCGAAGACCGGCGAGATCCACGCTGAAGCCGGTGAGGAGATCACCGACAAGCTGATGAAGGGGCTCAACGAGCACGGCTACAAGGAGCTGCCGCTGCTCGACATCGACCACGTCAATGTCGGCCCCTACATCCGCAACACGCTGTCGGCGGACAAGAACATGACGCGCGAGGATGCACTGTTCGACATCTACCGCGTGATGCGTCCGGGCGAGCCGCCGACGCTGGATTCGGCGCAGGCCATGTTCCAGTCGCTGTTCTTCGACGCCGAACGCTACGACCTCTCCGCGGTCGGCCGCGTCAAGATGAACATGCGCCTCGACCTCGATGCGCCCGACACCCAGCGCACGCTGCGCAAGGAAGACATCCTCTCCGTCATCAAGACGCTGGTGGATTTGCGCGACGGCAAGGGCGAGATCGACGACATCGACCATCTCGGCAACCGCCGTGTGCGCTCGGTCGGCGAGCTCATGGAGAACCAGTACCGCATCGGCCTCCTGCGCATGGAGCGCGCGATCAAGGAGCGCATGTCCTCGGTCGACATCGACACGGTCATGCCGCAGGACCTGATCAACGCCAAGCCGGCGGCTGCCGCCGTGCGCGAGTTCTTCGGCTCCTCGCAGCTCTCGCAGTTCATGGACCAGACCAACCCGCTGTCGGAGATCACCCACAAGCGCCGCCTGTCGGCACTTGGACCGGGCGGTCTGACCCGCGAGCGCGCCGGCTTCGAGGTGCGCGACGTGCATCCGACGCATTACGGCCGCATCTGCCCGATCGAGACGCCGGAAGGTCCGAACATCGGCCTGATCAACTCGCTCGCGACCTTCGCGCGCGTGAACAAGTACGGCTTCGTCGAGACGCCGTACCGCAAGGTCAAGGACGGCCGCGTCACCGACGAGGTCGTGTATCTCTCGGCGATGGAAGAGGGCCGCTACACGGTCGCGCAGGCCAACGTGCCGCTCGACCCGAAGGGCCGTTTCACCGAAGACCTCGTGGTCTGCCGTCACGCCGGCGAAGTCTTGCCGGTGACGCCCGACAAGGTCGACTACATGGACGTGTCGCCGAAGCAGCTCGTTTCGGTCGCCGCGGCGCTGATCCCGTTCCTCGAGAACGACGACGCCAACCGCGCGCTGATGGGCTCGAACATGCAGCGCCAGGCGGTGCCGCTGGTTCGCGCCGAGGCGCCGTTCGTCGGCACCGGCATGGAAGGCGTGGTTGCGCGTGACTCGGGTGCCGCGATTGCGGCGCGCCGTTCCGGCGTGATCGACCAGATCGACGCGACCCGCGTCGTCATCCGCGCCACGGAAGATCTCGATCCGACCAAGTCGGGCGTCGATATCTACCGGCTGATGAAATACCAGCGCTCCAACCAGTCGACCTGCATCAATCAGCGTCCGCTGGTGAAAGTCGGCGACATCGTCAAGAAGGGCGACATCATCGCCGACGGTCCGTCGACCGATCTGGGCGAGCTCGCGCTGGGGCGGAACGTGCTCGTCGCGTTCATGCCGTGGAATGGCTACAACTTCGAAGACTCGATCCTGCTCTCCGAGCGGATCGTGAAGGAAGACGTGTTCACCTCAATTCATATCGAAGAATTCGAGGTGATGGCCCGCGACACCAAGCTTGGCCCTGAGGAAATCACCCGCGACATTCCGAACGTCTCGGAAGAAGCGCTGAAGAACCTCGACGAAGCCGGTATCGTCTACATCGGTGCGGAAGTGCGCGCCGGCGACATCCTGGTCGGCAAGATCACGCCGAAGGGCGAGAGCCCGATGACGCCGGAAGAGAAGCTCCTGCGCGCCATCTTCGGCGAGAAGGCTTCCGACGTTCGCGATACCTCGCTGCGCGTTCCTCCGGGCGTGCAGGGCACGATCGTGGAAGTGCGCGTGTTCAACCGTCACGGCGTCGACAAGGACGAGCGTGCGCTGGCGATCGAGCGGGAAGAGATCGAGCGTCTGGCCAAGGACCGCGACGACGAGCAGGCGATCCTGGACCGCAACGTCTACAACCGTCTTGCCGAGCTCCTCGAGGGGCGGCAGGGCATTGCCGGTCCCAAGGGCTTCAAGAAGGACACCAAGATCACCCGTGCGGTGCTCGAGGAGTATCCGAAGTCGCAGTGGTGGCTGTTCGCTTCGCCGAACGACAAGCTGATGGCCGAGATCGAGGCCATGCGGAAGCAGTACGACGAGTCGAAGAAGGGGCTTGAACAGCGTTTCCTCGACAAGGTCGAAAAGCTGCAGCGCGGTGACGAATTGCCGCCCGGCGTGATGAAGATGGTCAAGGTCTTCGTCGCGGTGAAGCGCAAGATCCAGCCCGGCGACAAGATGGCCGGCCGCCACGGCAACAAGGGCGTGGTGTCGAAGATCGTGCCGATCGAGGACATGCCGTTCCTCGAAGACGGCACCCATGCCGACATCGTGCTCAATCCGCTCGGCGTGCCCTCGCGCATGAACGTCGGACAGATCCTCGAGACCCATCTCGGCTGGGCCTGCGCCGGCCTCGGCAAGCGTATCGGCCAGACGGTCGATGCCTATTTGTCGAAGCAGGACATCAAGCCGCTGAAGGAAACCTTGAAGAAGGTCTACGGCGAGGACGAGACGATCAGGTCGCTCAACGACAACGAGCTGATCGAGCTTGGCCATAACCTCAGCCGCGGTGTTCCGATCGCGACGCCGGTGTTCGACGGCGCCAAGGAAGCCGACATCGAGGAGATGCTGAAGCTTGCCGGTCTGGACGCTTCGGGCCAGTCGACCGTCTATGACGGCCGCACCGGCGATCCGTTCGATCGCAAGGTGACGGTGGGCTACATCTACATGCTCAAGCTGCACCATCTGGTCGACGACAAGATCCACGCGCGTTCGATCGGTCCGTACTCGCTCGTCACCCAGCAGCCGCTGGGCGGCAAGGCGCAGTTCGGCGGCCAGCGCTTCGGCGAAATGGAGGTGTGGGCGCTCGAGGCTTACGGCGCGGCGTACACGCTCCAGGAGATGCTGACGGTGAAGTCGGACGACGTCGCCGGCCGTACCAAGGTGTACGAGGCGATCGTGCGCGGCGACGACACGTTCGAGGCCGGTATTCCGGAATCGTTCAACGTGCTGGTCAAGGAAATGCGCTCGCTCGGCCTCAACGTCGACCTGCACAACTCCAAGGTGGGACCGGCGCCGACGTCGGAAGCGGCCGAGTAATCGACCTGTTCATGCCCGGCCTTTACGGCCGGGCACCGGCGCCCCGCCCGAGGCCTTGAGGGCAGGGCGCCTGCTCAAGTGATTTTCGAATTTGCGGCCGGAGGCGACCGGCACGCGAGGAGAAGACGATGAACCAAGAAATTATGAATCTCTTCAACCCGACGACGCCGGCTCAGGTCTTCGACCAGATCCGGATCTCGATCGCGTCTCCAGAGAAGATTCTGTCCTGGTCCTACGGCGAGATCAAGAAGCCGGAGACCATCAACTACCGTACCTTCAAGCCCGAGCGCGACGGCCTGTTCTGCGCCCGCATCTTCGGGCCGATCAAGGACTACGAGTGCTTGTGCGGCAAGTACAAGCGCATGAAGTACAAGGGCATCATCTGCGAGAAGTGCTCGGTCGAGGTCACGCTGTCGCGCGTCCGGCGCGAGCGCATGGGCCATATCGAGCTCGCAGCCCCCGTCGCCCACATCTGGTTCCTGAAGTCGCTGCCCTCGCGCATCGGCCTTCTGCTGGACATGACGCTGAAGGATCTCGAGCGGATCCTCTATTTCGAATACTACGTCGTGCTCGAGCCGGGCCTCACCGCGCTGAAGGACCGCCAGCTGCTGTCGGAAGACGAGTATCTGAAGGCGCAGGACGAGTACGGCCAGGATTCCTTCACCGCCATGATCGGCGCCGAAGCGATCCGCGAGCTGCTCAAGGGCATGGACCTCGAGAAGCTCGAATTGTCCTTGCGCGCGGAGATGCAGGAGACCGACTCCGACATCAAGCACAAGAAGCTCGCCAAGCGCCTGAAGATCGTGGAAGCGTTCCGCCACTCCGGCAACAAGCCGGAATGGATGATCATGACCGTGGTTCCGGTGATTCCGCCGGACCTGCGTCCGCTCGTGCCGCTCGACGGCGGCCGTTTCGCGACCTCGGACCTCAACGACCTCTACCGCCGCGTCATCAACCGCAACAACCGCTTGAAGCGGCTGATGGAGCTGCGCGCGCCTGACATCATCATCCGCAACGAGAAGCGCATGCTTCAGGAAGCGGTCGATGCGCTGTTCGACAACGGTCGCCGCGGCCGCGTCATCACGGGCGCCAACAAGCGTCCGCTGAAGTCGCTCGCCGACATGCTCAAGGGCAAGCAGGGTCGCTTCCGCCAGAACCTGCTCGGCAAGCGCGTCGACTATTCGGGCCGTTCGGTGATCGTGGTCGGTCCCGAGCTGCGCCTGCATCAGTGCGGCCTGCCGAAGAAGATGGCGCTCGAGCTGTTCAAGCCGTTCATCTATTCGCGGCTTGACGCCAAGGGCCTGTCCACCACCGTGAAGCAGGCGAAGAAGCTGGTCGAGAAGGAGCGGCCCGAGGTCTGGGACATCCTGGACGAGGTCATCCGCGAGCATCCGGTGCTGCTGAACCGCGCACCGACGCTGCATCGCCTCGGCATCCAGGCGTTCGAGCCGGTGCTGATCGAGGGCAAGGCGATTCAGCTTCACCCGCTGGTCTGCTCCGCGTTCAACGCCGACTTCGACGGCGACCAGATGGCCGTGCACGTCCCGCTGTCGCTCGAAGCGCAGCTGGAAGCGCGCGTCCTGATGATGTCGACCAACAACATCCTGCATCCGGCCAACGGTCAGCCGATCATCGTGCCGTCGCAGGACATCGTGCTCGGTCTCTACTACGTCTCGATCATGCGCGAAGGCCTGCCCGGCGAGGGCAAGGTGTTCGGCGAGATGGCCGAGCTCGAGCACGCGCTGCACGCGAAGGTCATTCACCTCCACACCAAGATCAAGTACCGGTGGGAAGGCATCGACGAGACCGGCAAGATCTCCAAGCGCTGGATCGAGACCACCGCCGGCCGCGTCATGCTCGGCAATCTGCTGCCGAAGAACCCGCGCGTCCCGTACGAGATCATCAACAAGCTGATGACCAAGCGCGAGATCTCGGGCGTCATCGACCAGGTCTACCGCCACTGCGGTCAGAAGGAGACGGTGATCTTCTGCGACCGCATCATGGCGCTCGGCTTCTACAACGCGTTCAAGGCCGGCATCTCGTTCGGCAAGGACGACATGGTCGTACCGCACTCCAAGTGGAAGATCGTCGACACCACCCGTACGCTGGCGAAGGATTTCGAGCAGCAGTACAACGACGGTCTGATCACCCATGGCGAGAAGTACAACAAGGTCGTCGACGCCTGGTCGAAGGCCACGGAAGAAATCGCCAAGGCGATGATGAAGGAGATCTCCTCCACCAAGAAGACGGCGAGTGGAGCGGATGCCGACATCAACTCGATCTACATGATGGCTCACTCCGGTGCCCGCGGTTCGCCGGCCCAGATGCGCCAGCTCGCCGGCATGCGCGGCCTGATGGCCAAGCCGTCGGGTGAGATCATCGAGACGCCGATCATCTCGAACTTCAAGGAAGGCCTCTCGGTTCTCGAGTACTTCAACTCGACCCACGGCGCCCGCAAGGGTCTCGCGGACACCGCGTTGAAGACCGCGAACTCGGGCTACCTGACCCGTCGTCTGGTCGACGTCGCGCAGGACTGCATCATCACGCAGAGCGACTGCGGCACCAAGCTCGGCATCAAGATGCGCGCCATCGTCGATGCCGGCACCGTGGTTGCTTCGCTCGGTTCGCGCATCCTCGGACGCACGGCCTGCGAAGACATCCGTGACAGCTCGGGCAAGGTGATCATCAAGCGCGATACGCTGATGGAAGAAAGCCATCTGGACGCCATCCAGCAGGGTGGTGTGCAGGAGGTGAAGATCCGTTCGGCGCTGACCTGCGAACTCGTCAACGGCATCTGCGGCAAGTGCTACGGCCGCGACCTCGCCCGCGGCACGCCGGTCAACCACGGCGAAGCGGTCGGCGTCATCGCGGCGCAGTCGATCGGTGAGCCGGGCACCCAGCTCACCATGCGCACCTTCCACATCGGTGGTGCGGCGCAGCTCAACGAGCAGTCGTTCGTCGAAGCCAATTTCGACGGCAAGATCGTGATCAGGAACAAGGCCATCGCTCGCAACAGCGAAGGTCACCTGGTTGCGATGGTGCGCAACATGGTGGTGGCGATCGTCGATGCCGACGGCACCGAGCGTGCGACGCACCGCGTCCAGTACGGCTCGCGCCTGCACGTCGACGAGGGCGACAACGTCAAGCGCGGTCAGCGCATCGTCGAGTGGGATCCCTACACCCGTCCGCTCCTCACCGAAGTCGAAGGTACCATCGGCTTCGAGGATCTGGTCGAAGGGCAGTCGATCTCGGAAACGCTGGACGAGGCCACCGGTATCGCCAAGCGCGTCGTCATCGACTGGCGCTCGACCCGCGGCGGCGCGGACCTGCGTCCGGCCATCGTGGTCAAGGGCAAGGACGGCAAGGTGCTCAAGCTCGCCCGTGGCGGCGATGCCCGCTACATGCTGTCGGTCGACGCCATTCTCTCGGTCGACGTCGGAGCCAAGGTCAATCCGGGCGACATCCTCGCCCGTGTCTCCACCGAAAGCGCCAAGACGCGTGACATCACCGGCGGTCTGCCGCGGGTGGCGGAACTGTTCGAGGCCCGGCGTCCGAAGGATGCGGCGATCATCGCCGAAATCGCGGGCACCATCCGGTTCGGGCGCGACTACAAGAACAAGCGTCGCATCTCGATCGAGCCGATGGACAAGACCGACGAGCCGCGCGAGTACCTGATCCCGAAGGGCAAGCACATCCACCTTCAGGACGGCGACGTCGTCGAAAAGGGCGACTTCATCGTGGAAGGCAACCCGGCCCCGCACGATATCCTGGCGGTCAAGGGCATCGAGGAGCTCGCGGCCTATCTGGTCAACGAGATCCAGGAGGTCTACCGGCTCCAGGGCGTGCTCATCAACGACAAGCACATCGAGGTGATTGTCCGTCAGATGCTCCAGAAGGTGGAAGTCACCGACCAGGGCGACACGGACATGATCTCCGGCGAGCAGGTCGACAAGATCGAGTTCGACGCGCTGAACGAGAAGGCCAAGGAAGAGGGCAAGAAGGTCGCCACGGGGACGCCGGTTCTGCTCGGCATCACCAAGGCGAGCCTCCAGACCCGTTCGTTCTTCTCGGCGGCCTCCTTCCAGGAGACCACCCGCGTCCTCACGGAAGCGGCGGTCAACGGCAAGGTCGATCCGCTCGAAGGCCTCAAGGAGAACGTCATCGTCGGCCGGCTGATCCCGGCAGGCACCGGTGCCTCGATGGCCAAGATCCGCGAAGTCGCCATGAAGCGCGACAAGCTGATCCTGGACGAGCGCGAGAAGCAGGCGGCCGTCGTGTCGCCCGCGCCGGAAGCGGAGCTTCCTGCACTGCCGCCTGCGGAATGATGGTTCATCCGTAGGAATACCGAGGACAATGAAAAGGCCGGCGCAAGCCGGCCTTTTTGCTGCTTTCATTGCCTGCTGCGATGCAGGATCAACCTTTGTTCATCTTTCCTTCAGGCGCAAAAGCGCTTCTGCTAGGAGAGTTTAGACCGGTGGATCCCGTGACGGGGGCAGGGCCGGAGACCACGGAACTCACATGCTTGATCTCGCAATCGTAGGCGGCGGCCCCGGTGGGCTGATGAGCGCCTGGTATCTGAAGCGCAAGCTTGGCGATCTCTGTCGTGTCACCATCTACGAGGCCTCCGACCGGCTCGGCGGCAAGATCGTCACGCGCAAGTTCGATTCCGCGCCTGCGATGTACGAGGCCGGCGTTGCCGAGATCTACGACTACTCGATGACCGGGCCCGATCCGCTGCGCGAGCTGATTCAGCATTTCGGGCTGCAGACCATTCCGATGGATGCCGAGCAGGTGCAGTTCGGCGGCGAGCTGCTGAGCGACGTGCCCGGCATGCGCCGCAAATACGGCGCCAAGACCGCGGCTGCCATCGAAGCGTTCCGCAAACGTTGTACCGAGGTGATGTCGCCGATCGAATATTACGAGGGCGTCGGCGCGCACGACAACGACAACCCCTGGGCGTACAAGACCGCCGAGCAGGTGCTCGACGAGGAGGTCGAGGACGAGACCGCAAAGCGCTTCTTCAAGGTGATGGCGCGCTCCGACATTGCGACCGAGAGCCACAACACCAACGGCCTCAACGCGCTCAAGAACTATCTGATGGATGTTGACGGCTATATTGGCCTCTATTCCATCCAGAACGGCAACGAGCAGCTGATCGAATGCCTGCAGTCGGAGGTCAACGCCGACATCCAGCTCAATCACCGCGTGCTCACCGTGGGCAAGGCGCCGACCGGCCGCTACCAGCTCAAGATGATGAACGGCAAGGGACCGGAGACCCGCGACTTCGATCTCGTGCTGGTCTGCCTGCCGCATTCCTGGCTCGCCACCGTCGGCTGGGAAGGCGAGCAGCTGCGCAAGTCGATGGTCAAGCACGTCTCCTATTTCGACCGTCCCGCGCATTACCTGCGCGTCTCGATTCTGTTCGACACGCCATTCTGGGGCGAGAAGATTCCCGGCGCCTGGTTCATGTCGGAAGCCTTCGGCGGCTGCTGCGTCTACAACGAGGGCGCGCGCCACGACGTCGGCAAGCACGGCGTGCTGAACTGGCTGATTCCCGGCTCGGACGCGCTGGCCTTCGCCAATCTGTCGGACCAGGAGCTGATCGACGCCGCGCTGAAGTCGCTGCCGGCTTCGCTCGGCGATGCGCGGTCGCATTTCATGGAAGGCAAGATCCACCGCTGGCTGTCGTCCGTGAACGCTATACCGGGCGGTCTGCCCGTGCGCGACGTCATGACCAACCACCGGCCGGAGCCGAAGGAGCATCCGGGCATCGTGGTGGTCGGCGACTATCTGTTCGACTCGACGCTGAACGGCCTGCTCGATTCCTCGGACGCGGCGACCGACATCATCCTGACCGAGATGATGCGCCTGCGCCGCAAGCGCGCGCAGGATGGCAAGCCGGTCTCCGACAAGATCGACCGCGACTATTTCGAGAACTATCGGGGCCTTGGCCCCTATCACGAGGCGTGGCGCCACTTCACCGACCCGGATTATCTCGCCAAGCTGCTTGGCATCGTCTGGGGCAAGACCAAGGGCGCCAAGCTGCTCGTCGCGGGCTCGGCCAGCGGTGAGCTGGTCGGCGCCTTGCGCGAGCGCGGCATCGATGCCTTCGGCATCGAGAACAACCGTGCCGTCCACGCCAGGACGCCGAAGGCGCTGAGCAAGTACAACAAGCTCGGCTCGATCACCGACATGCCGTTCAAGGACGGCGCGTTCGACTTCGTGTTCGAGACCAGCCTTTGCCACGTTTCTCCGAAGCAGGTGGTCCGCGCGATCAAGGAGCTGAACCGCGTGGTCAAGACCGGCCTCGTGTTCGGCTCGATCACCTCGGACATGGCTCCGGCTCTGATTGACCGCTACGACCTCCTGCGCGGGGTCAAGAAGCTCGGGACCTGGTGGGAATGGTCCGAGCTGTTCTTCGGCAACGGTTTCGACCTCTCGATGCACCGCAAGGATTGCACCGATGCGCTCTGGGAGGCGACGCTCGCCGCCAACAGGGGGCCGGGGCAGTGGTATGCCGACGCCGACAGCTTGCGCTATTCCTTCTTCGACAAGGTCGAGGACGAGGACGACGATTAGCCGCTTGGAGCGAGCGCCTTCGCCAATTGTTTTGCCGAATTCATCTTGATCGCATAGAATCGGTGCAATAGCGGTTACCGCTATCTCCTGCTTTCTCTGCGGTCATGCCGGCCGTCAGCATCGGTTGGTTTCATGGCGTCCAAGCCCCTCCCGCCCGACAAACAGAAGCTCGCCGCCGAAGAGGCGGCCGAGCTCGACGACAAGCTCGCCGCTTCTGCCAAGCCGGACCTCGAAGACGACGAGGACGACGAAGACGAGGCAGATGACGAGTTGGAGCTTGATGACGACGATGAGGACGAGGACCTCGTCGTCTTTACCGCACGCGAGGCCGCCGGCGCGCTCGCGACCATCGTCGGGTTCGTCAAACCCCATCTGACCAATTACAAGCGGATGCTGTCATTCGTGGCGTTTGGCGTCCTCGTCGAGACGCTGTTCAACGTCATCATGCCTCTCAGCCTCAAGTTCCTGATCGACGATGCGCTCGGCGAGGAGGACTTCCAGGCGCTGTACAAGATCCTCGGCGTGCTCGCCGTCGCCGGCATCTTCACCTCGATCGTCGCCGTCTGGTACGAGCGCTGGGATGCGCGGCTGGCGGCCTGTATCATCTCCGACGTCCGCAAGCGCCTGTTTGAGCACGTCCAGGACCTGCCGGCGGCCTATTTCGGCCGCATCAAGCGCGGCGAGATCCTGTCGCGCTTCTCGGTCGACCTTTCGGCCTTTGAAGGCTCGGTGAAGACTTTCGCCAACAGTGCCGCGCTGCCGTTTCTGGAATTGATCGCCGGCATCGTCCTGATGGTGTTCCTGAACTGGCAGCTCGCGGCCGTTGCGCTGCTCGTGTTCCCGATCACGCTGATCGGCCCGCGGATCCTGACGCCCAAGGCGGTGCAGGCCAATTACGAGCAGAAGCTCAACGAGAGCGCGCTGCTCGGGATGGTGCAGGAGAACGTGGCGGCACAGGCCGTGATCAAGGCATTCAGCCTGCAGCGCAAGATGTTCGGGTTCTTCCGCTTCCGCAACGACGAGACCCGCAACAAGATCGCCTCGGCCACGTTCCTGTCGACCATGGTGGAGCGCACGGTCACCATCTCGGTGCTGCTGCTGCACCTCGTCGTGCTGGCCATCGGCGCGTACCTGGCGACCAAGGGCCAGATCACCATCGGCACCTTCGTCACCTTCGAGAGCGCGTTCTGGGAGGTCTCCTACAACATCGCCCACGTGATGCATTTCATCCCCGTGTCGATCTCCTCGGCCGCCGCGATCCGCCACATCCAGGAGTTGCTGGACCAGCCGACCCGCAGCGCTGATCGCCCTGGCGCGCCCGACCTGCCGCGCATCACCAACGACATCACCTTCGATCACGTCACCTTCCAGTACGAGGGCAGTCAGACGCCGGTGCTGGATAATCTCAGTCTCAAGCTCAATGCGGGCAAGCGCATCGCGATCGTCGGCCCGAGCGGCTCCGGCAAGAGCACGTTGCTCAACCTGATCCTGCGGCTCTACGTGCCCAACGAGGGGCGCGTCACCATCGACGGCGTCGACGTCCGCAAGGTGACGCTGGATTCCCTGCGCCGGAGCATGGCAGTGGTGTTCCAGGAGAACATGCTGTTCAACATGTCGATCCGCGAGAACATCCGGCTCGGCAAGGAAGGCGCGAGCGACGAGGAGGTGGAGGACGCGGCCAAGAAGGCCGAGATCCACCGCTATATCATGAGCCTGCCGCAGCGATACGACACGCCGGTCGGCGAGCGCGGCGATACCCTGTCGGGCGGCCAGCGCCAGCGCATCGCGATCGCGCGCGCGATCATTCGCAATCCCTCGGTGCTGCTGCTGGACGAGGCGACCTCGGCGCTGGACCAGACCACGGAAGCTGCAATCAACCGGACGCTGCTCAAGGTCGCCAAGGGCCGCACCATGATCTGGTCGACCCACCGGCTGACCTCGGTGGTTGAGATGGACGAAATCATCGTGATTTCCGCGGGCAGGGCGATCGAACGCGGCTCGCATGCCCAATTGCTCGCCAAGAACGGCACCTATCGCAAGCTGTGGAACGACCAGATCCACCAGCCGCATGGCGCGGCGGCTCACGCCGACGACGGCAGAGACGATGATGATGAAGACGACCTCGAGGATGATGAGGACGACGACGGGGAGGAGTAAGCGGGCCGCACCGATTCTGTGATTCCGGTCTTCGGCATTCGCGGGGGTCCGCATGGACCGATGAACTCGTCGATTCGAAAGCTCGGCCGGATATCTCTCACGGGGAATCGGCCGGGACGCGATGTCACGGACGTTGGTCGCGCGGGCGACCTTTCGCCATTTTTTGGTAACGTCCCGATGCCGATTGCTGTCGAAGCGAAGAGATTAACGCTCGTTAACGCGTTAAGAGCCCAAAAAGCTCTCGCAGATCGTTATAAAGTTACATTTCGCCCGGATATAAATGTTCGACGAGCTGGCGAAATGGGTGCTGCGCTTCCATATCAGGGGCAGGCGGCGAGGGCGGCAAACAGCGATTTTGACAGGCTCCTGAGCGCTTTGTGACTGTCGTTTCGCCTTGACTTGAACGATTCTCACTTATAGAAAGCGCCTCACTTAACGACAGGCGGTGAGCATCGCCAGCGTCGGAACGGGCCACCCGTTAGATCCCCAAGAGCTAGATCCCACAAGGACTAGATCAGCAGGGATCGCTCAAGACGGGCACCAACCTCGACGAATGCCGCTCAAACGCTGTCGATCATAGCTAGGCAATGCCAGTGCGATTCTAGTTCTCTTGAGCACGTTCTCTAGAGATCGAATTCGGATGCATGACCTCAGTGCGCGGGCCGCGGCTTTACGCTGACCGGCCTCATACTGCGGTCCTCTGTGGCGTCGAAGCGCTTTCCGCCCGTTGATGGGGCGGTTGGCGCGATTTCGCTTTGTGCGGATTGTTCCGCGGAAGGCGACCCCGTCGGGCGGGTTGCTCGAAAGAATTTGCGGTCCCGGCAACGGGCTGCGGCAAGACAGCGGATCCGGAAGGATCTGCGACAGAACAAAGGGTAAGGCCAGGATGCCGACGATCAACCAGCTGATCGCTCAACCGCGTGAAGTGCAGAAGTCGCGCAAGAAGGTGCCGGCGCTGCAGCAGTCGCCGCAGAAGCGTGGTGTTTGCACCCGCGTCTACACCACGACCCCGAAGAAGCCGAACTCGGCGCTTCGTAAGGTCGCCAAGGTGCGCCTGACCAACGGCTTCGAGGTGATCGGCTACATCCCCGGTGAGGGCCATAACCTCCAGGAGCACTCGGTGGTCATGATCCGCGGCGGTCGCGTCAAGGACTTGCCCGGCGTGCGCTACCACATCCTCCGCGGCGTTCTGGATACCCAGGGCGTCAAGAACCGTAAGCAGCGTCGTTCGAAGTACGGCGCGAAGCGTCCGAAGTAAGCGGGAACCAGGTCCATGTCTCGTCGCCACTCAGCGGAAAAGCGCGAAGTCCTTCCCGATC
This sequence comes from Bradyrhizobium sp. 195, assembly GCF_023101665.1. NCBI lineage: Bacteria > Pseudomonadati > Pseudomonadota > Alphaproteobacteria > Hyphomicrobiales > Nitrobacteraceae > Bradyrhizobium > Bradyrhizobium sp. 195. The sequence continues at coordinate 5,338,993 of NZ_CP082161.1, read as the reverse complement.
CGAAGTTCGGGAACATCATCGTCACGAAGTTCATGAACTCGGTGATGTACGCCGGCAAGAAGTCGGTCGCGGAAGGCATCGTCTACGGTGCGTTCGGCATCATCGAAACCAAGACCAAGCAGAACCCGCTCGGCGTGTTCGAGCAGGCGCTCGAGAACGTCATGCCGACGATCGAAGTCCGCTCCCGCCGCGTCGGCGGCGCGACCTACCAGGTCCCGGTCGAGGTTCGTTCGACCCGCCGTCAGGCGCTGGGCATCCGCTGGCTGATCTCCGCTGCGCGCGATCGCAACGAGAAGACCATGACCGAGCGGCTGTCGGCGGAACTCCTGGATGCGTCGAACAACCGTGGCAACGCCGTCAAGAAGCGCGAAGACGTGCACCGGATGGCGGAAGCCAACCGCGCCTTCTCGCACTATCGCTGGTAACGGCGAAACACGGAATCTAAGGAACACCCAATGCCCCGCGTTCATGCCATAGAGAATTACCGCAACTTCGGTATCATGGCGCACATCGATGCCGGCAAGACGACGACGACCGAGCGCATCCTGTATTACACCGGCAAGAGCCACAAGATCGGCGAAGTGCACGAAGGTGCCGCGACGATGGACTGGATGGAGCAGGAGCAGGAGCGTGGCATCACGATCACCTCGGCTGCGACCACCGCGTTCTGGGCCGGCAAGCGTCTGAACATCATCGACACCCCCGGCCACGTCGACTTCACCATCGAAGTCGAGCGTTCGCTGCGCGTGCTCGACGGCGCCGTCTGCGTGCTCGACTCCAACCAGGGCGTCGAGCCCCAGACCGAGACCGTCTGGCGTCAGGGCGACAAGTACAAGGTTCCGCGCATCGTCTTCGCCAACAAGATGGACAAGACCGGCGCCGACTTCTTCAAGTGCCTGGCCGACATCGTCGACCGCCTCGGCGCCAAGCCGATCGCGATCCAGCTTCCGATCGGTGCCGAGAACAACTTCAAGGGGCTCGTCGACCTCGTGAAGATGCAGGGCATCATCTGGAACGATGAATCGCTCGGCGCGAAGTTCGACTATGTCGACATTCCCGAGGATCTCGTCGAGCAGGCCAAGGAATACCGCGAGAAGATGGTGGAAGCCGCCGTCGAGCTCGACGACGACGCCATGGCCGCCTATCTCGACGGCAAGGAGCCGGACGAAGAGACGCTGAAGCGGCTGATCCGCAAGGCGGTTCTGACCGGCGCGTTCTATCCCGTGCTGTGCGGCTCGGCCTTCAAGAACAAGGGCGTGCAGCCACTGCTCGACGCCGTCGTCGACTATCTGCCGTCGCCGATCGACGTGCCCGCGATCAAGGGCACCGACGACCGCGGCAACGAGGTCGTGCGCAAGGCGGACGACAAGGAGCCGCTCGCGCTGCTCGCGTTCAAGATCATGGACGACCCGTTCGTCGGCACCATCACCTTCTGTCGCATCTACTCCGGCGTTCTGCAGAGCGGCACCGGCGTCGTGAACTCGACCCGCGAGAAGAAGGAGCGTATCGGGCGCATGCTCTTGATGCATGCGAACAACCGCGAAGACATCAAGGAAGCCTATGCCGGCGACATCGTCGCGCTGGCCGGCCTGAAGGAAGCGCGCACCGGTGACACGCTGTGCGATCCTGACAAGCAGGTGATCCTGGAGAAGATGGAATTCCCCGAGCCGGTCATCGAGATCGCGATCGAGCCGAAGTCCAAGGCCGACCAGGAAAAGCTGGGCGTGGCGCTGGCCAAGCTCGCCGCGGAGGATCCGTCCTTCCGCGTGTCGACCGACCAGGAGTCCGGCCAGACCATCCTCAAGGGCATGGGCGAACTCCATCTCGACATCAAGGTCGACATCCTCAAGCGTACCTACAAGGTCGACGCCAACATCGGCGCGCCGCAGGTTGCGTTCCGTGAGCGCGTCACCAAGAAGGCCGAGGTGAAGTACACCCACAAGAAGCAGACCGGCGGTACCGGTCAGTTCGCGGAAGTGTCGATCGTGGTCGAGCCGAACGAGCCCGGCAAGGGCTACGAGTTCGAGTCCAAGATCGTCGGTGGTGCGGTTCCGAAGGAATACATCCCCGGCGTCGAAAAGGGCCTCAACAGCGTGATGAGCTCTGGCGTGGTCGCGGGCTTCCCCGTGGTCGACGTCAAGGTTCAGCTCGTCGACGGCAAGTATCACGACGTCGACTCGTCGGCGCTCGCCTTCGAAATCGCATCGCGCGCGGCATTCCGCGAAGCCTTGCAGAAGGGCAAGTCCGTCCTGCTCGAGCCGATCATGAAGGTCGAAGTGGTGACCCCGGAAGACTACACCGGCTCGGTCATCGGCGACCTGAATTCGCGGCGCGGTCAGATCCAGGGGCAGGACATGCGCGGCAACGCCAACGTCATCAACGCGATGGTGCCGCTCATGAACATGTTCGGTTACGTGAATAACCTGCGCTCGATGAGCCAGGGTCGCGCAACCTTCACCATGCAGTTCGACCACTACGCAGAAGCGCCGGCCAACGTGTCGGCAGAAGTCCAGAAGAAGTTTGCCTGATTGTCGTCGGTCACGAACTGACGATTGAACGGAGAGTCAAATGGCCAAAGCAAAGTTTGAACGTAACAAGCCGCACTGCAACATCGGCACCATCGGTCACGTCGACCATGGCAAGACGTCGCTGACCGCGGCGATCACCAAGGTTCTCGCCGAAGCCGGCGGTGCGACGTTCACCGCGTACGACCAGATCGACAAGGCGCCGGAAGAAAAGGCGCGCGGCATCACCATCTCGACCGCACACGTCGAGTACGAGACGCCGAACCGCCACTACGCCCACGTCGACTGCCCCGGCCACGCCGACTACGTGAAGAACATGATCACCGGTGCCGCCCAGATGGACGGTGCGATCCTGGTCGTGTCGGCCGCTGACGGCCCGATGCCGCAGACCCGCGAGCACATCCTGCTCGCCCGCCAGGTCGGCGTGCCCGCGCTGGTCGTGTTCCTGAACAAGTGCGACATGGTCGACGATCCGGAACTGCTCGAGCTCGTCGAGCTCGAAGTCCGCGAGCTGCTTTCGAAGTACGACTTCCCGGGCGACAAGATCCCGATCATCAAGGGTTCGGCGCTCGCCGCTCTCGAAGATTCCGACAAGAAGCTCGGTCACGACGCCATCCTCGAGCTGATGAAGAACGTCGACGAGTACATCCCGCAGCCGGAGCGTCCGATCGACCAGCCGTTCCTGATGCCGGTTGAAGACGTGTTCTCGATCTCCGGCCGCGGCACCGTGGTGACCGGCCGTGTCGAGCGCGGCATCGTCAAGGTCGGCGAGGAAATCGAGATCGTCGGTCTCCGTGCGACCCAGAAGACGACCGTCACCGGCGTTGAAATGTTCCGCAAGCTGCTCGATCAGGGCCAGGCCGGCGACAACATCGGTGCGCTGCTCCGCGGCACCAAGCGTGAAGACGTCGAGCGCGGCCAGGTGCTGTGCAAGCCGGGTTCGGTCAAGCCGCACACCAAGTTCAAGGCTGAGGCTTACATCCTCACCAAGGAAGAGGGCGGTCGCCACACCCCGTTCTTCACCAACTACCGTCCGCAGTTCTACTTCCGCACCACCGACGTGACCGGTGTCGTGCACCTGCCGGAAGGCACCGAGATGGTGATGCCGGGCGACAACATCGCGATGGAAGTGCACCTGATCGTGCCGATCGCGATGGAAGAGAAGCTCCGTTTCGCGATCCGCGAAGGTGGCCGCACCGTCGGCGCCGGCGTCGTCGCCTCGATCATCGAGTAACAAGCGAATAGGGAATGGGGAGTGGCGAATAGGGAATTCTATTCGCTACTCGCTACTCGCCACTCACTAGAGAAAGCACGGCAATGAACGGCCAAAACATTCGTATCCGTCTCAAGGCGTTCGACCATCGTATCCTCGATACGTCGACCCGCGAGATCGTGAACACGGCGAAGCGCACCGGCGCGCAGGTCCGCGGACCCATTCCGCTGCCCACCCGCATCGAGAAGTTCACCGTCAACCGTTCGCCCCACGTCGACAAGAAGAGCCGCGAGCAGTTCGAGATGCGCACTCACAAGCGCCTGCTCGACATCGTCGATCCGACCCCGCAGACCGTCGATGCTTTGATGAAGCTCGACCTGGCCGCCGGTGTCGACGTCGAGATCAAGCTCTAAGATTTTTGGATCCCGTTCGCGCAAGCGGACAGAAAGAACAGGAAGCAAGCCGATGCGCTCCGGAGTGATCGCACAAAAGGTCGGGATGACGCGGGTCTTTACAGAGGCCGGCGAACATATCCCCGTGACCGTGCTGAAGCTCGGCAATTGCCAGGTCGTAGGCCACCGCACCGAAGAGAAGAACGGTTACGTCGCGCTCCAGCTTGGTTCTGGCAGCCGCAAGACCGTTTACATGCCCAAGGCGGAGCGCGGCCAGTTCGCGGTCGCCAAGGTCGAGCCGAAGCGGCAGGTCGAGGAATTCCGCGTCACCGCGGATGCCATGATCCCCGTTGGTGCCGAGATCCTTGCCGACCACTTCGTCGTCGGCCAGTTCGTCGACGTCACCGGCACCTCGGTCGGTAAGGGCTTCGCCGGTGGTATGAAGCGCTGGAACTTCGGCGGCCTGCGCGCCACCCACGGCGTCTCGGTCTCGCACCGCTCGATCGGTTCGACCGGTGGCCGTCAGGACCCCGGCAAGACCTGGAAGAACAAGAAGATGCCCGGCCATATGGGTGTCGACCGCATCACCACGCTCAACCTTCGCGTCGTTCAGCTCGATGTCGAGCGTGGCCTGATCCTCGTCGAAGGCGCCGTTCCCGGCTCCAAGGGCGGCTGGATTCGCGTGCGCGACGCCGTCAAGAAGCCGCTGCCGAAGGAAGCTCCGAAGCCCGGCAAGTTCAAGGTTGCGGGTGGCGAAGCCGAGGCTGCGGCCCAGCAGGAGGGTGCGTGAGATGGAACTGAAGGTCACCACCCTCGAAGGTAAGGAAGCCGGTTCGGTCCAGCTGTCCGACACCATTTTCGGCCTCGAGCCGCGCCAGGACATTATTGCGCGTTGCGTGCAATGGCAGCTCAACAAGCGTCAGGCCGGCACGCACAAGGCCAAGGGCCGCGCCGAGATTTGGCGCACTGGCAAGAAGATGTACAAGCAGAAGGGCACCGGCGGTGCTCGTCACGGTTCGGCCCGCGTGCCGCAGTTCCGCGGCGGCGGCCGTGCCTTCGGGCCGGTGGTGCGTTCGCACGCCACCGACCTGCCGAAGAAGGTCCGCGCACTGGCGCTGAAGCATGCGCTCTCGGCCAAGGCCAAGGACGGCGATCTCGTCGTGATCGAGAAGGCCGCGCTGGAAGCCGCCAAGACCAAGGCGCTGCTCGGTCACTTCTCGGGTCTCGGCCTGACCAACGCGCTGATCATCGACGGCGCCGAGCTCAACAACGGCTTCGCCGCTGCGGCTCGCAACATCCCGAACATGGACGTGCTGCCGATCCAGGGCATCAACGTCTACGACATCCTGCGCCGTCAGAAGCTCGTTCTGACCAAGGCCGCCATCGATGCGCTGGAGGCGCGCTTCAAATGACGAAGAACATCGAGGCTCGCCACTACGACGTGATCGTGTCGCCGGTCGTGACCGAAAAGGCGACGATCGCCTCCGAGCACAACAAGGTTCTGTTCAAGGTGGCCGCCAAGGCGACCAAGCCGCAGATCAAGGAAGCGATCGAGAAGCTGTTCGACGTCAAGGTCAAGAGCGTCAACACGCTTGTCCGCAAGGGCAAGACCAAGATCTTCCGCGGCAATCTCGGCTCGCAGTCGAACACCAAGCGCGCGATCGTGACCCTCGAAGAGGGCCACCGGATCGACGTCACCACCGGTCTGTAAGGTCGTACGACGATGGCACTGAAGACATTCAATCCTACGACGCCGGGCCAGCGCCAGCTGGTCATGGTCGATCGTTCGGCCCTCTACAAGGGCAAGCCGGTCAAGGCGCTCACCGAGGGCAAGCACTCCTCGGGCGGCCGCAACAACACCGGTCGCATCACCGTGCGCTTCCGCGGCGGCGGTCACAAGCAGACCCTGCGCATCGTCGACTTCAAGCGCGACAAGGTCGATGCGCCCGCGACGGTCGAGCGGCTGGAATACGATCCGAACCGCACCGCGTTCATCGCGTTGGTCAAGTATGAGGACGGCACCCAGGCCTATATCCTGGCGCCGCAGCGCCTGGCCGTGGGTGACACCGTCGTCGCCGGCAACTATGTCGACGTGAAGCCGGGCAACGTCATGCCGCTCGGCAACATGCCGGTCGGTACGATCATCCACAACATCGAGGTCAAGATCGGGAAGGGCGGCCAGCTTGCCCGTTCCGCGGGCACCTATGCTCAGCTCGTCGGCCGCGACCAGGACTACGTGATCATCCGCCTGAACTCGGGCGAGCAGCGCCTGGTGCACGGCCGTTGCCGCGGCACGATCGGCGCGGTGTCGAACCCGGATCACATGAACACCTCGATCGGCAAGGCCGGCCGTAACCGTTGGCTGGGCCGCAAGCCGCATAACCGCGGTGTCTCGATGAACCCGATCGACCATCCGCACGGCGGTGGTGAAGGTCGTACCTCGGGCGGCCGCCACCCGGTCACTCCGTGGGGCAAGCCGACCAAGGGCAAGAAGACCCGCACCAACAAGTCGACCAACAAATTCATTCTCCTAAGCCGCCACAAGCGGAAGAAGTAAGGAACGCCGGACATGGTTCGTTCAGTCTGGAAAGGCCCGTTCGTCGAGGGTTCTCTGCTCAAGAAGGCAGATGCCGCCCGCGCGTCCGGCCGTCACGACGTCATCAAGATCTGGAGCCGTCGCTCGACGATCCTGCCGCAGTTCGTCGGCCTGACCTTCGGCGTCTACAACGGTCAGAAGCACGTGCCGGTGGCCGTCAACGAGGAAATGGTCGGTCACAAGTTCGGCGAGTTTTCGCCGACCCGGACCTTCCATGGCCACTCCGGCGACAAGAAAGCCAAGAAGGCTTGAGGATTAAACGATGAGCAAACCTAAGCGCGAACGGAGCCTCGCCGAGAACGAGGCCAAGGCGGTCGCCCGGATGCTGCGGGTGAGCCCGCAGAAGCTCAACCTGGTCGCCCAGCTCATTCGCGGCCGGAAGGCAGCTGCTGCGCTCGCCGATCTGCAGTTTTCGCGCAAGCGGATCGCGGTCGACGTGAAGAAGTGCCTGGAATCGGCTATCGCCAACGCCGAGAACAACCACGATCTCGACGTCGACGATCTCGTCGTGGCGCAGGCCTTCGTCGGCAACGGTCTCGTGATGAAGCGCTTTGCCGCTCGCGGCCGTGGCCGCTCGGGCCGTGTCTACAAACCATTTTCGCAGCTGACGATCATCGTTCGTCAGGTCGAAGCTGAAGCCGCCGCTTAAGGGCGCAGGAGAACACGATGGGTCAAAAGATCAATCCGATCGGTCTGCGCCTCGGCATCAACCGTACCTGGGATTCCCGCTGGTTCGCCGGCAAGCAGGAATACGGCAAGCTGCTGCACGAGGACGTCAAGATCCGTGAGATCCTGCACAAGGAGCTCAAGCAGGCGGCCGTCGCCCGCATCGTGATCGAGCGTCCGCACAAGAAGTGCCGCGTCACCATCCACTCGGCCCGTCCGGGCGTGGTGATCGGCAAGAAGGGCGCAGACATCGACAAGCTGCGCAAGAAGGTCGCGGACATCACCTCGTCCGACGTCGTCATCAATATCGTCGAAATCCGCAAGCCGGAGCTCGATGCGACGCTGGTGGCCGAGTCGATCGCGCAGCAGCTGGAGCGCCGCGTGGCGTTCCGCCGTGCCATGAAGCGCGCCGTTCAGTCGGCGATGCGTCTCGGCGCGGAAGGCATCCGCATCAACTGCTCGGGTCGTCTGGGTGGCGCGGAAATCGCGCGTATGGAGTGGTATCGCGAAGGTCGCGTGCCGCTGCACACCCTGCGCGCCGACATCGACTACGGCGTTGCGACCGCGTTCACGACCTTCGGCACCTGCGGCGTCAAGGTCTGGATCTTCAAGGGCGAGATCCTCGAGCACGATCCGATGGCCCAGGACAAGAGAATGGCCGAAGGCGAGACCAGCGGTGGTGGTGATCGCGGTGGCCGTGGGCGCCGTGACAACGCTGCGGCCTGATCCGCACTGAGAATTTGAGGGCTTAAAGCCATGATGCAACCTAAGAAGACGAAGTTCCGGAAGGCGCATAAGGGCCGTATCCACGGCGTTGCGTCGTCGGGCGCGACGTTGGCGTTCGGCCAGTTCGGCCTGAAGGCGACCGAGCCTGAGCGCGTCACCGCGCGCCAGATCGAAGCCGCTCGCCGCGCGCTGACCCGCCACATGAAGCGCGCCGGCCGCGTCTGGATCCGCGTATTCCCCGACGTTCCGGTGTCGAAGAAGCCGGCCGAAGTCCGCATGGGCTCCGGCAAGGGTTCGCCGGAATTGTGGGTCGCCCGCGTCAAGCCGGGCCGGGTGCTGTTCGAGATCGACGGCGTCAACACCCAGACGGCGCGTGAGGCGCTGACCCTGGCGGCCGCCAAGCTGCCGATCAAGACGCGCTTCGTCGAGCGCATTGCGGAGTAATGGCCATGGCCCAGATGAAGATCGAAGACATCCGCGCGATGAGCCCCGACCAGCAGGACGACGCCGTCCTGAACCTGAAGAAGGAGCGCTTCAACCTGCGCTTCCAGCGCGCCACCGGGCAGCTCGAGAATACCTCGCGCCTGCGCGAGGCCCGCCGTGACATCGCCCGGATCAAGACCGTCGCCGCGCAGTCGCGCGCGAAGAAGAAGTAAGAGGCTTACGAAGATGCCGAAACGTACTTTGCAGGGCGTGGTCGTCAGCGACAAGCAAGCCAAGACCATCGTGGTGCGCGTCGATCGCCGCTTCACGCACCCGATCTACAAGAAGACGATCCGCCGTTCGAAGAACTACCACGCGCACGACGAGAGCAACGAGTTCAAGCCGGGCGACATGGTGTGGATCGAGGAATCGAAGCCGATTTCGAAGTTGAAGCGCTGGGTCGTGATCCGGGGCGAACACAAGAAAAGCGCCTGATCTGTTGGCTTTAGCCGACTGACTTCAGGGAAATGTTGAGCGCCGGCTGGGCTGGCGCAAATAGAAGAGGACGAGGTGCATCAATGATTCAGATGCAGACCAACCTCGACGTGGCCGATAATTCTGGCGCACGCCGTGTCATGTGTATCAAGGTGCTCGGGGGCTCCAAGCGCCGCTACGCCACGATCGGCGACATCATCGTCGTTTCGATCAAGGAAGCGATTCCGCGTGGCAAGGTGAAGAAGGGCGACGTGATGAAGGCCGTCGTGGTGCGCGTCCGCAAGGACATTCGCCGCGCCGACGGTTCGGTCATCCGCTTCGACCGCAACGCCGCCGTCCTGATCAACAACCAGTCCGAGCCGGTCGGTACCCGTATCTTCGGGCCCGTGCCGCGCGAGCTGCGCGCGAAGAACCACATGAAGATCATCTCGCTCGCGCCGGAGGTGCTGTGATGGCTGCGAAGATCCGCAAGGGCGACAAGGTCGTCGTGCTGACCGGCCGCGACAAGGGCCGCACCGGCGAAGTGTTCGAAGTGCGTCCCGGCGCCGGCACGGCACTCGTGCGCGGCATCAACATGGTCAAGCGTCACCAGAAGCAGACGCAGGCCCAGGAGGGCGGCATCATCTCGAAGGAGTCGCCGATCCAACTGTCCAACATCGCGTATGTCGGCAAGGATGGAAAGCCGACCCGCGTCGGATTCAAGATTCTGGCGGACGGCAAGAAGGTCCGCATCGCCAAGAGCTCGGGAGCTGAGATCGATGGCTGAGGCCGCTTACACGCCGCGCCTGCGCGCGGAATACGATGCGAAGATCCGCACGGCGATGACCGAGAAGTTCGGTTATGAGAACGTCATGCAGGTTCCGCGTCTGGACAAGGTCGTGCTGAACATGGGCGTTGGCGATTCCGTCAACGACCGCAAGAAGGCCGAGACCGCCGCCGCCGAGCTGACCCAGATCGCCGGTCAGAAGGCGATCGTGACCTATTCGCGTGTCGCGATTGCGACCTTCAAGCTGCGCGAGAACCAGCCGATCGGCTGCAAGGTCACGCTGCGCAAGTCCCACATGTACGAGTTCATCGATCGCCTGGTGACGGTCGCGCTGCCGCGCGTCCGCGACTTCCGCGGCCTGAACCCGAAGAGCTTCGACGGCCGCGGCAACTACTCGCTCGGCATCAAGGAGCACATCATTTTCCCCGAGATCGACTTCGACAAGGTCACGGAAGCCCGCGGCATGGACATCACCGTCTGCACCACGGCCAAGACCGACGAAGAGGCGAGGGCCTTGTTGACCGCTTTCAATTTCCCGTTCCGGCAGTGAGACGCTGACCTAAAGCCTCTCAAACGCGGATACCCAGGAGCCAAGCATGGCAAAGAAGAGTTCAGTCGAGAAGAACAACCGGCGCAAGCGGATGGTGAAGAACGCCGCCCCGAAGCGCGAGCGGTTGAAGGCGATCATCGCCGACAAGAAGCTGCCGATGGAGGAGCGGTTCGCCGCCACCCTGAAGCTCGCGGAAATGCCGCGCAATTCGTCGGCAACCCGCATCCGCCTGCGTTGTGAGCTGTCGGGCCGCCCGCGCTCGAATTACCGCAAGAACAAGCTGTCCCGTATCGCGCTGCGCGAACTTGGCTCCAAGGGCATGGTCCCGGGCCTCGTGAAGTCCAGCTGGTAAGGAGGGTCGTTTAGATGTCTACGCACGATCCAATCAGCGATCTGATCACCCGTATCCGCAACGCGCAGATGCGCTCCAAGAACAAGGTCTCCACGCCTGGCTCGAAGATGCGCGAGAACGTGCTCGAGGTCCTCAAGAGCGAGGGCTACATCCGCGGTTACGCCACGCTCGAGCATTCCTCGGGACGCAGCGAGATCGAGATCGAGCTGAAGTATTTCGACGGCGAGCCCGTCATCCGCGAGATCGAACGTGTCTCCAAGCCCGGGCGTCGCGTTTACGCCTCGGTGAAGAACCTGCCGCGTGTGAACAACGGACTCGGCATTTCGGTGTTGTCGACGCCGAAGGGAATCATGGCCGATCACAGTGCGCGTGAAGCGAACGTGGGCGGTGAAGTTCTCTTCACGGTGTTCTGAGAAGGATTTTTGATCCATGTCACGAGTTGGCAAAAGGCCTGTTCCGGTTCCGTCGGGTGTGACCGCGACCGTCGATGGGCAGACCGTCAAGATGAAGGGGCCGAAGGGCCAGCTTCAGTTCGTCGTCCATGACGACGTCGAGGTGAAGCTTGAGAACGGCCAGGTGAAGGTGAACCCGCGGGCCGAGACCAACCGCGCGCGCGCGCTGTACGGTACCGCTCGCGCCCAGGTCGCGAATCTGGTCGAAGGCGTCACCAAGGGCTTCGAGAAGAAGCTCGAAATCACCGGCGTCGGTTACCGCGCCGCGATGCAGGGCAAGAACCTGCAGCTCGCGCTCGGCTACAGCCACGACGTGGTCTACGCGATCCCGGAAGGGATCACGATCACCGTGCCGAAACCGACCGAGATCACGGTCTCGGGCAGCGACATCCAGCGTGTCGGCCAGGTCGCGGCCGAGATCCGCAGCTATCGCCCGCCGGAGCCCTACAAGGGCAAGGGCGTGAAGTATGTTGGCGAATTCATCTTCCGCAAGGAAGGCAAGAAGAAGTAACGGAGCCGGTCATGTCCAAAGCCAAGGTTACCAATGCCCGGCGCAAGCGGAGTGTGCGGCTGAAGCTGCGCCGCTCCGGCGGTGGTCGTCCGCGTCTGTCGGTGTTCCGCTCGTCCAAGCACATCTACGCCCAGGTCATCGACGACCTGAAGGGCGAGACGCTGGCCTCGGCCTCGTCGCTCGAGAAGTCGATGCGCGACGGCGGCAAGACCGGCGCCGACATCGATGCGGCGAAGGCAGTCGGCAAGCTGCTGGCCGAGCGCGCCGCCGAGAAGGGCGTCAAGGAAGTCGTTTTCGATCGCGGCAGCTACCTCTATCACGGGCGCGTCAAGGCTCTGGCCGACGCGGCGCGTGAGAGCGGGCTGAGCTTCTAACGGAATTTGAGGATTGAGGCGTAAGCCTCTGAAGGATTGGAAAAATGGCAGAACGCGAACAGCGTGGTGGACGCGATCAACGCGGCGGCGGACGTGAACGCAGGGAGCGCGAGGAGCGCGACAGCGAGTTCGTCGACAAGCTCGTCCACATCAACCGCGTGGCCAAGGTCGTCAAGGGCGGCAAGCGCTTCGGTTTCGCCGCGCTGGTCGTGATCGGCGACCAGAAGGGCCGGGCCGGCTTCGGTCACGGCAAGGCGCGCGAAGTGCCCGAGGCGATCCGCAAGGCAACCGAGTCCGCCAAGCGCAACCTGACTCGCGTGTCGCTGCGCGAGGGCCGCACCCTCCATCACGACATCGCCGGCCGTCATGGCGCGGGCCGTGTCTACCTGCGTGCGGCTCCGGCCGGTACCGGGATCATCGCCGGCGGTCCGATGCGCGCCGTGTTCGAGACGCTCGGCGTCCAGGACGTGGTGGCGAAGTCGATCGGCTCGTCGAACCCGTACAACATGGTGCGCGCGACCTTCGACGCGCTGAAGCATCAGGATTCGCCGCGCTCGGTCGCTGCCCGCCGCAACATCAAGGTGTCCACCCTCCAGTCTCGCCGTATTGGCGGCGACGCCGAGGCGGCTGCCGACTAACGGAAGCTTTTCGGAGTAGACTCCCATGGCCAAGGCCGCAAAGACGATCAAGCTCGAGCAGACCGGCAGCGCGATCCGCCGCCATCACTCGCAGCGCTCGACGCTGATCGGGCTCAAGCTCAACAAGATCGGTCGCACCAGTGAACTGCCGGACACCCCGGCGGTCCGCGGCATGATCGAGAAGGTTCACCATCTCGTCCGCATCGTCGACGAGAAGTAAGCAAAGGCGCATGATCCCGAAGAGCGGGCACCGTTTTTCGGCGAAGATCGTGCGCAAGACACAAGGAGAAGGGCGATGAAGCTCAGCGATATCGCCGACAACGCCGGCTCGCGCAAGAAGCGTATGCGCGTCGGCCGCGGCATCGGTTCGGGCAAGGGCAAGCAGTCCGGCCGCGGCGGCAAGGGCCAGACTGCGCGTTCGGGCGTGCGCATCAAGGGTTTCGAAGGCGGTCAGATGCCGATGCATCGCCGTCTGCCCAAGCGCGGCTTCAACAACATCTTCCGCGTCGAGTTCGCCGAGATCAATCTCGACCGGCTCCAGGAAGCGGTCGATGCCAAGAAGATCGACGCTGGCAGCGTCGTGAACGTCGAGGCCCTGGTGAAGGGCGGCGTGCTGCGCCGCGCCAAGGGCGGCCTGCGGCTGCTCGGCCGTGGCGAGCTCAAGTCCAAGCTCAACATCGAAGTGCACGGCGCCACCAAGACCGCGATCGCCGCGGTCGAGAAGGCCGGCGGTTCGGTAAAGATCCTCGCCCCTGCCAAGGAAGAAGGCGAGGCGGCGTAACAACTGCGTCATTGGCCCGCGGCTCGCGGGCCTTTACGCATGCGGGACGTGGACTTATCGAAGCCGAGCCCCAGATAATGTCCGGCGTCCGCGAGAGTAGCCCGGCCGCGGGCATGACGGCGCAATAGGCGGCGGGAGAAAGTCCAAGATGGCCTCTGCAGCGGAACAACTGGCAGCCAATCTCAATTTCGGTGCGTTTGCCAAGGCTGACGAACTGAAGAAGCGCATCTGGTTCACCCTGGGTGCGCTGCTCGTTTATCGGCTCGGGACCTACATCCCGCTCCCCGGCATCGATCCCAATATATGGGAGCAGGTGTTCCGTTCCCAGGCGGGCGGCATCCTCGGCATGTTCAACATGTTCGCCGGCGGCGGCATCCACCGCATGGCGATCTTCGCGCTGAACATCATGCCGTATATCTCGGCCTCGATCATCATCCAGCTCCTCACCACCGTCTCGCCGCAACTCGAGGCGCTGAAGAAGGAAGGCGAGTCCGGCCGCAAGCTGCTGAACCAGTACACCCGCTATCTCACCGTGATCCTGGCCGCGTTCCAGTCCTACGGTATTGCGGTGGGTCTCGAGGGCGCCGGCAACGTCGTCAGCGACCCCGGGTTGTTCTTCCGCCTGTCCACCGCGATCACGCTCACCGGCGGCACCATGTTCCTGATGTGGCTGGGCGAGCAGATCACCTCGCGCGGCATCGGCAACGGCATCTCGCTGATCATTCTCGCCGGCATCGTCGCCGAGCTCCCCGCCGCGCTCGCCAACATGCTCGAGCTCGGCCGTCAGGGCGCGATGTCGACCGGCCTGATCCTGGTCGTCATCATCATGGCGGTCGCCGTGATCGCCTTCATCGTGTTCATGGAGCGCGCGCAGCGCCGCCTCTTGATCCAGTATCCGAAGCGTCAGGTCGGCAACAAGATGTTCGAGGGCCAGTCCTCGCACCTGCCGCTCAAGCTCAACACCTCGGGCGTGATCCCGCCGATCTTCGCGTCCTCGCTGCTGCTGCTGCCGACCACGGTTGCGAACTTCAATGCGGGCAGTGGGCCGGAATGGTTCCAGTGGATCACCACCCAGCTCGGCCACGGCCGTCCGCTGTTCCTGATCATGTATCTGGCGCTGATCGTGTTCTTCGCATTCTTCTACACCGCGATCGTGTTCAACCCGACCGAGACCGCGGACAATCTCAAGAAGCACGGCGGCTTCATTCCGGGCATCCGTCCCGGCGAGCGCACCGCGGAATATATCGACTACGTGCTCTCGCGCGTCACCGTGCTCGGCGCGGTCTATCTGGCGATCGTCTGCTTGATCCCGGAGATCCTGATCTCCTACGCCTCGGTGCCGTTCTACTTCGGCGGCACCTCGCTGCTGATCGTCGTCAGTGTCACCATGGACACCGTGGCGCAGGTGCAGGGCTATCTGCTGGCGCATCAGTATGAAGGCCTGATCCGCAAGTCGAAGCTGCGCGGCCGCCGCCGCTAAATGCGTTCTCTCGGCGGCGCCAATGCGCCGCCGATTCGCGGCGCAAGCAATGCGCCGCTGCGCCGTCAGCGGGCCACCGGCCGCGTCGGCAGAGCTGCTCTCACTGCGGCGCAATCCCTGATTTCAAAGCCTCCTTGGCGTCCGCCCATTCGCTCCCTTATGATATGGGTAGCGGTGCGGCGCTGATTGTGGTTTGCACCGTTCTTGATCTTCAAACACAGGTGCGCGACGTATCGCTCACCAATCCGGGGGGCGTACGCCGATGAGAATTATACTTCTGGGACCGCCGGGGTCGGGCAAGGGGACCCAGGCGCAGCTCTTGGTGCATCGCTATGGCATCGTCCAGCTCTCGACCGGCGAGATGCTGCGCGCGGCTGTTGCGGCAGGAACGCCGGTCGGGCTGAAGGCCAAGGAGATCATGGCCAGCGGCGGCCTCGTGCCCGACGAGGTCGTGGTCGGAATCATCTCCGACCGAATCGACCAGCCTGATGCCAAAAACGGTTTCATCCTCGACGGCTTCCCGCGCACCGTGCCGCAGGCCGAGGCGCTGGACGAGTTGCTCAAGCACAAGCACCTCAAGCTCGATGCCGTGATCGAGCTCCGCGTCAACGAGAGCGCGCTGCTGAGCCGCGTCGAGACTCGCGTCGCCCAGATGCGTGAGCGCGGGGAGGAGGTCCGACTCGACGACACCCCGGAGGTCCTGACCAAGCGGTTAGCCAGCTACCGCAATCAGACGGAACCGCTGATTCACTACTATTCCGAGCGGCGGAAGCTCTCGACCATCGACGGGATGATGGCCATCGACGAGGTCACCCGCGCCATCCATCGGCAGCTGTTGGCGCTGGGCGCGGTCGAGCCGAAGACCCACGCCAGAAGCGCAGCCAAGGCGGCGCCGGCCAAGAAGGCCAGGGCGGGCAAGACGGTGAGCAAGGCGGCGACCAGGAAAACAGCCAAAAAGCCGGCGAAAACGACCAGAAAACCCGCCAAATCGGCTAAAAAGGCAGCCAAGACGGCGGTGAAGGGCCCCAAGAAGACGGCCAAGAAAGCCGGCCAGAAGACCGTCAAGAAGGCAGCGAAAAAGGCAGCCCAAAAGACCGCCAAGAAGGCAATCAAAAAGGGTGCCAAGAAGGCTGCAAAAAAGGTCACGAAAAAGCGAGCCAAGCGCTAGCAGCGGTTGACGAAAGCCCCTGGAATCCCTTAATAAGCCCCGCATCCAAGTCGGATAGTTTCAGACGATGCCGGGCCCCAGGAAGACCAGGGGTGGGCGTCGTGTTCGCGTTTGTGAACACCTGCCCGAGAACACAAGCACTTAAGCCCGATCCTGACGAGGATCGGCGACAGGAGAGAAGGCCGTGGCCCGTATTGCCGGCGTGAACATTCCCACCAACAAGCGCGTGCTGATCGCGCTCCAGTACATCCATGGCATCGGTCAGAAGATCGCCGGTGAGATCCTGGAGAAGGTGAAGATCCCCGTGGATCGTCGCGTCAATCAGCTCAGCGATGCCGAAGTGCTCCAGATCCGCGAAGTGATCGACCGCGACTATCTCGTCGAGGGCGACCTGCGTCGCGAGGTCGGCATCAACATCAAGCGTCTGATGGACCTCGGCTGCTATCGCGGCCTGCGTCATCGTCGCGGCCTGCCGGTGCGCGGCCAGCGCACCCACACCAATGCGCGCACGCGCAAGGGCCCGGCGAAGGCCATCGCCGGCAAGAAGAAGTAAACTGGCGAATTGAGAGTGGCGAATGGCGAGTAGGGAGCTTTCCCTATTCGCCATTCGCTACTCGCTATTTCGCTTTCACAGGTGTAGCCGCTGGCATTACGGCGGCGTTTGAGATCTTCAGGAAAGGTACTCTATGGGCAAGGAAGCCACCCGCGTTCGTCGTCGTGAGCGCAAGAACATCGCCTCCGGCGTCGCGCACGTGAACTCGTCGTTCAACAACACGACCATCACCATCACCGACGCGCAGGGCAACACGATTGCCTGGTCTTCCGCCGGCACGATGGGCTTCAAGGGCTCGCGCAAGTCGACCCCGTACGCCGCGCAGGTTGCCGCCGAGGACGTGTCCAAGAAGGCGCAGGAGCACGGCATGCGCACGCTGGAAGTCGAAGTTGCCGGTCCCGGTTCGGGCCGCGAATCGGCGCTCCGCGCGCTTCAGGCCGCAGGCTTCACCGTCACCTCGATCCGCGACGTGACCACGATCCCGCACAACGGTTGCCGTCCCCGCAAGCGTCGGCGCGTTTGATACCAAATTGCGGGCGCATTGGCGCCCGCAATGACTTTTCTAAGAAGCCGCAGGAATGATCTGCGGCCTTTCTCCAACGCCAGTATTTGAACTTTCAAATTGACTGGCCTGTATGGGTGAAACAGTGACGATCCAGAAAAATTGGCAAGAACTGATTCGACCGAACAAGCTCCAGGTCACGCCCGGCAGCGATTCGAACCGTTTCGCGACCATCGTCGCCGAGCCGCTCGAGCGCGGCTTCGGCCAGACGCTCGGCAACGCGCTGCGCCGCATCCTGCTCTCCTCGCTCCAGGGCGCGGCGGTGCAGTCGGTGCATATCGACGGCGTGCTGCACGAGTTCTCCTCGATCGCGGGCGTTCGTGAGGACGTCACCGACATCGTGCTCAACATCAAGGACATCTCGATCAAGATGCAGGGCGAAGGCCCCAAGCGCATGGTCGTGAAGAAGTCCGGCCCGGGCGTCGTCACCGCCGGCGACATCCAGACCGTCGGCGACGTCGTGGTGCTCAACCCGGACCTGCAGATCTGCACCCTCGACGAGGGCGCCGAGATCCGCATGGAGTTCACGGTCGCCACCGGCAAGGGCTACGTGCCCGCCGAGCGCAATCGTCCCGAGGACGCGCCGATCGGCCTGATCCCGGTCGACAGCCTGTACTCGCCGGTCCGCAAGGTCTCCTACAAGGTCGAGAACACCCGTGAGGGCCAGATCCTCGACTACGACAAGCTGACCATGACGATCGAGACCAACGGCGCGATCTCGCCGGATGATTCGGTGGCTTACGCCGCCCGCATCCTGCAGGATCAGCTCAACGTGTTCGTCAACTTCGAAGAGCCCCGCAAGGAAGTCGCCCAGGAGATCATCCCGGACCTCGCCTTCAACCCGGCCTTCCTCAAGAAGGTGGACGAGCTCGAGCTGTCGGTGCGTTCGGCCAACTGCTTGAAGAACGACAACATCGTCTACATCGGCGACCTCGTGCAGAAGAGCGAAGCGGAAATGCTCCGCACCCCGAACTTCGGCCGCAAGTCGCTCAACGAGATCAAGGAAGTGCTGGCCCAGATGGGTCTGCACCTCGGCATGGAAGTGCCGGGCTGGCCGCCGGAGAACATCGACGAGCTCGCCAAGCGCTTCGAGGATCACTACTAAGCGAATTGGGAGTGGCGAATAGCGAATAGAACATCCATTCGCTACTCGCCATTCGCTATTCGCGACCCAGGGCGAACGCAGGAAGCCCACCTGAAAACCAGTCGCTGAACCACCGCGACACAATCGAAAAAGGACTACACACATGCGTCACGGCAAGGTTCATCGTAAGCTCAACCGCACTGCCGAGCATCGCCGCGCGATGTTCGCCAACATGTGCGCCGCGCTGATCAAGCACGAGCAGATCGTCACCACGCTGCCGAAGGCGAAGGAATTGCGTCCGATCGTCGAGAAGCTGGTCACCCTCGGCAAGAAGGGCGGGCTGGCCATGCGCCGCCAGGCCATCTCCGAGATGCGCGACAAGGACCAGGTCAAGAAGCTGTTCGACGTCCTGGCGCCCCGCTACAAGGATCGTCAGGGCGGCTACACCCGCATCATCAAGGCCGGCTTCCGCTACGGCGACAACGCCGCGATGGCCGTGATCGAGTTCGTCGATCGTGATGTCGATGCCAAGGGCCAGGATTCCGGTCCGGTGCAGGAGAAGGAAGCCGAGGCGGCGTAAGCCGACCGGCACTTAAGTTTTCAGAAAGCGGCGCCCCTGGGCGCCGCTTTTTTGTATGGCGCGGCGACATCTCATGCTGCGCATCGTTTTGTTGAACGCATTCCGGGCGGGGGCTCTCATGAGGATTGTGTTTGGATTCGTGTTGGCGCTGCTGATGTCGCCGGCCGCTGGCGAAACGCTGTTCGAGCGGGGCGCCTATCTGGTTGGCAGCGTGATGGTCTGCCATAACTGCCACACGCCGCGCGGACCGCAAGGGCTCGATCTCTCGCGCGCGCTCTCTGGCGGGAGCCAGGTTTTCGACGAGCCCGCGTTCAAGGTCACCGGCTCCAACATCACGCCGGACAAGGACACCGGCATCGGCAACTGGAGCGATGCGGAGCTGAAGCATTTCCTCGTCAGCGGCATCAGGCCGAACGGCACCAAGGTCGCGCCGATCATGCCGACCGCGTTCTACACCGTGCTCACGGGCCGCGATCTCGACGCGCTCACGGCTTATTTGCGCTCGGTACCATCCGTGCGCCATGAGACGCCGGCGCCGGAATACAAGATCGCGCTGAAGCCGGAGGTGCCGATCTATGCCGGCAAGCAGGCGAGCGAGCAGGAGCTGTCCGACCAGCTCGCGCGCGGCCGTTATCTGTTGACCATTGCCCATTGCCTGGAATGCCATACGCCGGAAGGCCCGTCCGCCGTGCACGATTTCGCCGCAGCGAGCGGCAAGGGCGGCCGGACGTTCAGGGGGCCGTGGGGCGAGTCCGTCTCTCCCAACATCACCCCCGATCGAGCGGTCGGCCTGGGCCAATGGAGCGACGACGAAATTAAACGTGCGATTACGCAAGGCATCGCGCGCGATGGTCACAGGCTCAAGCCGCCGATGGCTTATGCTGCTTATGCCAGCATGACGGCCCAGGATCTCGATGCGATCGTCGCCTTTCTCAGGACGCTGCCGCCGCGATGACGGACCGTAGGGTGGCAAAGGCGCGCTCTTCGCGCGCCGTGCCCACCATCGGTCTAGCACCGTCTCGAAATGGTGGGCACGCTCCGCTTTGCCCACCCTACGATTCCTCATTGTGGCGGCCGATCCTCACGCGTCGGTGAGTGGCGATTGCATCTGTCTGCGCTGCGCACGATATCCGCACCACCTTCAAATGGAGATGACGCATGAAGATCGACCTTTCCGGAAAGACCGCGCTCGTGACCGGCTCGACCGCCGGCATCGGCCACGCCATTGCAAAAGGCCTTGCCGGCTCGGGCGCGAGCGTCGTGATCAACGGCCGTGGCCAAGACAAGGTCGATGCCGCCGTACGCAAGCTGGAAGGGACGGGCGCCAAGGTCCGCGGCATCGCCGCCGACGTCTCGACCGCCTCGGGCTGCAAGGCGCTCGTGTCTGCGCTGCCGGACGTCGACATCCTCATCAACAATGCCGGCATCTTCGAGCCGAAGGATTTTTTCGACATCCCCGACGAGGACTGGAGCCGTTTCTTCGAGGTCAACGTCATGAGCGGCGTGCGGCTGTCGCGGGCCTACATGAAGGGCATGCTCAAGCGCAATTGGGGCCGCATCGTCTTCATTTCCTCGGAGTCCGGGCTCAACATTCCCGTCGAGATGATCCACTACGGCATGAGCAAGACGGCCCAGCTCTCGGTCGCGCGAGGCCTGGCGCAGCTCACCCGCGGCACCGGTGTCACCGTCAATTCCGTGCTGCCGGGCCCGACCATGTCGGAGGGCGTCGAGACCTTCGTGAAGGATCTCGCGAAGCAAAACGGACAATCCGTGGACGAGGCCGCGGCCAATTTCGTCAAGCAGCATCGCCCGAGCTCGTTGATTCAGCGCTTCGCCAGCGTCGACGAGATCGCCAACATGGTGGTCTACGTTGCTTCGAAGCAGGCGTCTGCCACCAACGGCGCGGCGCTCCGCGCGGAAGGCGGCATCGTCAACACGATCGCCTGAGGCAGCGAAATGGCTGCCTACGTGATCTCCGAAGTCGAGATACGCGATCCCGACGGATTTGATGCCTATCGGACGCTCGCCGCGAAGACGATCGCGCAGTACGGCGGGCACTATCTCGTCCGAGGCGGCAAAGCCGAATTGGCGGAGGGCAATCTTCCGCCGAAGGCCATCGTGATCGTCGAATTCCCTTCGATGGCGAGGCTGAAGGAATGGTACGCCTCGCCGGAATACGCCGAGGCGCTCAAGCTGCGGCAGACGGCGCTCGAGCGACGGCTGCTATTCGTCGAGGGCGCGGCTTAAATGTAGCTGCCGTAGGGTGGGCAAAGCGTAGCGTGCCCACCTCTTCGAGTGCTGTTGAGAAGATGGTGGGCACGGCGCAAGTGCGCCTTTGCCCACCCTACGAGCCCTTCGCCTACCACCCCTCCAGCACGATCTTGCCGCGCGACTTGCCGCTCTCGAGCAGCGCGTGCGCGCGCTTGAGGTTGGCTGCGTTGATCGTGCCGAAGGTCTGGTCGAGCGTGGTGCGCAAGACGCCCTTATCGATGAGGTCGGCGACGTCATTGAGCAGGTGATGCTGCGCGATCATGTCCGGCGTGTGGAACGAGGAGCGCGTGAACATCGATTCCCAATGCACCGAGATCGCCTTGCCCTTGAAGGCGGCAACCGTGAACTCCGGGGGATCGTCGATCAGGCCGAACTTGCCCTGCGGCGCCATGAACTCGGCGATCGCCTTGTAGTGCTGGTCGGTGAAGGTGAGGCTCGCCACCAATGCGACCGGCGGCAGCTTGAGCTTCTCGATCTGCTCCTTCATCGGCTTGCCGTGATCGACCACCGCATGCGCGCCGAGATCGAGGCACCATTTTTGCGATTCCGGCCGCGTCGCGGTCGCGAGCACCGTCAGCCCGGTGAGGCGGCGGGCAAGCTGGATCAAAATCGAGCCGACGCCACCGGCGCCACCTGTGATCAGCAGCGTGCGTGGATCGACGCTCTTGCCGGGCACCGCGCCGAGCCGGTCGAACAGCAGCTCCCATGCCGTAATGGAGGTGAGGGGAAGGGCGGCGGCCTGCGCGAACGACAAGCTCTTCGGCTTGTTGCCGACGATGCGTTCGTCGACCAGATGGAATTCGGCATTGGTGCCTTGGCGCAGGATCGAGCCGGCGTAAAACACCTCGTCGCCCGGCTTGAACAACGTAACCTCGGGGCCGACTGCGTCGACCACGCCGGCCGCGTCATAGCCCAGGATCTTCGTCTCGCCCTCGGGCGGGGCGGCGCGCTTGCGCACCTTGTAATCGACCGGATTGGCCGAGATCGCCTTCACGGCGACGCGGATGTCGCGTCCTTTGGGATCTGGCTTGGCGGTCTCGAAATCGAACAGCGCGTCCTGATCCTCGATCGGAAGCGATTTCTTGTAGCCGACGGCCTTCATGGCTTGTCTCCATCAGATGGCGTGCTCGCCTGCGGTCCTAACTGTCGCTATGGCTCCGATTTGGCAAGTACTGTAAATTCGGGGATATAGTCCCTGTTTGGATACTATTGGGAAAACACGCATGAAACGGCGAGACTTTGCCCGTCGTCCCGGCTGCTCGGTCGAGGCGACGCTGGATCTGATCGACGGCAAGTGGAAGGGCGTGATCCTGTATCATCTGCAAGACGGCACCCAGCGCTTCGGCGAACTGCGCCGCCGGATGCCCGGCATCACCCAGCGCATGCTGACGAAACAGCTTCGCGCGCTGGAAGAGGACAAGCTCGTCATTCGCAAGGTGTATGCGGAAGTGCCGCCGCGGGTGGACTATTGCCTCTCCGAGCTCGGCGAGAGCCTCAAGCCGGTGATCGATATCCTGAAGGCTTGGGGCGAGAGCCATCAGCAGCGATCGTCCTGTGCGCCGGCGCCGGTTGTCGTGAAGAAGCCCAAGCGCGCGGCGTAAACATCCGGGAGCAGTGTGCCGCTCCCGGATGAACGAGCCTCAGAACGCGAATTGCGTGCGCATCGCGACGGCATTGAACTTCGAACCGACGTCTGCGGTCGAGACCGGCGAGGCCTGCCTCGAGACCGTGCCATGCAGGTAGTCGAGCATGAAGCGGACGTTGCCGTTGACGTACCAGTTCAGCGCCAGCGTGTAGACGGTCTGCCGGCCGCCGGCGATGCCGGTCGCCGTTCCCAGCTGATTGTTGAGGTCGATCGTCGAGAAGCGTCCCGCGATCTCCCACGCGCCCCAGCCGCCGCCTTCGAGCGAGAACGGATGCGCCGGCTTGACGCCGTTATAGGCGGCGTTGGCGGCGTTGTAGGTCCGGCCTTCGCCCGTCAGCACATAGCCGGCCTGCGCATAGCCGCCCTGGAATTTGAGGCTGGGCGCGCCGACCAGCGGCACGCCAGTGTTGGCGCTGCGATCGACATTGTACCAGAAGTACTCGCCCTGAACGATGAGCGGGCCATATGTCGCAGCAGCTTCGACGCTGTAGACCTGCGCGCCCGAAGCGTTGGCGATCGCGCCGGTCGAGATCAGCGTCGTTGGATCAAGCCGCAGTTCCGGGCGGTCGCTGAGCGTCACCGTTTGCGTGTTGGCGATGAGGTTGCGCGGCGGCTGGATCAGCCACTGCGCGTCGGCGCCGATATGAATGGAATAGTCCTTGCCGCTGACCGGATTGCCGGCAATACGCGCCACGGCGCCATATTGCTCGCTCGTGCCGGCTGGTGTCGCGCTCGAGGCGGAGTGGATCGCGCCCGTTGATGGTCCGGTGACGTAGCCGCCGATCCAGAGCTGGTCGGTGTACCAGCGTGTGCCCGCCGCGGAGCGGAAGTCGCCGGCGGCGATGTTGGTCGCGATCACGCCGGGCGAGGCGCGCTCCATGAACATGATGTCGTTGGAGCTCGTGGCCTCGTCCATGGTGTAGGGCAGGTCCATGATGCCGGCCTCAATCGCCATCTTGCCGCCGAACGGCTTCAAGCCGGTGTAGCTGAGATAGGCGTTCTCGACGCCGGAGACACCGCCGCCGGGGAGCGATCCCGGAGCCGTCCCACCAAATCCGTCGGAGGAGCCGCCGAAATCGTAGACCAGTGCGAAATTCCAGTCGTTGAAGAATTTGCCGGTAACGCCGATGCGCGCGCGGCGGACGTTCTCGCCGCTGTCGAGCTTCTGCGGCACGGTCGCCGCCGTGTTGGGGCGATAGTCGTAGCCGCCGACATCCCAGTGCACGCGGCTGGTGATGGCGACGCAATTTGCCTGGTCGGCGGTGCAGATGGTCGGCCGGTTGTTCGGCATCGTCACGACCACGCCGGAGGCCGGCGCCGGCCCCTTGAGCGGGATCGCTGCGTTGGCATTGGCCACGACCGCTTTCGCCTCCGATCGCGCGTCGGCCTTCGCTTCAGCCCTGGCCTTTGCCGTGGCCGCCGTGTTTGCGGCGGTCTGGCTCTGGAGCTTGTCGAGCTTCTGCTCCAGCATCTTCAACTGTTGCTTGAGCAGCGCGATCTCCTGCTCGCTGCTGCTTGCTGATTGGGCCTGGGCTTGCGAGGCCGTCAGCGCGCTGGCGAGACCAATTGCCGTCGCTGCAATTCTTGTTTTGCTCCTGCTCACGTCACGCCTCCATCGTTAACTTTGCCAAGTCGCTGGCGGAGAGCCTAGGTATGATCGATGACTGCCCCGCGACGCTGCGCCCGGTTGCGTGGGTTCCTGCTGATGCAAATTCGCCGCAACCGAATCCGCTCGGCGTTACAATGAGGGAGGATGCACATCATGCCAATCGAGCCCTCAGGCCAATTGCCGATTCGCACGTTCAGCTTGCATCCCGGACACACCGGAAAGGGCCCCGAATTGCCGCCCGGCGCCCTTCTATTGAGGGGCGAACGCGCCTATATTCCGGCGTCTTTTCCAAGAGGTAGGAATGTTTCGATCGACCTGGACCGCCGCCGTTACGGCATTGTGCATAGGCTTTTCCGCCCACTTCAATCCGGCTGCGGCGCAGGACCGCCGTGTCCCGTCCTCGCCGGCCGAGCTGCGGCTGTCCTATGCGCCGATCGTGCAGCGGGTGCAGCCGGCCGTGGTCAACGTCTATGCCGCCAAGGTGGTCCAGAACCGCAATCCGCTGCTCGATGACCCCATCTTCCGCCGCTTCTTCGGCGTGCCTGGCCAGCAGCCTGAGCAGATGCAGCGCTCGCTCGGCTCGGGCGTCATCGTCGACGCCTCCGGCCTCGTCGTCACCAACGTCCATGTCATCGAGGGCGCGGACCAGGTGAAGGTGTCGCTGTCGGACAAGCGCGAGTTCGAAGCCGAGATCCTGCTGAAGGATTCCCGCACCGATCTCGCCGTACTCCGCCTGAAGGACACCAAGGAGAAGTTCCCGACCCTCGATTTCACCAACTCCGACGAATTGCTGGTCGGTGACGTCGTGCTTGCGATCGGCAATCCCTTCGGCGTCGGCCAGACCGTGACCCACGGCATCATCTCGGCGCTCGCGCGCACGCAGGTCGGGATCACCGACTACCAGTTCTTCATCCAGACTGACGCTGCGATCAATCCCGGCAATTCCGGCGGCGCGCTGGTCGACATGAGCGGCAAGCTCGCCGGCATCAACACCGCGATCTATTCGCGCTCCGGCGGCTCGCAAGGAATCGGCTTTGCGATCCCTGCCAACATGGTGCGCGTCGTCGTCGCCTCCGCCAAGAGCGGCGGCAAGGCGGTGAAGCGGCCGTGGCTCGGGGCAAAGTTGCAGGTGGTGACGCCGGAGATCGCCGAGAGCCTCGGCTTGCGTTCGCCGACCGGTGCGCTGGTCGCGAGCGTGGTCTCGAACGGCCCCGCGGCGAAGGCCGGCCTGAAATCCTCCGATCTCATCATCGGGATCGACGGCCAGACCGTGGATGATCCCAACGCTTTCGATTATCGCTTCGCCACCCGTCCGCTCGGCGGCAGCGCGCAGATCGACGTGCAGCGCGGCGGCAAGCCGCTCAAGCTGGCGGTGGCGCTGGAGACCGCTCCCGATACGGGGCGCAACGAACTCGTCGTCACCGCGCGCTCGCCGTTCCAGGGAGCGAAGGTCTCGACCATCACGCCGGCGGTCGCCGACGAGCTGCATCTTGACGCCGATACCGAGGGTGTCGTGATCACCGATCTCGGCGGCGACAGTGCGGCCGCCAATGTCGGCTTCCAGAAGGGCGACATCATTCTCGCGGTCAACAACCAGAAGATCGGCAAGACCGGCGACCTCGAAAAGGCGGCCGGCGAGCGCCCGAGGATCTGGCGCATCACGCTGGTGCGGGGCGGCCAGCAGATCAACGTCACGCTGGGCGGATGAGTCCGAAGCGACCACAGGAGACGCCAACTCTCTTCGCCGCGGCGGGGCTCGACCACGACGCCCCGCATCCGCTGCCGGACCGGCTGCGCCCGCGCGCATTGTCGGAGGTCGTCGGCCAGGACCATATCCTCGGCCCCGACGGGGCGCTCACGCGCATGCTGGAGACTCGCACGCTGGGATCGCTGGTGTTCTGGGGACCGCCGGGCACCGGCAAGACCACGGTGGCGCGGCTGCTGGCGGATGCGACGGATTTGCATTTCGAGCAGATCTCCGCGGTGTTCTCCGGCGTTGCCGATCTGAAGAAGGCCTTCGACGCCGCGCGCGCCCGCCGCGAGATGGGCAAGGGCACGCTGCTATTCGTCGACGAGGTGCACAGATTCAATCGTGCCCAGCAGGATTCGTTTCTGCCGGTCATGGAAGACGGCACGGTGGTGATGGTCGGCGCCACCACCGAGAACCCGTCGTTCGAGCTCAACGCGGCGCTTCTGTCCCGCGCGCGGGTGCTGGTGTTTCGCTCGCTCGACGCGGCGGCAATTGAAAAACTGTTCGCGCACGCCGAGGAGGTCGAGGGCCGCAAGCTGCCGCTCGATGAAGAGGCGCGCGCCGTGCTGGTGCGCATGGCCGACGGCGACGGAAGGGCGTCGCTGACGCTCGCCGAAGAGGTCTGGCGCTCGGCGCGGACGGACGAGATTTTCAACGCCGCGCAGTTACAGGACATCCTGCAGCGCCGTGCACCGATCTACGACAAATCGGCCGATGGCCACTACAATCTGATCTCGGCGCTGCATAAATCGGTGCGCGGCTCCGATCCCGACGCGGCGCTGTATTATCTCGCGCGCATGTTGGATGCCGGCGAGGACCCGTTGTTCCTGGCCCGCCGCGTCGTGCGCATGGCGGTGGAAGACATCGGGCTTGCCGATCCGCAAGCGCTCGTCATCGCCAATGCGGCCAAGGACGCCTTCGACTTCCTCGGCCATCCCGAGGGCGAGCTCGCGATCGCGCAGGCCGTGGTCTATCTCGCCACCGCACCGAAATCGAACGCGGTCTATACCGCCTTCGGGACCGCGATGCAGGTGGCAAAACAGGCAGGCTCGCTGCTGCCGCCAAAGCACATCCTCAATTCCCCGACCAAGCTGATGAAGTCGGAAGGCTACGGCGCATCTTACGAATACGACCACGACGCGCCGGATGCCTTCTCCGGCCAGGACTACTTCCCGGAAGCCCTGGGCCGCCAGACCTTCTACGACCCGCCCGAGCGCGGCTTCGAGCGCGAGATCAGAAAGCGGCTGGATTACTGGGCGAAGCTGCGGAAGGAGCGGGGCGGCTCAGGCTAGAAGCGGCCATTTCGCCGTGACGGCAGCCGGCTTTTAGGGTACGCAGGCAGCCATGAGCCGCCGTATCAAAAGAACCGATCCAAAGCCCCGTTCGCGCGACGAGCGCAAGGAGGCGCGCCCGTTCAAGGCGCGCAGCGCGAAGACAGCCGGCCCGCGTCCGGGCGGCAAGCCGAGTGGCAAGCCGCCGCGCTTTGGGGGCGAGCGCGCCGAGCGACGTGCGCCCAAGGCTGAACAGGAGAGAGCCGCGCCGGAAAAACCCGTGGAGGCATTGCTGCCGACCAAGGTGCAGACCGTCACGGTGACGGCCGACGAGAACAACATGCGTGTCGACCGTTTCCTCGAAGCGCGCTTTCCCGGCCTGTCGTTCTCCCACATCCAGCGCGTCGTGCGCAAAGGCGAGCTGCGCGTCGACGGCAAGCGCGTCGACAGCAAGGACCGCCTGGAAGAGGGCCAGAGCGTCCGCATTCCGCCGCTGAAGCTCGACACGCCGAAGACGGCCGGCCCGCTGTCGGACGCCGCGCAAAAGACGCTCGCCGCGCTGAAGGAGATGACGATCTTTGAGGATGACGACGTCCTCGTCCTGAACAAGCCGGCGGGCCTTGCCGTGCAGGGCGGCTCCGGCATGACGCGGCACATCGACCAGATGCTCGAGGTGATGCGCGATGCCAAGGGCCAGAAGCCGCGCCTTGTGCACCGCATCGACCGGGAGACGTCGGGCTGTCTCCTGATCGCCAAGACGCGCTTTGCTGCCTCGCATCTAACCGGCGCATTCCGTTCGCGGTCGGCGCGCAAGACCTATTGGGCGCTGGTGCCGGGCCTGCCGAAGCCGAAGCAGGGTCGTATCTCGACCTTCCTCGCCAAGGAAGAGAGCGAGGATGACACCATCATGCGCGTCGCCCAGCATGGCGACGAGGGCGCGAGCCACGCGGTGACCTATTACGCGATGGTCGAGACCGCCGGCAACAAGCTGACCTGGGTGTCGCTGAAGCCGGTGACGGGTCGCACCCACCAGCTGCGCGCCCACATGGCCCATATCGGCCATCCCATCATCGGCGATCCCAAATACTTCAACATCGAGAACTGGCAGCTGCCGGGCGGCCTGCAAAACCGGCTGCATCTGCTCGCGCGCCGCATCGTCATCCCGCATCCGCGCGGCGGCGTGATCGACGCTACCGCGCCATTGCCGCAGCACATGCAGCAGTCGTGGAATCTGCTTGGGCTCGATGCGAGCCGGTTTGATCCGATCGAGAACGCGCCGGAGGAGTAGGGCGCGAGTTCCGCTGCCAGCCCCGACATTGCGAGGGGCTCTTGCGACGAAGCAATCCAGAGTCCCACCGCACATGCATTCTGGATTGTTTCGCTGCGCTCTGACGGAATGGAGATAGCGGGTGGTTGTCACCCTCAATTCCGAAACTGCTCCAAAAACATCCGCAAGGAATCGTGCGGGCTCTCGACATCCGTGATCAGCCAGCCCTCGGGCCCGTTCACCAGGACGAAGTTCAGCACCATCCGCCTGCCGCGATTGTCGAAATTCGCCGCGACATAGGTCTTGTCGTATTGCCTGCGGACGACCGCGATTGCGACCGGGCCCAGCCTCCAGCTGTGGCTCTGCACCAGGAAATCGTAGGGCTCGACCCGCGGCGTGCTCCAGGCCTTGCGAAGGGGAGGATCGAAGAATTGCCGGGCGGTCGCAGCATCCCTTGGTAGTCCCTTGGACAGTTCAGGCGCGCCTTCGCCGTAATGGGCATAGACGTTGCGAACCAGCGATTCCGGGCTGCGAAAGCCGGCCTCCGCCGCGGCCAGCCAAAGCCCGGCGAACAGGGCCACAATGCCCGCAAGTTCCCTCATGCCCGCCGCTCGCTTTATCGGCCGCCGATCTTATCTTAAAAGCCTAGCATCCAGCGACCGGGGCCGAAACTATATGCGTGAATTGTTCGAAGAAGCCGCGGGACAGACCCCGCTCGATCCGCAAGGCGCGATCCGGCAGGCCGCGCGCCCGCCGCAGCGCAAGCGCTTCTACAAAGACGCAGGCGTCACCGATGTCGAAGGCGGCTTCGCCATCAGCCTCGACGGCAAGCCGATCCGCACGCCCTCCGGCCGTCAGGTGGTGATCCCCTCTCGCGCGCTGGCCGATGCGGTGGCTGGGGAATGGTCAGCCCAGGGGGAGACGATCGATCCCGTGACCATGCCGCTGACGCGGATAGCCAACAGCGTCGTGGAAGGCGTCGTCGATCGGGTCGAACTCGTCAGCGAAGACCTCGCAAAATACTTCGAGTCCGATTTGCTGTTCTATCGTGCCGGCCATCCCGAAGGGCTGGTCGCCCGCGAGGCCGCGCATTGGGATCCCGTGCTGTTCTGGGCCGCGGAGGCGCTGGGGGCGCATTTCATCCTGTCTGAGGGCGTCATGCACGTGAAGCAGCCCGACGAGGCCGTCGCAGCCGCGCGCGCCGCGCTGCCAGGGGACGCCTGGTCAGTGGCCGCACTCCACGTGATGACGACCCTGACCGGCTCAGCGCTGCTGGCGCTGGCCCTGGCGCATGGCGCGCGGGACGCCGGCCAGGTCTGGGCTGCCGCCCATGTCGATGAGGATTGGAACGCCGACCAATGGGGCGTGGACGAGGAGGCAGCCAGCCGCCGGGCCACCCGCCTCAGGGATTTCGAGGCCGCCGTGGCGGTTTTGGCGGCCCTGAAGGCGCCCGTGGCCGAAGGTCCTTAACGAGAGGTTTACGACGGCGGCGTTAGGGTGGCCCGTGCTCCATCCCGTGCTCCTTTGGGCTCCCTGAGATGCCGACGCCGGTCACTTCCATCGTTCCCGTCAGTGCCGCCAGCCCCGTGGCGGATGCGGCGACGCCTGACCTCGTGCTTCAGGCCGGCAGCGTCGTCGATGCCAGGGTGGTGAGCGTGCTCGCCGACAATCTGGTGCGGATTGCGATCGCCAACCTCTCGATGGACGTGATGTCGGAGGTATCGCTGACGCCCGGGCAGAATCTCCAGCTGGCCGTGTCTCAGAACGAGGGCACCATCCGCCTCGCTGTATTGGGCGGGGCAGGCGAGGCGGCCACCGATCAGATCACGCTGACGCCGCGTGCGGCTTCGCTGGTGGAAAGCCCGCCGCTTGCGCCCTCGGTCAATGCGGCACGCACTGCCCTGACGCCGACCGAGCAGATTGCAGTCACATTGGCCTCGGCCGAGGCCGCGACGAAGCAGGGCAGCCAGGCGCCGCTGTTCGCCAATCTGGCCTCCGTCGTCACCGGCAGCAATCTGCCCGCAGGCTTGAAGCAGGCGGTGCTGGACGTATTGGCGCAGCAGACGCCGCTCAATCCCGGGCTCGATGGCGCCGATGTCGAGTCCGCATTCCAGAAGTCCGGCTTGTTCCTCGAGGCCTCGCTGGCCGCGGGCGGGACGCCGCCCTCCGGCACGATGCCCGACCTGAAAGCGGCATTGCTGGTGCTGCGCCAGACCTTGGCCACACTCGAGTCCGCTGCGCCGCAGGCGCAAGGCGCCGCGCTTCCGGGCAGCACCACGGGATCACCGCAGGTTGCCGCCGCGCCTGCTCAGGCGTCGTCGACCGAGCCGGAAATCGCCCAACAGCCGCAAATGCCGCGCAGTCCCAATCTCGCGGCCGCCGTGCTGGCCGACATGGCGTCAGACGCGCCGCAACCAGCGATGCCGCGGCTCATGTCCGTCGGCCTTGCCGCGAGCCTCCTGCAGGAGGTCACGCAAAGCCTGCCGCGCCTGACCGGCAGCGTGCCCGGCTCCAACAGAGCCGTGCCTGACGGCCATATCTTCGAGGCAGCGGCGCGCACGACACCGCCGCCGTTCCGTGGCGCGCTGCCGTCGCCGCAATCCATTGCCTCGCCATCGCTCGCGCCGGATACGCCGCTCTCCGCGACCGTGCATCGCCTGCTCGACGATACCGATGCCGCGATCGCGCGGCAGACCCTGCTGCAGGTCGCTTCGCTTCCCGATCGCGCGGATGCCAGCGGTCACCGCGTTGATCCGGCCGTGCCGCAGTGGAATTTCGAAATTCCCTTTGCGACGCCGCAAGGCACCGCGATGGCGCAGTTCGAGATCTCGCGTGACGGTGGCAACGAATCCCCCGATCCCGCCAAGCAAGCCTGGCGCGCGCGCTTTTCGCTCAATGTCGAGCCGGCCGGCCCGGTGCATGCGCTGATCACACTGAACGGCGACAAGACTTTCGTGCGGATGTGGGCGGAGCGGCCGGCGACGGCGCAGCAGCTCCGCGCCGGAATCGGCGAGCTCAACCAGGCTTTGACGCGAGCCGAGCTCAAGCCCGGCGATATCGTGGTTCGCGAGGGCACGCCACCACAACCGGCGCCGGCCCGCGCCGGCCATTTCCTGGATCGCGCCACATGAGCGATTCCTCCAAGCTTGCGATTGCCCTGCACTACGAGAAGGGCACCAACGCGCCGGTCGTCGTCGCCAAGGGCAGGGGCACGATCGGCGAAAAGATCGTCGAGATCGCCAAGGCCCACGACATTCCGATCGAGGAAAACGAGGTCTTGGCCGGCGCGCTGTCCAAGGTCGAGCTCGGCGAGGAGATCCCGCCGGACCTTTACAAGGCGGTCGCCGAGGTGCTGGTTTTCGTGCTGCGGCTGTCGGGCCGAGGGCGGTAGCTGTCATCGTTTGACCAGATATCGACGGCAGTGTAGCCGTCACCTTCATCGTTCAACGGACATCGCTCTTGATCACCCGCCGTTCCACTCTCGGCCTGCTCGCCGCAGCCACAATCGTGCCCTCGCGCGTGCTCGCCCACGTCGCGCCGCCGCGCAACGAGATCCGCGACAGCCTGGCAAAGCGCTTCACCGACCTTGGCACGTCAGGCACCTTCGTCGGCTACAAGGTCGAGGACTATCTGGTCGTCGCCAGCGACAAGGAGCGCTCGGGCGAGGGGAAGCTGCCGGCCTCGACCTTCAAGATTCCCAACTCGCTGATCGCGCTGGAGACCGGCGTGGTCGCCGACCCCGACAAGGATGTGTTTCCCTGGGATGGCGTGAAGCGCCCGATCGAGGCCTGGAACAAGGATCACACGTTACGCAGTGCGATCGCGGTGAGTGCGGTGCCGGTCTATCAGGAGATCGCGCGGCGCATCGGGCAGGAGCGCATGCAGAAATACGTCGACGAGTTCGACTACGGCAATCGCGATATCGGCGGCGGTATCGACCAGTTCTGGCTCACCGGGGCGCTGCGCATCGATCCGGTCGAGCAGATCGATTTCGTCGATCGGCTGCGCCGCCGTGCGCTGCCGATCAGCAAGCGCAGCCAGGATCTCGTCGCTGACATCCTGCCGGTCACCAAGGTGGGCGACAGCGTCATCCGCGCCAAGTCTGGGTTGCTCGGCGCCGAGCGCGGCGAGCCGTCGCTTGGCTGGATGGTCGGCTGGGCCGAGAAGGGCGAAGCGCACACCGTGTTCGCGCTCAACATGGACTGCAAGGAGCCGCGTCTCATCAGTGAGCGCATGCCGCTGACGCAAGCCTGCCTTGCCGAGATCGGCGCGATCTAGCGTCATTACGCCGGCGCCTCTCTCCAGCGTCCTCGTCATTGCGAGGAGCCCTTGCGACGAAGCAATCCAGACTGCCGCCGCGGGAAAAGTCTGGATTGCTTCGCTGCGCTCGCAATGACGGAGTATATCGAGCGCCGGCGCAGATGCCGTAGCAACCATTAAAGGCTAGGCGACTTTTTCGGTCCAGGGCGTGCCGCGTTGTACGACAGTATTGGCGTAGATCAGGAGTTTCCTGGCGCAGGCGATTAGTGCTGCGTTGTGGACTTTGCCCCTTGCCATGAGGCGTGCATAGAGCGCGATCAAGGCCTTGTTCCAGCGGAAGGCAGCTGGAAGGGCCGCGGCGAACAGGGAGCGCCGTAGGCGGCTGCGGCCTCCGGCGATCTTGCGCTGTCCTCTGTGCTGTCCGCTGTCGGAATCGAAGGGAGCCAGCCCGGCCAGGGCTGCGGCTTGCTCCCGGCTGACGCGTCCGAGTTCGGGCATGCGGATGACGATCGCCAGCGCCGTCCGCTCGCCGATGCCGGGAATGCTCAGCACCAGCTTGAGCCGCATGGCTAGGGCGTCGTGGGCACGAAGGCGCTTGGCAATGTCACGAATCTGCGCGGCCTTGCGTGCCTTCAACCGGGCGATGTCGCTGTTGATGATGCGTCGCAACGCAGGCTCGTCGATGTGCTCGAGACGCGTCTTGAAGCGCCGGATATCTTCCTCGATCTGCTCAAGGAAGGTCAGATAGTCGGCCAATTCCGTCAATCGCGGATCCGGCGCGATCTCAGGGGGATCGAGCGCCGCAGCACAGGCGGCGATCAATACGGCGTCGAGCGCATCGTTCTTGGCCCGGCGCAAATGCACCTTGGCGAAGGCCTTGACCTGAAGCGGCTGCAGCAACAGCACGGTAAAACCGGCCGATCGCAAATGCTCCACCACGCCACGTTCATAGCCGCCAGTGGCCTCGATCCCGATCCGCGTGACGCCGGCCTTGGCCAGGTTTGCTGCCAGAGCGCGCCAACCCGGTAAAGCATTGGCGACCTGCCAGCGTTCGGTTCGACCATGAACCGCGATGTCCAGTTTAGCCTTGGACGTATCGATCCCGGCCGTCGTTATGTTAGTCTGTGTCATCTTCGTCGACCCTGCCTTGTGAAGCGAACCAAGTTGTTCCGGCAACCATCCGGGTCCGATGAAGGTGCTGACGCGATCACGCTACGGGGCAGCCACAAACTGCTCTGGGTGGGCTCGATCCGATCGCCAGCGGCCTGTCGCGGGGTGCAAACCGCGGCAGGCCATTCCTCATGGAACGGGTCGAGAATAAACGATCGCGCTATTACAAGGGTGGGCAAAGGCGCGTAGCGCCGTGCCCACGATCTTCCTCTGTAGTGACCGTTAGGTGGGCACGCTACGCTTTGCCCACCCTACAAGACCGCATTCGGAGCAGGCGGTTTCACCCCAGCTTGAACAGCGCCAGCAAGAACTCCACGACCGCTTTCCGCGACTCCGCAGCCGTCTTCGGATTGCCGCCGACATGCGGGTTGAGCTCGACACACGCGTCCTTGTAGGAGAAGGGCGCGTTGGTGTCGCCGTTCATCAGCACGCTGCCGTCGCCTTCCCTGATGTGGCAGTTGCGCACGGTCTGCGCATTGGCCGATACGGCGACGGTGCTGACGCCGAGCAGGCCGCTGTCGAACCCGTGCGCGCTATCAGGATATTCGGTCAGCACCACATCGCGCCCGGCGGTCTTGAGCCGCTCCACGAAGGCCTTGCAGCTCTTGACGGGATTGTAGTCGTCGGGCGTGCCGTGGAAGATCCTGATCGGGCGTGCGGTGACCTCGCTGTCGCCAACGTAGGTCGTGGAGCAGTCCGGATAGAACGGGATATAAGCCGCGAACTGGATGCCTGACTTGTTCCAGAGCTTGTGGAAGCGGTCGAGGCTTGCATAGAGCGTCGCCTGTCCGCCGCGCGAAAAGCCCATCAGCACGATACGGTCCGGATCGACGCGCGGGTGTTTCGCCAGGATTTCGAGCGAGCGGTAGATGTCGACGATCAGGTTGAGCCGGCCAAGCAGCGCCTGGTTCGGTCCCACCACGGTCAGCCCGCGGCCGGTGAAACCGTCGATCACGAAGGTCGAGACGCCCATGGCGTTGAAAGCGTGCACCCAGGCCTCGGTGGTCGCGCCGACCCCGCTCGAGCCGTGCATCAGCACCACGACCGGGAGCTTGCCGGTCCCCTGGGCCACGCGGAATTCGCCGGCCACCGTCACCGCCTTGCCGGCGGCGGCATCGCCGCTGAGGAATTGCTGGTCGGAGAGCGTGAGCGAGGGGATCGGATAGATCTCGGCGCGGGTGGCGACTTCCTTGGGCAGCGACTGCGCGGCGGCTTCGCCGCCGGCGAACGAACTCGAAACGCACAGCGCGATCAGCACTGCGAAAGCGCGCCATGTCGTGGCCATTGGATGCTCCCCTGAGTTTTTGTCAGTAGAACAATGGGCCCGCGCGCTGTCAATTGATGCGTGCAATTTGCCCGTCAGCCCGGCACCTGCACTTCGGTCGTCGCAATCAGGCGCCAGTCGGCGAGCGCGGCCAAGCGGTGCGGTTCGGCGTCGCGGCGATAATCCGCGCTCAAAACAATGCGCTGAAAGGTTGCGAAGTCGGGATAGCGGACGATGGCCGCGTCGTGCCAAGCTTCGCCTTCCGCTCCCACCAGCAGAGCTCCGACCGATCCAAGCCAGTTTGGCACGACCCCTTGGCTGAGCGCCAGCTTGCGAAATGCAGGAACATATCGCGTGTAGTAGGCTTCGCGGCCACTGCAGGCGGGAAGCTTCGGGCTCGCCCGGTACAAGGCCTCATCCCGATAACGGAGAAGGTTGAGCATGAAGATCGGCTGATCTTCCTTTAATTTCGCTGCCGCTGAGGCGAGTGATGCTTCGCCGATTTCAACAAACACTGTTCTCTCCAATTGTCAGATGCATTGTTGCGATCTGATATCAGCCCTCGCAGCCGGTCTTGTAGTGGGCTTAATGTCATTGCTATGATGACACCATGGCAACACCACGCAGCCATCAGCAGCTCCTCAATCTGCTCCAGTTCGTCCGCGTCGTCGAAGCTGGCTCGTTCGCCGAAGCCGCCCGCCGCGCCGGAACGTCGACCTCGGCGATGTCGAAGGCGATTGCGCGGTTCGAGCAGATGCGGGGCGTGAAGCTGCTTCATCGGACCACGCATGCGATCTCGCTGACGCATGACGGCGAACGCCTGCTGGAGAGCGCCCGCGATCTGTTGCGGCAGGCCGAGCAACTCAACGTGATGCTGGACGAAGCCACCGGGGGCGAAGCCGGACGCGTGCGCCTTGCAGCGCCGGGCGCTTTCCTCAGGGCCTGCATCGCGCCGAAGCTGCCGGCCATTCTCAAGGCCAATCCGGCGCTCGAGCTCGAGCTGAAGGTGGACGATTTCGGCCTCGATCTGGGATCCGAGGGGATTGACGTCGCTATCCGCTTCGGCCCCCTCGATCGCCATCCGGGCGTCACCGCGAAGCGGCTGGCGACGTTCCCCTGGGTGCTGGTCGCGACCCGCCGCTACGTTGAGTTCATGGGAGAACCGCGCTCGATTCGAGACCTCAAGGCGCATCATCAGATTGGTTTTCGTGATCCGGCAACCGGGCAGCTCATGCCGTGGCAGTTTCAGGATCCCTCGGACGGCGCGCTGATCAGGATGGTGCCGCGAAAGCGCGTGGTCGTCGAGGACATGTCGGTGGCGTGGGCGATGGTCTCGCGCGGCCTTGGAATAGCCTGGCTTCCGGCATGGTGCGGCCTGAAGGATCTCGAAGGTGGACGCATTGTCGAATTGTTGCGCCGCTGGCGGGTGCCGAATACGCCGATCCATGCCGTGCAAGTCAGCCGTAAACAGATGCCCACACGAATCCGCAGTCTGTTGCGGGTTCTCTCGGACGGTGCGTCCACTTGGGAATATCACGGGTAATCCGGGGATCAGCTTCGGCGGCCGGGCCGAGGACCTCAGGCGGGACCGGCGGTCTTCTTCGCCGTCAGCGCCTTGTCGATCGCAAAGCCGCCGATCTCGCTCATCGCGTGCGAGATCACGTCGCCCTTGCGGGCAAAGCCGTCGGAGAGGAAATCGAACTGTGTCCGCGCCAGCCGCAGCACCTCGATCGGCACGGAGACCGCGGTCTCGTTGAAACTGTCGACGGAGGCGCGCAAGCTGTCGAGCTCGGTTGTGAGCTTGCCGATATGGCTCTCGGCATTCTGCATCAGGCCGATCAGCTTGCCGCGCTCGGCATCGAAGGCGGCGCGCTCCGCTGCGGCTGCCGCGGTGACCTCGGCAAGCTGCGCCCGTAGTCCCTCGATCTGGCCGACCATGGCATCGGAGGCGAGCTCGGCGGCCTCGCGCAGCTCGGAATTGCGCCTGCCCTCGACCTGCTGCTCGTGATAGAGCTGCTCGGCCGACATCGCCCGCTGTGCCAGCGACTCGATCAGGCTTGCGGCACGCAGCAGCATTTCGCCGTTCCGCCCCGACACCATGCTGGCCATCCGCCGCAGGAAGTCGATGGTTGCGGACGATGAGTTCGGCAGCAGGGGAACGACCGTCGCGGACATGTGTGATGCCAAAGCCAAGGCTTGGTGACCGCCGCCGTACCGACTGGGCTCACGCAACATTCGGCGCCTGATCGTAAGGTCGGAGCAAGCCTGAATCGGCGGGCCCGGTCAACCGGGCGGGGACACCAATTTGCTGGAGACAGCCGGGATCAGGCGCTCTTATGCCAGCCAATCCGGCCGTGACGGGTGAAGCCGAAGCCCGGCCCGTCCCGCCATTCCCGCGTCCACGATCGGCTCCCAGGCAAAACTTTGTAATTCCTTGCGCTTTCACGCTGCTTCAGGGCAGCCCTGCGACGCCGAAAGCGGCTTCCCGCTTCGCAAAATGCCGTGTTAGAACCCCCGGCATCTTAAGGCCTAAGAACTGGCGGGAGCAAATGAAACACATCCTGGACGCCCTTGAAGATCGTCGTGCCGGCGCAAAGCTCGGCGGCGGGGAGAAGCGCATCGAGGCGCAGCACGCCCGCGGCAAGCTGACCGCGCGCGAGCGCATCGAGCTGCTGCTCGACAAGGGATCGTTCGAGGAATTCGACATGTTCGTCGAGCACCGCTCCACCGAGTTCGGCATGGAGAAGACCAAGGTCCCCGGCGATGGCGTGGTCACCGGCTGGGGCACCGTCAACGGCCGCAAGACGTTCGTGTTCGCGAAGGATTTTACGGTCTTCGGCGGTTCGCTCTCGGAAACGCACGCGCTGAAGATCACGAAGCTGCAGGACATGGCGATGAAGGCGAGGGCGCCCATCATCGGCCTCTATGACGCGGGCGGCGCCCGCATCCAGGAAGGCGTGGCGGCGCTCGCCGGCTACTCCTACGTGTTCCGCCGCAACGTGCTCGCCTCGGGCGTGATCCCGCAGATCTCCGTCATCATGGGCCCCTGCGCCGGTGGCGACGTTTATTCGCCGGCGATGACCGACTTCATCTTCATGGTGAAGAACACCAGCTACATGTTCGTCACGGGCCCCGATGTGGTGAAGACCGTCACCAACGAGGTCGTCACGGCCGAAGAGCTCGGCGGCGCCTCGG
The DNA here is from genome assembly GCF_023101665.1 of Bradyrhizobium sp. 195. Taxonomy (NCBI): domain Bacteria; kingdom Pseudomonadati; phylum Pseudomonadota; class Alphaproteobacteria; order Hyphomicrobiales; family Nitrobacteraceae; genus Bradyrhizobium; species Bradyrhizobium sp. 195. The sequence continues at coordinate 5,300,404 of NZ_CP082161.1, read as the reverse complement.
TGCACGCCACGCGTTCCTCGATCGCCGATGGCGCCTTCGAGAACGACGTCGAGACGCTGTTGCAGATGCGGCGCCTGATCGACTTCCTGCCGTCCAACAACACCGACGGCGTTCCGGAATGGCCGAGCTTCGACGACATCGGCCGGGTCGACATGTCCCTGGACACGCTGATCCCCGACAATCCGAACAAACCCTACGACATGAAGGAGCTGATCCTGAAGGTCGTGGACGAGGGCGACTTCTTCGAGATCGCCGACATGTTCGCCAAGAACATCGTCACCGGCTTCGGCCGCATCGCGGGGCGCACCGTCGGCTTCGTCGCCAACCAGCCGATGGTGCTGGCCGGCGTGCTCGACAGCGATGCCTCGCGCAAGGCCGCGCGCTTCGTGCGCTTCTGCGACGCCTTCAACATCCCGATCGTCACCTTCGTCGACGTGCCGGGCTTCCTGCCCGGCACCGCGCAGGAATATGGCGGCCTGATCAAGCACGGCGCCAAGCTGCTGTTTGCCTATTCGCAGTGCACCGTGCCGCTGGTCACCATCATCACCCGCAAGGCCTATGGCGGCGCCTTCGACGTCATGGCCTCCAAGGAGATCGGCGCGGACATGAACTACGCCTGGCCGACCGCCCAGATCGCAGTGATGGGCGCCAAGGGCGCGGTCGAGATCATCTTCCGCTCAGACATCGGCGACCCCGACAAGATCGCCGCACGCACCAAGGAATACGAAGACCGCTTCCTGTCCCCCTTCATCGCCGCCGAGCGCGGCTATATCGACGACGTCATCATGCCGCACTCGACCCGCAAGCGGATCGCACGCGCGCTGTCGATGCTGAAGGACAAGAAGGTGGAAACGCCGGCGAAGAAGCACGACAATTTGCCGTTGTGAACGCACGTAGCCCGGATGAGCGCAGCGACATCCGGGACTTTGCCTAGGTCCCGCAGGTCGCTTCGCTCATGCGGGCGACTAATTCTCTTGAATTGGCATGACTGAAGACGATCCGACCGACGAAATCTCCGATATCGAAGATCGGATCGAGCGGCTCGCCGAGATCGCCGAGCGGTGCCGGAAGTACATCCTGGCGTCCAAGATCGCCATCGGCGGCGGGGCCGCGCTGCTGTTGATCACGATCCTGGGTGTGCTTGGCTTTGGTCAGACCGCAGCGCTCGGATCGATTGCGCTGGTGCTGGGCGGGATCGTGTCGCTCGGCTCGAACGTCTCGACGCTGCGGCAGACGGACGAGGCCATCAGTGCTGCGGAGGCGCGGCGTGCGGCCCTGATCGGCAGCATCGACCTGCGCGTCGTCGCGGACGCGCCGCTGAAGCTGGTGTGAGGTGTAGGGCGGATTAGCGATAGCGTAATCCGCCAAGATTGCGTCGTCGGATGGAGAAGTGGCGGATTACGCTGACGCTAATCCGCCCTACGTATCTCACGCATCCGGCCCACCACGCCTCAAGCGGCGGTCTTGAGCGTCAGCTCCGACAATTCCGTGCGGCATTCGGCGGCGAAGGCTTGCAGCCGATCGGCGGTTTGCCGGTCGAGGATGGCTTTGGCCAGCCGCTCGGCGCGGGCGATCTGTCGCTTGAGATATTCGATGCGGACCATGTGTCACCTGTCGAATTGCTTCTGTCCGGTTGCGACGACTGTAGGCCGGGCACCGGAACGATTATGTGAGGCGCATCACGCTCCGCGCGCCTTATCCGCCGCAGCGAAATGCGCCATCTGGTCCGCGTGCGCCTTGGCGAACGCCGGGCGGCCGGTGGAGCGTGCGACGTAGGCGCGGCAGGCAGGACTGTCCGCCAGCCCTTCGAAACCATCGACGACGCGCAGCACGTCCGACATCAGGATGTCGGCGACGGAGAACGAGCCCGCCAGCCATTCGCGGCCGGCCAGCACCGGCTCGAGATGCTTGAGCCGAAGCTTGAGGAAGTCGTCGACGAATTTCCACGCCGCCGTGTCCGTCGGATGTCCCATGAACTTCGACATCGCCCAGGGCAGGCTGGCCATCTCCACCGAATTGAGCGCCGCGAACACCCATTCCGTCGTCTCGGCGCGGCCGTGCGGGTCCGTGGGCATCAGCTTCGCGCTGCGCTCGCCGAGATGCAGCAGAATCGCGCCGCTCTCGAAGATCGAGAGGTCGCCGTTGGTCAGCCACGGCACCTGGCCGAACGGCTGGTGCGCGAAATGCGCAGGCCCGCGATCTTCGAAAGGCGCGCTGGCGACTCGATAGGGCAGCGCGGCTTCTTCGAGGGCCCAGCGCACGCGCAGATCACGCACGAAACCTCGCGGCGGTTCGGGAACCCAATCGAAGGTGGTCAGGGTGAGGTCGGCCATTAGATGTCTCCGTGTCTGGCTCGAAGCAAAGGACGAGTGAAGGGCGCCCGTTCCGACACCGGTAGCAACCTTTTTGTCGCCGGCGGCCGAAGCGGTTAGTGTTGGTTCAAACAAGAGGAGGAAACCCGATGCCATCAGCGTTCTTCGTCGTCCGCGCCACCGTCCCCGACGCCAGCAAGCGCGCCGCCTTCGACAGATGGTACGAGACGGAACATTTGCCCGACGCGGTGAAGGCATTTGGCGTCAACAAGGCTTGGCGGTTCTGGAGCCTTGATGATCCCTCGCTGCACCAGGCGATGTATCAGTTCGATGACGAGGCCAGGCTCGCGGCGATGCTGAAGGGTGACGCGCTGCAAAAGCTCGTCGCCGATTTCAACCGCGACTGGCCCGACGTGAAGCGTACGCGCGAGACGCTGGTGCTGGCGCAGGAGTTTGTGAAGTAGCGAAGTCCTGTAGCCCGGATGGAGCGCAGCGCAATCCGGGGTCTTTGCCCCAAGCACGAATCCCGGATTGCGCTGCGCTCCTCCGGGCTACGAATTCTCCATGTCGCTTCGCGTGTGAATGCGAACCCATGATTCAGCCTTGGTTGATTCAGCCTTGGTTCATGTCGTGAGCGCAACACTTCCTCTGCATCACTTGCTCGATAGCCTAGAGGATATGTCATGGAGCGTCGGAACTTTTTGAAACTTGCATTGGGGGTGACGGCGGGCGCTGCCGCCTTCGCCGCGACGGCGCAGGCCGCGCCGCTGTCGCCGCAGCCGCTCAGTGATCCCGCTCGCACGCCGCAAGGCAATCCCGACGCTCATCCGGCCGTCACCACCAGCGAGGAAGCCGCCAAGCTGACTCCCGAACAGGTTCACTGGCATGGCCGCCATCGCGGCTGGGGCCACCGTCATTGGCGCCGGCATCGTCGGCGCTGGCACCGCCGCCATCACTGGTAAGCTCGCCGCAGCGCGTGAATTGGACGGGGATCGCAGCCAGCGGTCCCCGTTTCGATTCCGAGGTGCTCCAATTCGCGGCGAATCGTCAGGCACCCCCAGAACGAAAAATGGCCGCGCAGGCTTTCGCCGCGCGGCCATTTCGCAAACGTTAATGGACGAGATCAGAACGGGCGGCAGCGGCCAGCGTACCAGCGGAAGCCATAGGGGCACACGCGCGCGCGGGGCACGACGACGACCGGCGGAGCCACCACCACGGGGGCGGGACGCACCACGACCGCGCCACGCATCGGGCGGCAATTGCCATAGGGACCGCGATAGAACCCTCGGCCGCAGCCCTCGGCGGCGCTGGCCGCCTCGCTGAAACCAACGACCGCGCTGGCGAGCATGGCGGCGGCGAACAGGTATTTCATTTGATCTTCCTTCTCGTCCTTGGGGGCAAGTCTTTGGGGGCAAGTCTTGGGGGCAAGTCTTTGGGTTTGGCGCTTCCGGCGCACAGTGAATCAAAAGACACGATTCGACATGTCAAATCTTGCAACACATCGACACGGCGCGATCCAAACCTGCCAATCATGACCTGAATGCGGCATGAACGTTCGCCGCGTGCGGTCTGGGACGACAGAAACTGACGCAGGCGGACGGGAAAGCCCGGCCTCAGCACCTGAAGCGCGCGCGGTCAGTCCTTTCCATTACCGAACAGCACGGCAAACTGCTTCTCGCCGGTGCGGGTGAAATTCACGACGCGACTGCCGGGCGTGGCGTCGCGCGCCGCCCATTTCAGCTCGGCGAATCGCTGCATCATGGCGGCTCCCAGCGTGCCCGCGAGGTGATGCCGCCGCTCGCTCCAGTCGAGACAGGCCTTGCACACCGGGCGGCGCGGGTGGCTCAGCATATCGGGCGAGATCTGCAGATGTTTGGCGAGGAAGCGCTCGCCCTCGGCCGTCAGCTCGATGTCCTGCTTCTTCTGCCTGACCAGATTCCGCTCGCGCAGGGAATCGAGCATTTGCACGCCGAGATCGCCGGCGAGATGGTCGTAGCAGATTCGCGCGCGCCGCAACGCCGGATCCTTTGGCCCGGTGCGCACCCGCATGTGGCCGGTCCGCGCCGCAAGTCCCGCCAGACCTTCGAGCACGCCGGCGACGTCGTCGTCGGTGAGGCGATAGTAGCGGTGGCGGCCCTGCTTCTCCGGCTCGACCAGCCCGCCGGCCTCAAGCTTGGCCAGGTGCGAGCTCGCCGTCTGCGGCGTGATGCCGGCCTCCTGCGCCAGCTCGCTCGCAGTCAGCGCGCGCCCGTTCATCAGCGCGGTGAGCATGTTGGCGCGGGCGGGGTCGCCGACCAGCGAAGCGACCAGGGCGATGTCGGGTCCTGATTTCATGCTTCGATGATAGCCGAAGCATTGCGGTCGGGCAAGGGCGTAGCGTGTTGCCAAGTCGTCATTGCGAGGAGCGAAGCCGTAGGCTGGGCAAAGGAGCGTAGCGACGTGCCCACCATTCGTCGTTGCCGACAAATGACGTGGGCACGCTTCGCTTTGCCCACCCTACGAGACTTCGCAAAACCAGGAGCCCATCATGTCCGTCACCGTCTTCATTCGCTACCAGCTCGACCCTTTCAAGCGCGCGCAGTTCGAGGAATATTCAAAGCGCTGGCTCACCATCATCCCGAAATGCGGTGGCGATCTGATCGGCTATTTTATGCCGCACGAGGGCACCAACAACATTGCCTTTGGGCTGATCACCTTCGAGAGTCTCGCCGCCTATGAAGCCTATCGGACCCGGTTGCGGCAGGACGCCGAAGGCATGGCCAATTTCCATTTCGCCGAGGAACACAAATTCATCCTCGCCGAAGAGCGCACCTTCCTGCGCAAGGTGGTATTGTAGGCGAAATAGCAGCAGGAGATGCCCATGATCGCCGTGATCTTCGAGGTCTGGCCCAAGCCGGAACATCGTCAGGATTATTTCGACCTCGCAGCCGATCTGAAGCCGCTGCTGCAAACCATCGATGGCTTCATCTCGGTCGAGCGTTTCGAGAGCCTGACCGAGAAGGGCAAGATCCTGTCGGTGTCGTTCTGGCGGGACGAGGCGGCGGTGCAGGCCTGGCGCAACACGATGGAGCACCGCCGCACCCAGGCCAAGGGCAGGGCGCAGATCTTTGCCGATTATCATCTGCGCATCGCCAGCGTCGTCAGGGATTACAGCATGAATGATCGCGAGCAGGCGCCGAAGGACAGTCGCGCCGTGCACGACGCGCACTAGCGCTGCCGGGCGCGCTCTGGCGCTGCCGCGTGAACGTGCCTATGTCTGCGCGGCTATCAAGGGAGAGAAACATGCACGTGACAACCGCTGACAAGCGCGCGGCGTTCAAGAAGATGCACGAGAGCGGATGCTTCATCCTGCCCAATCCGGTCGATGTCGGCAGCGCCAAGGCGTTGCAGCATCTCGGTTTCAAGGCGATTGCCTCATCGAGCGCGGGCTTTGCCTGGACCATCGGCAAGGCCGACAACCACGTTACCGTCGAGGACGTCTGTCAGCATCTGGCAGCATTGAGCTCGGCGGTCGATATTCCGGTGAACGCAGATTTCGAGGGCGGCTTCGCGGTCGAGCCGGACAGGGTCGCGGACAATGTCGAGCGCTGCGTGCGCACCGGCGTTGCCGGTCTGTCGATCGAGGATTCCACCGGCGACAAGGACAAGCCGATCTACGAGCGCACGCTCGCGGTCGAGCGCATCAAGGCCTCGCGCAAGGCGATCGGCGACAGCGGCACGCTGCTGGTCGGCCGCTGCGAAGCCTATTTATGGGGCGTGACCGATCTCAAACTGGTCATCGACCGGCTCACCGCTTACGCGGACGCCGGCGCCGACTGCCTCTACGCGCCAGGCCTCAAGACCCGCGAGGATATCGCCGCAGTGGTGAAGGCTGTCGCACCAAAACCATTCAACCTGCTGATCGGTGCACCCGGCCTGTCGTTGCAGGAAGCCGCCGACCTCGGCGTACGCCGGATCAGCGTCGGTGGGTCGCTTGCGCGCGCCGCCTGGGGCGGCTTCATGCGTGCGGCGAAAGAGATGGCGGAGAAGGGCACATTCACCGAGCTCGGCGGCGGCTATTCCGGCGGCGAGCTCAACAAGATGTTCAGCTAACAAACGAAGAGCGGCGGGACATTGTCCCGCCGCTCTCACGTCTCAGCGAACTATTGCTTCGCGCCGTCAGACGGCGTCTGCGTATCCGGCGCCGGCTTTGCGGCAGGCGTATCCGGAGCCGCCGGCTTGCTCGGTGCAGCACCCGTGGTCACGCCCGGGCCGGTATTGGTGCGCGGCGTCACGTCGCGCATGCCGGGAGGCGTGGCCGGATTGGCGGGCTGCGTCTGTGCCGTCTGCGAGGCCGGTGCGTTGCTGGCCTGATTGGTCGTGCTGGTATTGTTCAGGCCGTAGAACACGGCACCCAGCACCAGTGCAATCGCAACGGCAAACAACGCAACCTTGCCGCTGGAGGCGGGGCCTTCGCCAAGCTCGGGATCGGCCTGAAGGTCGGCATCCCGGCGCGCCGCGCGAAGATACTCATCGTCGGCGAGGTTCGGGCGGTACGGATCGTTGGGAAAACGGTCGTCAGCCATCGATTGGGTCTCCTCGGTTATGACGCCCGGACAACCCTCAGGTGCGAGATTCTGTTCCGCGCTCCCTATGCTTTCGTTGCATGTTGCTCTCATCCCGGGAATCGGGAACCTGTCTAGCAGGGAACTGGACGCGAGTTCCATCGCCGCGACGAAGGGAACAAGCCCAACGGAACAAGCCCAAGGGAATAAGCTATGTGGAGTCTGCCGCCGACAGATAGCGTACTGCATTTCCTGTCCCTGGTCGCGATAGCCGCCCAAGGCATGACGGCGGCGCTGGCTGCCGGACGCCGCAGCATGGACTGGCTAGGAGTCTGCTTTCTCGGCTGCATCACCGCGCTCGGCGGCGGTACGTTGCGCGATCTCTTCCTCGGACATTACCCGCTGGCCTGGGTACAAAACCCGACCTACCTCGCGCTCGCAGGCGGTGCCGCTTTCCTCACCATCCTGTTCGCGCGTCTGGTGCACCGGTTGAAGGTCGCCTTCATTGTGCTCGACGCCATCGGGCTCGTCGTCTTCACCATGATCGGCTGCGATGTTGCTTGGCAGATGGATGCCTCGCTGCCAATCGTGATCGTCTCCGGCATGGTGACGGGCTGCGCCGGCGGCGTGCTCCGCGACGTGCTCTGCAATGACGTGCCGCTGCTGTTTCGCTCCGAGCTCTATGCCAGCGTCTCGGTCGTGACGGGCCTGTTCTACGCCACCGCGTTCGGCCTCAAGCTCAACGCCGAGCTCTGGACCATCCTGACCTTCGTCCTCGGCATCAGCTTCCGCCTGCTCGCGGTGCGCTACAAATGGGAGATGCCGAAATTCGTGTTCAGGGGGCAAGACGAGAAGTAGCGCTTCACGCGCACAGCTTTATCCACGTCGTCATTGCGAGCGTAGCGAAGCAATCCAGGATCTTTCCGCGGAGGCAGTCTGGATTGCTTCGCTGCGCTCGCAATGACGGGGATGGAATTACTCTTCCTTCCGCGCCTTCGCCACTTGCGCCGACGTCACCAGCACGCCGGCATTGCCCCAGGAATTGCGGATGTAGTTCGTGACTGCCGCGATCTCCTCATTGGACAATTGCTTGGCATAGCCCGGCATCTCGCCGGTGTTGGGCGCGCGCGCCGTGGTGACGGTGTGGGCGCCGTCGAGGATGATGCGCAAGGTGGAGGACGGATTGATCGATTGCAGCAGCGCATTGCCGGGCAGCGGCGGATAGATGCGCGGTGCACCGGAGCCGTCGGCCTCATGGCAGGCGATGCAGAGTTTTGCGTAGACCGCTTGGCCGGCCTTCATCTCGGCGTCGTCGGGCGGCGTCACGATCGTCTCGCGCCGTGCCGGCGGCAGGCTCTTCAGGTAAACCGCGATCGCGCGCACGTCGGCATCGCTCATCTTCGAGGTCGAGTTGACGACCACTTCCGCCATCGGCCCGCCTGCGTGGCTCCTGGCGTTGCGTCCGCTTTGCAGATACTCCGTGATATCAGCCTCGCTCCACGATTTCAGCCCGGTGCGGGTGGCGCCATCGAGGCGCGGGGCGAACCAGCCGCCGATCTCATTGCCGGACAGCGGCTGCGCGTCTCTGTCGGCGCCGAAATAATTCTTCGGCGTGTGGCAGGCGCCGCAATGGCCGAGCCCGGTGACGAGATAGCCGCCCCTGTTCCAGGCCGCGCTTTTGCTCTGGTCCGGCTCGAACAGGCCGGGCTTGAAATACATGGCATTCCAGACCCGCACCAAGCCGCGATAGCCGAACGGCCAGCGCAACTCCGGCGGCTTGTTGCGGCTGACGACGGGCGCCAGCGTGCCGAGATAAGCGCGGATCGCCAGCGTGTCGCCCTTCGTCATCTTCGTGAAGTAGGGGTAGGGGAAGGCCGGATAATAGTTCGAGCCGTCAGGCGCGATGCCGGTGCGCAAGGCGCGGGTGAAATCGGCATCTGGCCAGGCGCCGATCCCGGTGTCGCGGTCTGGGGTCAGGTTCGGCGCGTAGATCGCGCCGAAGGGCGTGTCGATGCGCTTGCCGCCCGCGAACGGTTTTGCGGGATCGGCGGTGTGGCAACCCGCGCAGTCGCCGGCCTCGACCAGCGTCTTGCCGTAGGCGATCAGCTCCGGTGACGGCTCGGCAGCAGGGGCGGCATTCACAACCGCACTGCACAACGCGATCACAGCCAGAATCGTCCGCATCAAAGCCACTCCTGCGACCAATCGCCCGCATCCCCGCACGAGGCCGCGTCAATTCATTTCGCGGCGGCGGGGGTATGGTGACACAAATTGAAAATGCCCAGCGTGTTTCAGGCCACGAAATTGCGATTTTTACTCAGGCCTCCCTTTGGTCCAGATTTGTGATGCGGATCGTGAAATATCCGACATAGAGTGGCGGAGATGGTCGGCGCGCCCTAGCTAAAAACAACGGGAAGGCAACGGCTTAAGTCAGCAAGACCTGAACAGGGCGAAACGAGGACAGCATGGGCATCAACCAGGGTCCGATCAGTCTCGATCAAAAATACACCCAGGAAACCGGGCACGTCTTCACCACGGGCATCCAGGCCCTGGTCCGCTTGCCCATGGCCCAGATCCGGCGCGACCGCGCCAGCGGCCTCAACACCGCGGGCTTCATCTCCGGCTATCGCGGCTCGCCGCTCGGCGGCTACGACCAGCAGCTCTTTGCCGCCCGCAAGCATCTCGAAGCGTACAACATCAAGTTCCAGCCTGGCGTGAATGAGGATCTGGCGGCCACCGCCGTCTGGGGTTCGCAGCAGCTTAACCTCTCGCCCGGCGCCAAACACGACGGCGTGGTCGGCATCTGGTACGGCAAGGGCCCCGGCGTCGACCGTTGCGGCGACGTGTTCCGCCACGGCAATGCCGCAGGCTCGGCCAAGAACGGCGGCGTGCTGTGCCTTGCCGGCGACGACCACGGCGCAAAATCCTCCACCGTCCCGCATCAATCCGACCATGCCTTCATGTCGGCGCTGATGCCGTATCTGTATCCATCGAGCATCCACGAGATGATCGAGATGGGCCTGCTCGGCATCGCAATGTCGCGGTACTCCGGCTGCTGGGTCGGCATGAAGGTGATCACGGAGACGGTGGAGACCACCGCCGAGATCGACCTCACCGACGAGATGAAGCCGTTCATCATCCCCAGCGATTTCGAGCTGCCGCCCGGCGGCCTCAATCTGCGCTGGCCCGACGACCGCTTCGAGCAGGACCGCCGCCTGCAGGACTACAAGGGCTTTGCCGCCATCGCCTTTGCGCGCGCCAACAGGGTCAACCGCGTCACCATGGACTCGCCGAACGCCCGCTTCGGCATCATGGCCTCGGGCAAGAGCTACGAGGACGTGCGGCAGGCGCTGCGCGAGCTCGGGATTACCGAGGAGGTCGCCGCAAAGATCGGCCTTCGCCTCTACAAGATCGGCATGCCCTGGCCGCTGGAGCCGGAAGGCGTGCATGAATTCGCGGTCGGCCTGGAGGAGATCTTCATCGTCGAGGAGCGCCGCGAGATCGTCGAGAACCAGGTCAAGCAGGTGCTGTTCAACTGGCGCGACGATGTTCGTCCGCGCATCGTCGGCAAGATGGACGAGCACGACAAGCGCTTCCTCACCTTCGCCGCCGAGCTCAGCGTCGCCTCGCTCGCGACCTCGCTCACCGAGCGGCTTCTAAGGCTGAATCTCAATCCAGAGATCGCGGAGATGCTCCGTGTCAAGGCCGATTGGTTCAACGGCCGCCAGGCGACCCAGATGCAGGCGGTCGCACCCGTTTCACGCACCCCGTATTTCTGCTCCGGCTGTCCCCACAACACCTCCACGAAAGTCCCCGAAGGCAGCCGCGCGCTGGCCGGCATCGGTTGTCACTTCATGGCGCTGTGGATGGACCGCTCGACCGAGACCTTTACGCATATGGGCGGCGAGGGCGTGCCGTGGGTCGGCATCGCGCCGTTCACCAACGAGAACCACATCTTCGCGAACCTCGGCGACGGCACCTATTTCCACTCCGGGCTTCTGGCGATCCGCCAGGCGGTGGCGTCCAAGGCCAACATCACCTACAAGATCCTCTACAACGACGCGGTGGCCATGACCGGCGGCCAGCGCCATGACGGCGATCTCTCGCCGCAGCAGATCACGCATCAGCTCCACGCCGAAGGCATCCGCGAGATCTATCTGGTCTCGGAAGCGCCTGACGCTTATCCGGCCGACACCATCGCGCCCGGCGTGAAGCTGTATCATCGCGATCAACTGCAGAACGTCATGAAGATGTGCCGGGAACACAAGGGCACCTCGGCCATCGTCTTCGTGCAGACCTGCGCCGCCGAGAAGCGCCGCCGCCGCAAGCGCGGCCTGATGGAAGATCCGGCGCGCCGCGTCATGATCAACCCGGCCGTCTGCGAAGGCTGCGGCGACTGCTCGGTGCAGTCGAACTGCATCTCGGTCGAGCCGCTGGAGACCGAGTTCGGCCGCAAGCGCGCCATCAACCAGTCGTCCTGCAACAAGGATTATTCCTGTCTCAAGGGTTTTTGCCCGTCCTTCGTCACCGTGGATGGCGGCAAGCCGCGCCACCGCGCGCCTGGCGAGCTCGCTGATATCGGTGAGCTGCCCGAGCCGGCCTCGCGCCCGACGCTCGACAAGCCCTACAACATCGCCGTCGGCGGTGTCGGCGGCACCGGCGTTCTCACCATCGGCGCACTGCTCGGCATGGCCGCCCATATCGAGGGCAAGGCCTCGATGATCCTCGACATGTCGGGCCTTGCGCAAAAGGGCGGGGCGGTGCTCAGCCACGTCCGCCTGTCGGATCATCCGGCGGAGGTGACCTGCTCGCGCATCGTCACCGGCACGGCCGATCTGGTGCTCGCCGCGGATGAGGTGGTCGCGGTCGCCAAGGACACGATCTCGCTCTGCGATAGCAGCCGCACCCGCGGCATCATCAACAGCCACGTCATCCCGACCGCCGACTTCGTCCTCAACCGCGACTTCAACTTCCAGACCCGCAAGCTGAACGGGCTCTTGGAAACCGCGCTGCACAAGGACTCCGTCTTCTTCGACTTCACCAAGCCGGCCGAGCAGCTGCTCGGCGATGCCATCGCCACCAACATGATGATGATGGGCTATGCCTATCAGAAGGGGCTGTTCCCGCTGTCGGCGGAGGCGATCGAGCAGGCGATCGAGGTCAACGGCGTCTCGATCAAGATGAACAAGGAAGCCTTCCGCCTCGGCCGCCTCGCTGTCGCCGACCCTCAGCGCCTCGCCGACATGCTGAAGGGGACGGACGAGCTCGTCGCGCCCAAGACCCTCGACGCAATGACGCTGGACGAGGTTATCGAGCACCGCGCCAAGCATCTGACCGCCTATCAGAACGGCCGCCTCGCCAAGCGTTACCGCAAGCTGGTCGATCAGGTCCGCGATGTCGCGGCGAAGGGCGGCTATGGCGAGGCGCTGCCGCGCGCGGTCGCGGTGAACTACGCCAAGCTCCTGGCCTACAAGGATGAGTACGAAGTCGCGCGCCTCTACACCGACGGGGCCTTTGAGCAGCAGCTTCGCGACCAATTCGAGGGTGACTTCAAGTTCAACTTCAACCTGGCACCGCCGATTTTGGCGAGCGGCGTCGACGCGCTCGGTCGTCCGAAGAAGCGCGCGTTCGGCCCGTGGATGCTGAACGTCTTCCGCGTGCTGGCAAAGTTCAAATTCCTGCGCGGCACCGCGCTCGACATCTTCGGCCGCAGCGCCGACCGCAAGCTCGAGCGCGATCTGATCGCCGGCTACGAGAAGGACGTCGCCACCGTGCTCGGCCTGTTGTCGCCCGTGACGATCGACACCGCCGTCGAACTGCTCTCGCTGCCCGACCGCATCCGCGGCTACGGCCCGGTGAAGGAGAAGGCCGTTGCGGACGCCAAGGTGCGTTACGCCCAGCTCGCGGCGGACTTGGCGAACCCGCCGCCCGCGCCAAGGCAGATCGCGGCGGAGTAGGGCAGTCTCGTAGGGCGGATTAGCGAAGCGTAATCCGCCACGTCTGTTGGCGCCGAGATCAAAGCGGCGGATTACGCCTTCGGCTAATCCGCCCTACGAGCTGGCGCTGGCTCCGAGGCAGATCACAACCAATCAGGGCGCTCCAGTAGGGTGGACAAAGGCGCAAAGCGCCGTGCCCACCATTTCACCAGGATTGCACGAGAAGACGTGGGCACGCTTCGCTTTGCCCACCCTACGGAGGGTTGCTCCTGCTGCGCTCCATCCGGACCACAACCTCAGCAAGCCAGTGTCATTCCAAGCTGGTTCGTCGCAGTGTATCCTCACCGTCTATGACTGGATGCTGCTGCGATGTTCACAGCCCTTGATGCCCCTCCTGACCGGCTCGATAAGCATGAGCAGAACTTCGTCGAGAAAGTCCGCAAGCACGGCTGGTTCGGCACGCATGTCATGCCGGACGAAGAAGGATCGGGCTTCGCCTACACCACCGGCTTCTGGCTGAAGTTCAGGTTTCCAGAGGTGATCGTGTTTTCGATGCGGCAGCAGACGGCGCAGGATACGTTCTGGACGATCTACCGTGAGCTTGACGCTGGACGGCGACCGATGCGCTGTTTCAGAATGCCGCCGCTGTGCTTCTTCCGGTGTCGTCGCAGCACTATCGCTCGCATCTCGGATGGAGCAGGTGGTTCTACGGCAATGACGAGTTCGAATGTCTGCAGGTCGTGTACCCCGATCGTGACGGGTATTTTCCCTGGGCCGTGGACGCCTCTGGTGAAGCCCGCGCTGCGCAGCCCGATTTGACGGAAGGCAACTGGCAAGGCCTGCGCAGGGTCTCGTAGGGTGGGCAAAGCGAAGCGTGCCCACGTCTTCGGGATTGATCTCGGCGACATGGTGGGCAGGGCGCGTTGCGCCTTACCACCTTGTGACACCATCCCTTGTGTTGCCCGACGGGCAAAACATCCACGCCGTGGGGCAATCCATTCGCGCCAAAATATTCCGATTGACCGAAATTCGGAAAGGTCGTATCGATCCGCCACCTCATCCCAGTCAGAGGGGCGTATCGCGATCGTCACGAACGCGGGGTGAGCGGCGGTGGACGCAGGCGGCGTCGGCGCGGAGGCGGTTGCAGGGCGGGTCACACCGTGAGCAACGCCGGCGCGCACACGACCGGCGCGGTCTCGCGTACGGCAAAATCGTGTGGTCCTGACGCCCGGGGTCTGTGCGTCAAGGCTTGCGGTGATGTGGAGGCCCGACCGGGTCCGCGCATCGATCATCCGCAAGGCGACGGGGGCAATAGTGCAACGCTCCCCGGGGAGAGCACGACATAAGCCGTCAAACCACTGCGCAGGGAAGGCCGGATGTTTGGCCGCACCTGTATGCCGCTGTGCATCTGTGCTTCGCGCATTTGCGCACAGCGGACCGTGGGTGCCCAGCCGGCACCCGGTCTTCCCTGCGCCCTCTGTTTCGGGAGGGAGCCAGACGGACGCAAAGCTCGGGCGAGAAGCGCCGCGAGGATGCGGGGGTGTGTCTGGCCGTCATTGCGAGCGCAGCGAAGCAATCCAGAAATGTATCCGCGGAGAAACTCCTGGATTGCTTCGCTGCGCTCGCAATGACGATGTGGAGGCACCGAGCCATGTCTGACCGTCATCCCCTTGCAACGGCGAAGTCGTTGTCGCTGGAGGCGCTCGCCTCTTCGGCGAGCCTCGAAGGGGCGACAGCCCGGCTGTCGCGGCGCGGCTGTCGAGATGGCCGGGCCGTTCATCCTTCGAGGCTCCCGGCGCGATGCTTTGCATCGCGCCACCCGCGCCTCAGGATGACGGGGCGGGGAGTTGCGCTCACCCGCTGCCCTCTCGCGGGGCGGAATATTTCCGCGCTTGCCAATCCGGCCACCGCGGTTCAGAAAAAAGAGCGAAGAAGAAACGCCAGCGGAGACCTGAAGTTTGACCATCAAGGGCAAGGCCTACATTGCCGGGATTTTTGAACACCCGACCCGGCATGCGCCGGACAAATCCACCGCGCAGCTCCATGCCGAGGTCGCCAAGGGCGCGATCGAGGATGCCGGGCTCTCCAAGGACGATGTCGACGGCTATTTCTGCGCAGGCGATGCGCCCGGCGGCGCCTGGCCGATGGTCGATTATCTCGGCCTGAACACCAAGAAGCTCCGCCACGTCGATTCCACCGAGACCGGCGGCTGTTCCTATATCATCCATCTCGGCCATGCCGCCGAGGCGATCGCGGCGGGCAAGTGCTCGATCGCGCTGATCACGCTCGCCGGCAAGCCGCGCACCGGCGTGATGCCGCCGCGTGCCGCTGGCGCGGAAGCCGATTTCGAGTCCGCTTACGGCGCGACCACGCACAATGCCTATGGCATGTGTGCCATGCGCCACATGCACGACTACGGCACCACCTCAGAGCAGCTCGCCTGGATCAAGGTCGCGGCCTCGCATCACGCGCAATACAATCCGCATGCGATGCTGAAAGATGTCGTCACCGTCGAGGACGTGCTGAACTCGCCGATGATCTCCGATCCCCTGCATCGCATGGATTGCTGCGTCGTCTCCGACGGCGGCGGCGCGCTGATCGTGACGACGCCGGAGATCGCCAAGAGCCTGAAGAAGCCGCTGGTCACGCTGATCGGCCACGGCGAGGCGATGAAGGGGCCGCGCGGCGGCAAGGATCTCGATCTCACGTACTCCGCCGGCATCTGGTCCGGTCCGCGCGCCTTCGAGGAAGCCGGCATCACGCCGAAGGACATCAAATACGCCTCCATCTATGACAGCTTCACCATCACGGTGCTGATGCAGCTCGAAGACCTCGGCTTCTGCAAGAAGGGCGAGGGCGGCAAGTTCGTCGCCGACGGCAATCTGATCTCTGGCGTCGGCAAGCTGCCGTTCAACACCGATGGCGGCGGCCTTTGCAGCAACCATCCCGTCAACCGCGGCGGCATGACCAAGATCATCGAGGCTGTGCGGCAGCTGCGCGGCGAGGCGCATCCGAAGGTGCAGGTCAAGAATTGCGATCTCGCCATCGCCCACGGCACCGGCGGCCTTTTGGGTGTTCGCCACGCCGCCTCGACCGCCATTCTGGAGCGCGTGTGATGAGTGAAGCGAAGAAATATCCGGCCCCGGTCACGAACCCCGAGACCGCCGCGTTCTGGGACGCGGCCAAAGAGGGCAAGTTCATGATCAAGCGCTGCACGGCGTGCGGCGAGGCGCATTACTTCCCGCGCTCGATCTGTCCGTTCTGCTATTCCGACAAGACGGTGTGGGAGCAAGCTTCGGGCGAGGGCACGATCTACACCTGGAGCCTGATGCGGAAGTCGCCGACCGGGCCCTATGCCATCGGCTATGTCACGCTGAAGGAGGGGCCGTCGGTGCAGACCAATTTCGTCGACTGCGATCTCACGACGCTGAAGATCGGCCAGAAGGTGAAGGTGGTGTTCAAGCCCACGGATGGCGCGCCATTGCCGTTCTTCACCGTGGCTTGAGCGCGAGGCTGCGTTGGGTGGGTAGAGCGAAGCGAAACCCACCGACGCTCGCAATGATGGGTTTCGCTTCGCTCTACCCATCCTACGAATTCTTTCTTCCTTCTCCCCTTGTGGGAGAAGGTGGCGCGAAGCGCCGGATGAGGGGTTTGTCTCCGCAGAGAGACTGCTCGATGAGGAAGCAACCCCTCACCCAAATGAGTTTGTTGCGGGCAGCATCTGGCCCTCTCCCACAAGGGGAGAGGGCACATTAACGAGCGCCGCTGCTCGCGGAGAGTCCGGGAAGGAAACCAGAAAAATGTCCGCCAGATACGAAGAACTGAAGTCCCTCAAGAACCTCGGCCAAAAATATGCCTACACCGACCGGGAGGTGATGCTCTACGCCTACGGCATCGGCCTCGGCGCCGATCCCATGGACGAGAAGGAGCTTGCCTTTGTCAACGAGGGCACGTTGACGCCGCGGCCGCTGAAGGTGGTGCCGACGTTCGCGTCCGTCGCCGCGTGGGGCTCGGGGCCGGGCGAGATGAATCTCAACCGCGTCATGGTGGTGGACGGCGAGCGCGACATCACCTTCCACCAGCCGCTGCCGGTCGCTGCGAACATCACCGCCGACTCCTCCGTCGTCGAGGTCTACGACAAGGGCAAGGACAAGGGCGTCGTCATCGCCCATCAGACCGTGCTCAAGAACGAGAAGGGCGAGAAGCTGGCAACGCTGGTCGCCTCGCGCTTCGCCCGCGGCGACGGCGGCTTTGGCGGGCCCAACCTGACCCAGCCCGATCCGCACAAGATCCCCTCACGCAACCCCGACAAGACCATCGACATCGTAACGCGCCCCGATCAGGCGCTGGTCTACCGCCTCTGCGGCGACCGCAACCCGCTGCACTCGGACCCCGAGTTTGCGAAGAAGGCCGGCTTTCCGCGCCCGATCCTGCACGGCATGTGCACCTACGGCATCACCTGCCGCGGCGTGCTCCAGACCTATGCCGACTACGACGCCTCCGCGTTCCGCCAGCATGTCGCGCGGTTCTCCTCGCCGGTCTATCCCGGCGAGACCGTGACCATGGACCTCTGGAAGGACGGCAACGTGATCTCGTTCGAAGCCAAGGTGAAGGCGCGCGGGGTTACGGTGATCAAGAACGGCAAGACGGTGCTGGGTTAGTCTCCGCTGTCATTCCGGGGCGCGCGAAGCGCGAACCCGGAATCTCGCGCTAGGACCTCCGGATTCCGGGTTCAGCGCTGCGCGCTGCCCCGGAATGACAATAACAAAAAGGGAGAGGCCACCATGGGACTACTCGACGGCAAGGTTGCGCTGATCACCGGCGCGGGCGGGGGCCTCGGTGAGGCCTACGCAAAGCTGTTCGCGCGGGAAGGGGCCTCGGTCGTGGTCAACGACCTCGGCGGGCCCCGCGACGGCTCCGGTGCCGACAAGTCCATGGCGCAGCTTGTGGTGGACGCGATCACGGCCGAGGGCGGCAAGGCGGTCGCCAACGGCGCCGACATCTCCACCATGGAGGGCGGCCAGTCGGTGTTCGACGACGCCATCAAGCACTTCGGCCGCGCCGACATCCTGGTCAACAATGCCGGTATCCTGCGCGACCAGACCTTCGCAAAAGCCACCGAATCGGACTGGGACAAGGTGATCAAGGTGCATCTGAAAGGCACCTTTTGTTGCACCCTGCCGGTGTTTCGCTGGATGCGGGAAAACGGCGGCGGCGTCATCGTCAACACCTCCTCGACCTCGGGCCTGATCGGCAATTTCGGCCAGACCAATTATGGAGCTGCCAAGGGCGGCATCTGGGGCCTGTCCAACGTGCTGGCGATCGAGGGCCGCAAGTACAACATCCGGATCTGGACGCTGGCGCCGGGCGCCCTGACCCGCATGACCGCAGACCTGCCCCGCTATAAGGAGAACCCGGGCGCGGCGCTGGGGCCGGACGGCATCGCGCCGGCCGTGCTATACATGGTCAGCGACTTGTCGGGCGACCAGACCGGCAAGGTGCTGGGCGTGTCCGGGCCCCGCGGCGTGCGCGAGATGCGGATGATGGAAATGGAAGGCTGGAAACCGCCGCACACGGGCTGGAAGGCCCAGGACATCGCCGATCATGCCAAGGAGATCTTCTTCTCCGAGGAGCAGATCAAGATGGGAGCACGGCGGTTTTAGCGTGATTTGTCGTTCCGGGGCACGCGAAGCGTGAACCCGGAACCTCGAGATTCCGGGTTCGATGCTGACGCATCGTCCCGGAATGACGAAACAAAGGATACAAGGACTGATGAAACTCACCGCCGACGCCAAGGGCACTTTCGCAATCGCGCCGACGCCGTTCCACGACGACGGCCGGATCGACGAGCGCTCGATCGACCGCCTGACCGATTTCTACGAGGAGGTCGGCTGCGACGGCGTCACGGTGCTGGGCATCCTCGGCGAAGCGCCCAAGCTCGACGCCGCTGAAGCCGAGCAGGTCGCGGTGCGCTTCGTCAAGCGCGCCAAGAAGATGCAGGTGATCGTCGGCGTCTCCGCGCCGGGCTTTGCCACCATGCGCTCGCTGGCGAAGGCGTCCATGGATGCGGGTGCGGCCGGCGTCATGATCGCGCCGCCGCCGTCGCTTCGCACCGACGACCAGATCGTCGGCTATTTCAAGCAGGCGGCCGAAGCGATCGGGCCTGATGTGCCCTGGGTGCTGCAGGATTATCCGCTGACGCTGTCGGTGGTGTTCACGCCCGCCGTGATCCGCAAGATCGTCATGGACAATCCGAATTGCGTGATGCTCAAGCATGAGGACTGGCCGGGGCTCGAGAAGATCACGACACTGCGCGGCTTCCAGAAGGACGGTTCGCTCCGTCCGCTCTCCATTCTCTGCGGCAATGGCGGCACGTTCCTGGACTTCGAGATGGAGCGCGGTGCCGACGGCGCCATGACCGGCTACGCCTTCCCGGAGCTTCTGATCGACGTCGTGAATCTCTCCAAGGCCGGCAAGCGCGATGCCGCGCATGATCTGTTCGACGCGCACCTGCCGCTGATCCGCTACGAGCAGCAGCCCGGTGTCGGCCTGACCATCCGCAAATACGTGCTCCAGAAGCGCGGCATCATCGCCTCCAGCGCCCAGCGCAAGCCCGGCGCGACCATCACGGCGATGGCGAAGGCGGAGGTCGAATACCTGCTGTCGCGCGTCGCCCGTGTCGACA
The DNA here is from genome assembly GCF_023101665.1 of Bradyrhizobium sp. 195. Lineage (NCBI taxonomy): Bacteria > Pseudomonadati > Pseudomonadota > Alphaproteobacteria > Hyphomicrobiales > Nitrobacteraceae > Bradyrhizobium > Bradyrhizobium sp. 195. Next base: position 5,280,927 of record NZ_CP082161.1, on the reverse strand, counting down.
AGCGCGCCAATCTCGGCCCGCAATCCAGCGCCGCGGGTTAATCGCATGGCCGAGACATCAGCATCACGCCCGGCCTCGACGATCCTCCTGCTGCGCGATGGCGCGAGGGCCGACGGCAAGGGCCGCGGCGAAATTGAAGTCTTCATGATGGTTCGCCATCATCAGATCGAGTTCAGCTCGGGCGCGCTGGTGTTTCCCGGCGGCAGCGTCGATGCCGGTGACAAGGAGATCGTCGCCCGCACCGATCTGTATTCGGGCGGCGAGGGCTTGAGCGAAGCGGACCGCGGCTTCCGCATCGCCGCGATCCGCGAGACCTTTGAGGAAAGCGGCATCCTGCTGGCGAGCTCGAGGGGGACTGGTGCGCCTGTCGATGCCAAGCGTGCCGGCGAACTCGCAGATCAACACCGCGTCGCGCTCAACGAGCACAAGGTCAGCTTCCTGAGCATCCTGGCCGACAACAATCTGCAGCTCGCGCTCGACACGCTGGTGCCTTACGCGCACTGGATCACGCCCGAGGGCATGCCAAAACGCTTCGACACCTGGTTCTTCCTTGCCGCAGCGCCGCCCGACCAGCTCGGCGCCCATGACGGCCGGGAGTCGACGGATTCGATCTGGATTTCGCCGCGCGAGGCGGTGGACGGCGGCGAAAGCGGCCGCTTCAAGCTGCCGTTCCCGACCACGCGTAATCTGATCCGGCTGGCGAAGCAGGCAACGGTGCAGGCCGCGATGGAGCATGCCCGCGGCATGTCGATCGTCACGGTGATGCCGGTCATGACCAAGACCGAAACCGGCCGCCAGCTCCGCATCCCCCGCGAGGCCGGCTATGACGGCGAGGTGTTCGAGGTGGGGGCACTGGGCTAAGACACTTCGACACCCGACGAAGTATCAAGGACTGCGGTCGCGCTAGGTTCCGTCCGTCGCGAACGGATGGGACGCACAGAATGGACAACCGGCAGGACACCAACATCGCCGTCGAGCTGGCGCTCCTGGTCGCGCTCGCAACGCTCTGGGGCGGGTCCTACACCTTCATCAAGCTCGGCGTTGCCACCATCCCGCCGATCACGCTGATCGCGGCGCGCACCACGATCGCGGGCCTGTTGCTGCTGGCCGTCATGTGGGCACGCGGCATCCGAATGCCGACGGATGCCGCGACCTGGCGGCGGTTCGCGTTCCAGGCCGTACTCAACAGCGTGATCCCCTGGACGCTGATCGCCTGGGGCGAGCGCCACGTCGATGCCGCGCTGGCCACCATCCTCAACTCGGCCGGACCGATCTTCACCTTCCTGCTCACTGCAATCGTGACCCGTCACGAAGCGACGACACCGCGAAAGCTGTTCGGCGTCGTCGCCGGCATGGCCGGCATCCTGCTGATCGTCGGCGTCGATGCCTTCCATGACATTGGCGGCGGCCTCGTCGCGGAGGCCGCGATCGTCGCCGCCACCATCTGCTATGCATGCGCCGCGATCTTCGGCCGCAGCTTCAAGGGGCTCGATCCCATGGCGCCGGCAGCCGGCTCGCTGCTGGCCGGGGCCGCCGTCCTGATCCCGGCCTCGCTCGTGGTCGAGCAGCCCTGGACGCTGTCGCCCTCGCAAAGCTCAGTGCTGGCGCTGCTCGCGCTCGCCGTGTTCTCGACGGCCGCAGCGTTTGCGATCTACTTCCGCCTGATCCAGACCCTGGGCTCGGTCGGCACCACGGCGCAGGCCTATCTCCGCGTGCCCATCGGTGTCGCCATCAGCGTCGCCCTTCTCGGCGAGAGCCTGAGCCAGACTGCCTGGATCGGGCTTGCCTGCGTCGTCCTCGGCGTCGCCGCCATGACGATCCCGGCCCGGCGGCAGGCAAGCGTCAAACCGTCATAGGGGGACGGGGGCTCCGAAGACCGCAATATTAAGGATAATCGGCGGCCCGAGGCATGTTTCCCCCGGGCGGCAATACGTCGTATATTGGGCCTCCAGTAGCCCGGTCCCCCCAAAGACACCAATGTCCGCCGAATTGACGCCGACCCCTGAGAAAAAGCGAACCTTCTCGCTCTCCATCGGCCAGCTCACCTTCGGCAGCTTCTTGCTCGTGCTGGCGGTGATCATCGTCACATCGACCGCGAGCGTGATCGCGATTCGGCACATCGACACGACCTTTGCGGAGCTGCAGCGGCTCCAGAGCGTCGGCGACCTCGCCGAGGACATCGACCGCCGCATGAACGAACTGCGCCTTGCCGCGCGCGACTTCGTCACCGATCCCGGCGCCGGCACCCAGTTCCAGCAGGTCGGCGAGGCGGCCTCGACGCTCAGCGACATCCTGAAGAAGACCCGCATCGAGCTCGCGCCCGAGCAGCAGGACATGATCGACGGGGTCACCGAGCGGCTTGCCACTTATCGCACCGGCCTCGAGCGGATCTCGACCCTGATCGATCGTCGCGCCCAGCTGCTCGCCAACCTGCCGCCGCTGCGCGAGCAGTTCGACGCCGTCGTCGCAGGCACCGCCGACCGCGAGCTGGCCTCGCGCCTGTCCGAGGCGCAGAGCCGCATCGCGCTCGGGCTGCTCGCGCGCAACCCGTCCGCGGCAGAGCAGGCCGCGCAGAACATGCGGGCGCTGAATATTGGCGATGCCAGGCTGAGGTCGGCGGTGAACGATTATGCCGAGGCCATCATGGCCGTGGCCGTCCGCGAGCGGCAGATCGCCGACATCGACCGCGAGGTGCTGGGAACCGAGGGCCGGCTGATCGGCCGCGTCACCGAATTGCTGCGCGAAGTCAGCGACCGGCGCGGCCACGTGCTGTCGCGTGACTTTGCCCGTACGCTGACGGAAGCGCGATGGCAGAGCATCGTGCTTGGCACCATCGGGGTTCTGATCGGCATTCTCGCGGCCGGCTTCGTGGTGCGCAGGACGGTCCGTCCGCTCGCCCAGATCGCACGCTCCATTCGCGCGCTTGCGGCGGGCCAGAAAGACACCTCCATCCCGTCCGCCGACCTCGACAACGAGATCGGCGACATCGCGCGTGCGGCCGAAGTGTTCCGCCGTGCGCTGGAGGAGGCCGATACGGCGCGCGAGGCGGCGGTGCGCGCACTCACCGAGCAGCGCCTCGCCGAAGAGAGCTACCGGAAACTGTTCGAGGGCTCGGTCGACGGCATTTATGTGACGACGCCGGCCGGCGATCTGCTCAACGCCAATCCGGCGCTGGCGCGAATGATGGGCTACGACAGCCCGCAGCAGCTGATCGACAGCATCAACGACATCGCCCACACCATCTACGTCCATCCCGAGGCGCGCGTCGAATACCAGCGGCTGATGACGCGCGACGGCATGGTGCGCGAGTTCGAGTATCAGGTGCGCCAGCGCAGCGGCGACATCCTTTGGCTCTCCGACAGCGCCACCGGCGTGCGCGACGAAGCGGGCAATATCGTCCGCTACGAGGGCACGCTGCGCGACATCACCGACCAGAAGCGCGCGGAAGATGCCATCGCCGAAGGCCGGCGCCTGCTCCAGCAGGTCATCGACACCGTGCCCGCGGTGATCAACGTCAAGGACCGCGACCTGCGCTATGTGCTGATGAACCGTTACATGGCCGGCATCTTCGGCATCGAGCCGGGCGATGCGCTCGGCCGCACCACGGCCGACCTGATGTCGCGCTATGGCGCGGCCAAGTCCGACGAGAGCGACAAGAGGGTGCTCAAGCTCCGCAAAGGCCTTGGCTTCTACGAGGAGGAGTACAAGGACGCCTCCGGCAACATGCGGCAATGGCTCGTCAACAAGCTGCCGCTGCTCGATGCCGAGGGCGAGATCGAGCGGATCGTCACCGTCGCGCTCGACATCGGCGAGCGCAAGCGCGGCGAGCAGGAGATGCGCAAGGCCAAGGAATCCGCCGAGACCGCGCTGCGCAATCTGCGCGAGACGCAGGCTTCGCTGATCGAGGCCGAGAAGCTCGCGGCGCTCGGCCGCCTCGTCGCCGGCGTTGCGCACGAGGTCAACAATCCCGTCGGCATCAGTCTCACGGTCGCTTCCGCGTTGGAGCGCAAGACCGCGATGTTCACCGCCGAGGTCGAGCGCGGCGAGCTGCGCCGCTCCACGCTCAACGACTTCCTCAGCACCAGCCGCGACGCATCCTCGCAGCTCGTCTCCAATCTCAACCGCGCCGCCGAGCTGATCCAGTCGTTCAAGCAGGTCGCGGCCGACCGCAATTATTCGGACCAGCGCAACTTCGACCTCGGCGACCTCACCGAGCAGGTGGTGATGAGTCTGCGGCCGGGCCTGCGCAAGCACAATCTGACGCTCAACGTCGAGTGCCAGCCGGATCTGACCATGAACAGCTATCCGGGCCCGTACGGCCAGGTGCTGACCAATCTGTTTCTCAATTCGGTGGCGCACGCCTTCCCGGACGGCCGGCCCGGGACCATCGACATTCAGGTGCGGGAGTCCGGCAAGGACAATGTCGGGATCATCTTCTCCGACAATGGCTGCGGCATGTCGCTCGACGTCCGCCGCCGTGCCTTCGATCCGTTCTTCACGACGCGGCGCGACCAGGGCGGCACCGGCCTCGGATTGCACATCGTCTATAGCATTGTCACCAACCGGCTCGGCGGGCGGCTCGATCTCGATTCCGAGCCGGGCAGCGGCACCCGCATCCAGATCATCCTGCCACGCACGGCGCCGCTCGAGCAGGCTGCGGAATAGCTAATCAGCCTCGGCGAGCTTGTGCAGCGTTGCGCCGAAAATCAGGCTGGCCTTGCCGACCAGCGCGGTGCCCGTCATCTCCGCGCGGGTGTCCGTGTAGGTCCCGCTGACACCGATGCCGACCGGGGCAGGGCCGCCGAATAGCGGATTGTCGTCGCCCCGCGGCGAGGTGTGCCGTTGCACCAGCACCTCGCCTTTGAAGGTGGTGTCATCCTTCACCACGTAGCTGCCGGTGTAATAGAGGTAGGCATCGCCGCCAAGAATCTTGCCGTCGCGAAAAAGAATGACGCCGCTGCCCTTGCCGGCTCGACCATCGAGCAGGGTCACATGAATCGAATAGAGACCGTTCTTCATAACGTCCCGCAGGCCGGCCGCCATCGCCCAATGGCGCAACCAATCCTGCTTTTATGCCAAAGCGCATCCGCTCGCGCAACGCGGCAGTTTGCCTGCCAGCGGCGGGAGTTTCCGCTTCGAGCCGTAGTTGTCCCGGCTTGTGCGTGACGCCCGCATGACGGTCTGATGATGGGGCGAGGCCGGTCGTTGCGAATCAGAGTTGGCCCGCGAAATGCATAAAATTTGCTGCACTGGCCGCGGGGTGCTGGAGCACGACGATGAGCAACTGGATCGATTCCGGCGGCGATGAGCCGCGTCTGTACAGTGCGCGCCCCACGAATTGCACAAGCGAACGACGGCGCTCCGGTAGCGCAACACGCTGGCGAAGCATGACAGGGCTGGCTTCCGTGAGGCTGGCTTGCGTTTTGGCCCTGATTGCGCTCGCCGCTCCGTTCGGGCATGCGCGCGACCGCGGCCAGTTCGTCAATACCAATGCGGATTTGAAAGCCTGGTTCGACGGCCTTCGCAGCGGCAAGGGACCATGCTGCTCCGATGCCGACGGTTCGGCGCTCTCGGATACCGACTGGGACAGCAAGGACGGGCACTATCGTGTCCGCCTCCCGCGCTATGCTTCCGGGCTCGAAGGGCGGCCGCAAGAGCTTGTCTGGGTCGAGGTCCCCGAGGAGGCCGTGATTTCCGAGCCGAACCGGGTGGGGCGCACCATGGTGTGGCCGATCTACGGCTATATGGGCGTCACCATCCGTTGCTTCATGCCCGGCAGCATGACTTAGCCGCATCGGACGGAATGTCGTCCGGTGCGGCACGCGCCGCGTCAGGTGTATTTCTTATCGCGCTCCAGCAGCTCGATCGAGATGCCTTCGGGGCCGCGGATGAAGCAGATGCGCACGCCGGGCCGGATCGTGGTCGGCTCACGCGTGAAGGTGACGCCCTTGGCCTTGATCTCGGCCGCGACGGCATCGATGTCCTTCACCGTCAGGCCAAAATGATCGAGGCCCTGATGCGGGTGCGGAGGCGGCGGGTTGACGGCGCTATCGCCCTCGAGCGGTGCGATGAAAATCCTGGCGCCGCCAAGGTTCACGTCGATCCGTCCCGGCGCATGCACGATCTCGCCACCGAGGATGTCCCGCAGCCAAGCTGCCGTGGCCTCCGGATCGGGGCTGCGCAGATGGACGTGATCCCAAGTGACGACGACTGGCATTCCAATTCTCCCAACGCGATCGTTCGATGTTGCGGCGCATGTTAACGGTCCCGGCCGGTGATCGCCATCCTTGCCGATTCGGAGGGAACCTTAGTTCGTCTTCTGGATTGAAGTAAGCTGCGGCCGAGTCTGTGTCGCAAGTCCGTCGTCGGACGTGCTCAGCCGCTATCGGTGATGCAATCATGAACGCCAGGCTCCACCGGATGGTATTGGAGCGCTTCGCCGGAACCGGCGAGCGACTGGCGCGGGCCGTGACGTTGGCGAGCGTCTCATTTGGCCGAAGCCTGCTGTGGCTGATGGCCGCCGTCATTGTCGGCTGCGGGGTCTGGATGCTGCTGCCCCTCTCCAAAGGCAATAGTGCTGAGCCCCTGAAGTCGGAGCTGGCGGCAGCCGAGCCTTCTCCTTCGGGCGATCCGGCGGCATCGGCCTCGTTGGCTTCCGAAGCTCAGGTCCCGGCTATGGCGGACCTCGATCGTCTCAGGATTTCATCGCAGACCTGGCGGCGGGGCGGCCTTGGCTCGAAAGCCCTGGTGACGCTCACGCTGCGAAACGACAATGACTATGCCGTAAAGAATGTCGAGATCGTTTGCGCCTTTTCGCGGCGCGACGGCAGTCATCTCACCGATCGGAGCCGCGTGCTGGCAGATCCGGTCAGCATGAAGAGCCGCAAGACCTTTGCCCGAATCTCCGTGGGCTTTGTCAACGTCAATGCCGATCAGGCGAAATGCTCGTTGGTTGCGGCACGTCGCGCGTAAGCACGGCATGTTCCGGTAGCGGAAAAGTTACCCTCCCTAGTGCTTGGCAAAAAAACCTGGCGTCGCCATTTGAACCGAACGGCTGGGTCAGGAACCAATTAAATGATCGCCTGTTGAAGGCGAAGAGCCCACGCGGGGATGCGGGGGGCGGAGCTCGGCCAATGCCCATCTTTCGGTATTTCGTCTTTGTCGGTGGAGCCTTGCTCGCACTGCTGTTTGCAGCGAACTATGTTCTGCCATCGCAACCGGTTGCGCAGGCTGTCGCCACCGTAAGCAATGATCAGCCGCTGATCCGGATCCGCTCCGACCGCCATCTGCCGGAGCGTGTCGTGCTGGATACGACCCAGCCCACGATTGCCGCGCCCGCGGTGCAGACCGCCGCAGTCGTGCCTCCCCGGCCGCTGGTGCAGGAGGGCCTGTCGCCGGCCTTGGCCGAGCTATCGGCCAAGGCGCGGGTGCGCGAGACATTCGCCCAGTTCACGCCGCCGAAGGCCGATGCTGCCGCGGCCAGGAAGCCCGAGGCCAAGCCGCAGGGCTCTCAGGCCCAGGGTTCTCAGGCCCAGGCTGCTCCGGTCCAGGCTCAGCCCAGGCGCAGGGTCGCCAGGGCGCATCCGGCACAGCCTCAGGGCCGGCCGATGATGGTCGCCCAGCAGCCGCATTTCGGCCTCTTCAACACGACCTGGTAAGAGCAGCCTCGATCCGTATCGAGGGAGGCGAGGAGGGCTTTTTATTGGTCAGCCTCTCTGCTAATTCGTATCCATCCGAACGCCGCCCCGGTGTGCTGGCTCGTCAGCAGCCGGTCGGGCAGGTCTCGGTTTGCGGCCCGGTAGCCCCGGGCCGGGGCGCTCGTAGCTCAGCTGGATAGAGCATCGGATTTCGATTCCGAGGGTCGGAGGTTCGAATCCTTCCGAGCGCGCCAGTCCCCTGGCGTTCCAGATATGTCCGAGATGACGCCGATGCCGGTCACCGTCGCGAGGGGCTTGCGGCGTCAGTCAGTCCGACGGGACACCTGCCGCCCCCGGGCCAGCGTGTCCGAGGGCGCCTCGTGGAACGTCGCGCGGTAGGCTGCGGCAAATTCACCGAGATGATGGAAGCCCTGGGCACGGGCGCAGGTCGCGACGGTGGCGCCGCCACCCCTCAGGAGGCGGCCGCGGGTCGCCCACAGCCTCTTGAGGCGAATGTACTGGTGCAGGCTCATGCCACGCACCTTGCTGACTGCGCCGCCGAGCGTTCGGATCGAGACGCCGAACTCGCCGGCGAGATCGGCGGTGTAGATCGGCGCGGTCGGATGGGCCGCGACGTAGTCGTCGATCCGCTGCACGAGCTTGATCGCGCGCTCGCTCTGGGCCGAGGCGCTCAGATCCGACATCGAATCGATCCGAAACAAATCGTCGAGCGCGAGCAGCAGACCCTCCTGGAGATGGGCGGCCACCTCGCTGGTTTCGAACAGGAACGGCTGCACGGACGCGGTTCGCAGGATGTCGAGCAGGAGTCGCCGCGTGTGGAGCAGGGCGGGCCGGTTCGCGACGCGGGCTCGCAAGTCGTCGGCGTGATCGAACCAGCCCCGGTCTCTCAGCTCGGGGGAGAAGATGATCATGGCATGATGATTGGTCTGAGGCTCGACGAAATGGCATTCATCGTTGCCGCGGAGCGCAACGAAGAAGCGCGCATCGAGATCCAAACCCTTGAAGTTGACCTGGAGGTCGTCGGTCATGGACAGGATTACCATCCCGCCCGGCATCCGATAGGCGGTGTCGAGGATGCGCGCAAACGACCTCATCACGACGATGCGGCATGCCGGCAGGGAGACAACGGCGCGGGCCGCTGCGAAGCTTGGGATGTCGAGCGGAATGCTTCTCGCGTCCTCCATCGTCTCGATCGGCCGAAACGCATCGACGTCGGCAAAGCCGATCAGTTGGAGCGCGGAGGATGGAGCGAGGGCGTCGAACAACATGCGTCTGGCCGGCTGCTGAAATGTGACAAATCAAATGAACGTCGGTACATCGCCATCAATGGCGAAACATCGCGTTTCAGTAAATCGAATTCCAGGCCGTAGTATTGCGGACATCATGCCATGACGCCCGCAAGATCAATGTCACCGTCAACGTTCCCGGTTCATCGGTTGGCCGGAGGCTGCGTCGAGGAAATGTAGCCGCATGCACGCGGGGCAGGCGAAGGACGCAAAGCTTCGTCCCTCCTGTCTCGGCTGCTTCTCAAGATGCGTCTGCACGTTCATGCCCGTCTGAGGGCATCGAAAAACGATCAACTCGGCCATCACCGCAGAATGACGGTGCGGGCCGATTTCATCTTTGATCTGGATCAGTTTTGGAATCGCTCCAGGCCGGCGACAACCGCGCAAGGAATGATCTCGCAAAAGCGAAGGGGCCCTGAGGCCCCTTCGGATGTCACCAGCGGCGATAGCGTGGGCCATAGCCGTAATAGCGCGGCCCGTAAGCACGTGGTCCATAATACCGCGGGCCGTAATACGGCCGCGGACCGTAATACCCATAATAGTTCGGACGCCACCAGCAGCGTCCCCAGGCGTCGCAGACCATGCGAACCTGCTCGACGCCGGAGACCTGCGGTGTCGCAGGCGCGGGCGCGACGGGCATGGCGGACGCCGCCGGCAATGTCGCCAAGGCACCCAACGTGGCACCGAACAGGGCTGCGGCGACGAGGCCGATCTTGAGAGTCATGATGTCTTCCTCCGCTTACGCGATCCAGAATATCGAAGTTGTTCTGATCAAATTGTGGCGGAAGCGAAATGTAATGCTGATGAACAAATTCAGCAAATCGGCCCGGCTGGCTTTGACCGCATGGCCGATGCCGTGCCGGAGACCTTGATCCTGCGCAATTCGCAAGTCTGCCGCGGCCCTTAGTGTTGCTGGCGTGGCAGCGGCGTGGTGCTTGCTGCCGGGCAAGGTGAACCGATGCTGGTCATTCCAAATCTGTCGATCTCGCCGGAGAAAGTCTTCTTCGTCATCTCGAAATCGCGCCGGTCCGACAGCGAGGCGGCCGGAGGGGGCGTCATCGTGGACTTCGGCGACGATGACATGAGCTATGGCCGTAGCGGGCGCGGCGGGTCCACCGATCGTGCGGAGCTCGCGGGCTTTATCCGCGATCTCAATGTCGACGAGCAGATCGACCTCGTGGCGCTGATCTGGCTTGGTCGCGGCGGCGGCGATCTCTCCAATTGGCGGGAATTGCATACCCAGGCCGCGCAGGCGCACAACCAGCGCACCGCTTCCTACCTGATCGGCACGCCAATGCTCGCTGACTATCTGGAGGAGGCGATGGCGCAATTCGGCAAGTCCTTCGAGGAATTCGAAGAACATCTCTGATGCCGGACGCGGCGTCGATAAGTTTCAAGGAGAGTTGCAATGGACAAGATGAGAATCGACAAGGGCGACTGGCTGGTCGTGTGCGATGGGCGCAAGGCGCTCATTCTGGAAAATCTCGGCGACGAGATGTTTCCGAACCTCCACACCAGGGAGGTGCACGAGCACCCCAACCCCTCGACCAGTGCGCAAGGGACCGACGCGCCGGGCCGCCTGCATGCCGCTACCGGCGGGGCGCGCAGCTCGGCCGAGCAGACCGACTGGCATGATGAGGCCGAGCGCGCCTTCCTGCGAAGCCTGGCGGGTCGGCTCGATGCCGCCGTGAACTCCGGCGAGACCACGGCCCTGACCATGGTGGCCTCACCACGTGCCCTCGGCATGATCCGTGCCGACTATTCGGAAGTCATGCGCAAGGCGCTTCGGGGCGAGATCGGCAAGGATCTCGTCAAGCTGCCGGTCTACGAGATCGAGAAGCAATTGCTGCTGTCGGGCGCCGCCAAATAGGGGCGCCCTCAGAGACCGCGCCAGCGTCCCTCAGTAGCAGGGGTGCCGGCGGCGGTCCTGGCCGACATAGGCGGCCGCGCTCTGGTAGCAATGGTTGGTCGACGGGCCATCGTAATAGGCGAAGGTGCCGGGGGTGATGCCGGGACCGTAATTGTGGACGTAGCTGATCGGGTAGGGCAGCGGGTTGACGTAGCGGTGGTACCGGTGGTGCCCCCGCGCCTCCGCGAGGCCAGGGGCTAGGATTGCGGCCGACAGGGCAGCAACCGCGGCTACAAGCTTCAACTTGCTCATCTTGATTCTCCGGGACCCGCGCGAATAAGTCGGCCATCTATAGCCACTTCGGGCCTCCGGGGCACCCGTTCGGTGCCCGGAAATCCGGGATAGTCCCGCAGATTCCCGGGTGGGTGTGACAGAATTGCCGGAAACGGCGTCGGGCCTTGCCCATTTTTGGCCTTTTCGGGATGCTTAACGAATTCCCCACACAAGTATGACCAAAGACTATTCGGTTAAGAATCCTCTCGCCGGCCCCAGGGCTCATTCACGGGTCCTTCGAGGCCGGTCCATTCCTGAAGGCTTTCGCCGTCACGCCGCCATGCGCATCACGCTTCTGAGCCTGCTGTTGCTCTCCATCGCCGCCGCCGCGCCGGCGCGGGCCGACCTGCATATTACCCGCGACCACGGCGGCTATGTCGAGGAATACAAGGCCAAGTACAAGCGCGTCCGCGAGAAGGGCGAGCGGGTCATCATCGACGGCATCTGCAACTCAGCCTGCACGCTGGTGCTCGGCATGGTGCCAATGAACAAGATCTGCGTGACGCCGCGCGCAAGCCTTGGCTTCCACCAGGCCTATTACGACAAGGCCTTCACCTTCGGCATCAAGGTCACCAGCTCCGAGGGGACGTCCGACCTGATGTCCTACTACCCCAACACGGTGAAGGACTGGATTCGGCGCAATGGCGGGCTCACCACCGACATGAAGAAAATCAAGAACGGCGTCGAGCTCTGGAAGATCATCGACCCCTGTCCGGAAGAGTGGTGAGCGGCTGGCGCCGTTGCCCTGCCTCGCAGCGCAGCATCGTCCGGACGAAATTCGCATTGCCGCATGAGCCCCCATGAGGCATGAGGGCGGCAATGGACCACAATCAAGAAGCCCTGACCGCCCGCGCCGCGCCGATCCTGTTCGTGCTGCTCTGGAGCACCGGATTCATCGGCACCAAATACGTCGTCGACAATGCCGATCCCTTGACCTATCTCGCCATCCGCATGGCGATCGTGGTCGGCCTGATGGCGATGATCGCGGCGATCGCGCGGCCGAAATGGCCGGATCGTATCGGCATCGCGCATAGCGCGGTCGCCGGCATTCTCGTCCACGGCTTCTATCTCGGCGGCACCGCGATCGCGATCGCGCACTCGATCCCGGCCGGACTCTCCGCGCTCATTCCGGGCCTTCAGCCGATCCTGACCTCGACCATCGCCAACCGCTGGCTCGGCGAGCGGGTGACGCCGCTGCAATGGGCAGGGCTGGTGCTCGGCCTCGGCGGCGTGGTGATGATCCTGCACAACCGTCCCATGACCGGCGAAGCCGGGCTTGGCTGGCTCGCCTCGGTGGTTTCGCTGATCAGCATCACGCTCGGCACGCTCTATCAGCGCCGCTACTGCAACCAGATCGACTGGCGCGCCGGCAATCTCGTGCAATATGTCGCTGTCACCATTTTCTTTGCGATCGGGGCCTTCCTGTTCGAAGACCGCGTGGTGCACTGGACGCGGGAATTCGTGCTCGCGCTCGCCTGGCTCGCCGTGGCACTTTCGATCGGATCGATCGGGCTATTGTACTGGCTGATCCGCCACGCCGCGGCGACCTCGGTCGCGAGCCTGTTCTATCTGGTGCCTGCCGTGACCGCGCTGATGGCTTATCTGCTGTTCGGCGAGAAGCTCGATGGGCTGGCGATTGCCGGCATGGCGATGTGCGCGGCCGCGGTGTTCGTCGTCAACCGGCGCTTCTAGGCAGACAGGGCAGGACGCCGGATTACATCCCTGACGTGCGGGACCCGCTCGTGTTAGGTTGGGCTGATTTCAGCTTCCCTTTCACACGGTGATTTCATGAAGAAAGCGCGGCGCGCACTGCTCGGCAGGTCCTTAAGGCCCGTCCGGATTGCCTGCATCAATTACGCGGAGGAGATGATAAGCGACCGGATGATGGCGAGGCTCACGGCCGCGCTTCAGAAATGCTACGACGAGCACTTCCTGCCAATATGGGGCTACCCCGTCCATCTCGACGTCACCCGCAAGCCGAAGCCGACGGACTGGCAGCTCGTCTATTTCGACGATGCCACCCACAAGAACTTCCTCGGACGGCACGAGTTGACCCATCGGGGGCAGCCGATCTCGAAGATCTTCGTCAAGGCGCTGGGTGACGAGCCCGTCAGCATGGCGGCGTCGCACGAGCTGTTCGAGATGGTGCTCGATCCCATGGCCAATCTGTGGGCCGACAAGACCCGCCACACCCAATATGCCTATGAGGTCTGCGACGCCGTGGAGGAGGAGTCCTTTCTCGTCAACGGTTTTCCGATGTCGAACTTCGTCTATCCGTCCTGGTTCGAGTCGTTCGGGCATCCCCGCGGCACCAAATTCGACCATATGGGATCGTTGAAGGAGCCGTTCTCGATGACGGAGGGCGGCTACGTCATCAAGAAGGTCAACGGCAGGCGGCTGATCAAGCAGTTCGGCTCGCCGGAAAAGCGGCGGCGCTTCAACGCCGAGGACCGCCGTGGCCATCGCAGCGAATTCCGCGATCCGAAGGGAGAGCATCACCCGGGCCGGCGCGCAGCCAAGCGACGTGGATAGGGTGTCGCTGTCTCCGGGTGCGTCCGCACCCGGAGACGTCTCCAAGCGTTGGGCTCAGCGCTTGGCCTTCTTGGCCTTCTTCTTCGACCTGGTGGCTTTCTTGGCGCCTTTCTTGGCGGCCTTCTTCGCAGACTTCTTGGTGGCCTTTTTCGCGGCTTTCTTTGAAGACTTCTTCGCCGCTTTCTTCGTGGTCTTCTTCGCAGCCTTCTTGGCTTTCTTCTTGGCAGCTTTCTTCGGGGCTACTTTCTTCGCGACCTTCTTGGCGGCTGTCTTCACCTGCTTGACGGCGATGACTGCGGCGTCCTTGGTCGCTTCCACCGCATTGGTGATCGTGTCCATCGCCTGCTCAGTGATCGGCTTCTCGTCGTCCATATCGTCCCCCATTGTTTGAATGGAGCGATCACGATAGCGGGTTTCGAAATTGTGTCAAAGCAGCGCTCAACCTTTGCGGATCCTTGCGTAAGCGGCGAGCGCGCGCTCGCGCCCCCTGGCATGATCGACGATCGGCTGCGGATAGGTCTTGCCGGGTGTGATGCCCGCGCTCGCAAGCTCGATCGGCGACGCCCGCCACGGCTGGTGGATCAGCTTCACCGGGAGATCCTTCAGCTCCGGCACCCAACGCCGTACGTAGGTTCCATCGGGATCGAACTTCTCGCCCTGAAGCTGCGGGTTGAATACGCGGAAATAGGGCGCGGCGTCGGCGCCGCAGCCGGCGACCCACTGCCAGTTGGCGGGATTGCTGCCCGCGTCCGCATCGACCAGTGTATCCCAGAACCAGGCCTCGCCCTCGCGCCAGTCGATCAAGAGGTGCTTGACGAGGAACGAGGCGACCACCATCCGCACCCGGTTGTGCATCACCCCGGTGTGCCAGAGCTCGCGCAGGCCGGCATCGACGATGGGATAGCCGGTGCGCCCGCGCTGCCAGGCGGCGAGAGCCTTGCCGTCGGGTTTCCAGGGGAAGCCGTCGAAGTTCGTCTGCAGGTTTTCGGTGGCGAGGCCGGGATGATCGTGGAGGAGGTGGCGGCAGAACTCGCGCCAGCCGAGTTCGCTCAGGAACTTGTCGATGCCCGGTCCGAGTGCCGGATCTTCATCCGCGGCGAACCGCGCCGCGTGCCAGACATGGCGCGGGCTCAGTTCGCCGAACCTCAAGTGCGGCGACAGGCCTGAGGTGCCCTCGCGATCCGGGCGGTCGCGATCGCCGACATAGCGGCGCGCGGTGTGCTTGAGGAAGTCGCGCAGGCGTGTGCGGGCCGAGGCCTCGCCCGGTGTCCAGCTCTGACGCAGGCCGCCTGACCAGTCGGGTTTGGTCGGCTCAAGCTTCCAGCTCTCCAACCTGTCGCTCGCAATTGTCGCAGCCGGGCGAAGCTCCTTCGGAGCAGACAACGGTTTTGGCGGATCGCCGAGCGACAACACGCGCCGCCAGAACGGCGTGAACACGCGCAGGCCACGGCCTTCCTTGGTGCGGATCGCCGAGGGCGGCACAAGGAGGTCGCCAGGGAAGCTCTGCGAATCGACGCCGAGCCTTGCGAGGGCCGCTTCGAGTTGGCGCTCAACCGCCTGATGCGGCGCCTGCGCGATCCCGTTCCAGTAAACGGCCCGGGCGCCGCTCTCTCGCGCCACCTCGGGGACCACCCTGGCCGCACGTCCCCTGCGCAGGACCAGAGATCCGCCGCGCGCGGCGATCTCGGCTCCGAGCGCCCGCAGCGACTGCGCCAGCCACCAGCGCGTTGCGGCGCCGGGCGGACGCCCGACGCTGTCGTCGAGGACGAAGAGGCAGAGCACGGTTGCGCCCGCTTTCGCTGCGGCGTGGAGAGCGGGATGGTCGGACAGGCGAAGATCATCGCGGAACCAGACGATGATGGGCGGCGCGTTTGGCGTGGTCAGGGAGGGCCTCGTTTACCAATTGGAAACCATGCCGGGGTGCGGCGGTGCGAACCGCCGTTAATGCGGCCGTAAGCCGATTGCACGAATATGCAGGAATTACGGGGGTCATTCCATCCATGTCTAATATTCCAACGGCGAAGTTCCTGCCGCAGTTCAAGCTCGGCACCAAGGCGGTCCTGTGCGCCGTGTTGCTGATCGCCGTGAACACGGCGCTCGTGGTCGGCGCCGGCTATTGGTCGCTGACGTCCGCCTTCAATGACCGCGCATTGCGCGACATCGAGGTCAATCTGCGCACGCTGGCGCTGGCCTTTACCGAGACCGTTCCGGCCGCCAAGATCACGATGCGGGATGGCGCGGTGGCGCGCGCCGAGATCCCCAAGATGCCCGACTTCAACGATCACGCCATCGTCGATCGTGCCGTGTCCTATGTCGGCGGCAACGCGACCCTGTTCGTGTTCGACGATGCCAGCGGACAGTTCGTCCGCCGCTCCACCAACGTGAAAAAGGAAAATGGCGACCGCGCCGTCGGCACCCAGCTTGCCGCCGACCATCCGGGACAGGCGCCGCTGCGCCGGGGCGAGGCCTATAAGGGGCCGGCCACACTGTTCGGCAAGACGTTCATGACCGCCTATTTCCCGATCGCGGACGCCACCGGCAAGGTCACCGGCATCCTCTATGTCGGCATCCCCATGGCCCAGTA
The DNA here is from genome assembly GCF_023101665.1 of Bradyrhizobium sp. 195. Taxonomy (NCBI): domain Bacteria; kingdom Pseudomonadati; phylum Pseudomonadota; class Alphaproteobacteria; order Hyphomicrobiales; family Nitrobacteraceae; genus Bradyrhizobium; species Bradyrhizobium sp. 195. The sequence goes on along the minus strand of NZ_CP082161.1, from coordinate 5,264,685 downwards.
TGAGAGCATGCTGGCCCACGCCATCGAGAGCATGGCAGCGGCCGCCGGGCTCGCCGCGCTTCTGGTGCTGGTCCTGACCCTGCTGGTCGTCCGCCGCGTCACCCGGCCGCTCACCTCGGTCACACGCTCGCTCACCGCGCTTGCCGACGGCCAGAGCGACGTCGCGATCGAATGCGAGGATCGCGCCGACGAGATCGGCGAGATCGCCCGCACGGTCGCGGTGTTCAAGAGCAATTCGCTGGAGCGGGCGCGGATGCGCAGCGAGCAGGCGGCGGCCTCGGCCGCAGCGGTCGAGCAGCGCAAATCCGACCTGCGCAACTTCGTCGAGGAATTCCGCGGCAGCGTCGGCGGCGTCCTCGACAAGGTGCTGACCTCGTCGGGTGAGTTCGAGCGCGTGGCGCGACAGCTCACCGACGTCGCACGCTCCACCGCCGATCTGTCGGCTCAGTCCGCCGGCGCCTCCGAAAATGCCTCCGAGCACGTCCGTTCGGCAGCGTCAGCCTCCGACGAGCTGTCTCAGTCGATCTCCGAGATCACCCGGCGCGTGCAGGAATCGAACGAGATTTCCGCCGAGGCGGTGCAGCAGGCCGAGGCGACCGACCAGCGCATCGCGCAGCTTTCCGAGGCAGGCGCGCGCATCGGCGACGTCGTCAAGCTGATCACCTCAATCGCCGAGCAGACCAACCTGTTGGCGCTGAACGCCACCATCGAGGCCGCGCGCGCGGGCGATGCCGGCCGCGGCTTCGCGGTGGTGGCCCAGGAGGTCAAGACGCTCGCCGGCCAGACGGCCAAGGCGACCGACGAGATCTCGAGCCAGATCGAAAGCATGCAGCTCGCGACCGAGGAATCGGTCGCCGCCATCAAGGCGATCAGCCAGACCATCGAACGCATCAGCGGCATCGCGGGCTCGATCTCGGCTGCGGTCGAGCAGCAGAAGAGCGCGACCCACAACATCGTGGCCAGCGTTCGCGCCGCGGTGTCGGGCACCGCCGATGTCGCCGTCAACGTCCGTCACGCCGCCGAGGGCGCAAGCGAGACCGGAGAGACCTCGAGCCGGATGTTCGTCTCCGCACAGGCTCTGTCGGGCGAGAGCCTGCATCTGAAGGCCGAGGTCGACAGGTTCCTCGACCGCGTGAACGCGGCGTAATCCAACCTCGTCATCCCGGGATGGTCCGAAGGACCAGACCTCAGGTGCGCAATTGCGCACCGGGGGATCTCGAGATTCCGGGTTCGGTCCTTCGGACCGCCCCGGAATGACAGTTGGATTACTTCGGCTGCGGCACGATGCGGATGTAGGGCTTCGGCTCCTTCCAGCCCTGCGGGTAGATCGTCTTGGCCTCGTCATTGGAGACCGAGCCCGCGATGATGACGTCCTCGCCCTGCGACCAGTCCGCGGGGGTGGCGACGCGATGCTTGGCGGTGAGCTGGAGCGAGTCGATGACGCGCAGGATCTCCTGGAAGTTCCGCCCCGTCGTCATCGGGTAGACCAGCACCAGCTTGATCTTCTTGTCCGGCCCGATGACGAAGACGTTGCGGACGGTCTGGTTGTCGGCCGCGGTGCGGGTGAGGGGATCGCCCGAGATCGCGGCCGGCAGCATGCCGTAGAGCTTCGAGACGTTGTAATCGGTGTCGCCGATCATCGGATAGTTGGGAGCTGCGCCTTGCGTCTCCTTGATGTCTTCCGACCATTTGGCATGGCGGTCGACCGGATCGACCGACAGGCCCATCAGCTTGACGCCGCGCTTGTCGAACTCCGGCTTCAGCTTGGCGAGCGCGCCGAGCTCGGTCGTGCAGACCGGCGTGAAGTCTTTCGGATGCGAGAACAGGAGCGCCCAGCTGTTGCCGATCCAGTCGTGGAACTTGATCTTCCCTTCGGTGGTCTCGGCTTCGAAGTCGGGTGCAGTGGTGCCGATCGGGAGTGTCATGGATCTACCTCATCGCATTGAATCTAAATGAGAAATTGTCTTTGTCGTCACGCCCATTATAGGGCGTCGTCGAACTGAAGTGAACCGCTTCAAGTAAAATGTGAATTCCTACTTTGAAGGGCCGATATCGTAGCACTTTTTTGTTACAGCTGCGCCTGCGACGAAACATCTCCACCGGAGCCGCACGGGACCCGATTGCCCCGATAAAGCCTTTTATGACTTTCATCACGCTCGCCCGGCGCTCCTAGAACCAAAACGGTCCTGACAGCGACCAATTGGCAACCATCTCGAAAAGTCGCGATCGCCGTATCGAATCGTTAACCACCCCTTTACGCCGGCATGAAAATGCTGGTCGATCAGAAGAAGTCTGGAAGTGAACTATGTCTGCCGCTGCGCCTAAATCTGTTGAGTCACCGTCCCTGGAGCCGTCCTGCCGCGATACCGCGGCCCATGCGCTGAGCATCGTGCGCGACGGCGTGATTACGGGCGAAGGCCCGACCACCAAGGGAAGGGTGCATTTCTCCCGCTCGCTCGATGCCGATGACACCGCCTGGTGCACGCGCATCCTGACCGCAACCGCCGTCAACGACCAGCCCGTTAGCCGCACCGAGGCTGAAGTGCTGTTCGAGATCAACGAGGCCGCGACCGAGCGAACCGATGGCGGCCGCTTCGACGATTTGCTCGCCAAGGCCGTTGCCCATTATGCCGCAAGCGCCTCGGGCCTCAAGGTGCCGCCGCGCAGCGTTGCGCTGTCGGCCGACACCGACATCGAGAGCTGGGCGCCGTCCTATGCCTCCAAGGTCAACAGCGAGATGCTGGAGTGGATCGCCGGCCAGATGCGCGGCAAGCGCCACAACAACCGTCGCCTGATGGCGATGGTGGCGACCTTCCTGGGCGCCACCGCGCTGCCTCTGGCGGGCCAGCTGCCGAACGTGTTCGACATTGGGATGTAAAAATCTGGGCATGTAACAACCGGGATCTTCTCGCGCCCCCTGCGGGGCGCGAGCGAAAGCGGCGGGGTTATTTCCCCGCCGTTTTTTGTTTGCCGGCGTCGACCTCGAGCCCCAGCGTGCGGCCCGGGAAGCCGGCGGCGTCGAAATAGCGCTGGCTGCCGACGCGCTGGAGGTTGAGCACGGTCTGAAGGCCGTTCTCGGAGACTTTCGACTTCTCAACCGCCTTGAACGCTTTCGGCGTGTCGCCGTTGGGCAGCGCCTCGGACATCACCCGGCCGACCAGGCCGCCGTTCTGGGTGGCGCGAAGGCCCATGAGCTGGACGGCCGTCATGCCCACGTCGGCATTGCTGACCGGCAGCTCGTCGACGAAGCCGGCTTTGAAGTCCGGCCCGATCGCCGCCATGAAGTTCATGGTGTCGCCGCGGCTGAAGCTGCCATGCATGCCCTGTCCCTGGCGCAGCACGGTGTCGGCGACCTGCACCGAGCAGTTGGTCGGCGCCTCGCCGCAATCGCTGGCATAGGAGCGGAAGTTGACGACGATCGACGGCGTCGGCGTTGCCGACTTGCCGCGCAGATTGATGCTCGACAGCGGTAGCGTGCCGGGGAAGCGGCCGAGCGAATCCTCGACGAACAGGCCGGAGACGTAGTCCTGCTCGAGCAGCGCCTTGATGGTTTTCGCCGCCAGCTTCTTGTCCTTGGTTGGCAGGTAGACCAGGTCGGAACCGCCATTGGTGGCGACGACGAGATCGGGCTTGGTGGGATCCTTGCCGAGCACGCCGTTACCGGCCTTGGGATGCTTGTTGCCTTCGACCTTCGCGTTCTTGTCGTTGGGGTCGAACAGCGGCAGGTCGAGCGCCTTGGCGAGGTCGAGCGCCAGAAAGCCCATCGGCAGGAAGTCCTTCGGCGTGTCGTCATAGCTGACCTTGGCCGAGGGGCTGGTCTTGCTCTCCTTGGAGATGGTGGAGAAGCCGTGATCGGCCGACACGATGATGTTGGTCGAGGCGGCGAGCCCGAGCTCGTCGAGCGCCTTTCTGAGCTGGGCGAGGTTGGTGTCCGCGTTCTTGATGCCGGCCATCGAGGTCGGGCCGTTGATGCCGGGCTTGATCTGGTTGAGGCTGTCGCCGGTGTTATGCTGGCTGCCGTCGGGATCGCGCGACCAGAACACCAGCACGAACGGCTTGTTGCGCGCCTTGAACATCGGCAGCACCACCTTGGTGGCGACGTCGGCGAAGTAGGCCTGCTGGGCAACGTTGGCAGACGTGGTGCCTGGCGTCTTGGCATCGCCCGCCTTGGAATTGTCACCGCGCGGCGGCGTGGCGGCGGGCAGGCCGGCCTTGGTCAGCGCGTCCTTCACCTCGTCCGATAGCGCGACACCATTCTTGCCGCCGGTGGAGTCGTCGAACACGACCGAATGCAGGCCGGCCTTCTCGGGCTTGTCGGTGTGGTCGAACTGGTAGGTCGGGCCGACCTTGCCGATCGCCGCGGTGCTGAGGCCCTTGTCGCGGGCCAGCTTCAAGATGGTCTCTTCGTTGAGATAGTCGCCCTTGAAATGCTCATCGATGTCGCCGAGCACGGCGTCGTTCTCGATGAAGGGCACCACGGTGTCGCCGGCGGGCACGGAGGTGTAATTGGTCCAGATCGTGTTGGAGAACACGCCGGTGTCGCCGAGATAATGGCCGGTCGACATCGCCGAGCCGTTGGCCATGGTGAAGGTCGGGAAGAGCGAATGCGAATTCTTGAAATTGACGCCCTTGTCGCGGACCTCGGCCATGGCGGGTGCCGTTTCAGGGTTGACCTTCAGCGCGCGCAGGCCGTCCGGAATGAACAGGATCAAATTGCGGGGCGTGTTGTTCTGTGCGGAGGCAAGTCCGTTGGCAAGTCCGGCGGACAGCATTGTCAGTCCGGCGGACAGCAACACCAGTGAACGGCGCATCAAAATCTCCCTGCGGTGAGGCTTGGCCGCCGACCGCGGCCCCCGGTTCGTTTAGTTTCGCTGGATGTCAGTTTTGTTACAAGGCCTGTGACATCTGCAATGGGCTGGGGAGGCCACCTGCCGCTCTCGTGTCCCGGACGCGACGCGCGCGCGAGCGTGCGACGCAGAGCCGGGACCCAGGAGGTCACGGTACTCGCTGCTGCATGGTCCGGGCTCTGCAGCGCATCACTTCGTGCTGCGCAGCGTCCGGGGCACGAGAGCGGAGTTTGGCGCGAAGCTGCATCAACATCGTCATTGCGAGCGCAGCGAAGCAATCCAGAATCTTTCCGCGGAGGCAGCCTGGATTGCTTCGTCGCAAGGGCTCCTCGCAATGACGGAAGGTGTTGGGGGCGGCATCGCTCTTTCGATTCGCATCGTCATTGCAGTCGCCGTAGGATGGGTAGAGCGAAGCGAAACCCATCAACGCGCTCTCCACGTTTAAACATGGTGGGTTTCGCTTCGCTCTACCCATCCTGCAATCTACTGCAGTGGCTGGAGAGGGCGCCTGCCACTCTCGTGTCCCGGACGCGCTGCAACGCTCTTCGCGTTGCTGCGCAGAGCCGGGACCCAGGAGGCCACGGCACTCGCTGCCACATGGGCCCCGGCTCTGCAGCGCATCACTTCGTGCTGCGCAGCGTCCGGGGCACGAGAGCGGAGTTTGGCGCGAATCTGCATCAACATCGTCATTGCGAGCGCAGCGAAGCAATCCAGGAATCTTTCCGCGGAGGCAGCCTGGATTGCTTCGTCGCAAGGGCTCCTCGCAATGACGGAGGGTGTGGGGGGCGGGCGTCGCTCATCATTTGCATTTCACCCGCTGACACACTTCTCACCTGCAGACACACCTTCGCAGCCTCGCGGCTCAATTCGCCCGAGCTTTGCCTCGTTGCCTTGCCCTCAATTGAAAGAGGGCGCAGGGAAGGCCGGGAGCCGGTTGGCTCCCGTGGACCGCCATGCCAAGAGCAGATTGCGTGTGCTTCTGCATAGCGGAGAACAGGGCAACCGGAGACATCCCGGCCTTCCCTGCGCAGTGGTTTGACGGCTTATGGCGTGCTCTCCCCGGGGAGCGATGCACTATTGCCCCCGTCGCCTTGCGGATGATCGATGCGTGGGCCCGGTTGAGCCGCACTCATCACCGCTGAGACTTGACGCACAGACCCCGGGCGTCAGGACCACACGATTTTGCCGTACGCCGATCACACCGGTCGTGTGCGCGAGGCGTTTCGCTCACGGCTCTCCGCCCTGCGAAACCCTTCGCGCCGATGTCATCAGCGCCCACCGCCGTCCGGCCCGCGTTCGTGACGATCGCGATACGCCCCTCTTCGTTGGGCCGGGTTGCGACGACACATACGCTCTTTCCGAATTTCGGTAAAGTGGAATATTTCTCGCTGCGCGCGTTGACCCAGGGCTCGCCTGTTTTGCCCGTCGGGCAACGCAAGGGATTGTGTCCGGCGTTCAATCCGGCGCGGTCAGCACCGGTGAACTTTGAGCAGGCGCCTGCGCGGGCTTTGGCGCCGTCGGACGGAGGTCGGACTTGGCGCGGTCAATCCTGGCAAGATCGCGGCGGAGCGACAATGGCGCCGCGTGCAGGGCAAACGCGATCGCGATCTGCGTTCGGTTCGAAAGCCGGTATTTGCGCATGATGTTGCCGATATGCGCCCGAACCGTGTTCTCCGAGATCTTGAGCTCGTAGGCGATGTTCTTGTTTTGCAGCCCCCGGGCGATCAGCATCATCAGCTCACGCTCGCGCGGTGTCGGTGTAATCGAATCCTTCGGATCCGGGCTCATGGTAGGCTCCTCGCTGGTCTTCGGGCTGAATTGGCCGCCTTTGGCATCTTCTCACTCCGTTTTGAGCGCCTCGATCGGGCTGAGCTTGGATGCTTTGTGGGCGGGATAGAAACCGAAGATGATGCCGGTGGCGATCGAGAAGACCAGGGCAAGACCGATCGCCTGACCGTCGATCGAGGTGACCCATCCTGCCATGCGGGCGACTGTCATCGAGAGCGTGACGCCGCCGGCGACACCGATGGCGCCGCCGAGCAGGCAGAGCACAAGCGCTTCGCAGAGGAACTGCAGGCGGATGTCCCGCATCCGCCCGCCCAGCGCGCGGCGGATTCCGATCTCCCGCGTGCGTTCGGTGACCGAGACGATCATGACATTCATGATGCTGATGCCGCCGACCAGCAACGAGACCGAGGCGATGGCAACGAGCAGCAGCGCGACAGTGCGGATCGCGCCCTGCTGCGCTTCCATCGCGGCGGCGGGATCCTGGACCTTGAAATCGTCCTCCTGGCCGGCGGGGATGCGGTGGCGCTGCCGCAGCAGGTTCTCGATCTCCGATCGGGCACCCGCCATCTGGCCGTCGCCGGCCACCTTGGCGATGATGTAGGCAACCGAATCCCGATTGATGTTGCTGGCACTGCCGAGAAAGCGCAGCTTGGCGGTGGCGAGCGGCACGAAGGCGACGTCGTCCTGCGCCGGTCCCTTGCGATCGAGCACGCCGACCACCTCTAACGGCACCTTCATGATCCGGATCTGCGCGCCGATCGGGTCGTCGCCGGGCGCGAACAGCTCGCGCGCGACCGTGCTGCCGAGGATCACCACCTTGCCGGCGCCTGCCTCCTCGGAGCCGGAAAAATAGCGCCCGCTCGCAAGCTGCCAGTCGCGCACCATGAAATGCCCCGTCGTCGTGCCGTTGATGGTGGTATTCCAGTTCTTGCCCTCGTGGATGACCTGCGCCGTTCCGGCGATCGAGCCGGCCGCAGCCTGGATTTCCGGAATCTGCTCGAGGATGGCCTGCACGTCACTCTCGGTCATCGTCAGCTTGCTGCCGTCCTTGAGACGCACGCCGCCCTGATAGACCGCGCCGGGGGTGATCATCAGCACGTTGGCGCCGATCGAGCGGATCTGCTCCTGCAGGCGAAGCTGCGCGCCGGCTCCGATCGCAAACACCGTCACGATGGAGGCGACGCCGATCACGATGCCCAGCATGGTGAGGAAGCTGCGCAGCGGATTGAGGCGCAAGGCGTGCAGAGCAATCTGGAAGCCCTGGAGCATCGTCATGACACGGCGCTCCGTTTCGGCAGGATCGGGACCAGGGTCTCGTCACTGACGAGCTCGCCGTCATGCAGGCGGATGGTGCGGCGGCACTGCGTCGCGATGCCGGGATCATGCGTGATCATCACGATGGTCTGACCGGTCCGGTTGAGCGCGGCGAACAGCGCCAGGATCTCGGCGCCGGTGCGGCTGTCGAGGGCGCCGGTCGGCTCGTCGGCGAGCACGATCAGCGGGGAGGCGATCAGTGCGCGCGCAATCGCGACACGCTGCTGCTCGCCGCCGGAGAGCTGCCGCGGGAAGTGATGGGCCCGGTGCAGCATGCCGACGGACTGAAGGCTCTGCTCGGCGCGCGCCAGACGTTCCTTGCGAGCGATGCCGCAATAGACCAGCGGCAACGCGACGTTCTCGATTGCATTGTGGCGGGCAAGCAGATTGTAGGACTGGAACACGAAGCCGATGCTGCGGGCACGCAAGGACGAGCGGCGATCTTCCGACAGACCGGCGACGTCGGCGCCCTGGAGATAGACGGCGCCCTCGTTCGGCAGGTCGAGCAGCCCGATCATGTTCATCAATGTCGATTTGCCGGAGCCGGACGGTCCCATCACGGCGACGATCTCGCCTTGCGCGATCTCGAAACTGACATTGCGTACCGCAGTCACCGCGACCCCGTCCGTGCGATAGGTCCTGCTGACCGACTGGAGGCTGATGAGGGGTGGGGAGGCGGTCATGATCCGAACCTGATTCCGAGAAATTCAAAGCCCGCCGGGCGGATCGCCTGGCCGACGGCAACCTGGCTGCCCTCGTCGAGATCTCCGCTCTTGAGTGCGACCTGTTCGATGCCGGCCGCGCCCACCGTGACGGCAATGCGCTGGAGCGCGCCGCTTGCGGTGCGGACCCACACTCCGCTGCGCGTGCTGCCTGAGTCCGGCCGCGTGCCGGAGGGCTGGAAACGCAGTGCGGCGAGCGGCACCTTCAGAACGTCGTCCTGCCGCTCGATCACGATCTTCACCAGCGCGGTCATTCCGGGGAGCAGCGCGCCGTCCAGATTCGAGGTCGCGAGGACCACGGTGTAGGTGACGACGTGCTGCTGGTTCTGCGGCGCCTTGCGCACCTGCCGCACCACCGCCTCGAAGCGGCGGTCCGGGTAGGCGTCCACGGTGAAATGCGCGCGCTGGCTAGGGGCGATGCGGCCGATATCGGCTTCGTCGACCTGCGCGTGAATTTCCATGTCTTCCAGGCGATGCGCCACCACGAAGGTGGTGCGCGATTCCAATCCGACCGCGAGCGTCTGGCCCTCGTTGACGAACCTGCCGACGACGACACCATCGATCGGCGAGCGGATCACGGTGCGGTCGAGATCGGCTTGGGCCGCGGCGAGAACGGCCGCTTTCTCCGGCACGGCCATGCGTGCCTGCTGCAACTCCGCCTCGATCCGGCGGACGTCGGCCTGCGCGCCCTCCACCGAATAGGAGTTGAGGGACATCAGGATCTCGGCCTCGCGCTCCTGGGCGAGGCGGGCGGTGAACTCCGTCTGCGCGTCGTCGACCGTCGACGTCGCCACCACGTTTTGCGACTGGAGCGCCAGCTTCCGCTGCAGGGTCTTCTGCGCCGAGCTCTTGACCGCCTGGGCGCTTTCGAGCTTGGCCGCGAGCACGTCCCGGCTGCCCCTGGCATTTTGCAGGTCGATCCTGGCGCGATCGAGCTTGGCCCGTGCGATGTCGACCAGGGAATTGGCGACGGCGAGGGAGGCCTTGGCTTCGTCGACCTTGGCCGCAAAGCTGCGCGGATCGATCAAGGCGAGCGGCTGATCCTTGGTGACGGTGTCGTTGAAATCGACATAGACCCGGGCGAGCTGCCCGGACAATTGGGAACCGACCTCGATCGTCTTGACCGGCTGCAGGGCACCAGTGACGGTGACGGTCTGCTCGATGCTGCCGCGCTGGATCGAGGCATAGCGGAACATTGGCGCATCCGACCCGAAAGTCGGGACGTCTCGCCCAGCAGGCACGAGCAGCCGCCTGGTGGAGTCCAGGACGTGCGACGCCCTGTCCGCAGCGCTCCCGGCCGCGCCGGTGATGACGGCGGGCCCCGCGATGTAGATCGCGGCGAGGCTGCACCCAGTTCCGAGCAAGGCAATAATTGGTACAAATCGCATATCAAAAACCCGCCTCTTTGAAATGGCCTCGATGGCGGCGCGGACAAAGATCGCGCTATGGTTGTAAATCTCCCAAAGCGATATCGATCGTCCGTATGTCGCTGCTGCCGGGGCGACGGTCGGGCTCGACTCATCATCCAGTAGTAAAGTCGGTGCCGTGCTACTTTTCGTGATTTGATCGAAATGCATACCGAGCGTATCGATATGACGCGCGCGGTATCGAACTCGATAGACTGACTGAACATCCCGTCTGCTTTGGCGAAGCGGACGGTGCCCGCGTTCGAGTCGGCACATGAGCGGCGATGCATGACGCAGTTGGCGATACTGCTTTCAAGATACCGGACTGTACGACACCGGATTGTCGCATTTTCGCGATCGCGCGCTGCGGACGGCGGCGAGCTCAATTCCTTCCAATCACGAAGACCGATATGTGAACGCCTTCACTCGTCACGAGCGCGTGTTGGCCTTAAGACGTCGAACCGGTGGACCGATGCGCTTCGCCCGATCCCCGCGAATACTTCCAAGCACATTGTTTTCGCTTGCAAGAAGAATGGATGGCTCGTTGCCTGCTCATCGAGCCCCAAGCCGGGGAGTCCGTTGCCATGAATTCAGGTCAAGCCATAGTTTATATCGTTGACGACGAGATTCAGATTCGAACCGCGATCGGAAGTCTGTGCGAGGAGACCGGACACCAGGTGAAGCTGTTCGCTTCGACGGAAGAATTCCTCGCGGAGAATATTTCGCCCGGGCCTGCGTGCCTTGTGCTCGATGTCCGCTTTCCGGGCACGTCGCCGACCGGCCTCGAGCTTCAGCGCCGGCTCGCCGAGACGGGCGTGCCTATCCCGATCGTCTTCATCAGCGGCCATTCCGACGTCCGCGTCTCGGTCGAAGCCATGAAGCGCGGCGCGGTCGAATTTCTGCCAAAACCCTTTCGCGAGCAGGAGATCCTCGACGCGATCCGGCATGGCATCGAGCGCGATCGCAGGCGGCTCGAACGCGAAGACACGGTGCGGGAAGCCCGCCAGCGGGTCGAGACGCTGACGGCGCGAGAACGCGAGATCATGCTGCTGATGGCCGAAGGGCTCGTCGCCAAGCAGATCGCGGCGCGGCTCGGCGTGAGCGAAGTGACGGCGAAGGTCCATCGCGCCAGGATGATGCGAAAGCTGGAGCTGCGTACGCCGATCGAAGTGGTGCGGCTGATTGACAGCATGGAGCGCGAAGCGGGGACGACACGCGCCGGCATGGGATAGAAGCTGCTCCTGCGCTTTCATGTGCCGACATTTCGCGCAACGTCTAGTCCGTACCGATTAGCATGAACTGCAGTCTGTCGCGCAGGCCACGATCGGTTCACAGTATCCCTACGATGTCGGCCTCTTCCAAGACGGCATCCGTACTCAGCCACTCAGACAACTTGGCCAGAAAGGGATACTCCATGCGTAAATTTCTTTTTGCTTCCGTTGCATTGTTCGCCCTGTCCTCCGCCGCGCAGGCCGCCAACACCTCGACCACGGTGCAGGTCGGACTCGTGAACGGCTCGAGCGTTTCGCAGCAGGGACTCACCAACGACACTTCCTCGACCAGCCAGCTCGGCATCGTGAACACTGCGACCACGATGCAGGGCACCAGCTCCGCCTCGCTCAACAACGGCAGCACGGTGAACCAGGTCGGCGTGCAGAACACGGCAACCACCGGTCAGGTCGCGTTCGGCAACAACGGCAGCTCGATCACCCAGAACTCGTTCGGGCCGCCCGCGCTGCAGAACAACGCCGCCAGCGTCGGCCAGCTCAGCGTGTTCGGCATCAACGGCAGCACCGTCTCGCAGACGGCGCACTGAACCACGCAACCGTTTGGCCGGACGCATCCAGTTGCGGTGCGTCCGCGCCATCCTCGAATGCACCGCAACCGGCCGGCCGATCAATTGCGATGGCTCGCTTATTCTCGCGGAGGAATTGACATGCGGATCACCTATTTCATTGCAACGGTTGCAGCGTTCGGTGCGCTGACGGCCGCCGATGCACAGGCCGGCAACAGCGCCAGCGTGCTGCAGTTCGGAACGACCAACACTTCGTTCATTTCGCAGAGCGGCGGCACCAGCAACAGCGCCACGACGCTGCAGTTCGGCGCCACCAATACCGCGACCACCTTGCAGACGGGCTCGCTCCTGACCGTCAACAATTCGGTGATCGGGCAGGGCGGCACCACCGCGACTGCATCCAACACCGCGCTGGCCGGCCAGGTCGGTGGCATCAATTCGAGCCTGATCGGCCAGATCGGTGCCAACAACACGGCCGGCGTCGGACAGCTCGGAATCCTGAACGGCTCGACGATCATCCAGCAGGCTCCGTGAGCAGATCCGAAGTGGCGAGGCATGTCATGAAACATCATTTGGGATGCGCGGGCGCCATCATGCTCGCTTTGTGCTCGGTCGGCGCCGGGTCGGCCGGTGCCCAGACCGCCGACATCAAGACCATCGTCTCGGTCGGCGGCCCGCCCGTCGTGCTCAATCAGAACAGTCAGCTCAACATGGCGGGCGTGTTCATGATCGGCGGCAGTACCAGTGCGACCGTGACGCAGAACGGCACCAACAATGCCACGGGCGTTCTGCAATTCGGCGGGACGACTTCCGCATCGATCGGGCAGACGGGAGCGAACAATCTCGCGTTCGTCGGTCAGACCGGTCAGTCGGCGACCAGCCTGATATCCCAGCTCGGCGCGATGAACGCGGGCACGGTGGCGCAATTTGGCACGGTCAACGCCTCGACGATCGTCCAGACCGGCCCGTAACAGGCGAGCGAGCTCGCCGCTGGCACGCGCAACTATGCCAACGTGATCCAGGTGGGCGGCACCACCAATGCGATCATCGGTCAGTCCGGTGTGAGCAACACCGCCGATATCACCCAGATCGGCAATTCCAACCAACGCGCTCCTGCTCCAGATCGGAGACATGAATTCGGGAGCCGTAAGGCAGTTCGGGCGTTTCAACTGGCTGGCGATCTTTCAGTTCAGCCGATGATGGAGGTGTGACATGAGGTTGCTCCTGCTCGCATCCGGAATAGGACTCATGAGCGTGATTGCGGCGGCGCCGGCCGGCGCCGGCGACGGTTACAGCACGGTGGTCCAGGACGAAAACGGCACGTCGGTGATCACTCAGAGCGGCGATCCGGCGCAGGCCGAGGTCAAGATCGAGAAGGAACCCGGGCGCACGACGGTCTATCGCCGCAGCGGCGGCAACACCGCGATCGTGACGCAAGGTACTGGAGAAGGCACTGGAACGCCGCAGGACATGCTCGACTGGCTGCGCAAGCAGCAGGGCCGTTGACGCACGAAGGCCCACCGTCCGATGTGGACGGTGGGCCTCACGTCGGGCGCCCTACCAGCGATAGCCGCCGGTCAGCGTGCCGTTGTTGTTGCCACCAGGGCCGACGTCGCCCTGTGTCGAGCTCGGGGTCGGATGGTTGCTGCCGTTGATTGCGCCGTAAGGTCCCGCGACATCAGGATAGTACGCACGCGGCTGAACCGGCTCGTAAGGGGACGCGGTGCGGTCCCAACCCACGCGCGGACCATTCCAGTCGTAGCCCTGCGCCGAGGCAGCCGCAGTGCCGGCGACGAGTGATGCCGTGATCAGGCAGAGGAGTTTTGACTTGTTCTGCATTCGAGATGCTCCTTGCTTGTGTCGGGAGCCAACGGTTGCAGTGCGGGAGCGTTCCGGACCTGTTGGCCGCCCGCGATCAACTCCGATCAACTGGTTATGAGGGGCTTTTCGCGGAACGAAGTGTCGATCAGCGGAGAATTTCGGTCGACTTGCCGCAGTTGTTCCGCGGTTAATCCCGTGCCTTAACCAATAATTAATTATACGTTTGCGGGTGGGCGACGGCCCGGCCTAGCGTGGCTGCGGGGAGCCGCAATCGCTTAAGCCAAACGAGTTGGTGCGTATCATGACGTATAGAATGCATGGGGCCTTGCTCGCCTCGCTCTACACAGCCGTGCTGCTCCTTCCCGCCAATGACAGTTTTGCCAGACCCGGCGGCGCCGCGCCGCATGGGGTGACGGCTGCGCCGTCCGGCGCAATGGCGCGTGCGCCGATCGGGCCGGGAGGCCGGTTCCATCGGCGGAATAATCCCTGGGTCTACTGGCCGGGCGGCGGCGGGTTCTTCTACGACGGCGCCGGCTACAGCCAGCCCTTCGTCGATGCCGGGCAGCCGGTGTCCACCGACGTGCGCTACACCTACACCTACGACGTTCCCTGGGACTGGACGCATCGCTTCCCGCCGAACGTCGTGCCGTCCGACCGGCCCTATGTGCCGAGCTGCCCGACGGAGCAGGTGACGGTGCCCGGCCGCGGCGGCAGCGAGCACACCGTCAACATCATGCGCTGCTATTGAGCTGCGCTCTAACCTAGCTCAAAGCTGGTCACGCCGAAGACGCGGTCGATGTGCAGCGGCGCAATCGGCCCCGTGTACATCCGCGCGGTCTCGAACACCGGCTTGAGCCCGAGCGCCTCCGCGAGCGCGATCGCCTCGCGATTGAAGGCGGGGACGTCGAGGAAGACTTCGCCGATATCGGCGCTCGCAAGCAGGGCCTGCACGATCGTCTCCGCCGCCGCGCGGTCGTCGGCGACGAGCGGGCCGATCTTGTGGCCGGTCCGGCACGGCCGGATCACGCCCCATGCGGCGAGCCTGCCGTCGCGCACGAGCGCGCGTCCAGCATGGCCCGACGTGTTGATCCAGGCGCGCAGGAAGGCGCTGCGCCGGGCCGGGAAAACGGTGGCATCGTCGGTCTCCACATTTGCAAACGGGATTTTGTCGAGCGCAACGACATCGACCGGCGGCTCCACGGGCGCGGCGGCGATGCCGCCATAGCGGATGTTGGCGTAAGCGAGCTGGAAGCCGGATTTCCTGTAATTGTCCTGCTGCGCCACGACGCCGTCGAGCCCGATCACGCGCGCGCCCGCATGCGCGATCGCCGCATTCCAGATGCGCAGGCCGTGGCCAGAGCCGCGCACGTCTGCGCGCACGATATAGAAGCCGAGGAAGGCGAAGCGGTCGTCGTAGTTGACGCAGGAAACGGTCGCGACCGGTTCGCCATCGATCTCGCCGACGAAGAAGCCTTGCGCGTCGGGAACCGCGAAGCAGGCGGCATCGCTGAGGCCCGGATTCCAGCCCTCGGCCGCGGCCCAGTCGGTGGCGAGAGAGATCTCCCCGGGGCGCAAATTGCGGATCTGCAAATCACTCATCTCGCATTGCTCATGAGGTAGCGTCCTTCGACCATGGACCTGCCGGCAGGTCTGGCTGTAGAAGGCCTCATGATAGGCCGAGCCTGTGGCTCGCCTCAACTCAAGGGATGATCGGTCATGGCAGCAGAGAAGGTTGCGCTCGTTACCGCCGGCGGCAGCGGCATGGGGGCAGGGGCTGCGCGGCGGCTGGCGGCGGACGGGTTTCGCGTCGCGATCCTGTCGTCTTCCGGCAAGGGCGAGGCGCTGGCCGCCGAACTCGGCGGGCTCGGCGTCACCGGCTCGAACAAGGAGAACGACGACCTGAAGCGTCTCGTCGACGGCACTCTCGCGAAGTGGGGACGGATCGACGTCCTCGTCAACAGCGCTGGCCACGGGCCGCGCGCGCCGATCACCGAGATCACCGACGAGCAGTGGCACACCGGCCTCGACACGTATCTGCTGAACGTGATCCGTCCGACGCGGCTGGTGACGCCGATCATGCAGGTGCAAAAGGGTGGCGCCATCATCAACATCTCGACCGCCTGGGCGTTCGAGCCCAGCGCGATGTTCCCGACCTCGGCGGTGTTCCGCGCCGGCCTTGCCGCCTTCACCAAGATCTTCACCGACACCCATGCCGCCGACAACATCCGCATGAACAACGTTTTGCCGGGCTGGATCGACAGCCTGCCGCAGCTGGATGCGCGCCGCGACACCGTGCCGATGAAGCGCTACGGCAAGGTCGAGGAGGTCGCGGCGACGATCTCGTTCCTGGCCTCCGACGGCGCGGCTTACATCACCGGCCAGAACATCCGCGTCGACGGCGGGCTGACGCGCTCGGTCTGAGGCCCAGAGCCGAATCGCGCCCTGGTGGTCTTGTCGTGATGCGACACCGGCGTTGCGCTGCGCGCCGCCAGTGGTGGTTGATGCGTGGCTCTCCGGCCACACCCGTCATCCGTTCGCACGATCTGAGGCTCACACTACGTCACAGTCCTTATGAACTTCGCCGCAGCCCAAGACGAGCAGCGGCGCACGCCCTATGCCCTCACTGCGCCGGTTGCCTTTTAGCCGCGCGCATTCGAAACGCGAGGTCAATCGCGTGGGGCAAGGAGACTGGAATGAACAAGTTTTTGCTGGCGATCGCTTCGGTTGTCCTGGGGACCGCATCCGTTCAGGCGGCTGACCTCGCGGCGCATTACACCAAGGCGCCGGTGATGGCGCCGGCCTATAACTGGACCGGCTTCTACGTCGGCGGCAATGTCGGCGGGCAGTGGGGCAGCGCGAACCCCGCCACCACCACGTTGTTTCCGGTGGCCGCCTATTTCGCGGATTCGAGCGTGACCGCCATCGGATCGGTCGGCGCCCAGCACATCAACAGCTCCGGCGTGACCGGCGGCTTCACCGCCGGCTACAACTGGCAGGTCAACAACGCCGTGCTCGGCCTCGAGGGCGACATCAACTATTTCGGCTTCAAGGGCAGCGCGAGCAGCACGGCATTGTATCCCTGCTGCGCGCCGACCACCTTCACCGTCAATTCGTCGGTCTCGGCCGATTGGCTCGCCACCATTCGTGGCCGCATCGGCTTCCTCGCGACACCGAGCTGGCTGATCTACGCCACCGGCGGTGCCGCCATCGCCGAGGTGAAGGGCAATTTCAGCTTCACGGACACCTTTGCAGGCGCGACCGAGTCCGGAGCGATCCGCGACACCCGCGTCGGCTGGACGGCAGGTCTCGGCGGTGAATACGCCGTTGGCAAC
Source organism: Bradyrhizobium sp. 195 (assembly GCF_023101665.1). Classification (NCBI taxonomy): domain Bacteria; kingdom Pseudomonadati; phylum Pseudomonadota; class Alphaproteobacteria; order Hyphomicrobiales; family Nitrobacteraceae; genus Bradyrhizobium; species Bradyrhizobium sp. 195. The sequence continues at coordinate 5,247,660 of NZ_CP082161.1, read as the reverse complement.
GGCTGGTCGTTGAAGGCCGAATATCTCTATGTCGATCTCGGCCGCAGCAGCATGACCAGCAACAATTTCAACGTTGGTGTGGCGTTGCCGGCCCAGACCTTCACCCATTCGGTCGATCTCAGGTCGAACATCGTGCGCGTCGGTGTGAACTACAAGTTCGGCGGACCCGTCGTCGCCAGGTATTGATCCATCCCGGTCCCATCCTGGTGTGGAAAGCCCCGGCTCGGCCGGGGCTTTCTGTTTTAAGGCTCAGCCGGCGTGCGATGCCAGCAGCCGCGCCAGTGCCGGCAATATCTTGTAGCGGGCGATCTCGTGCGGATACTCGCCGCGATTGGCGAACATGACGATGGCGATCCGCCGCGACGGCACCAGGCCGATATAGCCCGAGGCGTTGTTGAGGCCGCCCGGCTTGTCGACGACGGTGGCATCAGGGAGATGCACGGTCTCCCAGGCCATGGCCTGTCCGAATTTCTCGTCGACGCGGACGACCTCACGCTGCGTCATCCGCAGCGCCTCGCGCAAATGCGGATCGATCGCCCGGCCGTCGACGCAGGCCGCTGCGAAAGCGGCAAGATCCCGGGCGGAGGAGAACATCTGGCCCGTGCCGGGAAAGTCGAAATAGCTCTGCTGGCTGCCGATTGGGCCGATCGCCACGCCCTGGTCGGAATAGCCCTGGACCACGCGCTGCATCCAGGCCTCGTCCATGACGGCGCGATTGTCTGCGCCGCGCTCGGGGATGAAGGTGGCTTCCATGGCGAGGGGCCGGAGAATGCGGTGCTGGATCAGCGCGTGGATCGGCTTGCCGTAGCAGCGCTCGAGCACGAGCTGAAGCACCACGTAGCCGGCATGGGTGTAGATGCGCTGCCGGCCGGGCGCAATGCCGGGCGCCGGCGCGAAGGCGTTCAGCATGGCGATGAACCGCTCGCGCGTGTACTGCTCGTTCGGCCAGGGCGGATGGTCGGTCGGCAGCAACAGCCCCGAGCTATGCGTGACCAACTGGCCAACGGTAACGTTGCGGATATAGGTGCCGTCCAGTTCGGGCAGGTATTTCGGCAGGCGGTCGTCGAGCCGCAGCTCGCCGCGCAGCACGCCGAGCGCGACGAGAGCCGCCTCGAACGGTTTTCGCAATGACGCGAGGTTGAACAGCGTGTCCGGCGTCACCGGCCGCTTCGTGACATCGTCGGCAAGACCATAGCTGAAGAACTCGACATGGCGTCCGGCATAGAGCGCGGCAGCCAGGCCCCCTGCATGGTCCGGCGTCGCGGTCGGCGTCAGCTCGTTCGCAACGATGTCGCGCATCTGCGCGATCATGTCGGAATCCGCCGAGGCGCGGCGCGGGCGAAGCGCGATGGCGAGTGGAATGAGCGCTGCCCGGGAGAGCGCGCGCCGGGTGAGGTGCGATGAAGTGACAACGGCTGGCACGGCTCTGACGCATGTGTGATGCGCCCCCGGGGTCTTCTTAGCGCGAAGAGGCGAGCGTCCCAATTCACGATTGCGCGTTGTCGGTTCCGTCTGACGGATGCAGTTCGTAGCCCGGATGGAGCGAGCGTAATCCGGGATTCTTTGCCTCGAGCACGAAGGTTCCGGATTTTGCTTCACTGCATCCGGGCTGCGGAGCGACAATTTAAACTTAGCTAAGTGGCTAACAATTATTGACACGGGACCATGGTGGGTCTATAGTTAGCTTCATGGCTAACCAATTATCCGCCCTCGACCAAGTCTTCTCCGCGCTCGCCGATCCCACGCGGCGGGCGATCGTGATGCGGCTCTGCGCGGGGGAGGCGTCGGTCGGCGAGCTCGCCGATCCCTTTGACATGGCGCTGCCGAGCTTCATGAAGCACATCCATGTGCTGGAGACGAGCGGGCTGGTTCTGTCGGAGAAATCCGGCCGCGTGCGCACCTGCCGCCTCAGCCCGGATGCGCTCCTCGGTGCGGAGGACTGGTTCCAGCGGCAACGCGCGATCTGGGAGGCGCGGCTCGACCGGTTCGAAGCCTACGTGATGAAGCTCAAGAAAGAGAAGGAGAGGGCGGCCGCCAAGCGGCCGTCCCGCACAACAAAGAAGAAAGGTTCTGAGTGATGACGAATTCTGCCAATCCCGCTCTGTCGCAATGGTCACTCGACCGCGAGATCGTGATGTCGCGCGTGATCGACGCGCCGCGCGATCTGGTGTTCGAGGCGTGGTCCGACCCGAAACATCTGCCGCAATGGTTCGGGCCGAAGGGGTTCAAGGTCGAGACCTTCGAGATCGACGTGCGGGTCGGCGGCGTCTGGCGCTTCAACATGATCGGCCCCGACGGCACGGTCTATCCAAACCGCATGCGCTTCCGCCGTATCGAGCGGCCGCACCTGTTGGAGATGGATCATGGTCTCGACCAGGACGAGGATCCCGGCATGTTCCGCTTCACCGTCACCTTTGCCGAGCAGAGCAATGGCAAGACCGTGCTGATGATGCGCCAGCTGGCCTCGAGCGCCGAGCAGCGTGACGGCATGATCGGTTTCGGCGCAGTCGAATACGGCTACCAGACGCTGGACAAGCTTGCAGCCTATGTGGCGGGCATGAATCGGTGAGGACAAATGCGGTCCCGGCTGAGGACAAGCCGGGACCGTTCACGCGCGCACCGTCAAAGTTCGATTGCCGAAGCGCGATCGACGGCGCAATTAACGCCGTGGTGTCGTGCCGTTGGACCGCGGAGTGGTCTCGTTGCGCATGCCTGGAGCGCTGGAAGCGCCTTGTCCGCCGCGTTCCGTATGGGTGATTCCGCCACTGCCGGAGCCGGAGCCGTCTCCGGCGCTTCCTGAGCCAGCACCGCTACCGCCCGCACCGGCGCCTGCGCCCGCTCCAGCGCCTGCACCTCCCGCACCGCCGCCGGCGCCACCAGCACCGCCAGCGCCACCGCCCGCACCGCCACCGGCGCCTTGTGCGATCGCTGCGCCGACCGAAGCACCGGCCAGCATCGCGGCTGTTAAGATTGTCAGAATTGTCTTACGCATGTTGTTTCTCCTCGATGTTCATGCTGGACCAATCACGCCCGCCGCCAACCGTTCCTGCACGCGTTGATGGGAAGGGGCTGTGTCGGCCAAGGTGCTAGGCGGCGCTATCGCAGGTTAGTTTCGGGTCCCAAGTGCGGAACATCGTTCGGGATCGGTGCCGGAGGCCAAGGCACCGCTGGAGACATCGTTGAAGGAGGAGCAACGCATGGCCGCCTTGATCGATTGCAATGTCGGGAAGGTGACGATGGAGTTTCTGTCGCAGCAGCGCCAGGCGGCGTAATTATTCGCCTTCTTTGCCAGGATCGAACCATCGGCGCGCCAGGTCGGCCGGTGGCGTTTCAGGCCTTCAGCCCCGGCCGTGCCCGCCCGCCCGGTAGGAACGATCGTCGCGCTCCGGCTTTGCCAGTGATGACGCACATTATCTTCAGCGACTATCGCAATCCCGCCGCGGAGCAGGCTTACGAGATCGCCTGGGACTTTCTCGCCCGCACCGGCGGCATCCGCGACGAATTCCAGGCCTGCGTGTTCCTGGCGCAGCGGATCACCGTTATGGTCGAGCAGGGAGAGACGAACCGAATCCGCATGGCCAATCGCGCCATCTCCCTATATCAGCGCCACGTCGCGGAGAGCGACGACGTCATCAGCAGCGGCGGCCGTCGTGCGGAAGGGCGTTGATCGCCGCACGCGAACCAGCCTCGCGCCGCCTCATTCCCTGGCCTCGTACGTCACGATGTCGCCAAGCGCATGTGCCTGTGCGATCGACATCACCGGGTGAGCGCCGTGACCGCGACGCGATCGAGAAGACGGTTCTTCATTTTCATTCCCTGTTCGCTAACGGTCATTCGCCCTTGAGACCGGCGTCGCGGATCAGCTTGGTCCATTTCTGCGTCTCGGCGTCTATGAACTGGCCGAACTCGGCCGCATTGCCGGCGCGCACTTCGAGGCCCTGAGCAGTCAGCTTGTCGTTGATCGCAGGTTCTGCCAGCGCGCGTAGAACTTCGGCCTGGAGCTTGTCGACGACCGCGCGCGGCGTCGGCGAGGGCGCCATGAATCCGTACCAGCCGGCAGCAGCCACGTTGGGAAAGCCCTGCTCGCGCAGGGTCGGCGCCTGCGGGTAGAGTGCGCTGCGCTCGGGCGAGGCGACGCCGAGCACGATGAACTTGCCGCTCTGGATGTAGGGCAGGGCGGTCGGCAACGCCGTCAACGTGGCATCGACGCGGCCGGCGAGCAGCTCGGTATAGGAGGCGGCATCGCCCCGGAACGGGATGTTGAGACCCTTGACGCCAGCGTCGCGAAACAGAAGCTCGCCGGCAAGGTGTGGCTGCGAGCCGGCGCCGGGTGACGCGAAGGTCAGCCCCTCCGGTTTCGACTCGCCGTGGGCGATCAGTTCGGGAAGCGTCTTGAACGGCGCGTCGGCGCTGATGATGAGAAACAGCGGCGCGACCACCGCCATTGCCACCGGCTGCAGATCCTTGCGGTCATAGGTCAGCTTGCCGAACAGCGCCTCGGCGGTGGCGTAGGGGGCCGCGACGTAAAGAAGGGTGTAGCCGTCGCCCGGTGCATGCGCGACCATGTCGTTGGCGATGCGGGTGCCGGCACCCGGCTTGTTCTCGACGATGAATTGCTGACGGAGACTGCGGCCGAATTCCTCGGCCAGCAGGCGCAAGGAGATGTCGTTGGAGCCGCCGGGCCCGTAGGGCGAGATCAGCCGCACCATCCGCAAGGGCCAGGCATCCTCGGCGCGTGCCGTCAGGCCCGAGCCGGCGACCAGGCCGCCTGCGATTGTGCCCAGCAGGGTTCGTCGCGTGACTTCGAGTGATGCCACGATCTTCTTCCTCCCTTTTGTTGTCAGTCTTCTTGTTACGTTCAGATCACCTTTCGCTGGGTGAGCCGTTCAATCTCGTCCTCTGAAAGGCTGAGCCAATCGCAATAGACTTCGCGATTGTCCTGACCGACATCACCTGCGGCGTGACGCATTCGCGTGGGATCGACGGTGAAGCGCGGAACGACGTTGGTCATGGCGACAGTGCCGAAATCCCTGTCAGGGACGCGCGTGATGACTTCGCGCGCTTGCATTTGCGGGTCGTCCGCGATCTGGTCGATCGAATAGACGGGGCGAGCGTGCCTTGCGCGGCGTTGAATCTGGCGAGCACCTCGTCGAGGGGATGGGCGGCGCACCAGTTGGCGAAAATGTCGTTGAGCTCGGCGGCATGCTTGACGCGCCGGTCGTTGGTGGCAAAGCGCGGATCGTCGATCAGGTCGGGCCGCTCGATCGCCCGGCAGTTTGCCGCAAACAGCGCATTGGTCGAACCCGCGAGCGTCACCCAGTGATCGTCGCTGGTGCGAAACACGGCGGCCGGCGCCGAATAGCCGTTGGCATTGCCGATCCGGCTGCGAATGGCGCCGAGCTGATCGTGCTCGATGGCGAGGACGTCGAGCAGGCGGAAGGTGGCCTCTGTCAGCGAAAGATCGATCTCCTCGCCAGGCGCATTCGGGTCGCGCGCCCGCTTCCACAGCGCCGCGAGCGCGCCGACGGCGCCGAACAGTCCGCCGATCGAATCCCCGATCGGGTATCCTGGATGGGTCGGCTCGCCGTCGCTCTCCCCGGTGATGTAGGTGAGCCCGCCCATGGCCTCGAAGATGCGGGCAAAGCCGGGCCGCTCGCGATAGGGGCCATCCTGCCCGAAGGCGGTGGCGCGCAGAATCACGAGGCGCGGCTGGATCGACCACAGCACCTCCTTCGACAGCCCCCATCGATCGAGTGTCCCCGGACGGAAATTCTCGACCAGCACGTCGAAGCGCGGAAGCAGCTGCTTGAACAGCGCAAGACCATCCGGCGTGCGCAGATCGAGCGTGGCAAACTTCTTGTTGCGGTTGGCCGCCTTCCACCACAGCGGCTTGCCGTCCTTGAACGGCGGAAACGCCCGCACGCCGTCGCCATGCCCGGGCATCTCGATCTTGAGCACGTCCGCGCCGTAGTCGGCCAGCAGTGTTGCGGCAAAGGGCGCTGCGATGATCGTCGCGATATCGAGAACCTTCAGTCCCTCGAGCGGTCCAGCCATGTCATGTCCCGGCGCTTGTGATTTTCCTGGTTTTGCGCGGTGGCATGAGCTCAGCCTGCCCGACGATGGCGCGGATGCTGTCGGCGAGCGCCGCGATTCGCGGTCCGATCTCGCTCTCCAGCTGCCCCGGCTGGAGCCGGAACGCGGGGATGCCGCAATTGATCGAGAACGTCTGCTTGGATTCGCTGGCGTGAAACAGCGGCGCGGCGACCGCATGGATCGAGGCCATGTATTCGCCCCAGCAGGTGCAGAAGCCGCGGCTTTTTCCTTGCGCGATCCCGGCGCGGTATTTGTCACGAAAGGCCGACCATAGCTCGGCGTCTTCGGCGGCGATGTTCCGTTCGAGCCGGTCCGCATCGCCCGGCGGCAAAGTCGCCGCCGCGGCGCGTCCCATCGCGGTCATCACCACGGGAATCGGCATGCCGATGTCGGGCGCGTGCGGCCCGACATCGCCGGAGCGCGCGGTCTCGACATAGATCATCGAGGTGGCGTCGAGCAGGCCGATCGAGACCGTGCCGCGGACGCTGAGCGCCAGCTCCTGCATCATCGGCCGCGCCACTTGGCGGAATTGCATTCCGGCCAGCAGAGGATGCGCGATCCGCAGCGCCCGCGCGCCGACGCGGTACTTGGCCCGCTCGGCGTCGTAGCGGAGATAGCCGAGCTCGGCCAGCGTGTGGGTCAGCCGCGCGACCGTCGGACGCGGAATTCCGGTGAGCGTCGACAGCTCCATGTTGCCCAGCAGCGGGCTGCCGGCCTTGAACGCCTCGAGCACCACGAGCCCCTTTGCCAGCGTCGTGGCGAAGGCGGCGTCATCGACACTCTCCGCCAGCACCGCCGCGGCGGAGGAAAGTGGATGTCGAGGTTTGGCGGAATCGGTCCGGGGCATTTCTAACTATCGGACGGAGAGACTTCGAATGTCCAATAAATTCGTCAATTGTGCGCAAAATGTCCAATATGTGGACGGCAGGGCGACGCCGAGGTTTCGCTGAAGCACGCGCTCGACCGACCGAACACACAGATTTTTGTCGTGATTGCATGCCGTCCTGTGACAGGATTATTACGTCGGCATGTCAGATTGATAATTCTTGGAGCGGTTCATGTTGCAGTGGCAGGCGCGGTCGAATCCCCTCGCGTGGTGGTGGGGGTCCCTCACGCTCGTGAGCGGCGCCAACATCCTGGTCTGGTTCATGCTGTACCGCGAGTTCTACCCGACGCCTTTGGGTAGCCTCGGTGGCGGCTCGGACATCGGGCTGATGTTCCTATTGTGCGCCGGCTATGTGTTCGGCTGCGCGTTCCGCTCGATCCTGCCGCGCGCGGACGTGCAGCGCATCTGCCTGTTCGACACATGGCTCTCGAGCGTCGTCGTCGGCCGAACGGTCGCGACCGTGGCCGAGCTCTGCTTCGTCGCGCAATGGGCCATCATCCTGCACCAGCTCGGCAAGATGACAGGCGCCGAGACGGTCGTGAACATCGCGCTCGTGATCGTGCCGATCATCATCATCGCGGAATGCTTCTCCTGGTACGCGGTGGTGACGACCAACTTCCTCTACAACGCGATCGAGAACTCGCTGTGGGCGGTGACCTTCTTCCTGGCGGGCATCGCACTCTGCCGCCTGATGCCGGAATTCCAGGGCCCGGTGCGCTGGGCGCTGACCGCCGGCATCGTCGGCATCGCCTGCTTCCTCGCCTTCCTCGTCACCGTCGACGTGCCGATGTATCTCAGCCGCTGGCGGGCAGGGCACGTCGAAGGCAATAGGTTCCTCGGCTTCCTCGAAGGCCTGCATGACGTCTCGACGCGCTGGGTGGTGACCCACGACATCGCGCACTGGAAGGGCGAGCTGACCTGGATGTTTCTGTATTTCAGCGCCGCGGTGTGGTCGAGCCTGGCGCTCTGCGCGCTCTATGCCATGGAAGGCTATCTCACGCGTTATCTGGCCTGAGCGATCAGGCCTCGCCGAGATCGAGCTGCGTCAACAGTCCCTGGCGGAGCGCCAGGCGGACCAGCTCGATGTCGGAGCCTACGCCGAGCTTGTCCTTGATCAGGGAATGCAGGTTCGCCACCGTCTTCGGGCTGACGTGGAGCGTCTCGGCGATTTCGTCGGTCGTCTTCTCCGCGAGCAGCAGCCGCAGCACCTCGAACTCGCGCGCGGTGAGGACGTCGGCAGCCGAGCTTTCGCCGCCGAGCCGGCTCAATGCCAGCTCGTGGTCGATGTCGGGGCTGATCGCGATCTTGCCGGCGAGCACGTCCATCACGGCGCGCACCAGCGTTTCGGGCGGGCTGGTCTTGGTGACGTAACCCCTGGCGCCGGCGCGGATCGCCTGCACGGCGAAGCCCGCATTCTGGTGCATGGTGAAGATGAGAATCTTTGCGCCCTTGTCCCACTGCCTGATCCGCCTGACGGCCTCGATGCCGCCGATGCCGGGCATGCTGAGGTCCATGATGACGAGATCGGGCGCCTCTGATTTGTACAGACGATAGGCCTCCGCGCCGTCGGCCGCTTCAGCGATGACGCGCAGGCCCGGCTGCTTCTGGAGCACGGAGCGATAGCCCTCGCGGACGACGGAATGGTCGTCGACCAGCAGGATGGACGCATCCGCCGCGCTCATGCCGCATGCTCCAGCGCCTGCCGGTCGGCGGCGGCGAGCGGAATGACGACGCGCAGCGCCGAGCCGCCGTTGGGGCCGACTTCAAAGTTCATCCGGCCGCGCAGGGCCGCAACGCGCTCGCGCATGCCGAGCAGTCCCATGCCGGATTTGCCCGAGGCATCGCTCGGCCGGCCGTCGTCGTCGATGGCAAGCGCAATCTCGTTTTCCGCCATCGTCAAATGCAGGTCGACCTTGGTCGCGCCGGCATGCTTGGCGGCGTTGGTGAGCGCCTCCTGCACGATGCGGTAGAGGTTGGCGCTGATCGCCGCGGGCAGGGTTTCGAACGCGCCGTCGAAATGGATCGAAAAGCGCGTCTCGCCGCGGCTGCGCCCGTTCCAGCCAGCGACGAGGCCTTCCAGGCTTGCAACGAGCCCGAGCTCCTCGACGTCGGGCGGGCGAAGCCGGAACAGCGCGCCGCGCAGCGTCTCCATCATGCCGGTCGCGGTCCGCGCGATACCGTCGCATTCGCCGAGCAAAGCCGGGCAGTCCTGCGCGGCGGTCTGGCGGGCGGACGAGGCCAGCGCGCGGATCGCGGCCAGCGACTGGCCGAACTCGTCATGCAGCTCGCGGGCGAGATGGCGGCGCTCGTCGTCCTGCAGCGCGATCAGCTTCCGCGTCAGCTCGCTGCGTTCGGCCAGCGCATTGTCGAGGCTTTCGGCGAGATGGTTGAAGCCGTCGCGGATCGCGGAGAGCTCGGCGAGATCGAACGGCGGCAGCCGCGCCGTGAGGTCGTTGGCCGCGATCCGCTCGAGACCAGTGCAGATCAGGCGGGTCGGGCGCAGCGCGCGCGCCAGCGCAGCATAGACCAGCAGGCACAACAGCGGCAGCGCGATTGCAAGCGCAATCATTAGGCGGCCGGCCTCGTGCCACGCCTCCGCCGTCTGCACGGCCGGATCGACCGAAACCACGGTCTCGCCGAGCTTGGCCCCGCGCACGATCACGGGCCGTGCCGCTTCGCGGCCGGGATCGAACAGGCTGCGATAGAAGGCCGCGAAAGCCTGCGGGGGCGGGTTCGCCGGGGCAGGCGCACCGCTGCAGAACCGCTGCAGCATCTCGCCGCTCGCGCCGCGGAAGGCCAGACACAGGCCGGGCGTCATCACATAGGCCGCGACGGGGTCGAGGTTGGGAAAATCGCGCGGGCCGGCCGCCCACTGGATCTTGCCTTGCTGCAGCTCCAGCGATTTCGCCACAATCGCGGCGATGCCGTCGATGCGCGCGTGCACCGCGCGGTCGGCCGCGATTAGGAAATAAGCGGAGATTGCCGCGAAGCAGGCGGCCGTGATGGCAGCCACGCGCAACGTCAGACGGACCTTGAGATCGAATCTCGGGCGGTTCCACATCGAAGGCACCTAGCGCGAACGGGTTGTCGCAGCCGTATTAAACGGCAGAACGCCAGCTGCGGAAAGCGCTACGCTCTGCCGCAGTGCAGCGCCGTGAAATTTTCCCGGCGCTCGCCGGGAGGGCCGCCGTTGCAGGGGCGCGGGCTGGCCGCCGAGATTTGCGAACCGCTTCCTGCTGCGAGGCCCGCTCATGCACCTCTTCCGGTTGATCCTTCCTGCTTTGCTCCTCGCTGTCCTCGTGGGTGTCCGGCCTGCCGACGCGGGCCCAGAGGCGGCAGCGCCGGCCGGCGTGTCGATCGAGGATTTCCAATATCTGGATACGTCCGGCGAGCCGGTCGACCAGACCGCCGCCCACGAGAAGCGGCTGGCCGCGTTCATGGCCGCGCTGCGGCGGGATGTCGGGGCGGACAGGCGCTATCAGCTCACGCCCGCCGGACAAGCCGATGCGAAATTCAAGGTCGTCGGCGGCGTCCAGAAGACCAGCACGCTGGTGCAATGGGCGCGGGTTGCCGTGATCGATACCGGCGCTAGGAAGGTCCTGTTCGAGAAGCTCTACACCTTCCGCGGCGACAACGACGAAGCCTGGGACCGCGCCGAGGCGTTCCTCGCCCGCGAGGTCATCGCGGCGCTCGCGCAGCCTGCGCCGGTCGCGCTTGCCGTGTTCGATTTCGAGCTCGAGGACATGACCGCCGCCTCGGGAGGCACCTTAGCCGCTTCAGACGCCTCGTACCTGGCCGAGGTCACTGGCGGCGTGCGCGACGTCCTCGGCCAATCCGGGCGCTACCGCATCGTCGACGTTGGCAGCGGCGAGGCGGCAAAGGCGGGCGCTTTACGCGACTGCGGCGGGTGCGAGGCGGCGATGGCGCAGAAGCTGGGCGCGGATCAATCGCTGATCGGCGTGGTGCGACGGGTCAGCCGCACCGAATATACGCTCGGCTTCCAGGTGCGCGACGCCGGCACCGGCGCGGTGCTGGCGCGTGGCGACAGCGGCCTGCGCCTCGGCGCGGACTATTCGTGGAAACGGGGCGCCGTGCGGCTGGTCAGCGACCGGCTGATCGAGAGCCAGCAGGCCGCCGACGCGGCTAAAAAGTAAGCTGCACCTTCATCGATTGCGAGCGGTCGCTGGCGAGCTCGAAGGCGGCGACCGCGTTCTCGAATGGCATGGTGGCCGTGATCAGCGGCTTGACGTCGATCAGGCCTTCGCCCATCAGGCGCACCGCAAGCTCGAACTCGGGATCGAACCGGAAGGTGCCGCGGAGCTGCAATTCCTTGGCGACGATGGAATTGATCGGCAGCGTCATCTCGCCGCCGAGGCCGAGCTGAACGAGGGTCGCGCCAGGGCGCAGCACGTCGAGCGCGGTGCGCAGCGCAGCCTGGTTGCCTGAGGCTTCGAACAGCGTGTCGAACACGCCCTTGCCGGCGCGCCAGGGATCGAGCGCGGCGGCCTCAGTCGCGACGTTGATGGCGTGACTGGCACCGAGCTTTTTGGCGACCGCGAGCGGTGCGTCGGCGACATCCGTCACCACGATCTCGGCCGCGCCGCCAAAGCGCGCGACCAAAATCATCAGCGCGCCGATCGGGCCGCAGCCGGTGATCAGCACGCGCTTGCCGAGCAGCGGGCCGGCCTGCTTGCCGGCATGCAGGCACACCGCGAGCGGTTCGGCGACCGCGGCTTCTGCCAGCGAGAGCTTGTCCGCGATCGGCACCGCCTGCGTGGCGTCGACGGTGATGAATTCACGGAAACCGCCTTGCACATGGGGAAAGCGCATCGCGCTGCCGAGGAAGCGCATGTCGAGGCACTGGTTGCGCATGCCCTCCTGGCAATGCAGGCACTGGCCGCACGGCTTGCTCGGATTGACCGCAACGCGTGTGCCTGCCGTCACGCTGGTGACGCCGTCACCGACGGCGGCGACCACGCCGGCGATCTCGTGCCCCAGCGCCATCGGCTGCTGGATGCGCACGACGCCGAAACCGCCGTGATGGTAGTAGTGCAGGTCGGAGCCGCAGATGCCGCCATTGGCGATCTTGACACGGACCTCGCCCGGGCCGGGCGCCGGATCGGGATGGAGGTCGATCCGCAGGTCTTTCGGGGCGTGGATGACGACGGCGCGCATGGTCTCGTTCCCTGTTTCGCGGGTTACATCGCGGCGATCATGCCGCCATCGACATAGATGATCTGGCCGTTGACGTAAGTGGAGGCGTCCGAGGCGAGGAAGATCGCCGCGCCCACCAGCTCGTCCGGCTTGCCCCAGCGCTTGGAGGGAATGCGGCCCATCAGCCAATTGTTGAAATCGGTGTTGTTGACCAGCGCCTCGTTCATGTCGGTCAGCATGTAGCCGGGGCCGATCGCATTGGCCTGGATGCCGTGCTGGGCCCATTCCACCGCCATCGAGCGGGTCAGGTTCTTGATGCCGCCCTTGGCCGCGGTGTAGGGCGCGATGGTGGGGCGGGCGAGCTCGCTGCCGAGCGAGCCGATATTGATGATCTTGCCGTGCTTGCGCGGGATCATGCGCTTGGCCGCCTCGCGGCCGATCACGAAGGCGCTGGTCAGGTTGGTCTCGATCACCTTGCGCCACTCGTCGGTGGTGAACTCCACCAGCGGCTTGCGGTGCTGGATGCCGGCATTGTTGACGACGATGTCGACGGCAATGCCTTGTTTGTCGAACTCGTTGAAGGCGGCGACGATCGCGGGCTCGTCGGTGACGTTGAAGGCGGCGCCTTCGGCCTGATGGCCGGCGGCACGAAACTCGCCGACAGCCTGCTCGACTCGCTCAGGGTCGACGCCGTTGACGATGATCCTGGCGCCTGCCTTGGCCATGCCCTCGGCGATGGCGCGGCCGAGCCCGCGGGAGGAGCCGGTCACGAGCGCGGTGCGGCCGGAGAGATCGAAGAGGGACGTGCTCATCGCAAGAATCCTTAAGAGTTGGAGCGGCGCACGATCAGATCGGTGCGGTCGAAGACGGCGGGCAGGAGGTCGACGCCAAGGCCGGGGCCCTCCATCGGGAAGACATAGCCGTCCTTGATCACGGGCATCGTCGTGACGAGCTCGTTGTACCAGCCTTTGTAGAAGGCGCGCACCGATTCCTGGATCAGCGTGTTGGGCTGGCTGAACGACATGTGGATGGCGGCGATGAAGCCGATCGGGCCGATGCAATCGTGCGGCGCGAAGGGGCGGTGATAGGTCTCGGCCATCGCGGCGATCTTGCGCCCTTCGGTGAGACCGCCGGTCCAGCACAGATCGGCCATCACCACGTGCATGGCGTCGCGGTCGAGCATGTCCTTGTAGGGGAAGCGCGAGCCCAGCGTCTCGCTGGCGCAGACCCAGACGTCGGTCGAGCGCGCATATTCGGCGAGCGCCTGCGGCGAGTTCATCCGGATCGGGTCCTCGTACCAGGTCGGCTTGTAGGGCTCGATCGCGCGCGCGATCTGCTTGGCGGTCGGCAGATTCCACAGCGAATGAAGCTCGACCATGATCTCCATCTTGTCACCGACCGCCTTGCGGATCTTCTCGAACGGCTCGATCGCCTGCTTCATCTGCGCGGCGGTGATGTAGAGGCCCTTGTTCTCCTGCGCCGCCGGATCGAACGGCCAGATCTTCATCGCGGAGATGCCGCTTTCCAAGAGGCTCTCGGCGAGGGCGTCGGCACGGTTCATGAAGCCGTCGAGATCCTCGTAAGGCCCCTTGTTGGCGCCGAGATTCCAGTTCGCGACCGGGCTGATATTGGTCGAGCGGACATATTGCGTGCCGGCGCAGGTGTTGTAGATGCGCTGCTTGTCGCGGCAGAGGCCGCCGAGCATCTGGTGCACCGGCTGGCCGCAGACCTTGCCGAACAGGTCCCACAGCGCGATGTCGATCGCGGAGGCCGCGCGATATTCCACGCCGGTGGATGACTGCGCCATCGGCAGGTTCAGCATGTCGCGGTGGATGGCCTCGATGTGCAGGGGATTGCGGCCGAGCAGGCGGCCGGCAAAGGTGTCGTGGATCTGCGCTTCGACCGCGCCCGCGCCATAGAAGGTCTCACCGAGCCCGATCACGCCAGCGTCGGTATGGACACGCACCCAGATGACGTTGGAGAACTCCTCGGTGCGCAGGGTTTCGATCGACGTGATCTTCACGGCAACAATCCTCCCGTCGGGTCCATAGCGCCCGCTTTGTTTGTCATTTCTGCGCCGCCATTACCGGCGGGACCTGAGGCCGTTCTACGCCCGCTTGTAATATATCACAACATGTTTTAAGGATATCACAAACAAGGCGTCGCCAAGCGAGGCGAGAACGCGGGCTGACGGGAGGACGACATGGCACGGCGCAAGCGCACGCTCGAGGTGGTGAGAAGCGATCACGACGGCGAGGGCAGGCCCTCCCGGCGCAACCGCCTCAACTTCTTCGAGCTGGCCTATCAGAAGATCGAGGAGCTCCTGGTCCATTGCGAGCTCAAGCCCGGTCAGTTCATGACCATGCTGGAATTGCAGGAGATGACCGGCTTCGGCCGTACGCCGGTGCACCACGCAGTCAATCGTCTCTCCGCCGACACGCTCATCATCATCCGTCCGCGCCACGGGCTGCACATCGCGCCGATCGATCTGGCGCGCGAACGCATGCTGCTGGCCTTGCGCCGCGACATGGAGCGCTTCGTGATCCGCCTCGCGGCCGATCGCGCCAGCCTTTCGCATCGCAATCAGGCACTGCACATCGAGCGCCTCCTGCGCGAGCGCCGCGCCAGCCTGACGCTCGACGAATTCAACAGCATCGATCGCCGCATCGACGCGCTGGTGCTGGAGGCGGCCGGCGAACCGTTCCTGGTGCACACGCTGCGGCCGCTGCACACGCTGTACCGGCGTATCGGCTACATCCACCACCGCTTCATGCCGGGGCAGGCCGATCTGTCAGGCACGATCGATCATCATCTCGCCATTCTCAACGCGGTGGCCAACCGCCGCGTCGATGACGCCGTGAAGGCGAGCGATGCGCTGATCGACTACATGGGCGAGATGTTCACGGGCATGGAGGTGGGAATCGACCCGCGCCTGCTCGATTGCAGCATCGAGCCGCTGCTCGGCGCGTAAAAATTTTGAAAAGAGGACCAGACATGTCAACGATGGCGATGCCACAACCGACCGCGAGCGAAGCCGCGGTCCGCTACCTCATCACGAACTACAGCCCCAAGGGCAACAAGGTCGGCTGGCTGATGATGGCCTCGATCCTGGTCGAAGCCTGGGACCTCTATTCGATCGCCTTCGTGCTGATCTTCATCAAGGAGCAGTACAATCCCGATCCGCTGATGCTGGGTCTGGCCGCCGCCGGCACGCAGGGCGGCGCGCTGATTGGCGCACTGCTGGGCGGCTGGCTCTCCGACAAGATCGGCCGCCGCGTCATGTTCCTGGCGACGATGGTGCTGTTCATCGTGCTGGCGCTGGCGCAGGCCTTCGTGCCTAATGTCACCTGGCTGATCGTGATCCGCTTTCTGCTCGGCATTCCGCTCGGCTCGGACATCTCGACCGGCTACACCTACATCATGGAATCCATGGCCAAAGGCGAGCGCGAGGTCATGGGCAATCGCTGGCAGTTCATGTTCGCGGTCGGCGAAGTCCTCACCATCGGCGTCATCGTGATCTTCCTGCTGATCGACATGCAGCACGAGATGCTCTGGCGCGTGACGCTCGGTCTCGGCGCGTTGCCGGCGCTGATCATTCTGATCATGCGCCACGACGTGCCTGAGACTGCCGTCTGGCTGGTGCAGAAGGGACGCTACCGGGAGGCCAAGCAGGTCGCGCGCGAGATGTTCAACGACGATCTCGCGATGCTGCCGGACCGGGACGTCGAGGTGCCGAAGGTCTCGACCCGCGCCTTCCTCGCCGACCTCAGGAAGGATCCGATCCGCTGGCGCGCCACGGTGTACGGCTGGATCGCCTGCTTCGCGCAAGCCAGCGAATTCTCGACCTTCGCGTTCTATCTGCCGGTGCTGTTCGTGATGGTCGGCGTGTCGAGCGTGCTCGGCATCAATCTGGTGACGATGGCGCTGTTCTCCTTCGCCGCCCTGTCGGGCTGGGTCGGTCCGCTGCTGACGCCGAAGATCGGCCACCGCGGCATCTCGATCGCGGGCTTCTCGATCGTGCTGGCCGCGCTGCTGGTCGCGGCCTTCGCGCTCTACACCGACAACAAGATCCTGCTGCCGTTCGCGGCCGCCGCGATGCTGTGGGGCCATTATTGGGACGCGTCAAACTGCATGACGATCCCGACCATGGTCGCCAAGCCGAAATATCGCGGCACCGCCAGCGGCTTCGCCTACATGTTCGTGAAGCTGCCGTCGTTCCTGGCGATCTTCCTGTTCCCGACGGTGTTCGCCGCGATCGGGCAGGCGAATGCCACGCTGATGGTCGCGATTTTCCCGCTGATCGGATTGCTCGCCGCGATCTTCATCCTGCCGGAAGTCTACGGCTACGAGAACGACTGACGAAGCGCGGGTCCGGTCGCGGCGTCATCGAGCGTGGGCTTAGCGGATCGCAGCCGCCAGCGCCGCGATCAGGGCCGGCGGGGTCACCAGCAGGCCGAGCTTGAGGAACGGCCAGGCGCCGACCTCGATCTTCTCCCGCCGGAGCGCGACCAGCCAGAGGATGGTGGCAAGCGATCCGGTCACCGACAGATTGGGGCCGAGGTCGACGCCGATCAGGATGGCGCTGACGACCGGGGCGGGCAAATGACCGTTGGCGGCGACCGAGCCGGCGACGAGGCCGACGGGAAGGTTGTTGGCGATATTCGTGGCGAGTGCGGTTGCAATGCCCACGCTCCAGGCCGCCTTCGGGACCGATTGGGCCACCGCCTGGTGCAGCAGCGCGCTGAGCTGCGCGATCACGCCGGTCTTGATCAGTGCTTCCACCATGACAAAGAGCCCGCCGACCAGTGGCAGCACACTCCAGGACACGCCGCGCAGCACCGGCAAGGGCGATTGCCGGCTGAGCAGCAGCACGATCGCGGCCGTCACGCCGCCGCAGATGAAGGTCGGCAGGCCCAGTTGCTTGTCCAGCGCCGACGCCGTGACCAGCACGACGCCGATCGCGACGATGCCGATGGCCGTCAGCTTGCCGCCGCGGCCGAGCTTGGGATGCGGCACGCTACGTGCGATCGTCTCCTCCTTCAGCGCGCGGTGCTGGGTCAGGCGCAGCACGATGTAGGTCAGCAGGATGGAGGCGGCCGAGGGCAGGGCGAACAGGCGCAGCCATTCGGTGAGCTCGGGCATGCGCGCGCCGAACACGACCAGATTGGCGGGGTTGGAGATCGGCAGCACGAAGCTTGCGGCATTGGCGATGAAGGCGCAGACGAACAGATAAGGCAGCGGTTTTGCGCCGGCCGCGCGCGTCGCGGCATAGACGGCCGGCGTCAGCACGATCGCGGTGGCATCGTTGGAGAGCAGCACGGTGACGAGCGTGCCGACGAGATAGATCAGCAGGAACAACCGCTGCGGCGAGCCGTCAGCATATTCCACCGCGAGCGCGGCGAGATAGTCGAACAGGCCCTCGAGCCGCGCCAGCTCGGCGATCAGCATCATGCCGATCAGGAAGAGGTAGACGTCGACGCCCTTTTCGATGCCGGTGAGCGCGTCCCGCCATGGCAGCAGGCCTGATAGCACCAGGGCGCCTGCACCGATCACGGCCCAGACCGCCTCGGGCAGGCGAAACGGACGGATGATGACGCAAGCGGTCGCGACGACGATGATGCTCCAGGCCCAGATGGCGTCAGACGGCACGGTCAGTTCTCGAAACGGGTTGGGTTCATTCGGCAGCGATAGCCGATGCCGACGCCGCTGTCTTCCCCTGTGGGCGAGGGGCGCCATGTCGTGTCTCGGGCAGCGCGAGAATGCAAATGACGGCACCGATCGCAGCGACGGCGCCGAGGCTGATGAACGCGGCGCTGTAACCCGCACCGACCACCACGGAGCCCCCTAGCGTCGTCGACAGCGCGGCACCGATGCTCTGGGCGGTGATGACGGCGCCTTGCGTGACGTTGAAGCGGCCAGTGTTGCGCATAAGGTCGGCGACGATCACCGGGAAGATTGCGCCGAAGATGCCCGCGCCGACACCGTCCAGCAACTGCACGCCGACCAGCCAGAACGGATTGTCCGAGAGCGTGTAGAGGGCGGCGCGAACAGGCAGGGTCAGCAGCGCGGCGAGAAAGAAGCGCTTGTGGCCCCAGTGGTCGGCCTTCGCACCGACCAGCATCGCGAACGGCACCATGACGATCTGGGCGGCGACGATGCAGGCCGACATCAGGCTGGTGCCCATGTTCTTGTCCTGAAGCGCCAGCTTTTGCCCGACCAGCGGCAGCATGGCCGCGTTGGACAGATGGAAGAGCAGCACGCAGATTGCAAAGACGAGCAGGGGGCGGCAGGTCAGTAGCACGGTGATGCCCGACGGCGTGTCCCGCCGCGCATCGGCGTCTGCATCATGCAGCCCGCGGGCCAGGTCGTGATCGATGGCGCGGGCAGGGATCGCGAGGATACTGAGGAGGCTCGCGATCGCCATCGCGCCGAGGAGGAAGAAGACGACAGTCGGGCCAAACCAATAGGCGGAGACACCCGCGAGCGCGGCCGCGACCGCATTGCCGGCGTGGTTGAAGGTCTCATTGCGGCCGATCCGCCGGGTGAAGGCGGCATGGCCGAAGATGCCGAGCGAGACGGCTGCGATCGCGGGCGGAAACATCACGGCAGCGGCCTGCGCGATTCCTTGCGAGATCGCGACGGGGAGGAAGCTCGGAAACAACGGCAGCGACAGCGATGCCAGCGTCACCATGATCGCAGCAATCACCATCACGAGCCGCTTCGCCCGGGTCGCATCCACGAGCGCGCCAGCCGGCGTCTGCGCCACGATGCCTGCAATGGTCGCGATCGACATCACGAGGCCGATGCGCGCCTCATCCCAGTGCTGCTCGGTGAGGAGATAGACGGCGAGATAAGGGCCGAGCCCGTCGCGAACGTCGGCAAGGAAGAAATTGGCCGCGTCCAGCGCGCGGCCGGCTCGCCTCGTCTGATCGGGATCTTGGCTCGACATCAGGTTCTCGATCGAGGCTGGAAAGCGCCGCCGCAAGAACCGATTTCAAGGCAACTTTGTTCCCCCTTAAGACTTCACATCGGCGGCAATTGCGCCGTCATTGCGAGGAGCGGAGCGACCAAGCAATCCAGACTGCTTCTGCGGAAAGATTCTGGTTTGCTTCGCTTCGCTCGCAATGACGGAGTTTGCGACAGCTTCCTGCGCCCATAACACTCACCGCGTCAGCGACAGCTTCTCCGTGATCGCCTTGCGCAGAATCCGCGACAGCGACTCCACCGAATACGGCTTCTGGATCAGCTCGAACCCGCGATGGGCGTTTTCGGCGAGCACGTTGCTGTAGCCGGAGGTGAGCACCACCGGCAGGCCCGGATAGCGCTCGCGGATGATGCCGGCGAGCTCGACGCCGTTCATGCCGGGCATGATGACGTCGGAGAACACGAGGTCGACCGCGAATTCGTTCTCGCCGAGAATCGCCAGCGCCGCGCTGGCGTTGGCGACGCGGCGGACGACATAGCCGAGATCTTCCAGAAGCTCGGTCGAGAACTGGCCGACATCGTCATTGTCCTCGACCACGAGCACGCGATAGCCGCGCCCGGTGGTCGCAGCCTCATGGGTCAGCGCCGCGGCTTCCTTCTCGGCGGCGGGGCTGTGCGCCTGCGGCAGATAGATGGTGAAGGTCGCGCCTTTGCCTTGCGTGCTCGTCACCGCGATGTCGCCCTCGGACTGCTTTGCGAATCCGAAGGCCTGGCTGAGACCGAGACCGGTGCCCTTGCCGACCTCCTTGGTGGTGAAGAACGGCTCGAAGATCGAATCGAGATGATCCGGCGCGATGCCACTGCCGGTATCAGTGACCGAGATCGCGACATAGTCGCCGCCGCGCGCCCATTGCGCGCGCAGGCTCGGAATGCCAGAGACCTTGCGCACGGCGATGGTGAGGCGGCCTTCGCCGTCCATGGCGTCGCGTGCGTTGATGGCGAGGTTGATCAGCGCGGTCTCGAACTGGGCGATGTCGGCGACGGTGAAGCAGTCGGCATCGTCGATCTCGACGACGATCTCGATGCGGCCGCCGACCAGCGGCCGGATCAGCTGCGCGACGCCCTCGACCTGGCTGCCGACGTTGAAGATCTGGGGTTTCAGCGGCTGCCGGCGCGCGAACGCCAGAAGTTGAGCGGTCAGCTTGGAGGCGCGCTCGACCGTCTCCGAGATGGCGTCGACATAGCGGCGGCGGCGCTCTTCAGGCAGCTCGCGCCGGCGCAGGAAGTCGGTGGCCGAGCGGATGATGGTGAGGAGATTGTTGAAATCGTGCGCGACGCCGCCGGTGAGCTGGCCGATCGCCTCCATCTTCTGCGACTGCCGCAATGCTTCCTCGCCGCGGCGGCGCTCGGTGATGTCGACGGCCTCGGGCACGGCGCCGGTGATGTTGCCGTGGCGGTCGAGCACGGGGCGCATGCCGAAGTCGAAATCGCGCTCGCCGACGGGAAGGCGCAGCCGCATCTCAAGCCGCACAGCTTCGCCCTTGAGCACGGTGTGGAAGGCGTCCTGCACCTGCGCGCTCATGCCCTCCGTCGCGCTGAACCAGGGCGTCTCCCACAACGGCTTTCCGATCACGTCTGCAGAGCTCGCCTTGATGCCGTCGAGTGCGGTTCTGTTGGCGTAGAGCAGTTCGCCCTTGAGATTGACCAGGCCTTGGTACTGGTTGCTGGTTTCCAGGATCGCGCGCAGCCGCGCCTCGTTGAATTCGAGCTCGGCGGTGCGCTCGGCGATGCGTTCTTCCAGCGTCTCGTTGAGCCGCCTGAGCTCGATCTCGGCCTGCTTGGCGACGGTGATGTCGTGGGCAACGCCGATGAAGCCGATATGCTTGCCGGTCGGGTCCCAGCGTGGCTGCGATTCCGAGCGTAGCCAGCGCCATTCGCCGCTGGCGTTCTTGTAACGCGCTTCCAGCACGAAGGGTTTGAGTGACGCTTCGCCTTGCACGGATTGCTGGAGCACGTGCGGCAGGTCGTCCGGATGCAGCACCTTGCGCCAGTCGAAGTCGATGGCCTGATCATAGGGCAGGCCGACGAAGTCGACATAGGCCTGGTTGGCGAAGGACCGCTTGCGATCGAGCTTGGTCACCCAGATCGGCACCGGCGCGCTGTCGGCGATCAGCCGGAAGCGATCCTCGCTCTCGCGCAGGGTCTCGCGCGCGAGCATCTGGCCGGTGATGTCGATATGGGCGCCGACGAGGCGGATGGCGCGGCCATCCTTGTCGCGCTCGATCTTGGCGACGACTCGGATCCAGCGGGTCTCGCCGTCATTGGGGCGGATGATCCGGTATTCGGCGGTGTAGTCTTCGCTCGTGCCGGCGAGAGCCTCGAAGAAATGCTGGACCGTCGCTTCCCGATCCTCAGGATGGAGGCGATTGACCCAATCCTCATGTGACTCGTCGGCGGCCTCGAGCGGCAGGCCATGAATCATCAGATATTCGGGCGAGCGGCGGTTCTTGAAGCCTTCGCGAAAGTCGACCTCGACGCCGCCGACCTTGCCGATGCGCTGGACGCGTGCGAGCTCGGCCTCGCGCTCCTGGAGCGCGCGGTAGGCGTTGTCACGCTCGCGCGCGACGTCTTCGAGGTGCTGGCGCAGCCTTTCGGCGGCGATGGTTTCGGGCAAGGGATCGTTCAAGGCATCGGCCGTTGTCATGCGGTTGCGCACGTGCCGGACCGATATTCACACAGACGGAGCGTGATGGCCATTGTTTAGAGGAAATAGACTGTCTGGAAAGGCCGGCGGCGAGCCGGAGCATGCGGAAAGTGCAGTCAGGCAACCCCGGGTCTGGCATTTTGTTCCTGAAGTTGGAACGATGCAGCTGCGGATGCGTCTTCGCGAGGCGCCACAACGCTCGTTCGTCAGACTCCTTTCCGAAGAGGCTAAATCTTGAAGCTCTTTGTCTGCCAGGCCTGCGGCAACGTCCTCTATTTCGAGAACCGTGCCTGCGAACGCTGCGGTCATCGGGTCGCCTTCCTCCCCGAGAAGGAGACGATGTCGGCGATCGAGCCCGACGGAGAGGCCTGGCGGACACTGGCGGGCAAGGGCGAAAGCCGGATGCTGTGCCGGAATGCCGAGTACGATTCCTGCAACTGGCTGACGGATCCAGGTGAGGGCAACGGCTATTGCCGCGCCTGCCGCCACAACGGCATCGTACCGGATTTGTCCGACCCCGCCCAACTTGCCGGCTGGCGCGAACTGGAGGTGGCGAAGCACCGTCTGTTCTATTCCCTGATCCGCTGGAAGCTGCCGCTTAAGACCCGGCAGGACGACCCCGAGCATGGTCTGATCTTCAATTTCCTCGCCGACGATCCGAACAGCGGAGAGAAGATCATGACCGGCCACGACAACGGCCTGATCACGATTGCGCTCACCGAGGCCGATACCATCGAGCGCGAGCGGCGCAGGCTCGAGATGGGCGAGCCGTACCGTACGCTGCTCGGGCATTTCCGCCACGAGGTCGGCCACTATTTCTGGGACGTGCTGGTGCAGGGCGGCGGCAAGCTCGATGAATGCCGCGCCGTATTCGGTGATGATTCCGCCGATTACGGCCAGGCCTTGCAGCGCCACTATGCCGAAGGCCCGCCGCCGGACTGGCAGCAGAATTACGTTTCGGCTTATGCCACGACCCATCCCTGGGAAGACTTCGCCGAGACCTGGGCGCACTATCTCCACATCGTGGATGCTCTGGAGATGGCCGGCGAGTTCGGCATGGAGGTGCGCCCCAAGGTCGACCGCGACGGGGAGTTGACGGCGCGCATCCGCTTCAACCCCTACGAGGCAAGGGACGTCGAGGCGCTGGTTGGCGCATGGCTGCCCTTCACCTTCGCCATGAACAGCGTCAACCGCGCCATGGGCCTGCGCGACCTCTATCCCTTCATCCTGTCGCCCGCGGTGGTCGGCAAGCTCGGCTTCATTCACGGCCTGGTCCGGGACGTGGCCAAGGCCAGGAAGGTCCGGGACGCCGCAGGACGTCCCTAGGGGCTTGCCGAGCCCGTTTCAGTCTTGCGCTGGTACGCCAGAGCGGGCCGGATTTAGACCGTTGCCTCCGGCCCATTTTGATGTACGACGGGAGCCACACGGCCCGTCCCCCATAGGCCCCAACGGCCAGGGAAGGGTCCCGCCCAAGGTCGAGACTCAAAAAAAGCATGTTCAAACGCATCCTGATCGCCAATCGCGGCGAAATCGCCTGCCGGGTCATCAAGACCGCTCGCCGCATGGGAATTCAGACGGTTGCGGTCTATTCCGAAGCCGATCGCGACGCCCTCCATGTCGAGATGGCCGACGAGGCCGTGCTGATCGGCCCGCCCGCAGCGGCTGAGAGCTATCTGGTGATCGAGAAGATCGTCGAGGCCTGCCGCAAGACGGGCGCTGAGGCCGTGCATCCCGGTTACGGCTTCCTGTCCGAGCGCGAGGCGTTTCCGCGCGCGCTGGAAGCCGCCGGCATCGTCTTCATCGGTCCCAACCCCGGCGCGATCGCTGCGATGGGCGACAAGATCGAGTCGAAGAAGGCGGCCGCCAAGGCCAAGGTCTCGACCGTGCCCGGCTATCTCGGCGTCATCGAGGATGACAGGCACGCGGTCAGGATCGCCGACGAGATCGGTTATCCCGTGATGATCAAGGCTTCCGCCGGCGGCGGCGGCAAGGGCATGCGCATCGCGCATTCGACGGCCGAGGTCGCGGAAGGTTTCAACCTCGCCAAGGCCGAGGCCAAGGCCTCGTTCGGCGACGACCGCGTCTTCGTCGAGAAGTTCATCGTCGATCCCCGCCACATCGAGATTCAGGTGCTCGGCGACAAGCATGGCAACGTCATCTATCTCGGCGAGCGCGAATGCTCGATCCAGCGCCGCAACCAGAAGGTCATCGAGGAGGCGCCATCGCCGCTGCTCGACGAGGCCACCCGTCGCCAGATGGGCGAGCAGGCGGTCGCGCTGGCGAAAGCCGTGAATTACGACTCCGCCGGCACCGTCGAGTTCGTCGCAGGACAAGACAAGAGCTTCTATTTCCTGGAGATGAACACGCGCCTCCAGGTCGAGCATCCCGTCACCGAGCTCGTCACCGGCATCGACCTCGTGGAGCAGATGATCCGCGTTGCCGCCGGCGAGAAGCTCGCGCTGGCGCAGAAGGACGTCACGCTCACGGGCTGGGCGGTGGAATCGCGCCTCTATGCCGAGGATCCGTTCCGCAACTTCCTGCCCTCGATCGGGCGTCTGGTAAAATATCGTCCGCCGGCGGAAGCCAGCCAGGACGGCATCACAATCCGCAACGACACCGGCGTGCAGGAGGGCGGCGAGATCTCGATCCATTACGATCCGATGATCGCCAAGCTGGTCACGCATGCGCCCTCGCGCGCGGCTGCGATCGAGGCGCAGGCCACCGCGCTGGATTCGTTCTATGTCGACGGTATCAGGCACAACATCCCGTTCCTGTCGGCGCTGATGCATCATCCGCGTTGGCGCGAGGGCCGGCTCTCGACCGGATTCATCGCCGAGGAATTCCCCAAGGGCTTTGCGGTGCGCGTGCCCGAAGGCGAGGTCGCGCGGCGGATCGCCGCGGTCGGCGCCGCCATCGATCACGTGCTCGGGGAGCGCAAGCGACAGATCTCGGGCCAGATGGGCGGCCGCATCGTGCAGCGCGAGCGCCGCCGCGCGGTCTGGCTCGACCGACAAGAGATCCAGCTCGAGGTCGGCCGCGAGGGCGAGGCGATCGCGGTGCGTTTCGTCGATGCCGCCGGCAAGGCCGGCAATGCGCATCTGTTGCAATCGCCGTGGAAGCCCGGCGATCCGGTCTGGCAGGGCACCATCGACGGCCATTTCGTCGCGGTGCAGACGCGGCCGATTCCCAATGGCATTCGTCTGGCGCATCAGGGCGTCGAGGTGCCGGTCTATGTCTGGACCGAAGCCGAAGCTGCGTCCGCGCGCTTGATGCCGGTG
This sequence comes from Bradyrhizobium sp. 195, assembly GCF_023101665.1. NCBI lineage: Bacteria > Pseudomonadati > Pseudomonadota > Alphaproteobacteria > Hyphomicrobiales > Nitrobacteraceae > Bradyrhizobium > Bradyrhizobium sp. 195. The sequence continues at coordinate 5,222,621 of NZ_CP082161.1, read as the reverse complement.
ACGACCGCCTCCGACAGCGGCAAGAAGCTGCTGTGCCCGATGCCCGGCCTCGTGGTCTCGATCGCGGTCACCGAGGGACAGGAAGTCAAGGCCGGCGAGACGCTCGCGGTGGTCGAAGCCATGAAGATGCAGAACGTGCTTCGCGCCGAGCAGGACGGCACCGTGAAGAAAGTCCACGCCAGCGCCGGCGCGACGCTTGCGGTGGACGCGCTGATTTTGGAGTTTGCGTAAAGATGTGAGTGGGGCGGGCGGTCCGTCCCCCAACCACCGTCATTGCGAGGAGCCCGCGACAAAATTGCGGAGCAATTTTGCGCTGGCGACGAAGCAATCCAGTCTGTCTCCGCGGACGCATTCCTGGATTGCTTCGCTTCGCTCGCAATGACGGAGTATGCTGTGGCCTCCGTGACCTAACCGAGACAGCACCATGGCCTTTCGTTCCCGCCGCGAGAAACTGCGCTCCGTCCTGTCGGGCGCAACCTGTGTCCATCCCGGCTCGGTGTACGACGCCATCTCGATCCGTATCGCCGAGGACCTCGACTTTCCGCTCGGCATGTTCGGCGGTTCGGTCGCCTCGCTCGCGGTGCTTGGCGACCCCGACATTACCCTGATCACGCTCACCGAGCTCGCCGAGCAGATGCGGCGGATGTCGCGCGCCTCCGCGCTGCCGGTGCTGGTCGATGCCGATCACGGCTATGGCAATGCGCTCAACGTGCGCCGCACCGTGCAGGAGCTGGAGGCGGCGGGCGCCGCCGGTCTCACCATCGAGGACACGCGGCTGCCGGCCGCTTTTGGCGAGGCGAAGACGCAGCTGATCTCGCTCGAGGAGGGCGTCGGCAAGATGAAGGCCGCGCTCGGCGGCCGCAGCGATGGCTCGCTGGTCATCATGGGCCGCACGGGAGCTGCTTCGATCACCTCGATCGAGGACGCGATCCGCCGCGCCTGGGCATATGAAGCCGCCGGGGTCGATGCGCTGTTCTTCACCGGCATCAAGTCGCGCGCCGAGCTCGAGGCGGTTACCGCTGCGACGCGCCTGCCGATCGTGCTCGGCGGGGCGCCGGAGGACTTGAACGGGCTCGATTACCTCGCCAGTCAGCGCGTACGCATCGCGCTCCAGGGACATGCGCCGATCGCAGCCGCGACGCAGGCGGTTTACGAGACGCTGAGAGCGCTACGCGAAGGCGCGCCGCCGAAAAGCCTCAAGGGGCTCGCATCGTCGGAGCTGACGGCCCGCGTCATGCGCGAGGCCGATGTCAAGGCGCGCAGTGCCGACGTCCTCGGATTGAAAAAATGAGCCGGGCTATTCTCCAGGTAATGATCCGCGGGCGCGTGCAGGGCGTTGGCTACCGGGCCTGGGTCGAGCACCAGGCGATAACGAGCGGCCTCGAAGGCTGGGTCCGCAACCGCCGCGACGGCGGCGTGGAAGCGCTGTTCGCCGGCCCGCCAAATCACGTCGCCGACATGGTCGCGCTCTGCCGCCACGGCCCGCCATCCTCGCGCGTCGACAGTCTCACCAGCGAGACCGCCGGTGCCGATGAGCTGAATTTGCGCAGGGCAGGGGAAGCGTTTTCGGTGCTGCCGACGGTGTAGGTGCTGTCTGTGCGCCGGCCGCGGGCAAATGCCGAGCAGCTAAGTTGGTCTCGTAGGGTGGGCAAAGGCGCCTTCCGTGCCCACCATGACTTTCGCGATCGTGATGAGATGGTGGGCACGCTCCGCTTTGCCCACCCTACGCGTGTTCACCTCTTGAGAACCTCACCTTGGCAGCTTGGCGATCGCCTCGCTGAGCTCGTGGATCTCATACGGCTTGCGCAGGATCGGGAAATCCCCGCGCACGCCGGCGGCGACCTCGCTGTAGCCGGTGGCGAGCAGGATCGGCAGGCCGGGCCGGATCTGGCGGAGATGATGGGCGAGGGTGAGGCCGTCCATCTTGCCGGGCATGACGATGTCCGAGAACACGAAGTCGACGCCGTTGTTCTCGATCTCGCGCAGCGCAGCTTCGGCATCGGCGACCCGGCGCACATGGTAGCCGAGCTGCTCCAGCAGGCCGATGCTGACGATGGCGACGTCCGGATTGTCCTCCACCAGCAACACCGTGCCGCTGCCTTGGAACGCCGGCTCCCCGGCCGTGTCGGACGATGGCACGTCTTCTCCGCGCGGCAGGAGGATGGTGAAGGTCGTGCCCTTGCTGAGTTCGCTTGCGACGCTCACCGTGCCGCCGGCCTGGTGCGCGAAGCCGTGCACCTGAGACAGGCCAAGGCCCGTGCCCTTTCCGATCGGCTTGGTCGTGAAGAACGGCTCGAAGATCTTGTCGAGAACGTCACCGGGAATGCCGAGCCCGGTATCGGTGACGTCGATCGCGACGAAATCGCCGGCGAGGGTTGTCTCGTCCAGCACGACATTGCGCGCGCTGATCGTCACCGTGCCGCCGTCGGGCATTGCGTCGCGGGCATTGATGACGAGGTTGAGCAGCGCGGTCTCGAGTTCGGAGACGTCGGCCTTGATCGGCCAGACCTCGCGGTCGATGTGGAAGGCCAGGCGCACGGAGCTGCCGACGCCGGCATCGAGCACCTCGCGAATCGCCGTGATGCGTTCGGCGAAATCGATCGCCTGCGGATTGACGCTCTGCCGCCGCGCGAAGGTGAGGAGCTGGTTGGTCAGCGCCGCGCCGCGCTTGGTGGCGGTCTCGATGGCCGAGATCGCACGCTGGAGCTTGGCCGCGTCGTCGGCCCCTCGCTTCAGCATGTGGAGGCTGCCGCTGATGATCATCAGGAGGTTGTTGAAGTCGTGGGCGACCCCGCCGGTGAGTTGTCCGAGCGCGTCGAACTTCTGGGACTCGGCGAGCTGCTTCTGCATCGCCTCGAGCTTGATCTGGGTATTGCGGCGTTCGGTGATGTCGCGCGTGATCTTCGCGAATCCGACCAGTTCGCCGTCCTCGTAGATCGGATCGATCACGACACTGGCCCAGAAGAAGGTGCCGTCCCTGCGGACGCGCCAGCCTTCCTCCTCGTAGCGGCCCTTTTCCCTGGCGATGCCGAGCGCACGGGTCGGCTTGCCGTTGGCGCGGTCAGTTTCGGTGTAGAAGCGGGAGAAATGCTGGCCGAGGATCTCCTCGGGTGAATAGCCCTTGATGCGCTCGCCGCCGATGTTCCAGCTGGTGATGATTCCGTTGGGATCGAGCATGTAGAGCGCGTAGTCCGCAACTCCCTCAACCAACAGCCGGAAACTGCGTTCGCTCTCGAACAAGTCTCTCTGTTGACTGAACTTTTTTACCATTCCCGGACCCTGCGTCGACCGGAGCAAACGCCACAGATGGCGGATGGTTCCCTGAACTTGGGACATTTTTAGGCAGATATCCCCGCGTCGTATACGGATCCACGCACGCTTGACAGGGGAACGGTATCGTCAGATATTTCTGTCATGACAGAAATAACCGGAAAGAAGAAACTCCCAGCCGCCGTCGAGCGCTTCATCCTGCATTGGGGCGATATGGGGGACGAGTGGGGCGTCAATCGCTCGGTCAGCCAGATCCACGGGCTGCTCTACCTCGCCGAAGCGCCGATGACGGCCGAGGACATTGCCGACACGCTCGGCATGGCGCGCTCCAACGTCTCGAACTCGCTGAAGGAGCTGCTCGCCTGGAACTTGATCCGGCGGGTGCCGATCCTCGGCGACCGGCGCGATCATTACGAGGCCGAGACCGACATCTGGGAGGTCGCGGCGAGAATCGCGGCGCGGCGCAAGGAGCGGGAGCTCGATCCGGCGATCGCGGCGCTCAGGGCCTGTGTGTCCGATGCCGCCGAGGATCCGACCGTCAATCCGGTCGCGAGCAAGCGGCTGAAGGAGATGCTCGCCTTCACCGAGCTCGCCGACCACTGGTTCATGCAAATGCTGAAGGTGCCGAGGCCGCGGCTGGTCGCCTTGATGCGGCTTGGCGAGAAGATCGCCAACCTGCTGCCGCTGGGCAAGGCCAAATAGCCTCGAGGAGGATACGATGACGTCGGCAAGATTATCGGGCTGCAACGCATCGACCTCCGCTCATACCAGACTGCTCGACGATCGCCGGTTCCGCGCGCTGCTATCGGACGAGGATTGGGGCCGCCTCCCGCTCGCGACCTGGCGGCGCTTCTCCAAGCGCGTCGCCGATGGCGACAGCGTCGTCTATGTCGGAACCGTCGACGAGATCGGCTTCAGCAACATTGGCTGGTGGGTCGCACAGGCCGCACGCATGATCGGCCGGCCGCTGCCGACCGGCCGTGACACCGGCGTGCCGATGATCGTGACTGTTACCGAGGACGCCGCAACTGATGGTCAGACCTGGACGCGCATCTGCGCGCGCAAGCGCGGCTTCCCCCAGGTGATCCATTCCGCCAAGCGTTTTGCCGGTCCGACCGGGCTCGAAGAATATGTCGGCTTCGGCGTTTCGATGGCGCTCCGCATCGCGGTCGAGGACCAGGCGCTGACCTTTCGCAGCGCTGGTTACGGCCTCCAGCTCAGACGCCTCTGGATCCCGCTGCCGCAATGGCTGACGCCGGGCGATCTCACGGTGACGCACCGCGACCTCGGCGAGGGCGCGTTCCGCTTCACCCTCGATGTCATTCATCCGCGTTACGGCGCGCTGATCCACCAGTCCGCCACCTTCAGGGAGGCCGTGTCATGACACAGCTGTTGTGGACGCTCATCGCCATCCAGATCGTGATGGGCGTGTTCGACACCTTCTACCATCACGAATTCACCGAACGTCTGGCCTGGCGGGTGTCGCAGCGCTTTGAGCTGAAGCTGCACGGCATCCGCAACATGCTCTATGCGCTGCTGTTCCTGCTGCTCGGCTGGCTCGAGGTCTATGGCGTGCTGGCGCTCTTGATCGTCGCGGTGCTGATGGCCGAGATCGTGATCACGCTGATGGATTTCGTCGAGGAGGACCTGAGCCGAAAACTGCCGCCGAGCGAGCGCATCAATCACACGCTGCTCGCGATCAATTACGGCGCCATCCTGGTGCTGCTGCTGCCGGTGCTGATCGACTGGGCGATGCAGCCGTTCGGCGTGACCGTGGTGTATCAGGGCCTGCTCAGCATGGCCGCGACCGCCTGCGCGGTCGGCGCGGCGCTCTGCGGCGTCAGGGACTTTGCCGCGATGCGCCGGCTCGGCCGCATGCGAAGCGTGCCCGCACACGGGCTCGTCGAAAAACTCCCCGCCCGCAAGACCGTGCTGATATCAGGCGCCACCGGCTTCATCGGCAGCCGCCTTGCGGCGGGCCTCAGCGGGGCAGGGCATCACGTCATCGCGCTGATCCGCAATCCCGCCAAGGCCGAGATGCTGCCGCCGCCGGTGACGCTGATCACCAGCCTCGATCAACTCGCCGCGGACAGGAAGATCGACGCCATCGTCAATCTCGCGGGCGAGCCGATCGGCAACGGCCTGTGGACCGAAGCGAAGCGCGCGAAGATCATCGGCTCGCGCATCGACATGACCGGCGAAATCGTCAAGCTGATCGCGCGGCTCGACCACAAGCCCGAGGTGCTCGTCAGCGGCTCCGCGATCGGCTGGTACGGATTGTGGGCCGACCAGGTGCTGACGGAATCGGCGAGGTCGCATGCTTGCTTCAGCCACGAGCTGTGCGCGGCCTGGGAGCAGGCGGCGCGGCCGGCGGAAGAGCTCGGCGTCCGCGTGGTTTACTTGCGCATCGGCCTCGTGCTCGGCACCGAAGGCGGTTTTGTCACGCGCATGCTGACGCCGTTCGAGTTCGGGCTCGGCGGCCCGCTCGGTACCGGGCGGCAGTGGATGTCCTGGATCGAGCGCGACGATCTGATCCGGCTGATCGCCTATGTGATGGCGACGCCCGATCTCGCCGGCCCCGTCAACGCCACCGCGCCGATCCCCGTCACCAACGCAAAGTTCACCGAGGAACTCGGCCGCCGCCTGCATCGGCCGGCGGTGTTCCGCATTCCCGGCGGCTTGCTGCGCCGGATCGGCGGCGGCTTTGCCGACGAGCTTTTGCTGGGCGGTCAGCGCGTGCTGCCGAACAAGGCGCTCAGCCGCGGCTTTGTGTTCCGGCACGAGACGTTGCGCAGCGCGTTCGAGGCGATCTTGTGAGACTTCAGGTGGCAGCTACACTCCGAAACGTCGCCGCGACCGCGCGTAGTGCCGCGAGCTTGGCGGGATCGCTGACCTTCGAATGCAGCATCACCTTGGAGCTGCCGAGCTTCGGCAGCCTGTGCGTGGGTCCGATGTCGATCAGCCCGGGAGGCGCGATCCGCCGCGCCAGCGGCGCAATCGCAAGTCCGGCAAGTGCGGCCGCGACCACTGCCGTCACGCCGCCGCCGACAAAGCGCTCGCGCCAGGCGAGGCCGGCCTTGTCGAGTGTGCGGACGGCGACGGCGCGGACGCCGCAGGGCGGGGCGAGGGTCGCGAGCGGCAGCGCTTCGTCCTTCGGCAGCGTGAAGCGTCGCGATGCGAACCAGCCGAACTCGTCCTCAGTCAGCTTCTCGCCGCCGCGGCGGCTGCCTTCCTGGCGGACGATCACCGCATCGAGCTGACCTTCATCATAGGCATCCTGCATCTCGCGCGAGAAGCCGATGGTGACGGCGAGGGTGAGGTTTGACGACATGGCGTGCAGCCGTTCGAGCAGCGGCACCAGTTCAGGGCCCGCCGCGTGATCGGAGATGCCGAGCGAGAGCGATTGCGCGGCCGGTGCATCACCCGTCAATGCACGATCATGCGCCGCGATCAGCGCACGGGCGCGTTCGAGGAATCCGGCGCCGTCGGCGGTGAGCCGGACCGCGCGCGGCGAGCGCTCGACGAGGCGTTTGCCCAGCAGCGTCTCCAGCCGTTGCAGCTTGAGGCTAACGGCGGCCTGCGTCGTGCCGAGCGCTTCGGCGGTGCGGGTAAAGCTCTGGAGGTCGGCGACCAGCAGGAAGGCCTTGATGGTGGCGATGTCGAGTGTGGCTGTCGTCATTATGATTTATTATCATTTATTATCACTGGTATCAACATAGATAAGATACCAAAATGACGGCCGGAGGTCTAGCTTCTCACCAACGCCGCGCAAATCGCGCGACATGTTGAGGAGAACGACAATGCCCCTGATCACCGTGGCTTACACCACCTCCCGCCAGTCGCCCTCGCTGAAGGCTGACATCGCGAGCGCCGTGTCCGAGCTCACCGCTGAGATCCTGCACAAGGATCCGAAGGTGACCGCCATCATCGTCAAGCCGGTCGATGCCGATGACTGGTTCGCCGGCGGCAAGTCGCTGGCCGAGCAGAAGCTTGCAAGCTACTGGATCGACATCCACGTCAGCGAAGGCACCAACACCAAGGACGAAAAGGCAGCCTATCTCGCCGCGATGTTCAGGCGCATGGCCGAGATTCTCGGCCCGCTGCATCCCGAGACCTATCTGCATGTCGACGAGGTCAAGGGCGATGCCTACGGCTTTGGCGGCCTGACCCAGGAGCGGCGCTACATCGCCGGCAAGCTCGAGGTTTCGCTCAAGGCGGCGTGAGGCCTTAGAGCCGCGGGTGAGACCATCTCACCCGCGGCCTGATTGTCAGCTTGCGGCGCGGAACTGAACCTCGGCATTGTTCAGGAAGCACGTCTTGTCGAACAGCTTCAGGTCCAGCGGGTTCGGCAACCGGACATCGCACAGATCGGGGCAGGGTTTTATCGACGGATCATAGGACCGGTCGATCTGCGAAATGAAGACGACGATCAGTCCCTTGTCGCGCGCGAAGGATTTCAGCGCGCGCACCTGAACGGTGAGATCAGGGTTTTCCCGCCGCTGGTCGAGCAGCTGCAGATAGTCGATCACCACGAATGTGCCGCTGGGAGCCGCGGCCATCTGCTTGACGACGTGATCGGCGCTGATGGCATCGGAGCAATCGACCTCGAAGAGCTTTTCGAATTGCGCGGGGTCCACGCCGATCGCCCGCAAGCGCTCCAGAACGTCCTTCTCGGTATATTCGAGCGAGAAGAACGCGGCGCGATGGCCGGACCGCATCGCCTCCACGGCAAGCTCGAGGCTCATCAGCGTCTTGCCGTGACCGGGGCGCGCCCCGACCAGCACCATGTCGCCCGGCCGGAATTGCGGGAACAGCTTGTTCGCCGGCGTCATCGCGGCAGCTTTCGCCGCGAGCATGCTCCAGGCGGAAAAACCTTCCGTCGCGGCGACGCGGTCGAGCGCATCGTGCAGCGGGATGTTTTCGTCGCGCGACAGCCGCTTTGCTTTTCGCTTCAGATGATAGATCGGTGCAGACAACTTCATCGAAAGAACCTCCCATCGCGGGCAGAAGCGCAATCCCTCCTTATGCCTGGCGCCCGAACAGTCGGTCCGATGGTCTCGTCGCCCGGCATGAAGTCTGCTTTCCCGGCGGAGGGGGAGGCGTGGGCGGCGCCGGAGTGAAGCCTAGCCGATTCCGCGCCTGCGGAGAACAAGCGGCTTAGAGCGCCGCCTCCGGCACCAGCGCGCGTGTCGGGCCGAACAGCTCCTCGAACGCCTGGCGGAGTGCGACGTCGACATCAGTCATGGTCACGAGCTGGCCGAGATCGACCAGCGAGGTGACGCCGTAGCGGGCGTCAGTGACGCCGCACGGCACAATGCCGGCGAAATGCGATAGCTCGGGCTCGACATTGATCGCGATGCCGTGGAACGAGACCCAGCGCTTCAGCCGGACGCCGATCGCGGCGATCTTATCCTCGTAACCTTCGCCCTTGTCGGGCCGCTTGACCCAGACCCCGACCCGGTCCTCGCGCCGCTCACCGCGGACGTTGAAGGCGGCGAGCGTGCGCAGAATCAGCTCCTCCAGGCTCGCGACATAGGCCCGGACGTCCGGTCGCCGGCGCTTGAGGTCCAGCATGACATAAGCCACCCGCTGGCCGGGCCCGTGATAGGTGAGCTGGCCGCCTCGTCCGGTGGCGAAGATCGGGAATCGGGGATCGAGCAGGTCGGTGGCCTTGCCCGAGGTGCCGGAGGTGTAGAGCGGGGGGTGTTCGAGCAGCCAGACCAGCTCCGCGGCTTCGCCGGCCGCGATGGCGGCGACCCGGGCTTCCATGGCGGCCACCGCCTCGGCATAGGGCACTGGCGCGTCCGAGATGCGCCACTCGACGGGCTCGCCGCCTGCGGCGGAGAACGACGTCAAATCGAGCTCTTGACGCTGGTTTTGGCGTGGGTTTTGAGGCGAATTAACCATTGGCTAACCATAACGTGGTGATCATCTCGGGAGCAAATGCCAGTCTCAAGTTGCGGCGGTCCTGACAGTGCCCACCCTCGATAAAGTTACCGTGGATCTCATGGTCGTCCTCGGGACGACCACCATGCCGATCCATCAAGTATTACGTCTTTCCCGCGGCGCCATCATCGAACTGGACGCAACCGAGGCCGACGAGGTCAAGGTTTTGGCCAATAATCTGCCGGTCGCTTCCGGCGTCGTCCTGGTCGACCGCAACCGGATCGCGGTCGAGGTCAAGCAGATGCTGCCGCGCTCACCGGGCACGCGGTAACGGCCTGGGCAAGCGGTAGCTGCCTGGGCACGCCGTAGCGGCCCGGACACCCCCGGTCATGCCGATTCGGGCGAGGGGGCCCGAACTTTCCTGCAAAGCTTGTGGAATTCAGGGCTTTTGCAGGCTTGTACCCCTCTGATGGATTTGTTAGATCGGCGCCGTTGATCCGGCCGGCCCTCAAGCCTCAGGCCGGCATCCCCAAAGCGCTCGTGGCGGAACTGGTAGACGCGCTGCCTTGAGGTGGCAGTGAGTAAAATCGTGGGGGTTCGAGTCCCTCCGAGCGCACCAGGGCTCTTTCTCTTATTGAAATCATTGAGTTTTCCAGACGCAATCCCTTGGGATTGCGTCGTTGCGGTCGATTCCGCCGCACTGGATTTGTGCTGCCTAGCGAGAGTTCGCCGGTCGCATCAGCGCAAGCCTATTGCGGCTCGATTCCGGCCGCTTTGATGATCCGTCCCCATTTGCCGATCTCGGCTTTCAGGAATGTCTCGAGCGCTTCCGGCGTCGCACGCTCGGGCTCGACCGGCGCCATGCTGAGCTCGGCAAAGCGGCTGATCAGGGCGGGATCCTTCAGCGCTGTCTGCAGCGCGCCCACGAGATGGTCGATCACGGGTTTCGGTGTCCCCTTCGGCGCGTAGAGACCATACCACGTCGTCACGTCGAATGCGGGAACGCCGGCTTCGGCCGAGGTCGGCACGCCGGGCAACGTCGCCACGCGCGTCTTGCTGGTGATCGCGTAGCCCTTGATCGTGTTCGACTGGATATAGGGCGTCGGTCCGGTCGCGGGATCGCAATAGACGTCGATATGGCCGGCGATGACGTCGTTCAGCGCCGGTCCGCCGCCCTTGTAGTAGATCGGGGTGAGCTTGGTATCGGTGGCGCTCATGAACATCAGGCCGCAGAGCTGCGAGGCCGAGCCGAGACCGACATTGCCGAAGGTGATCTTGTCGCCGGCGTTGCGAATGGTCGTCACCAGATCGCGAAGATCCTTGGCCGGAAAGTTCGGTCGCGCCACGAGGATCATCGGGACGTCGGTGACGAGCCCGATCGGAGCGAAATCGCCGACCGGGTCGAACGGCAGCTTGGCGTAGAGGGAAGGCGCGGTGGCCTGGCCGACGTGCATCAGAAGCACCGTGTAGCCGTCGGGGGCGGCCTTGGCGACGCGGTTGGTGCCGAGCGTGCCGCCGGCGCCGACGACATTCTCGATGACGATGGACTGTTTCAGCGTCGCGCTCATGGCGCTGCCGAGGATGCGTGCGATGACGTCGCCGGGACCGCCGGCGGAGAACGGCACGATGACCGTGACCGGCCGGGCGGGGTAGTCGTCCGCGATCGCCGCGTCGCGAGGACAGAGCAGGAGGAACAGGATCAGCGATCGTACGAGAAACTTCATCGAACACTCCCTGGCGGCATTTCTCAGTCGTCGGAAGGCGCCGCCTCCTTGGCCGCCGACGATTTTTCGATCATGTCGAGGGCGGCCACCGCAGCCGCATTGATGTGGTCGACGCAGCAACGCTCGGCGAGATCCGCATCGCCGTTCTGGATCGCACGCCAGATCGCGGTGACCTCGCGAAGGCTCTTGTTGATCCGCTTCGGTTGCGACATCGAGGTGATCCGCAACAGCTGGATCCGGTCGTGGAGCGGCTTGAGCGCGCGCTCGATGAAGGCATTGCGGCAGCCACCGATCAGCGCGGCGTAAAAGTCGGTCTTGGCCTCGAGGCACCCGATGAGATCCTGTTTGGCCGCCGCGGCCTTCAGGCGAGTCAGGGCGTCCCCGATCCGGCGCGCCACTTCCGGGTCATGCAGCCTGGCGCATTCGCGGCCGGCGAAGCCTTCGAGCACGGCGCGCGCGGCGTAGAGCTGCCGCGCCTCTTCGAGGCTGATCGTGGAAACCACGGGGCCGCGGTGCGGGACCGTGTTGACCAGCCCGTCGGCTTCGAGCGCACGCAGCGCTTCGCGGATCGAGGGGCGGCTGACGCCCATCATCTCGCAGAGCTCGCGCTCGACCAGGCGCTGGCCCGGCTTCAGCGTTCCCGACATGATCGCCGCGCGCAGCTTTTGCGCCACCATCGCCCGGACGGTCGGGACGTCCTCGATGCGGAGTGTCGACTGCAATTCGCGACGTCTTTCCATGTCCGGGCCTTGGTTTGAATGATTCAATATCGATTTACAGGCAGAATCATCATTTCGGCAATTTGAACGTGGGCGGGCTGGTCGAGGGCGAAGACGATCGAGCGGGCGATATCGGCCGGATCGAGCGTCATCCTGAACTGGTCGAAATAGTCTTTTTCCTTCTGCTGATCGCCGCGGTAGCGGGTCAGGATGATGTTGGTCCGGGTCAGGCCGGGCTGCAGCTCGGTCACCCGGATTGCGGTTTCGGCCAGCTCGCCCCGGAGGGTCTCGGTGAACATGTGCACGCCCGCCTTGCTGGTGCTGTAGGCCGCCATGTCAGGCACGATCCGGACCGCGTTGATCGAGCTGATGTTGACGACATGACCGGCGTTGCGCTGGACCATGCCGGGCAGGATCGCGCGCGTGACACGCATCAGGCCGATCAGATTGGTCTGGATGATGTTGGACCAGTCGTCCGCAGAACCAATGTCGAAGCGCGTCCGGCCGCCAATGTCGTGGCCGGCATTGTTGATGAGAACGTCGACCGGCTTGAAATGAGCGGGAATGGCATCGGGCAGGCGATCGACGCCGTTTGCATCGCTGACGTCGAGCTGGATCGGAAAAACCGCGTTGCCTGCCGCAGCTGCCAGCTCCTGAAGAGCCTTGGCGTCGCGGTCAACCAGCACGACGCGGCGGCCGCTGTCCAGCAGCGCCTTGGTGATGGCGCGTCCCATGCCGCCGGCGGCACCCGTCAGCACGACGGTCTGGCCAGATGGTTCAGTCATCGCAGCACTCCCATTCCAATGCTCTCATGCGACCGACCAGCCGCCGTCGATCGGCAGGCTGGCGCCGGTGATGTCGTTTGCGGCGGGACCACAGAGAAAGACGACCATGGCGGCGACGGCGTCCATTTCGATGAAGCGCTGCGTCGGCTGGCGCTCGTCGAGATAGTCGCGCGTCACGTCCGCGACGGGACGACCGCTGTTCGATGCCATCGTCGCGATCTTGTTCAGGATGGCCGGCGTCGGCAGCGTGCCGGGGCAGAGCGTGTTGCAGGTGATGCCGCTGCGCGCCGTCTCGATGGCGACCGCGCGGGTCATGCCGAGAATTGCCGTCTTGGTGGTGACGTAGTCGATGCGGTCCTCGACCGCGCGGGTCGAATAGATCGACCCCATGTTGATGATCCGGCCCCAGCCGCGCTGCTTCATCGCGGGCAGCGCCAGGCGAATGAGGTGGAACGGCGCCGAGAGGTTGACGGCCAGCGCCTCGTCCCAGCGATCGGGCGGAAACTGCTCGATTGCTGAAAAATGCCTGATGACCGCATTGTTGACGAGGATGTCGATGGCGCCGCAGCGGTCGAGCAGGTCCGCCATCATGGCCTCGATCGCCTCGCGTCGGGACAGATCGACGCCGACAGCTATCGTTTCGACGCCGAAGCGGGCGCGAAGGACATCCGCAACCTGTTTCGGCTGAGCGAGGTCGTGCAGGACAATGTTGGCACCCGCGCCGGCCAGGCCTTCCGCCATGGCGAGGCCAAGGCCTGCGGTCGCACCGGTCACGAGCGCCCATTTGCCCTTCATCGCCGTCACGCTCCGTTATGCCTTGTCGAGCTCGGCGAAGACTTCCTTCGCGTTTCGGAACGCATCGACGCCGGCCGGCACGCCGCAATAGATCGCGACCTGCATGAAGACCTCGCGGATTTCCTCCCGGGTCGCGCCGTTGGCGAGCGCGCCGCGGACGTGCGTCTTCAGCTCATGCGGGCGGTTGAGCGCGCAGAGCATTGCAAGGTTAAGGAAGCTCCGGGTCTTTCGTGTCAGGCCTTCGCGGCCCCAGACGTAGCCCCAGCAATACTCGGTGGTCAGGTCCTGCATCGGGCGGTTGAACTCGTCCGCGGATGCGATCGCCTTGTCGACAAACTCGTTGCCGAGCACGCTCTTGCGGATCTCGAGACCGCGGTCGTAGGTCGCCTTGTCCATTTTTGTTTTCCGTTTCTTGTTCGGGGTTGTCAGTTCTTCGGCCAGAACGGTTTTGCCAGCGCCAATTCGGGCGGGAACACCGTCACCGGCACGCCGGCCTGCCACTGCACGATGGTCATGCCGGCGCCGACGCGGCGGCCTTTCTCGTCGAACTTGATCTCGCCCAGCGGGTAATATTTCGATGGACCGCCATCCATGGTGCGAAGCGCTTCGCCGACGGCGACGCGATCGGCCTTGCCGGCTTTCTCCAGCGCGTCCTTGATCACCCACATGTCCCCATAGGTGGAGATCGCGTTTTGCGTCATCCACGGCTCCTTGTAGCGGGTCTTCAGCTCGGCGATCAGCGCCTCGTGGCCCTTCGCGCCCCAGCTTGCGACGCAGGTCAAGACGCCCTGGAGCAGCTCGGCGCTGACGGTCTGCAGCATGTCGGGCTCGGCGATCGCGATGCCGAACGAGATCGTCGGAATCTTGCCCTGGCCGAGGCCGAACTCGTTCATCTTCTCCAGCAGCAGCTTCGCATCCGAGATCACGGTCGGCAGGAAGAACAGCAGGTCGGGTTTGGCCGAACGGATCTTCTGCACCAGGGAGGTTGCGTCGGCCAGCGGCGGTGTGAACGTCTCGTCCACGATCAGCTGCAGCTGGTTCTCCGCGAGCAGGCCCTCGCGCATCGCCTTGGCGGAGGCGATCGAGGCCCCCGTGTTGTCGGTCAGGATCGCGACCGTCTTCGGCCGCTTGCCTGCGGCCGTCTCCGCCAGCTTGACGATCTGGGGCAAGGCTTGCCGTGCCTGCGAACCTGCAGTGGCCGCGGTCTGGAATACGTACTTGAATCCGCGCTCGGTGATCAGGTCGGAGTAGGAGAGGGTGAGCATGGGCAGGTTGGCGCGCTCGGTCACTTCCGTCACCGCGAGGGTGAACGAGGACAGATAGGCGCCGCTGGCCGCGACCAGATCGGTCTCCTGCGCCACCATGCGCTGCGCCGCGTTCTTGGCCTTCTCGGTGGTGTCGCCGGAATCGAGCACGACCAGCTTCAGCTTGGCGCCGCCGAGCGCCTTGATGCCGCCTTGCGCGTTGATGTGATCGATCGCCATCTCGGCGCCTTCGCGCATCACCGTTCCCGGACGGGCATAGAGCCCGGAGATCGGCACCAGCAGGCCGACTTTCACCTCCGATGGCAGCTGCGCCCAAGCGCGGGATGCGATCAGCGTGCCGGAGGCGCCGGCGAGCAGCGTTCGTCGGGTGATCGAGATCTTGCTGTTTGCAGTCATGACAATTCTCCTCCCTGAAAAATTGCGCGACGCTGTCAGGATTTTTTCGGCCAGAACGGCTGCGCCTGCGCGAGTTCGGGCGGATAAACGGTGACGGGCACGCCCGATTGCCATTGCACGATGACGACGCCGGCGCCGACGCGGCGGCCCTTCTCGTCGAATTTGAGCTGACCGCCCGGATAATATTTGGAAGGACCGGCATCCAGGGTGCGGAAGGCCTGAGCGACAGCGTTGCGGTCGGCCTTGCCGGCCTTCTCCAGCGCTTCCTTCATCAGCCACATGTCGCCATAGGTCGAGATGACGTTCTGCGTCATCCAGGGCTCCTTGTATTTGGCCTTGAGCTCGGCGATCAGGGCCTCGTGGCCCTTCGAGCCCCAGTTGGCGACGATGGTCATGATGCCTTGCACCGTCTCCGGGCTCACGCTCTGCAGCATGTCGGGCTCGGCAATGGTGATGCTGAAGGACACGGTCGGAATCTTGCCCTGGCCAAGGCCGAACTCGCTGATCTTCTCGAGGCCGAGCTTGGCGTCCGACACCGCATTCGGCATGAACAGCAGCAGGTCGGGCTTGGCCGAGCGGACCTTCTGGATCAGCGGCGTCGCATCAGACAGCGGCGGGGTCCAGACTTCCTCGACCACGAGCTGGAGGCCTTCCTGCGCGAACAGTTTCTCCTTGAGCGCCTTTGCGGTTGCGACTGACGTTGCGGTGTTGTCCATCAACATCGCCACGGTCTTGGGCTTCTTGCCCGAGGCATTCTCGGCGAGCTTCATCAGCGTCGGCAGGCCGAGCTCGGACTGGCGGCTCGCGGTCGCCGCGGTCTGGAAGATGTATTTGAAGCCGCGGTCGGTCAAAAGGTCGGAATAAGACAGCGTCAGCACCGGCAGTTCGGCGCGCTCGGTCACCTCGGTCACCGCCAGCGTGAAGGAGGAGAGATAGGAGCCGGTGGCGGCGACGAGGTCGGGCTCCTGTGCCACCATGCGCTGTGCTGCGTTCTTGGCCTTCTCGGTGGTGTCGCCGCAGTCGATCACGACGAGCTTCAGCTTGGCGCCGCCGAGCGCCTTGATGCCGCCTTGCGCGTTGATGTGCTCGATGCCCATCTCGGCGCCCATCTTCATCACCTGGCCGGGGCGGGTGTAGATGCCCGACAGGGGCACGATCAGGCCGACCTTGATCTCGCCAGGGGCCTGTGCGCGCGCAACGCCTGCGAGGCCGACGGCGGCGGCGCCCGACAGCACGGTCCGGCGCGTCAGGCCCGTCGATATCCCGCCCTTCGATGTCTTGTTCATTTTGCTTGCTCCCTGGTCCTTGTTTTTATGATCGTCACATGCCGAGATAGGCCTTGCGCACGCGGTCGTCGGCGCGCAGCGTGGCGTTGTTGCCTTCGAGCACGACGTGTCCGGCTTCGAGGACGTAGCCGTGATCGGCGGATTCCAGCGCTTCCGCGACGCGCTGCTCGACCAGCAGCATGGTCAGCCCGGCCTGGCGCCGGATCTCGATCAGTCGCTCGAAGATGAAATCCGCCGTCGAGGGCGCGAGCCCCATCGAGGGCTCGTCCAGCATCAGTAGCTTCGGCGAGGAGGCGAGGCCGCGGCCGATCGCGAGCATCTGCTGCTGGCCGCCGGACATCGTGCCGGCGAATTGATCGCGGCGCTCCTTCAGCACCGGCAGCCATTCGAAGATCCGCTCGATATTGGCCTGCCAGTCACGGCGGCCGCTTTCGGTCATCGCGCCCATTTCCAGATTCTCCAGCACCGTCAGGGACGGGAAGACCTGGCGTCCCTCCGGGACGTGGGCGATGCCGAGATGGGCGCGCTGCGGCGGCGGCACTGCGAGCAGGTCGATGCCGTCGAACGTGATCGCGCCACCGCTCGGCTTGACGATGCCGGAGATGGTCTTGAACAGCGTGGTCTTGCCGGCGCCGTTGGGGCCGACGATCGCGACGAACTGGCCCGCGCCGACGTTGATCGAGACGCCGTTCAGGACCGGCTTTGCCGAATAGCCTGCACTCAATCCCTCAATTCGCAGCATGGCCCACCCACTTTTTGCCGAGATAGGCCTCGATCACGCGGCTGTCGCGCGTCACCACTTCCGGCAGGCCCTCGGTGATGACGGCGCCGTGGTCGAGCACGAGGAAGCTGTCGACCAGGCGGACCATGGCCTGCATCGTGTGCTCGATGATGGCGATGGTCATGCCGTCGCGCGCGAGCTGCTGGATCACGGCGACGACCTCGTCCGCCTCGCCGTGGCCGAGGCCCGCGAGCGTTTCGTCGAGCAGCAGGATGCGCGGCTGGCCGGCGATCGCGCGGGCGAGCTCCATCAGCCGCAGCTCCTTGGTCGAGAGCTCGCCGGCGACACGGTTCGCGACGGCAGAGAGCCCGACGCGAGCCACCGCGTCGGCGGCCAGCTTCCGGGCCTCGTCGTCGGAGCGCGCGCGCACATAGGCGCCGACCACGACGTTGTCGAGGATCGACATGCGCAGGAACGGTCGCATCACCTGGAAGGTGCGGCCGATGCCGGCCTCGCAGATCACGTGCGGCCGCTGGCCGGACATGTTGCGGCCGTCGATCAGCACCTCGCCCTGGCTCGGCTTCAGGAAGCCGTTGAGGAGGTTGAATAGCGTGGTCTTGCCGGCACCGTTCGGTCCGATGATGCCGAGGATCTCGTTCTTGTGCAGCTTGAAGCTGACGTCCTGCACCGCCTTCAGGCCGCCGAAGGAACGCGATAGGTTGCGCACTTCGAGCACGACCTCAGCGGTGGCTGCGCGTTGCCGCGCGGTGGGCTTCAGGGCCGTCACGTTGGCCACTGCCGGTTCCGGAGTTTCGCTGGCGGCTGGTTTGGAAACACTCCGCTTGCGCAGGAGATCGCGCAGCTTCCAGAACAGTCCTTCCGGAGCCAGCAGGATGACGCAGACGATGGCAATGCCGAAGATCACGCCCTGAATGCCGGGGATACGCGCACCGGCCTCCGCGTGCAGGATCTCGGCGAGGGGGATCAGGATCACCGAGCCGATCACCGGACCCCAGACCGTGCCGACGCCGCCGAACATCGCAACCGTCAGCGCCTGCGCCGACACCAGCATGCCGAACACGGATTGAGGGGTCACGACCAGCAGCACCTGCGCGTAGAAGCCGCCGATGGCGGCGGCGATGGCCCCGCTCAGCGTGATCGCGCGCAGCTTCCAGGCCAGCGTGTTGATGCCGGCTGCCTCGGCCGCGGCCTCGTTCTGCTTGATCGCGAGCAGCGCCATGCCGAAGCGGGATCGCTCGATCCATTGCGTCAGCACGATGGTGGCGAGCATGATCGCCAGTCCGAGCAGGGTGTAGAGGTGCGGATCGGCGAACTGCATATAGGCAATCGGCGCATCGCGCTTGATCGGAAGCGTCACCTCCTGGAAGCCGAGCCACTCGAACACGTAGAGGATGGCGAGCGGGTAGGCGAGCATCGCCAGCGCGAAGTAGTGGCCCTGGAGGCGGAAGGTCGGAAAGCCGATCAGCAGCCCGGCGATGCCGCCGAGCATGGCGGCGACCGGGATCAGCAACCAGGGCGAGATGTCGAAATAGATCTGGCCGAGCGCGGTCGCGTAAGCACCGATCCCGAAGAAGGCGGCGTGCCCGAACGAGATCAGGCCGGTGTAGCCGCTGAGCAGATTCCACGACAGCCCGAACACCGCCCACACCGGCACCAGCGTCAGGATGAGCTGGTAGTAGGAGTTGGTGACGCCGAGCGAGATCCCGGCGTAGGCGAGCGTGAAGAGCAGGGGAGGCAGCAGGGAACGCATCCGGAGCATGGTCACGTCCTCTCGACCATGCGCCCGAAGAAGCCTTGCGGACGGAAGAAGATGATAAGGAGGAAGACGGCGAAGATCGCGGCGTTCTGCAATTGCGTGGGCAGGATCAGCGTCGACATCTGCTGCACGAGGCCGATCGTCATGCCGCCCCAGAACGCGCCGATGATGCTGCCCATGCCGCCGAGCACGACGCCCGCATACATGACGATGACATATTCGAGGCCGACGAACGGGTGGAACGGATAGTTGGTGGCGAGCAGGCCGCCTGCAATCGCGGTGATGCCGCAGCCGAGCGCGAAGGCGGTGCGGTGGGCGCGGTCGACGTCGATGCCCATATAGGTCGCGGCGGTCGGATTGTCCGCGGCGGCGCGGAGCGACTTGCCGATCCGGGTCCGCGTGATCAGCAGCGAAAGCAGGATCATGATCGCCAGCGAAACGACCATATCGATGCTGCGGGCCTTGTTGAGGAAGATGCTCATGTCGAAGAACGGGCCGAGCTCCCAGGCCGAGCTCGACAGCGGCGTGCGGATCGAGGCCAGCACCGAGCCGAACACGATGAGGCCGCCGTTCTGCAGGATCAGCGCGATGCCGAGCGTGAGGATGAGCTGGGCGTAATGGCCTTCGCCTTCGAGCGAGGCGGTGCGCGTCCCCGATACGTGCGAGATCAGCGCCAGATGCACGAAATAGCCGAACACGGCGAGCACGGGCCCAGCCAGCAGGATGGCGACGAACGGTCCCACCGTGTTGCCGAACAGCGCCTGAACGCCGGCCGCGGTGAAGAGATAGAAGGCGGTGTACATGCCGAGCATCATGAAGTCGCCATGGGCGAAGTTGATGACGCGCATGACGCCGAAGATCATGCCGAGCCCGACGCACATCAGGCCGTAGACCGCGCCGATCAGAAGGCCCGCGGCGAGCGCTTGAAAGAATCCTTCCATCAGCCCGGACTCCGCGTCGCTGACGATTCCAAGCTGGTCTCCAGGTCGACCATGTTTCCCCCGTACTCTCCGGCAATTCTTATGATGCCGATCGTAAAGCCCGTTCCGTTGCGTTCAGGCGGCATTGCGCGGCGATGGCGCCGGCATTGCCGAGCTGCTCGCAATCGTCGATGAGTTGCTCGAGCCGGCGCGCGCGGTCCTCGCCGAGAGCGCCGGCTGCCGCGCTGCGGAAGCGCGCGCGAATATCCGAAGAGGTTGCGGCGATGACGTCGGGCAAAGCGTGCCGAATGGTCCGGCCATCGCGCAGCCGCACGGTCACCTCCGCGCCCTGCCTGCCCGGGAAGGCGGCCGTGAAGCCGGCATCTGCCTTGAGCTCGGTGACCGCAACCAGGCGGATGATGTCGGCATCATCGAGCTCGGCGTAGTTCTCTTCCTCGATCTCGCCCCGCGCCAGTGTGGCCGCGACACTGAACGGAATGCTCATCTTGGCCTGGAGCGCATTGCGATAGGGCCCGGCGGAATCGCAGCCGGGATAGCGAACGGCGGCATCGGGCGCGCTGATGACGACACGATCGATCTCCTCAGTGCTGGCGAGCTCGTGCGAGACGCGGAGCGCCGCTTGAGCCGCTGTCTGCGCGAAATTGCAGGCCGGGACCGGCTTGTTGTAGACGGCCATGATCTCGCATTCGCCGTTCGGGAATAGCGCGATACTGTCGGGCGCGGCCTGGCGTCGGTAGGCGGCGAACAGGCCGGCCTCGCCTTCGAGGATGGTCTCCGAGCCGAAGGCGCCGGCCGCGGCAAGGCCGATCGCCTTGATCGCGTTGCTGGCGGCAAAACCCGGATGGAAATACATGTCGGAGCCGCCGGCATGCGGCCATTCGTTGAGTCCGGAGGACGTATTGGCCGCGAACGCGATGGCGCTGGTTGCCTGGTCCTCGGAAAGGCCGAGTGCGAAACTTCCGGCAAGCGCAGCGCCCGGAGGGGCCACGAGGCCGGTTGGGCGGTAGAGACGCGCGAGGTCGGAGGTCAGTAGCGCGCGGCCGATCCGCGCGCCGGTCTCATAGCCGATGATGGCGGCCGCCAGCAGTCTGGCGCCGTGCAGCGGCGTCTGTTCGGACAGGGCGAGAAGGGTCGGCCAGATCACGACGCCGTGGTGTGCGATGCTGGCGGCATGCATGTCTTCGCGCACGAGGCCGTGACCCATGACGGCATTGGCGAAGGCGGCGTCGGCGGGCGAGGAGAGTTGCGAGGTCCCAATGATCGTTGCGGGGCCGCCGGCTTGCGCGATGGCAACCGCCTGACGGCTCCAGGGATGATGACCGGCCTCGAAGGCGCAGGACAGGAAGTCGAGCAGGCAGAGCTTTGCCTTGGCGACGACCTCCGGCCCGAAATCGCCGAGATCGACAGCAAGTGCGCTCCGCGCCATCTGGCGCGCGAGCGATACTTTGCCGGATTCGGTCGGGACGATCGTCATCGCGGGGCGCTCTCTCCCATGGCTTGCGCGCTTAGCCGCGCATCTCGACCCCGGCCCACTCCTCGAGCACCTTGGCGATCGAGGTGAAGTCGGATGACGCGCCGTATTTGGCGTTGGTGATCGCGAGCATCTGCCGCACCACCGCGCCGCAGACCATCGGCACGCCCATGGCCTCGGCCTCGTCCACGCAGAGACGGACGTCCTTGTAGGAAAGGCCGGTGGTGAAGCCGAAATCGAAGGTGCCGGGCAGCACCGCGCGCGGGAATTTGTCTTCGGATGCGCTGTTGCGGCCGCTGCTGGCGTTGATGATGTCGATCAGCACCTTGGCATTGACGCCGCCCTTGACGCCCATCGCGACGGCTTCCGAGGTGATCACGAGCGCTGCGGCCGCCATCAGATTGTTGGCGAGCTTGGCCGTCTGCGCCACGCCGGGCTTGTCGCCGGTATAGAACAGCTTGCCGAAATTCTTCAGGATCGGCTGCACGGTCTCAAAGGTCGCCTGTGGGCAGGACACCATCACGGCCAGCGTGCCGTTGACGGCGCCCTTGATGCCGCCGCTCACGGGCGCATCGACCAGCGTCATGCCCTTGGCCTTCAGGCCTTCCGCGACGAACTTCGCCGCGCCGAGACCCGAGGTCGACAGATCGATGACGATCTTGGCGCGGTTGCCGCTGCTGATGCCGTCCTGGCCGAGCGCAACGGCCTTGACGATGTCGGGCGTCGGCAAGCTCGCAAGCACGATATCGGCGCGGGAGGCGACCTCGGCCGGCGAGTTGGCAGGGAGGGCGCCGCGCTTGATCAGCGGCTGGGTTGCCTCGGTCTGCGTGTCATAAACGACGAGCGAATAGCCCGCGTCCATCAATCGTCCCGCCATGGGACCGCCCATGCGGCCCGTGCCGATCACGCCGAGCGTTTCTCCCGCCATCGTTCACTCCCTGTCGCGCGGTCCCGTGACGGGCGCGCCTTCTTGATCTTCTGGTCGATCGTTTCGCGGTCGGTCTCGTCGGCCGCAAGCGTTGCGGCGAGGGGACCCCGCGCCAGCGGGCGGGATTGTTATGATTGTCAGACAAGCTGTCAAGCATAACATTTGGGGTCGACAGTTTGCCGCGGATCGGCATATGGTTCGGGAAAACGAGGAAGACGCCCCGCGTGCCGCAAGACTCAATTCCAAGCGTGAGCAGGACGCTCGCTGATTTCGTCGCGGCCTCGTCGTGGGCGGAAGTGGAGGCGCAGAGCCTCGAGGCGCGACGATCGATCCTCAATTTCTTTGCGACCGCGCTCGGCTCTGCACGCGATCCCGTGGTTGTGGCCGCGATGCGGACGCTGTCGCCGTTCAGCGGTGCCGCGACTGCGACGGTCATCGGTCATTCGGAGCGAATGGACGCGATGTGCGCCGCGTTTCTCAATGCCGTCTCGGCGAATCTGCTCGACTTCGACGACACCCATCCCGACACGATCATTCATCCGGCCGCGCCTGTCGCCGCGCCTGTGCTGGCGCTCGCGGAAACGCGCGGGATGACGGGGCGCGAGGTGCTGACCGCGTTCATCCTCGGTGTGGACGTGGAGTGCCGGATCGGCAACTCAGTGTCGCCGCGCCACTATGCGCGCGGCTGGCACGTCACCTCGACCTGCGGCATTTTCGGCGCGGCGGCGGCGTGCGCGAAACTGCTGGGGCTGCCGGCGGAGGGGATCGCGAATGCGATCGGAATTGCGGCGAGCCAGTCGGCCGGCAATGTCGAGAACCTGCCCAGTGCCGCCAAGAATGTCAGCGTGGGCAATGCTGCGCGGAACGGATTGTTCGCCGCGCTGCTGGCGCAGCAGGGCTATGAGGCGGCCCCTCGTGCCATTGAAGGCCCGCTCGGTTGGGCGCGCACCATGGGCGACGAGCCGGATATTGCTCGCCTGCTCGACGGTCTCGGCAAGACCTGGGAGATCGCGAAGAACACCTACAAGCCTTACCCCGCCGGCATCGTCTTCCATTCGGTCATCGATGCCAGCCTTGTTTTGCGCGAGCGCATCGGCCGGCAGGTCGATCAGATCGAGTCGGTAACGGTACAGGGCTCGGCGCTGCTGCTTGCCCGCGGCGATCGCCCCGTCAACAACGAGCGCGATGCGCGCGTCAGCATCCATCATGGCGTGGCGTGCGGATTATTGCTTGGTGCCGCCGGGGTCGCTGAATTTGCGCGCGAGACGGTCGTCCGGCCCGATATAGCCCGACTGCGGCAGAAGGTGAGGGGGCAGCTTGATGACCAGATGCCTGACGGCGCCGCACGTGTGACCTTGCGCCTGGCGTCCGGTGAGGTCTTCACCGAGACCGTCATCTCGCCCCGGGGCAGCCAGGCGGCGCCGCTCGCAGATCGGGACATCGAGGCCAAGCTGCGCGAGGGCGTGCGGACCGGTCGAAGCGATTGGGACGCAGACCGTGTCATCGAAGCGGTCTGGCGACTCGACGCGGTCGATGACATCGCCGGCTTCATGCAATCGCTGCGGCCGCCGCCGGCGTCGCGCCATGCCGCTTCCAACTAGAATCTCCAAGACCTGAAAGGGACGATCATGAGCAAGACCGAACTGTTCGAAAAGGGCCTCAAGGTCCGTAAAGAGGTGCTCGGCGAGGACTACGTCAACAAGTCGATCGCCGGTGCCGACGAGTTCACGCGCACCATGGCGGAGTGGTCGACCGAATTCTGCTGGGGTGCGCTGTGGACGCGGCCCGGCGTCGACCGGCGCACGCGCTCGATCGTCAATCTGGCGATGCTCGGCGCGCTGAACCGGCCGCACGAGCTGAAGCTGCACGTCAAGGGCGCCCTGAAGAACGGGCTGACCAAGGAGGAGATCAAGGAGATTTTGCTCCAGGTCGCGGTCTATTGCGGCGTTCCGGCCGGCATCGATGCCTTCCGCAATGCGCGCGAGGCCTTCAACGAGGTCGACGCGGCAGGTTCTTGACCGCGAGCGCCATGGCAGACCCGGAATACGAGCTCTTCGCCATCCGCTACGCAACGCGCGATGCCCAGCGCAGCGAGCACTTCATCGGCGGCGATCCGCATGACGGACCGATGCCGATGGACTATTTCATGTGGGTGGCGAGGGGAGGCGGGCGCACATTCGTCATCGACACCGGCTTCAACGCGGACGTTGCCAAGCAGCGCAGGCGGAATTTCCTGCGCTGCCCGATCAAGACGCTTGGCGCCTTCGATATCGATCCTGCCGACGTCAAGGATGTGATCCTCACGCATCTGCACTACGACCATGCCGGCAATTTCGACCGGTTTCCGAACGCGCGATTCCATCTGCAGGAGCGCGAGCTGGCCTACGCCACCGGACGCTATATGCAATATCCGAGATTGTCGCATTCGTTCGAGGTTGAGGACGTCTGCGGGATCGTGCGGCTGAACTACGCGCGCCGGGTGCTGTTCTACGACGGCGACGCCGAGATTGCGCCCGGGCTGACGGTCCACGCGGCCGGCGGCCACTCAGCCGGTCTTCAATTCGTCCGCGTCAACACACGCCGCGGTCTTGTCGTGCTCGCCTCCGACGTCAGTCATTTCTACGAGAACATGACCAGCGAGCGCCCGTTCACGACGGCGTTTCATGTCGGCGACATGCTGGTGGGCTTCGACAAGCTGCGCGCCGCGGCACCTGACGCGGACCACATCGTTCCCGGCCACGATCCGCTCGTCATGAAGCTCTATCCGGCGCCAGGCCCGGGCCTGAATGGCATCGCGGTTCGTCTCGACGTGGCGCCGGCAGAAGCCGCCGAGGGCGAGGGCGTCTAGGGAACGCCGGCGCGACCGGGTTCGCGGAACCAAAGCCCTTCCATTGGCATTCAGTCGCTGAATTCGCCGCCGCGATGTCGACTGACGGCTTGCGGCGATGCGCTTGACGGTGGAGACCAATGAGGGACAGCGCTTCGGACGTCGCCGACATCAGGGATGCCGTTCACCTCTGCATCGATATGCAGAACATTTTCGCCCCCGGCGGCTTATGGGCGACACCGTGGATGGAGCGGGTCCTGCCGGCGATCGTCTCGATCGTTTCGCGCCACCAGGCCAGAACCATCTTCACGCGATTCATCACGCCGCAGGATCCGGAAGATCGTCCCGGCCAGTGGCAGAGCTATTTTCATCGCTGGCGCGAGGCGACCCGCAATCGTCTTCCGCCATCCGCGCTCGAACTCGTGCCGGCGCTGAACAAGTTCGTTCCGCCGGCTGCCATCATCGACAAGCCGGCCTATTCCGCGTTCAGCAATCCCGCCCTCGCGAGCCTGCTGGTCGACAAGAATGTCGGCACGGTCGTGATATCAGGGGCAGAGACGGACGTCTGCGTGCTGTCGACGGTCCTGAGCGCCGTCGATCTCGGCTTCAGGGTCGTCATCGTCGAGGATGCGCTGTGCAGCTCGTCCGACGTCGGGCATGACGCGCTCATGACGATGTACCGCACCCGCTTTCACGGCCAGGTTGACCTGATGACCGCGGAGGAGCTGTCGGAGTTCTGGCGCGAGTAGGGGTGGACATCCCCTCCAAGCCGAAAAATGCATCGCGGCCGATTCACATAGCCTAATGCGCAGCCGCCCCGAAACCGTCAAATTGTACGGGCTGGAAACAGAAGGGGGCTGAATGGCGATGGATCGCATCGAACAGGCCTTTGTCGCGACGGCAATCACGGGATTTCTCGTGATGTTGGTGGCATTTGCCTGGATGATGATGAGCTGACGCGGGGAGGCTTGCCGTCTTGCGCGTCGCGTTACCTTACGCCGCGGTTCTGCTCTGCCTGGCGGTGACCGCCTGGCTCGCCTTTGCGCATCTGTTTTGATCGTCGATCGGCTGCGAACCCCAGAGCTGCGAACCCTCAGATCAGTGCTCGTCTCCGGATTTCCGGCTGACCCGGCGCGCTTTCTCGCGGCGTTCCTGCTCCAACTCGTCGCGCAGGCGCATGGCGCGCACGAGTTGGTCACTGCGGCGCAGCAGCGCCATGGCCTCGCGAACCAGCGCCTGCGAATGGCTCACCAATTGCTTGTCGATGGTCGTATCGGGTGCGTAGATCATCGAACGTCACTCTTGTTTGCAACAGATGCTTGCAAGGCAGGCCAATTTGCAAGCAGCGGTCACGGCGCTGCTGCGTCGCCCGTCGCCGGTTGATCGCCGACGAGACTCGCAAGGTTCTGCACCATGGCCACGATATCAATCGGCTTCTCCCAGAGCGGCACATCCTGGAATTCCGTCTCGATGCAAATCTTGTCGTAACCCGTGGTGAACACGAACGGCACGTGGCGTGCCCTGAGCTCGCGGGCGATCGGAAAGACCGGCTCGGCGCGGATGTTCACGTCCAGGACCGCGGCATCGAGGGCGCCGCCATTGTGCAGCATCTCGACCGCATCCTCGATGTGGCCGACGGGACCTGCGATTTCCGCGCCGAACGTGCGCAGCGCGTTGCCGATGTCATCGGCGAGAAAATATTCGTCCTCGACCACGAGGATGCGGCGACCCTGCAGCGGCGCGCGTTGACGAGACGACGTGGGCGATACCGGCATGATCCCTCCAGCGTTCCCTCCTCCTATTAGGAACATAAGGCCGGAGGACGCCTTGGTGCAACGATACAGCCAAAGGCGGGTTCCATGAGCCACCGCGATATCATCGTCATCGGAGGCTCGGCCGGAGCCACCCAGCCGTTGAAGCAGATTCTGAGCCGTCTGCCCGCGGATCTGCCGGCCGCCGTCTTCGTCGTCCTGCACATTCCCGCGCAGGGCATCGGCATCCTCTCGACGGTTGCCAGCAGCGCCGGCCCGCTTCCGGTCCGGCAGGCCGAGAACGGCATGAAGATCGAGCCGGGCCGGGTCTATCTGGGCGCGCCGGATCATCATCTCCTCCTTGCGGAGGATCACATTTTCCTCGGCCGCGGTCCGCGCGAGAACATGGTCCGGCCGGCGATCGACGCCCTGTTCCGATCGGCGGCCCTCAATCACGGGCCACGCGTGATCGGGGTGCTCCTCAGCGGTCTGTTGTCCGACGGCGCGGCCGGGCTCAACGCCATCAAGCGCTGCGGCGGGATGACCGTGGTCCAGGACCCGGCGGACGCCGTCTCCGACGAGATGCCGCGGCGCGCGATGGAGGCGACCACCATCGATCTCTGCGTCCCAGGCGCCGGTATGGGCGACGTCCTGTCCGATCTCGTCAGGGAACAGGCCGGAGCCTCTTTGCCGATCCCGCCCGAGATCAGGCTTGAGGTCGAGATCGCGGCCGGAGACCGGATCGGCAGCGACAAGCTCGTTTCCGTGGCTGAACCGGTCGCCTTGACCTGTCCGGCGTGCGGCGGCGTCATGTCCGAGGTCAAGCAAGCCCGCCCGCTGCGCTTCCGCTGCCAGGTCGGTCACGCCTATACGGCCGATGCGCTCGCCAAGGAGCAGGAAGGCCGGGTGGACGAAGCCCTGCGGGTGGCGCTGCGCATCATCGAGGAACGCGCCGAACTGGTGCATCGCATGGCCGCCGACGGCCGGCGGAGCGGGAGGTCCGCGATCGCCGAGATGTACGAGGCGCGGGCGGCCGAGTACCGCGAATATGCCGACATGATCCGGCGCGTTGTGCTACAGTCGCTCGACCCTCCGGTGCGCAAGCCGGAGGCTTGAAGGCGCCACCATGGCTATCCCTCTTGCCGAACGGGCCGCCCAGCTGAACGCCGAGCAGACTCTCCTGGTGAAGGCCGACAAGGACATCGAGGAGGGCTGGCAGCGCATCCGCAATCAGGAAGACCGCGTGCGCGAGCTCATGGCGGGCGGCCACGATACGCGCCAGGCGGAACGGCTGGTCGATCTGCTCAAGCAGACCCTGGTCGAATGGGAGCGCCACCGCGTCCTGATAGAGCAGCGTGTCAGGTATCTGCAGCAGGAGGTCGAGGCGGGGTAGCCGGCGCTGGGCCGGCTGAACGCCGCATCAGGCTCGACATAGGGCATATGCTGCCTGGCATCCCCTATCCCTGTCGCCGGATCGAAACAGGTCCGGGCACATTTTTGCCTTTGATCTGTTGGGATAATATCGATTTCTGCTATTTGCGGGGGCCGGGCGCTCGTTGGCCCCGCGTCGGTGAACGAAAGCTGCCTGAGCCATGAATGAAGTCGGCGACCAGCCGGTCGATGGAGAGCGTCAGACGAAGACCCCGCTGATCATCGGCGTGGGCGCCTCGCCGGGGGCGCTGGACAGCATCGAGCGATTCTTCGCCAAGCTGATCGTCGGGGCCGATCAGGCCATCGTGCTGGCGCTTCAGTATCATGAGGCTTTCGACGAGCCGCGGCTGCGCGAGGTCGTGCGAAATGCCAACGGCAAGATCGCCGAGATCGCCGATGGCCATGCGGTGGAGGGCGGCAGGATCTATCTGTGCCCGCCGGCGATGATCACCACCATCCATGACGGCCGATTTGCGATCCGCAAGGCCGAGCAGGCGCCTGGCGAGCGCGCCACCATCGACAGCTTCCTGGTATCGCTCGCGGAGGAACGCGCCGAGCAATCGATCGGCGTCCTCCTCGCCGGGACCGGCGGTGACGGCACGCTGGGCACTGCGACGCTGAAGGATCATGGTGGCCTCGCCATTGCCGAAAGGGTCGCGAGCCCCGAACAAGCCGAGCATCTGGTCGACGGCAATACGCCCGCTTCGATCGCGGACTACGTGCTGCCGCCGGAGGACATCCCCGAGCACATCCAGGTCTATGCCCGGCATCTGCGGCGCCTGGAGGAGAAACAGGGTTTCGACGAGGTTCTGGCCGCGGCGGCGAGCTCGCTGTCGCGCATCGCGGATATCCTGCGCAACAAGACCGGCAACGACTTCCACGGCTACAAGCAGAACACCTTCCTGCGCCGCGTGCAGCGGCGCATGCAGGTGGTCCAGATCGATGACATTTCCGCCTATGTCGATTTCCTGCGCAGCGACAAGGACGAAGCGCAGAATCTCTTCAACGACCTCCTGATCGGCGTCACCGAGTTCTTCCGCGACAAGCGCGAATTCGAGGTGCTCGAAACTCAGATCATTCCGAGGATTTTCGACGGAAAGAGCGCGGGTCAGCAGGTTCGCATCTGGGTGCTCGGCTGCGCCACCGGCGAGGAGGCCTATTCGATCGGCATCCTTCTGCGCGAGCAGATGGCGCGGATGGATTCGGCGCCGCAGGTCCAGATCTTCGCCACCGACATCGACGGACGCGCGCTCGCGACCGCCCGCGTTGGCCGCTATCGCACCAATATCGAAACAGACATGACGAGCGACCGCCTGGCGCGCTGGTTCGTGCGCGAGGGTGACACTTACTGCGTGGTCAAGGAGCTGCGCGAGATGTGCATCTTCTCGCAGCACAACGTCATCAAGGACGCGCCGTTTTCCAAGCTCGACCTCGTCTCCTGCCGCAACCTGCTGATCTATCTCAATGCCGAATTGCAGAACCGCGTGATCCCGCTGTTCCATTTCGCGCTGCTGCCCAACCGTTACCTGTTTCTCGGCAATTCCGAGAACGTGACGCGGCATCCGAAGATGTTCGAGCCGATCGACCGCCGCGCCCGCATCTTCAAGAAGCTGGAGACCGGAACGCGGCTGCCGCCGGAATTCCCGATCACGACCGCGGCGGGCAGGGCTCCGGTCGAGGTGCCGCCGGCCCGCTCCTTCGGCCCCGACGTCGGACTGGAGCGGCGTGCCCAGCGCATCGCGGAGCGCTATGCGCCGGCCTATGTCATTATCGACGACAATTTCCACATCCTGCACTTCTCCGGGCGGACCGGGCGCTACATCGAGCCGACGGCGGGCGCCGCTACGCTCGACCTGCTTCAATTGGTGCATCGTGATCTGCGGCTGGAATTACGCACCGCGCTCAGCCGCGCCGCCGAGACTAACGAACCTGCTCATGCCGAGCAGGTGCAACTTGGGGTGAACGGTCACCGCATCCTCGTCGACGTGACGGTCGAGCCGATCCAGGAGGGGGCCGGAAGCCACCGCAATTTTGTCGTGCTGTTCAAGGACGGTCCCATCCGCGCGATCGAGGCTGACCGGAACAATCCCAATGTGCTGGTGCGCACCGAGCACGTCGAGCGCCTCGAAGGCGAGCTGCGCGCCACGCGCGAACGCCTCCAGGCAACCATCGAGGAACTCGAAAGCACCAACGAAGAGCTGAAATCCTCCAACGAGGAGTATCAGTCGCTCAACGAGGAGCTTCAGTCAGCCAATGAGGAACTCGAGACCTCGCGCGAAGAGCTGCAGTCGGTCAACGAGGAATTGACGACGGTCAACGGCGAGCTGGCGCACCGTGTCCAGGAATTGACGCGCGCCACCAGCGACCTCAAGAACTTCCTCGAGAGCACGCAGATCGCCACCGTGTTTCTCGACAACGATTTGCGCGTGATGAACTTCACGCCTGCGATCACGCAGATCCTGCATCTCGTCGAGACAGATACGGGCCGGCCGATCGCCCACATCAAGGCCCGCATCCCGATCGAGGAGCTCTATGACGACGTCCGCCGCGTGCTGCGCACGCTCGCCAGCGTCGAGCGCGAACTGAGCGCGCCGGACAGCGGCACGCGCTACATCGTGCGCATCCTGCCGTATCGCAGCATCGACAATTTCATCGCGGGCGTGGTCGTCACCTTCATCGACGTCACCGCCATCACCCGCGCCGAGGAGCGCCAGCGCCTGCTGCTGGCCGAGCTGCAGCATCGTGTCCGCAACACGCTCGGTGTGGTGCGCTCGATCGCCCGCCGCTCGGCGGAGTCGAGCTCAACCGTGGAGGAATACGCCTCGCATCTCGACGGCCGGCTCAACGCATTCGCCCGCACCCAGGCGATGGTGACGCGCGATCCCGAGGGCGGCATCGATCTGGAATACCTCGTGGTCGAGGAGCTTCTGGCCTATAATGCCCACGAGGGTGAGCAGATGCGGGTATCCGGCCCCAAGGTGCGCTTCCAGGCCAAGGCCGCGGAGACGTTTGCGCTCGCGATCCACGAGCTTGCGACCAACGCACTGAAATATGGCGCCCTGAGCCAGCCGAGCGGACGTCTCGAAATCACCTGGCGCATCGACGAGGGCAGGGACCCTGCTGAGCTCCTCTTCGAATGGCGCGAGCGCGGCGGGCCGCAGGTCAAGCCGCCGCCGCGAAAGGGTTTCGGTACCGAGCTTCTGGAGCGCACGCTGGCATTCGAGTTCAAGGGGCACACCGCGTTGGCATTCAGCCCAGCCGGGCTGGAATGCTCCATCACGATTCCCCTCAGCAGGCGTACTTTCCATACACCGGTGGTGGCTGGCTGATGCCGTTGTTGACGTCTGATCGCAGCGTGATGGAGCCGGCCGTTCGCCGGCTGAGCGCGTTGAGGCCATTGTCGGCGGAGGCCCGCGCTTCACTCGAATATGCGATGCTCGAAGGGCTGCAACGCGCCGGCTCGGGCGAGGACCTCCTCTCGGAGGGGGATCGCGTCGACGGCGTCCGTATCGTGCTGTCGGGCTGGCTCTGCCGCTACAAGACGCTCGAGGACGGCCGTCGCCAGATCGTCAATTTCATTTTTCCGGGCGAGAGCTGCGACGCCCATGCGTTCCTGCTCTCGGTGATGGACCATTCCATTGCGACGCTGACGCCGGCAGTCTACGCCGAGGTCAAGCGCGCGCGTTTCGAGAGCCTGCTGGCCGGCGACCACTCGCTCGCCGAAGCGTTCTGGTGCGAGACCCTGGTCAACACCGCGATCCAGCGCGAATGGGCCGTCAATCTCGGCCGGCGCGTGGCGGTGGAGCGCGTGGCGCATCTGTTCTGCGAGATATTCGAGCGGCTTCGTCCTGTCGGCATGGTCGAGGGCAATTCCTGCACCATGCCGGTGACGCAAATGGATCTCGCCGATGCAACGGGGCTGTCGGTGGTTCATCTCAACCGCACCGTCCAGGAGTTGCGCGCGTCGGGCCTGATCGTGCTGCGCGATCGGACGCTGACCATCAACGACCTCGACGCGCTCAAGGACGCGGCGCTGTACTCGCCGAGCTATCTGCAGCTCTATCGGCGCGGCTAGACCGCGACCTGCACCGGACCGCCGGCCGTGGCCGGGCCGGGGATCGATCATTCAACGATCGTGATCATTTGCGTCACCCAGACCATCACCTGAATCAAGCCTCTCCTTGGGGAAGGGCTCGTAGCTCTTGCGGCCAAGAAACGTGTCCGGCGGGGACGTCGTGAGCACGTCCCATGCCTCGCGGATCGTCCTGCGCGCATGCTCGACGTGCTCTGCGTCAGACGGCAATGGAAAGTGAATCGGCGTTTGCATGGCCGTGCTCCCTGTTGTGCAGGCGGGAGCGCAAGCGGTCTCTCAGCCACCGGCGCCTAGGGCAAAGCCTCAGCCGGTGATGAACGGACGATACGCCTTTCGCGGTGTTATGGCCATAGGTGCCATGCCCGCTGCTCAGGGCTTTTCGGTCCGTCCGGGCGCGGCGGCCTGAAGCTCCACGCATTCGGCTCGTTTGCGATACTCCTCCGCCATTTCCAGGAGCGCAGTTCGCGTTGCGGAGGAGGAACTAAGAGCGGCCTGATGCTCGCAGCTCTTCTGGAGTTGGCGATAACTGTCCATTTGCGTCAATCCAGGCTGGGCCACGATGTTCCTAGATTAGCAAAAGACGTCATCGGCTGATTTAACCCATGTTACGCTTCTGATGCTGTGGACGGCTCCTCCACGGGCACGAGAGTGCCAAGGAGTGGGCGCCGTTTAAAGCTCCCACGATTCGGAGGAGCAGCCTATGCAGTCAATTTCGACGATTGGTCTGGATATCGCAAAGTCGGTCTTCCAGGTGCACGGCGTCGATGGAGCCGGTCAGGTGGTGATGCGCCGGCAGTTAAAACGCCGTTTTGTGCATTCCTTCTTTGAGAAGCTGCCGCCGTGCTTGGTGGGAATCGAAGCTTGCGCGTCATCCCATTATTGGTCCCGCGAACTGCAGGCGTTGGGGCATACAGTGCGGTTGATGCCTCCGGGTTACGTGAAGCCCTACGTCAAGCGGCAGAAGAACGATACGGCCGATGCAGAGGCGATTTGCGAGGCGGTCACGAGACCCAATATGCGGTTTGTGCCGACCAAGACAATCGAGCAACAGAGTTGCCTAATGCTTCATCGAGCGCGCCATCTTTTTATCCGGCAGCAGACTTCGGTCATCAATTCAATCCGCGCCTATCTTGCCGAGTTCGGTATCGTCGCTCCCGTCGGACGCAGAGGTGTCGAGCAACTACTGGAAGTCGTCGCCGATAAAGCCGAAGACCGGATCCCGGAGGTCGCCCGGATGTGCCTAGCCGCTCTCGGCGAACAACTGTGCGCTCTAAAGGCTCGCATCCTTGAGTTCGACCGACGCATCATAGCCTGGCATCGATCAAACGCGACGAGCCAGCGGCTTGATGTTATTCCCGGCGTCGGTCCGGCGCTGGCAACAGCGCTGGTCGCCAGCATTGCCGATCCTAAAGCCTTCCGATCCGGGCGAGACTTCTCGGCTTGGGTCGGTCTCGTGCCAAAGCAGAGCTCGAGCGGGGGCAAAGACAGGCTTGGCAGCATTACCAAGCAAGGCGATCGCTATTTGCGTAGCCTGTTCACGGCTGGCGCACTCGCGGTGATCCGCTACGCCAAGATTCACGGCCCCGATCATCGACCCTGGCTCACACGATTGTTGGCCCGGCGGCCCGCCAAGGTCGCGGCGATCGCGTTAGCCAACAAACTCGCCCGGATTGCTTGGGCGATGATGGCCAGGAACGAACGCTATCAGGAACCGGCCGCGCTGGCGGCCTAAACGAGATCGCGTCGGGCATATCCGACGTGACGTAACGGTTGGGAGGACGAACAGCACGTAATGCAGTGCCGGTCGATCCGGCGATCAGGACAACCCACATGGGCCATGGCATCTCGAATGCGTGCTTTTGACCGGGACCTGATCCGCGGAGGGCATTATGGCCAGCGGTCACGTATACCGCGCGAAAAGGCCGAACACATGGCTGCTCCGACCAATCCCTGCAGCGTGAAGATTCTTCTTGCCAACCCGGAGCCGTCCACACATGGCCCATGTTACGCCTCGCGAAGCGATCCCTCTCTGACGGCGCTGAGCAACCGTTCCGTGTCTGGAATGTTGTAGAGGCATCGCCTGCGCGATGATCTCAATCGGTAAGAACGCAACGGAGCGCTCGACCCAATGATCAGGGAGAACGCCCCATGTTGATGCGGCGTCGAGTGAGGCAAATGGATCCGCTGGAGATACGGCTTGCCGCCGAAGCGGAGCGGCTGCGCGAAGAAGCAAAATTGCTTCCGCCCGGCGCGGCTCGCGACGAGATGCTGCGCAAGGCGCGTCAGGCGGAAACTGGCTCTCAGATGAGCGAGTGGCTGCGATCGCCGGGCCTGCAGCCACCGGATTAACGTCTGCTGAACGCTGCGGTGCTAGCGCCGCTTCGCCGTCTTGCTGCGCCGGTTGTAAGGCGAGCGGTTGGCGGGCCGCAGCGAAATCCCCTCGCGTTGCGCCTTGCTGCGAATAGCCGCGACCGGACGCTGCAGCTTGATGCTCATGACGCCGGTCGGCGTGTTGCCTTTCGCGAGCTGCTTCAACTTGCTCACGTCCGCGGGCGTCCACGGTTGCCGCGCGCGGCGCTTGTACGCGGGATTTGCCTTGCGCGGTCCCTTGCGCCCGATCGGTGAGCCCGCGCGCTTCCATGCTGCTTTTGCCATGATGGTCCTCCTTCAAGTCCTTCAAGAACATACGAATCAGCATTTCGGTTCCGCCGCAATCAGGCGACGGACCGGGCGTCACGCCCGCTCGCGATCGCAAAATCAGCCGGCGTTAACTTATTGAAATGCTGGAACCCTCTGTTGCGGCGGAAGCTACCAGCGTTGCCGGCTGGGCCGCCTCAACCGGCAAGCGACTGAGTGACAGAGAACTGGCCCCGGCCAGATCCCCCGCCGGGGCCGATTTCCTTCCATCCGAAATCCGCTGTGAAAGTCCAATGACCGCAAAACGAAACCGCAGGAAACAGACCCAATCGCTCCAGGAGCGGTTGGCGGCATTCGCTGAAAAGGCTCGCGAGCGCGCAAGCAGCCTGCCACCCGGCAAGGAGCGCGAGACGCTGCTGCGGCGCGCGAAGCAGAACGAGATGACCTCGAACCTCACAGACTGGCTGAGCGCCCCGGTCTATCCAAGGCGAGGCGGTGACCATGCGTAGCTTCAAGCATTACCGCGCGTTCCAGATCGATCCGGACGGGCACGTGTTCGGATGCATCAACCTCGTCTGCGACGACGACGAGCAGGCCAAGCGGGAAGCCGCCGCGCTCGTGCTGGTCCATCACATCGAGCTGTGGCGACTGGACCGGCGGATTGCGCGATTCGATGTGCCCCCGGAAGCGGCTCGCCAGTAAGGGTTGAGGAACCGCGTGCAGTGCACCGGGTTGGTCGGATACCGACTTCGCCGGGAGCCAGCATGACGGACGCCGAAATTCGCAAGGGGATGCCGCCCGTCAAGCTGTCGCGCGGAGAGTTCGAGCAGCGTTACAAGAGCCAATTCGTCGATCCCGCCTTTGCGCCGCTGCAACGCGAGCTCGATGCGATCGTCGGCGCCGCCTGGGACGCCTACAGCCATTCGCGCAAGGCGCCGCTGACGCGAAAGGCGGGCGCGGGCTTCTCCGATCCCGACTACGACATCGCCATCGACTGGCTGGATGCGCGCGCAAAAATCCTGGAAGCGCAGCGACGGCACGACGATGCGGAGGAGACGCCGCGCATCCTCGTCATCAACGGTTCGGCCCGCAGCGAGCACACCTGTCCCGGCGAGATGTCCAAGACCTGGCGCCTGGTCAAGCTGGCCGAGCCTGTCTTCACAGAGATGGGATTTGCCGTCGACATCCTCGATCTGTCACGCCTCGCCTCTGAATTCGGCAAGACCATTTATCCCTGCAAGTCCTGCGTCGGGACGGCGATGCCGCTCTGCCATTGGCCATGCAGCTGCTATCCGAACTATTCGCTGGGGCAGACCCACGACTGGATGAACGAGATCTATCCGCTGTGGGTTGCCGCCCACGGCATCCTGATCGTGACGCCGGTGAACTGGTATCACGTGCCTTCAGGGCTCAAGGCGATGATGGATCGCATGGTCTGCGCCGACGGCGGCAATCCCGATCCAACCTCGACGCACGGCAAGAAGGCCGATGAAGCCAAGGCGATGGAGCTGAAGGGCTGGCGCTATCCGCGCCATCTCGCCGGCCGTCATTTCGGCGTCGTCGTTCATGGCGATGCCGTCGGTGCCGAGGGCGTGCGCCGCGCCTTGTCGGACTGGCTGACCGACATGCAGCTGATCTCGGCGGGACGCTTTGCCGAGCTCGATGGCTATGTTGGCTACATGGAGCCGTACGCCACTTCGCATAGCGCGCTCGATGAAGACAGGGGATTCCAGCAGGAGGTGCAGAACACAGCGCGCGCGCTCGGCAACGCCGTCCGGCTGGCGAGAAGTGGGCGCCTTCAGGAGCCCGGCGAGGGTCTTCAGGACCCGAACCCCAAATGACCATTGCGCGGTTTGATTGCCTGATTGTCGGCGGCGGCCCTGCGGGTCTGATGGCTGCGGTCTATCTGGCGCGCTTCCGCCGCAGCGTCTGCGTCGTGGACGCGGGCGCGAGCCGGGCCGCGCTGATCCCGCGCAGCCACAACGTCCCCGGCTTCGTCCACGGGCTGTCAGGCACGGATCTGATTGCCCGCATGTCGGCGCAACTTGACGAACTCGCCGTCACGCGCGTGGAGGCCGAGGTCACCGCGTTGCGGCGGCACGATCATGGTTTCGAGGCGAGCTGGAACGGCGATGCGCATGCAGCCGCCACTGTCATTCTGGCCAGCGGCATCGTCGATACCCATCCGCCATTCCGGGAGTGGCGCGCTGCGGTCGCGGACGGGTTGTTGCGCTACTGCCCGGTCTGCGACGCCTTCGAGGCGGCCGGCCAACGCATTGGCGTCATAGGCCCGCTGCACCGTGCCGCCGGCAAGGCGCTGTTCCTGCGCGGCTACTCGCGCGACGTGACGCTGCTCGCCGTCGGCCAGGATGACGAAGCCGGCGCAACGCCGGAGCTGACCGAAGCCGGCGTCGAAATCGTGTTCGCGCCCGATCTGCATCTGCGGCGGAGGAGCGGGGGCATCGAGGCTGTCTTCGCCGACGGGCGGACGCTGCCGTTCGACACGGTCTATCCGGCGATGGGCGCCGAGGTGCGCTCGCAGCTCGCGGTGTCGCTGGGGGCCGAGCATGTCGGGGAAGGCTATCTGAAAGTCGATGACCACCAGCGTACCTCGGTCCGCGGGCTCTACGGTATCGGCGACGTCGTCACCGACCTGCACCAGATCTCGGTCGCGTTCGGCCACGCGGCGGTCGCGGCTTGTGCGATCCACCACAGCCTGCCGCGGCATCTGGCTTGACGGGGAACGATGGGCGCGGCTCCGCCTTGGTTGAGCGGGACGCGCGACATCGGAGCGCAATGCCGACCTGAAGGAAGTCCTCATGCTGGAAGAGAAACTGAAGGAAGCCATCGTTGGTGAGTTGCAACGGCAAGCCGCCAACCGGCCGCAGACGCTCAAGGTTCAAGGCGCGGACGATGCGAACAGTTCGGAGGAGCTGATCGTCAATGGCAGGATCGACCTGGGCGCGCTGGCGATGGTGATCGCGGGATCCGTCGCCGGCGGGCCCTAGCCATATTCCTCGCCGATG
This sequence comes from Bradyrhizobium sp. 195, assembly GCF_023101665.1. Classification (NCBI taxonomy): domain Bacteria; kingdom Pseudomonadati; phylum Pseudomonadota; class Alphaproteobacteria; order Hyphomicrobiales; family Nitrobacteraceae; genus Bradyrhizobium; species Bradyrhizobium sp. 195. Next base: position 5,184,892 of record NZ_CP082161.1, on the reverse strand, counting down.
CCGTATTCCCGGTAGATCTCCAGCGGGTCGAGGTCGGGAAACAGGCGGCATTTGGCCTGGGCGAGGTGCAGGCTCACCGCCGCCGGCTCCTTGCCGTTCGACAGCATCTTGCGGATGTCGTCCATATGCGCGTTCGGCTGGTGCTTTGGCTCGAGCTGCTCCAGCGCGACCAGGGCGGTCGCGAGGGCCTCGGTCAGAACCCAGTCGTCGTGGCCGGTGATTCCCTTCTTCGGCATCGGCAGACCCCAGCTGTGGCGGCAGCGCCCAGTCTATCGCGACTTCCGCCAAATCACCATTGAGCCGTTGCGGACGCGCTGCGGGCCAGGGTGACGGCCGTCCTCTAGCTTGCATTATGGCCGCGTGTGGCTAAAAGGCGGCGACTTGCAGTATCTTTGTTGAAACAATCTTGGCGTAGACGGGCCTGCACCGCATCCAGGCCGGCTGTTCCGGTTTGGGCCCCTGATCCCGTATCGCAACGATTCGATCGCGCTTCCCCTTCAAGGCTCGAGCCAGCATGATCTTTCTTAGCTTCGTCTACCGCTTCGTGACCAATTTCGCATTCATGGCGATGGTCTATTTCAGTCTCAACTTCATGGAGAAATACCAGAACCGGGCGATCATCGCGATCCTGGTGCTGGTCTATGCCGCCATGCGCGCCGCCTCGACGCTGCGGGCGTTCTACTTCTTCCAGAAGATCGAGAAACTGGAAGCCGAGACGCGGCGCCTTCAGGGCCCGATCAACGACGGCTCCGGGGGAACGAACGCGCGCAAGCAGGTCGTCGCCGACGTCGCGCGGCTGCGGCGCGACGGCGAGCTCAAGTCCTATATGGACCTGTTCTTTCTCGCGCTCATCGTGCTGCTCTGCGTCGCCGCCATCATGCGGCAGTAGGACTCAGGCGCGTTTCTTCGCGCTGGTGGCGAGGCGGGTCGGGCGGGAGGCAGTCGTCTTGGCCTGTGCGGCATGCTTCGGTGCGGCCTGCGCCGCATGTGCCGTTCGCCGTCCCTGCGGCTTGGCCTTGTTCTTGGCCGCATGCGGCGTCTCGGCCGCCATCGCCAGCCGCGTCGCGGCACGCCGCGACAATGTCGTCGACATCAGCACCTCGACCGAGCCTTCCGGGATCGCAAAGAGAGTGCGGCCGGGCACGGGCAGGGTGGCCGCGACATTGGCCTGCGCCATGGTCCGGCGCGGCAGCAGCGGCTGATGCTCGGTCTGCGCATTGAGGTCGGCGAGCGAGGGCGCCGGAAGCGTTTTGGTCTGCGTGAACACGAAGCCCGGAACGGCCGGCCAGCGCGCGATCGGCACAGTCTCGGTCGGCGGATGCAGCAGCCACTCCACGGGATTGGTCGGTGTCGCCGGCCGGTCGGCGGTCGCGGGCACCACATGCACGATGCGATAGCCGCGCGCCTTGAGGTCGCGGATGATCTTCGGCAGCGCCGCCACGGTGCGGGCCTGGATGTCGTGCAGCAGCAGGATGCCCTTGCCCTTGGCCTCCAGCCGCTGGATCGCGAGCTGATAGACGCGGTCGGACGACACATGGCGCCAGTCGTCGGCCGGGAAGTCGGCGCTCCAGACCTGGATGCCGCGCGAGATCAGATGGTGCTCGACGCCTTCGGCGCGCATCAGGCCGGGAATGCGGAAGAACGGCGCCAGCTTGGACGGATCGGTCATCGCGGCCGACGTCCACGCGATGCCGCCGTTGATCTCGGCCTCGAATTTCTCGGCCGGCATCCGGTCGAAGGTCAGCGGATGGTCCATGCTGTGCGTGCCGACGGTGTGGCCCGCCGCCACCAGCTTGCGCACGCCTTCCGGGTTCGCCTTGGCCTGGTTGCCGATGATGAAGAAGGTCGCCTTGATGCACTCGTCGTCGAGGATCTTGAGGACCTGGTTGGAATATTTCGGCAGCGGACCGTCGTCGAAGGTCAGGACGACTTCATGATCCCTAAGCGGCAGCGTCTCGCGGTACTGCATGGTGCCGATCAACGGATGCTCGCGCGGGTCGACCACGAGGGTGCGGGACGTGCCGATGGCGTCGGGGTGGCCCGGGCAGTCGGCCGCAAGCGCCGCCGGCGATCCGAGGGTGGAAAATCCGAGGAATCCGCCGAGGCAAAGGACGGTCCACGATCGCGTCTGCGAAACAACGCTACTTCCGATCATGAACCCCGTCTGCCCTCATATGCGCTTGCCGCCATAGTAGGTCGGAGACATCAGGAAACGGTTCAGGCGCAAAGAACCTTTCCCATCGCAAAGTCCCCATCCATTTGCAGGGGGTAGCATGAACAGAGTGTTAATAGGGCCCAAATCACCCCATTTTGCGCCGGCGTGACATTCCGGCATCAGCGCGCATCGGCATTCTTCTGCGGCACGCCGGCCGGTACGACGTGAACCACGCGAAAACCGTTCTCCCTCAGATACCGCAGGAAGGCCGGCATGATCGCGGCCGTGCGCACCTTGGGGTCGTGGAAGAGGACGATGCCCTTGCCGCTCGCGGCAAGGCGCTCCGTGACGAGCCTCAATTCCTGCTCAGGCGTCATCTCGTTCCAGTCGCTGGCCCACAAATCGGCCCCGAACACGACGATGCCGCGCGACTGCAGCAGGTCGAGCTGCGCCGGCGTCCCCTGGAAATAGGGGAAGCGGAAGAACGGCGTCGAGGGCGTCGTCGTCGACGTCCCGTGCAGCGCCAGCTCGTCGGCCGCGATGCCGCGGTCGATCTCGCTCTTCGCCTTGTCGAACGGGATCCGCGCCATGAACGGGTGCGAGAAGGTGTGGTGGCCGATGGTGTGGCCTTCGCGGGCGATGCGCTTGACCATGTCGGGATGCTCGCTGGCGTGCAGGCCGATCAGGAAAAAGGTCGCGCGCACGCATTCCTGCGCCAGCGCGGCCAGCACCTTCGACGTCGTCGGCGGGTTCGGCCCGTCGTCGAAGGTCAGCACCACCTCGCGATCGGCCAGTGCAAGCGTCTGCGGAAAGCTCTTCAGGCCCACGCGCGGCGTGGTCTTGGCATCGACGCTCAGCACGCGCGAGGTGCCGAGCGCGTCCTTGCGCGGGCACTCGGCGGCTTCAGTGGAGGCAATACCGGCGAGGGCCGCGAGGGCCACGCCCAGCGCCATCGAAGTCCCCCTCAGTCGAAGCATCTTTGTCATTGCGCTCGCAGTTGGCTTGTGGGTATTGCCTGACCGTCAGCTCAGACCACCTGATCCAACCTGTCAAACGGCGAGGCGCGCCATGGATGAACATATGGACGTTGCCCGATCCGCCGCGGATTCGGTACTCGACCACGTGCCGATGCGCAATGAAGACGGCGATATCAGGCACGAATTCGTCGAGGAGATCGCGCATGCGATCGAGGCCGGCGACAGCGCATCGCTGCGCGCCTGCGTCGCCGAGCTGCACGAGGCCGATCTCGGCGATCTGATCGGCGCTCTCGAGCCCGACGACCGCGTCCGCCTGGTCGAGCTGACCGGACGCGACTTCGACTTCTCCGCGCTGAACGAGGTCGACGAGGCCGTCCGCGAGGAGATCCTGGAGGAACTGCCGCCGGAGACGGTCGCCGAGGGCGTCCGCGAGCTCGAATCCGACGACGCGGTCGAGCTGCTCGAGACCCTCGACCAGGCCGAGCAGGAGGAGATCCTCGAAAAGCTGCCGCTCAAGGAGCGCGTCGCGCTCGAACGCAGCCTGCTATATCCCGAGAATTCCGCGGGACGTCGGATGCAGACCGAGTTCATCGCGGTGCCCCAGGACTTCACCGTGGGCCAGGCGATCGACTATATGCGCGAGACGCCGGATCTGCCCGACCGCTTCTACGAGATTTACGTCGTCGACAAGGACCAGCATTGGCAGGGCGCGGTGCCGCTCGACGTGCTCCTGCGCGCGCGCCGGCCGGTGGCGCTCACAGAACTCACCGACGAGGATCGCCGCCGCGTCTCCGTCCTGGAGGACCAGGAAGAGGTGGCGCGCATGTTCGGCAAGTACAATCTCGTCGCAGCCCCCGTGCTCGACACCCACGATCGCCTGGTCGGCGTCATCACCGTCGACGACGTCGTCGACGTCATCGAGGAGGAGGCGGACGAGGACCTCAAGGCGCTCGGCGGCGTCACCAGCGACGAAGAGCTGTCGGACACCTTCCTGACCATCGCGCGCGGCCGCTTCAACTGGCTGCTGGTCAATCTCGCCACCGCCTTTCTGGCGTCTTCCGTGCTGGGCCTGTTCGAGGGCCAGCTCGAAAAGATGGTCGCGCTCGCCGTGCTGGCGCCGATCGTGGCGAGCCAGGGCGGCAATGCCGCGACCCAGACCATGACGGTCGCGGTGCGGGCGCTGGCGACGCGTGAGCTCGGCTCCTCCAATGCCTGGCGCGTGGTGATGCGCGAGGCGCTGGTCGGTCTGATCAACGGGCTCGCCTTTGCCGTGATCACGGGCATCGCGGCGGTCGCCTGGTTCAAGATTCCCGGCCTCGGCATCGTCATCGGGCTTGCGATGGTCTGCAACCTCATCGCCGGTGCGCTCGGCGGCATCCTGATCCCGATGGCGCTCGAACGCGTCAGGGCCGACCCGGCGGTGGCCTCCGGCACCTTCGTCACCACCGTGACCGACGTCGTCGGCTTCTTCTCCTTCCTCGGGATTGCGACGCTCTGGTTCGGGCTGAGGTAGGGGGCGAGGCCACGCTCTCTCCACGTCATTGCGAGCGCAGCGAAGCAATCCAGAATCCCTCCGCGGTGGCAGCCTGGATTGCTTCGTCGCAAGAGCTCCTCGCAATGACGGGGATAGGCAACGGGCTCCCCCCGTGTCCCGAGCGCGTTGCAACGCGTAGCGCTGCTGCGCAGAACCGGGACCCAGAAGGCGGCATGCTCCGCGGCAATATAGGCCCCGGCTCAGCTGCGCATCACTTCGTGCTGCGCAGCGTCCGGGGCACGAGACCTCGTATCTTTAATCCGAACTTAAGCGACCTGCCGCATCATCGCCTCGCTTGGGGGAATGAGCATGCGGTTGCGGCTGAAGGCGGACGGACGGGTCGTTGAGTTGCGGGACGGACAGGAGTTTCCCGTCCAGCCGTCAGCGGTGGAGCCCACGGCAACAGCCGCGCCCGGCGATAGCTCTTCGCTCGCGGTGCGCGATTTGCGCCGCCGCGCCTGCCTGACCCAGATGGAGTTCGCCGCCAAGCTCGGCGTTCCCGTCGAGACCATCCGCAATTGGGAGCAGGGCAAGCGTGCTCCGCGGGGACCGGCCCGCGCGCTGCTCGCGGTGATCGCGCACGCCCCGGATACGGTGTTCCAGGCGCTCGCCAAAGCCTGACGCCAAAGCCTGGCGTCAAGGGCTACGAGCCCCGACGCGAACCTCCCGTTAGCATTGCGCCAAATATCCCCCCGGGACTGCCGCGGCTTCCGTTGGCAGCGTCATGGGCCGGGTCCATAATGAGGCCTGATGACGTCAGGGGTTGCCGCAACGGAAGAGGACTCCTCATGCTGTTCGTCGAGGCCAATGGCGCAAGAATCCCGGCGATCGGGCTCGGGACCTGGGAGTTGAGCGGAAGGCCTGCCGCGCGACTGGTCGAGCAGGCGCTGCGGCTCGGCTATCGCCACATCGACACCGCGCAGGTCTACGACAATGAACGCGAGGTCGGCGACGGCTTGCGCGCCTCTGGCGTCCGCCGCGACGACGTTTTCCTCACCACCAAGGTCTGGACCAACCATTTCGCGCCCCACGATCTCGAGCGCTCGGTCAAGGAGAGCCTGGCGCGCTTGCGGCTTACCTCCGTCGACCTGTTGCTGCTGCACTGGCCCAACCCGCACGTGCCGCTGGCGGAGACGCTCGGCGCGCTGTCGCATGCCAAGCGCATGGGCCTGACCCGCCACATCGGCGTCTCCAATTTCACGGTGGCGCTGATGGAGCAGGCGGTGGCGCTGTCGGGCGAGCCGCTGGTCTGCAACCAGGTCGAATACCACCCCTATCTCGGCCAGGCGAAGGTGAGGGCGGCCTGCGATCAGCATGGCCTTGCACTCGTCGCCTACAGCCCGATCGCCAAGGGCCGCATCAAGTCCGACCAGACGCTGGCCGGGATCGGGCGCACCCATCGCAAGACGCCGGCGCAGATCTGCCTGCGTTGGCTGGTGCAACAGAATGTCGCTGCGATCCCGCGCACCTCGCGCATCGAGCGCCTGTCTGAAAACATCGAGATCTTCGATTTCGAGCTGTCGGAGGACGAGATGAGCCGGATCGCCGCGCTCGCCAACCCCAAGGGCCGCCTGACCGACTTCGGCTTCGCCCCGAAATGGGATTGAGAGGGGGCCGGGGTATGCTAGGACCGCGACGGCAACCCAAGATCGGTCGATGGAACTGCGGAAGATCATACGGACGGACATTGCGGCGTCGGCAATCGCGCATCTGACGCTGGTGGCGCTGATCATCGTGATCAGCGAGGTCCATCCGTTTCACGCCGCGCCGCCCGAGACCGTGACCGTCGACATCGTCACGCCGGAGCAGGTGAAGGAGGAGATCAAGGAGCAGGAGACGAAAGAGGCGGCCAAGGAGAAATTGCCGGAGCCGCCGCCCGATCTGAAGCTGCCGAAGCTTGATTTCACTGACAAGTCCGAAGCGGCGGGCAAGCCTGCGGCCAAGCAGCAGGCAGCAGCACCATCGCCGCAGCAGACGCCAGCTGAACCGCAGCAGAAGCAGCCGCAACCCTCGTCGGCGCCGAAGCAGCGTGAGGCCAACGTGCAGCCGCAGCCTGAACAGCCGCAGCCCTCGCAACAGCCGCCGCCGCAACCGCAGCAACAACCGCCGGCCCAGCCAATGCAGCAGCCATCGATGCAACCGCCGCCACAGGCGATGCAGCAGCCACAGGCCGCGCCGCCGCCGGCCTATCAGGCTCCGCAGCCTGACGTCACCGTCAAGTACGGCGTCATGCTGGGCCTGCCACCTGAATTGCCGCCGCAGTTGCCGAAAGACGCCCCCAAGGACGATGGCGGCGATGCCAAGGATTCGATCGCAGCCAAGTTGCCGGCTGAAATCATCGCCGCGCTTCGCAGCCACTTGCGCAGCTGTGCGAAATTGCCGGCCGGACTTGCGCCGACCGACAACGTTCGTATCAAGCTGCGCACGGTGTTCGCCACCGACGGCACGCTGGCGCGCGAGCCGATCCTGCTCGAAGCCCCGCCGTCCACCAAAGGGGTGGCCCTCGTGAAGTCCGCAATGAGCGCGCTTCAGAATTGTCAGCCCTACAAGATGCTGCCAGCCAATCTGTACGAGGAATGGAAGGTGCTGGACCTTGCGTTCAGCCCGCGGGATTTAGGGTCGTAGCTTCCCGTAGCCCAGATGGAGCGAAGCGTAATCCGGGGCGCCGCTCGCCCGGCATCTCGCACCGTCCCGGTTTACGCTGCGCTCCATCCGGGCTACGGCTCCATCACCGTCACCCTGAGGCGCTCGCCTCTTCGGCGAGCCTCGAAGGGCGACGGCCCGGCTGTGGCCGTTCATCCTTCGAGGCTCCCGGCGCGATGCGATGCGCATCGCGCCACTCGCACCTCAGGATGACGGAACGAGCGGCACCCTGTGTCGCCCTCTGTCAATCCACCCCCACAAAAATATTCCACTTTACCGAAATTCGGTTTCGGCGTATGTGTCGCTCATCCCGGCTCACCAAGAGGGGCGATCTTGTGTCGTCACTGTCGCGAGCCGGGCCTGCGGTGGACGCGGCAGCGTCGGCACGAGATGGGGCGGGCAGGGCGGGTAGACCCCTGTGAGCTCGAAACCCGCGTGCGGACGAGCGGCGCTGCTAGGTTCGTCTCGCCTGTAAGTTTCCGGCCTTGTCGACAGGGCTGGGAAAACTGCGGCGAAATGGCGGGCCGTGCGTACGGCAAAACCGTGTGGTCCTGGCCGTCGTTGCTACGGTCAAGCCTTTCGCGAAGGTGCGAGCGAGCCCAACCGGGCAGACTGCATCATCAATTCGCGAGGCGAGGGAGGCCAGAGGGAAAGTTCGGCTCCCGGGAGATCACGGTATAAGCCGTCCGACCATCGCGCAGGGAAGGCCGAGTGATCGGCACCACCTGTATGCTGCTGTGCGGTTCTTCCTGCGTGCGCGTTTCGCGCAGCGGACCGCGGGTGCGAGCTGGCACCCGGCCTTCCCTGTGCCCTCTTGGATTTGGGGGTGGAGTGATCAAGCAAAGCTCGGGTGATTCAAGCCGCGAGATCGAAGAGCCATGTCTGCCACCATACACGTGGTGTCATCGCCCGGCCTGACCGGGCGATCCAGTACTCCGAGACGGTCGTGATCGAATCGAGAAGCCGCGGCGTACTGGATTCCCCGCTTTCGCGGGGAATGACAGCGTCACTTGGGGAAGCAACTTGTCACCTCATCCTCCGTCATTGCGAGCGCAGCGACTTGTCCGCCGAAGCCTTGGCGAAGGCGGAAGCAATCCAGAATGTCTCCTCGGCGGGACTCTGGATTGCTTCGTCGCAAGGGCTCCTCGCAATGACGATGTGGATTCGGACATGCGCCTCACCCGCTCTCGTGCCCCGGACGCAGCGCAGCGTCCCCGGCGATGCGAAGCATCGACCGGCGACGGTGCGCTGCAGAGCCGGGGCCCCATCCATCCGCATTGTGCCGTGTCGCCTTCTGGGTCCCGGCTCTGCGCGGCAACGCTGCGCGTTGCCGCTTGTCGGGGACACGTGCCCTCAATGACCGCGCTTTCCCATCTCCTCGCCATCCGCCCCCTCCGGCGCCATCGCCGCCCAGGCACTGGACGCAAACTGCCGTCGCCAGGTCACGATCACCACGGCTGCCGTGGTGACGAACAGCAGCCAGGGGCTGACGAACCAGCCGAGATAGCCGAGCGCGAAGAAGAAGGCGCGCTGGCCGCGGTTGAAGTGGCGGCCGGCGGATTCGAACAGGCGCGAGGTGCGGATGACATGGGCTTCGGCGGCAGGCGTGTCGCGCTGGTCCGCCGGCGGCATGCCGCCGAACAGGATCGCGACGTAATTGAAAAGGCGGTAAGCCCAGGCGAACTTGAAGAAGGCGTAGACGCAGATCAGCACGAGGCCGACGCATTTCAGCTCCCACATGGCCGGCGAGGTGCTGAGGTCGATCGGCAGCTTGCTCAGAATCGTGATGGCGTCGTTGGTGGCGTGCAGCAGCGCCAGCGCGCCGCCGAGCGCGATCAGGCTGGTGGAGGCGAAGAAGGCGGTGCCGTTCTGCAGCGAGGCCATGATCTGCATGTCGACCATGCGGGTGTCGCGGTCGAGCAGGCGGCGCACCCAGACCTCGCGATAGCGGTTCATGCGCGCCGACAGGCTGTCGCGGCCATAGGCCGAATGCTCCAGCGTCAGCGCATAGACCAGCCATTCGATGATGAAGAAGCCGACGGCGGTGATGTCGACCCAATGCCTGCTCATGTCTGTCTCCTGGCGCGGACCGCAACGATTGCCACGCATGACGAGATGCAGCAACGATTGATTGGCGGCAGGCGATGGCGTTAAAAGCGGCTCGCTCTAGGACGTCTCGGGAAGGACTGAGGACATGGCTGCGCTTAAACTCGCGATTGGCAACAAGAACTACTCGTCATGGTCGATGCGGCCCTGGCTCGCGCTTCGCGCCAACGACATCCCGTTCGTGGAGACGCTCATCCCGCTCTACACCGACAATCCCGCGGACAAGGAGCAGATCCTGTCCTTCAGCCGCGCCGGCAAGGTGCCGGTGCTGGTCGACGGCGACGTCACGGTGTGGGATTCGCTCGCCATCATCGAATACGTCGCCGAGCGCTATCCGGAAGTGAAGCTGTGGCCGGACGAGGTCGCCGCGCGCGCGCATGCCCGATCGGTGTGCGCCGAGATGCATTCCGGATTCGTCGCTCTGCGCAACGAATGCGGCATGAACCTGCATCGGCCGATCGGGCCCGTGGCGCTGTCGGCGGACGCCAAGGCCAACATCGCCCGCATCGAGGAGATCTGGCGCGAATGTCGCACGCGCCATGGTGCCAAGGGTCCGTTCCTGTTCGGCCGCTTCGGTGCCGCGGACGCGATGTACGCGCCGGTCGTGCACCGCCTGCGTACCTACGCGATCGACGTCGCGCCGGACACCAAGGCCTACATGGAGGCGATGATGGCCTTGCCGGCGTTCCAGGAATGGACCCGCGACGGGCTGGCCGAAACGCTCGTCATCGCCAAGTTCGAGGACGTCTGATCGCCGGATCCGACCGAGGCGGCCGGCCGCGTGCCGGCCGGCGGCGCTCATGTCCGGGCAATTGACCGGGCTACGGATCACCCGGGCTGCGACCGGCCTGCGACATGCCGCCTGAACGCGCGGCCCCGGCGGCATCATCGGTCCGCCGGTTCCATCGCTATCGCTCTGAAAAGACTTCAAAATGTGCGTGTTTGCCATGCGGGCATGGCGCTGGCCAAAACGACCGGCCGCGTGCTATACAGCGCCCGGGTTTCTGGCCGGCCGTCGCAGTGGGACCATGGGCGAGGCAGGCGTTGTTTGAGTGGAGAGGGTGTTGAAGCACAAATTCCCGATTGGAACGCGCGTATTGTTCACGGCCAGCAACGTCGCGCGCCCCGCTGCCAGCGGCTCGTATGAGGTCATCCGTCTGCTGCCGACCGACGGCGATGATTGCCAGTACCGGATCAAGAGCTCGACCGAAGCCTTCGAACGCGTCGCCAAGGAAAGCCAGCTCGCGCTCTCCTGAAGCCAGCACGCGCTCCTGAAGGCTGACGCACCCCGCGCATTGGTGCCATCCGGGAATTGTATCCTGCCGCCGTCAAAAGGCCCGCTTCACCTTCAAAAGGTGCGCCGGGGCAGTTGCCGACTCGCGGTGCTCGCTTGACCATTCGCTCTCTGTTCGGGTGAGGGGACGTCGCGCATGAACTGGGCATTGGCCACTTCGCTCGACCAAATCTGGCGCTCGCCGGCCTTTCCGATGTGGATGACGCTGGCCGCTGCCGGATTCTTCGGGTTGATTCTCCTGATCACGCTGCTGCGCGCCGACAGGTCGGTCGCCAATGGCGCGCTGACGGTGATTACGCTGCTGTCCATCGCGATCGCCGGAGCCGCCACCGTGCGCGTCTATGGACCGGCGGGGCAGGACGCCCCGACCGAAGCGCGCGCGCAAGGTGCGGTCATCGCGAGCCTGCCGGCGCTGTCGTGCCTCGACGATCTCGCCGGCGATGCGGTCGCCATCGGCTGCGAGAAGGCGCTGTTCGGTTCCCCGGATGCCGCGGCTGCGGCCGTATCCTACACCGCGGTCCGGATCGACCGGCTGACCGCGCTCGGTGATGCCGGGACCGCGGACAAGAGCCTGACGGCGGACATGAAGGCGCTGCGCAAGGCGCTGGAGCACGATCGCTACGGCTTCGTGGCGCAGGTGCTGGTCGCGCGTGACGGCTGCACGCAGTTCGATTGCGCCGCATTTCGCGCGCTGACCGACCAGCAGCGGGTCGCCGCCAACATGGATTCGCATCTCTACGACACGCTGATCGCGCGCCATGCGCCGACCTGGAACGCGCCTGCAGGGGTGCCGCCGATGCCGGCCAATGCGGCGCTTGCCGGGCTGCCGCCCTCGATGCCGACGGGCAAGCCGACCAGTGCGGAGTTCCCGAGCGCCTCGTCGACGCCGCCCGTGAGCATCATGAATCCGGAGCCCACGGCCACGACGCGGCAGGCGGCGCCCGCTGCAAACGCGACGGCCGCGCCGCGCGCGCCAGCGGCTGCCTCCGCACAGGCCGCGGCCCCTGCGGCACCACCGGCCGCGAAGAAACCGCCGGCTCCCAAGGCTGCTCGCGCTCCCGCAGCACCGGTTCCGCTCGCTCCGCCGCCGGCCACGGCGGCCGCTCCCGCGGCTGCGGATAACGAATAGATCGGCATTCCAAATGCGGTGCTGCCCGGCTAATGCTTGGGCATGCCGCTACATCTGATCAAGCTCGCCGTCGGCTGCGACTCCGTCAAGGAATTGAAGGAGTGGATCGCCGAACGGATGCAGACCGCCAAGAAGAAGGGTCTGCCGCAACATCACATCCACATCACGCGCATGGTGCCCAAGCGCGACACCGAGATCCTCGCGGGCGGGTCGCTCTATTGGGTGATCAAGGGCGAGATCGCCGCGCGGGAGAAGATCATCGGCATCGAGCCGTTCCGCGACAAGGACGGCATCGGGCGCTGCCGCATCGTGATGCAGCCGAAGGTGATCTCGGTGTCGCCGCGTCCGATGCGCCCGTTCCAGGGCTGGCGCTATCTCACTGAGGATGCCGTGCCGCCCGATCTCGGCAAGTCCGCCGCCGGCTCGATCGCGGCGATGCCGGAGCCGATGCGGCGCGAATTGCGCGATCTCGGGCTGCTCTAAGCATGATCCGGAAAAGTGCGCAGCGGTTTTCCGAAAAGATCATGTTCAAACAATAAGCTGAAGCGCGATGATATCATCGCGGTTCAGACAGCGATATTGTCGATCAGGCGGGTGTTGCCGAGCTTGGCCGCGACCAGGATCCGCAAGGGGCCGTCCTTGCGCGAGGTGACCGGCGCCAGCGTCTCGGCATGGCGGACCTCGAAATAATCGAGCGCAAAGCCAGCCGCCTTGATCATCTCGGCGCCGCCCGCCATCGCGGGCGCGACGGCTTCGCCGGCCTTGATCCGCCGCCCGCTCGCTTTCATGGCACGGTAGAGGGCGGTGGCGGTCTGCCGCTCCTCGGGCGACAGATAGACGTTGCGCGAGGACATCGCGAGCCCGTCGCGCTCGCGCACGGTGCGCGAGCCGATCACCTTGACGCCGAGGTCGAGGTCGCGCGCCATCTGCGTCACCACCCGCAACTGCTGAAAATCCTTTTCGCCGAAGATCGCAAAGTCCGGCCGGCACTGCGTGAACAGCTTGCCGACGACGGTTGCGACGCCGCCGAAAAAATGCGGGCGGAAGCGGTCCTCGAGCCCGGCGAGCGCCGGCCCCTCCGGCACGATGCGGGTGACAAAGCCGTCGGGATACATCGCCTTGACCTCCGGATGCCAGACGACGTCGACATCCTCGGCCGCGAGCTTGGCGATGTCGGCCTTCCAGGTGCGCGGATAGGCGCCGAAATCCTCGGTCGGTGCGAACTGGGTCGGGTTGACGAAGATCGAGACCACGACGCGGCTGGCGCGCCGCTTGGCGAGGCGGACGAGGGACACATGGCCGTCATGGAGAGCTCCCATGGTCGGGACCAGCGCGATCGTGGCCTTTCGCTTGCGAAGATTGTCGACGGCGCGGCGCAAGGCGGGGACCGTGCGGGCGATCAGGGGGCTTGGTGACATCGGGACTCGACAGGGTTTGGGAATCGGCGCGGCACGATCTGGCGCCCGGGGCGGCTAACCTTAACAAGCAGCGATCATGGACGCCATGCACCCGGATGCGGCACAGCATCCTCCGCAAGCTGGCGCACGACGTCCCGACATCGTGGGCTGTATCACAGACGAAGATGAGTGCCGCTATTCATGATGAAGAACGGCGCGATACGATTTGCATAACCTGTCACGCATTTCACTTGACCGCAGACGCGGCCAACTCGAAGATTATTCATCAGGGGTGTTGAGGGTCGCCATGCTTGTGCAGGCTAGCCAAGGCCAATCCGGCTCGGCGCACGTTGTCGTGCTCGGCAACGAGAAGGGCGGCTCCGGCAAGTCGACCACCGCCCTGCACATCGCGGTTGCGCTCCTGAAGGCCGGACAGCGGGTCGCCACCATCGACCTCGACTGCCGTCAGCAGAGTTTTACCCACTACATCGGCAATCGTGCCGCCTGGGCGCGCCGCACCAAGCTCGACCTCGAGCTGCCGGTGCATCGCTGCATCAAGCTCGGCGAGACCATGCAGATCGCCGAGAACGAGAACTCCGAGTTCCTGCAGTTCATGGAGGCTGTCTCGGCAGTCGAGAGCAGCTTCGACTTCATCGTCATCGATACGCCGGGCACCGACAGCTACCTCATGCGCCTTGCGCACTCGATGGCGGACACGCTGGTCACGCCGATCAACGACAGCTTCCTCGATTTCGACGTGCTCGGTACCGTCGATCCCGCGAACTACGCGGTGACGGGCGAGAGCCACTATGCCGAGATGGTGCGCGACGTGAGGCGCAAGCGCCGCCAGCTCGACGGTTCGACCACCGACTGGATCGTCGTGCGCAACCGCCTGTCGATGCTCGGCTCCCGCAACAAGCAGCTCGTCGCCGAGGGGTTGAAGGATCTGTCGCTGCGGCTCGGCTTCCGCTACGTCGACGGCTTCGCCGAACGCGTGGTCTATCGCGAATTTTTCCCGCGCGGCTTGACCGCCCTCGACGAGATCGACGAGGCCACGCTCGGCATGCGGCCCAATCTCGGCCATCTCACCGCTCGGGAAGAGGTGACGAGTCTGCTCCGCCAGCTCAAGCTGCCGCTCGATGAGCGCGGGCGCCGTCGCGCGGCTAACCGGGCCGAGTGGTTCAATCAGATCGACAAGCCGCTCGAAGTTCACGACATCCTGGGCGCCTGAGCGGTATATCGCTACTTTCGATCGATCAGAATGCCTGGTTCCCGGGGGAACCCTGGTCGCGTTCGGCCGTTTTCATCCCGCATTTACTGTGAAATTGAACCCGATTGCCACTGGTTGCGTCCGATGGTGAGCTGCACCCTACGTAACTTAGGAATAGCGGAGTGCCCACAAAACGTGTGCGCCGCACAACGAAAGAGCTGCCGGTTCACAATATTTGGCCTTCCTGTCACGCGCCTGTGACATATATTAGCGATTAGGCGACCAGGGGACGAAGAGCCCCGGAAGAACACGATTTTCAACAGGGATTCAGGCCGCAAGAGCCTGAGGCTGAGGACGAAAATGAAGCGTGGAATTGCCGTTTTGGTTTCCGTCAGTGCCCTCTGCGGCATCGCCTATTTCACGGCGAGCAAGTGGGCGATCAAGCACGAGACCATCACTTTCTACGACGCCTCCCGCGACAACCGTCCAGTGCCCGTCCAAATCGCGGTGCGACGCGACAAGGAAATGCAGGCCAATGCCGGCATGATCACGCTGCCGGTCGCAGTGATCAATCACGGCAATACCGTCAAGAACACCGAATACGGCTTCCTCGCCAACATCTTCGCTGCGCGCGGCTACATGGTCGTGAGCCCGCAGCACGACTTGCCGACCGATCCTCCGATGGTCACCAAGCCGGGTGAGCTCTATGTTGGCCGGCTGCCGCAGATCCTGCGCGGCGTCGCCAACATTCATCTCGCCATGCAGGAGATGAAGAAGGTTCAGCCCAACGCCGATTACGCCAGGGTGACGATGGTCGGCCACTCCATGGGCGGCGACATCACGATGTATTTCGCCAAGCAGTATCCGGATGAGGTCAAGAAGGTCGTCACGCTCGACAATCTGCGCGTGCCCTTCGTCACCGCGGGCAAGTTCAAGATCCTGTCGTTCCGTTCGCAGGACCCGCAGTTCAAGGCCGATGCGGGCGTGCTCCCGACCGACGAGGAATGCGAGAAGGCGGGCATCCAGGTCGTGAAGACCGAGTTTCAGCACAACGACATGCGTGACACCGGTCCGGATGTCGCAAAGAACTCAATCCAGAGCATGCTCGACAAATTCCTGAGCGCGACCGACAGCGAGATCGCGCCGGTCGACACGCAATCGTCGCCGCCCAACATCCTCGAGCCCGGCCCGGTCGCGCTGATGGCGCCTGCCAAGAGCTAACTTCGAGAGCCGACCCTCTCACCCCCGATTGTACTGATTTCCAAAGCCTCCGCCGGCCTCCGCCCGCGGAGGCTTTGCACATTGACCGGGCTGCCTGCGCTGACCACATTAGCTGCTTACGCAGGGTCAAGCGATGTCGGGCGAACCCATCAAGCCGCGCGGCGGCGATGCCGTCTCGGCACAAGGAGGCGGCGCGGTGCCGCAGGCCGGAACGTCGACCGCGGAGGACATTGCCGCTTTCGTCGCCAAGGCGCGGGCGCTGTCACCTCATGCGCCGGGCGCGAAGGGGCGGCTGATCTTCGCATTGGATGCCACGATGAGCCGGCAGCCCACCTGGGACATGGCTTGCGCGCTTCAGGCCGACATGTTTCGCGAGACCGCGGCACTCGGCAGTCTCGATATCCGGCTCGTCTACTATCGCGGTCTGAACGAGTGCCGCGCCACGGGATGGATCTCCGATAGCACCAGGCTTGCGGCGTTGATGAGCAAGATCGATTGCCGCGGCGGCGACACTCAGATCGGCAAGGTGCTGAGTGAGGCGCGGCGCGAAGCGGTCGCATCGGGCGTGCGCGCCGTCGTCTTCGTCGGCGATGCCATGGAGGAGAATGTCGACGAGCTCTGCGTCAAGGCCGGCGAGCTCGGCATGCTCAAGGTGCCGGTGTTCGTGTTTCAGGAAGGTCATGACGCGGTCGCCGAGCAGGCCTTTCGCGAGATCGCGCGCCTGACCGGCGGCGCCTGGTGCCGGTTTGATCCGGGCGCGGCGGCGCAGCTGCGCGAGTTGCTGCGGGCAGCCGCGGCCTATGCCGCCGGCGGTCGCGAGGCATTGTTGAAATTGGCAAAGACCGCGAGCGGCGCGGCCAAGCTGATCGGTCAGATGAAGTAGCGCTCAGGTCGTCGCCGCTCGCGGCGGGGCGTATGCCATGCATTTTGCCGCGAGGGCGACTATATTCCTGATATGACCCTCATCGCCGGCGCTGTCGCTGTTATCACGCTTTACCTGCTGCTCCAGATGTTCCACGCCGCCAACCCGGCGTCGCTGGCGCGCGCCATCAGGTTCGGCGGCGGCGCGGTGGCGCTGGCGGTCGCAGCATTCACGGGCTTGCGGGGCGAGCTGGCGGTGGCGATCCCGCTGGGGATTTTCGGTGCCGGGCTGCTGGGTTGGAAGCCGCTGGCAAACGCCGGCTTCGGCAATGTCGGTGGGCTGTTCGGCGGCGGTGCTGCGCCCGCGTCAGGCCAGGCCTCACGCGTGCGCTCGCAATTCCTGCACATGCGGCTCGACCACGACACCGGCCAGCTTGGCGGGCAGATCGTCGCCGGGCCTCACGCCGGGCGCGATCTCGGCGAGTTCGATCTCGCGGGACTTTTGGCGATGGTCCCGACGTTCGACGCGGAGAGCGTAGCCCTACTTGAAAGCTATCTGGACCGCCGGTTTCCCGCTTGGCGTCAGAACGCGCAGGGCGACGCGGCAGGGGGGCAGCGCCGCACGGCGGCGAGCAGCAAAATGACGGCGGAGGAGGCCTATCAGATCCTTGGCCTGCAGCCGGGGGCGGGGCGCGACGACATCAGCCGGGCGCACAAGTCCCTGATGAAGAAACTCCATCCCGACCAGGGGGGCTCGAACTATCTCGCTGCCCGTGTAAACGAGGCCAAGGATACTCTGCTTCGTACGCATAACGGCTAACTCCGGCACAACGCCACAAACGCCCGTACCGTGTGAGCTCCGCTTGCTCCGTTTGCCGTCGCCCCGATGCCCGCCATTTCGGCGTGGTCGATCCCTTGAGCAAAGTTTTAACCCTAAATTCTTGACGAGAGGTTGTCGTGGAACAGCCTTGTCACGAACAGCGCCCGCGTCATCGCGTCCCAAAAACGAAAATGCCCGCGCTTAGCGCGGGCATTTCGTCTCAAATCGGCAAAGAGATCAGTTGCGGACGGTGATGCAGGAGATCTCGGCGCGCTTCAGGGTGCGACAGACGGCTTCGGCCTGGTCGCGCTCGAGGCCGGCGAAGCGGGCGCGGTAGAGCTTGCGATTGTCCTTTGCGACGACTTCGGTGAACGGATCGGCCTTGCTGAGCAGGCCGCGGGCCGAGCTGCGCGCGGCGTCGATGCGGTGCTGCGCTTCATTCTCGCTCTCGAGCGCGCCGACCTGGACGATCCAGCCGCTATGGGTGACGGCCGGCTTGGTGGTGGCGCTCATCTGGACCGGCATCGGATCGGCGGAGGCGAGCTTCGGCGCGGCCGGGGCGGGCGCGGCGGCGTTTGCGGCCGGCAGCACCCCGAGGATGCCGTTCCCGGTGCCGAAGCCCGCCGGCTGCCGGGGCATGTCGGTACGGGCGATCTCGGCCTTCGGCGCCTCCGGTTGGCTGACGATCTCGGGCTTGTTGATGAGATCGGCCCGGGCGACGACGGCGCCGGAGGTTTCCGCGACGTCGGAACGGGGCGAAATGGCGTTGGTGACCGGCGGGGCGACCTGGGTGGGGGCGGCGGAGGCGACCTTCACGGCGCCGGCCTTGACCTGAACCGTCTTGACCCGAACCGGCTTCATCGGCTCGGACGAGCCGGGGATGATGGAGAGCGGCTGGCTCGAGATCACGCCATTGGTGAGCGGCGCGGGCTCGATCCTGGATTCCGTCGGCCGAACCTCGGGTTTGGGCTGGGCCGGCGGCACCGCGGCCGTCGCAGCCGCCAGCGTCGACAGACGCGCCGCCAGACGCGACGGGGCGGCCTCGGGAGCAGGAGCGGCTGCAGCCTGAACCTGCGCCGCGGGCCGTGCCGGAGTATCCGATGCGTCGGCGACCTCGACATTGGCATCAGCGCCGTTGCGCTCGGTGACCGCGACAACGGTGTGGGTGGTCGCGCCCTTATCGAGATTCTCGGCGAGCAGGTTGCGCATGATGGCATCGCGCGAGCCGCCGCTGCGGCCGCCGAGCACGACGCCGATCAGGTGGCGGTTGCCGCGCCGCATCGAGCTGACGAGGTTGAAGCCGGAGGCGCGGGTATAGCCGGTCTTGATGCCGTCCACGCCCTCGACGCTGCCGAGCAGGTGATTGTGATTGCGGATCGACTGTCCACGCCAATTGAACGTGGAGGTCGCGAAATAACGATAGTAGCGCGGGAAGCGCTCCTGGATGGCGCGCCCGAGCGTGGCCTGGTCGCGTGCGGTCGTGACCTGCTCGTCGTTGGGAAGGCCGTTGGCGTTGCGGTACACCGTCTTGGACATGCCGAGCGCGCGGGCCTTGCGCGTCATCATCTGGGCGAAATCGTCCTCGTCGCCGGCGATTGCTTCCGCGATGACCACAGCGGCGTCGTTGGCGGAGCGGGTGACGAGACCCTTGATGGCATCCTCGACACGGATGGTCTGGCCGGCACGCAGGTTCAGCTTGGTCGGATCCTGATCGGCGGCATGCTTGGACACCGGCATCTCGGTGTCGAGTTTCATTTTCCCGGACTCAAGGCGCTCGAACAGCAGGTAGAGCGTCATGATCTTGGTCAGCGAGGCGGGATGGCGGATCCCGTCGGGACTCGTTGCCTGCAGCACCGCGCCGGAATTGCCGTCGACGATGATGGACGCGAATTTCGGGCTGGAGCTCTCGGACACATCGCGCTGCACCCGGTGGTGCGCGTAGTGGCGGCGATGGCGCCGCGCCTCGGCGGCATCGGTGGTGAAGATGACCGCGGTGGTGACCGTAAGAAGCCCGAAAACGCCAACCCGCGCCAAGCGCGAGGAAGACAAGTTTTTACGAAGCATGGAACCCCGTCCCCGTTTCTGACTTGATCACCGGCTCGTGAGGCGAAATTGTGCCCAAGGACCCGGGATCATTACCTGCTCAGGCTGTCCCTCCGCTGGTGTTCGCCGCGGGGGACGTTCGGCCTGAGCCGCTATTCTGGCTAAGGTGATGTTCTTGAACGGCTTCTGACCGCTTGCGGAAGTGAACACGTCCAGGGAATCAGGGTAGGGGGCCTGGGTTTCCAAAAGCTTAAGGAACTATTGCGGGAAACCCCGGGAATCTCCGCGATTTGCATTCAATTTTGTGCGTCGCACAAAGATTCTTGACTTTTTTGTGCGTTGCACTAATTGTGGGCAGAGTCAGGGAGCCGGGGCTTCCCGACGAGAGCCAGGGAAAAGGATTCCGAAATGTTCAAGGTTGAAGACTTTCAGAACTACGGGAAAGAGCACTTCGAGCAGTACGTCGCCTCCGCGACCTCGGTGCAGCACGGCCTCCAGGCGATCGCCAGCGCCTATGGCGACTATACGAAGAAGTCGTTCGAAGACACCAAGTCCTTCGTCGAGAAGCTTTCCGGCGTGAAGTCGCTGGACAAGGCCATGGAAGCGCAGACCGACTTCGCCCGTTCCTCCTACGAGACCTTCGTTGCGGAATCGCAGAAGATCGCCGGCCTCTACAGCGACCTCGCCAAGCAGGCGTTCAAGCCGGTCGAGACCATCGTGTCGAAGTTCACCCCGGCCGCCCAGTAACGTTTTCAGGACATCCTGGAATCGAAAAGCCCGGCTGAACCAGCCGGGCTTTTTGTTTGCGCGCGGTCGATCCGTCAGCGCGCCACGCGCAGCTTCGACAGCGAGGTGCCGATGTCCTTGAACACGGAGACGGTCTGGCTGGCCGATGTGACCAGATAGAATTTGTCGGTGCTGCTGGCGCAATATTGCAGCACGGTCGAGGTCGGATCGCTGCCGGTGTTCACCTGCACCGAGTAAATGGTGATGTTCTCGGCCTTGGCGTTGTCGCACAGCTTTTTCTGTCGCGTGTCGATCTGCGAAGCATTGCTGTACCAGCGGTTCTGCGTGTTCAGACCGTCGGAGAGCAGAACGATCGCGTCCTTGTAGGTGTAGTTCGCATCCTTGGCTGGCGCGTTCATGGGATTGCCGGTCGACAACGTCATCCAGCCCCAGGCGAGGCCGATGCCCTGGTTGGTGTTGCCGGTCGGCTTCATGGCATCGATGCGGCTCTTGAGCGCGCTCCAATCGTAGCTCAGCGGCATGATCGGTTGCAGATAGGACGAGCTGCCGGAGTTGCAGTAGGAATATTGCTCGGCCGGGAAGAGCGTCCCCACATTGCCGTTCGTCGGCGTGGTGTTCTTGGTGTCGTAGTCCTGGTCGCGATCGACCATGCAGCCGGTCCAGGTGTTGTGATTTGCCGGCGTCCACTTCCAATTGTTGCAGTTCCAGTTGTTGCCTGCGCTGCAGGTCCAGCTGCCATTGGCGGCATCCCATTCGCTGAAATCGATCCAGTCCTTGTTGTAGTTGCTGGCGTCGACGTTGACGTCCTTGGCGAACGGAACGATCGAGATGTAGACGTCGCCATCGGCCTTCGCGAGCGCGCTGAGCTGGTCGACGAGGTTCTTCGCGGCCGTCTGCATCGCCGGCATCTTGCCGTCCTGGGCCATGGAGCCGGTGTTGTCGAGCACCAGGGCCACGCGCATGCGGACGTTGCCCCAAGCGCTGGTGGACGTGGTGCCGATGCCGAGCGTCGGGAAGCCGGCGATCTTCATGAAGCTGGTCGTGTAGGTGCCAGTTCCGGTGAGCTGGATCGTGGAGCCCATGCTGGTGCTCGCGGTATAGGTGGCGGCGACGCTGACCGATGGCAGGGTGGCGGTGCCGGTAAACAGCGCGTTGAAATAGGCTTGCGCCTTCGTGCTGATCTGCGACGTGGTGATGGTGCCGGACGACAGATCCTTGGAGAGCATCAGGGCGGCGGAGTCGAGGGCCGCCTGCATGGAAGTGCGGGCCTGAACAGCGCGGCTATAGTCCACCGCGGCACCGACCAAGCTCAGGACCGGGACCAGCGCGATGGCGAAGATCATGGCGATATTGCCTTGCTCGGCTGCCGCGAAGCAGGTGAGCCGTCGACCGATCAGGCTGACAAGCGGCGAGCGAAACATGACGATCCCCGAAATCCGTGGTTTTGCCCGATTTCGCGCCACGGCCATTGAATGCTTGGTAAATTGCACCGTAGAAGTCCGGGGAAGCCCGGGCGAAACGTCGCAATCGTGTTAAATGACCGGGTTCCTGGTCAAAATGTTCTAACTGGCGCCGGGGAAATTTTTGTCAAATCGGTCCGGGTTGATTAACCTTTGCTGGATCGCCCGGATGGGAATCGGGACTGCCGCAACCGCATTGGCCGGATTTTTGCGCGCTTGCGGCGAGCCGGGGGCAGGCCCATATTGCTGGCGAACGATCCGGCTTGGACCGGATTTGTCGGGAGCGGCGATCCAACAAGGCGGCGCGCCTGCGCCAGGCTCCGACGGGCGGGGTCGCGCGGTGACCGCCATTCGCTTCCATGGGGAAATTTGAACGCCTGAGCCATGCCGCAATTGACTTCAAGACTCGACCTGTCCGCGCCAGCCGCTGCCTACGCTCCTCGCTTGAGCAATGACGAGAACCGTTCGGGTAACCCCTCGGGTCCGAACACTTCGGTCATCACCAAGGTCAAGCCCAAGACCAAACGGCCGAACCTCTACCGGGTGCTGATCCTGAACGACGATTACACGCCGATGGAATTCGTCGTCCACGTGCTGGAGAAGTTCTTCAACAAGGACATCGAGGCCGCGACCAAGATCATGCTGCACGTCCATCATCATGGCATCGGGGAGTGCGGCGTGTTCACCTACGAGATCGCCGAGACCAAGGTGACGCAGGTGATGGATTTCGCCCGCAAGCACCAGCACCCGCTGCAATGCGTGATGGAAAAGAAGTAATCGCGCGTCCGGGTTCTTTAGAGTGGTTCTGTTCGCGTGGTGTGTGATGTCAGCACGAGCTGCTGCATGATCCGGCGGGCATCGGCGCCAGCGTCAACCTGCCCGATTGGGTAGTTCTGCCCAAATCGGAACGGGTTTTGCATCGAAAATGTCGCGGTGTGTCGCCGCCCGAGTCGCGGAACCGGTCTTTCGCCGCGATCTTGTATAACTATATGTGACAAAGGTTGTTGTTGCCTGACCGGGCGATGGCGATCATGATGGTGGGGGCCATAGAGGACGCGAATGCCGACTTTTTCCCAAAGCCTTGAACAATCCCTGCATCGTGCACTGGCGATCGCAAACGAGCGTCATCACCAATACGCGACGCTCGAGCATCTCTTGCTCTCCTTGATCGACGACTCCGATGCAGCCGCCGTCATGCGCGCCTGTAGCGTCGATCTCGACAAGCTCCGCACGAGCCTGGTTAATTACCTCGAGACCGAATTCGAGAACCTGGTGACGGATGGCGCCGACGATGCCAAGCCGACCGCCGGCTTCCAGCGCGTGATCCAGCGCGCGGTGATCCACGTGCAATCCTCCGGTCGTGAAGAGGTGACCGGTGCCAACGTGCTGATCGCTATCTTCGCCGAGCGCGAGAGCCACGCCGCGTATTTCCTGCAGGAGCAGGACATGACGCGCTATGACGCGGTCAACTACATCAGCCATGGCATCGCCAAGCGGCCGGGCGTCTCTGAGGCGCGGCCGGTGCGCGGCGTCGACGAGGAGACCGAGGCCAAGGGCAACGAGGACGCCAAGAAGAAGGGCGAGGCGCTCGAGACCTATTGCGTCAACCTCAACAAGAAGGCGCGCGACGGCAAGATCGATCCGGTGATCGGACGCAATTCCGAAATCAACCGTGCGATCCAGGTGCTGTGCCGCCGGCAGAAGAACAACCCGTTGTTCGTCGGCGAAGCCGGCGTCGGCAAGACCGCGATCGCCGAGGGCCTCGCCAAGCGCATCGTCGACAGCGAAGTGCCGGAGGTTCTGGCGGCCGCCACGGTGTTCTCGCTCGACATGGGCACGCTGCTCGCGGGCACGCGCTATCGCGGCGACTTCGAAGAGCGCCTGAAGCAGGTGCTGAAGGAGCTCGAAGCGCATCCCAACGCCATCCTGTTCATCGACGAAATCCACACCGTGATCGGTGCGGGCGCGACGTCGGGCGGGGCGATGGATGCCTCGAACCTGCTCAAGCCGGCGCTCGCCTCGGGCACCATCCGTTGCATGGGCTCGACCACCTACAAGGAATACCGCCAGCACTTCGAGAAGGACCGTGCGCTGGTGCGGCGCTTCCAGAAGATCGACATCAACGAGCCGACGGTCGAGGACGCGATCGCGATCCTCAAGGGTCTCAAGCCGTATTTCGAGGATTACCACCGGCTGAAATACACCAATGAGGCGATCGAGGCTGCGGTGCAGCTGTCCTCGCGCTACATCCACGACCGCAAGCTGCCGGACAAGGCGATCGATGTGATCGACGAGTCCGGCGCGGCGCAGATGCTCGTCGCCGAGAACAAGCGCAAGAAGACGATCGGCATCAAGGAGATCGAGACCACGATCGCCTCGATGGCGCGGATCCCGCCGAAGAGCGTGTCGAAGAACGACGCCGAGGTGCTCAAGCACCTCGAGCAGACCCTGAAGCGCACCGTGTTCGGTCAGGACAAGGCGATCGAGTCGCTCGCCGCCTCGATCAAGCTGGCGCGTGCCGGCCTGCGCGAGCCGGAGAAGCCGATCGGCAGCTACTTGTTCTCGGGTCCGACCGGCGTCGGCAAGACCGAGGTCGCAAAACAGCTCGCGGCGTCGCTCGGCGTCGAGCTGCTGCGCTTCGACATGTCAGAATACATGGAGCGCCACACCGTGTCGCGCCTGATCGGCGCGCCTCCCGGCTATGTCGGCTTCGACCAGGGCGGCCTGCTGACCGACGGCGTCGACCAGCATCCGCATTGCGTGGTGCTGCTCGACGAGATCGAGAAGGCGCATCCCGATCTCTACAACGTGCTGCTCCAGATCATGGATCACGGCCGGCTCACCGACCACAACGGCAAGCAGGTCAATTTCCGCAACGTGATCCTGATCATGACCACGAACGCGGGTGCATCCGATCTCGCCAAGCAGGCGTTCGGCTTCACGCGCTCCAAGCGTGAAGGCGACGACCACGAGGCGATCAACCGGCAGTTCGCGCCCGAATTCCGCAACCGGCTCGATGCCGTCGTCTCGTTCGGCCATCTCAGCGTCGAGGTGATCGGCACGGTCGTGGAGAAGTTCGTGCTGCAGCTCGAGGCGCAACTCGGCGATCGCGACGTCACCATCGAGCTGTCCGAGCCGGCCAAGGCCTGGCTGGTCCAGCATGGCTACGACGAGCAGATGGGCGCGCGTCCCATGGCCCGCGTGATCCAGGAGCACATCAAGAAGCCGCTGGCTGACGAAGTGCTGTTCGGCAAGCTCAAGGGCGGCGGCCATGTCCGCGTCGTTCTGGTCAAAGACGAGGCCGACGAGACCAAGGACAAGATCGGCTTCGAATTCGTCGAGGGGCCGGTTACCCCGAAGCAGGAGAAGCTGCCGGGCGCCCGCAAGCGTCCGCCGGGCAAGTCCAAGCCGGGCGGCCCCGGCGGCTCCAAGGGGCCGACCTCCAAGGGTCCGCTGGTCAAGGCTTGATCTGGGCTAGATGAAATCGAAAAGGCCGGCTGCGAAGCCGGCCTTTTTGTTTCCGTGGCTGGGTGTGAGCCTTACGTTCCGGCTTCGGGCGCGGGCGCGGTCGCTGGCGGACGCGGCTTGCGCGGCGCGGCCGGCCGCGCGCTGCGGGCGGGGGCGGTCGGCTGCATCGTCACGATGACCGGATTGGGCTTGTGATCGGTGGCCGCCCCGGTCGCGGCATCGACGCCCATGCCGATGACGCCGCCGGCGAGGAGATTGCCGGCGAAACCGGCGGCGCCCGTGCCCGACACTTCCTTGGTGAGTTGCACCGTCTGGGGTTGATAGCCTTCCTTTTCGAAGGTGATCGTGATGTCGGCGCTACGCTTGGCGACGATGGCGCAAGGTGTTGTGCAGGTTGTCGGCACCTCAAGCCCGCTGACCACGGCCTCTACACCAGAAGGTGTCGATGAGATGCTGATATTCTCGGTCGTGCCGCGCGTGACAGACGCGCAGCCGCCCAGCATGACGCTGAGCGCCACAATTCCCAATGAACGCATGAAATGCCCCTTGTTCCCCACGCCAATGAAGCGCAACCGGAGCGCGAGGGCAATAGGTCACAGGTCGGGATAGTTAAGCCACGCAGGGGTTGTGCACGAGAACAGCGGGCACCTGGACGTGGGGCCGTGCTATTCGCCGCGCAGGCGCTGATCGTCCTGCACGCGGACGCGCTCGGCGCCGCGCGCGCCGGCGGGAGACAGCCGCATCATGCTCAGCACGGCGCCGCACAGTGCAAATCCTACGCCGGCAAGCAGCGCCAGCCTGGTCCCCTCAACCGGATACTGTCCGAGCAGCAACGCCACCAGCGCAGCGCCGGTGGTCTGGCCGAGCAGGCGCGCCGTGCCCAGCATGCCGCTGGCGCCGCCGGCGCGCTCGCGCGGGGCGGCTGCGATCATGGTGCGATTGTTGGGGGTCTGGAACAGACCGAACCCGGCGCCGGCCAGCGCCATGCGCCAGATCACGTCGAACGGCGTCGGGTCCGCGGGCAGGAAGGCGAGCGCGGCAAGGCCGCAGGCGAACAGCGTAAGCCCGATGCCGCCGAGCAGGCCGGCCGGGTAACGCTCGACCAGGCGGCCGGCGAGCGGCGCCGCGAAGGCTAGCGCGATCGGCCATGGCGTGATCAGAAGACCCATATGCACCGCCGAATAGCCGAAGCGGCTCTGGAGGTAGAAGGGGATCGCGACGAAGGCGAGCATCTGCCCGCAGAACGAGGCGATCGAGGTCGCAATCGACAGCGCGAACACCGGGATGCGCAACAGGTCGACCGGCAAGAGCGGCGAGGTCATGTGGGTCTCGCGGTAGATCAGGAGCGCACCGGCGACGACAGCGATGGCGAACTCGATCAGGCAGGTGATCGCGGCTTCGCCATGGCCGACGCTGTCGACCGCGGCGATGCCGACACCGAACGTGATCGCTGATAGCCCCGCGCTCTGCCAGTCGAACGAATGGCTGGCGGGCTTGGTGTGCGGCAGGCTGCGCAGGCCCAGCAGCAGCGTCGCCGCGCCGAGCGGCACGTTGATGGCGAACAGCCAGGGCCAGCTTCCGACCGCGAGGATGCCTGCAGCGAGCGTCGGGCCGACCGCTGCGGAGAAAGCGACGACGAGCGCGTTGAGCCCGATGCCGCGGCCGAGCTGGCTGCGCGGATAGGTGAAGCGCACCAGCGCCGCGTTGACGCTCATGATGCCGGCCGCGCCGAAGCCCTGGATGATGCGTGCGATCGTCAGCAGCGGCAGCGTATGCGCCAGCGCGCAGAAGGCGGACGCCAGCGTGAACAGCACCAGCCCGACCAGATAGACGCGGCGATAGCCGACGATCTCTCCGAGCGAAGCCAGCGGCAGCAGCGAGATCGTGATCGCGAGCTGGTAGCCGTTGACGATCCAGATCGAAAACGCCGGACTAGCATCCAGGTCGGCCGCGATCGTCGGCAGCGCGACATTGGCGATGGCGCTGTCGACCACCGCCATGATGATGCCGAGCGCGATGGTCAGCACCGCCTGGTTGCGCTGCGGCTGCGGCAGGCCGTCGGCATGCTCGATCGGGGCAGGCGACATGATGGAGGCGGGCTTGATTCGAGCCGTGGTGCATCTCCGAATAGGAAATTGCCGGATCGACCGCAACCCGGCAGGACCCGGACAGTTCCCAAGCCGGAAGCAGTCTCTCCGGCATGGCAAGCATGGTCGGGAGCGCTGTCGAGAGCGCCCTAGGGCTGGGCCGTTAGGCGATTGGCTGTCGCTACACCGCCGGCGGGTTCCGGTCGGTGAAGGTCGTCCGCTGGTGCCAGTAGGGATAGGGCAGCGTCACCTTGCTCGCTGCGTCGAGCTTTGCGATCTGGTCCTTGGTCAGCGACCAGCCGACCGCGCCAAGATTTTCGCGGAGCTGCGTCTCGTTGCGCGCGCCGATGATCAGCGTCGACACGGTGGGGCGCTGCAGCAGCCAGTTCAGCGCGATCTGCGTCACGCTCTTTCCGGTTTCCTTCGCGACCTCGTCGATGGCCTCGACGACACGATAGACGTGCTCGTCCGGCACCGGCGGGCCGAAATCGGCCGTCTTGGGCAGGCGGCTCACCTCGGGCTTCGGCTGACCCCGGCGGATCTTGCCGGTGAGGCGTCCCCAGCCGAGCGGCGACCAGACCACGGCACCCAGCCCCTGGTCGAGGCCGAGCGGCATCAACTCCCATTCGTAGTCGCGCCCGATCAGCGAATAATAGGTCTGGTTGGCGACGTAGCGCGGGAAGCCGTGCTTGTCGGCAACGGAGAGCGATTTCATCAGGTGCCAGCCGGAGAAATTCGAAACGCCGACGTAGCGGATCTTGCCGGCGCGCACGAGCACGTCGAGCGTGCCGAGCACCTCTTCGGGCGGAGTGAAGGCGTCGAAGCCATGAAGCTGGAACAGATCGATGTAGTCGGTGCCGAGCCGGCGCAGCGAACCGTCGATGGCTGCGAGCAGATGGTGCCGTGACGAGCCGATGTCGTTGGGGCCGTCGCCGAAGCGGAAGGTGGCTTTGGTCGAGACCAGCACCTTGTCGCGGCGGCCCTTGATGGCTTCGCCGAGCACTCGCTCGGACTCGCCGAGCGAATAGACGTCCGCGGTGTCGAACATCGACACGCCGGCATCGAGACAGATGTCCAGCAGGCGCCGGGCTTCGGTCGCGTCCGTCGTGCCCCACGCCGCGAGGCGGCCGACACCGCCGAACGTGCCGGTCCCGAGACTCAAGGCGGGCACCATGAGGCCCGACCGGCCCAAGCGTCGGTATTCCATCGATATGCTCCTCGGCTGACTGCGGATTGTTCGTTGCGGCCCTGGTGCCGAAGTTAGCGCAAGCGGACGTCTTGTCCTATCATGCGCTCACATACCGGCCCTGCTTGGGAGCAGCCTAGTCGTGCAGCAGCATGTCATCGAACGCTGCATCGGCAACCTGCGAGCGGATCGCTTTCGCCTGAGGCTCGCTGCTCGTTACAGGTGAGGGAAGGCAGGCGCGTTCGCTGTCACGCGTTTGCCGTGGCAGGAACGTCAGGCCCCAGCCGACCAGAACCAGCGCCGCGAGTCGGATCGCGATCATACCCAGCAACAGCTCCGATCCGCCTATCGTGGTGCGCGTCCTCATGTGCGCCAGCCTGATGCAGGCGGCAGGGCCTGACAATCTGGAATTGGCGAGCCTTGTCTTCGTCGCAAACGAAGGCTCGCGGCGATGACCGCTCAGTAACCGGCGGCATGAGACAGAGTTGGTGGAAGAGCCTCGCCGCGCTCGAGCGCTGGGCGCAGTCCCTCGATGATCAGCCCACGCAATGCCCGAGCAATTCCGGATGCGCGGCGCAGATGTGATGCGCACCGGCGTCCCTGAGCTCGGCCTCGCTGCCATAGCCATAGAGCACGCCGATGGCGGTCATGCCGTTGGTGCGGGCGCCGACCACGTCATGGCTGCGGTCGCCGATCATGATCGCACTGCTCGCATCGACCCTGGTCTCGTCGAGCGCGTAGCGCAGCAGGTCGCGCTTGTCGACGCGCGTGCCGTCGAGCTCGGAGCCGAACACACGCTCGAAATAGGGCTTCAGACCGAAATGATCGACGATGCGGGTGGCGTAGACCGCGGGCTTGC
This sequence comes from Bradyrhizobium sp. 195, assembly GCF_023101665.1. Lineage (NCBI taxonomy): Bacteria > Pseudomonadati > Pseudomonadota > Alphaproteobacteria > Hyphomicrobiales > Nitrobacteraceae > Bradyrhizobium > Bradyrhizobium sp. 195. Next base: position 5,155,695 of record NZ_CP082161.1, on the reverse strand, counting down.
TGGTCGCGACAAACATGCGCGGCGTCGTCGCGGCCAGCGTCGTCAGAGTGTCCACGATGCCGGCATAGGCTTCGTTCTCGAAGAGGCCGATATCGCTGAAGCGCTCGCGATAGAGCAGTAACGCGCGGTCGGCGAGCTCGTCGGTTCCGGTGAGCATTTTCAGACTGGCATGCAGCGGCGGGCCGATGCACCAGGTCAGCTCGTCCTCGCTCGGCACCGCGACACCCAGCCGCTCCAGCGCGTACTGGATCGAGCGCGTGATCCCCGGCTTCGGGTTTGTGAGCGTGCCGTCGAGATCAAAAAAGATTGTCACCATTCGGGTGGGACCTGCGTTGATACTGCCGTCTGTTGCTAGTTGGCTGGGGTTCCAAGTCAAGGTCCGATTTTGGTCGATTGCGTCGATGCCATGCGAATAGCTCGGTTTATCGCTGTCTTGTGCCTTGCCCTCGTGCTGTCGCCGGCGCTCGCAGAGGAGGCGCCGCAGCCCGTCGCGCCTCCGAAGGCGGAGGAGCCCGCGAAGCCGGCGGAGAAGCCGGCTGACGCGCGCGAGAGCGATATGCGGGAATCGATCTGCCTGATCGTGGAGGCGGCCGCGCGCGATGCCAATCTTCCGCTGGAATTCTTCGCCCGGGTGATCTGGCAGGAGAGCCGCTTTCAGGCCGATGCGGTGGGCCCCACGACGCGCAGTGGCGAGCACGCACAGGGGATCGCGCAGTTCATGCCGGGCACCGCCAGCGAGCGCGGGCTGCTCAATCCGTTCAATCCGGTGCAGGCATTGCCGAAGTCGGCGGAGTTCTTGAGCGAACTGCGCAGCCAGTTCGGCAATCTCGGCCTTGCCGCAGCCGCCTACAATGCCGGCCCGCGGCGCGTGCAGGAATGGCTCGCCGGCACCGGGGGCATGCCGGAGCAGACCCGCAACTACGTCTTCGCCATCACCGGCACGAGCGTCGATGCCTGGGCCAAGGCGGGAGCGACCGGCAAGGGCCCGCCGAGCTCACCGCCGACCAGCTGCCGTGATCTGATGGCGCTGCTCAAACGCGCGCCGAATGCCTTCGTCGCCGAGCTCGAGCAGCATGTGGAGCTTGCGGCCGCAAAGGCATGGGGCGTCCAGCTCGCCGCCGGCTTCGACCGCAACAGGGCACTGGCGATGTACTCCCGCGCCGTGACGCGGCTCAGCACGGTGATTGGCGAGCGCGATCCGAGCCTGCTGTCATCCGTGATGCGCAGCCGCGGCACGCGCGCATTCTACCAGGTACGCATCGGCACTGATACGCGTAGCGAGGCGGATGATCTGTGCAACCGCATCCGCAAAGCGGGTGGGGCGTGCTTCGTGCTGAAGAACAAGGGTGTGGCGGGGTAGGGGTGCGTATCTCTCCGCTCGTCATTCCGGGGCGCGCCCTCTTGGGCGCGAGCCCGGAATCCATACTCACGATGGTGGTTATGGATTCCGGGCTCGCGCTTCGCGCGCCCCGGAATGACAGCGGTGAGTATGTCACGCATGCCAGCCCCGCCGCCGGCTTCCTTGACGTCAGCCGTCGTCTCGCACGTTATGCGGGCACGAGTCCTCACCCGGCCAAACCCTCCGTGGCGCTTCCTCCGCTCGATTCTCCTCAATGGCAAAGTCCCTGGCTTGCCTTCGGCTGGGGGCTGCGCTCGATCACGCAGACGATCCTCACCATCGTGCTGTTCGTGACCTATCTCGGCATCGGCGCACTCGCCCATGACACCCATTTCAGCCTGGCCTGGGCGCTCTGTTCGACGCTGTTCGTCTGGGCGGGGCCGGCGCAGATCATCCTGATCACCACGCTCGGCTCCGGCGCCACCATCATTCAGTCGGCGATTGCAGTCACGGTCAGCGCGATCCGTCTGTTTCCGATGGTGGTCTCGGTGCTGCCGCTGATGCGCACGCCGACGACCAAACGCCGCGAGCTGATCTTTGCTGCGCATCTCACCGCGGTGACGCTGTGGGTCGAATGCCACCGCTTCCTGCCGCAAGTGCCGCGTGAGCGGCGGATCGCGTTCGTTCACGGGCTCGGCTGCGGCCTCGTCTCGGTCTGCCTCGTCGCCAACACGGTCGGCTATTTCCTCGCCGCCAATCTGACGCAGACGCTTGGAGCTGCGATCCTGCTGCTGACGCCGCTGTCCTTCCTGTTCTCGACCGCGCGCAACAGCCGCGAGATCGCCGATGTCGTCGCGCTCGTGCTCGGCATATTGCTGTATCCGCTGGCCGCGAAGATGAACTCCGGCGTCGATATCCTGGTCAGTGGGGTGGTGGCCGGCACGATCGCCTATGGCGTGCATTGGTGGCGACAGGTGCGCGCATGAGCTTTGCGCAAGCGATCGGCGACTGGCATGCGCTGGCGGTGCTGTTCGTCGCCGGCGTCGTTCCCAACCAGATTTGGCGCATGCTGGGCCTGTGGTTCGGCGGCGGCATCGACGAAGGCTCCGAACTGCTGGTCTGGGTGCGGGCGGTTGCGACCGCGATCCTCGCCGGCGTCATCGCCGAGATCGTGGTCGAGCCGCCGGGCGCGCTCGCCAGCGTGCCGGATGTGCTGCGCTATGGCGCGGTGGCGGCCGGCCTCGTCGCCTTTCTGCTGGCCCGTCGCTCGATCTTTGCAGGCGTGGTCACCGGCGAGGTCTTCATGCTGGCCGGCAAGTGGTGGTTGGGCTAAAACCGCCGGCGAACAGCTAAGGAACAGGAATATGGTTCGCGAACAGGAGCTCCGCGAGGGCGAGGTCGCCATCGAGCTGCCACCGACGCAAGATGCCGGCCTCGTCTTCATCGGCCGTATCCGCACGCCCTGGGCGTCGCGGCTGGAGACGCCGCGGCAGGGACGTCAGGATGGTCCGGTGTGCCGTCTCGAGATCTTCGAGCCGTTCGTGCCGGCCATCAAGGGCGTCGATTTCTACAGCAATCTCGAAGTGCTCTACTGGCTCGACCAGTCGCGCCGCGACATCATCCTGCAAAGTCCGAAGAACAACGAGAAAACCCGCGGCACCTTTTCGCTGCGCTCGCCGGTCCGGCCTAATCCGATCGGCACCTCGATCGTGAAGCTGGTCGGGATCGAGGGCAATGCGATCCTGGTGCGCGGGCTCGACTGCCTCGACAACACGCCGCTGATCGACATCAAGCCGGATCGTTGCGAGTTCACGCCTCTGGCCGCGCCGCAGAAGGGCGATTTCGAGACGGAGTAGCCTGTCATTCCGGGGCGACGCGAAGCGTCGAACTCTGGTGCGCAATCGCGCACCTGAGAATCCATCGGGCGGCAGTGATGGTGGTGAAATGGATTCCGGGTTCGCGCCAAGAGGCGCGCCCCGGAATGACGAGTGGAGAGACCTAGCCTGCCTTCAGCGCCGCGATCAGCTTCGCGGCGTGCTCTTCCAGCACCTTGGCGTCTTCCTTGCGGCTGGCGGGAGGCAGCATCGCGACGCCGTCGTGGCGCGGCATCACGTGCATGTGCAGGTGAAACACCACCTGTCCGCCGGCGGGCTCGTTGAATTGTTGCACGGTGATGCCGTCGGCCTTGAAGGCCTTCATTGCGGCCGCCGCGATCTTGTGCGCGCCGCGGGCGACATGGGCGTAATCGTCAGGCTTGATGTCGAGGATGTTGCGAGCAGCGGCCTTCGGGATCACCAGCGTATGACCGGGGACGCGCGGCATGATGTCGAGGAAAGCGAACACGTGCTCGTCCTCGTACACCTTGGAGCAAGGCAGCTCGCCGCGCAGGATCTTTGCGAAGATGTTGTTGGTATCGTAGGCGGTCATACGGCGGCTCCTCGAATTTTGCGCTTACTGTCACCAGCCACGGCAAACCGTCAAGGCGCCTCGTCGACGCCTTTGCGGAACGGGCCGAGCTCGGCGAGCTCCCGTCCGGCTTCCGCGACATAGGCGCGCTCGCGCTTGAGATAATCGTCGATGGCGCGGCGCAGGCCGGGATCGGCGATGAAGTGGGCGGAATGGGTGGTGCGCGGCAGGTAGCCGCGCGCGATCTTGTGCTCGCCTTGCGCGCCGGCCTCGACATGCTGCAGGCCGCGATTGATCGCGAAATCGATCGCCTGATAGTAGCAGACCTCGAAATGCAGGAAGGGATGATGCTCGACCGCGCCCCAGTTGCGCCCGAACAGCGTGTCCGAGCCGATGAAGTTGATTGCGCCTGCGATCCAGCAATCGTTGCGGCGAGCCATTACCAGCAGCACGTCCTCGCTCATGGTCTCGCCGATCAGCGAGAAGAACTCGCGCGTCAGATAGGGGCGGCCCCATTTGCGCGAGCCGGTCTCCATGTAGAACATGAAGAAAGCATCCCAGGCGTCCTCGGTGATGTCCTTGCCCGTGAGCCAGTGGATGGTGATCCCGGCGGCGAGCGCATCGCGCCGCTCGCGCTTGATCGATTTGCGGTGGCGCGAGTTCAGCGTCGCCAGGAAATCGTCGAAGCTCGCGAAGCCCTCATTGTGCCAGTGGAACTGCTGATCGGTGCGCAGAAGGAAGCCGTGCTCGCCGAGCAGCTTCCACTCGGCCTCCTGCGCGAACGTGACATGGACAGAAGAGGCCTTGCTGACGCCGCACAGCGCCACCAGCCCACTCGCCAGCGCCTCCATGATGCGTTCGCGATCGACGCCGTCGCGGACCAGCAGCCGCGGCCCGGTTGCCGGGGTGAAGGGAACCGAGACCTGGAGCTTCGGATAATAGCGCCCGCCGGCGCGCTCATAGGCGTCCGCCCAGCCGCGGTCAAAGACGTACTCGCCTTGGGAATGCGATTTCAGATAGCAGGGCACGACGCCGGCGACGCGGCCATCGAGCTTGGCCACGAGGTGCCGCGGGCCCCAGCCGGTGCGGATGGTCGCCGAACCCGATGTCTCGACGGCGGAGAGAAATGCGTGCGAGACGAATGGGTTATAGGCAGGTTCTAAGAGACCGAGGGAATCACCTGGAAGTCCGGATGAGGTTCCCGGGCCATGTCCGTTGCAGGTCTTTTCGTTAAAGGCCTTGCCGGGGTTGGCGCAGGCGTCCCAGTCCTCCGGTGACACGTTGCCAATCGAAGGTACGGCCTCGAGCGTGATTTCAGGTGATGCCATCCCGCCCAAGATCGTGCATTGCAGCAGCGACTTCAAGGGGGCGGGAAGTGGCTCGATCGTGCCCCGGACGCAGCGCAGCGCTGATTCAGCGGTGCGCTGCAGAGCCGGGGCCCATGTGGCAGCGCGCTTGCGGAGAGATGGGTCCCGGCTCTGCGCAGCAACGCTACGCGTGGCAGCGCGTCCGGGACACGAGCGAGGCTTACGGCACGAACCCTTCAAAAATCATTTGATCCGCATGCTGCCCAACCCGCGTCCGCTGCTCGCCCGTGCGCACCGTCCAGCCGAGCAGGGCGCAGCCGAAGACGTTGCGGGCGATCCAGGGGGCGGGGGCCGGGAGGTCGTCGACCCGAAAGGCGACGAAGTGGGGCTGGGTCCGAAAGCCGTGGCGCAGATACAGCATGCTGTCGCGCTGCTCCTGGCTCAGCTTGGCCCAGTAATCGTCCTCATAGGTGCGCTGCGCGACGATGCCGCGCGGGCGGTTGGGCAACAACTCGCGCAGCGCCAGCACCTGGTCGGGATCGAAGGACATGCCGACGGCTGGCCCGTCATAGGATTCCAGCACCTCCGCCATCCGCTTCACCAGCTTGCGGTCGCCGCCAAAATGGCTCTTCACCTCGATCACCAGCGGGACGCGGCCGGCGACGAGCGCGCAGAGATCGCTGAGCGACATCATCCGCTCAGGCGTGTCCTTGAACTTGATCGCCTTCAACTCCGCCGCGGTCCTTTCGACCACCTCGCCGGTGGCCTCGGTGAGGCGGCCGAGCGCATGGTCGTGATGCACCATGGCCTCGCCATCGGCGGAGAGCTGGATGTCGACCTCGATCGAGAAATTGCCCGCGATCGCAGCCTGCACCGCGCCCGGCATGTTCTCGACAATGCCACGAGAGATGTCGTGCAGGCCGCGATGGGCGACTGGCCGGGCTGTTAGCCAATCCGGAGCGCGCATGCGCGTCAGGCGACCTCGAACACGCCGTCGACCTCGACCGCCGCATCGGCGGGCAGCGAGGCGACGCCGACGGTGGTGCGGGCATGGCGGCCCTTGTCACCGAAGGCGGCGACCATCAAATCCGAGGCGCCGTTCAGGACCTTCGGCCCGTCCAGGAAGTCAGGCGCCGAATTGATGAAGCCACCGAGGCGGACCACGCGCACGACCTTATCGAGGTCGCCCAGCGCCGCCTTGACCTGGGCCAGCAGGTTCACCGCGCAGCCGCGTGCCGCCGCAGCGCCGTCCTCGATGGAGACGCCGGCGCCCAGCTTGCCCTTGGCGATCAGCTTGCCGGCGGGGTCGAAGCAGACCTGGCCGGAGACGAACAACAGATTGCCGGTGCGCACGAACGGGACGTAATTGGCGACGGGCGTGGGAGCCTCGTGCAGCTTGATGCCCTGTTCCGCCAGCTTCTGCTCGACCGTGCCCGCCATGTCCGACCTCGTTGTCCAGAAATCATTCGCCCCGGCGCGTCCGCAGGCGGCCGGGCGCGCCCTGTTTCGCCCATCGGGCCGCCACATGCAAGCAACCGGAAGGGGGCTGTATTTGTTGAGGCCCGGCAGCAGGTTCAACGCAAGGGCCGCAACTTTACGTGAAACGGCCTCAGTTGCGACGCAATGGAACGGTCATTAAAATGTCGAATCTGCGCTTCCCAAGGACGCGTCCCCAAGGAATAGACATGGTGCACCTTTTCCGGACTTCGCTCGGTGTGATGGCGCTCGCGGCGGCCGCTTTCGGTCCCGGCGGCGGGGCTCAGGCCGCCAACGGTCCGTTTCTGGCGCATCAAGCGCTCTATGACCTCAGCCTGGTGAAATCGCGTTCCAACTCCGTCAACAGCGCGCGTGGCCGCATCCTCTACAACTTCACCGGAAGCTCGTGCGAGGGCTACACCTCCGAATTCCGTCAGGTCTCCGAGCTCGACAGCGGCGAGGGCAAGGTTACGCTCAGCGACCTCCGTTCCAATTCCTGGGAGGATGCCGCCGGCAAGAGCTATCGCTTCAAGATCGAAACGCGCATGAACGAGGCGGATGCCGGCCGGGTCGACGGCTCGGCCGAGCGCGACGGCGACCACATCAACGTCAAGCTGAAGCTGCCGGCGCCGAAGAGTTTCACCCTCGATGGCAAGATCGTGTTTCCGACCGAGCAGATCCAGCGCATCATCGCGGCAGCCAACGAAGGCAAGTCGCTGCTCGAGCTCTCGGTCTATGACGGCTCCGACGACGGCCAGAAGGTCTACAACACGCTGACCGTGATCGGCCAGCCGGTCCCCGCCGACCGCGCCGGCTCGCCGGATCCGTCGACCTCCGACGAGCACATGAAGTCGCTCAAGCGCTGGCCCGTCACCGTCAGCTATTTCGACCGCGAGGCCCAGCAGAAGGAAGGCGAGCAGACGCCGGTCTACGCGATGGCGTTCGAGCTCTACGAAAATGGCGTCTCGCGCCAGCTCGTGCTCGACTACAACGATTTTGTCATTTCCGGCGCGATGGGCAAGTTCGACGTCAAGGACAGCAAGCCCTGTAATTGAGGGGGCGCTCCCTCTGCGCGAGCAGGGCCGTAGGGTGGGCAAAGTAGCGTGCCCACCACTTCCCAGGTCAACTGCAAGATCGTGGGCACGGCGCTGGTGCTCCTATGCTCACCCTGCAAGATCTATTCTATCACCGTCACGCTGAGGCGGCCGCTTCTTGAGCGGCCCTCGAAGGGCGACGGCCCGGCTGCAGTAGCGGGGGCCGTGCATCCTTCGAGGCTCGCTGCGCGAGCGCCTCAAGATGACGGAGTGCCATTGGTGCGCGTCGCATCTAGCTCTTGTCATGATCCCCAGCTACGCTCCCGCCCAAGCAAAAACCTAAGGGAGCCAGCCCATGCCCAAGCTCGATCATCTCCGCCCCAGCGGCTTGCATCACAATCCCGCTTATTCCCACGTCGTCACGGCGACCGGCGCGCGGACTATCTACATTTCCGGCCAAGTGTCGGTGGACGAGGAGGGGCGGATCGTCGGCGAGGGCGATATTGCCGCGCAGACGACGCAGGTGATGCAGAATCTCGGGCACGCGCTGAAGGCGGCGGGGGCGAGCTACGCCAACATCGTCAAGATCACGACCTTCGTCGTGAACTACAAGCCGGAGCTGCGCCCCATCATCGGCAAGGCTCGCTCCGCCTTCTTCGAAGGCATGGAGCCGCCGGCCTCTACGCTCGTCGGCGTCTCCGCACTCGCCGCGCCGGAATGGATGATCGAGATCGAGGCGGTGGCCGTCGCGGATTGAGGTGATCGTAGGATGGGTAGAGCACTTGCGAAACCCATCGCGCCTGGTGCGCGGAAAGAGCTTGATGGGTTTCGCTTCGCTCTACCCATCCTACGTTGCTTTGGACATCTCTCGCAGGAGAGCCAGCGCCTCGTCGGCCCGGTCAGCCCGCACGAAGAGATGATCGTGATGGTAAGCCGAGACGGCGTTCACGCTGATGCCGGCTTCGGCCAGACGCGCCGTGATGGCGGCCAGGAAGCCCACCGCATCGAGCGCGGAGCGAACCGTCAGGGTGATCAGGCGCGATGGAAATTCATGGCGCAGTCCGGCACGTTCGGCCTCCTCGTGCAGTAGCACCAGCGTCGTACCTTCACGTTCGCGGAATGTCAGCATCGGGCTGATCGTGGCTGGAAGCCTCGCGCCCGGCGCAAGCGTGCAAAACACGAAGGTGCCGTTCATCATCTCCGGCTTCATGCCTTTCAGCAGCGCGTCGAGATCGCATTCGCCTGTCACGGTGCGAGCCTCAGGACGAGGAAGGACGCCATTGCGAAGCTGTCGGCGCCGGCGGCTGTGGAAACCATGTCCAACATACCTTTGTATGTCTCCTCCAATCCTTCTCATACGCCGAGCTTACGCTGGTACAATTGAGCGACGGCGGGAGATTCTTACAATTTGAGTCCACTCGGGTCACTGCGAGGAAGCTCAAATGAACGTGGTCATTCGAAAGCTCAACGGCCTGTGGCACCTCATCGTCGGATCTTGTCAGATCCGTACTCCGTTCCTGGAGACACAGGATCGGCAGCTGGTGGTTCAGTATGCCAGGCGCGCCTATCCGGGGGCACGGATCTTCGAACGCGACTGAGTTGAGCAGGGCTCGATCACTCCTGCGCCTTCGGTCGCTCGTAGGCAATGCCGCGGATCACGGCGGCGCTGCCGAACTTCTTGCGCAGGCTGTCCACGGCGCGCTCGGCATGGGCGGCGCGGCGGTCGAGCATGTCGGTGTCGTCGATCGCCGATCCCTCGCGCAGCGCGCTGACGCCGGCGCCCATCAGGCGGAAGGCGGTGCCGTCGATTTCCTTGGCCAGCATCTCGCGGCAGATCGAGAAGATCTTCGCGGCGAGCTGCGTCGGCGCCGCGATCGACTGCGAGCGGGTGCGCTGGCGGAAATCGGCGGTCTTCAGCTTCAGCGTCACGGTCGAGCCGGCGAGCTCGCTGCTCTTGAGCCGCGACGACGTCTTTTCGCACAGCCGCCACAGGATCTTCTCCAGCGTCGCGAAATCGCGGATGTCGGTCTCGAAGGTGGTTTCGCTGGAAATCGTCTTGGCGCCCCGATCAGGCTCGACGCGACGGTCGTCGATGCCGCGCGCGAGCCGCCACAGCCGGCGGCCATCGCTCGGAAACTGCCGCATCATCTCGATCTCGTCGGCCTTCTGCAGGTCGGCGATGAGGCGGAAGCCGCGCTGCACCAGGCGCTCCTGCGTGGCGGGGCCGACGCCGAAGATGAAGCCAACCGGCTTGTCCGCGAGCATCAAACGTGCGTCCTCCTGGTCCAGCGCGGCAAAGCCACGCGGCTTGTCGAGGTCGGACGCGATCTTGGCCAAAAACTTGTTGCAGGACAGGCCGACCGAGACGGAGATGCCGATGTCGCGTTCGACGTTGCGGGCAAAGCGCGCCAGCACCTTGGCCGGGATCATGCCGTGCACCCGTTCGGTGCCGGAGAGATCGAGGAAGGCCTCGTCGATCGAGAGCGGCTCGACCAGCGGCGTCAGCGCCTGCATGGCCTGGCGCACCTCGCGGCCGACGCGAACATACTTCGCCATGTCGGGCGGGATTACGGTCGCATGCGGGCAGGCTTCGAGTGCCTTGAACATCGGCATCGCCGAGCGCACGCCATAGGTGCGGGCGATGTAGCAGGCAGCCGACACCACGCCGCGCTTGCCGCCGCCGATGATGACGGGCTTGTCGGCAATATCGGGGTTATCCCGCTTCTCGACGGTCGCGTAGAAAGCGTCGCAGTCGATATGCGCGATGCTCAGCGTCGACAGCGCCCGGTGGCGGACGAGGCGAGGGGAACCACAGGCCGAGCAGCGCCGCACGCCCATGTCCAGATCGGCCAGACAATCCCGGCAGAAGCAGCGGGGCCCGGCCGGGTCGGAGCTGGTCACGGCACGTCGCGCTCCCAGGAAGGGTCGCCGAGCGCGTCGCCGAGGACCTGCCGCGCTGCGGCAACGTTGGTCGGGTGTAGTTCCGCGGAGCTGGCAAAGGCCTTCACAGTGGCGTCATCGCGCAGCACGAAATCGAGCACACTGAGCAGGAAATTGGGGTCCGCGGCAGCATTACGCAGGGTCTCCGGACCGACCCCTGTCTCAGCCAGGAACAGGCCCAGCCGCTCGGGCTCGCTCGCGACGAAGGACAGTGCCTGAATCGCAACGATTTCAGCGACTTCGCGGGGGTTGTGAACAGGCTTTTTCAAGGGGACGGTTTGCCTTTCCGTTAACTTTCGGTCTCTAATTTGGAATCATCATGCCCGAGTCTCGTCCGTGAGTCTTCCGACCCCAGGCAAGCAACTGGAAACCACATCGCGGAAAGTCGACCCTCGGGTTTAACGAAACTCAAGCGAATCTGAGGCTAGTTTGAATCCAGTTTTCGAAACGCCGGAAAGCGGCGTCTGAGGCGTCACATGTACTGGTCTGCGGACCCATCAGGAGGGCGGGATGGCTAAGACCGTCCTGATCGTGGAAGACAACGAGCTCAACATGAAGCTCTTCCGCGACCTGTTGGAGGCGCACGGCTACCAGACCTCCGGCACCAGCAACGGCTACGAGGCGCTCGACCTCGTTCGCAAGATGCGGCCCGACCTCGTGCTGATGGATATCCAATTGCCGCAGGTCTCCGGCCTCGAGGTGACGCGCTGGATCAAGGACGATCCGGAGCTGCGCGCCATTCCCGTCGTCGCGGTCACGGCGTTCGCGATGAAGGGCGACGAAGAGCGCATCCGCGAGGGCGGCTGCGAGGCCTATTTGTCCAAGCCGATCTCGGTCGGCAAATTCATCGAGACGGTCCGGCGTTTTATCGGATAGGAAGTGAGTTCACAGTGTCCGCGCGTATCCTGGTTGTCGATGACGTTCCTGCCAACGTCAAACTCCTCGAAGCCCGCCTGTCCGCCGAATATTTCGACGTGATGACCGCCTCGAACGGCACCGAGGCGCTGGCGATCAGCCGCCGCGCCGAATGCGACATCATCCTGCTCGACGTGATGATGCCTGATATGGACGGTTTCGAAGTCTGCCGCCGCCTCAAGACCGATCCGGCGACGCACCACATTCCCGTCGTCATGGTGACGGCGCTCGATAGCCCGGCCGACCGCAATCGCGGGCTGGAGGCTGGCGCCGATGATTTCCTGACCAAACCCGTCTCCGATGTCGTGCTGATCGCGCGCGTGCGCTCGCTGACGCGGCTGAAGATGATGACCGACGAACTGCGCATGCGCGCCATCACCTCGCTCGAGATCGGCATGCAGGCGCCCGAGCGCAGCGCCGTGGCCGACACCGGCAAGGGCGGCCGCATCCTGCTGGTCGACGACCGTCAGTCCTCCTACGAGCGGCTGGCGACGATCCTTGCCGCCGAGCACACCATCGACGTCGAGCCGAACCCGACGGAGGCGTTGTTCCACGCCGCCGAGGGCAATTACGACCTGCTGATCGTCTCGCTCGACCTCAACAATTTCGACGGCCTCAGGCTCTGCAGCCAGGCGCGCTCGCTGGAGCGGACGCGGCACGTGCCGATCCTGGCGATCGCCGACCCCGAGAACTCGACGCGGCTGCTCCGCGGCCTCGAGATCGGCGTCAACGACTACCTGCTGCGTCCCATCGACAAGATCGAGCTCTTGGCGCGCGCACGCACCCAGATCCGCCGCCGCCGCTATACCGATCATTTGCGCGACAACGTGCAGAACTCGATCGAGATGGCGATCACCGATGCGCTCACCGGCCTGCACAATCGCCGCTACATGGAGAGCCATCTGGCGACGCTCGCAGAGCAGGCCGCGACCCGCGGCAAGCCGTTGGCGCTGATGATCCTGGACATCGACTTCTTCAAGTCGATCAACGACAATTTTGGCCACGACGCCGGCGACGACGTGCTGCGCGAGTTCGCGGTGCGGGTCCGCAAGTCGATCCGCGGCATTGATCTGGCCTGCCGCTACGGCGGCGAGGAGTTCGTCATCGTGATGCCCGAGACCGATCTCCATGTCGCCGGCATGGTCGCCGAGCGCCTGCGCCGCTCGATCGCGGGAGAGCCGTTCGCGATCCACAAGGGTGCCAAGCGCATCGAGGTCACGATCTCGATCGGCCTGACCACGCTGGAGCAGAAGGGCGAGGCGGTAGGCGACGTGCTCAAGCGCGCCGACACCGCGCTCTATCGCGCCAAGCACGACGGGCGCAATCGCGTGGTGTCGCAGGCGGCGTGAGGGCGCCCCCGCGAATTCGCGAAAACAACCCCATGCACAGTAGCCGGCGCTAGCCGGATCAATGGCTTACGGGGGTGGCAAAGCGGCGTGCGCTGGCAGCAACGCCGTTTGACTCGTCGGGCAAAACAGGGGCATGTTGTTAGGATCGCGACAGTCCCACAAACTCCGCTGTCATTCCCCGCGAAGGCGGGGAATCCAGTACGCCGCGGCTTCTCGGTTCTAGCTTTACTGCTGGTGGAATACTGGATCACCGGCCTTCGCGGGTGATGACACCGAATAATGCGTCGACAGCGGTTATTGTGGCGTGGGCTTGCGCTTCCTGACCGGCTTCGCACCATCCCCCACATCCACCCCCGCATTCTGCAAGAGCACCTTCGCCGCTTCCTTCGCCGCGCGCGCCATCGCGGGGTCGTCGCGGACGAGGTCCTGTGCGATGGAGCCATCGACCAGCAGCACGAGCTGCGTTGCCAGCGCCTCGGCATCCGCAACGCCGAGCTCGTTCAGGCGGTCGCGAAACCAGACGCGGCGGCTTTCCTTGAAGGCAACTGCGATCTTCTTCACGGCACGGTCCTGAGGGCCAAGCTCGGCCACCGCATTCACGAACGGGCAGCCGCGGAAATCCTTGGCCGCAAAGCGCCGCTCCAGCGAATCGAAGGTGGCGAGGATCTGCTCGGCCGGCGGCTTGTCGGAGGGACGCTGAGCTACGAAGCGGCGTTGCAGATAGGCCGCGATCAGCGCGTCCTTGGAGGGGAAGTGGTTGTAGAGCGTGCGTTTGGAGATGCCGATCTCGGCCGCGATGGTGTCGACGCCGATCGCGCGAATGCCCTGCAGATAGAACAGCTTGTCGGCGGTCTGAAGGATCCGCTCTTTCATCGTCTGTGGGGCGGGCGGGGGAGCCATGCGGTAGCGCGCGTCCAGTTCGCTTGACAGCACCAGCTATCCATAGCCTAAGTACACAGGTCTGTGTACCCAAAATCAACGGCAAAAGCGGACGACGGCAATTGCGCCGTGCCCAAAAGGGAGAAGAAAATGCCCCTGCTGCAGGTCCTGCGTCCGACATTGCCCATCCTGATCGGCGCCTCGATCATGCTGACGCTGAGCATGGGGCTGCGGCAGTCGCTCGGGATATTCATGCAGCCGCTGACGCATGACATCCACATTTCGATCTCTGATTTCACGCTGGCGCTGGCCGTGCAGAACCTCGCCTGGGGCTTTCTTCAGCCGCTCGCCGGCGCGATGACGGTGCGCTACGGCTTCCGTCCGATCATGATCGTGGGATCGCTGATGTACATCGTCGGCCTCATTCTGATGGCGACCGCGAACGGGCTGGTCAGCCTCATGATCGGCGCCGGCGTGCTGATCGGCACCTCGCTCGCCTGCACCGCGGCGGCGATCGCGATGTCGGTGGCGGCGCGCGCGGTGCCGGCGACGGTGCGCTCCACCGTGCTCGGCATTGTCTCCGGCGCGGGCTCGCTCGGCGCGCTGCTGTCGGCGCCGATCGGACAGGTGCTCAACGAGGGGTTTGGCTGGCGCATCGGCCTTGCCGGCTTCGTCGTCATGTCGGTGCTGATGATCCCCGCGGCCTGGTATGCCGGCCGTGTCGATCAGGTCCCGCTGCCCAAGCCCGCCCCCGATGACATTGGCGATGCGACCGCCGCGTCGGTAACCAGGGCGGCGTTCGGGAACGCCTCCTTCGTGGTGATGACCTGCGCCTATCTCGTTTGCGGCATGCAGCTCGTGTTCCTCACCACGCATCTGCCGTCCTATCTTGCGATCTGCGGCCTCGATCCGATGCTGAGCGCGCAGACGCTCGGCATGATCGGCGGCTTCAACGTGCTGGGTTCGCTGTTCTTCGGCTGGGCCGGCGAGCGCTGGAACAAGCTGGCGCTTCTGGGCGGCATCTACATCCTGCGCTCGCTGGCGCTCGCCTGGTACTTCATGCTGCCGGCAACGCCGTTCTCGACGCTGCTGTTCGGCGCGATCATGGGCTTCCTCTGGATGGGCGTCGGCCCGCTGGTCGCAGGCGCCGTCGCCGAGATGTTCGGCCTGCGCTGGCAGGCGATGATCCAGGGCCTCGCCTTCATGAGCCACCAGATCGGCAGCTTCCTCGGCGCGTATGGAGGCGGGGTGCTCTACGACGCGCTCGGCTCCTACACAATGGCCTGGCGCATCGGCGTGGCGCTGGGGCTAGCCGGCGGCATCTTGCAGGTGGCGTTCGCGCTTGTCAGGCCGTCGCAGCCGCCGGCGCCGGTGCTGCGGGCGGCGTAGGCGGGAAGGGTGATCGCGAGCGTCGGCTTGGGAGCTCATAGCGGTCCCCACGCTACTTGGTCGTGATGGTCGCTTGTGACCCTGAGCCGCCGTTCAGACGTGGACGGCTTCATGCCACTGCTGAAAACCGTCCAGATCCCATCCAAGCGACTGGCTAAGAGCCAGCCATGCTCGTGCACCTCATTAACTAGCGGTATCTCGGGTCTTCTCGGAGCTGGCAGTGATCTCGCGAAGTGTTGCTCTGGCAGCCTGAAGATCCGCTGTCCCAAAACCCTCAGTGAATTGGCTGTAGAGCGGGATGACAAGGTCGTGAGCCTCGTCGTGCCGACCTTGTTCGTTCCACAAGCGTGCAAGACGTGTCGCTGCGCGCAACTCCCACAGCTTGGCACCTTGCTGGCGCGCCGTTGCAGCGGCCTGCCCGAACTGTGCTTCCGCCGCGATCGGGTCGGGCTTGGGCAACTGCAACATCAGCTCGCCCATGATCCGATGGAGTTCGGCCTCGAACCATCCCTCGCCGGTTTCTTCCACGCGATCCAGCGCCGTTTCAACCAGCTCCAAACCTTCCTCCACCGCGCCCAAACAGCCGCGTGCCTCAGCCTGCAGGCCGAGGAAATACGGCTCATAGAGACCAGCCCCGGTGGCACGCCATGCCGGAAGGCCCTGCCGAAGCTGCGTGAGCCCAATCTCCGCTTCACCCGACTGAGTCAGAGCCCAACCGCGGATTACCGTGGCAGGCGCGAGGAAATGCGGAAATCCCTGTTCGGTCGAGAGCTCAACCAGTGCTTCGGCTCGGTCCTTCGCCTCACGCCACGCCAGACAATACTGCTCGAAGAAAGACGCGAACAAAAGGGCGTAAGCCACCGTGTTGAGGTGAGCGAGCTCACGTGCCGCATCGAGCGCTTCGCGGCTCCGCGTCCGAGCCTGCTCCGGATAGCCCAGCGCAAACAACGTCCATGAGAGCCCCGACAGCGCAGCCACCCGCGGATCCTGCACATAGAGAGAGACGAGCGAGTGATGCTGCTCCCGGTCATAGAGGGCAAGCGTCCGCTCCAGATGGATGCGGGCAGCAGGCAGCTCGCCGCGCCACAATGCACCGGTCCCGCAGATGCGGTGAGCAACCACCGCCGGCGACGTGTCATTATGGTCCTGCGCCCGGCGAAGAAACTCGTCTGCCACGCTTCGCGCCGCGTTGTGCTCGCCTCGCACCCCGTGGAACACCCATTGACCGTAGAGCACGGGCCAGAGCTGAGCGGCGGCGCCGAGCTGCTCGCAGAGCTCGCGAGCACGGGCGTTGGCTCGCCCGGCTTCCGGCGCTGCCCAGCCTTGCGTTGCCATCAGTGCCACACCCAACGCCACCTGGAGGTCCAGTTCTCGCCGCGGGCGGGCGACCTCGGGCAAGCGCGCAAGCAGGCCCAACCCGCTCCGCAACTGCGCCAGCGCTTCAGACATCGCCGAGCGCGTGATGGCTCGCTGTCCCGCCCTCAGCCAATAGTCGATCGCCGGTTCGACCAGTCCGGCCTCCATGTAATGGTGGGCCAGAAGTTCGGGCTGCACCTGCACCTTCTCCGGAAAATGCTGCTCAAGCGCGGCAGCGATCCGGGCGTGCAAGCGCTGCCGTTTCGCGCGCACCAGCGTGGCATAGGCGGTGTCCTGTACGAGTGCATGCTTGAAGCTATAGGTCGCCTGCGGCGCAGTTCCTCTCTGGAACACCAGGCCCGAGTCGACAAGCTCGTCCAACCCCGCCTGCAGATCGCTCTCCGGCAGCGCGGCAGCGATCCCGAGCAGTTCGTGAGAGAATTCCCGGCCAATAGCGGCTGCGACCTGGGCCACCTCCCGGGCTGGAGCCAGCCGGTCGAGCCGCGCCAACAGTGACTCCTGGAGCGTGGCCGGGATCGCCATCGGCGGCAGCGGTCCGGCAAGCGCGTAGTGGTCGCCCTCATCGCGGAGCAAATTGGTCTCCAGCACCGTCCGCGTCAGTTCCTCGACGAACAGCGGCACGCCGTCCGTCTTGGCAACGATCTGGTCGAGCACGGCAGGGGGTAGCGCCTTGCCGCCGCTCAGCTGCGCGACCATGGCCGCACCCTGCCGACGGCTCAAGCGGCTGAGGGTCAGCGCTGTGACGTGGGCATAGCGCATCCAAGGCGGCTCGAACTCGGGCCGGAAGGTCATGAGGACGAGTACGCGGGCGCCTTGCACCCGGTCGACCAGGAGATCGAGCAGCTCGAGCGACGTCGGATCTGCCCAGTGCACGTCCTCGTACATGGCCAGCACGGGCCGCCTTGCTGCGAGCCCCAATACCTGAGCGACCAGCTCCTCGAGTGTCCGCTCCTTCTGCCGATGCGGACTCATCTCGAGGGGCGGGTACCGCGCACCCGTCTCGAGCGACAGTAATGCCGCGAGCAGCGGCGCCACCGCGGTGACATCGTCGGTCGATAGCGCGAGCAGCGCCTGGAGCTTGTCGAGCCTCGTTGCGGCGGGATCGTCCGTGGTGAAGCCCGCCGCGCGCTCCAGCAGGCCGATCACAGGATAAAGCGGGCTGGTCTGATGGTGCGGTGAGCAGTAGTGGCTCAGGGTGGTATGCGGCTCATCTTCAAGTCGTCCGCGCAGCGTCCGCACAAGGCGTGATTTGCCGATGCCAGCCTCGCCCGCCAGCAGCACCACCTGGCCTTCACCCTCCTTGGATCGCTCCCAGTGCTCGAGCAGCAGGCCGATCTCATTTTCGCGGCCGACAAGCGGCGTCAGACCTGCCCCGTGCAACGCCTCGAACCGGCTCTCGGCGGCGCCTTCCCCGACCACCCGCCACGGGCGTACCGGTACGGGAAATCCCTTCAAGATCTGCATGCCAAGCTCGGCGAGTTCGAACAGCCCGCCAACGAGCTCCCGGGTGCGAGCGGAGATCACCACCGTGCCCGGGTCGGCCAAGGCTTGCAGCCGCGCCGCGAGGTTCGGCGTGTCGCCGACCACCGTCTCCTCCCGCGCCGCGCCTTCGCCGATCAATTCACCGACAACCACTGGGCCGGTCGCGATACCGACCCGGGCCGCCAGTGACTTGCCATGCGCCGACTCCAGTCTGTGCACCGCCGCGACTGCAGCGAGGCCGGCCCGTACAGCGCGTTCGGCCTCATCTTCATGGGCGCGAGGATAACCGAAGTAGGCCAGCACACCATCCCCCATGTACTTTGCCACGTACCCTTCGAACCGCGCGATCGCGCCGGTCACTACGCTCTGATAGATCCGCAGGACTTCGGCCATTTCCTCCGGATCGAGGCGCGCCGCGAGGGCGGTCGAGTCGACCAGGTCGACGAACATCACTGTGAGCTGGCGGCGCTCAGCCTCGGGTGCGAGCCAAGCCTTTTCGGAGATAGCGGCGGGTGCAGACGTGGCAGGAGTAGTGGCCGAAATTGAGCCGGCACGCAGGGCAGCAATGGCGGCGAGCAGCTTGCGGCGATGGCCGATCGAGGCGACGCCGAGCCCGATTAAATCCTCGGCCGTGAGATCGGCCAGGACCCCGGCGTCGACGTCGTTCTCGCGGAACGCCTGCTCGTACTGTCCCAGCCCCAAACCGCGCAGCCAGGCCGCGACGTCCATGGGCTCATCTCCCGGCTCGGCCGTCCTCAGACGTCCTTAGAGCGCTAGGTACTCTAGTCTATCTCAAAATGGCGTGCGGTGGGCGCGGTGAAACGTCACGAGCTGACCGTGAGGAGGGTCAGCTATCGTCCCTAGGGAATTTTGGTTAGGTCATGGCCGCCGGGGGGCACTGACGCTTTCCATCCCTTGAAGGTTCGAGCGGCTCCTTTGATTTAGCGGCACCGTAGCGCGCGGCTGCACAGCTTGCGGCTGGAAGCGAATTTGAATGAAGACGCCTGGGACGCTGGCTGGGTCCCGGCCAGGACAGCCGCAGCGGCTCCAGATGCCGAAATGGCGCGGCCAGCCCCTTGAACCCGGCTTTCACAACATCCATCTAACATCCACACACCATCCATATGGATGGAATGAGGTTGTTGCATGGCTGATAACGTGCGCGAGCTGCGATCCAGAACCCCCGACACTGAGAAGATCACGATCAACCTTGGCTATGTCGACCTCGGCCACGTCGATCTCATGGTGCAGGAGGGGTTCTATTCGAACCGGACCGATTTCATCCGGACGGCTATCCGGAACCAGCTCGAGCGCCATGCAGATGTCGTCAGGCAATCCACGGCTCGGAAGAGCCTTGACCTCGGCCTGCGCAACTACACCCGCGATGATCTCGAAGCGGCGCGGCGCGCCGGCGAGATGCTGCAGATCAATGTTTTGGGCCTGGCCACCATCGCCCAGGACGTCACTCCCGAGTTGGCCCGCGCCACCATCGCGTCGGTCTCGGTGCTGGGAGCCCTTCATGCCACTCCCGCGGTCAAGGCCGCTCTCGCCGACAGAACGAGGTGAACGATGCTGAATCAAGACATAGTCCGCGAAGCGACCCGCCTCACGCGTGCCGGTCAACTGGTCGAGGCCACCGCGCTCCTGCAGCGCATGCTTCGGGGCGATAGCGCCCGAGCACCGACAGCTCGCAGCGCCGCCCCGGCTCCGCCCGCGCGGCTCGAGCCGCCGACCATCGACGTCGAGCCCAACGTCGTCGAAGACAGGGAAAGCCGGCCGACCTCGCAGCCTCGCCCTGTTCAGGGACGCAAACGCACCTCACCGCTCGATGAGATGAGGAAGTTTTCCGGGTTCGGCCTGCAAGGTCCGATCGGACGTACTCCGCCATCCACGTCGGACATCGTGCCCGAGGGCACACGGTTCATCGCCGGCACCTACGGCAACGCGGCAGGAAGCCGGACCTACAAGCTGTTCATCCCGAGCGGCTGTCAGGGACAACAGCTTCCCCTCATCGTCATGCTCCATGGTTGCACGCAGTCGCCGGACGATTTCGCCGCTGGCACCAGGATGAACTTCCTGGCGGAAGAGCAGAATTGCTTCGTGGTGTATCCCGAGCAGCCGAGGGGAGCCAACCAGTCGAAGTGCTGGAACTGGTTTCGCACGGGCGACCAGCGCCGCGGCGGGGGCGAGCCCTCGATGATCGCCGGCATCACGCGTCAGATCATGCGCGACCATGCGATTGATCCGAAGCGCGTCTACGTCGCGGGTCTGTCGGCCGGCGGGGCCGCCGCCGCCATCATGGGCGCAACGTATAGCGACCTGTACGCGGCCGTCGGTGTTCATTCGGGCCTGGCGTGCGGGGCCGCGAGCGATCTTCCCTCTGCGTTCGCCGCCATGCAGGGAGGCGGCTCCAAGGCAATTGCGGATGGCAAAACGTCTGTGCCGACCATCGTTTTCCATGGCAATCGCGACACGACGGTGCATCCCAAGAATGGCGACCAGATTATCGAGCAGTCCGCCGGAGCGATGAGACCGACAACGAAGGTACTTCGCGGACGCGTACCCAACGGTCATGCCTACACTCGCACCATCCTGAGCGACGCGGGCGGTCGGGCAATCTCCGAACACTGGAACATCGATGGCGCCGGACACGCGTGGTCGGGCGGTAGTCCGGCCGGGTCCTACACCGACCCGCAAGGGCCGGATGCGACGAGGGAAATGCTGCGCTTCTTCCTCGAGCACTCGCTCGGTAGGTAGTCGGACTTCACAGTGCGCTTAGTTCCTCGGGAACGTGGCCGAACTTCCGGATCAGCTCGGCGTCGCCGAAAGTCGCCGGTGGCGGTATCCTCGCTGCGGTCCTTAGCGAGCCGAGGGTGACTGTTCTTAGGCCGCCGCCCTTGGACGCAGACCCTCGGACCGCCAGCTCGACGTTCGTTGGTTGGCGTTGCTACCTAAAATCATCGTCGAGATCCAGAACGCGCCATTGCTCTAGTTCATGCGGAACTCGCATCATCCACGCGTTGGGAACGCCGCCCCGCAAAGCCGGTTGTCTTTTCAGAAATGACCGACGTGGTCGCCCCCGTTTTCTTGGAGCGTCAGATGAGCAAACGTAAGCCGGCAAAACCGTCAAAGCGCCCGCGCACCGCGAAAACGGCTGAGCGGGTCCAACGGAGCAAGGAGGCCATTGATAGGAGCCCGAAAGAGAATGACAATCTTCGCTCTGTCGCGATAGCCGCGATTGAATCGCCTCTCAAGCTTCATGACGATTCAAGGCACGAGGCTCCCCTCGTTGAAAATGGGGCCGGTGATCTAAAGGATGATCTCCGTCAGAAGATGAGGGACAGCGATCCAAAGCAAGGGTGTGGTTTAGCGGCGCCAAACATGCCAGCTTATCAAATGAAGCTTCTTGAAATAGCGCAAGCCAACATGCACTTCGCTTTCGAATTCGGCCTGAGGCTTGCTGCGATCAGGTCACCGATCGACTTTTTCGCCGTCATATCGGAATTTACGACCAGACGGGTCGACATGTTCGGGCAGCATTCGAAAGAATTGGCGGCATATCCGTTCTGGCGCATCGAGCCGTCCCGGGAGCTCACCGCTCTGCGGGCACGATAAGTGTAAGCCGTACCCGCAGCGGCAAATGGATGGACGCAATGCGGATCGCGCACGCGCCGAGCACGGTTGCTTTCGGCTGGGGACCGCGGCTCACAGAGGAGAGGAATCAGCATCCGCATTGGCCCTTAGCGGGCTCAGGGCCGCCGATTTGGAGCCCGCCAGCGCGAAATATAGGTTGACCCGATGTCCACAACCGAAACCGTCCTGCTGATCATTTTGGTCGGACTGGTCGTTCTGATACTCGGCAACATCGCCTTTCAGGTGGCAGCTGAGCAAAAGAATCCGCCGATCGGCGTCTTCACCGTGTGCGACGGAGTGCGCCTTCACTATATCGAACGGGGCGATGCCGCCGCGCCTTGCGTGGTCCTGCTCCACGGAAATGGCACCATGGTTCAGGATCTCGTCCTGAGCGGTTTGGTCGACCGCCTGGCCCAGAACTATCGCGTCGTTTGCTTCGACCGACCAGGGTTTGGCTACAGCCACCGTCCGCGCACGCGCATCTGGACGGCCACAACGCAAGCTGCCTTGTTCGCGAAGGCTCTTGATCAGCTTGGGGTGCGCAATCCCGTGGTGCTGGGCCACTCCTGGGGAACGCTGGTGGCGATCGCGCTGGCGCTGCGAAGCGACTCTGCCGTGAGTGGGCTGGTGCTTGTGTCCGGCTACTATTTTCCAACCTCTCGGATGGACTTTTGGCTCATGTCAGTTCCGGCACTGCCGCTGCTCGGCGATCTGATGCGCTACACTATCTCGCCGATCATATCGTGGGCCATTATGCCGAAACTGATGCGCACCTTGTTCGCGCCGCGTGCCATTCCGCCGGAATTCAAGAACGAATTTCCGATCTCGTTGGCTCTCCGGCCCAAGCAGTTGAGGGCGGCCGCCGAGGAGAGCGCGCTCCTTATTCCAGCTGCTGCGCAATTGCGGCTTCAATATCGGGGCATCCGGTGTCCGGTTAGGATCGTGCATGGAAAGGCTGACCGGCTCATCGAGGCCGACCAGTCGCGTCGCCTGCACGAGGCGTTACCCCGCTCCCTGCTACATCTGGTCGAGGATGGCGGTCACATGGTTACCTATGCAGATGCGCCGGGAATAGCGGATGCCGTGGCGGCGCTGGCGCTCACCGCACCGGCAAGGACCGCATAGGCATTCTTGTTGCACGTGGGTCCGGCAGTGGCCCATCGCTTGCGTTGACGCGGTGCCGCTACATGTCGGTTCAGAGGGATAGAAGCGGCGGCGATTTCAGGCCGGGTCTTCGCCAGCTTCACTGGGCCACGCCGAAGTGGGTCGCATCGCCCGTTTCATTTAACGCGTCGGCAGAACCAAACGCGAGTTCAGGCTGGATCGATAGAAAAGATATCGTCGGCTTCGAGACGCATGGCGTCGCGGCATTCGCACGCCACCGCTGTGCCCCGGGCACGGCGCAGCGTCACTTCGACGGTGCGCTGCTGAGCCGGGGCCCATGCGTCCACATCGCCGCGTATTGCTTGCTGGGTCTCGGCTCTGCGCAGCAGCGTTGCACGCTGCAGCGCGTCCGGGACACGAGATGGCACAAAATAAAACGGGGCCCGTGAGGGCCCCGTAAAACTCTTCAACGCTGCGCCGATCTTACTTGATCTTCTTACTTGATCTTGGCTTCGCGGAATTCGACGTGCTTGCGCGCGACCGGATCGTACTTCTTCTTGACCAGCTTGTCGGTCATGGTGCGCGAATTCTTCTTGGCGACGTAGTAGAAGCCGGTGTCGGCCGAGGACACGAGCTTGACCTTGATGGTGACCGCTTTGGCCATGTTTCGAACCTCAGAGATGAAGGGAATCTGGAGCCGGCCAAACGGCCCGCGTTGGCCGGCAACCTAGCCAGAAACCGCCTGATGTCAAGGTTTTACACCCCAAAAAACCACCCAAAACGGGCCCATTAGGCCTCAAAGAACCGGTTTTTCGGCCGTGGCAGGCCCAGATTTTCCCTCAAAGTGGCCCCTTCATACTCCTTGCGGAAAATCCCGCGGCGCTGCAGCTCCGGGACCACTTTGTCGACGAAATCGTCGAGGCCGGCGGGCAGGAACGGGAACATGATGTTGAAGCCGTCGGAGCCGCGCCCGACCAGCCATTCCTCCATCTGATCGGCGATGGTTTTGGCTGTGCCGACGAAGGACAGCCCACCATAGCCGCCGACGCGCTGGGCGAGCTGGCGCACCGTCAGCTTGTCGCGCCTGGCGAGGTCGACCATGCGCTGACGGCCGCTCTTGCTGGCATTGGTTTCGGGAATCTCCGGCAACTGGCCATCCGGATCGAATCCCGATGCGTCGGTGCCGAGGATGACGGACAGTGAGGCGATGGCGCTGTCGTAGTGCACGCGGCTGTCGAGCAGCGCGCGCTTCTCCTTGGCTTCATCGACGCTGTCGCCGACCACGACGAAGGCGCCGGGCAGGATCTTGAGGTGCTCGGGGTCGCGGCCAACCTTCTCCATGCGGCCCTTGATGTCGGCGTAGAGCTTTTGCCCGTCGGCGAGGCTGCCGCCGCCGGTGAAGACGGCTTCCGCTGTTTCGGCCGCGAGTTGCTTGCCGTCTTCCGACGCGCCGGCCTGCACGATCACCGGCCAGCCCTGCACCGGACGGGCGATGTTGAGGGGACCTCGCACCTTCAGGTATTTGCCGTTGTGGTCGAGCGTGTGCATCTTCGCGGGATCGACGAACAGCCCGCTCTCGACGTCGCGCACGAATGCATCGTCGGCGAAGGAATCCCACAGACCGGTGACGACGTCGTAGAACTCGCGCGCGCGCTTGTAGCGCTCGGCGTGCTCCATGTGATCGTCGAGACCGAAATTCAGCGCCGCGTCCGGGTTCGAGGTCGTGACGATATTCCAACCGGCGCGGCCGCCGCTGAGATGGTCGAGGGAAGCGAAGCGGCGCGCGACGTGATAGGGCTCGTCGAACGTGGTCGAGCCCGTCGCGATCAGGCCGATGCGCTCAGTGACCGCCGAGAGCGCCGACAGCAGCGTGAACGGCTCGAACGAGGTCACGGTGTGGCTGCGCTTGAGCGCGTTGATCGGCATGTTCAACACGGCGAGGTGATCGGCCATGAAGAAGGCGTCGAACTTGCCGGCCTCTAACTTCTGGATCAGCTGCTTGATGTGACCGAAATTGAAATTGGCGTCAGGCCAGGCCCCGGGATAGCGCCAGGCGCCGGTGTGGATGCTGATCGGGCGCATGAACGCGCCAAGCTTGAGTTGCCGTTGTGCCATCGCCCGGTGTCCGTTCTTGGTGACGCTCGGGAAGACATAGGCATGCTCGGGAACTCCGCCATCGGGGGAGGCGGGAAGATTATTTTGTTTTTTTATGCTCTCTCAGCACGTCATTCCAGGGCGCGCGTAGCGCGAACTATGGTGCGCAATTGCGCACCTGAGAATCCATTTTCCAGCGATCTCCGCGGCCCAATGGATTCTCAGGTGCGCAATTGCGCACCATAGCTCGCCGCTGACGCGGTCGCCCCGGAATGACGACAGGAGAGAGCCGCGCCCCGCCATGACGGCCTAGCTCAAAACATCCTTCTGCATCTTGCCGCCGTAGAAATGGAAGAACGGCACCGACGCATCGTGGCGGAGCGGGCCGGTGGCAAGGCGGGCGTCGAGCTCGTTGAGCACGTTGCGCGTCATCGGATGCAGATCGGCCAGCGGCTTCGAGCCGAGCTCGACCCAGACCAGCTCGACCAGCTCGGCATCGGCATGGATCACGCCGTCGACGCGATGGGTGATCGCGGAGGCATCCGCGGTGAAGAAGCGCGTGTCGAACCGCTTGACGCGGCCGGGCGGAGTGATCGCGCGGGCGATCAGGAACAAGCCGGAGGGATCGGGCAAGAGGCCTGCATCCGCGAACGGTTTCCAGGGGCCATCGAGCTTCGGCGTTTTGCCCTCCGCTTTGCGGCCGAGGCAGAGTCCCGTCTCCTCGCAGGCCTCGCGGATCGCGGCAATGGCGAGCGACTTCGCGCGCGAGGCTGGCGTCTTCGGGCTGCCCTTGGCGAGATTGGCTTCGAGCTCGGCCGTGATCGGCGCCGCACAGGGCACGCGATAGTCGGCCTTGTCGACGCGCCCGCCCGGGAAGACGAACTTGCCGGGCATGAACACCACCTTGTCGTGGCGTTTGCCGACCAGCACTTTCGGAATGGCGCCGCTGCGATCGACCAGGATCAGGGTCGCCGCATCCCTCGGGCGAAAATAGGGATGGTGATCGACCTCCTTCTCCTCGTGGATCTTGGCCTTCTCCGTGACTTGCGCAATATCCGCCATATCCTCACCCAAACCGCTTCTTGCTTCTTGCTTACACAGGCGGAATACCATCCGGAGGGTTCTCGTCAAACCCGTGCATGCGCAGAGCCCATTGCAGGCCGACCACAGCTCCCTTGACGGGCTGCAGCAGCGCGAGCGAGGCGACGAAGGTGAAGGGCAGATAGGCCGCGAAGCTGAGCCAGACCGGCGTGGTGTAATTGGTCTCGATCCAGAGGATGGCAGGCACCACGATGTGGCCGACAATGACGATGACGAGATAGGCGGGCAGGTCGTCGGCACGATGCGGCGTGAAATCGAGGCCGCATTTGGCGCAATCGTCAGCGGTCTTCAGGAAGGCGCGGAACAGCTTTCCCTGGCCACAGCGCGGGCAGCGGCCGCGAAAGCCGCGCTTCATTGCCGTCCAGAGATCGCGCTTCTCGACGAGACCGGTCTCCCGCGTCCAGATTTTTGGGGCCGTGCTCATCGTCACCATGCTTTGCCCTTTTTGCCCTTGGCTTTTCCCTTGTTCTTCTTCCCCTTGCTGGATTTTAGCTTCGCCGGCTTGCGTTTCTTATCCGGGCTGCGTCCGGGATGCGCCTTGAACGAGGGGCGGCGTTGCGGGCCGGATGGCCTGCGGCCACGCGGCGCGCTTTCACTGGCCGACGACAGCAGCTCGAAGCGTAGCGCGCCCGCGATCGGGGCAGCTTCGATCAGGCGGACGTCGACGACGTCACCGAGCTGATACATGGTGCCGCTTCGGGTGCCGACGAGGGCGTGCCGGCCCTCGTCATAATTGAAATATTCCGTGCCGAGGGATCGGATCGGGATCAGACCGTCGGCACCGGTCTCGGCAAGCTTGACGAACAGGCCGGCGCGCGTGACGCCGGAGACGCGGCCCTGGAAACTCGCGCCGATGCGGTCGGCGAGGTGATGGGCGATCAGGCGGTCGACGGTCTCGCGCTCCGCCTTCATCGCGCGCCGCTCGGTCACCGAGATGTGGGCTGCGACTTCGCCAAGGCTTTCCGGCGTCTCGCTGTCGGGCAGGGCGCCTTCGCCGAGGCCCAGCGCGCGAACGAGCGCGCGGTGCACGACGAGGTCCGCATAGCGGCGGATCGGCGAGGTGAAATGCGCGTAGCGGCGCAGGTTCAAGCCGAAATGACCGTAATTCTCGGAAGAATATTCGGCCTGCGCCTGGGCGCGCAGCACCACCTCGCTCACCAGCGGGTAGTAATCATGGCCTTCAAGCTGGGCCAGCACGCGGTTGAACAGGGTGGGGCGCAGCGCGCCTGATTTCGCGAAGGGGACGTCGAGCGTCTCCAAGAATTCCGCGAGCGCGTGAACCTTCTCCAGCGTCGGCTCGTCATGCACGCGGTAGATCAGCGGGAGCGACTTCTTCTCCAGCATCTCGGCCGCCGCGACGTTGGCGAGGATCATGAATTCCTCGATCAGCTTGTGCGCGTCGAGCCGTTCAGGCACGACGACGCGGTCGACCGTGCCGTCGCTCTTGAGCAGGATCTTGCGCTCGGGCAGATCGAGATTGAGCGGATCGCGCTCGTCGCGTGCGCGCTTGGCGCAGGCATAGGCGGCATAGAGCGGCCGCAGGATCGGATCGAGCAGGGGACCGGTGGTGTCGTCCGGCCGTCCGTCGATCGCGGCCTGCGCCTGCGCGTAGCTCAGCTTCGCGGCCGAGCGCATCAGGATGCGGTGGAAGCTGTGCGAGCGTTTCCGGCCATCGGGACCGAGCACCATCCGCACCGCGAGCGCGCCGCGCGGCTCGCCAGGCACCAGCGAGCAGAGATTGTTGGAAATGCGCTCGGGCAGCATCGGCACGACGCGGTCGGGGAAGTAGACCGAGTTGCCGCGGTCGAGCGCGTCGCGGTCGAGCGCGGTGCCCGGCCTGACGTAGAAGCTGACGTCGGCAATGGCGACGTTGACGATGAAGCCGCCTTTGTTGTTCGGATCAGGATCTGGCTCGGCATGCACCGCGTCGTCATGGTCCTTCGCATCCGGCGGATCGATGGTGACGAGCGGCACGTCGCGCCAGTCCTCGCGCCCCTTCAGGTTCGCGGGTTCCGCCGCTTCCGCCTCGCGCTCGGCGGCAGAGGAGAATTGCAGGGGGATGTCGTGGGCGTAGATCGCGATCAGGCTGATCGCCTTCTCCGACTTGACCGAGCCGAGCTTTTCTTTCACCCGGCCGGACGCAAGCCCAAAGCTGCGCGAGCGGACAATGTCGACGCTGACGAGGTCACCGTCCTGCGCGCCGTGCGTATCGGCTGCTGCAATGTTGAGTTCGCGGTCGGCAGCCTTCTTGTCAACGGGCACGAGCCGGCCGCCGCCTTCGGGAAGGCTGCGGAACACGCCGAGGATACGGCTCTTCGTCTTGTCGAAGACCTTGATGACGTGGCCGAGATAGGCCGGGCCTTCGGCCTCGTTGCTCGGCTCGACGCGCAGCAGCACCCGGTCGCGAACACCGGCGACAGTGCCGGGCTTCGGCCGGCGCGGCATCAGGATGCGGATCTTCGGCGGCTCGCCGCTTTCGACCTCGTCCCATTCGGTCGGAGAGGCGATCAATTCGCCGTCGGAGTCGCGCCCGGTAATGTCGGCGACCAGCGTCGGCGGCAGCGTGTCCGGCTCGGACACCTTGTGACGTTTTTTCTTGATGGTCCCGTCGTCGGCGAGCTCGCGCAGCATGCGCTTGAGCTCGACGCGATCGGCGTTCTTCAGGCCGAACTCGCGCGCAATTTCGCGGGTCCCGACCTTTCCTGGATTTGCCTTGATGAAGGCGACGATGGCTTGCCTGTCGGGAAAGCCATGGTCATTCTTGCGTTTCACTTAACCTCTAATTCTGACTTAAGTCTTGCCGGCACTCTTCTTGGCCGGAGCCTTGCCGGCGGCGGCCTTGGTCGGCGACGTCTTGGCTGTCGACGACACGGCGGCGCGCGCCTTGCTGGTGGATTCAGTTTTCGATTTGGCCGCGGCTTTCTTCGCGGCCGGCTTCTTCGGCTTTGGCGCGGCGTCCTCGCCGTCCGTAGCCTTCTCCGTAGCTTTGTCCGTAGCTTTCTTGGCCTTGGCCGGCTTTGCCGCCTTCTTGGCCGTCTTGGTGTTCTTGGCCTTGCCGCCGCCCTTGGCTGCGCGCTCGTCGATCAGCGCGATCGCCTGCGGCAGCGTGACGGTGTCCTTTTCGAACTCGGCGGGGATCGTCGCGTTGACGCCGCCTGCGGTGACATAGGCGCCGTAGCGGCCGCTCTTCACGGTGACGGTGCCGAGTGTCGGATGATCGCCGATCGCCTTGCCGGGATCGGCGCCGAAGCGGCGGCTCGGGCCCTTGGCGACCTTCTCCGCGATCAGCGTCACCGCGCGGTTGAGGCCGATGTCGAATACCTCGTCGCCGCTCTCCAGGCTGGCATAGGTCTTCTCGTGCTTCACGAACGGCCCGAAGCGGCCGAGGCCGGCGGTGATGGGCTGGCCGGTTTCCGGATGTTTTCCAATTTCGCGCGGCAGGGAGAGGAGCTTCAGCGCGAGCTCAAGCTCGACATCGCCGGGCGAGGTGCCCTTCGGGATGCCTGCGCGCTTCGGCTTCTCGCCTTCCTCATAATCCTTCTGCTCGCCGAGCTGGATATAGGGGCCGAACCGGCCGGCCTTGACCCAGACATCGCGACCCGTATCGGGGTCCTGGCCGAGCGAACGATCAGCAGTCGCCTCGCCATCGGCGGCGAGCTGGCGGGTGTAGCGGCACTCCGGATAGTTCGAGCAGCCGACGAAGGCGCCGAACTTGCCGGCCTTCAGATTGAGACGGCCATTGCCGCAGCTGGGGCACTGCCTGATGTCACCCCCATCGGGCCGCGGCGGATAGATATGCTGTCCGAGCATCTCGTCCAGCACGTCGAGCACCTGCGCCACACGCAGGTCCTTGATCTCGTCGACGGCGCCGATGAAGCCGGTCCAGAAATCCTTCAGCACCTGCTGCCAGGAGATCTCATTGTTGGAGATGCGGTCGAGCTGCTCTTCCAGATTGGCGGTGAAATCGTATTCGACGTAGCGGCTGAAGAAGCTCTCGAGGAACGCGACCACGACGCGGCCCTTGTCCTCGCCATGCAGGCGCTTCTTCTCCAGCTTGACGTAGCCGCGGTCCTTCAGCACCTGGAGGATCGACGCATAGGTCGAGGGCCGGCCGATGCCGAGCTCTTCCATGCGCTTGACCAGCGAGGCCTCCGAGAAGCGCGGCGGCGGCTCGGTGAAGTGCTGGGTGACGGACAGGCTCTGCCGCTTGAGCGCGTCGTTCGGGCTCATAGCGGGGAGGCGGCGCGAATCCTCGTCTTCCTCGTCGTCACGGCCTTCCTGGTAGAGCGCGAGGAAGCCGTCGAACTTGACGACCTGGCCTGTGGCACGCAGCTCCAGCGTGCGGGAGCCTGCCTTCGCCGTGATGTCGACGGTGGTGCGCTCCAGCTCGGCGGATTCCATCTGGCTTGCGATGGTGCGCTTCCAGATCAGCTCATAGAGACGCGCCTGATCGGCATCGAGCTTGCGGCTCATGCTGTCGGGGCGGCGGGACATGTCGGTCGGGCGGATCGCTTCGTGCGCTTCTTGCGCGTTCTTGGCCTTGGTCTGGTACTGGCGCGGGGCGTCCGGCACGTAGGCGTTGCCGTAATCCTCGCCGATCACCTTGCGCGCCTGCGTGATCGCGGACGGATCAATCTGCACGCCGTCGGTACGCATATAAGTAATGAGTCCGGTGGTCTCGCCGCCGATGTCGATGCCTTCATAGAGGCGCTGGGCGATGCGCATCGTGTGCGCCGGCGCAAAGCCGTATTTGCGGCTGGCTTCCTGCTGCAGCGTCGAGGTGGTGAAGGGCGCCTGCGGATTGCGCCGCGCGGGCTTGGCGTCGACCGCCGTGACGGCGTAGGCCGCCGTCTCCAGCGCCTTCTTGAAATCCTCGGCTTCTGCGCCAGTGCCGATGTCGAGACGCTGGATCTTCTTGCCGTCGGCGCCGACGAGGCGGGCCTCGAACGCATCGCCGCGCGGGGTCAGCAGGGTCGCGATCAGCGACCAATATTCACGCGCGACGAACTTCTCGATCTCGAGTTCGCGGTCGCAGACGAGGCGCAGCGCCACCGACTGCACGCGGCCGGCGGAGCGGGCGCCCGGCAACTTGCGCCACAGCACGGGGGAGAGGGTGAAGCCGACCAGATAGTCGAGCGCGCGGCGCGCCATATAGGCGTCGACAAGCGCGCCGTCGATCTGGCGCGGATGCTTCATCGCGTCCGAGACCGCCTGCTTGGTGATGGCGTTGAACACCACCCGCTCGATCTTCTGGTCCTTCAGTGCGCGCTTTTCCTTCAGCACCTCCAGCACGTGCCAGGAGATGGCCTCGCCCTCGCGATCAGGGTCGGTGGCGAGAATCAAGCGGTCGGCGTTCTTCAGGGACTTGGCGATGTCGTTGAGCCGGCCGGCCGCCTTGGGGTCGACCTCCCAGATCATCTTGAAATTGGCGTCGGGATCGACGGAGCCATTCTTCGCGGGCAGGTCGCGGACATGGCCGAACGAGGCCAGAACCTCGTAGGACGAGCCCAGATATTTGTTGATCGTCTTGGCTTTCGCCGGCGACTCCACAATGACGATATTCATGTAGTTCCAGTAACTTATGGGAAAATCTTGGGCCGAAAACGAAAGGACTCGGGTCGGCCGTTTCGACCCGAACATGGGTGGTGAGGCCGTTCCTGTCAAATCGAAGGGTGTTGAAAGCCGCCGCGATGGGAAAAGTTTCATATCGAGAAAGTTGCAAAATACCACCTTGGAGTTGCGGCCGATGTCGGCGTAATGTTTCTGCGGGGCATGGATTCGGGGTGGGGTCTGGTGACTAAGCCAGGAAAGAAACGAGCGCGCGCCGCATCGGGCGTGCCGGGGGGCTCGCGCCACGAGGAACCGGGCGAAGGCGGCGCGGATGAGGCGGTCGCCTTCATCGCCGAGCAGACGGCTGCCCTGCGCAAGCTCGCCGAGCGCCACAAGCTGCACGTGTTACATTATTTATTGGGCATGACGCAGCTGGAAGCCGACGAGCACTCAAGGCTGCGGAGCAGGCGCAAGCTGTCGTGAGCGTGCGAGCGTAGCGAAGCACAGATTCTTTTCCGAGGAGACAGTCTGGATTGCTTCGTCGCAAGGGCTCCTCGCAATGACTGTGTGGCGGCAGTCGGACGCTCTCAGGCCGATCGCCGTCGCGGCGCCGGCCGCGGCTTCAACGTCGTATCAGCGGAGCTGAGCAGCCGCCCGTCCTCCGCGCGGATTTCGAGCTTCTTCACCGGGCGGCCCTTGGCGCGATCGACCAGGATGGTCGCGATCTCCTCCGGATGGTCGTCGAACTCCTCGCTCCATTGCCGCAGCGCCACCAGGATCGGGAAGGTGCCGCGGCCCTTTGGCGTCAGCACATATTCTTGATAAGCGCTGCCGTCGGAGGCGGGGGCAGTCGCCAGAATGCCGTGATCGACCAGCGCGCGCAGCCGCGCCGACAGGATGTTCTTGGCCATGCCGAGCTTGCTCTGAAATTCGCCGAAACGGCGCTGCCCGGACAGCGCCTCACGGATGATCAGCAGCGACCACCAGTCGCCGATCGCTTCCAGCGCCCGTGCGACCGGGCAGGAATCACCTTCGAAGCTCGTTCGTTTCACCATCGTGTTCGTCCCACAGCATTCGCCAGGTCTGGCGCCGATCACGCGCTTGTGTGGTTGCATAATAAAACCATTTGCCCTAGATGGCAATCTAGTTTCATCATGAAACTGATGGAGGCGAACGTGAGACTGAAGAACAAGACGGCCCTGATCACCGGCGGCAACAGCGGCATTGGGCTTGCGACCGCGAAGCTGTTCGCGGGTGAGGGCGCGAAGGTGGTGATCACTGGCCGCAACAAGGCGACGTTGGAAGCGGCGGCGAAGGAGCTGGGACCCAACGCGCTCGCGCTCGCCGCCGATGCCACCGACATCGCCGCGACGGAAGCTGCGATCAAGCAGGGCGCCGAAAAATTCGGCAAGTTCGACATCGTGTTCGCCAATGCCGGCATCGCCGGCAGCACGCCACTGGGCGCGGCAACGCTCGAGGTATTCGAGAAGGTCATCAGCACGAATCTCACCGGCGTGTTCTTCACCGTGCAATCTGCGCTGCCTTATCTCAACGACAACGCCTCGATCATTCTCAACGGCTCGGTGATCTCGGTGCTCGGCATTCCCGGTTTCTCGGCCTACGGTGCAGCGAAGGCAGGCGTGCGCGCGATGGCGCGGATCATGGCTTCGGAGCTGTCGCCGCGCGGCATCCGCGTCAACGTCGTGGCGCCCGGCGCGATCCGCACGCCGATGTGGGGGCCTGCGATCGCGACGCCGGAAGCCGAGAAGGCATTCGAGAAGCGGATCGCGCTGTCGACGCCGCTCGGCCGTCTGGGCGAAACCGATCACGTTGCGAAGACGGTGTTGTTCCTGGCTTCGGATGATTCCGCGCACGTACAGGGCCAGGAAATCTTCGTCGACGGCGGCGCGGTAGCCTCTCCAAGCGGCGCGCCGATCTATCGCGGCTGATTGCTCGCGCGAACCTGGTCGGGCGCAACGAGCGAGTTGCGCCCGACGGTACAGCCGTCGCGAGCCCTATGCGGCGTGCAGGCTGGTTGCGGCCTGGAGCGCTCCGGTGAGCGCCTTCTCGCGATGTTCCGGCCCGACCTGGATGCCGTCGGCAATGATGAATTCGGCATCATGGATGCCCATGAAGCCGAACACGCCGCGCAGATAACTTTCGAGATGCTCCAGCGCCGCGGCAGGCGAGCCCGCGCCGTAATAGCCACCGCGCGAGATCGCGACGATCACGCGCTTGCCTCCGGCGAGCCCCTCGGGCCCGGTCGCGCCGTATTTGAAAGTCTTTCCCGCCACCAGGATGCGGTCGATCCAGGCCTTGAGTTGGCTCGGAATGGTAAAATTGTACATGGGCGCGCCGATCACGACGATGTCAGCGGCCAAAAACTCGTCCAGCGCAGCCGCGCTCGCGGCGAGGTCGGGCGCGAGTTCAGCCGGCACCGGGGCGCCTTGCGCGGCCGCAAGATGCGAGCCGGAGAGATGGGCGAGTGGGGTCTGGGTCAGGTCACGATAGGTGGCATCGAGGCCGGGCGTCGTCTGCCGGAGGCGGTCGACGATGGCGGCGGAAACCTGCCTTGAGACGGAGTGGGGGCCGAGCACGCTGGAGTCGATATGGAGGAGTTTCATTTGGGGTCACCTTGGTATATGTTTGTAACCAGGGCTACATGAGTGACTGTAGAAATCCCCGCAAGAACGCACTTTTTTGAGCCATGGGCACATTATTGAAACCTGAGAACACTGATTTGCCTGCCTCGCCGAGGCCAGATGCAAGGTCAGATACGAGACCGGACCCCAACCACGCGGACTGCCGCGGGGTGGCCTCCGTGTTGTCTCGCGTCGGCGATAAATGGAGCGTGTTCGTGATCATGATGCTCGGCGGCGGGCCGAAGCGCTTCAATGAGCTGAAGCGCATGATCAACGGCATCTCGCAGCGGATGCTGACCTTGACGCTGCGCGGGCTGGAGCGCGACGGCCTCGTCACGCGCACGATCTTTCCGACCATTCCGCCGCGCGTCGACTACGAGCTGACCGATCTCGGCCGCGGGCTGTCGCAGCCAGTCGAGGCCCTCGGCAGATGGGCGATGGAGCATCTCGCGCAGATCGAGGCTGCGCGGACACGTTTCGATCAGCGCAACGATAACTAGATCAGCGACACCAACCCGCCGCCGTGGCGTTCGAGCTTTCCGGCAAGCTCGAGCTCCAGCAGCACGGTGCGCACGATGGCGGGCGATGCGCCGGACATCCGCACGAGATCGTCGATCGTAACAGGGGCAGGACCAAGCAGGCCGGTGATCTGGTCGCGGTCATGCCCTTGCGGATCGCTCTCGAACGGCTCGCTGTCGGGCTCGCTCGCCGGATGCATCAGCGGGCGCTCCATGATCGGCTGGACCGCGTTGACGATGTCGGCGGCTTCCGTGACCAGCGTGGCGCCCTGCTTGATCAGATCGTTGGCGCCGGCGGCGCGCGGATCGAGCGGCGAGCCCGGCACCGCGAACACCTCGCGGCCCTGTTCGGCCGCCATGCGCGCGGTGATCAGCGAGCCCGAGCGGTGCGCGGCTTCCACCACGACCACGCCGAGCGAGGCGCCCGAGATCAATCGGTTGCGGCGAGGGAAGTCACGCGCGCGCGGCTCGTGGCCGAGCGGCATCTCGGAGATCGCGGCGCCCGCGTGGTCGAGGATCGCTGTGAGGAGATCGCCATGCTCGGGCGGATAGATGCAGTCATGGCCGCCTGCGAGCACCGCGACCGTGCCGCTCTCGACGCTGGTGCGATGCGCGGCCTGATCAACGCCGCGGGCGAGGCCGGAGATGACCACGAAGCCGGCTTCGCCGAGCTCACGCGCCAGCATGCCGGCGAATTTCAGCCCGGCGCCGGAAGCATTGCGCGAGCCGACGATCGCGATCATCGGCCGCATCAGGGTTTTCGTGTCGCCGCGCACTGCGAGCAGCGGCGGCCCATCGTCGATCATCGCCAGCCGCTCAGGATAACCGTCCTCGCCCGGCGCGAGCCAGGCGATGCCGAACTTGCGGCTCGCGGCAAGCTCGGCCTTGGCTTCATCGGCGCTGCAGATGCGTCCCGATCGCTGCGCGCCGCCGCGGCGCGCCAAATCAGGCAGCCGCTCCAGCGCGGCGCGCGCGGTGCCGAAATGATCGACCAGCGAGCGGAAGGTGCGCGGCCCGACATTGTCGGAGCGGATCAGCCGCAGGCGGTCGATCCGCTCAGCCTCGGTCAGCTCCACGCTCGGATTGATGGCGTCCACGGCGTCTCCTTGCAGGCATAGCATGGAACAACCTGAGGGCGTTGCGCAACAGTGACGTGTGCTTGCGCGACCTCGCCCCGATGCTAAAAGCGATCCAATAAGAAGGATGTTGCCATGATTTCACTCGCCGACCTCCAGCGCCGCATCGAAGCGGGCGAGTTGTCGCCCGATGCCGCCATCGCGCAATCGCACGCGGCGATCGAGGCCAGAGAGAAGGACGTCCGTGCGTTCGTCCGTCACGACAAGGCTGCCAAGGCACAAGCATCCGGCCCGCTGCGGGGCATTGCGGTCGGCATCAAGGACATCATCGACACCGCCAATATGCCGACCGAGATGGGTTCGGAGATCTATCGCGGCTGGCAGCCGCGCTCGGACGCGCCTGTGGTGATGATGCTGAAGCGGGCGGGGGCCACCATCATCGGCAAGACCACGACGACCGCGTTCGCCTCGCGCGATCCGACCCCGACGCTCAATCCACACAATCTCGGCCATTCGCCGGGCGGCTCCTCCTCGGGTTCGGCGGCGGCCGTCGGCGCCGGCATGATCCCGCTGGCGCTGGGCACCCAGACCGGCGGCTCGGTGATCCGGCCCGCGGCGTATTGCGGGACCGCTGCGATCAAGCCGTCGTTCCGCATGCTGCCGACGGTCGGCGTCAAATGTTACTCGTGGGCACTCGACACCGTCGGCCTGTTCGGCGCGCGTGCGGAGGATCTCGCGCGCGGACTTTTGGCGATAACGGGCCGCAGCGAATTTTCCGGCATCGCTCCGGCGAAGTCGCCGCGCATCGGCGTGGTCAGGCAGGAATTCGCCGGCGCCGTGGAGCCTGCGGCGGAAGAAGGCTTGCTGGCCGCGATCAAGGCGGCGGAGCGCGCAGGTGCCAGCGTGCAGGCCATTGATCTGCCCCAGGCGGTGCAGGAGGCCTGGCGCATCCATCCGGTCATCATGGAATTCGAGGCGCATCGCGCGCTGGCCTGGGAGTTTTCCGAGCGTCACGACGAGATCGCGCCGCTGCTGCGCGCCAGCCTCGATGCGACGGCCCATCTGACGCCGAAGGAGTATGACGAGGCGCGCCGGATCAGCCGCCGCGGCCGCCGCGAGCTCGGCGAGCTGTTCGAGGGTTTCGACGTGCTGCTCACCTATTCCGCGCCTGGCACGGCGCCTGCCAAGGAGCTCGCGACCACGGGCGATCCCCGCTACAACCGGCTCTGGACGTTGATGGGCAATCCTTGCGTCAACGTGCCGGTGCTGAAGGTGAGTGGCCTGCCGATCGGCGTGCAGGTGATCGCGCGCTTCGGCAACGATGCGCATGCGCTGGCGACGGCGTGGTTCCTGGAGGACGCGCTGGCGAAGTCAGGCTAGCGCCGGTTCGGCCGCGGGCAATCTGCGTTGGGCCGCGTTGCTCGTCGCGCTTTGCCCGAGCCAGCGCTCGGCGGCTGCGCGGCCGCTCCGGTGCAAGAGGCGAATGAAGCCGTGGCCGAGATCGGTCGATGAGCGCTGGGCCAGGCCGTCAACGGAATCTTCTGCCGCGATCCTGGTGAGCCGCAGCGAAGATACTGCGTGCGACTGCCCCCATGCGATCGCGGCGATCTCGGCATTGAGCGCGGCGTTGGCCGCGATCTGGTCGAGCCGGCGATCGATCGCGGCGAGGGTGATCGGCACGTAGCTGTCGCGCGCCGGCGTAACCTGGACGAGCAGGACGTCGGAGGTCGTCGTCTCCTGCGCCAGCCGCAGCAAAGGCGGATTGCCGCCGAAGCCGCCGTCCCAATAGGCCTCGCCGTCGATCTCGACGGCGCAGTGAACCAGCGGCGGACAGGTCGAGGCCAACGCGACGTCGGCGGTCAGGGCGTCGTTGCGGAAGATCTGCTGCTGACCGTCGCGGATCCGCGTCGCCGCGATCAGCAGATTTGGACAGCGGGCCCCGCGCAACGCGGAAAAGTCGATGTCGCGCGACAGCGCCTGCCGCAGCGGATCGAGATCGAACGGATCGAACTGGCCGGAGCGCAACGTCGGGCCGAATGCGACCGAGCTTCCCGCCGGCGAAAAGCCGCCGACCAGCATCAGCGAGCGAAACGAGGCTTCGTGCATCAGGCGGAGCCAGAACCGGTTCAGCCGGCTACGTGCAGCTTCGCGGCCGCCCTCCGCGAGGCCGGAGGCGAGCAGGAGCGCATTGATGGCGCCGGCACTGGCGCCGCTGATCGTGTCGATCTCGATGGGGTCTTCCAGCAGCCGCTCCAGCACGCCCCATGTGAAGGCGGCAAAGGTGCCGCCGCCCTGGAGCGCCAGCGATAGTCTTCGCGGCGGCCATTGGTCGGAGCGTGCCTGCGCGTGCCCGACCGGCGTAGCTCTGGTCTCGACCTCGGCCGTCACAGGCGCTTGCGCGATCACATCGGGCTCCGCCGCGGGCGGCAAGACCGGAACAGGCTTTGGCGAAGGCGAGGGCCCGTCGGACCAGATATTGGTCGTCGAGAGCAGCCGGCTTGCTGCGGTGCAGGAAGCACCCAGCGAACCAACTCCGTCATGCGCGTCGACAATCTTCTCGCTCATTCTGAGCAACCGCGTAACGCCATCTCGGCCGTCAGGATGACAGGCCCCGGACCCGTTCGCCAATACAACCGTGATTCGGCCGCAAGTTGCGAACAGGATTTGGCATATAATGCAGAAGGGTCGCTTCGGTATCCGTAGATGCCCGGCTTCAAGCCTTCTCGCCGATCCGGCTTTCCTTGCCCCCTTGCAACCGCTTGATGTTCTCGCGATGCGCGTAGAACAAGAGCAGCGTCAGCACCGCGAACAATGCTGCGAGCGCGAGATGGCCGAACCACCACAGGAACATCGGCGTGATGAACGCCGCGACCAGCGCCGACAGCGAGGAATAGCGGGTGGTGAAGGCGGTCGCGAGCCAAAGCAGGCAGAACACCAGTGCGCCGGGCCAGAACAGGCCGAGCAGGATGCCGATATAGACGGCGACGCCCTTGCCCCCTTTGAACTTCAGCCAGACCGGGAAGAGATGGCCGAGGAACGCGCCGAGCCCGGCCACCATCGCGGCGTTGGGGCCGGCAAGGTAACCGGCGATCACCACGGCCACCGTGCCCTTGAGCGCGTCGAGCAGCAGGGTGCCCGCGGCGAGGCTCTTGCGTCCGGTGCGCAGCACATTGGTGGCGCCGATGCTGCCGGAGCCGATCGAGCGGATATCCTGCGTGCCGGCGAGCCTGGTCAGCACCAGGCCGAACGGAATCGAGCCGAGCAGGTAGCCGATGACGAAAGCCACCGGCAGGAACGCTTCAAGCCCCATGGCGGCAGCTCCAAAGGCTGGATCTCAATATCGAGGGATCGCGCACGTCAGACATGCTCATACACCGTCCGGCCACCGACAATGGTGCGCACCACGCGGCCTGTAAAGCGGGCCTCGTCGAACGGGGTGTTCTTGCAGGGCGATTTCAGGTCGGCTGGATCGACCACCCAGGGCACGTCGGGGTCGATCACGATGACGTCGGCCGGGCTGCCTGCGCGCAGGGTTCCGCCAGGCAGGCCGAGCAACTCGGCCGGGCGGGTCGACATCGCCCGGATCAGCGTCTTCAGTTCCAGCTCGCCGTTGTGAACGAGGCGCAGGCCGGCGGGCAGCATGGTTTCAAGACCGACGGCGCCGGGAGCGGCTTCCGCGAACGGCAGGCGCTTGACCTCGACGTCCTGCGGATTGTGGTCGGACATGATGACGTCGAGAAGGCCGGAGGCGATTGCGGCCACCAGCGCGCGGCGGTCGTTCTCGGTGCGCAGCGGCGGCGACAGTTTCAGGAACGACCGGTAGGGGCCGATGTCGTTCTCGTTCAGCGCAAGATGGTTGATCGAGACCGAGGCGCTGACGGGGAGCCCGGCATCGCGGGCGCGCTGGAGGACATCGAGCGACTCGATGCAGGTCAGCGCGGCCGCGTGATAGCGGCCGCCGGTCAACGCCACGAGGCGCATGTCGCGTTCGAGGATCACCGCCTCGGCGGCATTCGGGATGCCCACCAGGCCGAGCCGCGATGCGAACTCGCCCTCGTTCATCACGCCCTCGCCGACGAGATCGGGGTCCTCGGTGTAGTGGACGATCAGCGCGTCGAAATCGCGCGCATAGGTCAGCGCGCGGCGCATCACCTGCGCATTGGTCACGCTTCTGGCGCTATCGCCGAAGGCGACGGCGCCCGCGGCCTTCAACAGGCCGAACTCGGTCATCTCCTCGCCGTGCATGCCCTTGGTGAGGGCGGCCATCGGCTGGATGTTGACGATCGCGGTGTCGCGGGCGCGGCGCATCACGAAGTCGACGGTCGCCGAGTTATCGATCACCGGAGACGTGTCGGGCTGGCAGATGATGGTGGTGATGCCGCCGGTCGCAGCCGCCTGGCTCGCGGTTGCAAAGGTCTCGCGATGGCTGAAGCCCGGCTCGCCGACGAAGGCACGCATGTCGATCAGGCCGGGCGCGACGACCTTGCCGGAGCAGTTGACGATGTCGGTGCCCTCGGGGACGCCGGCAGCGCCAATGCCGCGGCGGGTCTCGCGGATGATGCCATCGGCGATGAGGACGTCGCCGAGACCGTCGAAATCCCTGGAGGGATCGACGACGCGGGCGTTGGCGAGCAGGATGGGGCGGCGATCGGTCAACATCGGCATCACGCGTTCGGCAGGTTACGGGCGAGCGCTTCCAGCACCGCCATGCGGACGGCGACGCCCATCTCCACCTGTTCGCGGATCAGGGACTGCGCGCCGTCGGCCACGATCGAGTCGATCTCCACGCCGCGGTTCATGGGGCCGGGATGCATCACGAGTGCATCCGGCTTGGCGTAGGCGAGTTTCTTCTGGTCGAGCCCGAAATAGTGGAAATACTCGGACGACGAGGGCACGAAGGAGCCGTTCATGCGCTCGCGCTGCAGCCGCAGCATCATGACGATATCAGCGCCGTTGAGGCCCTCGCGCATGTCGCGCGCGACCTCGACGCCCATCCGCTCGATGCCGGGCGGCAGCAGCGTGGTGGGGCCGACCACGCGGACGCGGGCGCCCATCGTGTTGAGCAGAATGATGTTGGAGCGGGCGACGCGCGAATGCAGCACGTCGCCGCAGATCGCGACCACGAGCCCTTCGATGCGGCCCTTGTTGCGGCGGATGGTGAGCGCGTCGAGCAAGGCTTGTGTCGGATGCTCATGCGCGCCGTCGCCGGCATTGATCACGGAACCGTCAACCTTGCGCGCCAGCAGTTCCACCGCGCCGGAGGCGTGATGGCGCATCACCAGGATGTCCGGATGCATCGCGTTCAGCGTCATCGCGGTGTCGATCAGCGTCTCGCCCTTCTTCATGGACGAGGAGGACACCGACATGTTCATCACGTCGGCACCCAAGCGCTTGCCTGCGAGCTCGAACGAGGATTGGGTCCGGGTGGAGGCCTCGAAGAAGAGGTTCACCTGCGTCCGTCCCCGCAGGACGGTGCGCTTCTTGTCAACCTGACGGTTGAGCTCGACATATTCTTCGGACAGGTCGAGGAGGCCGGTGATGTCGGCCGCGGAAAGGCCCTCGATGCCCAGCAAATGCCGGTGGCCGAGGACGAAGGTCGATTTCGATGTCATTAAAGCGAGAGCTATAGGCGCGGATGGCTGGGGGAGCAAGGGCCAATGCCGGGGCCGGGAGTTATCCCCTGATAGTCCTACCTCCTCCGTCATGCCCGGGCTTGTCCCGGGCATCCACGTTCTTCTATCGCATTGACGCAATAAGAACGTGGATGGCCGGGCATAGGCGAGCGGAAGCGACGCCGTCCTTCAGACGGCTATGCCCGGCCATGACGAAGTTGGGGCTTCCGATGAAAACGACTCCGATCGCGCTCTTGGCCGCAATGACGATCAGCGCAGCCCAAGCCCAGTCGCTCCCCGGCGGCTTCGCCTATCTGCGCGACATCGATCCCGGCATCGTCCAGGACATCCGCTACGCCACCTCGAACAATTTCGTCGGGCGTCCGCTCGCCGGCTATGGCGCCGGCGAATGCGTGGTGAAGCGCGAGGTGGGGCTGCGGCTGAAGGCGGTTCAAGAAGAGCTGACCGCGCAAAACCTGTCGCTCAAGATGTTCGACTGCTACCGGCCGGCGCGGGCCTCGCTCGACATGGTCAAGTGGTCGCAGAACGGCCACGAGACCGCCGCCGAGCGGCGCTACAATCCAAAGATCCCGAAGACCGAGCTGTTCCGCCTGGGCTACATCGCGAGCCGCTCGCAGCACTCCACCGGTGCAGCACTCGATCTCACGCTGGTCGATCTCAAAGCTGACAATTCGGGCAAGTACGACCCGTCAAGGACCTATGCCGACTGCACCGCGCCGGTCGAGACGCGCGCGCCGGAAGGCAGCGTCGACATGGGCACCGGCTACGACTGCACCGACACGAAAGGCCATACCGCGGCACCGTCGATCACGTCCGAGCAGCGCATCTGGCGCAAGCGGCTGGTCGCTGCGATGGCCAGGCAAGGCTTTGTGAACTATTCGAAGGAGTGGTGGCATTTTTCCCTGCCAGGGGCCGGTGGGGCAGCCTATGATTTCCCGATCCAGCCGCGCCGGAACTAAAGTCCGCGCCGAGGAAACTGATGACCCAGCCGAGCTTCGCGACCCACGAGGTCTTCAATCAATCGCCCCCGTTCGAGGATGTTGACCTGTTCGCCATGGATCGGCCGCTGGTCGAGGCGGTCAAGGCCAATGGCGGTGCGGCGGCTGAACGTGAGCTGTCCGCGTTCGGCAAGCAATGGGGCTCGGCCGCGATGGCCGACCGCGGGCGCGCCGCGAACGAGAACACGCCAAAGCTGCGCACCTTCGATGCCAAGGGCAACCGGCGCGACCAGGTCGAGTTTCATCCCGCCTATCACGAGCTGATGGCGCATTCTGCGCACGCCGGCGTCCACAATTCGACCTGGACCGCGGATGGAAAGCCTGCGGGCGATGCCGCCGAAGTCATTCGGGCGGCAAAATTCTACATGGCGTCGCAGGTTGAGACGGGGCATCTGTGCCCGATCACAATGACGCGCGCCTCCGTCGGTGCGCTCGCGACGCAGCCGGACCTGCTCGCGCGCGTGATGCCGGTGCTGTCGACCAGGAGCTACGACCCGAGCTTCGCGCCGTGGTGGGACAAGCGCGGCATGACGCTCGGCATGGGGATGACCGAGAAGCAGGGCGGCACCGACGTGCGCGCCAACGTGACCCGCGCGGTGCGCGAGGGCGAGGTCTATCGCATCACCGGCCATAAATGGTTCATGTC
This sequence comes from Bradyrhizobium sp. 195, assembly GCF_023101665.1. Classification (NCBI taxonomy): domain Bacteria; kingdom Pseudomonadati; phylum Pseudomonadota; class Alphaproteobacteria; order Hyphomicrobiales; family Nitrobacteraceae; genus Bradyrhizobium; species Bradyrhizobium sp. 195. The sequence continues at coordinate 5,112,807 of NZ_CP082161.1, read as the reverse complement.
GGCGCCGATGTGCGATGCGTTCCTGGTGTTGGCGCAGGCCGATGGCGGGCTGACCTGTTTCTTCATGCCGCGCTTCGCGCCGGATGGCTCGGTGAATGCGATCCAGTTCCAGCGGCTGAAGGACAAGCTCGGCAATCGCTCCAACGCCTCGTCCGAGGTCGAATTCACAGGTGCCTACGCCGAACGGATCGGCGAGGAGGGCAAGGGCATCCGCACCATCATCCAGATGGTGCAGCTGACGCGGCAGGATTGCGCGATCGCCTCCGTCGGCCTGATGCGCTCGGGGCTGGCGCATGCGCTGCATCACGCCCGCCACCGCAGCGTGTTCCAGAAGCATCTCGCCGACCAGCCGCTGATGCAGGCCGTGCTGTCGGACATGGCGTTGCATGTCGAGGCGAGCACGGCCCTGGTGATGCGGCTCTGCCGCGCCTTCGACCGCACGCCGCAGGATGCGGCGGAGGCCGCCTATATGCGGCTGCTGACGCCCGCCATCAAATACTGGACCTGCAAGAGCGCGCCGCCGTTCCTCTATGAAGCCATGGAATGCCTCGGCGGCAATGGCTACGTCGAGGACGGCATTCTGGCGCGGCACTATCGGGAGTCGCCGGTCAACGCGATCTGGGAAGGCTCGGGCAACGTGATGTGCCTCGACGTGCTTCGCGCGCTGGCACGCGAACCGGAGCCGGCGACGGCTGTGCTGCAATCGCTCGCAGGCGAGACGAAGGGCTTGCCCGGGGCTGGGGAGACGGTCGCGTTTATCGGTAAGATGTTTCGGCGCGCCGATGGCGAGCGTGTCGCGCGCCTTGCGGTCGAGAAGCTGGCGCTGCTTGCGGCTGCTGCGGCGCTCAACGGCGTGTCGCCGCGCCATGCCGAACTGTTCGCGAGCACGCGTCTCGCAACCAATCACGCCAGCATGTACGGCGCCGTGGAGCTGGAGAACGGTGACGTGCATGCGCTGCTGGAGCGCGCGCTGCCGTGAATAGGCACGGTCTTTCCACAACGTCATGGCCGGGCCTGACCCGGGCATGACGACCCCTCGAATAGTTTGCCCGACCTAGCGAAAGCCCGCTGATGGACACCCTCAATCCCGATCATCCGCCGCTGACCGTGACGCCTGCGGAACAGGCGCCTCGCGTCTGGAAGTTCTGGGGCACGGCGCTGTGGGGCCTCTTCGTCTTCGTCGCGATGTTTGTCGGGCAGATTGGCGCCGTCGTTCTGCTGGCGGCGCAGCGTGGCCTTCCCATGGACCTCGCCTCGGTCCAGCTCGTCGGCCACGAGCCCCAGACGCTCGCGCTGTCGGTCATCATGGGCCTGCCGGCGACGCTTTTCGCGGTGTGGCTCGCCATTGCCATCAAGAAGGCCTCCTTCGTCGACTATCTCGCGCTGCATTGGCCGTCCTGGAAGCAGCTCCTGTTCGGTGCCGTCGGCCTCATCCTGATCGTGCTGGCCTGGGAGACGATGTCGCGCGCGCTCGGCCGCGAGGCGACGCCGGGCTTCATGACCGATCTCTTGAAATCGGGCCGCGACAAGGGCGCAGCGTTGTTGCTTCTGTTCGCCTTCAGCGTGGCCGCGCCGATGTCGGAAGAGATTCTGGCGCGCGGCTTCCTCTATCGCGGCTGGTCGGCGAGCTTCCTGCGGGTACCGGGCGCGATCCTGTTGTCGTCGCTGGTCTGGACAGTCGTGCACCTGCAATACGACATGTACTTCCTCGCCGAGGTCTTCACCATCGGCCTGTGGTTCGGCTACATGCGTTATCGCGCGAGCTCGCTCTGGCTCACCATCATCCTGCACGCGCTGAACAATTTGACCGCGGTGGTGCTGACGATGTGGCTGGGGAGCTAACTCCGCACTCCGTCATTGCGAGCGCAGCGAAGCAATCCAGAATCCCTCCGCGGAAAGACCCTGGATTGCTTCGTCGCTAGGGCTCCTCGCAATGACGGTGTGAGAGAGGTGCGTCCCCAAATGACGCGTTCTACGCCACCAGCGCGATCGCGATCGGCATGGTGATCGCCGCCAGAATAGTCTGCAGCGTGATGATCTGCGCCAGCAGCGGCGCGTCGCCGCCCATCTGGCGGGCGAGGACATAGGCGCTCGACGAGGTCGGGACCGCCGAGCAGATCGCGACGATCGCCAGGCTCTCGCCCGACAGCCCGAACCAGACGGCGAGGACGAGGGCAAGTGCCGGCATCAGCACCAGCTTGAAGACGACGCCGATCGCAGCGCTGGCGCTCGGGCGCAGCAGGCCTTCGAGATGCAATCCCGCGCCGGTGACGAGCAGGCCGATCGCGAGCGAGGAGCGGCTGAGCGCGTCCGCCACCTCATGCCAGAGTTTTGGCAGCGGCAGGTGGGTGACATTGACCAGGAGCCCGATCGCACAGGCCCAGATCAGGGGATTGCGGACCAATGTCATGACGATGGCGCGGCCTGACTGCTTCTCGGGCGCGGCATAGTGCGCGAGCACGGCGACGCTGAACACGTTGACGAGAGGAATGATGGCGACCATGGCCACGGAGGCGAGCGCCAGCCCGACGTCGCCGAACATGTTGGCGCAGACGGACAGCCCGACGAAGGTCTGCCAGCGTGTCGCGCCCTGGAAGATCGAGGTGAAGGCGGGGCCGTCGATGCCGAGCCGCGCCAGGGCGGGGCGGAGCGCGAGGCATAGCAGCGACATCGCGAGCGCCGACAGCAGCAGCGCGCCGCCGACGCCGGCGACCGGCACCCTGGAAAGGTCGGCCTTCACCAGCGTCTGGATCAGCAGCATCGGAAACAGCACGAAATAGGTCAGCCGCTCCAGCCCGTGCCATTGCGTGTCGAGCCGCATCAGGCTGCGCTTCAGCACGACACCGAGCACGATGAGGATGAAGACCGGCAGCAGCGCCGCGATCACGACGGCCATGGATCAGTCAGTCCCCGAGGCGGCGCGAAGATTGGCGAGGCGGTCGAGCGCGCCTTGCAGGATGAAGATCGCGGCATGCTCGTCGATCACCTCGGCGCGCTTGGCGCGGCTGACGTCCATGCCGATCAGCTCGCGCTCGACCGCCGCAGTCGAAAGGCGCTCGTCCCAGAGGCCGATGGGAAGCGCGGTCAGGCCGGCCAGGTTGCGGGCGAAGGCGCGGGTGGATTGCGCGCGCGGGCCCTCGCTGCCGTCCATGTTGATGGGCAGGCCCAGCACGAAACCGGCGGCCTTGCGTTCGGCCGCGATTGCGAGAAGGCGGGCGGCGTCCTGCTTGAACGCCTTGCGCTGGACCGTCTCGACGCCGGTCGCAAGCCGCCGGTCCGGGTCGGACACGGCGATGCCGATGGTCTTGGTGCCCAGATCGAGCCCGACCAGCGCGCCGCGCGCGGGCCAGTGGGTTGCAGCATCGACGAGAGGCAGGATAAGAGCCGGCATGGCCTAGCGCATATCACGCGTCGCGCCGCGGAGTGAACCCGGAACATGGATGCGCTGACATTATTCGGCCTGTTCGCCGTGACGGCGATGCTGGTCTGTTATGCGATGGAAGATCGCAGCCATTGGTTCGTGCTGCTGTTCGCGGCGTCCTGCGCGCTCGGCTCAGCCTACGGTTTTCTCCAGGGCGCCTGGCCGTTCGGCTTGGTCGAAGCGATCTGGTCCGTCGTCGCGCTGCGGCGGTGGCACCTCCAGGCCGCGGTAAGAAAGGGGGCGGGCGAGGGCACTTGCGGTCCCCGCCCGTGAGAAGCTTGTCGCTCAGCGGATCGCGATCGGATTGATGATCGCCTGTACGCCGCCGGTCCAGCGCGGCTGTCCCAGCACGAACAGGAATTCGTAACCCTTGTCCCGGGCGAGCGCGGCGGTGTCCATGTTCTCGAGGATGTAGGTCCCGTTCATCGCAAGCAGGATCTGGTGCACCTCGAACACGTTCTTGGATTCGAACGGCAGCACCTCGAGGCCCCAGGTGTCGGCACCGACCGCGACGACCCCCTTGCCGGTGAGGTACTTCGCGCCTTCGACGCCGAGGCCGGGCTCGCCCGCCGAATAGCGCTTGTCGTCCCTGCCGATCAGGCTGAGCCAGCCGGTGTGGAAGATCACGACGTCGCCTTGCCGGATCTCGACGTTCTGCTGCTTGGCGGCTTCCTCGATTTCCTTGACGTTGAAGGCGGTGCCCTCCTTGACCACGTCGGTTTTGAAGTAGGCCGCCATGTCGAGCAGCACGCCGCGCGTCACCATCGGCGGCACCTTTTCGATGCCGAGCTTCTTCAATCCGTTCGGGTCGGCGAAATCAGCGAGCTTGTTGCCGTTGTAATAGACGTGCTCGACGCCAAGATGGCCGAGCCCGTCGAGTTGGCTGCCGATGCCGACCCAGGTGTCGAGGATGTCGTCGTTATAGGTCGCCTTGTTGGGACCGAGACCCGGACTGCCGGCCTGTCCGGGCTGCACGATGGTGAGCTTGAACGCGCGCGGCGGATAGGCCGGCGTCTGCGGCGTGACTGGAATGCCGAGTGCGTAGGTCTTGCCGGTCTTCACCAGCGAGGCGGCCTTCAGCACGAGTTCGGGCGTCATGTAGTTGGCGGCGCCGATCTCGTCGTTCGGCCCCCATTTCGATTTGGTCCAATCCTGTGCGCTTGCAGTTCCAGATATCGCCGACAACGCGGCGACGCAGCACAACACGAAGGTATTGCGCATCGATAGTCCTCCCAATGTTTTTGCCGATGTTTGGCTTCGTTATGGTTTCGCGCTTGGCCAGTGACGCATCGTAGCGCAGAAGGAGCGCGCGCTTCAAAATGATTCAACGCGCTGTGCCGCGAGAGCTGAACGCAGCGCAACGCGCAATCGATTCAAGTACGACAGATTTGTGACAACGAAATTTCGCGCGATGGAACGAAAGCGTCGCGTCAGGCGGCGATGACGTCTTCGTCCTGCTTCAGGCATGCGGCAAAACCGCAGAGTGCGCTGGTTCGATGTCCGGCGGAGCGTTGGATGAAGAGTGTCTCGACGCGCGCATGCGAGGCGCTCAACGCGTGGATCGAGACGCTGCCATTCATGGCGCTGCGTTCGACGACCGCACGGGGCAGTAGCGTCACGCCCATGTCGGCGGCGACGCAGCCGATCATGCCGTCGAGCGTGCCGAGCTCGAAGCGTGCGGCCGAAGGCCAGCCGAAATCGACGAAGATCTGCTCGAGCCGTTGGCGGTAGGTGCAGCCGGTGCGGAACACCAGCGCGGTCGGCCCGGACTCCGGCGTGCCGGCGCGCAGCTCGGCAAGCGAGCTCCAGCGCCGCGCGCTGACCAGCACCAGCTCCTCGCGGAAGGCGCTCGTCGCCGTGAGGTCGACATGCGCGATCGGACCTGCGACGAAGGCACCGTCGAGCCCACCTTCGAGCACGCCTGCCACGAGGTCGGCCGTGGTTGCGGTGCGCAAGGAAAGCCGCACGGCGGGAAAGCGGCGGTGGAAGTCGGCGAGCAGCGGCGGCAGCCGCACCGCCGCGGTCGTTTCCATCGAGCCGATCGCAAGCGGTCCCTTTGGCTCGCCATCGTCGCGCGCGGCGAGCACGGCCTCGCGCGACAACGCGGCCATCCGTTGTGCATAGGGCAGGAGGCGCTTGCCGGCGCCGGTCAGCGTCATGCCGCGGCTGTGGCGTTCGAACAGCGCCGTGCCGATCTCCGCCTCCAGCGCCTTCACGCGCTGGGTGACGTTCGACTGCACCGTGTTGAGCTCTTCGGCGGCGCGGGTGATGCCGCCGGTACGGGCGACGGCGGCAAAGGTCTGGAGATCGCTGAGTTCCATGGCCCGTTTCTCTTTTGAGATGGCAGCGTTCTGTAGAATTCAATTTTGCAGAATGTTATTCGCGCCTAGTCTTCCTGTCCAGAGTGGGAGAACCCATGCCGATTGCCACGCCGCTGACGGAGCTTCTGGGGATCAGGCATCCGATCCTGTCGGCGCCCATGGATACGATCGCTGGCAGCCGGCTGACCCGCGCGGTCAGCGAGGCCGGCGGATTCGGCATCCTGGGTGGCGGATACGGTGACCCTGTTCGACTTCAGACAGAGGCCGCAGAGCTGAAGGGCTTTGCGCCGTTCGGTATCGGCTTCATCACCTGGAGCCTGGCGAAACAGCCCGAACTGCTCGACATCGCGCTCGACGCTCGCCCGCAGGCCATCATGCTGTCATTCGGCGATCCCGCGCCGTTCGCGCCGCGCATCGCGGCGAGCGGTGCGCGACTGATCTGTCAAGTACAGAGCGAGGACATGGCCAAGCAGGCGCTCGATGCCGGCGCGGAGATCCTGATCGCACAGGGCACCGAAGCCGGCGGCCATGGCGGATCGCGCACCACGGTCGACATCGTGCCCGCGATCGTCGATCTGGCGGCCGGACGTGTGCCTGTCGTCGCGGCCGGCGGGATCGCCGACGGCCGGGGTCTCGCCGCAATGATGATGCTGGGCGCATCCGGCGTGCTGATCGGCACGCGCTTCTACGCCAGCGTGGAGGCCAACGGCGCGCAGGAGGCCAAGCAGCGCATTGGCATGGCGAGCAGCAACGACACGGTGCGCGGCGTTGTCGCTGACTGGTCGCGAAGCCTGTTCTGGCCGGCCCCGTTCACGGCACGAACGCTGGTCAACGACCATATCAGGCACTGGACCGGCCGCGAGATCGAGCTCATGCAACGCGCTGGCGAGGTCGCTGTGGAATATGCTGCGGCGAAGGCCGCTGGCAATTTCGAGGTCGCAGCCGTCTTTGCCGGCGAGGCGGTTGGGCTGATCCATGATATTCCGCCCGCAGCCGAGATCGTCGAGCGGATTGCGATCGAAGCGGAGCAGTTGCTGGAAGGGCGGCGGAATTCGGTGAGAGGAGTTCTTCCTTCTCCCCTTGTGGGAGAAGGTGGCGCGTAGCGCCGGATGAGGGGTATCTCCCCGCAAACTTAGTCTGGTGATTGAGGAGAGATACCCCTCACCCGTCTCGCCGCTGCGCGGCGATCCACCCTCTCCCACAAGGGGAGAGGGGAAGAGCGAATACGAGGCAAGAACCATGTGGCCTGACCGTCGATTGATCGACCTCTTCAAGACCGAATTTCCGATCGTGCTGGCGCCGATGGCCGGAGTGATGGATGCCGAGCTGGTGATCGCCGTGGCGGAAGGCGGAGGGCTCGGTTCGTTGCCGAGTGCGATGCTATCGCCGGAGAAGGCGCGGGAGCAGGTCAAGCTCATTCGTCAGCGCGTGAAGGCGCCGGTGAACATGAACTTCTTCTGCCACACGCCGGTTGACCTTACGGCCGACGCCGAGGCGCGCTGGAAGCAGCGGCTCGCGGGCTATTACACCGAGCATGGCCTCGATCCCTCGGCGCCGATCACTGCCGCGAACCGTGCGCCGTTCGATGCCTCTTTCTGCGAGGTCGTCGAGGAGCTGAAGCCGGAAATCGTCAGCTTCCATTTCGGCCTGCCGGACGCGACGCTGCTCAAGCGCGTCAAGGCGGCCGGCTGCCTCGTCATTTCGTCGGCAACGACGGTGAAGGAAGCGGTCTGGCTGGAACAGCACGGCGCCGATGCCGTTATCGCGCAAGGCGCGGAGGCCGGCGGTCATCGCGGCATGTTCCTGACCGACAAGATCGCCGAGCAGCCCGGCACGTTTGCGCTGGTGCCGCAGGTCGTCGATGCCGTGAAGGTGCCGGTGATAGCTGCCGGCGGCATCGCCGACGGGCGCGGCATTGCCGCCGCTTTCGCGCTCGGTGCCTCAGGCGTGCAGATCGGCAGCGCTTATCTGCGCTGTCCGGAATCCAAGGTCAGTGCGGGAGGCCGCAAGGCGCTGGCCGAGGCGCGGGACGATTCCACCGTCATCACCAATGTGATGACCGGCCGTCCGGCGCGCGGGGTCCAGAACCGGCTGATGCGCGAGGCCGGCCCGGTCTCGCCGGATGCGCCGCCCTTTCCCCATGCCGCGACCGCGCTGGCGCCGCTCAAGGCGGCTGCCGAAAAGCAGGGCAGGGTGGACTTCACCAATCTCTGGGCGGGCCAAGCTGTGGCCCTCAGCCGCGAGGTCCCGGCGGCTGAATTGACCCGGGATCTGGCCAGATCGGCGCTGGCCCGCATGAAAGCGCTGGCCGGTTAGGTGTTCTAGGTTCTTGTTGCGCATGATCTTTTCGGAAAACCGCGCCACACTTTTCCGGATCATGCGCTAGCGCCGGTTGCGGCGCAAAACCGGCCTCTGCTATACGGCACATAGGTTTTGCCGTGAGAGGCCTTATATAATGTCCGTCGACGCCGCTACCGTCCGCCGCATCGCGCATCTGGCGCGCATTGCGGTTTCCGAGGGCGAGGTTCCGCATCTTCAGGGCGAGCTCAATGCCATGCTCGCCTTCGTCGAGCAGCTTTCGGAAGTCAATGTCGAGGGCGTGGAGCCGATGACCTCGGTCACCCCGATGCAGATGAAGAAGCGGCCGGACGTGGTCGATGACGGCGAGATCGCCGACGATATCGTTGCCAACGCGCCCGCGACCGAAGGTCACTTCTTCCTGGTGCCCAAGGTTGTTGAGTAGTTCTTAGGACCAAGTCCGATGTGCATGCTTTGCGATGATGAAAAGGCCTATCAGGCCTACATGAACTATCTCGACAAGATGGAACGGCAGGGCAAGGCTGCCGACCCCAACGTCGCCGTCAATGCCGTGCTCGACGACATCGAGGCCGCCGCGAAAGCAGCCGCCAGGAAAGACGACCCGGCCAACGACAAGACCCTGTCTCCGTTCTTCTGCAGCCCGATCAATAAATGACCGATTTGACATCGCTGACGCTCGCCGAGGCCCGCAAGGGTCTCGCCGACAAGACTTTCACGTCCCTCGAGTTGACCGACGCGCACCTCTCCGCGATCGAAGCCGCGCGCGTGCTCAATGCCTTCGTGATGGAGACGCCGGACCGGGCGCGCGACATGGCGCGCGAGGCCGATGGCAAGATCGCCAAGGGTGAGGCGGGCCCGCTCGCGGGCATCCCGCTCGGCATCAAGGATCTGTTCGCGACCAAGGGCGTGCGCACCACGGCGTGCTCGAAGATCCTCGGCAACTTCGTGCCGACCTATGAGTCCACGGTGACCTCGCAGCTTTGGCGCGACGGTGCCGTGATGCTTGGCAAGCTCAACAACGACGAGTTCGCGATGGGCTCGGCCAACGAGACCTCGTGCTTCGGTCCCGTCGGCAATCCCTGGCGGCGCGAGGGAAGCAACACGACGCTGGTGCCGGGCGGTTCGTCCGGCGGTTCGGCCTCGGCCGTGGCGGCGCTGCTGTGCATGGGTGCGACCGCGACCGACACCGGCGGCTCGATCCGCCAGCCGGCGGCGTTCACCGCGACCGTCGGGATCAAGCCGACCTATGGCCGCTGCTCGCGCTGGGGCATCGTCGCCTTTGCGTCCTCGCTCGATCAGGCAGGTCCCATTGCGCGCAGCGTGCGCGACAGCGCGATGCTGCTGCGTTCGATGGCCGGGCACGATCCGAAGGACACGACCTCCGTTGACGTTCCGGTACCGGACTATGAGGCCGCGATCGGCAAGTCCGTGAAGGGCATCAGGATCGGCATTCCCAGGGAATACCGCCTCGACGGCATGCCGGCCGAGATTGAGAAGCTGTGGAGCGAGGGCGCGGCCTGGCTGAAGGCGGCCGGCGCCGAGCTCGTCGAGGTGTCGCTGCCGCACACCAAGTACGCGCTGCCGGCGTATTACATCGTGGCGCCGGCGGAGGCCTCCTCCAACCTCGCGCGCTATGATGGCGTCCGCTACGGCCCGCGCGAGCAGGCGAAGAACATCAACGAGCTCTATGAGAACACCCGTGCTGAAGGTTTTGGCGCGGAGGTGAAGCGCCGTGTCATGATCGGCACCTATGTGCTCTCGGCCGGCTATTACGATGCGTATTATCTCCGTGCGCAAAAGGTGCGCACGCTGATCAAGAAAGATTTTGAGGATTGCTTCGCGAAAGGCGTCGACGCGATCCTGACGCCGGCAACGCCCTCGGCGGCCTTCGGTATCGGCGAGAAGGGCGGTGCCGATCCGGTCGAGATGTACCTGAACGACATCTTCACGGTGACCGTGAACATGGCGGGCCTGCCCGGCATCGCCGTGCCCGCCGGCAAGGACGCGCAGGGCCTGCCGCTCGGCTTGCAGCTGATCGGCCGTCCCTTCAACGAGGAGACATTGTTCTCGCTCGGCGAGGTGATCGAGCAGGCGGCCGGCCGCTTCACCCCCGCGAGGTGGTGGTGAATGTCGCCGCGTTCATCGCGAGCCTCGACGGCGCGGCGCCCGCGCCGGACCTGAACGCGCCGCTCGCCGGTCTCTGGTGGGCCGCCAAGGGCGACTGGGACCGCGCGCACAAGATCGTTCAGGACGAGAGCAGCCGCGAGGCGGCCTGGGTGCACGCTTACCTGCACCGCGTCGAAGGCGATCTCGGCAATGCCGGCTACTGGTACCGCCAGGCTGGGCAGGTCGCCGCGAAGGATTCATTGGAAGCGGAGTGGGAGCGGATGGTTTCCGCGCTGCTCGGGGATGGAAAAGCATGAACACGTCAGTCAGACAGGGAAAACTGATCAAGGGCCAGACCGGCGATTGGGAAGTCGTGATCGGCATGGAGGTGCATGCTCAGGTCACCTCGCAGTCGAAACTGTTCTCCGGGGCCGCGACCGAATTCGGCGGCGAGCCCAACAGCCATGTCTCGCTGGTTGACGCGGCGATGCCGGGCATGCTGCCTGTCATCAACGGGGAGTGCGTCAGGCAGGCTGTCCGAACCGGGCTCGGTCTCAACGCCGCGATCAATTTGCGCTCGGTGTTCGACCGCAAGAACTATTTCTATCCGGACTCGCCGCAGGGCTACCAGATCAGCCAGTACAAATCGCCGATCGTCGGCGAGGGCGACGTCGTCGTCGAACTGGACGGTGGCAAGGTCGCCACCATCGGTATCGAGCGGCTGCATCTGGAGCAGGATGCAGGCAAATTGCTGCACGACCAGTCGCCGACCATGTCCTTTGTCGACCTCAATCGCTGCGGCGTTGCGTTGATGGAGATCGTGTCAAAACCCGACATCCGCGATGCCGAGCAGGCCAAGGCCTATGTGACCAAGCTGCGCTCGATCCTGCGCTATCTCGGCACCTGCGACGGCGACATGGAGAAGGGAAGCTTGCGGGCCGACGTCAACGTCTCGGTGCGCAAGCCCGGCGGGCCGCTCGGCACCCGCTGCGAGATCAAGAACATGAACTCGATCACCTTCATCGGGCAGGCGATCGAGTACGAGGCGCGGCGCCAGATCGAGATCCTCGAGGACGGCGGCGCCATTGACCAGGAGACGCGGCTCTATGACCCCAACAAGGGCGAGACCCGCTCGATGCGCTCCAAGGAAGAGGCGCATGACTACCGCTACTTCCCCGACCCGGACTTGCTGCCGCTGGAGTTCAGTCAGGCGTTCGTCGACGCGCTGAAGGCGGAGCTGCCGGAGCTGCCGGACCAGAAGAAGACGCGCTTCGTCGCCGACTTCGGCCTGTCAGCCTATGATGCGAGCGTGCTGGTCGCCGAGCGCGAGAGCGCGGTGTTCTACGAGACCGTGCTCGACAGGCTCGCCAACCGCGCGCGCGACGGCAAGATGGCGGCGAACTGGGTGATCAACGAGCTGTTCGGCCGCCTCAACAAGGAAGGCCGGGATATTACGGACTCTCCCGTCAACGCCGAGCAGCTGGCTGCGATCATCGACCTGATCGGCGAGGGCACGATCTCCGGCAAGATCGCCAAGGATCTGTTCGAGATCGTCTGGCAGGAGGGCGGCGATCCCCGCGCACTGGTGGAAAGCCGCGGCATGAAGCAGGTGACCGACCTCTCGGCGATCGAGAAGGTGGTCGACGACATCATCGCGGCCAATCCCGACAAGGCCGCGCAGGTGAAGGACAAGCCGCAGTCGCTCGGCTGGTTCGTCGGCCAGGTGATGAAGGCGTCCGGCGGCAAGGCCAACCCGCAGAGCGTCAACGAACTGCTCAAGTCCAAGCTCGGCGTCTAGCGTCGCGCGTTCGAACGAGGTGATGGAGCGTGTCCGTCACCTCGCTTTCCGTTCGCGGCGCGACGCTCGCACGCATCCTCGGCGGCGAACTTCATCCCGATCAGACGCGATGTGACGACCGAATCGCGGTCACGCGATTCGCGCCAAACGGCGGCCCGCGCGCGCTTCGACGAGGGCTCGCGGCGTTAAGCATGAAAATATTTTCGTTGCCAAAAGTCGCGACTCAGAGTCCGCGAAACGCCCTTGCGAGGCGATCGCGCGCGTCGCGACACGCATCGTCGCGTTGATCATGCGCAATGCGTTAGTGCAGGAAAATACTTTCTGCATAGTGTTTTCCTGCAATCACTAGTCTGGCGAACACCGATGACGCGGCCACTCTCTGCGATCGCACGAACGCGTCATGCAGTGCGCTTGCGTCGCACTCGCCAAGCGCACGCGCGTTGCGTCGTCAACACTTCTTTAAGCGAGACGCTGTTTTTTTCGTTGTGTTGGTGTATTCGGGATGAGTGCATTCGATCCCCGACTGCACGCAGCGATTAAAGCCATCTCACACATCGGAGGGCAACATGGCCAAGAAAGCAAAGAAGGCGAAGAAGGCGAAGAAGGCGAAGAGCGCAGTGAAGAAGACTGCGAAGAAGACCCGCAAGGTCGCCAAGAAGAAGTAACTTCGCTTCTGAAGTTGCCGGCTCTTGAAATGAGCCGGCACGTCATCAGCGCCTCCTAAAGGTTCTGGTCGACGATAGAGGGTGTCGGCGAGACATCAGGTCAACGGTCGGATCGTTCACTTTGACGGTCCGGCAGAAGAAACAAGTTTTCTTCGTTCGGTGCGGTTCTCCGTAAGGGGCTCCGCAATTTCATAGGCGGCCTTCGGGCCAACGTGAAATCTGGTCCTGACGTGTTCGCCGACGCCCTCGTTCTCCTGAGGCCGGGGCATTGCCGGCATTCCTTTCCCCAGACATTGCTGATCTGACCGCGACGTCGTCGCACTGCCGTTGAGCAGGCGAAGGGCTCCGTGCACGTTGGGTGCCTGCCGCAGTCCGCGGGTCGTTCGACCTGTGCGGCGTCATCGCCCGGCATCGACCGGGCGATCCGGTACGCCGCAACTTCTCGGCGGATCACTGCTGCCTCTGCGATACCGGGTCACCCGCCTTCGCGCAGGGCAATTGCATATGACATTGCGGCGCCTGAGCGCGCGCCTCGTCCTTCGAGATGACCTGCTGCCGAACACTCCGTCCTCATCCTGAGGGCCTGGCAAAGGCGGGCGTCTCGAAGGATGGCCGCAGGCGGTCTTCAAAGGCGATAGCCCTGCGCCTTCGCGGGTGACGACAGAGGTTGGAAGCCGCAGGGCGCGCGCCACTGCGCGCAATGGTTATCGTTCTCTCAAAATCGCAGGGTAAACCGAATCTGACGAATCGCAGAAGTACCTGCAAGTCGGGGATTTTTCGCATTCCGCGCGCTCGCGTCGCGCGCTCGCGTTTACGTCTGCTTCATCGCGATACTTAAACTGCCATTCAAATTTGCCCGCCATCATCGCCTCCAACAAGCCGGCAAACGGCACGGGGATGAGTTGAACAATATCTGGACGGGAGCCGCGCTCGGGGGAACGAGGCGGCACAAGAAAAAAGGGGATGCGTGATGTTTCAGGGTACTTTCGATATGGAGACGGCAACGCCGATCGACGCGAGCGCGCTGTCGGACGTGCTGTTCGAGCGCGGGATTTATTGGGCGAGCGGCCGCGCCGGCCTCGTCGATCTCGTCGCCGCACACAAATGGTTCAACCTCGCCGCCTTGAAGGGCCGCAAGGATGCCGTGACGCTGCGCCAGGAAGTTGCCGGGCAGATGTCGGAGGTCGAGATCTCGGCCGCGCAGCGTGCGGCGAGGGCGTGGGTTTCCGCCCACTGAACCTTGGAAACGCATCCACACCCGTGTTCGCACGGGTGGGCCCGGTTGCGTTGAATCAAGTTTCGTCGTCGTGCCGTCACATAAGACCCAAGCGGCATGAGCGAGCTCGACACCAATGGACGATGGCGACCGATTCAGATCGCTCCCGATGAGTGCGAGCTGGAACTCGGGCGTCGACGCAAGACGGGGATTCTGCCCTGGTCGTTTCCGTGCCGGCGCAGGTCCGGCGTATGGTTCAACGCCTGGGCCGATGAAGCGGTGCTGATTTCGCCCTCGCACTGGCGGATCTGGCGGTTCCGCCGCGAGACGCGGACGCACATATATAAAGATGGTGCGAATCGATCTGAGCGCACCGCGCCGATCCCAGCGCCAGGCTTTCGCGCCGGCCTCACGATCGATTTCAGGTGAAACGCCCAGATCTTGATTGATTCTGCCGCTGGGTGGCGGAGAGGGAGGGATTCGAACCCTCGATACAGCTTGAGACCGTATGACGCTTTAGCAAAGCGTTGCCTTCAGCCACTCGGCCACCTCTCCGGTGCGAGCCTTATGCATCCAATTGCTTGGGCCGGTCAATTTGGAAGCGTGTGTTTTCGCTCGAATATTCCCAGCGATTTTCGAAACAGGATGGCTTGGCTTCCCGGGGCCTGAACGTAACGTTGCGGGAATGGGCGCATGGGAGGAGCGCCTGGCACATGTCGAAGCAGGGTTCCGCGTCTGAGCCCGTCTTTGCTCCGTGTAAGAGACTGAGTTTCCTGGAAGATTCGATCAGGGGCGGGATGAAGGCTGTCGAAAGTTCGAATCGCCCGTCTCCGCCGGCCGGGCCCGCATAGTCCCGCGCTCCATTCATAGAGTGTTCGCCGCGCGCCCTGAGGCCGTGCCTGCTTAGGCCAGAGAGTTGGCAGAGAGCAGTTCGACCCTCTCCTTGAGTCTCCCCCTGATTCCACGATTCGAGCGCGTCAAAGCCCCTCCAGGCCACCACCCCGTCTGCAGTGCCTTAAGTGAGGAACTTTGATGGCAATCGGAACCGCTTCAAAAACATCAGTTGGAACAATGCCTTACGAAGGCGATCCGATCACATCTGCGTGTTATTTGTGCAACACCCGTCGGAAAACAAGCTCCATAGGCCCGTCTCGAAGCGTTCTGTTGTTGTGTGTGCAAGGACGTTCGGTAATTGTGACTGAGCGACGGAGGGGGGCATCCCGAGGTCGTCCCGTTTAGGTCATTCGCTTAAGTCCCTCGCGTTCATGCGGGTGTGTCCGAAGACGCGAAGGAGCCCAAAGCGGTGATTTAGAGGGGGTTGGGGAATTGGCCGTCCGGTCAGTGACCTTCCCTGAAGAGCAACTTGGAGGTTTAACATGAAGTTGGTTAAGAGCCTTTTGCTCGGCTCAGCGGCGGGTCTGATCGCCGTGGGCGGAGCGCAGGCAGCCGATCTCCCCGTGAAGGCCAAGGCGGTCGAATACGTGAAGATCTGCTCGCTGTACGGAGCCGGTTTCTACTACATCCCGGGCACCGACACCTGCATCAAGCTGGGTGGTTATCTGCGCGCTGAAGTCGCGCTGAACACCAACTCGAGCTTCAGTGGTCAGCTCACGTCGAACAACGGTTCGCGTAACCGTCTGACGAACTACTACACCATGCGCGCTCGTGAAGATCTCAACATCGACACGCGCACCGCGACCGAGTACGGCGTCGTCCGTACCTTCTTCGACGGCGTGTTCTCCTGGACCACCGGCAACTACGCCGGCACGGGCAGCGCGACGGGCACCACCGCCTACAGCGGCACGCTGGCGCTCAACACCTCCGGCGCCACTCCGGCGCTCGTTGGTTCGTCGATTAACGGCACCGACGGCAACACCTCGGGCGGTTCGCTCGGCGTGTACTACGCCTTCATCCAGTTCGCTGGCTTCACCATGGGTAAGGCCGTGTCGCAGTTCGACGCGCCCTGGACCAACTATCCCGGCAACAACTTCGACAGCCTCGTCGGCGGTTCCGGCACGGTCACTGGTGTCAACCAGTTCACCTACACTGCTGACTTCGGTCAGGGCGTGACGGCCTCGTTCTCGGCTGAAGACGCGACGGCCTACTACCAGGCCGGCAACCTGAACATGACCGGCGCTTCGGTGGCGGGCATCGCAGGCGGCGCGTATGGCTCCAACGCCATCGGCGGCTCGCGTTCGCCGAACCTCGTCGGTATGGTCCGCGTCGACCAGGCCTGGGGTCTGTTCCAGGCGTCGGTCGCTGCTCACGACAACCACGTTGCCTACTATGGCGCCACCGAGCCGACTGGCCACCCCGACGACAAGTGGGGTTGGGCTGTTCAGCTCGCTCTGTCGATCAAGAACATCCCGACTGGCGCGGGTGACGTGATCAACATTTCGGGCGTCTACACCGACGGCGCGTCCCGCTACAACTTCCAGAACCTGGCGGGCGGCTCCTACTCGATGTTCGGCAGCTCGGGCGTCGCTTACCAGAGCGTCGGCTTCGCTCAAGCTCCGGACACGGTGTTCGTGACCGGCTCTTCGCAGGAGACTGTGAAGACCTGGGGCTTCCGTGGTGCCTACACCCACAACTGGGATCCCTTCTGGAACACCGCGCTCTACGGTGCCTACGCTCAGGCGCAGTTCGGCTCGCTGGCCAAGACCACCATCTGCGGCGCTGGCGGTGCAGGCGGCGTGTTCGGCGGCCTGGTTGGTGTGACGAGCTGTAACCCTGACTTCGCGGTTGCGCAGGTCGGTGTCATCACCCGTTGGACCCCGGTCAAGAACCTCACCTTCTCGGCTGACTTGAACTGGACCCACCTCGACCAGAAGTACTCCGGTACTTTTGCTTACCCGGGTTCGGGCACGACGGCCAAGCCGGCCACCGTGTATCAGCTGAAGGATCAGGACACCATCACCCTGCTCCTCCGCGCTCAGCGCAACTGGTAAGTTCGGTCTAACGACCTGACAGAAAGCCCCGGCGGGAAACCGCCGGGGCTTTTCTTATGTCGCATGCTTGCTTTCGCGCCTGACGCAATGGGCAGGCTGGCCCGTCGCTCTTCCTTGATCGGCCTTCGTTGCGATCTGATGGAAGCCGTTGTGGAAAGCGGATGCCCGCGCGCTTGCCCCCGACCGGGGCGACGAGGGGAGAGCTGCCGTTGATCAGGGTGGCCGTGCAAATCCCTCGCTGATCTGCCTTCGCAAGCGATAGCGGCCGGCGCCTTCATCTTCGCTCGGACGGAGCAGCGCCGCGCTTGCCGATCTGACCGCGGCTGTCGCAGCACGCGAGAAGCGTGTCGAGCAAGGCTCACCTGAACCGCCCCTGATCGCTGGATATGCTTCGGGCGGGCTCGGTCCTGCCAGGACAGCGCGCGCCGTCCATGCTCAGGGCTGCGAATCGAAAGTGGGACCGTTATTCCACGCTTGCGGTGCCGCGGCGCAGATCGGCCTCGATCTGCAAGCGCGAGCCGCCGCCGAAGCGGGCGCGGTAGACCTGAAGGTTCTCCATGATCCGCTGCACGTAGTTGCGCGTCTCCGAGAATGGAATCAGCTCGACCCAGTCGACCGCGTCCACCTTCGGGTCGCGCGGATCGCCGTAGCGATCGATCCACTTCTTCACGCTGCCGCGGCCGGCATTGTAGGCGGCAAAGGTCATGATGTAGGAGCCGCGGTAATCCTCGAGCAGTCCGCCGAGCTCGGCCGAGCCGAGCGTGGCATTGTAGACCGAATCGTTCTTCAGCCGGCCCAGATCGTAAGTCGCGCCGTGCCGCTTGCAGACATAGCGCGCGGCGTCCGGCGTCACCTGCATCAGCCCGTAGGCTTGTGCCGGCGAGACCACCGAGGGGTTGAACGCGCTTTCCTGCCGGGCGATCGCGTAGACGATGCTGCGCTCGACCTCGGGGCCGATCGGCGTGAATTGCGGAATGCCGTTGACGGGGTAGGCGTAGAAGTCGAAGGGCAGGCCGCGGTTGAGCGCGGCCTTGCCGAGCAGCAGCATGCCGCGCGCGTCGCTATAGCGCTGGGTCAGTTCGCCGAGGCCGGCAAGCGCTTCGGGATCGCCGTTCTCGCCCATGTCTGCAAGCAGAGGTATCGCCATCTCACGCTCGTCGAGCTCGTAGAGCAAATGCGCGGCGCGCACGATCTCCAGCCGGTCGGCGCCGCGCCCGCGCGGCTGACTGTTGAGCTCGATCTGCGGCAGGCCGAGCTTTGCGCGTGCGAGCTGGCCGTAATAGCTGGTCGATTGTTCGGCAGCCCGCCCATAGGCGTTGCGCGCCTCCTGCTGGCGGCCCATCGCCTCCGCGGCGCGGCCCTGCCAATAGCCGGCGCGCGCCAGCGCGGTCGGATTGACGCTGCCGACCCCGATGCGGGCGAAATGCTGCGCGGCGGCGGCGGGGTCGTTGAGGAAGCGGAGCGCGATCCACCCGGCGGTGAACTCCTGCTCGGTCTTGTAGATGTCGCGCGAGGGCAGCGCGGCATCGCGCGCGATCAGATAGGCACTGCGGAATTCCTCGGTGTCGATCATCTTGCGTGCCAGCAGACGCCGCTCGATCCACCATTCGTCGAGATTGTGGAGGCGGCCCGGATCCTTCGGCGCGGACAGCATCAGCTGGGCGGCCTCGGCGAACTTCTCCTCGCGGCGCAGGAGCTGGATCTTGCTGAAGGTGAAGCCGGGATCGTTGTGCAGCTCACGCGGTACCGCGTCGAGCAGCGCGCGTGCGTTCGGTGCCTTCTTGACGGCGGCGATGCGGGCCCTGGCGAGTGCGACATAGCCGGCGCCGAGACGCTTTGCGGCGCGCAGCGCGGCCTCGTTCTCGCTGCCGTAGAGCAGGGTGTCCATCCGCGCCTTCTGGTCGCCCGGCGTCAGCAGGGCGCCGAACTGGTCGAGCGCGTTGTTCTCGGTGTCCTCTGACATTGGATCGCTGCGCCAGGCCTCGCGCACCAGCCGCTCGGCGTTGGCGCGGTCGCCGCGCGCCAGCATCGCCTTGGCGAGCGTGAAGCGGCCCTTGGCCGAGATCGGAGATTCGTTCTCGAACCACGACCACGCGACGGAATCGTCGCGCCTGTCGTCCCACATCGCAGCTTCGAGGCGACGGCGTAGAAAGGTCTGCGACGGCCAGCTCGGATTGGCGGAGAGGAAGGCGCGGTAGCGCTCCACGGTCGCGCCATTGTCCTCGCTGCGCAGGATGATCCATTCCGCAAGTTTTCGCGCGACCGGATCGGAAATGCTGGCGCTCGCGTTGGTGGCGTCACCCGCCTTGCGCTTGCGCACGAGCTCGATGACGCTCTCCAGCGTCTCCTTGTCGCCCTGGGACGTCGACGACGTCGCAGCGACCGCGGCCGGGACGACCGGCTTGCGCGGCGCGGCATGTTGGCGGGTCGCCGGAGCCAGCACAGGCGCCGCGGCCGGCCTGGCGACGGGGGCAGAAGGTCTGACGGTGGCGGTCGCGGCCGGCGCGGGGGCCGTTTTCGGAGGCGAACCGTGGGCGGTCGAATGTGATTTCGGAGCAGGTGCCGCTGCGGCAGGCTTGGGTTTGTCCTTTGCGGGTTCTTTCCCGGCGCTCTTGCCCGCGTCCTTGCCAGTATCCTTGCCCGTATCCTTGGCCGGTTTCTTCGCGGTGTCCTTACTCGGGGCGCCAGCCGCCCCTTTGCTCGCCCCCTTGGCTGCGTCCTTCGAAGTGTCCTTGCCGGTTCCCTTGTTGGTCTCCTTGGACGAGCCCTTTGCCGCGTCCTTGGCGGCGGGCTTTGCGGTGACGGTCTCCGCCGTCGTCTCGTTGGACTTGGCCAGGGCGGCGCAGCCGACCGAGAGCCCTGCCATCAGGCACACGACCAGACCAGTGGACCGCCAAGCGGCGCGAGGGAATGAGGTCACGGGTTTTGTCGCCCCCGAATCAGTCAAGTGGCTCAAGATCTAGCTGTATTTGATTGAATATGCGGACAAAATACCAACAGCGGCTTACCTCGGGCCGATTTGCACCACCACCGCGGCAAAATCGCGGCTTAAACGGTGCGTCACACGGAAGCGGGCCTTTTACCGGCGGGATAGACCCGATATGAATGGCGCTTGCTCGAGATAGCCGCGTACGGAGGAAGTCCATGGCAGCCAAGACGAAATTCCGGGGGTCGTTCACCGCCTTGGTCACGCCGTTCAAGAACGGCTCGCTGGACGAGGCGGCGTTCCGCTCCCTCGTCAACTGGCAGATTTCAGAGGGCACCAACGGCCTGGTCCCGGTTGGCACCACCGGCGAGAGCCCGACCCTCAGCCATGACGAGCACAAGAAGGTGGTCGAATGGTGCATCGCCGAGGCCAAGGGCCGCGTGCCCGTCGTCGCCGGCGCAGGCTCCAACTCGACCCAGGAGGCGGTCGAGCTCTCCCAGCACGCCGAGAAGGCAGGCGCGGACGCCGTGCTGGTCGTGACGCCCTATTACAACAAGCCGACGCAAGAAGGCATGTACCAGCACTTCAAGGCGATCAACGACGCGGTCGGGATCCCGATCATCATCTACAACATCCCGCCGCGCTCGGTGATCGACATGTCGGTCGACACCATGAAGCGGCTGTGGGAGCTGAAGAACATCGCCGGCGTCAAGGACGCCACCGCCAGCATGGTGCGCGTGTCGCAGCAGCGCGCGGCGATGGGCGAGGAGTTCAACCAGCTCTCCGGCGAGGACGCCACCATCCTCGGCTACATGGCCCATGGCGGCCACGGCTGCATCTCCGTCACCTCGAACGTGGCGCCGCGCCTGTGCTCGGAGTTCCACGTCGCCTGGCAGAAGGGCGACCATGCCACCGCCTTGAAGCTGCACGACAAGCTGATGCCGCTGCACAACAACCTCTTCATCGAGAGCAATCCGGCGCCGATCAAGTATGCACTGTCACTGCTCGGCAAGCTGGACGAGACGCTGCGGCTGCCGATGGTGCCGGTTTCCGAGCCGACCCGCGTTGCGGTCCGTAGCGCCATGGTGCACGCTGGCCTGATCAACTGACGCGCTGGCATCGGGAGGCCGTTCATGGGCGTCGAGGAAAAGGGCACACGCATGCTCAAGGAATTCCGCGAATTCGCCATGAAGGGCAACGTCGTCGATCTCGCGGTCGGCGTCATCATCGGCGCGGCCTTCGGTGCCATCGTCACGTCGCTGGTCGGTGACATCATCATGCCGATCATCGGCGCGGTCACCGGCGGCCTCGACTTCTCGAACTACTTTGTCCCCTTGTCGAAGGCGGTCTCAGCCACCAACTTAGCTGATGCGAAAAAGCAAGGCGCCGTACTTGCTTACGGCAGCTTCCTGACGCTGACGATCAACTTCATCATCGTCGCCTTCGTGCTGTTCCTGGTGATCCGCGCCATGAACACCTTGAAGCGCAAGGAGGAGGCGGCGCCGGCCGCGGCCCCGAAGTCGTCGGCCGAGGTCGAGCTGCTGACTGAGATCCGTGATCTCCTCAAGAAGTGACGCGCGCGCTTCATCCGAACTGTTAGCTTACGCGCACATCTCGATCAGGTTTGCCTGTCATGGCCGATAAAAACGAACGTCCAATCAAGGTCATGGCGGAGAATCGCAAGGCCCGCTTCAACTATGCGATCGAGGACACGATCGAGGCCGGCATTGCGCTGACCGGCACCGAGGTCAAGTCGATCCGCAACGGCAAGAGCACGATTGCGGAATCCTACGCCGACTCCAAGGACGGCGAGATCTGGCTGATCAACGCCACCATTCCCGAATATCTCCAGGGCAACCGTTTCAATCACGAGCCCAAGCGGCCGCGAAAATTGCTGCTGCATCGTCGGCAGATCAACAAGCTGATGGGCGCGGTCGACCGCGAGGGCATGACGCTGATCCCGCTCAAGCTCTATTTCAACGAGCGTGGGCGGGCCAAATTACAGCTGGCGGTGGCAAAGGGCAAAAAGCTGCACGACAAGCGCGAGACCGAGAAGAAGCGCGATTGGAGCCGGGAGAAGGGGCGCCTGATGCGGGCGAGGGGCTGACGAGATGACTCAGCGGAACCTGCTCGAGGTCGATTGGACCCGGATTCCCGCGCCCGAAGATGATGGCGCCGCCGCGCATCTCACGGGCATGACGCTGCCCTCGATCGGCCTGCTCGCAACCGACGACACGTCAGTCACGCTGTCGGCGCTGCGCGGCCGCACCGTTGTGTTCGCCTATCCGCGCACGGGCGAGCCCGGCAAGATCGCGCTGGTCGACGATTGGGACATGATTCCGGGTGCGCGCGGTTGCACGCCGCAGACTTGTGCGTTTCGCGATCTGTTCGCCGAGCTGAAGGCCGCCGGTGCCGCCCACGTGTTCGGCCTCTCGACACAAAGCAACGAATACCAGACCGAGATGGCCTCACGGCTGCATCTGCCGTTCCCGGTGCTGTCGGACGAGAAGCTGGCGCTGACGCGCGCGCTGAAGCTGCCGACGATGGAGGTCGCGGGCCTGACGTTGATCAAGCGCCTCGCGCTCATCATCGACGATGCCAGCATCACGCACGTGCTCTATCCCGTGTTCCCGCCTGACCGGAACGCCGGCGACGTCCTGGACTGGCTGAAGGCCAATCCAGCAAAGGCGTAAGGCGTATCCCGTACGCGGGCAGTTCAACAGCCTGCCATGATGGGAGTAATGCCGCGCACCTAAGCCTGTCACCGTCATCCTGAGGTGCTCGTCCTGCAACGCAGGGCGAGCCTCGAAGGACGACGGCCCGGCTGCATCCCGGCCGCTCATCCTTCGAGGCTCGCCGAGCGCCGCTCCCCGCCGCGCGGCTCACGTCTCAGGATGACGGTTTAGACAAGGCCCGTGCCCTGGCTGCTCTCTAATCGAGATCCGCCTTCACCTTCGCGAACACCGACCGGAACATGCCCGCCGTCAGCACGCCCGTGTTCGTGTTGTAGCGCGAGCAGTGATAGCTGTCGTAAAGCTTGAACGCGCCGGCCTGATGCACGGCGCCATGGCCGAAGGGGGCTTGAGAGGCCTTCAGCTTCAGCGGCTTGAGCACGCTGTCGTGCGCAATTCGCCCGAGCGCGATGATCGCGCGCAGCTTCGGCATCGTCTCGAGATTCGCGACCAGAAACTGCCGGCAGGTGTTGATCTCGACCGGCAGCGGCTTGTTCTGCGGCGGAACGCAATGCACTGCGTTGGCGATCCGGCAGTCGATCAGCTTCAAGCCGTCATCGGGACGCGCCTGATAGGTGCCCTTGGCAAACCCGTATTCGAGCAAGGTGGCGTAGAGCAGGTCGCCGGCATAATCGCCGGTGAACGGCCGTCCCGTGCGGTTGGCGCCCTGCATCCCCGGCGCGAGGCCGACGATCAAAAGGCGCGCCTTGATGTCGCCGAAGGGCGCTACCGGCGCATTGTGCCACAACGGCTCACGCGCCCGGTTCGCCTCGCGAAAGGCGACCAGACGCGGACAGAGCGGACAATCGCGGTCGGGAACGACGGTGGAAGGCTGGCGGCTTGACCGGGCCGCCTCACTCCTCGAAGTCGTCATCGCCCCTCGGCGCCATCGTGGTTGCGCGCTGGAGGAATTGGGGGGCGTGGTGGCGTTCGCCACGCTCACCACGGTCACGCGGGGCGGGGCGTTCGGACGGATCGCGGCCGAGCTTGGATTGCAGCTCGACCAGGTCGGTGAAGACGTCGGCCTGGCGGCGCAGCTCGTCGGCGATCATCGGCGGCTGGCTGGCGATGGTGGAGATCACGGTGACCCGCACGCCGCGGCGCTGCACGGCCTCGACCAGGGAGCGGAAGTCGCCGTCACCGGAGAACAGCACCATCTGGTCGATGTGCTCGGCGAGCTCCATGGCGTCCACGGCGAGCTCGATGTCCATGTTACCCTTGACCTTGCGGCGGCCGGAGGCGTCGATGAACTCCTTGGTCGCCTTGGTCACGACGGTGTAGCCGTTGTAGTCCAGCCAGTCGATCAACGGGCGAATCGAGGAGTATTCCTGATCCTCGATGATCGCGGTGTAGTAGAACGCCCGAAGCAGCGTCCCGCGGCTCTGAAACTCCTTCAACAGGCGCTTGTAGTCGATGTCGAAGCCCAGAGTTTTCGCCGTCGCGTAGAGATTGGCTCCGTCGATGAAGAGCGCGATCTTGTCGGTAGAGGAAGGGGACATTCAGTTTGCTCGCGTAGTGTGTCGTGATTGATCGTTTATTGTTGGCGCGCGGCGGCAAGCCACGCACTTCAGAGTGCTGCCGAAACCCGTCGAAACCGCAAATCCGGAGAAGTCGGGGCAATCAAGGTATAGTTATGGCGGACTTTCATATCTCCGGCGCCGCCCTCGATGGCAGCCCGGGAAACCACCCGTCCCAGCCCCAATGTGGGGGTAGCAGAGCCGTTTGGCGAGGCCAAATCACAAATTGGCCTTGCGAAACCGTCCTGGCCCCTATAACTAGCCCCAATCATCCACATATTTCGTCCCACCCACAACGGAGCGACAGTCCATGGCTCGCGTCACCGTAGAAGATTGTATCGACAAGGTCGACAACCGGTTTGACTTGGTCCTGCTGGCCGCCCACCGTGCCCGCATGATTTCGTCCGGTTCACAACTAACGGTTGACCGCGATAACGACAAGAACCCCGTTGTGTCTTTGCGCGAAATTGCCGAGACGACCATTTCGCCCGAGGACCTCCGCGAGGAGCTGGTGCACTCGCTCCAGAAGTTCGTCGAGGTCGACGAGCCCGAGCCGGATACGGTGCCGCTGATCGGTTCCGCGGGTGCAAGCGTCGATGCGGACGATACCGAAGTCGCCGTCGAGCGCATGACCGAAGAGGAGCTCCTGAAGGGTCTCGAAGGCCTCGCGCCGCCCGAGGAGCAGCCCGAGGAAGACGAGTAAATCGTCGGTCGCGATTGTCGACTTCTTGTGATTTTATCAAGGGCCCGAACGGTTGTTCGGGCCTTTGCTTTTGTTGACGTTTTCGTGGTTACCATAGCGTGTCGCTGACAATGCGTCCTGTCACCGAATTGATCGGACACAAGCGCGATCGGAGCTAAGATGTATACAGCGGGTTGCTTAGGGCCCGTTTGAAGGCAGGACGGCATGGTCTATCGGCGCCGCAGATTCACGCAGATGCAGGCCGCAACCGAATCGGTTGCCGTGGCCCCGACTGCGCCGGTCGCCCGCCCGGCCAAGCCCCGCGCGCGCATGATGCGTCAATATGACCTCGTCGAGCGCGTCCGGTCCTACAATCACAACACCAACGAAGACCTGCTGAACCGCGCCTATGTCTATGCCATGAAGGCGCATGGCTCGCAGACCCGCGCCTCGGGTGATCCGTATTTCTCGCACCCGCTCGAAGTGGCAGCGATTCTCACCGACCTGAAGCTCGATGACGCCACCATCGTGGCCGCGCTGCTCCACGACACGATCGAGGATACCGAAGCAACACGGGCCGAGATCGACCAGATCTTCGGGCCGGAGATCGGCGCCCTGGTCGAGGGGCTGACCAAGCTGAAGCGACTCGAGCTGGTGTCACGGGAGGCCAAGCAGGCCGAAAATCTGCGCAAATTGTTGCTGGCCATTGCCGACGATGTCCGCGTGCTCTTGGTCAAGCTCGCCGACCGTCTGCACAACATGCGCACGCTGGACTTCGTGCCGACGGAATCGCGCAGACGCATCGCCGAGGAGACGCTCGACATCTATGCACCGCTGGCCGGGCGCATGGGCATGCAGGAAATGCGCGAGGAGCTGG
The DNA here is from genome assembly GCF_023101665.1 of Bradyrhizobium sp. 195. Taxonomy (NCBI): domain Bacteria; kingdom Pseudomonadati; phylum Pseudomonadota; class Alphaproteobacteria; order Hyphomicrobiales; family Nitrobacteraceae; genus Bradyrhizobium; species Bradyrhizobium sp. 195. The sequence continues at coordinate 5,087,279 of NZ_CP082161.1, read as the reverse complement.
AGGATCTGTCCTTTCGCACCCTCGATCCCGAAGCCTATTCGGTGGTGATGCAGCGCCTCGACGCGCTCGCCGAACGCAACCGCAATCTGATCGGCGAGATCGAGGACCAGCTCTCCAACAATCTGCGCCACAGGGGCTTGGGGGCGCGGGTCTATGGCCGCCGCAAGAAGCCATTCTCGATCTGGACCAAGATGGAGCGCAAGTCGGTCGGCTTCGAGCAATTGTCCGACATCTTCGGCTTCCGCCTCGTCGTCAACGACATCGAGGCCTGCTATCGCGCGCTCGGCATCGTCCACACCACCTGGCCGGTCGTGCCGGGGCGCTTCAAGGACTACATTTCGACGCCGAAGCAGAACGACTACCGCTCGATCCACACCACGGTGATCGGCCCCGGCAACCAGCGCGTCGAGCTGCAGATCCGCACCGAGGCGATGGACCAGATCGCCGAGCGCGGCATCGCCGCGCACGTCTTCTACAAGGAGGGCGTCGGCTCGCCGACCGAATTCCTCAAGCGCGAGTCCAACGCGTTCGCCTGGCTGCGCCACACCATCGGCATCCTCTCGGAGAGCGCCAACCCGGAGGAATTCCTCGAGCACACCAAGCTCGAGCTGTTCCACGACCAGGTGTTCTGCTTCACCCCGAAGGGCAAGCTGATCGCGCTGCCGCGCCACGCCAACGTGATCGACTTCGCCTATGCCGTGCATACCGACGTCGGCAACAGCGCGGTGGGCTGCAAGATCAACGGCCAGTTCGCGCCGCTATCCTCGGAGCTGCAGAACGGCGACGAGGTCGAGGTGCTGACCTCGGAAGCGCAATCGGCACCGCCCTCGGCCTGGGAAACGCTTGCGGTCACCGGCAAGGCGCGTGCCGCGATCCGCCGTGCCACGCGCACCGCCGTGCGTGATCAATATGCCGGTCTTGGCCGGCGCATCGTCGAGCGCCTGTTCGAGCGCGCCAAGATCGAATATGCCGACGACAAGCTCAAGGGCGCGCTGCCGCGCCTCGCGCGCACCTCGATCGAGGACGTGATGGCGGCTGTGGGGCGCGGCGAGATCAAGGCTTCCCACGTCGCGCGTGCGATGTACCCCGACTACAAGGAGGAGCGCATTGCGCGCTACGGCGTCAAGAAGGGGCTTGCCGCCAAGCTCAAGGAGAAGTCCTCGGAGCCGCGCAGCCCGGTCGCCATTCCGATCCGCGGCATCAATTCCGACCTGCCGGTGAAATTCGCCCCGAACGGCGGCGCCGTGCCGGGGGATCGCATCGTCGGCATCGTCACGCCGGGCGAGGGCATCACGATTTATCCGATCCAGGCGCCCGCCCTGAAGGATTTCGAGGAGGAGCCGGAGCGCTGGCTCGACGTCCGCTGGGACATCGAGGACTCCGCGCCGCAGCGATTCCCGGCCCGCATCAAGGTCGAGAACGTCAACGAGCCCGGAGCGCTCGCGCAGATCGCGACCGTGATCGCCGAGCACGACGGCAACATCGACAACATCAGCATGCAGCGCCGCTCACCTGATTTCACGGAGACGACGATCGATCTCGAAGTCTACGATTTGAAGCATCTGAGCGCGATCCTGGCCCAGTTGCGCGCGAAGGCAGTCGTCGCCAAAGTCGAACGTGTTAATGGATAGGTGCATCTCGCATGCGCCTTTTCCTCTGATTTCGTGAGTTCTGAAATGCCCGCAACTCCGCTCCGCCTCGGCGTCAATATCGATCACGTCGCAACCGTGCGTAACGCCCGCGGCGGCCGCCATCCCGATCCGGTGCGTGCGGCGCTGCTGGCGATCGAGGCCGGCGCCGACGGCATCACCGCCCATTTGCGTGAGGACCGCCGCCACATCCGCGACGAGGACATGGCGCGGCTGAAGGCCGAGATCTCCAAGCCGCTGAATTTCGAGATGGCGGCGACCGACGACATGATGCGCATCTCGCTCGCCACCAAGCCGCACGCGGTGTGCCTGGTGCCAGAGCGTCGGCAGGAGGTGACCACCGAAGGCGGCCTCGACGTGGTCGGCCAGCACAACGCGCTCGCACCCTACATCGCGCGGCTGAACGATGCCGGTATTCGGGTCTCCCTGTTCATCGCCGCCGATCCCGCCCAGATCGAGATGGCGGCGCGGCTGCGCGCGCCCGTGATCGAGATCCATACCGGCGCCTGGTGCGACGCCGTGGTCGACGGCCACACGGAGAAAGCTGAGGCCGAATGGCAGCGGATCGTGGCGGGGGTGAAGTTGGCAAAGTCCGCCGGACTGGAGGTTCATGCCGGGCACGGGCTCGACTATGCGACCGCGGAGACGATCGCGGCCCTGCCTGAGATCATGGAGCTGAACATCGGCTATTACATGATCGGTGAAGCGCTGTTCGTCGGCCTTGCCGAGACGGTACGCAGCATGCGCGCGGCGATGGACCGCGGCCGGAGCCGGGCGTGATCATCGGCATCGGCTCCGACCTCATCGACATCACCCGCGTCGCCAAGGTGATCGAGCGCCATGGCGAGCGCTTCCTCGACCGCATCTTCACCCCGGCCGAGCGGGCCAAGGCGGAGCGGCGCGCCAAGAACGAGAAAATGGTGGTGGCGACCTACGCCAAGCGTTTCGCCGCCAAGGAGGCCTGCTCCAAGGCGCTCGGCACCGGGATCCGGCGCGGCGTGTGGTGGCGCGACATGGGGGTGGTCAACCTGCCGGGCGGGCGGCCGACCATGCAACTGACCGGCGGCGCCCTGGCCCGGCTTCAGGCCCTGACGCCGGAGGGGTTCGAGGCGCGGATCGACCTGTCGATCACCGACGATTGGCCGCTGGCGCAGGCCTTCGTCGTCATTTCCGCCGTGCCGCTGCCGAAACCCTGATTGGGCGTCGGGATTTATGATTGTCTTTGTAAATCAATATCTTATGAAGTTTTAACGCGATCCTTGATTGCGTGACCTCCGACAACCGTCTAAAAGTCCGCGGACGCAAAATCAGCTTGGGCGAATTCGGCTTTACGCCGGAATTGGCCCTCACTATCAGAATCAGGACAATCTCCTTGTGCCGCGAACCGGTGGGCCGTTCGCGGGAGGAGGGCGCTCTGTGATCGCCGGCCGGAATTGAGAGAGCAATGAGCGTGACTTCGGGAACGAAAACTGAGAGCGGCGTCGGCGAAACGATCCGGGTCGTGATCCACGCTCTCCTGATCGCGCTGGTGATCCGCACCTTCCTGTTCCAGCCGTTCAACATCCCGTCCGGCTCGATGAAGGCGACGCTGCTGGTCGGCGACTATCTGTTCGTCTCGAAATATTCCTACGGCTATAGCCACTATTCGATTCCATTCTCGCCGCCGCTGTTCTCCGGGCGGATCTGGGGCTCGGACCCGAGCCGCGGCGACATCGTCGTGTTTCGCCTGCCGAAGGACGATTCCACCGATTACATCAAGCGCGTGATCGGCCTTCCCGGCGACCGCATCCAGATGCGGGACGGGCTGCTCTACATCAACGACACGCCGGTCGAGCGGCAGCGGATGAGCGAATATGTCGGAGAGGAGCCCTGCGGCTCGGAAGGCGGCGGCATCTCCCGGGTGAAGCGCTGGAAGGAAACGCTGCCGAACGGCGTGTCCTATGAGACGCTCGACTGCGCCGACAACGGCTATGTGGACAACACCAACGTCTACACCGTGCCATCAGGCCATTTCTTCATGATGGGCGACAACCGCGATAACTCCACCGATAGCCGCTTCCTCGGCCAGGTCGGCTATGTGCCGCAGGAGAATCTGATCGGCCGCGCCCAGATGATCTTCTTCTCCATCGCCGAAGGCGAGCATGCCTGGATGTTCTGGCGCTGGCCGTGGGCGGTGCGCTGGAATCGCTTCTTCAAAATCGTCCGATGAAAGACGAAGCCAAGGACATCGCGATCCAACCAACCGAGGCCCAAGCGGGCCCCGACGGCGAAGTTGCGACCACGAACCTTGCGACCAAGACTCCTGAAACCAAGACTCCTGAGGCCAAGGCGCCCGCCAAGAAGAAGCGGGCGCGGAGCAGCAAGGCCAAGGGCTCCGATGCCAACGCGGCGCTCGAGGCGCGCATCGGCTACAGCTTCACTGACCCGAACCTCCTGATGCAGGGGATCACGCATGTCTCGGCGCTGAAGTCCGGGCGCAAGCGCGGCGACAGCTATCAGCGGCTGGAATTCCTCGGCGACCACGTGCTCGGGCTCGTCGTCTCCGACATGCTCTATCACGCCTTCCCGAACGCCGATGAGGGCGAGTTGTCCAAGCGCCTTGCCGAACTCGTGCGCAAGGAAAGCTGCGCCGACGTCGCCAAGTCGCTCGGTCTGCTCGACGACGTCAAGCTGGGCTCGGTCGGCCCCAGCGCCGACGCGCGCCTGCGCAAGTCTGTGCTCGGCGACATCTGTGAGGCCGTGATCGGCGCTGTCTTCCTCGACGGCGGCTACGCGGCGGCGTCCGAGTTCGTCAAACGTAACTGGACCGAGCGCATGCACAAGCCGCGCCGTCCCTTGCGCGATCCCAAGACCGTGTTGCAGGAATGGGCGCAGGGCAAGGGGCTGCCGACGCCGGTTTACCGCGAGGTCGAGCGCACCGGCCCGCATCACGATCCGCAGTTCCGCGTCGCGGTGGATCTGCCGGGCCTCGCGCCGGCCGAAGGCATCGGCGGCAGCAAGCGCGCAGCAGAGAAAGTAGCAGCATCAGTGATGATCGAACGTGAAGGTGTTGGCGGCGGCAATGACGGCTGAAGCAAGCGGCGAGACGCCCACCGCGACGCGCTGCGGCTTCGTTGCGCTGATCGGCGCGCCCAATGTCGGCAAGTCCACGCTGGTCAATGCGCTGGTCGGGGCCAAGGTCACGATCGTCTCGCGCAAGGTGCAGACCACGCGCGCGCTGATCCGCGGCATCGTGATCGAGAACAACGCCCAGATCATCCTGGTCGACACGCCCGGTATCTTCCTGCCCAAGCGCCGGCTCGACCGCGCCATGGTCTCGACCGCCTGGAGCGGGGCGCATGACGCCGATCTCGTCTGCGTGCTGCTCGATGCCAAGGCCGGGATCGACGAAGAGGCCGAGGCGATCCTCACCAAGGTCGCCAGCGTGAAACACGAGAAGATCCTGGTCATCAACAAGGTCGACCTGGTCCAGCGCGAGAAGCTGCTGGCGCTGGCGCAGGCCGCCAACGAGCGCATGAAGTTCGCGCGGACCTTCATGATCGCGGCGATCTCGGGCGATGGCGTCGACGACATCCGCACGACGCTTTCAGAGATGGTGCCGCCGGGACCGTTCCTCTATCCCGAGGACCAGATGTCGGACGCGCCGATGCGGCAGCTGGCGGCCGAGATCACGCGCGAAAAAATCTATCAGAAGCTGCACCAGGAATTGCCCTACCAGTCCACGGTCGAGACCGACAAATGGGAGGAGCGCAAGGACAAGTCGGTGCGGATCGAGCAGACGATCTTCGTCGAGCGCGAAAGCCAGCGCAAGATCGTGCTCGGCAAGGGCGGCGCCACCATCAAGTCGATCGGCGCGGACTCGCGCAAGGAGCTGATGCAGATCCTTGACGTGCCGGTGCACCTGTTCCTGTTCGTCAAGGTGCGCGAGAACTGGGGCGACGATCCCGATCGCTACCGCGAGATGGGCCTGGACTTTCCCAGGGAATAACCAGGAAAAGATCGGTATCCGATGAGCGTGCCCAGCAACGTCCGGCGCTTCGAAGCGCTGCTCTATGCATCGTTGATGCTGGACGCCTTGTCCGTTGCGGTGCAGGACCGCACGCCCAATGCCGAGATGACCGAGCAGATGATCATGACGGGGACCTTGCTCGCCGGCGGCATGATCCTGCTCCTGGTCTATTTCGTCCGGCTGGCCGCGCATCATCGCAAGAATTGGCCACGCTGGGTGCTGGCGGCGGCCCTCGTGCTGACGGTGATCTCGCTCGGCCAGATCATCGGGGAGAAGGGCATGGAGCTCGACAGCGCCATCGAGATCGTGTCCTGCGCGCTGACCACGATGGGCCTGTATTTTTCCTTCACCGGCGACGCGCAGGGCTGGTTCAACGCGTGACGTTTGCGCGGTGCCGTAGGGTGGATTAGCGAAGCGTAATCCACCATTTGACGTGCACGAGCGATTGGCGGATTACGCCTTCGGCTAATCCGCCCTACGATTGAACGCCGGAATCCGCTACACTTCCTCCCATGGAATGGACCGACGAAGGCATCGTGCTGGGCGTGCGGCGGCATGGCGAGAGCAGTGCCATCGTCGAGCTGCTGACGCGCGCGCACGGCCGGCATCTGGGCCTTGTGCGCGGCGGCGCCGGCTCGCGGATGCGGCCGCTGCTCCAGCCGGGGAACAGCGTCAGTGTGGTGTGGCGGGCACGGCTCGACGAGCATCTCGGCACTTATGCGATCGAAGGCCTGAAGCTGCGCGCGGCCAATTTGCTCGGATCATCCCATGGTGTCTACGGCGTCACCCATCTCGCCTCGATTGCGCGGCTGCTGCCGGAGCGCGATCCGCACGAGGAGATCTTCGCACTGCTCGAGCATTCGCTCGACGATTTCGACGATATCGGCGGCGCCGCCGTCCACGTCATCCATTTCGAGCTGGCGATGCTCGCCGAGCTTGGTTTCGGCCTGGCGCTGGACAATTGTGCGGTGACCGGCGAGACCACCGACCTTATCTATGTTTCGCCGAAATCCGGGGGCGCGGTGTCCCGCGGCGCCGGCGAGCCGTGGCGTGACCGCCTGTTGCGCCTGCCGCCGTTTCTGCGCCAGGGCGAAACCGCAAGCGACCTCACCGAGCAGGATCTCCAGGACGGCTTCCGGCTCACCGGCCTGTTCCTGCTTCGCCATGTGCTGGAGCCGCGGGGGCAGGGCCATTCCGACGCGCGTGCGGGCTTCATCAATGCCCTGATACGGCAGCAGGCGAGGGCGGCGATCCCGGCGCCATGAGCGCAGCGGGACTCTGCCTTGTTCCCAAAACGGAGTTCTCCGGGAACTAAATCGGTGTCGTCGAGTTCGGCTCTGAGGTTCCACAACGGGGACAGCCTAAATGTTGATCAGGGGATTCGCCTTGTCCGCGGCGCTGCTCGCGTTTGCGCCTGATGCAATGGCCGGCGAGCCGCAACCCGGCGTGTTTCGCCGGGCATCCTGTACCGTCGTCCGGTACTATGTGGCCAAATATTCCGCTGCGGCCGCAGAGACATGGGCGCGGTCGAAGGGGGCGACGGAGGCCGAAATCGAGGCCGCCCGGCGTTGTCTGACCAATGGGCCGGCGCCCGTTCAGGCCAAAACCGAGACCGTGACAGCCGGCTGGGCGGGCCACTAGCCGCCCACAGGGAACCAATCCATCCTTGCCCGATTCGCTTCCACGGTTTAACCGGGCGGCATGGGAAAACGATTGATTCCGCCGCAAGAGCCGGCCGAAATTCACGAGGTGCCGCTGCGTGAAGCGCTGGAAGAGCGCTATCTCGCCTATGCGCTCTCCACCATCATGCACCGCGCGCTGCCCGACGCGCGCGACGGCCTGAAGCCGGTTCACCGGCGCATCCTCTACGGCATGCGCCTGCTCAGGCTCGATCCCGGCACGGCCTTCAAGAAATCCGCCAAAATCGTCGGCGACGTGATGGGCTCGTTCCATCCGCACGGCGACCAGGCGATCTACGACGCCATGGTCCGCCTCGCGCAGGATTTCTCCTCGCGTTATCCGCTGGTCGACGGCCAGGGCAATTTCGGCAATATCGACGGCGATAACCCCGCCGCCTACCGCTACACCGAAGCGCGCATGACCGACGTCGCGCGGCTTCTGCTCGACGGCATCGACGAGGACGGTGTCGAGTTCCGCGCCAATTACGACGGCCAGTCGAAGGAGCCGGTCGTGCTGCCCGGCGGCTTCCCGAACCTGCTCGCCAACGGCGCGCAAGGCATCGCGGTCGGCATGGCGACCTCGATCCCGCCGCACAACGCCGCAGAGCTTTGCGACGCCGCGCTGCATCTGATCGAGAAGCCCGACGCCAAATCCAAGGCGCTGATGAAGTGGGTGAAGGGCCCGGACTTCCCGACCGGCGGCATCTGCGTCGATTCCAAGCAGGCCATCGCTGAAGCCTACACCACCGGCCGCGGCTCGTTCCGCGTTCGCGCCAGGTGGGAGCAGGAGGAGGGCGCGCGGGGCTCCTGGGTCGTCGTCGTCACCGAGATTCCCTTTCTGGTGCAGAAGTCGCGCCTGATCGAGAAGGTCGCCGAGCTGCTCGACCAGAAGAAGCTGCCGCTGGTCGGCGACATCAGGGACGAGTCGGCCGAAGACGTCCGCATCGTGATCGAGCCGAAGTCGAAGAACGTCGATCCCGCCTTGATGATGGAATCGCTGTTCCGGCTCACCGAGCTCGAAAACAAGATCCCGTTGAACCTCAACGTGCTGATCAAGGGCAAGGTGCCCAAGGTGGTGGGGCTCGCGGAGTGCTTGCGCGAATGGCTCGACCATCTGCGCGACGTGCTGATCCGGCGCAGCAATTACCGCAAGGCGCAGATCGAGCACCGGCTGGAAGTGCTCGGCGGCTTCCTCATCGCCTATCTGAACATCGACAAGGTGATCAAGATCATCCGCACCGAGGATGAGCCGAAGCCGGCCTTGATGAAGGAGTTCAAGCTCACCGAGGTGCAGGCCGAAGCCATCCTCAACATGCGGCTGCGCTCCTTGCGCAAGCTCGAGGAAATGGAGATCCGCACCGAGGACAAGAATCTCCGTGCCGAGCTCAAGGGCATCAACGCAGTGCTCGCCTCGGAAGCCGAGCAATGGAAGAAGGTCGGCGAGCAGGTCGGCAAGGTTCGCGACATGTTCGGGCCGAAGACGCCGCTCGGCAAGCGCCGCACCACCTTCGCCGACGCGCCCGAGCACGATCTGGCCGCGATCGAGGAAGCCTTCGTCGAGCGCGAGCCGGTGACGGTCGTCGTCTCGGACAAGGGCTGGATCCGCACCATGAAGGGCCATGTCGAGGACCTCTCGGGGCTCGCCTTCAAGCAGGACGACAAGCTCGGCTTCGCCTTCTTCGCGGAGACCACTTCGAAGCTGCTGCTGTTTGCCACCAACGGCAAGTTCTACTCGCTCGATGTCGCAAAGCTCCCGGGCGGCCGCGGCCACGGCGAGCCGATCCGCCTCTTCATCGATCTCGAGCAGGAAGCGGCGCCCGTCGCGCTGTTCGTCAACAAGGGCGGACGCAAATTCCTGGTCGCGAGCCACGAGGGCCAGGGCTTCGTCGTCAACGAGGACGATTGCGTCGGCACCACCAAGAAGGGCAAGCAGGTCCTCAACGTCGACATGCCGAACGAGGCGCGCACGGTCACCGAGGTGATCGGCGATACCGTCGCGGTCATCGGCGAGAACCGCAAGATGCTCGTCTTCCCGCTCGATCAGGTGCCGGAAATGGCGCGCGGCCGCGGCGTGCGCCTGCAGAAGTACAAGGACGGCGGCCTCTCCGACGTCGTCGTGTTCGAGGCCAAGGCGGGCCTCACCTGGAAGGACTCTGCGGGGCGCGAATTCAGCGCGACCATGAAGGAGCTCGCGGAGTGGCAAGGCACCCGCGCCGACGCCGGCCGCCTGCCGCCGAAGGGTTTCCCGAAGTCGAACAAGTTCGGCAAGGTGATCGGGTAGGGCGGCAGGACGCACTGCTGCCACAACATTGGTGTCATGCCCCGGCTTGACCGGGGCATCCAGTAGGCCGCGGCTTCTCCGCTCAATCACTGGCGTCTCTGGAATACTGGATCGCCCGGTCAAGCCGGGCGGTGACGGTAGTGGTGCGACGCGCGCCTGCGCCCACACCGTCATTGCGAGCGCAGCGAAGCAATCCAGTCTGCCTCTGCGGAAAGACTCTGGATTGCTTCGCTGCGCTCGCAATGACGAGCTGCGACAGCGCCGCTCTCCAATTCGCATTCCACCGCCCAGCGCGGTCTGATACCGTTCACGACGCCGGTGTTCTGGAATGTTGAGACCTAACGCGATGTACGATGTCATTGTTGTCGGCGGCGGCTCCGCTGGCGCTGCTGTTGCGGCTCGGCTGTCTGAGGATCCCGCACGGCGCGTCCTGCTGCTGGAGGCGGGCCTGGACTGGCGTGCCGACGAGGCGCCGTGGGAGGTGCGGACGCCGAATCCGATCCCGATCATCCACAAGCGCGAGTACCAGGAGAAATGGCAGTGGCCTGATCTCCTGACGCGCCGGGTGGCGGGGCAGGAGCCGCGCTTCTACTGGCGCGGCAAGGGGCTCGGCGGCTCCTCGATGATGAACGGCCAGATTGCCATTCGCGGCGTCGCGGACGCCTTCGACGAATGGGCCGCCAATGGCTGCTCCGGCTGGTCGGCCAGGGAGGTGATGCCGTTATTCTCCGTGATCGAGGACGATCTCGAATTCGGCGATGCCGCAGGCCACAGCCGCGGCGGACCGCTGCCGGTCTATCGCGCGCCACCGGAAAAGTGGGGACCGATCGATCGCGGCTTGCGCGATGCCGCGCTTGCGAGCGGCTATCCCTGGTGCGCCGATCTCAACGGCCCCGACGGCGAGGGCGTTGCCTGCTATCCCATCAACAGCCGCGACAGCCGGCGCATCGGCACCAATGAGGGTTATCTCGAGCCCGCGCGCGGCCGCGCCAATCTCGAAATTCGCGGCCATGCGCTGGTCGATCGCGTCCTGATCAGCGACGGAAGGGCGACCGGCGTCCGCGTCCATATCGAGGGGCAGGGCACCAGCGAGATCAGCGCCCGGCAGATCGTGCTGTGTGCCGGCGCCATCCACAGTCCGGCGATCCTGCTGCGCTCGGGCATCGGGCCGGCCGAGGAATTGAAGGCGATGGGGATTGCGGTCGAGCGCGACCTGCCGGTCGGCAAGCACTACTTCGACCATCCGTTGTTTCGCGCCACCATCCAGCTCCACGAAAACCTGCGGCCAACCGATCCGGACACCCGCCACACCAATTGCTGCGTGAGCTATTCCTCGGGGCTTGCGGACGGCGGCAAGCGCGACATGATCCTGATCGCCTTCAATCACCGCGGCATCGGCGTGCCGGGCGCGATCGGCGCGGGCCTGTTCAATGCCTATTCGCGTGGAACGCTGAAGCTGGCCTCGACCGATCCCGCGGTCGATCCCGTCGTCGAGGAGAACATGCTGGCCGATCCCCGCGACATGCTGCGCATGATGGATGCGGTGAAGCGGCTCGCCGTGATCACCTCCCAGCCGGCGCTGTCAGGCATTGCCGACTGGATCCGGCTCGCCGACACCGACCTGACGCTGCCGCAGGCAGCATCACTGCCGGATCGCGAGCTCGACGCGGTGCTGCGCCGTGAGACCGGCGACATCCAGCATGCCGCCGGCAGTTGCCGCATGAGCGGCCCCGGCGATGCCCATGGTGTGGTCAATCCCGATGGCGGTGTGAAGGGCATCTCGGGCCTGCGCGTCGCCGACGCCTCGATCATGCCGTCGGACTGCCGCGCCAACACGCATCTCACCACGGTGGTGATCGGGGAAGCGATCGCGCGGATGATGATGCGATAGTATCCACAAAGTTGGTGTCATGCCCCGGCTTGCCGCCTTCGCTGAAGCTCCGGCGCGCCGAGTGACTCCCTGGGCCTCGGCATAGCCTTGGCGGAGCCGGGACCGGGGCATCCAGTACGCCGCGGCCTTTCTTTTCGATCACGCCCGTCTCGGAGTACTGGATCGCCCGGTCAAGCCGGGCGATGACATCGAGGGTGGGGCTCGCGGCTTCCACATCGTCATTGCGAGCGCAGCGAGGCAATCCAGAATCCCCATCGCGGAAAGACTCTGGATTGCTTCGCTGCGCTCGCAATGACTGAGCCAGGGGCGAGGCCGTCGCTCTCCAATTCACACTTCAAACAGCAGTCACACTTTCGCCTTCTCGCGGCGCGTCTCGCCCGAGGTTTGCGTCTCGCACGCCCTCGAAAATGACAAGGGCGCAGGGAAGGCCGGGCGCCGGCTGGCACCCGAGATCCGTGCGCGATACAAATGCACACGGGGTGGACCACAGGTGTGCCGGTCGCCCGGCCTTCCCTGCGCGAATGGTTTTAACGGTGTCCTTCGTGCTCTCCTCGGGGGGCGTTGCGCTATTGCCCCCGTCGCCTTGCGAATATCGATGCGCGCGCCCGGTCGGGCCGCCACATCACCGCAAGACTTGACGCACAGACCCCGGGCGTCGGGACCACACGACTTCTCCGTCCCCGCACGTCCTCGCTGGGAATCCGGGGGGTGGCGTGTGCTCGCCCCCGAAGCCATGCGAAGACGCTGTCAGCGTCGGGTCGTATGCGCGGAAAGGCGATTGCTCACGGTGTCCCGCCCTGCAATGCCCGTTGCGCCCGACGCCGTCGCGTCCATCGCTGCCCAGCCCGCGGTTCGTGACGATCGCGATCCGCCCCTCGTCTCGGGTCAGGGTGTTTTGTATGTACGACAAATCCGAATTTCGGTAAAGCGGAATATTTTCAGCGACGGGGCTTGACAGGCGGCATGGTCAAACTGACCGACTGTGGTGCCCGACGGGCATGCGGCCCTGAATCGCCACGAAAGCCAATTGTTTCAGCGCGGATTCGTGGTTAATCTACCTGTTCCGTCTGGGCAGATAAGCCGGAGACGAACATGGTGCGATTGGGAGCGGCCGCTCGGGCGGCAGGTGCACTGACCATAATTCTCGTAGGTACGGCGGGCGCGCACGCGCAGGTCACCGAGAAGCCACCGTTTTGGGCCTACACTTACAACCCGCCCGACTTCAAGCCGCCGCCGGATGACGGTCAACCTCGCCGCGTTCCCGACAGCACGGCGAGCTATACGGTCCCACAAACGCGCGATCGCTTCCTGGCGCCGGATTGGCACCCAGGTGACCATCCGATGATGCCGGCAGTCGTGGCGAGCGGTCGCCAGCCTGACGTCTACGCCTGCGGCTTCTGCCATCGTGCCTCTGGCACGGGTGGTCCGGAGAACGCCGACATCGCTGGCCTGCCGGTTTCCTATTTTATTCAGCAGATGCACGACTACAGGAGCGGCAAACGCTCGACGGCATTGCCCGACCGCGTTCCGCAAGCATGGATGATCTCGCTTGCGAAGGCGGCGAACGACGATGAGATTAAGGCGGCGGCAGAATATTTCGCCGCCATCAAGCCAAGGAAGTTGGTCGATGTGGTGGAGACTGAGACCGTGCCGAAGCCTACCGTCGCCGGCTGGTTCTTCGTCACCAAAGGCGATGAACGCGAGCCGATCGGCGCGCGCATCGTCGAGACGCCGGCTGACGTCGGCCGCTTCGTCAACCGCGACGCGCGAGTTCGCTTTACCGCCTACGTGCCGACAGGCAGCGTGGCTGCCGGCCGCGAGCTGGCCGCAAGGCCCGAAATCGCTTGTGCCACCTGCCACGGCGACAAGCTGACCGGCACGAACGTCGTGCCAGGCATCGCCGGGCGCTCGCCGACCTACATCTTCCGCCAGCTCTACGAATACCGGCACGGCTTCCGCGCTGGGCCGGAGAGCAAGCCGATGATCGACGTCGTCAAAGCGCTCAACGAGGCAGATTTTTTGACGCTCGCCGCCTATCTCGCCACGCTGGAGCGATGAAGTGGCGCCGACGGTCACCCCCGCTGGCTTCTCATTGATCTATCCTCGACAGGAACTACCGTGCTCTCACGACCTTGAGGGTTCCAATGAAGCGGCGACATTTGATTGCGCTTTTCCTGATCGCAACAATTATCTCGCCTTGCGCGGCATACGCGGAAAAGGGCACGCTTCCAACAATTGGCTATCTCGGCTTCGACACAGCCGACAAGAGCAAGGAACTGCTCGTCGCCTTTCGGGATGGTCTCCGCACCAACGGCTTTGTAGAAGGCCAGAACGTGGCGATCGAGTACCGCTTCGCTGATGGAAAGTATGATCGCTTTCCGGACTTGATTGCAGGTCTCATTCGGGATCGCGTCCAGGTGATCGTCGCCGCCACTGGTACGAACGGAGTTTTGGCGACAACGGCAGCGACTAAGACGATTCCGATCGTGTTTGCGATTGCCATGGACCCGGTACATCTTGGCGTTGTTTCCAGTTTGAACAGGCCGGGAGGAAATGCAACCGGCGTGAGCATGTACACTCCGCAACTCACCGCCAAGCGACTTGAGCTGTTGGCAGAGTTGACGCCGGCAGGCGGAACGATCGCCATGCTGGTAAATCCAACAAATCCAAATGCGAATGTAGTGGTTTCGGATGCCGAAGCTGCGGCCAAGTCGCTTGGCCGAGAAATTCACGTCCTGAAGGCGAGTACGGACGAGCAAATTGCTGCTGCCTTCGGCGAAGTCAGAAACCGGAAGCATGCCGCGCTTCTCGTCAGTCCAGATGCATTTTATATTGCACGTCGAGAGCAACTCGCAGCGTTGTGCGAGCAGTATCGGATCCCCGCGACTTATGAATGGTCTTTTTTTGTCAAATCCGGCGGCCTTATGAGTTATTCGCCTCGCATTACCGATGTTCAGCGTCAGCTTGCCGACTATACAGGAAAAATTCTAAACGGCGCTCGACCCGCCGACCTTCCGGTCGAACAGCCCACCAGATTCGAGCTGGCGATCAATCTCAAAACAGCAAAGAGCATCGGCCTTACTATCCCGCCTTATCTCCTCGCTCGCGCCGACGAAGTCATCGAATAGAGTAGCGTTTGCTGCGATGCATGTTCCGCAAGTGGCCCGCCGCTGACCTTAGCTTATGGTGCGGTGTCTGCTTCCTGACGGTGACCCGAACAGGCCGTGCAAGCTGGTCAAGGCAGCCTTTGACCCAAAGCCGTCCTGCGCCACACGCCGTACTTGCGACGCAGCATCGCAGTCCGCGCGACCATCGAACGTGATACTTTGTCTCCCATCGTCCTCAAGCTGCGATGAGGATCCGATGAAGCGGCGGGAGTTCATAGCGGCTACTGCGGCACTGCTCGTTTCGCGAAGGCGCTCGTGGGCGCAGGGAGCTCGCCGTCAACTTGGCTTTCTTGCCATAGGTGATGGGAGCGGGCGGGCCCTAAACCAAGCCGAGCGTGTGTTCGTTGATGCGTTGCGAAGTCTCGGCTGGGTGGAGGGGAAAAATCTGGTGATCGAGTATCGCTTTTCCCAACCCCCGGATCGACTGCCAGCTTCCGTCGCCGACCTGGTTGCACTCAATCCGGATGTCCTTGTTGCTCCGGGACCACAAGCAGCCATGGCCCTGAAATCGGCGACTGCCACCATTCCGATTGTATTCGTGGGGGTAGCCGATCCCGTGCAGCTTGGCCTCGTCCAAGGCCTGTCACGCCCCGGTGGCAACATAACGGGTCTTTCGACCATGGTACCAGATGATTTCCTCGCTAAACGTCTCGAAATCCTTCGGGAACTCGTACCCGGCGCCTCGAAGATCGCGCTCTTGGTCAATCCCGACAACCCAATGCAAAGGCATTACTTGGCGGAAGAGATACCCGGCCTGACTCGTAGGCTCGGTATACTCGGTATAGTTCTGCTGATAGTTGAGGCGACCACGGCCGAAGAACTCGACGCCGCCTTTGCCTCGGCCGCCGTTCAGCACGTCGATGCGATAATCGATTTTGGTGATCCTCTCACCTATGTCCAGGCTCCGCGAATCATCGCGCTGGCGGCGAAATATCATCTGCCGGCAATGTACTTGTTCCGACATTACGCCAATGGCGGATTGTCGGTATACGGAGCCGACGCGGGCGATCTGATGCGCCGTGCGGGCGGCTACGTGGACAAGATACTCAAGGGCACCAAGCCTTCCGAGTTGCCGGTAGAGAGGCCAACCAAATTCGAGTTGGTCATCAACATGAAGACCGCCAAAGCACTTGGTCTCACTGTGCCTACCTCGTTACTCATCCGCGCCGACGAGGTGATCGAATAGCAACGACAATTGCAGCGGTGCATGAGTCCGCAGATGGCCCAAAGCCGTCATGATGCGCTGTCGGCTGCAACGTCTACTCTCGATGCGATCCGGACGCGACGAACCGACGAGGATACGCCTAGATCACGCCCGCCATTCGCAACGCCACGCCCGCCGCGCAGCTCCCTGCCAGCACCGCCAGCATCCCCAGCTTGAACCGGAAGATCGCCGTCGCCGCCGCGATCGACAGCAGCAGCGCGGGGATGTCGACGCTGGTCAGCACCGGCCTATCGAAGTTCAGCGGAAACGCGTGCACCGGCGCCGTCTCGCGGAACAGCGTGTGCAGCGCGAACCAGATCGAGAGGTTGAGGATCACGCCGACGACGGCGGCCGTGATCGCGCTCAGCGCGCCGGCCAATCCCGTGTTGCCGCGCAGGCGCTCGATGTAGGGGGCGCCGACGAAGATCCAGAGGAAGCAGGGCGTGAAGGTGACCCAGGTCGCGAGCAATCCGCCGAGGGTCGCCGCCAGCATCGGCGACAGCCCGCTGGGGTCGCGGTAGGCCGCCATGAAGCCGACGAACTGGAGCACCATGATCAGCGGGCCCGGCGTGGTCTCGGCCATGCCGAGGCCGTCGAGCATCTCGTGCGGCTTCAGCCAGTGATAATGCTCGACCGCCTGCTGGGCGACATAGGCCAGCACGGCATAGGCGCCGCCGAACGTGACCAGCGACATCTTCGAGAAGAACAGCGCGATCTGGCTGAACACGTTGGCCTGGCCCAAGGCAGCGAGCAGCGCGATCACCGGCACCAGCCAGAGCGCAAGCCATAGCGCACCGACGCGGATCGCGCGCGCCGTATTGGGCCGCACGTGCTTGGGCACGGCTTCGCCGAGCATGCTGTCGATCACCGCATTGCTGTCGCCATGGCCGTGTCCGGCCGGCGCGAATTCGGGCCGGCCGCTCCGCGCGCCGGCATAGCCGATGATGCCGGCGGCGATGATGATGATCGGGAAGGGGACGGCGAAGAAGAAGATCGCGACGAAGGCTGTGGCTGCGAGCGCGATCATGATGCGGTTCTTCAGCGCGCGCTTGCCGACGCGCACTACGGCCTCGACGACGATGGCGAGCACGGCGGCCTTCAGCCCGTAGAACAGCGCCTCGACGAAGCTGACATTGCCGAAAGCCGCGTAGATGTAGCTGAGGCCCATGATGGCGATGATGCCGGGCAGGATGAACAGCCCACCCGCCATCAGTCCGCCGGCGGTGCGATGCATCAGCCAGCCGACATAGGTCGCGAGCTGCTGGGCCTCCGGTCCCGGCAGCAGCATGCAATAGTTCAGCGCATGCAGGAAGCGTCCCTCGGAGATCCATTTCTTCTCCTCGACCAGGATGCGGTGCATCACCGCGATCTGGCCCGCGGGCCCGCCGAAGCTCAAGGACGCAACGCGAAGCCAGACGCGAAAGGCTTCCCCGAAGCTGATGCCGTGACCGGCATCAGCTCCTGCTTGAACGTTACGGGTGTCCATTACGCCTTCACCTTGTTGGTCGGCCAGTTGTGCGTCTCGGTGGTGGCGTCGCGGCACCAGCGGTAGAAGGCATCGTAAAGCGTCATGCCGGCCTCGAGCTGTTCGAGGTCGTCGTCGTACATCCGCGACAGCCCGAGCGAGGCCGCGAGCAGGCCGGGTGCCTCCGGCGCCAGATCCGGCCGCGCCGTGTCGGCGCCGCGCACCAATGTTGCCAGCCGCACCAGGGCCGGGGTGGCGATGCCGAACTCCTCGATCATCACGTCGAAGGTGCAGAGCTCGCCGCGGTGACTCCAGAACACGTTCTCGATGTCGAACGGGGCTGCGCCAAAGCGCTCACCGACGGCGATCACCTCGGATGGCGCCACATAGAGGAACACCGCCTGGGGATCGACGAAGCGGCGGATCAGCCAGGGGCAGGCGATGCGATCGACCTTCGGCCGGGCCCGCGTCACCCAGACCGTGCGCCCCTTGGCATCGCGCGGCGGCAGCTTGCGGGCGTCGACGAGCGGCAGCTTGGCCGCCTTCCAGCCCTCGAAGCCGCCCTCCAGCGTCTCGGCTTGCACACCGAGCTGGCGCAGCCAGGCCGCGGTGCCCTGCGCGAGCTTCTCGCCGCGGAAGCATGAGACCACGGCGCGGCGGCCGGCGAATGCGCCGCCCCAGTCCGTCACCTTGTCGTGGCTGAGCTTGATGGAGCCCGGGATCAGCCGCTGGTCGGCGGCAAAATCCTCCTCCGTCCGAACGTCGATCAGGGCAGGGCCGTTCGCCGTGCCGATCAGCCGTGCCAATTTGTCAGACGATATCGCTGTGAATGTAGACATGTTGCGTCCTCGCAAGAATTGAACGGGACGCGATGCTTGGGCCTGTCGCCTCGTGGGGAGATCGCTCAAATCCCCATGGGGCAGATTACAGCGAAACTAAGAAGCACTGTCAATCCGCCGGACGATTGCGCCTTCGAAAATTGCTGTCCGCCGGGCTATACTGAATCCCAACAGACCTGAATCTCCTGGAGAATTCGATGCATTCCCATTCCATCGAACAATGGACCCACGACCACGCCTTCCTGGGCGAAAAGCACGACGAGAACGAGCGGCGCACCTGGCTCGTGGTCCTGCTGACGCTCGTCATGATGGTCGGCGAGATCGTGGCCGGTTCGCTGTTCGGGTCGATGGCGCTCCTGGCCGACGGCTGGCACATGGGCACGCATGCGGCGGCGCTCGGCATTGCCGTCTTCGCCTACCGCTTCGCGCGGCGGCATCTGGGCAATGCGCACTTCACCTTCGGCACCGGCAAGTTCGGCGATCTCGCCGCCTTCGCCAGTGCGATCATCCTCGGCCTGATCGCGGTCGAGATCGCGTATGAGAGTGTGCTGCGGCTGATCAATCCGGTGCCGATCGTCTACGGTGAGGCAATGGCGGTGGCCGCCCTCGGTCTCTGCGTCAACCTCGCCAGTGCGTGGCTGCTGCGCGACAACCACGATCATCACCATCATGGTCATGAGCACGGCCATGCGCATGATGAGCACGACGATCATGACCATGATCACCACGGCCATCACCATCACGACAACAATCTGCGCGCGGCCTATGTCCATGTCATGACCGATGCCGCGACCTCGGTGCTGGCGATCGCAGCGCTCGCGGTCGCCATGTATTCGGGATGGGTCTGGGCCGATCCCGCCGTCGGCCTGATCGGCAGCGCGGTGATCGCGAGCTGGGCCTTCGGCCTCGTCAAGTCGTCAGGTGCGGTGCTGCTCGACGTGCGCGCCGACGTGAAGCTGGAGCGGGTGATCCGGGCGCGCATGGAGGTCGGTGACGACCGCGTCACCGATTTGCATCTGTGGCAGGTCGGCCCCGGCCATTGTGCCGTGCTGCTCTCGGTGGTGTCGGACCAGCCGAAGCAGCCGGCCGCTTACAAGCGGCGGCTCGCCGGGCTGAAGGGCCTCAGCCATGTCACGGTGGAGGTCGAGACCTGCCCGCATTGACGAGACCGGAATTCTGCGGCGCGGCCGGGGTTGTTCCTCGGTCGGCCTGCACGGCTGCAAGGGAGGAACAATGATGCGCAGGACCAAGCTCGCTCTCCTTATCGCTGCACTGGCCCTGTCCGGCCCCGCGGCGCTGGCGCAATCGGAAAAATCCGGCGTCGAAAGGCTCTACGTGCTCAATTGCGGCGAGGGCACCGCCGGCGACATCTCGCGCTGGACGCCCGGCCTGAACGAGGGCAAGACGATGGACTTCGTCGACAGCTGCTATCTCGTCAAGCACAGCAAGGGCTGGTTCCTGTGGGATACCGGCATCGCCGATTCCGTCGCTTCCATGCCTGGCGGTCTCGTGCCCGCCGACCCCAAGGCCGTCACCTGGCGGCGGCCGAAGACGCTGGCCAGCCAGCTCGAACAGCTCGGCCTCAAGCCGGAGGACGTCAAGGCGATGGCCGTCTCACATACGCATCCCGATCACACCGGCAATGTCGAGCTGTTTCCGCAGGCCATGCTTTACGTGCAGAAGGCCGAATATGACTGGCCCGGTGCCAACAACGCACCGCGCTTCAAGCCTTCGCATCCGGTGGAGCTGCTTAACGGCGACAAGGATGTCTTCGGCGACGGCAGCGTGACCATCCTGTCGACGCCCGGCCACACGCCGGGACACCAGTCGCTGCTGGTGAAACTGCCGAAGACCGGCGCTGTGGTGCTGTCCGGCGATGCCGTGCACTTCAAGGACAATTGGGACAACCGCCGCGTGCCCGGCATGAACGTCGACAAGGACCAGAGCGCGGCCTCGATGCAGAAGATCGCCGATACCCTCGCCAAGGAAAAAGGGCAGCTCTGGATCAACCATGACAAGGCCCAGCGCGACAGCCAGAAGATGGCGCCGGAGTTTTACGACTAAGGCGTGGATCAGCCTTTCGGCGCGGTCGCCGCGGGCGGGCTCGGCTCCGGCGTCCTCTTCGGCTTCAGCGTGCCGGCATAGAACGAGAGCAGCCAGATCAAGAGGAGGGCGAGGAGGTAGACGCCCCAGGCCTGCGGCGGCGTGGTCGCCCAGCGCAGGAGGCCTTTGAATGTGCGGGGCGGGCCGGCGTCTTCGCTCATGGCCCGCTTCTGCGCGAAAGCTCCCCCGCCGTCAATCCGGCCGCGGCCTGGTGCGGATCAGGAACAGCGCGGCCAGCGCCGAAAGGCTTAGCGCGGAGGAGACGATCAGCACCTTGGCGCCCATGAGGTCGATCAAGAGGCCGAAAGCCAGCGGCGCCACCGCCTGAGCCATCCGCGCGGGCGCGCCGACGATGCCGAGACGGTAGCCGAAATCGTTCGGGCCGAAGATCGACAGCGGCAGCGTGCCGCGCGCGATCGTCAGGATGCCGTTGCCGGAGCCGTGGAACAGCGCGAAGGCGCTTGCCGCAGCGCCGCCGAAGATCGCCACGATCACCGCGCCGATCGGGTGGGTGAGGCAGGCGAGCCGCGTCGACCACAGCGGATGGAAACGGCTGAGGAAGCCGGCCTCCAACATGCGCGCACCGACTTGCGCCGGGCCGATCAGTGCGCCGGCGGCGATCGCCTCGGCCGGCGTGGCTCCTGTCGTCTCCAGGATGCGCGGGAAATGCGCGGCCATGGCGCCGGTGACGGTCCAGACCGCCGCGAAGATGAAGGCGAGCAGGAGCATGGTGCGGTCGAGCGGCAGATGCGGCTTCTCGGCCGTGGCCGCCGCCTGCCTGGCGCCCTTGATCACCGGCAGCATGAAGAAGTTGAGCGGCAGGCCGATCAGGATGTTGGCGGCCGCCCAGGCAAAGCAGGTCTCGCGCCAGCCGATATGCGCGAGGCCCCAGGCGGTGAGCGGCCAGCCGACGGTGGAGGCAAAACCCGCCATCAGCGTGATGCCGGTGATGGGCCTGCGTGCCTCGGTGCCGTAGATGCGGCCCAGCGCGGCGAACGCGGCGTCGTAGAGCCCCATGGCCATGCCGATGCCGAGCACGAGCCAGGCGAATACCATCCCCGGGATGGAGTGTGCGAAGCCAAGCAGCGCGAGGCCGGCGGCAATCGTCAGGTTCGAGGCCGACAGCACCTGCCGGCCGCCGACGAGATCGATCTGGCGCCCGATGCGCGGGCCGAGCATCGCCGAGATCACCAGCGAAGCCGAGAACGCGCCAAAGATCCAGTTGGAGGAGACACCGAGGTCGCGCGCCATGGGATCGGCGATCAGCGCCGGCAGATAATAGCTGGACGCCCAGGCCAGCGTCTGCGTGGTGCCGAGCGCCAGGATAATCGGGAGCTGGCGCTGGCTCATATTCCTGTATTTATGGTCGGCGGTGTCATCGGTTCCATTTGCAGTCGGCATGACAGCGCGTCAACAGCGGCTGCGGCATATTCGACCTGCTATGGGCGGGAGCCTCGGATGCACGAGGTTCGCGCGTGGCCTTCCGCTCGTCACGAATGCACGCCATAATGGCGCATGCAATTGACCTCGCGCCTTGCGCTGATGAACTGGCTCACCGGCCAGGGACTCACGGGCCTGCCCGAAAACGAACTGCTCCGCGGCTTCTGCGAGCGCTGCTGCGCCGAAGGGCTGGACCTGTCGCGCGGGCTGGTCGTGATCGACACGCTGCATCCGATCTATGAAGGCCGCGGCTTCCGCTGGAGCGACCGTGCCAGCAACGAGAGCGACGCGTTCGAATACGGCTCGACCGCCGACGGCGACGCCGCCAAGAGCTGGCGCCGCTCGGTGTTCTTCCACATGCTCGAGAATGGCGACGACGAGATGGTGATCGATCTCGCCGATGCGCCGTCGCTGGATTTCTCGCAGATCGGCGAACTCGCCGAAAAAGGCCACAAGCACTATCTCGCCTTCGTGCATCGCTTTGGCGAGAACGGCGCGCTCGGCCTGATGGACTGTCTTTATTCCTGCTGGACCACGCGGCGCGACAGCGGCTTCAGCCAAGCCGAGCTGGAAGCGCTGCGCGATCTCGTGCCGGTGCTGGGGCTCGCGATCAAATCGGCGCAGCAGGTCGACATCGTGCGCACGCTCGGCCGCGTCTATCTCGGCCGCGATGCCTCCGAGCAGGTGCTGCGCGGGCGCATCTCGCGCGGCGTCACCGAGCGCATCAACGCCGTGCTGTGGTACTCCGACCTGCGCGGCTCGACCGGGATCAGCGAAAGCATCGGCCCCGACGAGATCATCCCGTTCCTCAACGATTATGCGCAGGCCGTGATCGACGCGATCCACGATGCCGGCGGCGACGTGCTCAAGCTGATCGGGGACGGCGTACTCGCGATGTTCTGGGGCGAGGACATGGCGGATGCACGGCGCGCAGCGCTTCGCGCCGAGCACCTGTTCCGCAAGAACGTCGCGGCGCTGAACAAACGGCGCGAGGCCGATGGCCGTCCCACCACGTCAGCCTATATCGGCCTGCATGTCGGCCAGGTCTTTTACGGCAATATCGGTAGCGAGGACCGGCTCGACTTCACGGTGGTCGGCCCGACCGTCAACGAGGTCAGTCGCATCGCCTCGATGAGCCGTTCGGTCGACCGCGAGCTGCTGGCTTCCGCGGAGTTCTACAAGGGCCTGGATGCCGCTGGGCGGCGCTATCTCGTCTCCACCGGCCGCTACGCCCTGCGCGGCATCGGCCGCGCGCAGGATCTTTACACGCTCGACCCTGAGGTCGACGCCAGCGAGCCGGTGACGGGGAGCTACGAGCGCTATCTGGCGGGTTAGGCTTCACGACTGCATCGATGGCCGGACGCCGCAGGAGCGAGCGTCCGGACGTTCGAAGCGGATCAGCGACGCACTGTGACGCGCCTGCTCGTCGTGGACGTTCGTCCGCGGTCCGGCTTGGATTGGCCCCCGCGCTGCTGGCGCGTCGTTGTGGTCCTGCGATTGGGCGAAGCCGGTTTGGCACCGGCTTGTCCAGACGCCGCCGCCGGCAGGCCGCGCAGCACCTTGCCGATCTGTCCGATGGTGAACGAGGGCAGGAAGTTCTCGTTCTGGACGATGCTCATGGCCTTCTTCTGGGTCAGGGCGCCTTGCCGCGTTACGTTCGTCTCGCCATTGCCGATCTGCCAGGCGCTTTCCCAGAGCACGGCGAGCAGATGCGCGCCGTCCTGCATCACGCCGATGGTCTTCTTGCCGAACAGGGACCACAACTTGGCAGAGGCGGCCTTGCCACCCTTGCCCACGTCGACATAGGCCTGCACGACCTTCGCAGGCGGCAACGACTTGAACGTCTCGCGCATCAACTTGATCGTCGCGATCGCCGCGTCGCGGCCGGAGGCGACGAGCTCGGATTGCTGAACCTTGGGCGTTTGCTTCAGTCCCTGGAGAATGGCCTTGCGGTTCTCGAAGACCATGGCGTCCTCATAGGCGCTGTGGACGCCCATGCCGAGCGCTTGCAGCTTGGTCTGTCCAGCCTTCTTTCCCTTGCTGAAGACATGCTTGACCGCGCGTCCGGGATCGCCGTCGTGCAGATAGGAAATATGGAGCGGCTGACAGGCGTCTCCGAGATAGTGGGCGAGCACGCCGGCAGCGCAGACGAATTCCTCGGCCTTGCCCTTCGCGGCGAAGTCGCACATCTGGTCGAAGATCTGCCAGACGCGGAACGGCAGCAGGCCGCGCCGATCTTCCTTGATCTTCTCGCCGCTGAGGATGTCGGTGATGCCATCGTAGAAGGTTTCCCAGACGTTCGGGTCGACGTTGGCGTCATTCTTGGTGAGATCCAGCAGCGTCTTGCCTTGCGGACCGGGCTGATCCATGTCGGCGAAGTGATTGCTGCCTTCGAATTGGCGGGCGAAGCCCTGCTTAGCGACACGCGGCTTCCAGAAGAAGTCGGGAACGTCGGCCATGGGCACGAAATCCTCGCTCCCCATGCCTTTGAAGTCGCCCTCGTCGAGGGCCGCGTCCTCATGGCTGATGATGGCGAGATTGTTCTCCATCAGCTTCTTCAGCTTCGGGAAGCGGGTCGACAGCGCGACCAGCGTTCGCGAGGCGATGGAGAAATGTCCAAGCGCGCCCCAGGTGTCGGGCTGATCTATGTTCCACCCGCGCACGAAGTCGACCTCGAGCAGAGCGCAGGTGCGCGACAGCAGGGTGGTCAACGCGAAGCCCTGAGGCGGAGCCTTGTCTGCCGAATAGAGCATATTGCGCCCCCACTGCATGGCCAGCGGCAGGTACTGAGCGTTGGCGGCCTTGTCCCTATCGTCGGCATCCGCTTTTCCGGCCGGCTCGAGCAACCAGAGCGCTCCAGAGTCTCCCGGCAGCGTTGCGAACTTCGTCGCCGCCTGCTTGCCTGCCGCCTCGTGTGTCCGCGGTCCGATCATCAGGTCGGCGACATATTCGAATCCGCCGCTGGTCTTGTAGCGGTAGAAGAGGCCGTGAATCTCCCCGAGCATGGTCCCGCTGGCCGCGCCGATGCCGCGCACGGCGCATCCGACCAGACTCAGTGAGAGGTTGGAGCCGGAGAAGTCAGCCATCGGTCCGACCGTGCCCTCGATGCCTTTGACTTGCGTGGTCCAGCGCGAGATATCGTCGATCTCGACGAGCCCAACATCGAGGTTCACGAAGGTGTCGCTGAGCGTGAGGTTTGGGTAAAGCGACGAGAACGGAAGGCGGGTAAGCTGTTTGGCGGCGGTCTCACCGATGCGCTCCTCGGTCCCCGCCAAGATCGCGTTCACCGGCTCGCCTTCCTCTCCCGCAACGTGGCGATTGGTCAGGGCATAGAACTTGTGGCCGTCGCTGACCAGGCAGGCGATCGTCGCGAGAAATCTTTGCCCCTGGACGTTGGCGATCAGCGGGTTGCCCGGACCGATGTTGTTGAGGGGATAGCTGATGTCGTTCGGTGCCTCGATGGACGTCTCCGATTCCCTGGGGGCCTCGATGACGCAGATCGGGACTTTCGAGCCGTCCGGCATGAACACCGTGCTCGGGATCAGATCGCCCGGCCGGGACTGGAATTCGCTCGGGTTCTGCCACTCCGAGACGAAGACCAGGATACAGGGCCACGAGTAGGGGCGGATTTCCGAGTTGTCGAGGCGCCGTACGCCCTTGCCGTGATGCTTTTTCCTGGCATGCGGCCAGCTGTCTCCCTTGCGAATGCGGTAGCGGCCGATCGCGGTGGCGACGACGTTGGGATGCCGCATCAAGTGAATGTGGAAGAGTTCGCGGGCGTCGATCAGGTTCTTCAATGACAAATGCGCGAAATCATTGTCGTCAGTGTGAAACTTCGACAGGTCGATCGGAGGCTGACGATGGGGCATGGCAATCTCCAGGAGGGTGATGAAATCCAAATTCAAAAGCGCGAATGAGACAGGAAGCCGCGTCCGAAAATTCCCGACATGGAAACGGCGCGGCAATATTGGCCGAAAGGGGTCGGTGTCGCGCCCAAAGTGCAACATGAAAAAGTTGCAACTTCAAGACTGGTTTGGCGAATTCTTGATCCGCGCGCTCTGCGCACGGGCCGAGCCAGTGTTGACCGGATCCGACGAGCTGCGTCGTGGCCGGCTCGTTAGAACCCCACCGCCACTTCGTCTCCCACCATGTCCGGCTGCCGATGCAGCGCCACCGCCGGCGACAGCCAGATCACCAGCGCCTGCACGCCGAACACGGCGGCCGCGAGATAGAGGCACGCTTCCGCGCTCCAGAGGCCGCCGACGACCGCGCCCAGTGCCGAGCCGAGCGGGCGGGCGCCGTAGCTCATGATGTTGATGGCGGAGACGCGGCCGAGGAGGCGCGGCGGCGTCACCGACTGGCGCAGTGTCGTAGTCGAGATCACCCACAGGATCGGCCCGACGCCGAGCAGGAAGAAACTCAAGGCCGCGAGCCAGGGCGAGGGGACCAGCACCGTCAGCGCCATCACGACGGCGGCGACGAAGCCGGTGACCGGGCCGAGACCGACGACGGTGCCGAAGGCGATACGCTGCATCACGCGGGTGGCGAGCAGCGCGCCGATCACCATGCCGACGCCGTACATCGTCAGCACGGTGCCGACGCCGGCGGCGGTCAGGCCGAGATGGCGCACGGCGTAGGGCACGAACACGGCGATCTGCAGGAACCAGCCGGTGTTGAAGATGAACTGGGTGATGAACACCGGCCGCAGCAGCGGATGGTGAAACACGAAGGCCGCGCCTTCACGGATGTCCTGGAACGGATGGCGCCGCGGCGCCGGCGCGCGGGCAGGTTCGAAGATGCCGGAGAGCAGCACCACCGCAATCGCCGAGAGCGCCGCGGCGAAGCCGAAGGCCGGGCTCGCGCCCCACCAGCCGACCAGCGCGCCGCCGAGCGCAGGCCCGCTGGCAAAGGCGATGGTGCGCGCGAGCTCGATCCGCGCATTCGCTGCCGGCAACAGCTCCGCGCTCACCAGCGAGGGCACCAGCGCCGGCGCGGCTACGCTATAGACGACGGTGCCGCACACCGCCGCGAAGCCGAGCAGCGCCAGCAGCGGAAGATTGAGGGCGCCGAGCGCCAGCAGCAGCACGATGGTGGCGAGCGCCACCGCCCGTAGCGCCTCGGCCCCTGCCATCAGCGAGCGGCGCGAGATGCGGTCGGCGAGCAGGCCGGCCGGAATGGCGAACAGCACAAAGGGCAGGGTCAGGGCGGTCTGCAACAGGCCGGTCTGGCCTTCCGCGACCCCGAGCGTGAGCACGGCGACGATGGGGGCTGCGGCCAATGCGATCTGCTCGGCCGACTGCGCCGCGAGGTTGGACCAGGCGAGGCGGCCAAAGGTGTCGGGGAGACGGGGCGGGTTTGACATGGCTCGTGTCCTGCAAAGTACGGGTTGGCGCCAGTATCCGGCTGCGAGGCCCGCCAAACCCACCCGCTTTCCGACAGGATGGCCGCATCCCGGCCGGGACGGGAACCCATGCCGCTAGATGCAGTTGCAAATGAGTTGCAATAAGGAGGAAGTTCGGTATTCTCGCCCCATGGATGCCCGATCACCCCACCTGAGCCCCGACGCCGCCGGCTGGCGCACGGATGCGCCCACCACCAAGAGCCTCGCCGAGGTCAATTCCACAGTCGCGATCCCGGCCGCTGGCCATTGGTCGCGGCGGCTGCTGGCCTTTGTCGGTCCGGGCTATCTCGTGTCGGTCGGCTACATGGACCCCGGCAACTGGGCGACCGACCTCGCGGGCGGATCGAAGTTCGGCTACACGCTGCTCTCCGTCATCCTGCTCTCGAACCTGATGGCGATCCTGCTGCAGTCGCTGGCGGCACGGCTCGGCATCGTCACCGACCGCGACCTGGCGCAGGCCTGCCGCGCCACCTACTCGCCGGCGGTGAACTTCCTGCTCTGGCTGGCCTGCGAGGCGGCGATCATCGCCTGCGATCTCGCCGAGGTCATCGGCACCGCGATCGCGCTCAAGCTCCTGTTCGGCATTCCCCTGATCGGCGGGGCGCTGCTCGCAGCCCTCGACGCTTTCCTGCTTCTGATTTTGATGAACCGCGGCTTCCGCTTCCTCGAAGCCTTCGTCATCGCACTGCTCGCGGTGATCGCGGTGTGCTTCGCGGTCCAGATCGTGGCCGCGGCCCCGCCGGTCGCGGAGGTGCTGCGCGGTTTCATGCCGAAGAGCGAGATCTTCACCAACCCTGAAATGCTCTACATCGCGATCGGCATCATCGGCGCGACCGTGATGCCGCATAATCTCTACCTGCACTCCTCGATCGTGCAGACGCGCGCCTATGAACGCAACGACACCGGCCGCCGCGAGGCGATCAAATGGGCGACGACGGACTCGACCATCGCCCTGATGCTGGCGCTGTTCATCAATGCCGCAATCCTCGTCGTGGCGGCTGCGACCTTCCACAAGAGCGGCCATTCCGATGTCGCCGAGATCGGCCAGGCCTTCGAGCTGTTGTCGCCGCTGCTTGGCCTCGGCATCGCCTCGACGCTGTTCGCGGTGGCGCTGCTCGCCTCCGGCCTCAACTCGACGGTGACCGCGACGCTCGCCGGCCAGATCGTGATGGAAGGCTTTCTCGACCTGCGCCTGCCGAGCTGGGCGCGCCGCCTGCTCACGCGCGGCATCGCCATCGTCCCCGTGATCGTCGTGACCGCGATCTATGGCGAGCGCGGCACGGCCGATTTGCTGGTGTTCAGTCAGGTCGTGCTGTCGATGCAGCTGCCCTTTGCGGTCATCCCGCTGGTCCGCTTCGTCTCCGACCGCCGCAAGATGGGCCAGTTCGCGATTCCCGCCTACGTCGCCGCGATCGCGTGGATCGTCGCGGGCGTGATCGTGATTTTGAATCTGAAGCTGCTGGCGGATACGCTTTTTGGGTGAGCGATTAACGCTGTCATCGCCCGCGAAGGCGGGCGATCCAGTATCCCAGAGGCGTTAGTCGTAGAGCTCGCTCTCACCACAACTGCCGCGGCGTACTGGATGCCCCGCCTTCGCGTGGCATGACGAGAGAACTAATCCTGCGGTTCGGACGCCGTATCCCCCTGCGCGTCAATGCGCAGCCAGCCTGAGGGCGCGAGGCGCTGCTGCGGCAGGAAGCGGGCCTTGTAGTCCATCTTCTTCGAGCCCTCGATCCAGTAGCCGAGATAAACGTAAGGCAGGCCCTGACGTCGCGCGCGGGCGATGTGGTCGAGGATCATGAAGGTGCCCATCGAGCGGCTGACCTGGCCAGGCTCGAAGAACGAATAAACCATCGACAGACCGTCGCTGAGCACGTCGGTGAGCGCCACCGCGATCAGCTCCTCGCCGCGGCCGGTGATGCCACTGTCGGGGCCGCGCTTGCGGTACTCGATGATGCGGGTCTCGACATGGCTGTCCTCGACCATCATGGCGTAGTCGAGCACGGTCATGTCGGCCATGCCGCCGTGGCGGTGGCGGGCGTCGAGATAGGCGCGGAACACCGAATATTGCTCGGAGGTGGGCACTGCGCTGCGCTGCTCGCCGATGATGTCGGCGTTGCGTGCCATCACCTTGCGGAAGTTGCGGGAGGGACGGAACTCGTTGGCGACGACCCGGACCGAGACGCAGGCGCGGCACTGGTCGCAGGCCGGCCGGTAGGCGATCGACTGGCTGCGGCGGAAGCCGCCATGGGTCAGGAGGTCGTTGAGGTCACCGGCGCGCTCCCCAACGAGGTGCGTGAACACCTTGCGCTCATGCCGGCCCGGCAGATACGGGCAGGGCGAGGGCGCCGTAAGGTAAAATTGGGGGGTGTCGCGCGAGTGCTGGGTCAAGGGACGTCGTGGGCCTCCGAAGTGAGTATCAGCATCGCGCTACGGAAGCCCCCGGTCAATTGGTCAGCTCGGCAGGTCAGATCAGTCAGCTTAGATGGTCCTGGTTGATAGGTCGTTGCTCAGTAGGTCCTCGCGGCCTGCGGCTCCGGGGCGCGGATGGAATTGTTGATCACGACCGTTCCCAGCACAATGTCATGCAGCAGGCGCCGGCGGCCGTTGAACAGTCCGACCAGCACCACGAAGGGCGTCAGGAACGAGACCGTCACCCAGAACAGCACGGCATGGGTGGCGCCGAGCACGAAATAGCCGGGCGCGCCGTACCAGGTGCGCAGCTCCAGATCCATCAGGCGCATGCCGACCGTCGCCGACGAGGGACCGCCGATGCAGGCGCCATAGTAGACGATGGCCCAGATCACGGAGGCCGGCCAGGCCAGCCAGAACAGCGCCCAGCCGATGCCGAGGGTGACCACGCCGAACAATGCGATGAAGACGTAGCCGAGGATGACCGGCACCGAGATCACGACCATGTCGATCAGGAAGGCGAATGCGCGCCGCGTCGCAACGCCGCGGAACAGTTCCGGATGCAGATAGGGGTCGTAGGCATGCGGTTGCGCCCCGCCGTCATTGCGCCAGGCGCCTGAGTTGCCCGAGTCATACGACATTGGTCCGTCCTCCCAGGGGGAACAGAGGGAAAACCCTCGAGCAGGACATGGGAACAGGCCATCCCCGTGCCAAGGGCGCAGGGACATTAACAAGCCGAAATATTCCGGCGATTCGGCGGCGGGGGCCGCAGGCGAGATGCTGTAGGGTGGGCAAAGGCGCGCAGCGCCGTGCCCACCATTCTCTCGATTCGATAAAGGTGGTGGGCACGCTTCGCTTTGCCCCCCTACGGCACCTTACCCCTGGCTGCGCAGTTTCTCCGCCGCCTTCGGTGCAAAGTAGCTCAGCACGCCGTCGGCGCCGGCGCGCTTGAACGCCAGGAGGCTCTCCATCATCGCGCGCTCGCCGTCGAGCCAGCCGTTATTCGCGGCGGCCGCGATCATCGCGTATTCGCCGGAGACCTGGTAGGCGAAGGTCGGCATCGCAAAGGTGTCCTTCACGCGGCGGACGACGTCGAGATAGGGCATGCCGGGCTTCACCATCACCATGTCGGCGCCTTCGGCGATGTCGAGCTCGACCTCGCGCAGCGCTTCGTCGGTGTTGGCGCTGTCCATCTGATAGGTGCGCTTGTCGCCGGTGAGCGTTTTGGCCGAACCGATGGCGTCGCGGAACGGGCCGTAGAAGGCGGAGGCGTATTTGGCCGCATAGGCCATGATCTGCACGTCGAGCAGGCCTGTGCGATCCAGCGCCTCGCGGATCGCGGCGACGCGACCGTCCATCATGTCGGAGGGCGCGATGATGTCGCAGCCGGCCTCGGCCTGCACCAGCGCCTGACGCACCAGCACGGCGACCGTCTCGTCGTTCAAAATCTTGCCGTCGGAGAGCAAGCCGTCATGGCCGTGGCTGGTGAAGGGATCGAGCGCGACGTCGCAGAGAACGCCGATCTCCGGAAACTCCTTCTTGATTGCACGCACCGCCTGGCAGACCAGATTGTTCGGATTGGACGCTTCAGAACCGTCCTCATCGCGCAGGGAGGGGTCGGTGTAAGGGAACAGCGCGATGCAGGGGATGGTCAGCTTCATCGCGCGCTCGGCCTCGCGCACCGCCTGGTCGACGCTGAGGCGCTCGATCCCGGGCATCGAGGCGACCTGCTCGCGCTTGTTGTTGCCGTCGATTAGGAACAGAGGCCAGATCAGATCGTCCGTGGTGAGCACGTTCTCCCGCACCATGCGTCGGGCCCATTCGGCCTTGCGGTTGCGGCGGGGGCGGACGGTCAGATCGAGGGCAGGGGAGGCGCCAGCGCCATCCCGGCGAGAAACCTCGCGCAATTCGATCGGACGTCCGTATTTTATCGCCATCACTCTTCCTCCCGCTGGAATTATTCTTATACCAGCTCGCATGGTTCCCGCCACCGCGGCTTGACCTGCCGCAAGGCAGAACGGAAGCGATTTGGGCAGCCGATTGATTTTGCGGGCCGAAGCAGCCAGAAGGGGCCCATGTCCGAGATCTCCACCCGCGATGCGGCCCGTGACGGCAGCCCCAGGGACGCCGTCAGAGACAATGCCCGAGACAGCGCGATGTCGGTGGCTGCGATCTCGTCGGAGCGCTCGGAGTCCGACGACAATGTCTGGACGCGCCGCCTCGTGCTGTTCCTGCGGGTGATGGCGCTGCTCTCGATCCTGAAAGGTCTCTATCACTGGGCGCAGGTGACGGGCTTCGTCGGCGGCGAGGACGAGGCGTTCGAGAACCAGTCGATGGCATGGCAGGCCGCGACCGTCTACTTCGCCGTGATCGAGCTCGTCGCCGCGGTCGGCCTGTGGCTGGCAACGCCCTGGGGTGCGGTGGTGTGGCTCACGACCGTGGTGTCGATGGCGGTGATCGAGCTGATGTTCCCGGGCATCTACGGCGGCAGCCTGATCGTCGTCGGGGTCGAGGCCTTCATGCTCGCCGCCTATCTCGCGCTCGCCTGGATGGCCGCGCGCGAACGGCCGCCGTAGGCGATCTCTTGTAGGATGGGCAGAGCGAAGCGAAACCCATCGATGTGGCCGCGCGGTGGATGATGGGTCTCGCTTCGCTCTACCCATCCTACGATCTGTTCAGCCCTGGGACACGAGAGCGGCGCTGGTCCGGGACACCAGAGTGTTGCTCTTGGTTGACCGTTGGTTGCCTAAAATTTGCGGTAAGTTTTCGTTGACCAGCTGTGTTCCGCCACAGCCGTTACGCGCCCGTTTCGAAACGGGGCGGGGCTGTTCTGGAATGCGACAACGGGGGCGGACGGAGGGTGAACAGGACCTTGCGAAGGTCAACAGAGCGTTGCGAAAAGTGCTTGTGGCACAGGCTTAATCCGCAATTCACTGTCTTAAATTCATGATCTCTTTATTCTCTTATTTAAGCCGATCTTCAAACGAGCCCCTTAAGTTGCACCTATCAGACGGAGCACAAGTTTCGTCGAATAAGTGTCGATAAAAACGACAACAGGGGAAGTGTCATGATGAAAGCCGTCGCAACTGCGGCAGATACCGCAGAGCGCGTCTCCGGCCAGCAGGGTTCGGTGCAGTCGCTCTATCTGGAAGCTTTGACTCTGGTGGAGCGGCTGCATCGCCGGCTCCTCGACGTGATCAAGGATGAATTCGATCGCCGCGGTCGTGCGGACATCAACTCGGTGCAGGCGCTCCTGCTCTACAACATCGGCGACAAGGAGCTGACCGCGGGCGAGCTGCGCACGCGCGGTTACTATCTCGGCTCCAACGTCTCCTACAATCTGAAGAAGCTCGTCGAGCTCGGCTTCCTCGATCATCAGCGCTCGCGCGTCGATCGCCGCTCGGTGCGCATCCGCCTGACCCCGCAGGGCCAGGAAGTCCGCCGCATCGTCGATACGCTCTACCAGAAGCACGTCAAGACGGTGGAGCAGGTCGGCGGCATCTCTGGCGAGGAGTTCTCGACCCTCAACAAGTCGCTGCATCGCCTCGAGCGGTTCTGGACCGACCAGATCCTCTATCGGCTCTGAGTTTTCTTAAGGGATCAAGGCCAAGCCGGCCCCCAACAAGACCGGCAGGCTTCCCGAACGTGCCTGAACTTCCCCAAGCGCGCCGGCCCGGAGTTGCCCCGGACCGGTGCGTTTTACTTTGTGCACCTGCGAAAAAATTGCTCGCGATGCGGAACCAGCTCCGGCCTCAGCGCTTATCTCCTTCGGATCGGAGACAAGTCGATGCTGGTCGAGCGCGGGCTTCAGGCGATGAACGTGGAACTCGTGAGCGAGGCCTACGCCATCGCCGCGAACTACCTTCGCCGCTCCGGCGCGATCCCCGATACCCTCGTCACCGACGAACACCTGCTGGGGATTATTGTGAAGCTGCTCCAACAGGGCGAATTCAACAAGATCAGGCTCGCCAACAAGGCGATCACGTGGTTCGAGACGCAGTCCGAGGCCCGCGCGGTTGCCTGAACAAGACTCCGAAATTCAAGAGAACCAGAGGGTGCCATGGAAGCCGCCATCGACCGCATCATGCAGACCTATGACCTGCTCGCCAACCGCACCGCCGCGGCCAGCGAGGAGGCACGGGCAAAGGTCACGAACTATCTCACTACTCTGATGGAGGCCGGCGAGAAGGACCCCCATAGGTTGACCGTTTGCGGCCTGACCTATCTGCGCCAGCTCGATGGCAGCGTGGACCCCGTGAAGGCGGGGTATACCGGGCTGTGACGCGATTTCTGCCGTACCCGCGGCTTCGGGCATGAGGAATTAAAGGCCCGAAGCGGCCCCATTTCGGATGTAACGGACGGGCGATTCCCTCAGGCCGGCCCGTTGCCGAAAACCTCCGCTCCCCACCATATCTTGCACAAATCTCGCCCCCGACCCGCAAATGCTTGGCCTGTTGCGGGCGATGTGGTAGATCGCGCTCGCCGCTTCCGATCGCCACACCAGACCGCCCGTAGCCCGCCAAAAGGCTGCGGCGGTGGAGATATTCGCAAGATGACCGCAGCCAAAACCGCCTCCGCGCCCGATTCGTTTTTCACCGCCTCGCTCGAGCAGGCCGACCCGGAAATCGCCGCCGCCATCAAGGGCGAGCTCGGCCGGCAGCGCCACGAGGTCGAGCTGATCGCCTCCGAGAACATCGTCAGCCGGGCCGTGCTGGAAGCGCAGGGTTCGGTCATGACCAACAAATACGCGGAAGGCTATCCGGGCGCGCGCTACTATGGCGGTTGTGAGTGGGTGGATGTCGCCGAGAACCTCGCGATCGATCGCGCCAAGAAGCTGTTCGGCGCCAATTTCGCCAACGTGCAGCCGAACTCCGGCAGCCAGATGAACCAGGCTGTGTTTTTGGCGCTGCTGCAGCCCGGCGACACCTTCATGGGTCTCGATCTCGCGGCCGGCGGCCATCTCACCCACGGCTCGCCCGTCAACATGAGCGGCAAGTGGTTCAAGGCTGCGCACTACACCGTGCGCCGCGAGGACCAGATCATCGACATGGACGCGGTCGCCAAGCAGGCCGAAGAGGTCAAGCCGAAGCTGATCGTCGCCGGCGGCTCGGCCTATTCGCGCGCCTGGGACTTCAAGCGCTTCCGCGAGATCGCGGACTCGGTCGGCGCCTATCTCCTGGTCGACATGGCTCACTTTGCGGGCCTCGTTGCCGGCGGCGTGCATGCTTCGCCCGTGCCGCATGCCCACGTCACCACGACGACGACGCACAAGTCGCTGCGCGGTCCGCGCGGCGGCCTGATCCTCTCCAACGACGAGGCGCTCGCCAAGAAGCTCAACTCGGCGATCTTCCCGGGCCTGCAGGGCGGCCCCTTGATGCATGTGATCGCGGCGAAGGCGGTTGCCTTTGGCGAGGCGCTGCGTCCGGACTTCAAGGTCTATGCGAAGAACGTCGTCGAGAACGCCAAGGCACTGGCCGAGGCGATGAAGAGCCACGGCTTCGACATCGTCTCCGGCGGCACCGACAACCATCTGATGCTGGTCGACCTCCGGCCGAAGGGCCTGAAGGGCAACGTCTCGGAGAAGGCGCTGGTTCGCGCCGCCATCACCTGCAACAAGAACGGTATTCCGTTCGACCCCGAAAAGCCCTTCGTCACCTCGGGCCTGCGTCTCGGCACCCCGGCGGCGACCACCCGCGGCTTCGGCGTCGCCGAATTCCAGCAGGTCGGCGGCATGATCGCCGAGGTCCTGAACGCGATCGCGCAGTCCGACGACGGCAAGGCGCCGCTGGTGGAAGCCGCGATCAAGGAGCGGGTCAAGGCGCTCACCGACCGGTTCCCGATCTATCAGTAAGGCTAGGCCAAGCGGATGCGCTGCCCGAACTGCAACAGTCTCGATACGCAGGTAAAGGACTCGCGTCCGACCGAGGACTCTTCCGTGATCCGCAGGCGGCGCGTGTGCGTCGCCTGCAATTTCCGCTTCACCACGTTCGAGCGCGTGCAGCTGCGCGAGCTCACCGTGATCAAGCGCAACGGCCGCCGCGTGCCGTTCGATCGCGACAAGCTGATGCGCTCGGTGCAGATCTCCTTGCGCAAGCGGCAGGTCGAGCCGGAGCGGGTGGAGAAGATGGTCTCCACCATCGTGCGCGAGCTCGAGACCGGGGGCGAGGCCGAAATCTCCTCCGAGGTGATCGGCGAGACCGTGATGGAGCATCTGCGCACGCTCGACGACGTCGCCTATGTGCGCTTCGCCTCGGTCTACCGCAATTTCCGCGAGGCCAAGGATTTCGCCGAGGTGCTCGGCGAGCTCTCCGGTGAGGAGGAAGCGCGGCTCGCCGCGATCCGCAAATGATCTTCCGTATCCTGGAAGATCAGTTCGCGCAGAGGGCCCGCGAGGCTAAGGACGCCGATTTTCGTTTCATGCAACTTGCGCTGGCGCTGGGTAAGCGCGGGCAGGGGCGCACCTGGCCCAATCCGGCCGTCGGCGCGGTCATTGTGAAGGACGGGGTCATCGTCGGGCGGGGCTGGACGCAGCCCGGCGGGCGGCCGCATGGCGAGCCCGAGGCCTTGCTGCGGGCAGGCGAGGCGGCGCGGGGCGCCACGCTCTACGTCACGCTGGAGCCGTGCTCGCATTTCGGCAAGTCGCCGCCTTGCGCCGATGCTGTGATCGCAGCCGGCATCAAGCGGGTGGTGGCGGCGATCGAGGATCCCAATCCTGAGGTCGCGGGACAGGGGCATGCGCGCCTGCGCGCCGCCGGCATCACGGTAGATTTGGGCCTGTGCGCGGCGGAAGCCGCATTCGACCATGCCGGGCATTTCCGCCGCATCCGGGACAAGCGTCCGCATGTGATCCTGAAGCTCGCGGTCTCGCCCGACGGCAAGATCGGCGCTGCCGGCGGCAAGCCGGTCGCGATCACCGGCGAAGCGGCGCGCAATCGCGTGCATCTGCTCCGCGCCCAGAGCGATGCGATCCTGGTCGGCATCGGCACGGTGCTGGCGGACGATCCGCTTCTCACCTGCCGCCTGCCGGGCATGGGGCCGCGCTCGCCGGTGCGCGTGGTGCTCGATCAGAGCCTGCGCATTCCCGGCGCGAGCAGGCTCATAGGCTCCGCGCGCGAGACGCCGCTCTGGGTGGTGGGATCTGAGCTTGCGGAAGCCGCAGCTGCGACGCGTCTCGGTGCGACCGGCGCGCAAGTGATCCGCGTCCCGCCGGCAAATGCCTCCGGGCTCGATTTGCCGGCCGCGCTGCATGCGCTGGCCGGGAAGGGCATCTCCCGCCTGATGGTCGAGGGCGGCAGCAGGGTTGCGTCCTCGTTCGTCGCCGCCGACCTCGTCGACGAGATTTGGCTGTTCCGTGGGGCGGAAGCGGTGGGCACGGGCGGCGTCGATGCGCTCGATGCATTGCCCCTGTCGAAAATCACGCAGTCGCAGGCCTACAAGGTTCATGCTAGCGAAACATTCGACAAGGATACTCTCACCATCTACGAGCGCGCGTAATGTTCACCGGCATTGTCACCGATATCGGCGAGATCGTCAGCTTCACGCCCGTGGCGCAGGGCCAGTTGCACCGGCTGCGCATCGCCTGCAGCTATGACCAGACCAGCATCGCCGACGGCGCCTCGATCGCCAGCAACGGCGTGTGCCTCACCGTTGTCGCCTCCGGCGTCGCAGGCGGCAAAACCTGGTATGAGGTCGATGCGGCTGCGGAGACGCTGGCTCTGACGACGGCGAAGCTCTGGAAGCTGGGCACCAAGCTCAACCTCGAGCGCGCCCTCAAGATCGGCGATGAGCTCGGCGGCCACATCGTCGCCGGCCATGCCGATGGCATTGCGACCATCGTCAGCCGCGAGGACCTGCCCGACATGGCCCGGTTCGAGCTGTCGACCACGCGGGAGCTGGCGCGGTTCATCGCCACCAAGGGCTCGATCACGCTCGACGGCGTCTCGTTGACGGTCAATACGGTCAAGGACGTGACCTTTTCGGTGCTGATCATCCCGCACACGCTGACGGTGACGACCATCGGCGGCTGGAAGGCGGGGGCCGAGGTCAATATCGAGGTCGATTTGATGGCCCGCTACGCGGCGCGGCTGACGGAAATGACGGTTTAAAACTTGGCTTACGTGCCTGCGGCGACTACATAACGCGCCGACCACTGTAGAGTAGAACGGATCGAACGATGGCAGACGCGCGGCGCGCACCCCTGAAGGACCAGACCGACATTTCCGGCGCGCGCGCGCTGATTGTCGAGGCGCGGTTCTATGACGATCTCCAGGACGCGCTTCTGGGCGGCGCCATTGCCGAGCTGAAGGCGGCCGGCCTGACGCATGACGTCATCACGGTTCCCGGCGCGCTGGAGATTCCGGCGGCGGTGGCCATCGCGGTGGATGCCGCGGCGGCGAACGGCAAGCCCTATGACGCCGTGATCGCGCTCGGCTGCGTGATCCGCGGTGACACCATTCACTTCGAGATCGTGTCGCAGGAATCCTCGCGCGCGCTGATGGACCTTGCGGTTTCGCGCAAGTTGCCACTGGGCAACGGCATCCTCACCGTCAACACCGAGGCGCAGGCATGGGCGCGGGCGCGCGCCAGCGAGCTCGACAAGGGTGGCGATGCCGCGCGCGCCGCGCTTGCGATGCTGCGCATCAAACGCCGCCTGGCGCAGGCCTGAGCCATGGCCGACAACACCAAAAAGCCGGCAGGCGTTGCCGAGAAGAAGGCGAACCGGCGCGGTGCGGCGCGGCTCGCGGCCGTGCAGGCGCTGTACCAGATGGATATCGCGGGCGCCGGCATCAACGACATCTTTGCCGAGTTCGAGAGCCATTGGCTCGGCAACGAGGTCGAGGGCGACACTTACCTGCCGGCCGAAGCCGCGTTCTTCCGCGATGTCGTTTCGGGCGTGGTGCGCGACCAGAAGAAGCTCGACCCCCTGATCGACGAGGCGCTGTCGAAGGGCTGGCCTTTGAAGCGGATCGAGGCAATTCTGCGCGCGGTGCTGCGGGCGGGGGCTTACGAATTGGAGCACCGCAAGGACGTGCCGGGCCGCGTCGTCGTCTCCGAATATGTCGACGTCGCCAACGCCTTCGTCGACCGCGAGGAGACCGGCATGGTCAATGCCGTGCTCGACCAGATCGGCCGCCAGTTTCGCGGCGACGAGTTCGGGCGGGGGTAGTTACCCGCAAGGGCGGTGAATTGATGCGCGATGGCTGCCCCATACTCCGCTGTCATCACCCGCGAAGGCGGGTGATCCAGTACGCCGCGGCCTATCGATTTGACACGACCGCCTCTGGGATACTGGATCGCCCGGTCAAGCCGGGCGATGACAGCGATGGGTGTGGCTAGCGCCGATGGCAAATACTCCCTCCGCCGAAGACTCCCTCATCGCGCGCTACTTCAGGCCGCTGGCGACTGATCCCGGCGCGTTCGGTCTGGTCGACGACGCCGCGGTGCTGTCGTCATCCGGTGACGATATCGTCGTCACCACCGACGCCGTCGTCGAGGGTGTGCATTATCTTGCCACGGACCCGCCCGACACCATCGCGCAAAAAGCGCTGCGGGTGAACCTGTCTGACCTGGCCGCCAAGGGCGCGGTGCCTGCCGGCTTCGTGCTGACGCTGGCGCTGCGCAGCAAGGAGGATGGCTGGCTGCGCCCCTTCGCGGATGCGCTGGGCGAGGATGCCAAGGAATTCGCTTGTCCGCTGCTCGGCGGCGACACGGTTTCGACGCCGGGCCCGCAGATGGTCTCGATCACCGCCTTCGGCCGCGTGCCTCAAGGGCGGATGGTCGGCCGTACCGGCGCGAGGCCAGGCGATCGCATCCTGGTGACGGGCACGATCGGCGATGCTGCGCTCGGCCTCGACGTGCTCACCGGCGGCGCCGCTGCGGCGGCGCTCGCGACCGATCCCGCAGCAAGGGACGCCCTGGTCCGGCGCTATCGCGTGCCGCAGCCGCGCAATGTGCTGGCGCGGGCCGTGCGCGATCATGCGACCGCGGCGATGGACGTCTCCGACGGGCTCGCCGGCGATCTGGTGAAACTCTGCGCAGCGTCCGGGGTCTCGGCCACGGTCGACGTGGCAAGCGTTCCGCTCTCAGCGGCGGCGGCGGGCCTGGTCGCCCGCAAAATCGTTTGCGTCGAGACGCTGCTAGCGGGGGGCGATGATTACGAGGTGTTGTGCACCGTCCCGCCGGCGCAGGCCGATGCACTGATTGCCGCTGGGCGGACGACCGGCCTTGCCGTCACGGCGATCGGCACC
The DNA here is from genome assembly GCF_023101665.1 of Bradyrhizobium sp. 195. Lineage (NCBI taxonomy): Bacteria > Pseudomonadati > Pseudomonadota > Alphaproteobacteria > Hyphomicrobiales > Nitrobacteraceae > Bradyrhizobium > Bradyrhizobium sp. 195. The sequence continues at coordinate 5,047,492 of NZ_CP082161.1, read as the reverse complement.
ATCGTCGCGGGGACGGAGAGGCCGCGCTTCCTGGACGGGCAGGGCCAGGAATTGGCCCTGACAAGGCTATCCTACAGCCACTTCTAGGAATTGCTCCAAACCGGCATCTTAGTTCTCGGGACTTGCCCTAAATACTTGCCGAGATCGGCTTTTTCGGCCTCATCCGGCGTTGCACCCTCAATTTGATTTTGGCAAGCTTGCGGCTGACTAAGGCCGTCCCTTTTGGGCAAGGGGCGGCTTTGTTCGAAAATCAAGGCGCCGCACCGCACGACGGACAACAAAAGGCGCCGGGGGTACATCAAGGATCTGAGGCAAAAATCACATGACAGCATTATGGTTGATTGTGCTCTGCGGAGCGCTTTCCGTCGTCTACGCGATTTGGGCGACGTCTTCGGTGTTAAGCGCGGATGCGGGGTCGCCGCGCATGCAGGAGATCGCTGGAGCGGTCGCTGAGGGTGCACAAGCCTACCTACGGCGCCAGTACACCACGATCGGTATCGTCGGCATCGTCATCTTCGTGCTGCTTGCCTATTTCCTCGGGCTTTATGTCGCGATCGGTTTTGCCATCGGCGCTATCCTGTCCGGTGCCGCGGGCTTCATCGGCATGAACGTCTCGGTCCGCGCCAATGTGCGCACGGCCCAGGCTGCGACAACGTCGCTGGCCGGCGGCCTCGAGCTCGCCTTCAAGGCGGGCGCCATCACCGGCATGCTGGTGGCGGGTCTCGCGCTGCTCGGTGTGACGCTCTATTTCGGCTTCCTGGTCCATTCGCTGAAGCTGGCGCCCGATAGCCGCACTGTGGTCGACGCCATGGTGGCGCTCGGCTTCGGTGCCTCGCTGATCTCGATCTTCGCCCGTCTCGGCGGCGGCATCTTTACTAAGGGTGCGGACGTCGGCGGCGACCTCGTCGGCAAGGTTGAGGCCGGCATTCCCGAGGATGATCCGCGCAATCCCGCCACCATCGCTGACAACGTCGGCGACAACGTGGGCGACTGTGCCGGCATGGCCGCCGATCTGTTCGAGACCTATGCGGTGACCGCGGTCGCCACCATGGTCTTGGCGGCGATCTTCTTCGCCAAGACGCCGATCCTTGCCAACATGATGACGCTGCCGCTCGCGATCGGCGGCATCTGCATCATCACCTCGATCATCGGCACCTTCTTCGTCAAGCTGGGGCCGAGCCAGTCGATCATGGGCGCGCTCTACAAGGGCCTGATCGCAACCGGCATCCTGTCGCTGGTTGGCATCGCGCTGGTGATCTACTACCTGATCGGCTTCGGCAAGCTCGACGGCGTCGACTATACCGGCATGGCGCTGTTCGAATGCGGCGTGGTCGGCCTCGTCGTCACCGCGCTGATCATCTGGATCACCGAATACTACACCGGCACGGACTATCGGCCGGTGAAGTCGATCGCCCAGGCCTCGGTGACCGGTCACGGCACCAACGTGATCCAGGGCCTCGCCGTCTCGATGGAGGCGACCGCGCTGCCCGCGATCGTGATCATCGCCGGCATCCTGGTGACCTACAGCTTGGCCGGCCTGTTCGGCATCGCGATCGCGACCGCCACCATGCTGGCGCTGGCCGGCATGGTCGTCGCGCTCGACGCGTTCGGCCCCGTCACCGACAATGCCGGCGGCATTGCCGAAATGGCGGGCCTGCCGAAGGAGGTGCGCAAGTCGACCGACGCGCTCGACGCGGTCGGCAACACCACCAAGGCGGTGACGAAAGGCTACGCGATCGGCTCCGCCGGTCTCGGTGCCCTCGTGCTGTTCGCGGCCTACAACCAGGACCTCAAGTTCTTCGTTGCGGACAGCGCGCACCATCCCTACTTCGCCGGCGTCAATCCGGACTTCTCGCTGAACAATCCCTACGTGGTTGTCGGCCTGCTGTTCGGCGGCCTCTTGCCGTATTTGTTCGGCGCGATGGGCATGACCGCGGTGGGACGCGCCGCCAGCGCGATCGTGGAAGAGGTACGGCGCCAGTTCCGCGAGAAGCCCGGCATCATGCAGGGCACCGACAAGCCTGATTACGGCAAGGCGGTGGACCTGCTGACCCGGGCGGCGATCAAGGAGATGATCATCCCCTCGCTGCTGCCGGTGCTGTCGCCGATCGTGGTCTACTTCCTGATCTACGCCATCGCGGGCGGTGGCGTGGCCGGCAAGTCGGCGGCGTTCTCCGCGGTCGGCGCGATGCTGCTCGGCGTGATCGTGACGGGCCTGTTCGTCGCGATCTCCATGACCTCGGGCGGCGGCGCCTGGGACAACGCCAAGAAGTACATCGAGGACGGCCATTTCGGCGGCAAGGGCTCTGATGCCCACAAGTCGGCGGTGACCGGCGACACCGTCGGCGATCCCTACAAGGACACGGCAGGTCCCGCGGTGAACCCGATGATCAAGATCACCAACATCGTGGCCTTGCTGCTGCTGGCGATCCTGGCGCACTGAGCGGCGAGCAGAGGCTCTGCAAGACAAAACCCCGCGGCACGAGCCGCGGGGTTTTTGTTTGATGGACTGCACGCTCTCACCGCGTCATTGCGAGGAGCTCTGCGACGAAGCAATCCAGAGTCTTTCCGCGGAGACAGTCTGGATTGCTTCCGCCTTCGCCAAGGCTTCGACGGTCAAGCCTCAGGCTCTCGGCTCCGATCCCTCGGCTCTTTGCGCAAAGACCTCCTTCGCTGCGAACAGGCCGTTGACGGCAGCCGGGAAGCCGGCATAGACGGCCATCTGCATGAGGATCTCGATGATCTCCTCTCGGCCGAGCCCGACATTAAGACCTGCCTCGATATGCACCTTGAGCTGAGGTGCAGCGTTGCCCAGGGCCGCGAGCGCTGCGATCGTTGCGATTTCGCGCGAACGGACGTCGAGCCCCGGCCGTGAGTAGATGTCGCCAAATGGGAATTCGAATATATAGGTGGCGAAGTCCGGGGCGATGTCGCCAAGCGCCGCCACGACCTTATGGCCGGCCTCTCCGTCGATCTTAGCGAGTGCGCGGCGACCGCGCTCCAGCCGGCTTTCGTCGGCGTTCGGGAAGTGTTGCATCATAATCTTTCATCCTCTGTTCCGTTTCGGCATAACCGCCGATTTTGGTGTCGAGGACGAGAAGGCAGGCATTCAGCTCGTCGACGTGGGCGCGCACGCTTTCGCGGTGTCGCTCCAGCAGCGCGCGCCGCTCGGCCTCAGTGCCGCTGCCTCGATCCCGGAGATCCGCATAAAGCAGCATGTCCCGGATCGGCATGCCGGTTGTCTTCAGGCGGCCGAGAAACTCGATCCAGGCAAGGATCGAGGCGTCGTAGTCACGTCGGCTGGATCGATCCCGGTCGGCGTAAGGCAACAGTCCGATCCGCTCGTAGTAGCGGATCGTATGGGCCGTCAGTCCGGAACGCTTCGCGAGTTCGCCGATCTTCATACCTGTCTCTCATCACGACGCACGCAAACTACGAGTTTGAGCGCGCTCTAAGTCAAGAGACATTCTGGCCCAGACAGCGAACTGTGTAGGGCGGATTAGCGAAGCGTAATCCGCCCCCACTCGAACAGAAGAAGGCGGATTACGCTTTCGCTAATCCGCCCTACAGATCGCGGCCATGCGTCACTGCACGTCCATCTGCAGGCCTTCCTTCTGGATGATGCCGGCGAACTTCGTCGTCTCGGCGTCCACGAAGGCGGCGAATTGCTGCGGCGTGCCGTAGTCGGCGCGGGCGCCCATGGCGGCGATCTGCTTCTTGATGTCGTCGCGCTCCAGCATCGCCTTGACCTGGAGGTTGAGCGCGTTGAGCACCTCGGGCGAGACGCCCTTCGGCAGGAAAACCGAGAACCACGACGAAACGTCGAAACTCGCCAGCTCCGGCGCGCTCTCGCGCATGGTCGGCAGGTTCGGCGCGAGCTCGCTGCGCTCGGTGGTGGTGACGCACAGCCCGTTGAGCGTGCCGCTCTGCACCTGCGGCAGGCTCGGATAGAGATTGTCGAACAGGATCTGGATGTCGCCGGCGAGCGCGGCCTGAAGCGCCGGGCCTGCGCCGCGGAACGGAATGTGGGTCATCTTCAATCCGGTGAGCTGGAGAAACCAGGCGCCGGTGAGGTGAGGGCTCTGGCCGACGCCGGAGGAGGCGTAGCTGAGCTTGTCCGGATTGGCCTTGAGATAGGCGATCAGCTCGGCGATCGACTTGATGCCGGTCTTCGGATGCGCCGAGACGATGTTCGGAATCCGGATCATGTTGGAGACCGGCTGAAGCTGATCCGGCTTGTAGGTGAGATTCTTGAAGATGCTGTAGGCAATCGCGTTTGGACCCGGATTGCCGACCAGGATGGTGTGGCCATCAGGCTTGGCGCGGACCGCCTCGGCGGTGCCGATGGTACCGCCGCCGCCTGAGCGGTTCTCCACGACGGCCGTCCCGCCCCATGCGGTCTGCAGATGCGCGGCCAGCAGCCGGCCCATGACGTCGGTCGAGCCGCCGGCCGCGGCTGGCACAATGAGACGAACGGTCTCGGTGGGCTTCCAGTCCGCAAGGCTCGAACGCGGCAGGATGGCTGCGGCCGAAAGGCCGGCAGCACCGGTGAGCACGCGACGGCGGGACAACAAAGTGTTCTGAAGTTTCTTGGACACGAATCCACTCCCAGCTTCTTGCTTTGGCGGGAGCGTAGGGAACCTCACTTGTGACGGCAAGTCGCACGCCACGGCAAAGGCCGCGCGAAGGGCGGCACGACGCCGCAGGCTAGAGCCAATTACCTTGTGGTGGAATTGGAACGGGCTCTAGCTTCTTGTTTGACGCGCTTCTTGACGCGAACCGGTATCCACCTTCGCTCGAAAGGTTCTGCTCAGTTGAAGCTGAGCAGCTTGAACAGCGGCGTGAGGTAGCTCATCTCCTGACCCGACGTCGGCGTGGTGCGGCTGATGAAGTCGAAGATCTTGCCGTCCTGCAGGCCGTAATTCGCCAGCCGGCGCACGCGCCGGTTCTTGTCGAAATAGATCGCGATGACGCGCTGGTCGACCACCTTCTGGTTCATGAAGGCTACCATGCGCTCCGAGCGCTGCGAAATGTAATAGAACACTTCGCCGTCGAGGGTGGCGACCGTCGAGGGGGTGCCCATCACGATCAGCACCTGATCCTGGCTGGCGCCGATCGGGATCTGCTCCAGCGCGCCGGGCGGCAGGATGTAACCCTTCTGGAACTGCTCACCGGTGCAGCCCGCGAGCGCCGCACCGATCAGGGTGACGGCCGCGAGCATGCGCAAGCCGCGCCAGCGTGCATGAAGGCCGCGCCGGTGACTTGCGCGCTGGCTGGTCTGGTTCGTTGTGGTCATAGCGGAACTGATTCCGTCCCCTTGCGTCGCGCGAGGCGCTGAAGTACCGGGCTGAGGCTCTGAATGCAACTCGCGCGCGCCCGCTTGCGGAAACCACAATGCTTTGGCCGTTCAATCACTTCAGGAAACCCCGGCTAACCCCGTCGGGCACCATCGAAGCCATCTATGGCATGATCGTGACGCAGGCGCGAGAACCCATGTTTTACCGCGACTTGGGCGTGCCCGATACGGTTAACGGGCGTTTCGATCTGTTGCTGCTGCATCTCTGGCTTCTGCTGCGCCGCCTGCGCACCGTCCACGGCGCCACCGAGCTGTCCCAGGCGCTGTTCGACCGATTCTGCGAGGATATGGACGACAATCTGCGCGAGATGGGGATAGGCGACCAGACCGTGCCGAAGCGGATGCGGGCCTTCGGCGAGGCCTTTTACGGCCGGGTGCAGGCCTATGACCAGGCCATGGAGGCCGGGGGCGAGGCCCTGGCAGAGGCGATCTGCAAGAATATCTTGAACGGGACTGGCCTGGACCGGGCGCGGCGACTTGCCGCCTATGCCCGGGCCAGCGAGGCCGATCTCGGCCGCGCCGGCGAGGCTGCGTTGCTCCGCGCCTCCTTCAGGTTTCCTCCAGCTACTCCCGAGGATGTCACGCCATGAGCCGACCGAATGCCGAATCCCGACCCGATCCCTGGCGGTCCCCCGTCGTCGTCGCGCAGATCCCCGACACGGGCCTGCATCGCAAGCTCGAGGCTTCGGCCGCCGAGCGGCAGGCCATTGCTGAAGTCGGCGGCTTGCGGGAAGTGCTGTCCGCCCAGGCCGAGCTCGACGTCGTGCCCAAGAGCGGCGGCCGGGTTCAGGTGACCGGCACCGTCCGGACCCGGATCGGCCAGACCTGCGTGGTCACGCTCGATCCCATCGAGAGCGAGATCGAGGAGGAGGTGGACCTGGTGTTCGCTCCCGAGGCCGAGGTTCGGAAGATGGCCGACCTGATCGAGGAGGGGCAGGACGATGAGGAGCCGCCGGAGGTGATCGATCCGCCGGAGCCGATCATCAATGGCATCATCGACCTCGGCCGGATCGCCACCGATGCCCTGTTCCTGGCGGTTGACCCCTATCCGCGCAAGGAGGGGGCCGTGTTCGAGGCCGAGATCACGGCGCCCGATCCGGAGGACCATCCTTTCGCGGCGCTGAGGGCGCTCCAGGACAACACCAAGAAGGGCAGGAAGAAAGGCAAATAGCTGGGCATTCCCCGTAAGACCACTTTTGCCAGGGAGCGTGAGGGGATTGCGGGAGTGGTTTGAGAGGCTGATTTATCTCTTTGATCTTTTTATGTATTTCCTGAGCATTCCTTTGTTCGCCCCCGGATCGACCCGGATGCAAAAGGCTGGGGGCAAGAGGTTGTTTCGGGATAACAAAACGCTATTGTCGCGCCCCGGTCCGGGCGCGGCGTGGCGCCTGACCGGTCGCCATGTCCATGGCGAAGCCATTCTGCGGCCCCGCTCGTTCAAGACCGCACCAGACCAGGTTTTCCAGGACTTTTATGCCAAGCAAGGTTCGCATTGCGCTTGACGCCATGGGAGGCGACGCCGGCGCCGCCGTGGTCATTCCGGGCGCGGCCATCTCGCTTGGCAGGCATCGCGACACCGAATTCCTGCTGGTCGGGGACCGCGCCAAGATCGAGCCCGAGCTCGACCGGCACCCCCAGCTCAAGGCCGCCTCGAAGATCATCCATACCGACGTTGCCGTCAGTGGTTCGGACAAGCCGAGCCAAGCGCTGCGGCGCGGCCGCAGGACGTCCTCGATGTGGCTTGCCATCGACGCGGTGAAGAAGGGGGATGCGGATGTCGCGGTCTCCGCCGGCAATACCGGTGCGCTGATGGCGATGTCGCGCTTCCACCTGCGCACGCTGAAGGGGATCGACCGCCCGGCGATTACGGGGTTATGGCCGACCATGCGGGGCGAGTCCGCCGTGCTCGACCTTGGCGCCACCATCGGGGGCGACGCGCACCATCTGGTGGCGCTCGCACTGATGGGCGCCGCGATGGCAAGCGTGCTGTTCGACAAGAAGCGGCCCACGGTCGGGCTCCTCAATATCGGAACCGAAGAGATCAAGGGCCACGAGGAAATCCGCGAGGCCGGGGAAATCCTGCGTGCCAGAAACCTGCCGGAACTCGACTATATCGGCTTCATCGAGGGCGACGGCATCGGCAAGGGGCTGGCCGACGTCATCGTCACCGAAGGTTTCAGCGGCAATATCGCGCTCAAGGCCGCCGAGGGAACCGCCCGGCAGATGGCCGAATTACTCCGCAACGGGATGAAGCGGAGCTGGCTGTCCAAGCTCGGCTATCTCTTTGCCCGCAGCGCCTTCCAGGCCCTGCGCGACAAGATGGACCCGAACAAGTCCAATGGCGGCGTGTTCCTGGGTCTGAACGGACTGGTGGTCAAGAGCCACGGCGGAACCAGCGCCGAAGGCTTTGCCTATGCGATCGATGTTGGCTATGAGATGGCTCACTACGATCTCCTGAACAAGATCAATCAGACGCTCAACCGCGAGGGTGGTGCACTCAATTCCGTGCAGGCCGCGCAGGAGGCTGTTTCGTGACTCAAATTCGTTCGGTCGTGCTTGGCTGCGGCTCCTATCTGCCGGAGCAGGTGGTGACCAACGCCCAATTGGCGGCGCGCATCGATACCTCCGACGAGTGGATCGTGCAGCGCACCGGCATTCGCGAACGGCACATCGCGGCCGAGGGCGAGTTCACCTCGCATCTGGCGATCAAGGCGGCGCAGGCCGCGCTCAGCGATGCCGGCATGGACGCGCAGTCGATCGACCTCATCGTGCTGGCGACCTCGACGCCGGACAACACCTTTCCCGCCACCGCCGTCGCCGTGCAGCATGCCCTCGGAATCAACCACGGCGCGGCCTTCGACCTCCAGGCGGTGTGCTCGGGCTTCGTGTTCGCGCTCGCCACTGCCGACAATTTCCTGCGCACCGGCGCCTTCAAGCGCGCGCTGGTGATCGGCGCCGAGACCTTCTCGCGCATCCTCGACTGGAACGACCGCGGCACCTGCGTGCTGTTCGGCGACGGCGCCGGCGCGGTGGTGCTGGAGGCGCAGGCGCAGCCGGGCAATGCCGCGACCGACCGCGGCGTCGTCACCACCCACTTGCGCTCCGACGGCCGCCACAAGGCAAAGCTGTTCGTCGACGGCGGGCCGTCCTCGACCCAGACCGTCGGCCATCTGCGCATGGAGGGCCGCGAGGTCTTCAAGCATGCGGTCGGCATGATCACCGACGTCATCGTCGACGCCTTCCAGGCGACCGGGCTCAATGCCGAAACCATCGACTGGTTTGTCCCGCACCAGGCCAACAAGCGAATCATCGACGCTTCCGCCCACAAGCTCCATATCTCGCCGGAGAAGGTGGTGCTGACGGTGGACCGTCACGGCAACACCTCGGCCGCCTCGATCCCGCTGGCGCTCTCGGTGGCGCGCAAGGACGGCCGCATCAAGAAGGGCGATGTGGTGCTGCTGGAAGCGATGGGCGGCGGCTTCACCTGGGGCTCCGCGCTCGTGCGCTGGTAGAGCCACAGTCGATAAAATTCTGCCGATCAGCGCCGATTATCGATGCGTCTGCATTGATGAGCGCTGTTGACCGCTGTATCGTAAGCTCCTAATTTCAGACAACAATTGTTCGCCGTGATGTGGGGCAGGGCGATGACCGATCAAAGTAAAACCGTAACGCGTGTCGATCTCTGCGAAGCCGTCTACCAGAAGGTGGGCCTGTCGCGGACGGAATCGTCCGCCTTCGTGGAACTCGTGCTGAAGGAGATCACCGATTGCCTGGAAAAGGGCGAGACGGTGAAGCTGTCCTCGTTCGGGTCCTTCATGGTCCGCAAGAAGGGTCAGCGCATCGGCCGTAACCCGAAGACCGGCACCGAGGTACCGATCTCGCCGCGCCGGGTCATGGTGTTCAAGCCGTCGGCCATCCTGAAGCAGCGGATCAACGCTCAGCACCGCACCAATGGCGATGCCAGCAAGGCTCAACCCGAGGCATAACCGCCTCCGCGAAGGATTTGGCATTTGGACAAGGCGCCGGATGCGTTCCGAACCATCAGCGAAGTAGCGCAGGAACTCGACATCCCGCAGCACGTGCTGCGGTTCTGGGAGACCCGGTTCTCCCAGATCAAGCCGATGAAGCGCAGCGGCGGCCGCCGCTATTACCGCCCCGACGACGTCGACCTGCTCAAGGGCATCCGCCGTCTGCTCTACGGCGAGGGCTACACCATCCGCGGCGTGCAGCGGATCCTGAAGGAGCACGGCGTCAAATCGGTGCAGGGCCTCGCCGACAGCGCGGCCGCGGTCTCCTTCGGTGCGATCGAGGACGCCATCGGCGCGAGCCTGATGGAGCCCGAGGACGAGGAGGCGCCCATCAAGGGCGTCACTGACTCCGACGATGACGACTACCAGGGGGACGAAGAGGAAGGCATCGACTTCCGCTTCACCGAGGTCGACGACGAGGACATCCTCACCACCTTCCGCAAGGGCGGCACCCCCGCCGCACCCGCCGGCCCCAGCGCGCTGGACCGGGAGCGGCTCGGCCGTGCGCTCGCCGACCTCGTTGCCATCAGGGAAATGCTGAATCAGGCGCTGAACGACGGGTAGGACACTTTCGCCGGTTTTGCGGCCAGTTCCCAGGCTTGGACGGAGACACCAAAATGGTGTCGCTCGCCTTGCGCATCGCGCCGATCCTAGCTAATGGAACGACGTTCGGAGCGTGGCGCAGCCCGGTTAGCGCACTAGTCTGGGAGACTAGGGGTCGGAGGTTCAAATCCTCTCGCTCCGACCATTTACCTCAAGTCAGCTGTTGGGTGGATTGACGTCGGCGTGGAGCTCCTGCTCCTGCCCGTGACGCATGCGCGCCCGTCGTTGGCGGGTGGGGCGTCGGCGGCTGGTAAGCTAAAATGTCGAAAACAACCCCATGCACAGTAGCGAAATCGTTGGCGGAGTGATGTTTTTCCGAATCAGTTTGACGCGTCGGGCAAAAACAGGGGCATGATGTCATCATGCCAGCCTGTGGGATCGGGGAATGTATCGGATCGTTCTGTTCTGTATGTTCGCCCTGACCGCCTCGCCTACGTTGGCCGGCGATCAGCCGAAAGACCAAGAAACTGATCGGCTCATGCAGGTTCTTCGCGATGAGATCGCGCGCGAGGATTGTCTGTGGCGCGAGAGCTTGGAGCGATTGTCCAATCAAACTTCAGACGAGCAGCAGAAGATTGCCGGGCTCGTCGCCTATTTCTGCAGCCAGAAGAATAGAGAACGCATCGTTCAAGGGGCGACGACGGAAGATCTCGTCAGGCATGAAGTCGCTCAATACGACCAACTGGGGGCGCAGGAGAGGGCGATCGCGATCGGACGGCAGATTCGCAATCTTAGAGAGCGCCGGCTTCCCTAGAAGCACGCGTGCTCGGGATTGATGCTCGCCTTACCTCAAATACCCCACCACCATCCGCGTCGTCTCTTCCACCAGCACCTTCACCATCTTCTCCGACAGCATCTCGGCATGGTCCAGCACCGTGTTGTGCGCGACGGCCTCGATCGCGCTCACGCAGATGAAGGTTGCGACGTCGAGGTCGATCTTGCGCATCTCCTTGCGGCGGCTTTCGAGATAGGTGCGCACTAACGTGTGGACCTCGCGGTTGAAGGCTTCGACGTCTTTGAGCTGGCCGGTGCGCGGGATCTGCTCGGCGAGGACGCGGTGAAGCTTCGGGTTGATGCGGTGGGCTTCGATCGCGACGGTGACGAGTTTTCGCACGGCCTTGTCGATCGGGAGGTCCGCGGCTTCGGTGAGGGCGGCGCGGACGATGCCCATGATCTCCTCGTTGTGACGCTCGATCACGGCGGCGATGAGGGCCTCCTTGCTCGGGAAATATTGGTAGAGCGAGCCGACGCTGACGCCGGCCACATCGGCGATGCGGTTGGTGCTGGCCTTCTCGAAACCGTCGCGGACCAGAATGCGAGCAGTCGCCTCGACCAGCGCGTCGACGGTGGCGCGGGATCGCGCCTGCAAGGCATTTTTCCGGGGCTTTGTCGGTGGCGTGCGCACCATGGGCGTTGCGGTCCGAAATGCGAGTAGGAAAAGCGAGCGAATGCTCGCATTATATCCGCCTATGGCGGCCTTTCGGCAAGCCTTCTCGTCGCCATATGATCCGAGCCAGGTGGAGAACTGACCATGAGCGTCGCAAGGCTTGTGTCGGCCCTGCAGTTTTGTCCTGATGTCTGCGGACCGCGGAGCCGCGATCCCGCACCAAGCCTGCAAAGCCGCGTCTTCAACCTGCTGCTGCGACAGCTTCCCTATAAGCAGCAACTCGCCTCCGCCGAGGCGGTGCAGGCGCATGTGCAGAAGCTTGCCTTGCAGCCGGCCTCGTTCGAGCCGACCGGGCTCGGTCGCGGCGTCGAGGCGATCCTGACCAGGATGGGCGGCTGGCCCGTGTATTACACCGCGCCGTCGTCGGGCCATGAGGGCTGCAACTACGTCATGTTCCTGCATGGCGGCGGCTACATCAACGAGATCGTGCCGGCGCATTGGCGCTTCATCGGCGAGATGACGCGCAAGGCGCGCGTCTCGTGCGTCGTGCCGATCTATCCGCTGGCGCCGCGCGCGACCGCCAGGGATGTCGTGCCGAAGACGGCCGAGCTGCTGCAAATGTTGCTTGAAGACGCTGGCGCCGCAAAGGTCACGGTGGTGGGCAATTCCGCAGGCGCAGGGCTTGCGCTCGCCGCCTGTCAGTGGCTGCGTGATCGCGGCCATCGGCAGCCGGCGCGGCTGGTGCTGATCTCGCCCGCGGCCGATGCGTCGGTCAGTCGTCCGGAGCAGGTCGAGATCGCAACGCGCGATCCAATCCAGAATATTCCGGGCATCGTCGAGGCCGGACGGCTCTATGCCGGCGAGCTCGATGTCGGTCATCCCTTCGTCAGCCCGCTCAACGGCGCTTTCCGTTTCCTCGCGCCGATGACGATCTTCGCAGGGACGCGCGATCTTCTGTACCCTGATAGCGTCGATCTCGCGGCGCGGGCGAGGGCAGTGGGCGTGCCGGTGGAGCTGCATCTCTTGCGTGACCTGCCGCACAATTATGCGCTGATGCCGACGCCGGAGGGGCGGCAGGCGCGTGCGCTCATCATGCGCGCGGTGGCGTGATTGGAGAGGCGTATGATCGTTGTCACAGGACGCGCCGTCTCATCGGACTGGCGCGGCGCGGCCCATCGGAGGCGGCCCCCGGGGCGTTTCCTCGATCCGTCGTCTTCGGATCAGCAGTTTTGCGGGGCCTTAGGCGTGGCCCTTGATCTCGTAATGGCCGGGCACGCATTTGTATCGATCCAGGCGCCAATTGGCGTGATAGATCGGATGCTCGCCCATCCATTTCGCCAGCGGTGCCTGTGCGCCGACCGCGCACTGCATCATCGAAATCTCGGGCGTCATGTTGCTGTCGGTCACGATTTCCTCGACGCAACTGCCTGAGCTTGCTGCGCTTAGCCGGCAGAGCACGGCAACGATGGTCACGAACATTCCTGTCACCTCATCGGTAGTTTCAGACCACGAAGAGGATGCAAGCGGAGTGCCAGAGCCTGTGACACGCAAACAACACGCTGGCCTGGCCGACTCGCCCCAGCGTCCGGCGTCCATTTGACGATTCGGATTGTAAAAAAATTGCCCATAAACCGAAGCCGGACAAATACGGGAACCGGGCAGTTTTGCCCGGTGGCGGGCCCGGCGCTCTAAGGGGCGGCCGCGCATCGAAGCGGCGGAATAGTCCATCCGCCGAAATAAGCGATGTCGAACAGGATGGCGCGCTGCTTTTACCTGCGGATGCGGCACTGCTACATTTCGCGCGCGCCCGGCGAGCGGTGCGCTAACGAAGAAACATACCGACAGGGAGGGGCCGAAAGTCCCATGAAGGATTTTGCTGGAAAGATCGCGGTCATCACCGGCGGCGGCACGGGAATGGGGCGCGAGCTCGCACGGCAGCTCGTGGCCGAGGGCTGCAATGTCGCGATGTGCGACGTCTCGGAGGCCGCGATGGCCGAGACCAAGCGGCTCTGCGAGGCCGAGAAGCTGCCGCAGGGCCTGCGCGTCACGACGCACGTCGCCGACGTCGCGATCGAGGATCATCTGAAGCGTTTTCGCGACGAGCTCGCCGAGCAGCAGAAGACCGACAAGATCCATCTGCTGTTCAACAATGCCGGCATCGGCGGCGGCGGCAGCCTGTTCACCAACACGCGCGAGCAGTGGGAGCGCACCTTCAACATCTGCTGGGGCGGCGTCTATCTCGGCGTGCGCACCTTCCTGCCGATGCTGGTCGCCGCCGACGAGGCCCACATCGTCAACACCGCGAGCGTCAACGGCTTCTGGGCCTCGATCGGCATGGGCCAGGCCCACACCGCCTACAGCTCGGCGAAGTTCGCGGTGAAGGGATTTACCGAAGCGCTGATCAACGACCTGCGCCTGCACGCGCCGCACGTCAAATGCTCGGTGGTGATGCCCGGTCACATCGGCACCTCGATCGTCTCCAATTCGCGCAAGGTGCAGAGCGCCGACGGATCGGAGCGGCTCAACGCCGACGAGGTCGCGCTGACCCGCAAGCGCATGGTCGCGGCCGGCGTGCCAGATGCTGACAAAATGTCGGACGAGGACATCCAGGCGGCGTTCGCCGAGCGCGCCCGCAGTTTCCTCGAGGATGCGCCGACGAGCGCGGCAGAGGCCGCGAAGATCATCCTCGACGGCGTCAAGGCGGAGCGCTGGCGCATCCTCGTCGGCGCGGACGCTGAGCGCCTCGACGCACGCGTGCGCGCGACGCCCGAGCAGGCCTATGACCGCGCCTTCTACGAAAGTTTTACGCAGGAGGTCGGCTGGCGACTCGGTTGAGACCGCCGGGCCGAGCCTCGTCGAACGCGCGCGCATGTAGGTATGATAGTCATCATGTCAAGAGCCGCGCCGGTCATTTCACCGACCGTCTGCCGCGCGCGTTCGCCATCTCATGACAAAATGGAATGTCACGCATGACGTGACGTTCGTTCAAGCGATGGTGATCTCGAACGGCTCTCATTCGGCGCGCGGCTGCTTGGTTGGGGAACTGAAATAGTTTAGTCAATCAGGGGTAACGCGATGATAGAGCGTAGCTCCCGATGATACCCGCATGCCTCTCTGACGACTTGATTCTTTGCCCGGAACGAGAGGACATCTCCGCTGAATTCACGCGGCTGCTCATCGCGGCGCAGGAGGGCGGGGCCACGATTGCCGAATGCCTGATGATTGCGCGGCAGCTGAAGCGCGGCGACGATCAGTCTTGGCATCGTGAGTGGAAGCGGCTGGCGCAGGCCAATCGGCAGCGCGCCGAGGCCGCCTTCGCGGAAGGTCACATGGCGAGCGCCCAGCGCAACTGGCTCCGCGCCATGAACTATTATAGTGCGGCGGCGATGCCGCTCGAGCCGGACGACGAGCGCCGCTGGGTTGCAGTGCTGGCGATGCAGGATTGCGCTCGCCGCTACCTTTCGGCGCGCAGCCCGGCGGGCGAGGTCGTGACGATCCCCTGGCTCGACGGGCACGCGTTGCAGGGCTACTTCCTCCCAGCGCCGTCGGGAAGCGGCCAGGCGCCGACCGTGATCTGCATCGGCGAGCCCGGCCACCGCAAGGAGGAGTTTCTGTTCAAGCTCGTGCCGCATGCGCGCGAGCGTGGCTTCTCGATGCTGGCGCTTGATCTGTTCGGCGACCAGCGCGACGATTTTATCGATGCGCTGCTGCGGCGGAGCGATCTCGAGAGCGCGATTCCCAGTGTCATGGACTATCTGGAGACGCGCAGTGATGTCGATTTCGCGCGCGTCGGGATCATCGCCGACGGCTGGGGCTCTTCCTTCGTCGCGCGCGCGGTGTTGCAGGAGCCGCGGCTTGCCGCCGCTGTCTGCGACGGCGGCCTGTGGGACCTGCACGAGCGGGCCTTCTTTGCCAGCCGATTCGCGATGAGCGACCTCAGCATCGTGCCGGTGCCGCATGCGCCCCTGATGGCCTCCAGCGCCGACTGTCCGGTGCTGATCACGCTCGGCGAGGACGGCTGGCTCAAGGCCGACCGGGCGCGTCAGATCGTCCAGAACTCCCGGCTCGGCAGCTCGAATGTCATGTTGAAGGTGTTCACGGCGGCCGAGACCGGCGCGGCTCAGGCCCATGCGGACAATCCGAGCCTTGCCAATGAATACATCTTCGACTGGCTCGAATCGCGGCTAGGCCCCGCCGTCCGGCGGATCTGAGCGCCGCTTTATTGTGTGGCCATGATCTCCGCGCAAACGCGTGTCGCGTTTGTCGTGAGGGAAAACCGCTACGCACTTTGCGCTAACGGGGCCCTTCGGGTCCGGATCATGCCCTAGAAGTCGAGCGAGATCCGGACGCAGGCCTTCTCGAGGCGATTCTTCAGCGTCGCGAGCTTGGTGGTGAATTCGGTCAGCTCGTTCTCGTCGAACTCCTGGAAGACGAATTCGCGGATCGTCTTGTACTGCTCGTTGAGGCTTGCGATGTGCTTCTGCGTCTTCTCGGCCAGCGACAATCGCACCACGCGGGCGTCGGTCGGCGAGGGGCGACGGCGCAACAGGCCCTTCTTCTCGAGCAGCTTGGACTGCGTGGTGATGAAGGACGGATCCACGTTGAGGAGCTTGGAGACGACGTTGACGGGGATGCCGTCGTCCTTGTCGAGGTCGGAGATGGCCATCAGGATCAGCCATTGCGGTCCGCTGATGCCGAGCGTCTTCGCCCAGAACTGACGCAATTCCTCCAGATGCATGTTGATCGACGATATCTCCCAGGTGAAGCGCCTGATGATATCCAGGTTGCCGATCGAGCGCATTCGCGCTCCTTCTTTTCTCGTCGCGGACACAGCGTCACTCCAGTGAACGATAGTTCAGGCCAGTGTTCGTGGAGGGCCATAGTCCACGCAAGCCTGCTCTGACGCAAGTGCAGAGCAGGGTAATCTCGTCATTAAAATTACAAAGATGATTTGCTCAGCGATTGGGCCGGGGACATACGGTGTGGCGCGTGGGGCACAGGTCGAACGAAACCATAAAGCTGATCTAATAAACTATTTTGATTAGCGAACGACGCGCTGCATATTGTTCCCCGACGGTGGGGGGTACTCGATCGTCCCGTTGCAGGTGGTTCGCTCACGTTCCTCGCGTCGAAAAGCGGGGGTGTCCGAAAGCGGCCGAGCGGATTTGAGAGACGGGGATCTTGGGGGGCCTCACGGTCCGGTCTCCGTAAAATGAGCAACTTGGAGGTTTTAAATGAAAGTGGTGAAGAGCCTTTTGCTCGGCACTGCGGCGGGTCTGATCGCCGTCGGTGGAGCCCAGGCGGCCGATCTTCCGGTCAAGGCCAAGGCAGTCGAGTACGTCAAGATCTGCTCGCTGTACGGCGCGGGCTACTACTACATCCCCGGCACCGACACCTGCATCAAGCTGGGCGGCTATGTGCGCGCCGAAGTGGCGCTCAATGCCGGCGGTAACTACAGCGCCCAGTACAACGGCGTGTTCGCGGCTAACAACCGCCTGACCAACTACTACTCGATGCGCGCTCGTGAAGATCTCAACATCGACACGCGCACCGCGACCGAATACGGCGTCGTCCGCACCTATTTCGACGCGGTCTTCACCTGGACGACCGGCAACTATGGCGGAACGGGTTCGGCCACGGGCGCGACCCAGTACAGCGGCACGATCGGCCTCAACGCGGCCGGCACCGGACTCACCGGCTCGAGCGGCGGCAGCATCAACGGCACCGACGGCAACACCTCGGGCGGTGCGCTCGGCGTGTATTACGCCTTCATCCAGTTCGCCGGCTTCACCATGGGTAAGGCCGTGTCGCAGTTCGACGCGCCCTGGATCAACTATCCCGGCAACAACTTCGACCAGCTCGTCGGCGGCAGCGGCAGCACCAACGGCGTGGCGCAGTTCACCTATACGGCCGATTTCGGCCAGGGCATCACGGCTGCGTTCTCGGCCCAGGACCAGACGCAGGTCTTCCAGACCAGCCTCTGGAACACGGCGGGCATGTCGACCACGGGCGTGCTCGGCGGTGCGTACGGCTCCAACGCCATCGGCGGCAGCCGCTCGCCGGACCTCGTCGCGATGGTTCGCGTCGATCAGGCCTGGGGCCTTTTCCAGGCGTCAGTCGCCGCGCACGACAACCATGTCGCCTATTACGGCGCCAACGAAGCCACCGGTCATCCGGAAGACAAGTGGGGCTGGGCCGTTCAGCTCGCGTTGGGCATCAAGAACATCCCGACCGGCGCAGGCGACGTGATCAACATCTCGGGCGTCTACACCGAAGGCGCGAGCCGCTACAACTTCCAGGAGCTGGCTGCGACCAGCTACTCGATGTTCGGCAGCTCGAACGCCGCTTATCAGAGCATCGGCTTCGCCGGCGTGTCTGACGCGGTGTTCGCGCCTGGCGGCGGCCTCGAGCTGACCAAGACCTACGGCTTCCGGGGTGCCTTCACCCACAACTGGAGCCCGTACTGGAACACGGCGCTCTACGGCGCGTGGGCTGCGGTCAACTACAACGGCACCGCGAAGGGCCTGATCTGCGGCAGCGCCGCGTTCGCCACCCTGACCGGCACCTGCAACCCGGACTTCAACATCGGCCAGGTCGGTGTCATCACCCGCTGGACGCCGGTGAAGAACCTGACCTTCTCGGCTGACTTCACCTACAGCCACCTCGATCAGAAGTATTCGGGTGCGATCACGACCGCAGCGCTGACGGGCGTCGCCAAGCCGGCGGCGACCTACGAGCTGAAGGACCAGGACACCTACAGCCTGCTGCTGCGCGCCCAGCGCAACTGGTAAGCTTTCGGGTTCTTCGATGCGACACAGCCCCGGCGGGAGACCGCCGGGGCTTTTTTTGCGCGGACTTTCGGAAATCCAAATGGCCCGTTGCAGCGGACGAAGACGAGCCATGCGATTCAACCGTCCTCAAATTAATTTACTTACATGAGTTACTAAGCTATATAGTTCCAAGCCAGATACGAAAGTTGCGGCTCTTAGCTTCATGCTAAGCCTCCAGAAACCTCCGGTGATGCCCCGCCGGAGGTTTTTCGTTTGGGAGGGATTCAACCGCGCATGACGCGGGCACGCGCGTTCGGCCGGTAGGCGAGGCGGCTGTGGCCGGCGCAATAGGGCTGGCCGTCGGGCGCGGAGTTGCCGCAGAAGCAGAAATCCTCGGCGCCCGGCGTCGAGATCGGCCAGCGGCAGCGGTTCTCGGCAAGCTCCAGCAGCGAGCAGCGATTGGCGTCGTCGATGGGACCTGTCACCACGGGGGCGTCGGTCTCGCCATAGATCGTGGCGAGCATCTCATATTGCAGCCGTGGCACGGCCCTCGATGCCCGCGCCAGGCCTCGCTCGTGAACCTTGCGGTCGTCATTCGTCGTGCCACGCGTCAGATTGAGGCGAGACAGCTTGCCGATCACGGCGTTGCGGCTGACGCCGATGTCGGCGGCGATCTCGCGGCAGGAGAGGCCGGCCTCGAAGTGCCGCTTCAGAAGTTCGATGCGTTCGTCGGTCCAGGTCGGGGAGAGAACAGGCATGTGTAACGGTCCCAGGTTGCAGATGTGGCCATCCGCTTCTCGAAATCCGTCCGCTTCACGTTCGGCGCACGCTCACGTCCTGCCATTGTCGCGGATCGACAAAAGTCCGTCCTTGATGGCGAGACGGATGCCTTCCTCGATCAAGGTACGCGCGACGCCGGGAACGCTGGTGCCGTGGGTGCCCTGTCTCACCAACTTCTCCAGGTAGGTGATGGTCGAGAGCGCCAAGGTTACGGGAATACGGTCAGTCTCGGCTTTTTCGGTGGCCATGGCCTGAACGCTAGCCTCTTACTCAGGTACATAAAAGTAACGATTAAGACTCTATTTAGGTTCGGGGGCGGGAGTCAAATGCAGTCTGAGCTTGACGCTCAGCGCGTTGGAATCGCACAGGAAATTAGACACGACTCGGATCGCCGCGCGGAAGACCGGCGGCGGCGTGGCGTCAACAGGTCGGGGAAGGGTGGGCCGGTCTCAGCCGTGCACGAGCGCCTTGTCGATCATGCAATGGATGCCCTTGGCGCCATTGACGGTCTGGGTCACCCGCAGATCTGCCGCCAGGCTGCACAGCGTGTAGGCGTCCTCGCGCGACAGGTTTCGCTTCTCGCCGAGCAGTGCGATCATGTCGCGCAGCGCGCGCACCACGCATTGGTCGAGGTCGGGGTCCATCGCCATGGTCATGTAGTGGGTCGCCGTCTCGGCGCGGGGATAGTCGAACCGGAGGTCCTTGCGCAGCGTCAGGCGGAAGCGGCCCTGGAGCGCAGTCTCGATCGCGGTGACGCAGACTTCGCCGTCGCCTTGCACGCCATGGCCGTCGCCGCAGGAGAACATCGCGCCCGGCACGAACACCGGCAAATAGAGCGTCGCGCCGGCACCCAACTCCTTGTTGTCGAGATTGCCGCCCATGGCGCGCGGGATCAGCGAGGAGATGCGGCCCCAGCTCGGTGGCGGTGAAACGCCCATCACGCCGAAGAACGGTTTGAGAGGCAGGTCGAGGCCCCACGGCATGCGGCCGACCATCCTGGTACGGTCGAGCGGGATGTTGAGGATGCGCGTCTCGTGGAAATCGTCGGGCAGGGTGCCGGACAACGGCTTGATCATGTTCCAGCCCCAATCCTGCCGGAGCTGAACGTCGAGGATATCGACCGCGAGCACGTCGCCGGGCTCGGCGCCTTCGACCGCGATCGGGCCGGTGAGGATGTGACCGGGCAGCATGCGCTCGTTGTTGGCATGAACCTCATGCATCTCGGGCGGTATATGAAACTTGTCGCGGTCGGGCAGCATGTCGGGGCCGCCGCTGATGGTGTCGACCGTTACCTCATCGCCGCTCGCGATGGTGAGGACGGGCTTGAGCGCGGCTTCGAAGAAGCCCCAATGGCAGGTTTTGGGGCTGGAATGCAGGTGGTGATGGGTCATTTGCCGCGTCCGGTCGCTTTCATCAGGCCGGGCTTGACCCGGCGATCGATCCTCTTTCAAGAAGATTTCCGAGGATCGCCGGGCAGGTCAAGCCCTGCGCCGACTGGCAAGCTCATTCCAGCGAGGCTCCCCTGTTTTTCGTTCTGTCCAAGACCCTCGGCACCGCGCTGCTGCCGATCAACCTTCTGGTCGAGCTCGGTATCCTGTCGCTGGTGCTGATGGCGACACGCTTTGCCGGGCTCGGCCGCAAGCTTGCCGTGACCACGCTGGTGCTGCTGGCGCTGGCGGCGTTCTCGCCGCTCGGCAATCTCCTGATCTATCCGCTTGAAGCGCGCTTTCCCGCGTGGGACGCCTCGCGCGGCGCGCCCGACGGCATCATTGTGCTCGGCGGCTCGGTCGACACCGATCTGTCGGCGGCCCATCGCACGCCGGTGGTCGCGCACGCAGCCGATCGTCTGTTTGCGCCGGCCGAGCTCGCACGCCGCTATCCGAATGCACGCGTCGTGTTTACCGGCGGAACCGCGAACCTGGTTGCAACCGAGGCGAAGGAGGCCGACTATTCCGCGCCGATCCTGGAGAATCTCGGCATACCGAAGGACCGCCTGATCCTCGAACGCAATTCCCGCAACACCTGGGAGAATGCGATCTTCACGAAAGAGCTGGTGACGCCGAAGCCGGGCGAGCGCTGGCTGCTGGTGACCTCGGCCTTCCACATGCCGCGCTCGATGGGAATCTTCCGCAAGGCCGGATTTGACGTCGAGGCCTATCCCGTGGACTGGCGGATGGGCGGACGTGACGATCTTTTGTCCTTCACCAACATGGGTGCGGACGGGCTGGGCCGAACCGAAGTCGCCGTACGCGAATGGATCGGCCTCGTGGCTTACCGTCTGATGGGCCGGACCGGCGAGTTGCTTCCGGGGCCCACCAAGGACTAGAACGAGGACCGCAAAACAAGAACACGCGGCGCGCGATCGGCCGGTCCGGAGGAAGCCATGCAACAGCAGAATGCAGACAGCATCGATCTCGCCGGCCTCGTCGCCGATCTCAACGGCCTGCTGCGGCTGAAGACGACAGTGATCGGCATGAAGCTGTTCGCGCAAGCGGCGGAGATGGAGGCGATCCCGAAGATCCGGCGGCCGAACGCGATTCACACCACCGACCAGATCGTCTCGATGGCCGCACGGCTGGGCTGGACCGTCGGCATCACCGCTGATGATCTTGTCGGCGCGCAATGCCGCGCGGTGATCGGGCTTGCGCCGCAGGACGAGACATGGCTCGCCGGCGAAAATTATGTCGGGGTCTGGCACGGCACGGCCGAGGACGCGCGCAAGCGCCAGGAGGCGCTGGACGTGGTTCCGTTCGGACAATATCAGGCGCTCGCCGTCAGTCCGCTCGCCAGCGGCCGGCTCGATCCGCCCGACATCTGCCTCGTCTATGCGACGCCCGGGCAAATGATCATCCTGATCAACGGGCTGCAATATACCGGGTACAAGAAGTTCGAATGGGGCGTGGTCGGCGAAACCGCCTGCGCGGATTCCTGGGGCCGGGCGCTCAAGACCGGGGAGCCCAGCCTGTCCTTGCCATGCTATGCCGAACGGCGCTATGGCGGCGTGCCGGACGAGGAGATGCTGATGGCCTTGAAGCCGTCGTATCTCGCCAAAGCGGTTCTGGGCATGAAGGCGCTGGCCAAGAACGGCCTGCGCTATCCGATCCCGCCCTATGGCATTCAAAGTGACGTCCGTGCCGGCATGGGCGTGAGTTACGCAAAGAAATAAAGGCCGATCATGAGCTCTGCGAAATTCGACATCGTCATCTACGGTGCGACCGGTTTCACCGGCCAGCTCGTCGCCGAGTATCTGACGAGGCACTACAAGACCGACAATTCGCTCAAATGGGCGATGGCAGGCCGCAGCCTCGGCAAGCTGAAATCGGTGCGCGATGCGATCGGCGCGCCCGGGAATACGCCGCTGATCGTTGCGGATGCGTCGGACGCGGCGTCGCTGAAGGCGATGGCGGAGCAGACCATGTCGGTGATCACGACGGTCGGTCCGTATCAGTTCTACGGCGAGGAATTGTTAGCTGCCTGCGTCGCCACCGGCACGGACTATTTCGATCTCTGCGGTGAGCCGATCTGGATGCGGCAGATGATCGACAAGTACGAGGTGGCTGCCAAAGAGAGCGGCGCGCGCATCGTGTTTTCCTGCGGCTATGATTCCGTGCCGTTCGAGCTTGGGACCTTCTTCGTGCAGGAAGAGGCCAAGCGGGTGTTCGGCGCGCCGGCGCCGCGCGTGAAGGGCCGCGTGCGCGACATGCGCGGCACGCTGTCAGGCGGCACCGCGGCAAGTGCAAAAGCGACCTTCGATGCGGTCGCCAAGGACCTCAGCCTCGTCGCCATTCTCAACGATCATTTTGCGCTGACGCCGGGATTCACTGGCCCGAAGCAGCCGAAGGGCAACAGGGCGATCCTCGAGGACGATCTGCAATCCTGGGCCGCGCCGTTCATGATGGCGCTGATCAACACGCGCAACGTCCATCGCTCCAACATGCTGATGGGCTTTCCCTATGGTCAGGAGTTCGTCTACGACGAGATGGTCCTGACCGGTCCTGGCGAGAAGGGTGAGGCCAACGCCAAGCGCGTGATGGCCGCCAACGCCGAGAAGACCGGCCCGAACGCGCCGAAGCCGGGCGAGGGGCCGTCGAAGGAAGAGCAGGAGAACGGCCGCTTCGATCTGCTCTATGTCGCGATCGCACCCGATGGCCGCATGGTCCGCGCCGGCGTCACCGGCGACCGCGATCCCGGCTACGGCTCGACCTCGAAGATGATCTCCGAATGCGCGATCTGCATGCTGCGCGATACCACGGACGTTCCGGCAGGCTTCTGGACGCCGGGCGCAGCGATGCAGCACAAGCTGATCAAGCGGCTGCGGGACAATGCGGGGCTGACGTTTGAAGTGGAAAGCTAGCTTGGTATCGTAGGGTGGGTTAGCCGAGCGGACGCGCAAAGCGCATCCGCTCGGCGTAACCCACGACTTCGTCCCGCATGTGAGGACGCGTGGTGGGTTACGCCTTCGGCTAACCCACCCTACGGCACCGCGCCGCTACACCGCCCGCGCGTCATACGCGTACATGAAGTCCATGCTCTTGGCGCCGAGCGGCAACAGCCATTTCAGCATCTGATTGCGCATCCACGCGCCGGTGGCGCTGAATTCGCGCTTGCTGTTGCCGTTGCGGCGGGCCATCGCGACGATCTTCTCGGTGCGCGGGCGACGCTCGGCCTCGAAGGCCTGGAAAGTGGCGCCGAGCTCCTGGCGCTCCTGCATCAGACGGGCAAGCCGCATCGCATCTTCCAGCGCGAGCGAGGCGCCCTGGCCGGCATGGGGGCTGGTCGCATGCGCGGCATCACCGATCAGCAGCGAGCGCTTGCGCGACCAGGTCGGCAATGTCGCCACGTCGAGCGTGTCGGTGACCACGATGTTCTCGGCCGCGTCGATGATGGCGGGGATCGGATCGTGCCAGCCGCGGTGGAAGCCGCGCAGATGCTGCTTCAGCGTCGCCGGATCGAGCGCGCGAAACATCGCCGCGTCCATGCCGTGCGCCGGCTGCGTGCTCCACCACATCACACCATCGTTCGGATTCGGGCTGCAATAGCCGTAGCCGAAGAAGCCGCTCTGGCCGAACGTGGTCTCGACGTGCCGGCCGATCGATCTGCCGTCGAGCACGGTGTGCGGGACGAAGCCACCGAAGCCGATCAGGCCCGTGTCGAACGGCTGCGGTCCGTCCGGCACCACTTGGCGGCGTGCCACAGAATGCACGCCGTCGGCGCCGATCAAAAAGTCGCCCTCGGCGGTGGTGCCATCGGCGAAATAGGCGATGATCGGCTGGTCGCCGCGGTCCTCGACCTTGATCAGGCGCTTGTCGAAATAGAGCGAGACGCTGGCGCACCAGGCCTTGTCGATCAGGATCTCGTTCAGCGTGGCGCGAGAAATGTTGACCGCCGGCTGGCCGAAGCGCCGCGCCATGTCGCGGTTGATCGAGCCGAGCCGCTCGCCGCCTTGCGAATAGAAGTCGAAGGATTCCGCAACCGAGCCGCAGCTGATCAACTCATTCGCCAGCCCGATCTCGTCCATCACATGCATGCCGTTCGGCGCGATCTGAAGCCCGCCGCCGATGCCCTTGGAGTAGGGCCAGGCCTCGTAGATGGCGCACTCGATGCCGGCGCGGCGCAGCAGGATCGCGGCCACGGGTCCGGCAATGCCGGCGCCGATGATCAGCGCCTTGCGGGGACGATAGGACATGGCTTGCTCCCGACGTTTCCGTGGTGCTAGGAGAAATTACGGTCGCTAAATCTCTTAGCGACTAAGATATATATCGCCTAAGAGATGGGGCCAACCTTGTCAAGGACGAAGGCGCGTACGGCGCTGTTGCAGGAGCTCGAGGAAGCGATGCGCCGGTCGTCCGCGCAGGGCGTGCTCTATGGCCAGACCGTTGCGAACGTTGCCGGAATTGCCAATTCCGACCTCGAATGCATGGACATCCTGTATCTCGAAGGCCGCGTCACCGCAGGGAGGCTCGCCGAGGTCACGGGCCTCACGACGGGCGCCATTACCGGCGTGGTCGACCGGCTCGAAAAGGCCGGCTTGGTCCGCCGCGAACGCGACGAGAAAGACCGCCGCAAGGTTTTCATCGCGGTCGTGCCGGAGGCGGCCATGAGGATCGGCCAGTTTTACGTGCCGATGCAGCAGGCGATGGAGAAGGTCTTCGTTGGTTATTCCGACGAGGAACTGCGGCTGCTGCTGCGTTTCGCGAATGAGGGCTACAAGGGCGTGCTCGCGGCGACGGAAGCACTGAAGGGGCTGCTCGACACGCCGCCGGAGAAGCGTCCCGCTCTCAAGCTGAAGACGCGTCCTCGCCAGCCCTGATCTTGTAGATCTGTGCGGCCGCGATCATGCCCCACATCACGCCCAGCATCATCCAGAAGTGGCGCCAGTGGTCGGTGTCGATCACGAAGCTTTCGCCGACGGTGCCGACGAACGCGGTGAACACGGCGAGATAAGCGCGCTGCCAGGGCACGCGGACGAAGACGTGCCGGAAGCCCATGATGACGGTGGTGAAGACCAGCGCGGGATAGCACACGCCTGCCAGCCAACCGCCGGACATGAAGGCATTGAGGTAGGAGTTGTGGGTGTCCTCGGGGAAGAACCGATGGAATTGCAAGGGACCGATGCCGAACGGCAGGTCGAGCGCCATCTCCGCTCCCAGGATGTGCCGGCCGAAGCGGCCGAAGCGGCCTTCGTCGTAGCTCTGGTCGAAGCTCGCGCGCTGCTTGAACATCTCGGCGGTGGAATCGAACGACAGCAGCACCGCGATCAGCGCGAGCCCCAGCACCGCGGCGACGATCGCCATGATGATGATGCGCGAGCGCTGCGCGTTGGTGCGGCTGGTCAGCACCATCAGCGCCAGCATGAAGGCCGAGGTCAGCACCAGCCCGCCCCAGGCGGCGCGCGAGAAGGCGAGCAGGATTGCCAGCGACATGATGCCGAAGGCGAAGACGTTGCGGAACGCCTTGCCGAGCTTGTCCGAAACCACACTCTGAAGCGCGAACAGCGCCGGCAGGATCAGGAAGGCGCCAAGCACGTTCGGGTCCTTGAACGTGCCGCGCGCGCGCCCGTAGAGCGTAAGGAGGTCGTTGCCGCCGGGAACCAGGTGGAAATAGCCGGCGACCGCCAGCACCGAGGCGACCATCGCGCCGACCACGAGGCCGCGGCGGAGCATGTCGAGCCGGGCCAGTGTATCCTCGGACATGACCATGGCGAAGAACACCACGGTCACCGCCATGTACCAGGAGGTCGCGATCCAGCTCACCACCTCGGACTTGTCGAACAGCGGGATCGCGCTGATCGTGTAGCCGACATTGAGCAGGACCAGCAGGGCGACCAGCGGCATCAGGGCGAGCCGCAAGCGCAGGCCGGTGGCGAAGAACGTCACGGCCGCGAGCAGCGTCACGATCTCGTAGGGGCTCGGCTCGATGAAGACGACCGCGCCGGAGGCGCCGACCAGCCACACCAGCGCGCGCTGCAGCGCCAGCACGCCGGGCGCAGCCGGTGCGGCCACGTTCATTCCACCGGCTGTCGCCGCATACGCCATCACACGCTCATACGCTCACGCAAAACTCGTCGTCACAACTTCCGCTGTCATCGCCCGGCTTGACCGGGCGATCCAGTACTCCGCAGCGAGCATTGCGAGAAACGACTGCCGCGGCGTACTGGATGCCCCGGTCAAGCCGGGGCATGACAGAAACTCAAACTCAATACGCATTCTCGTTCTTGGTCAGCAGCGAGATCGGCGTCTTCAGGAGAATGTAGAGGTCGAACAGCACCGACCAGTTCTCGATGTAATAGAGGTCGAACTCGACGCGCTTCTGGATCTTCTCTTCGTTGTCGATCTCGCCGCGCCAGCCGTTGATCTGGGCCCAGCCGGTGATGCCCGGCTTGACGCGGTGGCGCGCGAAATAGCCGTCGACGGCTTCGTCGAACAGCCGGCTTTGCAGCTTGCCTTGCACCGCATGCGGACGCGGACCGACCAGCGAGAGATTGCCGGCAAAAACCACGTTGAAGAGCTGCGGCAGCTCGTCGAGGCTGGTCTTGCGGATGAAGCGGCCGACGCGGGTGACGCGCGGATCGTTCTTGGTCACGACCTTCGAGGCCGTGGGATCGGCCTGATGATGGTACATCGAGCGGAATTTGTAGACGTCGATGCGTTCGTTGTTGAAGCCGAATCGCTTCTGGCGGAACAGCACCGGGCCGGGGCTGTCGAGCCTCACTGCGAGCGCGACGAGGCCCATCACCGGCAGGGCGGCGAGCAGGGCGAGGCTGCCGACGACGCGGTCGAACAGCCATTTCATCACCAGATCCCAGTCCGTGATCGGCGCCTCGAACACGTCGAGCGTCGGGACCTCGCCGAGATAGGAATAGGAGCGGGGCCGGAAGCGCAGCTTGTTGGTGTGCGCGGAGAGGCGGATGTCGACCGGCAGCACCCAGAGCTTCTTCAACATTTCCAGGATGCGTGTCTCCGCCGAGATCGGCAGCGCGAACAGCACGAGATCGACGCGAGTGCGGCGGGCGAATTCGACGATGTCGTCGACCTTGCCGAGCTTGCGCGCGCCGGCGCAGGTGTCGAGCGCTCGGCTGTCGTTGCGGTCGTCGAACACGCCGAGCACGTGGATGTCGGAGTCTTCTTGCGCCTTCAGCGCTTCGACCAGCTGCTCGCCATTGCTGTCGGAGCCGACGATGATGGTGCGGCGGTCGAGCCGGCCCTGGCGTGCCCAGCCGCGAACCAGCGAGCGCAGCACCAGGCGCTCGGCGATCAGCGCGGCGAGCCCGAGGAAGTAGAAGGCGGCAAGCCACAGCCGCGAGATTTCGCTGCCGTATTTGGCGAAGAAGGAGATGCCGATGAACAGCAGGAAGACGAACGACCAGGAGGAGATCATCCGTGTCATCTGCCGCAGCTGCCCGCGGAACAGCTGCACCTGATAGATATCGGCGGCCTGGAAGCAGACCACGGCGGCGATCGCCACGGCGACGACCTCCGCAGGATAGACCCAGTTGAAGCCGGAGTTCGGCACGACGTAACCGGCATAGAGCGCGATGCCGACGAGGCTCAGCAGCACGAAATCGGCGAGGCGCACGAAGCCGGCGATCACGATCGGCGAATAGGCGCGGGCGACCTTCTGGTTGACGACTTCGAGCGCAGCGGGCGACAGCCGGCGGCGGCGCTCCACGAAGGGCTGGTCAGCGGGCTTCGCCGCGGCGCTGGTCGCGGCGTCGAGCATCGAGCGTGCGTTGAGCGGTTCCACGGGCGTCCACGTCCATTCCAAAGCCCGCGGCACGGCCTTGCGCGCGCGGGCGAGCATCCCCTGGCCCTTCGATTATCGAACAAATCGGAAGATTTTCTAAAGCGGGCTTAAGGATGGTTAATGATTGGCAAATGCGTCGCGATAGCCCGCGATCACGCCGTCCACCATCGCGGCTTGCGAGAAATGCGCCGAGATGCGTTCGCGCAACGAGACCGCGCGCTGCGCCGTTGTTTTGGGATCGTCGAGTGCGGCCGCGATCGCCTCGGCCATGGCCTCGGAATTGCTCGGCGCGAACAGGGCCGGACTGTCGGTTCCGAAGATCTCGGGGATGCCGCCGATTCTGGACGCGATCATGGGAATGCCGGCCGCGCCGGCCTCGATCACGACATAGGGCATGGAATCGCCGCGCGAGGGGACGACAAGCAGCCGCCCCTTGGAGAAGCCGTAGCGCGCCTTGACGTG
The DNA here is from genome assembly GCF_023101665.1 of Bradyrhizobium sp. 195. Lineage (NCBI taxonomy): Bacteria > Pseudomonadati > Pseudomonadota > Alphaproteobacteria > Hyphomicrobiales > Nitrobacteraceae > Bradyrhizobium > Bradyrhizobium sp. 195. Next base: position 5,018,863 of record NZ_CP082161.1, on the reverse strand, counting down.
ACCGATGAAGCGGATGGCGCTGGTGAGGCCGAGCTTCTCGACCTGCGCCTTCAGCGCCGCCGTTTCCTCGCCATCGCCGCCGAGCGTCAGCGTGACCTTCTTGCCGCTCTCGTGCAGGCGCGCCACGGCATCGACCAAGAGGTCTGCGCCCTTGATGTGCCTGAACTCGCCGACATAGCACAGGTCGGTGGCATCGTCGGCGGTCACGACAGGCTCGAACTCCTCCGGCGTGACGCCGTTGAAGACGCAATGCACCACGCCGTTGGGCGTTCCGACAATGCGTTGATAGGTGTCGCGGGCAAACGCGCTCTCGAACAGGAACAGGTCGGTCGAATCCATCAGCGTTCGCTCGAGCCGTGCGTAGAATTCGCCCTTCAGCGTGTTGAGCGGATAGTGCAGCGAGCCGCCATGCGGCGTGTAGATGCGGATGGTGTCGTCGGAGCGCCGCCGCATGCGGATGAAGGCGCCGGCCTTGGCGCCGTGGCCGTGCATGACGTCGGGCTTGAGCGTGGCGATCAGGCGCCGCATGCGAAGCCACACCAGCACGTCGTCGGGCGAGGGTTCACGGCGGATCGCGAGCCGGTGCACGCCGAGCTTCAGCCGCGGCGCGAGCTCGGCAAGTGCCTTGTCGGCGCGCTCGCCGCCGGTGAGGCTGTCGGCGAGAATGCCGACATGATGGCCGTGGTCGACCTGGCCATTGGCGACGTCGAGGATGTGGCGGAAGATACCGCCGACCGGAGCGCGCACGGCGTGCAGGATGCGGAGCGGCCGGTCGGGAGAAGGGGGCATGAATGAAAACCAGCGCTCGACGGCTTATGCCGAACAATTCCTAGGAAATATCGAGACGGATTAAGGGCCCTCGTGGTTAACAAACGGTGACGAGCGCGCGCGCGACGCTCGCCGGATGCTGCGATTAACCCAGCGGCAACCTTAATGGAGTGTAATCGCGCCGGTTGAGGTAGCTTGTGGCGTTGCCCCTGCGGGAGTGTTCGATGCGTTTAGCGTTCTGGCGTGCCGGCAAGGACAAGGCGGTGATTGCGCGGGCCGTTGCAAAGCCCAAGGCCGAAGCCGCACCCAAGGTCGAAGCGCAGGTTGAAGCCGAGGTCGAGACCCAGGTTGAGGCAAGACCTGCAGCCGTCCCCACCAAGCAGCCGCAAGCAGAATCGGGTGACATCGACCTGCACGCGCTCGGCGCGGCATTGGCGCGCAGGCGCGGCTGGATCATCGTGCCGACGGTGCTGGCGCTCGTCGCATCCGTTGCCGTCGTCAATCTCGTTACGCCCCGCTACAAGTCCGAATCGCGCATCCTGATCGATGGCCGCGAGAACGTGTTCCTGCGCCCGAGCAGCGACCGTACCGAGGAGCGCCAGGCGCTCGACGCCGAGGCCGTCACCAGCCAGGTGCAATTGGTGCTGTCGCGCGATCTCGCGCGCGAGATCATCAAGAAGAACAAGCTCGCCGAGCGCCCCGAATTCGATCCGGTGCTGCAAGGCATCTCGCCCTTGAAGTCGCTGGCCGCGATGATCGGTATCGGCCGCGATCCGTTCTCGATGACGCCGGAAGAACGCGTGCTCGACGCCTATTACGAGCGCCTCCAGGCCTACGCCGTCGACAAGTCGCGCGTGATCGTGGTCGAATTCCAGTCCGCCGATCCAGAGCTTGCCGCCCGCGTCGCCAATTCGATCGCCGACGGCTATCTCGTGCTCCAGCAGGGCGTGCGCCAGGAGCAGGCCAAGAACGCCAGCCAGTGGCTGGCGGGCGAGATCGAGAACTTGCGCAAGAAAGTCTCCGACGCCGAGGCCCGGGTGGAGGACTTCCGTTCCAAGTCGTCACTCTTCATCGGCACCAACAACACGACGCTGTCGAACCAGCAGATGGGTGAAGTCAACACCCAGCTCAACAATGCACGCTCGATGAAGGCCGACGCGGAGTCCAAGGCGCGGTTGATCCGCGAAATGCTCCAGAGCGGCAAGCCGATCGAGGCATCCGAGGTCGTGAACTCCGAATTGATGCGGCGGCTGTCGGAGCAACGGGTGACGTTGCGTGCGCAGCTCGCCGAACAATCATCCACGCTGCTCGGCAATCACCCGCGGATCAAGGAGCTGAAGGCCCAGCTTGGCGACCTCGACAACCAGATTCGCGACGAAGCGGCCAAGATCTCACGCTCGCTCGAAAGCGACGCCCGGATCGCCAGCGGCCGGGTCGATGGCCTGACCGTGAGCCTCGAGCAGCTCAAGAAGCAGGCGGCCTCGACCAACGGTCAGGACGTCCAGCTCCGCGCGCTGGAGCGTGAGGCCAAGGCGCAGCGCGACCTGCTCGAGACCTACCTCGCCAAGTACCGCGAGGCCAACACCCGCGAAACCATCGACACCGCGCCGACGGACGGACGCATCATTTCGCGCGCCATCGTCTCGAACACGCCGGCCTATCCGAAGAAGCTGCCGATCGTGCTGATCGCGACGATCGCGACGCTGCTGCTTTCGTCCGGCGTCGTCGTCACCGGCGAGCTGCTGCGCCAGACCGCGCCGCGCGCGGTGCCGGCGGTGCTCCCGGCACAGGCGCCGGTGCGCCAAGAAGTGCAAGTCCAGCCGATCGTCGATCCCGTCATCGATCCTGTCATCGATCTCGCGTTGGCAGAGCCCGCGCCGCTCCAGCCGGAGATGACGACCGATATGGACGTCACCGAATTCACCGAGATCGAGCGTCTCGCCGACAGCCTGCTTGCCGCCGGCGCTGCGGCGAAGAAGATCACGGTGCTCGGTACCGCGGCCGGCGAAGCCATCACGCTGTCGACATTGACGCTCGCCCGGCATCTGGCACGCGAGGCGCGCGTCGTTGTGGTCGATCTCGCCGCGTCCTCGCCGACGATCGCCGCGGTGTCGGTCGATGCTTCGGCTTCCGGCCTTGCCGAGCTGATGCAGGGCGAGGCGTCGTTCGCGCAAATCATCACCCGGGACAAGCTGTCGCGGCTGCATCTCGTCATGGCCGGCCGTCCCGGCTTCGACCGTAGCCTGCTGCAATCGCCGCGGGTGACGCTCGCCATCGACGCGCTGCTGCGCGCCTACGATCACGTGCTGATCGACGCCGGCAGTGCCTCAGACCTTCCGGCCGAGCTGCTGACGGCGCATGCCCGCGCCGTCGTGGTGCCCGATGCGTCGATGGCGCCGGATGCGCGGACGCTGATGTGCGAGCAGCTGAGGGCGGTCGGCTTCAGCGAGGTGACGATGCTGAGCAAGCCGGTGCAGGCTTCGGATGCGGTGGACGCGCCGCGCGTGGTGGCGGCGTAGGCCTCTTTACCCTCTCCCCTTGCGGGAGAGGGTGGCTTCGCGAAGCGAAGACGGGTGAGGGGCCTCTCTCGGCGAGTCCCGCTGTATTTTGAGCCAGAGGATAAATACCCCTCATCCGGCGCTTCGCGCCACCTTCTCCCACAAGGGGAGAAGGGATGACATCTCGCGAGAGGATGGATTTTACCCGAACGCCTGCCGCACGCGCCGCGCTAAATCAAACAGCATCTGGTTCTGCTTCACCAGCCGCTTGCCGTGGCTCAGCGATGACATCGCCATCGCCGCGAGTTTTCCGCGCGAGGTCAGCGGAACAAAACTGTCAAAGATCTCTTCGTCGTCCTTGCAGAACATCCGCTTGTAATCGTCCGAACCGATGCCGAGGTCGAGCGAGCGGTAGCCGCGCTCGCCGTAGCGATCGATGATGTAGCGCATCAGGATCAGGCCGGGGCTGTAGCGGGCGTGCTCGGACATCGTGTAGGTGTTGAACATCATCGAGAAGCGCCCGCCGTCGGCGACGCCGGCGAAGATCGCAATCACCTCCTCGTCGCATTCGAGCGCATGGATGTCGATGACGCGGCCTTCACCGCGCGGCGCAAGGCAGGCGCTGCGGACGAACTGTTCGACGCCGGGCTCGGCGAAGACGTTCGGGAGCTTCTGTTCCGCCATTCGCACCGGCTTGACGCGGAAGAACCAGTCGAGCAGGCGGGTGATGTCTGCGTCCGACGTGGCAAGGTGGTAGCGATAGCCGGGGAGTGCCTGGAGCTTCTTTTCCTTGCTCTTGAGTCGGCGGCGGAAGGAGTTGCTGATCCGCGATGCCGGCGGCCCGCCCGGCTCCATCACCAGCTGCGGGCAGCCGTTGATCGCGCTCTGTCGCGGCAGCAGCGCAAACGGGTTCTGCTGGTCGTGCCAGCGCAGCGGCTGCTGCGTCAGCGCAAGCACGTCGATGTGCTCGCGGAGCGGCGCAAGCAGCGCCTCAAGATCGGCGGTACTGGTCTGTGCGGCACACGCAACGTTCCACAGGCCCATGTTGAACGTCGTATGCTTGCCGCCCATGAAGCAGGCCGTGCGCACGCCGTGGCTCTGGCGCAGCGAGAGCGGCAGAAGCAGCAGCGGCCGGTGATCGGCGTCGCGGCCGATCATGACGAAGGGGCGCGCGCCCTCGCGCTCGCCGACCAGTCGTTGCCAGGGGCCCAGCAGGTCGAACCGCTGATAGGGCGTGAAGAGATGGCCGGGCTCCTCGAAGCCGCGCCAGATCGCCTCGGCGGCGTCGAGATCGGTGACGATATCGACATGCGCGATACGGCTCGCTTCCGACCGCGCTGGCGCTTCTGCCGTCCGGCTTTGCATCGCCGCAGCCATGGTCATCCGCGAAACCTGTCGAGAAATCAGAAATAGACGTCAATCGGCCTGTGGCCGACCTTTGCAAAGAAATGTCAACAAAGGGTAAGGACAATGGGAACGGGAACAGGCGCCTTAGGGGCGCGAAGGGTGGGATATTGGCATCCGACGACAGATGGCTGGAACGGCTGCGCCTCGAGCTGGCCTGGTTCACCGGCCGGGCCGCGCTAGGCCGTCGAGGCAGCGGCGCCATCCTGCGCTTTGAGCGGGTGCGGCCGCGGCGGCGCGGCGGATTTCAGCCACTGCGCCCGCACGAGATCACCCCGCAGTTTCTCGACCGAGCCATTCGCGCGCTCAAGCGTTGGAAATACGATTTTCTCGGCATGGATGAAGTCTGCCGGCGCGCGGTGACGCTGCCGGAGCAGCGGCGCTTCGTGGCGCTTACCTTCGACGGCGCCAACAAGGACCTGATCGACTTCGCCTATCCGGTGCTGGCGCACCACGCCGTGCCCTTCACGGTCTACGTGCCGACCGCCTTTCCCGACGGCGTCGGACAGGCCTGGTGGCTCGGGCTCGAACGGGTGATCGCACGCGAGAGCCGCATCAGCCTGATGATGGGGGAGAAGGAGCAACGCTTCGTCGTCACGGATCGTGCCGAGAAGCAGGCGCTGTTTTCGCACCTTGAGAGCTGGCTGCGCTCGCTGTCGCCGGCGGATCTGTCGGCGGCGATCGCCGACCTCTGCACGCGCTACCGGATCGACCTCGCCGCGCTCTCGCGCGAGGCGTCGATGGATTGGGAGGATCTGGCGAAGCTGGCAGCCGACCCGCTCGTCACGATCGGCAGCGCGACCGTGAACTATCCAGTCCTCACCAACATGAAGGACGCAGCCGCGTTGCGCGAGATGACGATGGGCAAGGCGGTCGCCGAAGCGGCGTTCAGGCGCGAGATCCGCCATCTTGCCTTTCCGTTCGGTGATCGCACCTCGTTCCGGCATAGCCATGTCGTCATGGCGGAGGAGGCCGGCTTTACCAGCGCGGTGTCGACGATCCCAGGTATCGTGGATGCGGAGGGGCGGACCAATCTGCGCGCGCTGCCGCGGATCGCCTGGGACGGCCGTGTGCGCTCGCTGCGCATGTTGCGTGCGCTGGTGTCAGGCGTCGCCTTTGCGCCGGTGAAGCCGACCGGCGGCGCTGCGAACTAGAGGCGCTACGAATTGGACTTGGCGCGGTCGGGACGCTGCATCCAGCTCACGATCGGCATCGCCGGCAGCACCCAGCCCATGCCGACAACGACGTAGTAGATCGCCTGCCGCCAGCCGGACTCGGCAATCCACGGCATCTGCGCCGCGGCCATGCCGAGCAGGGCCCAGACCGTGGCCAGCACCAGGAGCAGGATGGCGCCGAGGAACTTGCGGGTACGGATCGTCATGGCGGGAGCTTGCTGCCTTCGCGTAACTTGCGCTGCGGGAGCGGGGGACTATAAGGGGCACGCAATCCGGTTCAAGCCCTGGTTTTAACCTGAAATGACGACGAATTCCGTTCCAACCAACCCGCATCGCGCCGTGCGCTGGTGGCTGATTTCGGTGGCTGCTTTGATCGCGCTGATGGTGCTGGTCGGCGGCGCGACGCGGCTGACGGAATCCGGCCTCTCGATCGTCGAATGGAAGCCGGTTACGGGCAGCGTGCCGCCGCTGTCGGAGGCGCAGTGGACCGAGGCGTTCGAGGCCTACAAGAAGATCCCGCAATATCGCGAGCTCAACGCCGGCATGAGCCTGTCCGAGTTCAAGCAGATCTTCTGGTGGGAGTGGAGCCACCGGTTGCTGGGCCGCTTCATCGGCGTCGCCTATCTCCTGCCGTTCCTGTTCTTCCTGTGGCGTGGCGGCCTGTCCGGCGAATTGAAGCGCCGGCTGTGGTTGCTGTTCGCGCTCGGCGGTCTTCAGGGTGCGGTCGGCTGGTGGATGGTCGCCTCGGGCCTGACGGAACGGGTCGAGGTGTCGCAATATCGGTTGGCGACGCATCTGCTGCTCGCGCTGCTGATCTTCGCCGGCATCGTCTGGACGGTGCGGCGGCTCAAGCAACGGCCGCAGATCGCGGCACCGGCGCGGCTGCGGTTCACGAGCGCGCTGCTGCTCGTCCTGACGTTCGTGCAGATCTATTTCGGTGCGCTGGTCGCGGGCTTGCGCGCAGGGCGTGCCTACAACACCTGGCCGCAGATCGACGGCGCGTTCATTCCCTCGGCGGAGCGGCTGTGGTTCGAGACGCCGTGGTGGCGCAACATGTTCGACAACGTCCTGACGGTGCAGTTCGAGCACCGCATGACCGCCTATGCACTTTTCGTGCTGGCGGCATTGCATGCGATCGACGCGGTGCGCTCGCGCGCGGGTTCAGCGGCCGGCGGCGCGCTGTGGCTGCTCGCGGCGGTGAGCGTGCAGGCGGTGCTCGGCATCCTCACGCTGCTGAATCAGGTGCCGATCGATCTGGCGCTTTCGCACCAGGCGGTTGCGATCGTGGTGCTGACGCTTGCGGTGGTGCAAGTGGAACGGCTCGCTTCGCGCCAGCAGGCGCACGCGCAGCCGCGCGCGGTTCCGGTCGGTCAGGCCGGCTGATCAGATCAGCAATAGCCGTAGATGCCGCACGCGTAGGGCAGCCGCCAGAAATAATCGACCTGCTGCCCGCCGTAATACGCGCCCTGATAGTCGTAGTCCCATGGGCGGCCGTAATAGCCCGGCAGCGTGTGGGAGCCCGGCAGCAGCGGTGTGCCCGGCAGGTTGCGAATGTAGCTGCCGATGCCATAGGCCGGCGAGATCAGCGCATCCGGATCGGTCTCGACATAGACCTTCGGCGGCTCCTGCTGCGTGGCGGCCCGCCGTTTCGGCGTGGCCGGCAAGTCGGCGGCAACGGCAGCCGAGACCGTCAGCATTGCCGCAAGGGCAGGCACCATCCAGCGCAACATCGTCGGCTCCGAATCAGAAGGGGCGATCCAACGATGATGTATGCGGCAGATATGGTTAATGACTGTTAATCGAGGCTGTCATTCCGGGGCGGCTCGGAGAGCCGAACCCGGAATCTCGAGGTTCCGGGCTCGGTGCTCTGCACCGCCCCGGAACGACTCTAACTCTTACGCGCCCAGCGCCTGCTCCAGATCGGCGATCAGATCTTCCTTGTCCTCGATACCGATCGAGAGCCGCACCACGTCGGGGCCGGCGCCGGACTTCACCTTCGCCGCGTCGTCGAGCTGGCTGTGCGTGGTCGAGGCGGGATGGATCACGAGCGAGCGGGTGTCGCCGACATTGGCGAGGTGCGAGAACAGCTGCAGCTTCGACACCAAATTGACGCCCGCGTCATAGCCGCCCTTCAGGCTGAAGGTGAACACGGCGCCTGCGCCCTTCGGCGCGTATTTGCGGGCGAGCTGGTTGTACTTGTCACTTGGAAGGCCCGCATAGCTCACCGAGGCTACCGCCGGATGGCCCGCCAGGAATTCGGCGACGGCCTTGGCATTGTCGCAGTGCTTCTGCATGCGCAGCGGCAGCGTCTCGATGCCGGTCAGGATCATGAAGGCGTTGAACGGCGACAGCGCAGGGCCAAGGTCGCGCAGGCCGAGCACGCGGCAGGCGATCGCGAAGGCGAAATTGCCAAAGGTCTCCTGCAGGCGGATGCCGTGATATTCGGGCCGCGGCTCCGACAGCATCGGGTATTTGCCGCCGGTGGACCAGTCGAAGGTGCCGGCATCGACAATGATGCCGCCGAGCGAATTGCCGTGACCGCCCAGGAATTTCGTCAGCGAGTGCACGACGATGTCGGCGCCGTGGTCGATCGGGCGGATCAGATAGGGCGAGGCCAGCGTGTTGTCGACGATCAGCGGCACGCCCGCCTTGCGCGCCACCGTCGATATCGCCTCGATGTCGGTGATGCTGCCGGCGGGATTGGCGATGGACTCGATGAAGATCGCCTTGGTGCGCGGCGTCACCGCGCGCTCGAAGCTGGCGATGTCATCGGGATCGGCCCACACGACGTTCCAGCCAAAGCTCTTGAACGCGTGCGTGAACTGGTTGATCGAGCCGCCATAGAGCTTTCGCGCCGCGATGAACTCGTCGCCGGGCTGGAGCAATTGCTGCAACACCACGACCTGGGCGGCATGGCCCGAGGCCACCGCAAGCGCAGCCGTGCCGCCTTCGAGGGCGGCGACGCGCTCTTCCAGCACCGCGTTGGTGGGATTGCCGATGCGGGTATAGATGTTGCCGAACGCCTGCAAGCCGAACAGCGAGGCGGCGTGATCCGCGTCGTTGAAAACGAACGAGGTCGTTTGATAAATCGGAGTCGCCCGCGCACCGGTCGTCGGATCGGGCTGTGCACCGGCATGCACGGCGAGGGTTGAAAATCCCGGAAGGCGATCGCTCATTGAGGGCGTCCTGTTCTCTTGGTCTGAAATCGCGCGGCATGCTGATGGGCGCCGCGCTCGCCGTCAAGGCGCCGCTTCACGTCGATGCCATTTGGGCATGATCGTGCTACGCATTGTCGCGTTCGCGAAAAGATTCCTTCGCGATCGGGTCAGCTTTGCTCGGTCTTGTTTTTGGCGGCGCGATCGGAGGCGGCAGTATCGCCGCCGCCGACGCTCATCCGATTGAGGGATAAGCGCATACCTTGCGTCGGCGCCGGCGGGCGCTTGGAACTGAGGGTGCGCGAGTTCACACCCATCCAGGAAATCTCGGACGACAAGCGGCCATATTCGATTTTGGGGCAGCGGTTCATCACCACCTTGATACCAACTGATTCCGCCTTCAGCGCCGCCGCGTCATCACGCGCGCCGAGCTGCATCCAGATCACCTTCGGTAGCGGATCGAGCGTGAGCGCCTCTTCGACGACAGGCATGATGTGGCTGGAATTGCGAAAGATGTCGATCATGTCGATGGGACGGCCGATGTCGGAGAGCGAGGCGACGAAGGGCTTTCCGAGCAGCTCCTTGCTGACATGGCCGGGGTTGACCGGGATCATGTCGTAGCCGCGCTGCGCCAGATATTTAAACGCGAAATAGCTCGGCCGCACATTCTGCGGCGAAGCGCCGACCATCGCGATCGACTTCACGCTGTTGAGGATGCCGCGGATGTAATTGTCGGGATAGGCGTCGTGGTTCATTTGTGGTTCTTTTTCTTCCTTGTCATTGCGAGAAGCGAAGCGACGAAGCAATCCAGGCTGTCACCGCGCAGGTATTCTGGATTGCTTCGCTCCGCTCGCAATGACTAGTGTCACTCATCCCGCCAATTCGGCGTGCGCTTCTCGATGAACGCGCCGATGCCTTCCTCGGCATCTCGCGCCATCATGTTCTCTGTCATCACCTCGGCCGCATAGCGATAGGCATCGGCAAGGCTCATCTCGGCCTGGCGATAGAACGCTTCCTTGCCGAGCTTGACGGTGTAGGCGGATTTCAGCGCGACCTGCTCCGCCAGCGCGATCGCGGCATCGCGCTCGGTCCCGGCCGCGACCACGCGGTTGACGAGTCCGATCTCACGGGCGCGCACGGCCGGGATCGGTTCGCCGGTCAGCAGCATCTCCATTGCCTGCTTGCGCGGCACGTTGCGCGACAGCGCCACCATCGGGGTCGAACAGAACAGGCCGATGTCGACGCCGGGCGTGGCGAAGCTTGCCGCGTCCGAGGCAATGGCGAGATCGCAGCTCGCCACGAGCTGGCAGCCGGCCGCGGTCGCGATGCCCTGGACGGCAGCGACCACCGGCTTGGGCAGGTGCACGATCGCCTGCATCATCGCGCTGCAGGCGGTCATCATCTCGGCGAAGAAGGCACGGCCGCGATCGGGGTCGGTGCGGCGGGCGGTGAGCTCCTTCATGTCGTGGCCGGCGGAGAAGGCGGGACCGTTGGCCGCGATCACGACGCCGCGGACCGCCTTGTCGTCGCGGATCTCGTTGAGCTCGGCATGCAGGCTGGCGATCATCGCTTCCGACAGGCTGTTGCGCGCGGCCGGCCGGTTAAGCGTGAGGACGGTGATGGGGCCTGCGGTCTCGCGCAGCAGGATCGGCGGTTGCGGGGAGGGGGCGCGGGCGGCCTGGCCGGACATCGGAGCGTTTCCGTTGGATTATTGCATTTGGATGACGCAGATAACTTAATGTAACAGGGGACGTGAAGCGAGGGTGGGGAACAGCATGGCATTAGCGAAAATGAGCGTGGCGGAAGTCGAGCAGTTTCTCCGCGACCAATTCCCCCAGGCGTTCAGCGGCGACGACATCACGATCGAAAGTGCGGACGGCCAGACCTGCCTTTTGCGCCAGCGCTACAGCGAAAGGATGCTGCGGCCGGGTGGAACCGTGTCCGGCCCGACGCTGATGGCGCTCGCAGATTTTGCCATGTACGTGGTGCTCCTGTCCGCAATCGGGCCGATTGGGCTCGCCGTGACCACCAATCTCAACATCAACTTCCTGCGCAAGGGCCAGCCCGGGCAGGACGTGCTGGCTGAGGCGCGGCTGCTCAAGCTCGGCAAACGGCTGGCAGTGGGGGAGGTGAACCTCTTGTCGGGCACCTCACCCGATCCGATTGCCCATGTCACCTCGACCTATTCCATTCCAAATGTTTGAGCTTTTCGCAGGTAATATCGCACCATATTTTTAAACTACTGATATTGCAGCGTTAAATTCCGTCTTCGGGCATTGACCGTGGCGCGTCTGTTCTCTAGAAAACCGCGCAGTCCGGTGCGGTGTTCGCGCCGATGCTCCCCGTCCACGGAAACTCTGACATGAAAACCTTTTCGGCAAAGCCGGCTGAGGTGACGAAGAAGTGGGTGCTGATCGACGCCAAGGGTCTGGTCGTCGGCCGCCTCGCCACCATCGTCGCCATGCGCCTGCGCGGCAAGCACCTCCCGACCTACACCCCGCACGTTGATTGCGGCGACAACGTCATCATCATCAACGCGCAGCATGCGGTCCTCACCGGGCGCAAGCGCGAGCAGAAGACCTATTACAAGCACACCGGTTACGTCGGCCACATCAAGGAGCGCACCGCGCGCCAGATTCTCGAGGGCAAGCATCCCGAGCGCGTGCTCGAGAAGGCCGTCGAGCGCATGATCCCGCGTGGCCCGCTCGGTCGCGTCCAGATGGGCAACCTGCGTGTCTACGGCGGCGCCGATCATCCGCACGAGGCTCAGACCCCCGAGAAGATCGATATCGCCAAGTTGAACCGCAAGAACACGAGGGCCGCATAACATGGCCGAATCCATCCAGTCGCTCGACCAGCTCTCGCAGCTCAAGACGGCGGCCGCGCCCGACGCGCCCAAGCACGAGAAGAAGGTCGACAAGTTCAACCGCGCCTATGCCACCGGCAAGCGCAAGGACGCGGTCGCTCGCGTGTGGATCAAGCCGGGCGCCGGCAAGGTCACCGTCAACTCGCGCGAGGTCGAGGTCTATTTCGCCCGTCCCGTGCTGCGCATGATGATCGAGCAGCCGTTCTCCGTGGCCGCGCGTTCCGGCCAGTACGACGTGATCTGCACCGTCGCCGGCGGCGGTCTGTCCGGCCAGGCCGGCGCGGTCCGTCACGGCATCTCCAAGGCGCTGACCTATTTCGAGCCGGAGCTGCGCTCCGTGCTCAAGAAGGGCGGCTTCCTGACCCGCGACTCGCGCGTGGTCGAGCGCAAGAAGTACGGCAAGGCCAAGGCCCGCCGGTCCTTCCAGTTCTCGAAGCGTTAATCGCTTCAATCGCATTCGCCGCGAAAGCGGCTTCAATGAGATGCAAAAGGGCGCTGATTTCAGCGCCCTTTTTGCTGTTCGTTTGTACGCAAATTGATGGCGTGTTTCCCGAAAACTTGGCCTCCGACGAAAACCTGAATGGAACTCGCGGGACCTAGCGTCGCATTCGGAAGGGCGCGCAAATCGGCTGGGCCGGTCGCGTAACTGCTATGTTCTAGAGGGGGCCGACATGATGTCGCTCGATAGCATCACGCTCTATTTGGTCGCCACCATGGTTGCCGCACTGCTCGGCGCCATGATGGTGTTTTTCGGCAGGCAGGAGGACAGCCCTGCACTGAAATGGTGGGGCACCGCCTATCTGCTCGGTGCCGCCTCGGTCGCGCTATGGACCGCGGCCGGCGACAGGATGGGCCCGCATCTCTATCTGGCGTTAAATGCCGTCGGCTTCGTTGCCTGCGGCATGGTGTGGAATGCGGCGCGCGTTTTCCATGGCCGCAAGCCGAACTGGCCCGGCCTCGTGCTCGGCGCGCTCGCCTGGGTCGCCGCCGTCACGCTGCTCGATCCCGCGGCGTCCATGCTGCGCATGATCGCTGGTGCCGGCATCGTCTCGGTCTATGCGGCGCTGACCGCCAGCGAGCTCTGGACCGAGCGGCGCAAGAGCCTGCAGCGGCGCTGGCCGGCCTTCGTGATGCCGGTGATGCACGGCTGCGTGTTGATGCTGCCGATCCTGATCGGCAGCTTCCTGCGCCCGCACGATGCCGGCTTCTCGTCGAGCATCTGGGTCACGGTGTTCGCCGTCGAGCTCGTGCTCTATGCCGTCGGCACCGTGTTCGTGATCTTCATGCTGGTGTCGGAGCGCACCGTGACCGCGCACCGGACCGCCGCGTCGACCGATCCGCTGACCGGCATGCTCAACCGGCGCGGCTTCTCGGAGGCCTGCTCGCGCGTGATCGAGCGCGAGGCAAAGGGCGGACGTCCCGTGACCGTGATGATCTTCGACATCGACCACTTCAAGTCGATCAACGACCGCTTCGGCCATCCTGCCGGCGACGAGATGCTGAAGCTGTTCTCGACCGTCGTCGTCAGCAACCTACGCATCACCGACCTGTCGGGCCGCATCGGCGGCGAGGAATTCGCAGCGCTGCTGCCGTGTTCGCTGGAGGAGGGCGTGCTGGTCGCCGAGCGCGTGCGTGAGGCGTTCGAAACCTCCGGCGTCGTGGTCGATGAAGGCCCGGTCGACACCACCGTCAGCATCGGCGTCGCCGGCGGTCCGGCCGGCACCGAGCTCGAGGTGCTGCTGGCTTCGGCCGATACCGCGCTCTACCAGGCCAAGCGCGGCGGCCGTAACCGCGTCGAGGCCGCGGAGGAGCTGCCGCTGTCGTTGGAGAACTGGCGCCGCCAGAGCGCCGCGCGGGCCGGTGCGCCGCAGGTGCGGCCGGCCACCGCCTGAGACGCAAGGCGGCGTTGCGGTAATCTTCTGTTTACCATTCGATCCCTACCATTGCGGTCATGGAATCGATCCGTCGACAGAACCCGCAAGCCGCCTTGATGTCGCTCGAAGCCGCTGCAGCCTCGGCACGCAGTGGTTTCGCCTGTCTGTTCTCGACCGCGGATGAGTACGAGAGCGCGCTGATCAGCGAGCGCCGCGCGCAGGGACGCTACACGCAAAGCCGCCGCAGCTACTGGCCGCTGGCGCTGTTCGTCGGTTGCGCCCTGATCGTGGCGGGCGCGGTTCTGCTGCTGGTCTGAGTGACGTGTAAGAGACCTGCATTTTCTGGCCTACCAGGGCGCCGTTTCGGCGCCTTTTTCTTTTTGGCCGGCTGCGCTAGACACGCCGATCGAACAAAAATGGGTGGAAACCGATGATCACCGAGATCGCGCAAATCGACGTCAAGCCGGGCAGCGAGAAGGACTTTGAGGCCGCCGTCGCCAAGGCCAAGGCCGCTTTCGGCCGTTCCAAGGGGTTTCACGGCTTCGAGCTGCACAAGTCGATCGAGAAGCCGCAGCGCTACCGGCTGATGGTGAAATGGGCGACGCTGGAAAACCACACCGTCGATTTCCGCGGCTCGGAGAATTTCACCGAATGGCGCGGCCTCGTCGGCCAGTATTTTGCCTCGCCCCCTGAGGTCGAGCACACCGAGACCGTGCTGACGACCTGATCTGCTTGATGACGTATTACGCCGCCTCGGCCAGCGGCGGCGCCTCATACGTCTTGAAATGGTCGATCATGACCTTGGCGATGGCGACCAGCGGCAGCGCCAGCGCGAGGCCCCAGATTCCGAACACGACGCCGAGCACGATCTGGAACGCGAACAGCGTGGCCGGCGGGATGTCGAGCGCCTGCCGCTGCAGGATCGGCGTCAGCACGTAGCTCTCCATGGCGTGCACGCCCATGAAGAGCAGAAAGGCCGACAGCGCCGGGATCCAACCCGAGGCGAGGCTTGCCAGCACCACGATGACGCCGGCGATGATGGCCCCGACGGTCGGGATGAAGGCGAGCAGGCCGGCCTGAATCGCCAGGATGAACGAGCCGGGGATGCCGATGAGGGCAAGCCCGATCCAGGTCACTGCACCGACCGCGAGCATGACGATGATCTGCGCGATCAGCCAGCGCTCCAGGGTCTCAGCTATGCGGTCGATGATGAGGGTGACGCGGGTGCGGTGCCTCGCCGGCGCCAGGAACAGCAGGCCGTCGTGATAGACGGCGGGCTGGGCGGCGAAGGCGAATCCCAGGAACAGCACGATGAAGATGTTGCCCACACCGTGGATGGTGCCGAGCAGCAGCTTGAAGGTCTGGCTCACGATCGCCCCGCCGCTGGAGGCCAGCGCGCCCGCGCCGGGCAATGGACCGCGCGAAGGCGCTGCCGGTGCGGGCGTCGCCTCCGACGGCGTGCTGACCGAGGAATCAGACGCGCCGTTGCCGAGATCGAAGAAGCTGGTGTCGATGCCGTGGTTATCGAGGAAGGACCGGACATTGGCGAGCTGCGACTTGAGGGTCTTGCTCAGCAACGAAGCCTGCTCGGCAATGGTGGCGCCGCCGAGATAGGCGATGCCGGCGAGCATCAGGGCCAGCGCGGTGCAGACGATCGCGAGCCGCACCGCATGCGGCAGGGGCACGCGGCGGCCGAGCGCGATCGTCAGCGCGTTGAGACCGAGACCGAGCAGCATGCCGGTAAAGATCAGCAGCAGGGTGGCGGCGAAATACCAGGTGAAGGCGATCAGCGCGGTGAACAGCACGACGCCGATGCCCCCGACCGAGATCGCCCAAGCCTGATCCCGAGCCAGGTCGTCGCGGGTCCGGAAGCGTTCATCTTTGGACATCGTCACATCGGGTCCTTTTCAGCGCGGTGCGCCGCACTCTCTCGACAAACGCGCTTCCGATCAAGACCGCGTCAACGCGCTGGTTTGACGCCGCCGCGCCGGCGGTGCAGAGCGATGAGGAAAGAACAGTGGGGGCCGTTTGAGCTTCATCAGCAAATGGGCCGGTCTGCTCGGGCTCCTGGCCGTGCTCGTGATCGGCGACCAGATCCGGATCAACCGGCCGGGCCACAAATTTCGCCTCACGGTCGAGGTGACGACGCCTGACGGGATCAAGACCGGGTCCGGCGTTCTGGCCGTCGTGCCCGACCGCAACTATAACCGGGGCGGCCGTACCACGACGCGCGGGGAGGCGGTGTTCGTCGACCTCGGGCAGGACCTCGGCCAAAACTTGGGCCAAAACTTGGGCCAAGACTTGGGCCAAGACTTGGGCCAAGACCGCGGCAAAGGCAGGAATCTGGTGGCATTGCTGGCGCACCGGCAGGGCGCAAAGCTGGATTTCGACGACATCAACTATGTCGCGCTCCGCGCCTATGGCGCCGCGCGCGGCAACCGCGTCTCGTTCAACGATATCCACCGGCAGACCGGCGTCGTCCCGGTGCAGGGAGACCTCATTCCCGTGCTCGTGAGCTTTGGCGATCCCAATGATCCCAAGACCGCGCGCCTTGTCGCTGCCGACCGTGCCGAGGCGGTTCTGGGCGAGGGCTATGCGATCCGTGGTCTCACGGCCGAGGTCGTGCCCAACGGGTTTTGGCCGATTGATTTCGGTGGGGCGCTCGGGGAGCCCGTGACGCGCGGAATCGACGCGAAATTGCCCTGGCTGGCCGCGCCGGGCGATCCGGCGGCAACTGCACTGGAGGCCGCCGGCCTGCCTGCCGGGGGCGAGGCCCGGGAGGCATTTGCGCGAAAATAGCATTGCCGTCCCGCGTACCCTTCTGTTGAATTTGTTCCATCGGAGAGGCATGTTTGGGGAATCTTCTTCGGCGGAGAGGCACGGAACGACAGATGAGAAAGCCGGTCGTCGGCGTGATCGGGAATTCCCATCGCGTCGAAAATCGATTTCAGGTCCAGATGGTCGGCGAGCGAAACCTGCGCGCCGTAGCCGAGGTCTCCGGTGCCTTGCCGTTGATCGTCGCGGCCGCGCCCGACATCACTGATATCGGCGCGCTGCTCGACGTGGTCGACGGGATCGTGCTCACCGGCGCCCGCGCCAATGTCCATCCGACCCGCTTCAATGTCGACCCGTGTGAGCGGCACGAGCCCTACGATATCCATCGCGACGAGGTGGCGCTGGCGCTTTCGGTCGCCTGTGTCGCCCGCGGCGTGCCGCTGTTCGGTATCTGCCGCGGCCTCCAGGAGATGAACGTCGCCTTCGGTGGCTCGCTGCACCCCGAGATCCGCGAAATCCCCGGCCGCATGAACCATCGCATGCCCCGGCTCGAGAACGGCGAGATCCATCCCGATCCGACCGTCGTGTTCGCCGACCGTCACGACGTCGACCTGACGCCCGGCGGGGCGTTCGCAAGACTGCTCGGCTGCGAGAAGATCCGGGTCAATTCGCTGCACGGGCAGGGCATATTGGAGCTCGGCAAGCGCGTGCTGATCGAAGGCATCGCCGAGGACGGCACCATCGAGGCGATCGGCATCGCGGAAGCCCCGACCTTTGCGCTCGGTGTGCAATGGCACGCCGAATACGATCCCCAGCACAATCCCATCAACCGCAAGCTGTTCGAGGCGTTCGGCGAAGCGCTGGTCGCAAGGCAGAAGGCGGCGGCGTAGGGCAGGAGAGCGCGAGTGGCGCTCCCTCTCTCCACGTTGTCATTGCGAGGAGCTCGCGACAAAATTGCGAAGCAATTTTGCGCTGATGCGACGAAGCAATCCAGACTCATTCCGCGCCGGCAGTCTGGATTGCTTCGCTGCGCTCGCAATGACGGAGTATGAGGGGTCATCTTGCTTCTCCAAGTGACGCAATCATTCCCCGCGAAGGCGGGGAATCCAGTACGCCGCGGCCTCCCGATTCAATCACCTCGGCCTCTGGAATACTGGATCACCCGCTTTCGCGGGCGATGACACCGAGTGTGTAGCTGCAGACACGCCTTCGCAATCTCGCGGCGCGTTTCGCCCGAGGCTTGCTGTCGTTCGGCGCCCGATGGAGGCCAAAGGGCGCAGGGAAGGCCGGGCGCCGGCGGCACCCGAGATCCGTGCGCTACGAAGATGCACACGGGGTGGATCACAGGTGATGCCGGTGCCCGGCCTTCCCTGCGCGGATGGTTTTAACGGTGTCCTTCGTGCTCTCCCCGGGGAGCGATGCACTATTGCCCCCGTCGCCTTGCGGATGATCGATGCGCGTGCCCGGTCGGGCCGCCACATCACCGCTGAGACTTGACGCACAGACCCCGGGCGTCAGGACCACACGACTTCTCCGTCCGCGGACGACCGGGCCGGATCGTCAGGGGCTGGCGCGTGCTCGCCCCCGATGTCCAACCTGACCGCTGTGACCGCGCCGGGTCGTATCGCGCCGCCTGAAGACTCACGGTTGCCCGCCCTGTCATCACGCTATCCGCGCCGGCGCTACCGCGTCCACCGCAAGCCCGGCCCACACTCGTGACGATCGCGAAGCGCCCCTTTGGCAAGGGCCGGGATGTCGGGTGTATGCCACAAATCCGAAATTCGGGAAAGTGGAATATTTTTTCGGGTAGGGGTTGACGCCGTGTTTCGCTGTGTTGCCCGACGCCTCTGGGGCGGCTTGATCTTCTTGGGCGCTCCCTCCGGCCCAGAACGTCGAGGTCTGCTGCGGGATCGAAGCCGGTCCGTGCTCGCCGCTGCGCTGCCAGCAAGTGACCCGGGCGGACCGGGCCGGATTGCGCTATCCCAATGCCGGGAGCGGCTTTATCGGAAAGACTTGTTTGATGGGTTTGGCAGATGCAATTAAAGTTCTGCCCCAAGACGGAGGATTACCTTCATGAGCAGACCCGTGAAGACTGAAAGCGAACTGATCGCCATGGCGAAGGCCGAGTTGAAGGTCCACGCCGACTGTCCCGATGGCATGACAATTTCCATCCTTCGCGATGGTCATTCCTGGGAGTTTCGAGCCAGCGCGGATCAGGCCACCTCAGATCGGCCCGGTTACCCTGAATGCGTCGCCATGCTTGTCCAGATCGGCGATCATCTCTGCAAGCAGTACGACGTCGAGGGGTAGGCCTACCCGCAATTCGACATGCCCCGCAGGCCAACCCATTAAGCACTGCGACCATGTTTTAGGCGTTGCTGCGGCAAACTGGCCATTTTTTTTGTTGACCCGGAATTGGCCGACGGTAATGGTGGCCTCGCTTCACGCGGCGGGTGAGACCTCAAAATGTCTTGCCAAAACCGACAAACAAGAACGGGCGGAAGCATCAGGAGGGGTAACTAGCTCCCGTGCAGAAATGGAAGGCTGCTGCTGCAGCCCCATGGTCCTGCTCGCCTGGGGGGTAGCACTCAGCGAGCGGGGAAAAGGCATCGATGCGCCCATTGTTGGCGGTAAGTACGGCTATCGACTGGCTGAATGAAAAGGTCGGCAACGTCTGCAACATTCTGGTGCTCGCGGCCTGCGTGGTCAGCGCTGTCAATGCGATGATCCGGTATGCCTTCAGCTACAGCTCCAACAGCTGGCTCGAGACTCAGTGGTACATGTTCGCCGTCATCGTGATGTTCGGCTCGTCCTACACTTTCAAACGCAACGAGCATGTGCGCGTCGAAATCCTGTACCTCATGCTTTCCGAACGCGGCCAGCTGTGGCTCGACCTGATCGGGACATTGGTTTTCCTCGTCCCGGCGTGCCTGCTCCTCAGCTACCTCTCATGGTCGATGTTCTACAACTCGCTCATCATCGGCGAAATGTCCAATAATGCTGGCGGCCTCCTCCGGTGGCCGATCAAGTTCGTCCTGCCGGCAGGATTTTTCATGGTGGCTTTGCAAGGTGTTTCGGAAGCCATCAAACGCATTGCGGCCTTGCGTGGTGAAGTCACCATCGAGGCAAAATATGAGCGGCCGACCCAATGATCACGATTGATATGATGCCGCCGCTGATGTTCGGCGGGCTGGTCTTCGCCATGCTGATCGGATTTCCGGTCGCTTTCACGCTGGCCGCTCTCGGCCTTTCGTTCGGTTTTCTCGCGATCCACGAAGGATTTTTCGGGTTTAGCTTCCTCCAGGCAATCCCCGAGCGCATCTACGGCAGCGTTCTGGCAAACGAACTGCTGCTGGCAATTCCGTTCTTCACGTTCATGGGATCGATCCTCGAGCGATGCGGCCTCGCAGAGGACATGCTGGATTCGATGGGGCAGTTGTTCGGCCCCATTCGCGGCGGTCTCGGTTATTCCGTGATCATTGTCGGTTTCATCCTCGGTGCCATCACGGGCACCGTGGCGGCGCAGGTGATCGCGATGGCGCTGATCTCGATGCCCGTGATGATCCGCTACGGCTACAACATGCGCTACATCACCGGCGTGCTCGCGGCCTCCGGCACCATCACCCAGCTGGTGCCTCCCTCACTGGTTCTGATCGTGCTCGCGGACCAGCTTGGGAAGTCGGTTGGTGATATGTATCTGGGCGCCTGGGGCCCATCGCTGCTTCAGATCGCACTCTTCGCGGGCTACACGTTTGCTCTGAGCGTGATCAAGCCGCATCACGTTCCGGCGGTGCCCAAGGAAGCAAGGACGCTCACAGGTTGGGCGCTCTGGCGCAAATGCCTGTTGGGCATCATCCCGTCCGCCGTCCTGATCTTCGTGGTGCTCGGCACGATGATGCTCGGCCTCGCGACCCCGACCGAAGCAGGCGCGATGGGCGCAGTCGGCGCGATCGTCCTCGCCGTCATCCATCACAAGGATTTCAGCTCGGCTGGTCACAAGATATTGCTGATCGGCGTTGCGGCCGCGGGTGTCGGTACCATCATCGGCATCTACTTCACGCCGAATCTGCTGTTCAAGATCGCCTTTGCGATTGCCTATCTCGCAGTCGCCTGGGTTTGCATCGAGACGATCAGGATTCCCGACCTCCGCACCCTGGTCAAGCAGGGCTATGAGACCACCATGCGCATCACCTGCATGGTGACGTTCATCCTGATCGGATCGACCTGCTTCTCGATCGTCTTTCTCGGTTGCAATGGTGGTGTCTGGCTGGAGCACATGCTGACATCGCTGCCGGGCGGGGTCTGGGGCTTCCTGATCTTCATGAACCTCTTCATCTTCTTCATCGCCTTCTTCCTCGACTTCTTCGAGATCGCCTTCATCATCATCCCGATGATCGCGCCGATCGCGCAGAAGCTGCTCACTCCCGTCGTCGGGGCGGATGCGGCCTTGATCTGGTTCGGTGTCATGCTCTGCGTCAACATGCAGACCTCGTTCCTGCATCCGCCCTTCGGCTTCGCCTTGTTCTATCTGCGGGGTGTGGCGCCGAAGGAGGTCAAGAGCTCGGACATTTATTGGGGCGCGATGCCCTGGATCGGCCTGCAGGCGATCATGGTCGCGGTCGTCATCGCGTTCCCGATCACCGTCACCGGGCTGCTGGACGCTCCCAGGAAGGTGGATCTGGACAAGATCAAGATCGAAATTCCGGATATTGAGCTGCCACCGCCGCTCGATTTCGGCCAGCCGAAGAATTGAGAAGATATCTCTGCCCGGGATTGATCCGGGGAGAGATATTGGGAGGTCTGCCGGCCGCCTGCGAAGGCATGCCCTTTGCACGGGGAACAGCAGGCCCAATGGGGACTTTGCGACTGACCAATCGTCTGGTGGAGTGGTGGCTGTCGGGTGACGATCCGCTTCGGCGGGAAGACGGGTGCGCCCAGGTCGCTGTCCGGTGACGGCGTGAAGACGGCCTCCGACAATGCGGCGCTGGTGAAATGGGCGCCTGTCGTGACGGAGATCGGCGGGAATTTTCCGGACAAGTGACGATGTGTGCTGGTGCGTAGGGCGGATTAGCCGAAGGCGTAATCCGCCATCTTGACCTGATCGGGCAGCTTCAATGCCAAACTATCGCCGTGCATTTGTTCCGGGTGGTTGCTGGTTCTTCACGGTCAATCTTCTCGACCGGAAGCAGAGGCTGCTCGTCGAGCACATCGCAGCGCTGCGGGCGGCCGTTGCAGCGACGCGTCGGGACTATCCTTTCACAATCGATGCGTTTGTCGTTCTTCCGAACCACCTTCATGCTGTCTGGACGCTTCCGGACGGCGATGCCGATTTTTCCATGCGGTGGAGGTTGATCAAGACGCGATTCGTCAAGACCTTGCCGAACACGGAGCCCTTGACGGCGGTACAGATCGCTGGACGGGAACGTGGCATATGGCAGAGCCGGTTCTGGGAGCACCTCATCCGCGACGAGACCGACTATGCACGCCATGTCGAGTATTGTTACATCAATCCAGTGAAGCACGGATATGTGACCCGCGTGTTGGATTGGCCACATTCGTCGTTTCACCGAGATGTCGAGGATGGGCTGTTTCCCGAGGATTGGGCGGGGGATAGCAGCGCGGACGTTGACTTTGGCGAATCTGCGTGAGCGTCGCGAGCAGTCGGCGGATTACGCCTTCGGCTAATCCGCCCTACGAGAACTGGCTCCATGCATCGAATGCGCATTCCAAATCTCGGACGGAATAAACCAATCGGTAGGAATTGGTCCGCCCCGGTTTTTCCGGATCTGATTTGTTCTTTGAGAACGAAGTGGAGTCAGATGCAGAACGAAAGCCGACGGATCTGATCTGCATGGTTATCCCTGCACCGTCCGCTCCATCCGCCGCGCGCGATAGGCCTGCGGTGACATCAAGGTCAGCTTGCGGAACGCCTTGCGAAAGCTGCTCTCGTCCTCGTAGCCGGCCGTGCGTGCGATGGCCTTGATCGGCTGCGTCGTCGTCTCCAGCAGCGTGCGCGCGTGCTCGACGCGGCGGCGCATGATGAAGGCTTGCGGCGGTTCGCGCGTGAGCTCCTGAAATTTCCGGTTCAGCGTACGCTCGCTGAGGCCGAGCGCGCCGGCAAGGCGCTTGACCGTCATCGGGGCCTTGCCCGTGCGGCGAACCAGCAGGTCGGCTCTGGTCAGCAGCGGGTCCTGCGAGAGCAGATAGCCGACGGGCATGAAAATCGATTGGGTCCGCTGGGCCGTGTCGATGACGACGTAGTCCGCGCACAGCTTTGCGATCTCCTTGCCCTCGACCATCTCGATCAGCCGGAGCAGGAGGTCGACCCACGACATCGGTCCGGCCGCGCAGACGATGCGGTCGGTCGCGGTGACAACAGCGTCGGCCGCGAGGTCGACCGCGGGATGCCGTTGCCGCAGCTCGCCTTGCAGCCACCAGGTGATGGTGGCGCGGCGGTTGTCGAGCAGGCCGGCGCCGGCCAGCAGGAACACGCCGCTGCAGAAGGCGCCGATCAGCCGGCCGTTTGCGTGCTGCTGCCGGAGCCAGGCGCCGGCACGGGCATATTGCGGTTGCAGCCGCTCGGCCGTGACGTGATCGACGAGGTTGCCGGGGACGATGATCGCGTCGAAGCGCGCGCGTTTATCGATCGCGCCATCGACTGGGACCACCCGGCCACCGCCGGCGCGCACGGGCTTGCCGTCAAGCGACAGCGTCTGGAACGCGAAGCGGGATTTTGCGCCGCTCTGCTGCATGACGTGGTTGGCGAGCGACAGGATGTCGGCGATCCCCGCGATCGCCGAATGCATGCAACCTTCCAGTGCCAAAATTGCGAGCTTCAAGAGACCTCCGGGTTGATGCCGCGATCCTAGCCGAACGGCGCGCGGACGCGTGGCGGAAATTGCCTTATCTCTGTCTTATCCGCCACTGCCTTGCGGCGAGGGGCCGGTCCAATCTGCCGCCGTCGTTACCCGACACGATTGGAGAGAGACATGCCTTACATCACCATTTCCACCGTCCGCGGCATCCTTGATGCCGCCCAGAAGAAGACGCTGCTCGAACGCGTCACCGACCTGATGGTCGAGGTCGAAGGGCAGAACAACCCGGACTTCCGCCGCAACGTCTGGGTCAGGATCGAGGAGCAGGAGCCTTCCCACTGGTCGCTCGGCGGCATGCAGCCGACCAGCGAGATCATCGCTGGAATGTTCGGCACGATAGGGTCCGATGGCGTGAGAGTGGCACGGTAGCAACTCGTGGGGCAGGGCGGACCAGTCGCAGGGCATGGTCCGCCAGCGCCTTTGCTTGACGGACCACATCGCCATCCTGCGTGGCCATTTTCCATTGCGTTGCACAATCGCAGCGCCGGTCTCTTCGCACAGCATTGAGGTTCAAGAGACGAGCACCATATGCTCTGCAAGGGAGCCCTGCCGTGCAGACCATGAAGGCGGCCCTCGTTGCGGCGATTGGCGTCGTGGCTTTGATCTGCTGCCTCCTTCCCAGCTCAGCGGAGGAGAACGGCCGTCTTGCACTGATTGTTTCGATCGACGGGGCGATTGGCCCTGCGTCGGCCAGCTACGTGAAGGAGGCCTTGGCCAAGGCGAGCGAACGGCGCGCCGAGGTCGTGCTTCTGAGAATGAACACGCCCGGCGGTCTCAATTCCAGCATGCGCGAGATCATTGCGGACGTGCTGGCCTCGCCCATCCCCGTCGTCGGTTACGTCGCGCCCTCCGGCGCCCACGCGGCGAGCGCGGGGACCTATATCCTTTATGCGACCCACATCGCGGCGATGGCGCCAGGCACCAATATCGGTGCCGCGACGCCGGTGCAGATTGGCGGGCCGCTTCCGGGCCTGCCGAGCGGTACACCCGACAAGGACGGCAAAGACAAGAAGGATGAGCCGAAGGACGCGATGACGGCGAAGGTGACGAACGATGCCGTCGCTTTCATCCGCAGCCTCGCGGAGCTGCGCAACCGCAATGCGGACTGGGCGGAGAAGGCGGTCCGTGAAGCCGCCACGCTCTCTGCCAACGGCGCGCTCGAGGCCCATGCCATCGATCTCGTCGCGCGCGATCAGGCTGAATTGCTGAGGCAGCTCGATGGTCGCGAGGTGGAAGTTGCAGGCGGCAAGACGCAACGCCTCGCGACGAAGGATGCGGTCGTTGAAGCCGTCGACCCCGGACGAATATCCCGCTTCCTGGCGGTGATCACCGATCCGAACGTGGCGTTCATCCTCCTGATGATCGGCATCTACGGCCTGATCTTCGAGTTCATATCTCCCGGTGCCGTCGCCCCGGGAGTCGTCGGCGCGATCTGCCTGCTGATCGGCCTCTATGCCCTCAATTTGCTGCCGATCAACTATGCCGGACTTGCCCTGATGCTGGTCGGCATAGTGCTTCTCACCGTCGAAGCCTTCAACCCGACGGTGGTGATCGGTCTCGGAGGGATCATCGCTTTCGTGCTGGGAGCGCTGATGCTTTTCAGGGTCGAGGCGCCCGGCTACCACCTGTCGTGGTGGGTGATCGGCATCACCGCAGCTGTGTTCGTCGGCTTTGCTCTCGTCGTGCTTGGTTCGCTTCGGCGTGCCGCCAAGGCTCCTGAACGGGTCGGCGCGCAGGCCATGCGAGGCTTGCCCGCCGAGGTTCTCGACTGGCGTGGGAGCGAAGGTCATGTTTTCGCCCATGGTGAGCGCTGGCAGGCGCGCGGCGCCGAAACGTTCAAGCCCGGAGAGACGGTCGAAGTCGCGAACGTTGTCGACCTCACTCTGCTGATACGGCGCGCACCAGCCCGCACGGGCGAGGGAGGTCCATCATGATGCTGGAATATCTGACTTATGCGGCGCTCGCGTTGCTTGTCATCATGTTCCTGTCCCAGGCTATTCGAATCCTGCGTGAATACGAGCGTGGCGTCGTCTTTACGCTCGGTCGCTTTACCGGCGTGAAGGGCCCGGGCCTCATCATCCTCGTTCCGGTCGTGCAGCAACTCGTCAAGGTCGATCTACGGGTGATGGTGCAGGTCGTCCCGCCCCAGGACGTGATTTCGCGGGACAACGTCTCCGTCAAGGTCAACGCCGTTCTGTACTTCCGCATCGTCGATCCTGAACGGGCCATCATCAAGGTCGGCGACTACATGGCTGCCACCAGCCAGCTCGCGCAGACCACCTTGCGCTCGGTGCTCGGCAAGCACGAGCTCGACGAGATGCTTGCCGAACGCGACAGGTTGAACGCCGACATCCAGGAGATACTCGACAAGCAGACCGACGTCTGGGGCATCAAGGTCACCGGGATCGAGATCAAGGACATCGATCTCAACGAAACCATGGTGCGGGCGATCGCCAAGCAGGCCGAAGCGGAGCGGTTGCGGCGTGCCAAGGTGATCAATGCGATGGGCGAGCAGCAGGCTGCCGAAAAGCTCGTCGAGGCCGGCCGGATTCTCGCGCAAGAGCCCCAGGCGATGCAGCTCCGTTACTTCGCGGCCCTGCACGATATCGCGGGCGAACGGTCGTCGACCGTCGTCTTTCCCCTGCCGACGGGTTTGCTCGACCATTTCATGCCGCGGCGGGACAACCCGCAGCCGTAAGCGGCAGGCTGACCCATCTTCGGCCTTAATAGACGTATCGAATGGCGATCCCTACTTAAACGGGAGGACAATTCGATGACGACGCCTACCGCCAATGCAGCCGGTCGCCGCCAAAGCTGGATTTCAATTCTCTCCATTCCCCTGTTCGCGCTCACACTCTGGACGTGCGAGAGCGCGGTCCAGGCCGCGGAGCCGGGCAAGGACGCGGCGGCCGCCGGCCTGCCGCGCATTCTCGTGCTCGCGACGGGAGGCACCATCGCCGGTCAGGCCGACCCGCGTGCCACGGGTGCGTACAAATCCGGCCAGATCACGGGCGAGCAGCTGATGGCGTCGGTGCCGGGCCTGGACAAGCTCGCCAAGATCAACGCCGAGCAGATTTCGTCGATCGGCTCGCAAGACATGAACGACAAGGTCTGGTTTGCGCTGGCCCGTCGCATCCAGGATGCCTTCGACAAGAACGAAGCCGACGGAATCATCATCACCCATGGCACCGATACGCTGGAGGAGACGGCGTTCTTCCTCGACAATGTGGTGCGCGGCGACAAGCCGGTGGTGATCGTCGGCTCGATGCGTCCGGCCACGGCCGTCAGCGCGGACGGCCCCGGCAATCTCTACGAGGCGGTGCAGGTCGCCGCCGATCCCCGCTCGCGCGGGCGCGGCGTGATGGCGGTGCTGAACGACAAGATTCAAGGCGCCCGTTCCGTCACCAAGACCAACACCACGAGCATCGAGACGTTCGGTTCTGCCAATGACGGGCCGGTCGGCTATGTCGATACCGCCGGCGGCATTCGCTTCATGGCGCAGGCTCCCGGTTTCAAGCGTGCGACCTATCAACTGCCGGCCGGTGAGCAATTGCCCCGCGTCGCGATCGTCTACTCGCACGCCAATATGGACGCGGTTCCGGTCGAGGACGCCCTCTCGCACGGCGCCAAGGGCATCGTGCTGGCCGGGGTCGGCGACGGTAACACGTCGAAGTCGGCGCTCGATGCGCTCGAAGCGGCGGCGAAGAAGGGGATCATCGTCGTCCGCTCCACGCGGGTTCGATCCGGCTTCGTCACCCGCAACGTCGAGGTCGACGACGACAAGAACGGTTTTGTCGTCTCCGAGGACCTCAACCCGCAGAAGGCACGCGTTCTCACCCAGTTGCTGATTGCGGGCGGCGTCACGGCGCCTGCCGAGTTGCAGAAGGCGTTCACGGCGACGTGGTAGCGGCTGAGTAGGATGGGTAGAGCGCAGCGAAACCCATCGTCCTTGCAAGGCGCGGGATGATGGGTTTCGCAAGGGCTCTACCCATCCTACGCCCCCGAAACAAAAAGGCGCCCCGAGGGGCGCCTTTCGCGTGTCGTCTCTCCGGGCCGATCAGCCCGAATAGTACATTTCGAACTCGACCGGGTGCGGGGTCATTTCGAAGCGGGCGACTTCGGTCATCTTCAGCTCGATGTAAGCGTCGATGAAGTCGTCGTCGAACACGCCGCCGTTCTTGAGGAAGCCGCGGTCCTTGTCGAGGTTTTCGAGCGCCTCGCGGAGCGAACCGCAGACGGTCGGGATCTGCTTCAGCTCTTCCTTCGGCAGGTCGTACAGGTCCTTGTCCATCGCCGGACCCGGATCGATCTTGTTCTTGATGCCGTCGAGGCCGGCCATCAGCATCGCGGCGAAGCCGAGATAGGGGTTGGCCATCGGATCGGGGAAGCGCACCTCGACGCGCTTGGCCTTCGGCGAAGCGGTGTAGGGGATGCGGCAGGAGGCCGAGCGGTTGCGCGCGGAGTAGGCGAGCAGCACGGGGGCCTCATAGCCCGGGACCAGACGCTTGTAGGAGTTGGTCGACGGGTTGGTGAAGGCGTTGATCGCCTTGGCGTGCTTGATGATGCCGCCGATGTAGTGCAGGCAGGTCTCCGACAGGTCGGCGTATTTGTTGCCGGCGAACACCGGCTTGCCGTCCTTCCAGATCGACTGGTGCACGTGCATGCCCGAGCCGTTGTCGCCGAAGATCGGCTTCGGCATGAAGGTGGCGGTCTTGCCGTAGATGTGCGCGACCTGGTGGATGCAGTACTTGTAGATCTGCATGTGGTCGGCCATCAGCGTCAGCGTGTCGAACTTCATGCCGAGCTCGTGCTGGGCGGAAGCGACCTCATGGTGATGCTTCTCGACCTTGACGCCCATCTTGGCCATGGCGCCGAGCATTTCCGAGCGCATGTCCTGCACCGAATCCTGCGGCGGAACCGGGAAGTAGCCGCCCTTGGTGCGGATGCGGTGGCCGAGATTGCCGCCTTCATATTCGGTGTCGGAATTGGTCGGCAGCTCCGAAGAGTCGAGCCGGAAACCGGTCTTGTAGGGCTCGGCCGAGTAGCGCACGTCGTCGAACACGAAGAACTCGGCCTCGGGGCCGACGAACACGCTGTCGCCCACTCCCATCGACTTCACCATGGCTTCGGCCTTCTTGGCGATGCCGCGGGGGTCGCGGTTGTAGGGCTCGCCGGTGGTCGGCTCGAGCACGTCGCAGGTGATGACCATGGTGGTCTCGGCGAAGAACGGATCGATCGTCGCGGTGACCGGATCGGGCATCAGGCACATGTCGGACTCGTTGATCGCTTTCCAGCCGGCGATCGAGGAGCCGTCGAACATCGTTCCTTCGGCGAAGATGTCATCGTCGATCATGCTGACGTCGAACGTCACATGCTGCCACTTGCCGCGCGGATCGGTGAAGCGCAGGTCGACGTACTTGACGTCGTTGTCCTTGATCGATTTCAGGACGTCTTTGGCGGTCTTCATGCATACCCCTTTTGGCTCTGCGGGTCGGTTTCCAGATGAGCAAAATTATTCTCGCTCGGGCGAGTTTTGCGCGACCGCACAAACGAAATCAGGCCGCCGAAGCAGCCTTCTTTCTAGTCGGAGTGTCGCAAAATTCGGGATAGCACCCGGCTCAGATAGCGTCCAGCCCGGATTCGCCGGTTCGGATGCGGATCGCCTCTTCGATGTTGGAGACGAAGATCTTACCGTCGCCGATGCGCCCGGTCTGCGCGGCGCGGCGGATCGCGTCGATGGCGCGCTCGACCAGATCGTCGCCGATCACGATCTCGATCTTCACCTTGGGCAAGAAGTCGACGATGTATTCTGCGCCGCGGTAGAGCTCGGCGTGCCCCTTCTGCCGGCCAAAGCCCTTGGCTTCGGTGACAGTGATGCCCTGAAGGCCGACTTCCTGAAGCGCTTCCTTCACCTCGTCGAGCTTGAATGGCTTGATGATGGCTTCGATTTTCTTCACTGCGCGCCTCCCGGCCTTTCGATCAAATAGCAACGTCTTCGTCAGGATGCGCTTTTCTTAACGCACGATCTTGTCTTCGCTAAGCCGGGATCCCTGACCTGTCCGGCAACAACGGCCGGCGACACCTGATAAATGCCAGTGAGCACGACGAACCGAAGCGGCTTCCTCGAAAGCAGGGTCTATGCCAAGTTGCAAATGCCCTGATTATTGGAGCGTTATCAGTCTTTTAACGAGCATCTCTGAGTGGTGGCGCCAACTTGCACAAAATACCGAAGACTACGAAATAGGCAAACGGTTCAATATGTGTGCAGATCGTTGTTTCCCCGCGTCGGATCGGCGCGGAAGATGCCTGTTGAAAAGGCGATTGTACTAGGGAAGTGGCATGGAAGTTCTGACCAACGCCGAAATGCAGCGGGCGGACCAGCTCGCCATCGCGGCCGGTACGCCGGGTTTCAAGCTGATGCTGAGCGCGGGACAGGCGGTCGCCGAGGCCGCCCAGGCGCTGGTGGAGGAGGGGCCGATCCTGATCGTGGCCGGGCCCGGCAACAATGGCGGCGACGGTTTCGTCGCAGCCGCCGAGCTCGTCGCCCAGGGGCGCGAGGTCTCGGTGATCGCGATGTGCGAGCGCGACCAGCTCCAGGGCGATGCGGCCTCCGCCGCGCGCGGCTGGAAGCATCCGCTGCTGCCGTTCAATCCGCAGGCGATCGGACGGCCCGCGCTGATCATCGATGCGCTGTTCGGCGCGGGCCTCAGCCGTCCTGTCGACGGCGAGGCGCATGCGATGATCGAGGCGATCAACGCCAACGGCGCCCCGGTGCTCGCGGTCGACCTGCCGAGCGGCATCAATGGTACCAGCGCGGCCGTGATGGGCGCCGCGGTGAATGCCACCGAGACCGTCACCTTCTTTCGCAAGAAGCCGGCGCATCTGCTGCTGCCGGGCCGGGTGCATTGCGGCCGCGTGCGCGTCGCCGACATCGGGATCGACGCGCAGGTGCTGGACGAGATCGCGCCGCAGACCTTCGAGAACGATCCGGATGTCTGGGGCGCCGCTTTCCCGGTGCCTCGCATCGACGGCCACAAATATGCGCGGGGCCATGTGCTGGCGGTCTCCGGCGATGCGGCGGCGACCGGTGCGGCACGGCTGGCCGCGCGCGGCGCGCTGCGGGCAGGAGCGGGCCTGGTGACGCTGGCGAGCCCCCGCGATGCGCTCGCGATCAACGCGGCCGCACTAACGGCCGTCATGGTGCGTCCCGTCGACACCGTCGTCGAGTTCGGCGAGCTGCTCGGCGACAAACGCTACGGCACCTGCATCATCGGTCCCGGCGCGGGCGTCGGTGAGCGCACCTGCGATCTCGTTCACACCGTGCTGAGCGCCCAACGTCGTCTGGTGCTCGATGCCGATGCGCTGACGAGCTTTGCCGCAACCCCCGAGCGGCTGTTCGAATCGATCAGGTCCTCAGGTGACAATGCGGTGGTGCTGACCCCGCACGAAGGCGAGTTTCCGCGCCTGTTCTCCGACCTCAGCAACAAATTTCCGGGCCGCTCCAAGCTGGAGCGCGTGCGCGCCGCCGCCGAGCGCTGCGGCGCCGTCGTGCTGCTGAAGGGACCCGACACCACGATCGCCGCTCCCGACGGCCGCGCCACCATCGCCGCCAACGCGCCGCCTTGGCTTGCCACCGCCGGCGCCGGCGACGTGCTCTCCGGCATCATCGCAGGCCTCTTGGCGCAGGGCGTGCCGGCGTTCGAAGCCGCCAGCATTGGCGTATGGATGCATGGTGAGGCGGGGAGCGAGGCGGGACCGGGGCTGATCGCGGAAGACCTCACCGAGACGCTGCCCGCGGTGCACCGGCGTATCTATGGTGCGCTCGGGGTGGAGTACTAGCCATCAAGTAGGATGGGTAGAGCGCAGCGAAACCCATCATCTCAAACCTTGCCGCAGTAGCGATGGGTTTCGCTGCGCTCTACCCATCCTACGAAATCTCACTCCACCCCATACCACCGCACCAGCCGCGGCGCGGCCCAGTCGGTCGTGACGGATCGATCAGCCATCGTCCGGGGGAGGTCGCGGCGAAGGCGATACGCTGGGTCTGGCCGGGCTCGATCGCGAGCGTGTCGAGCCAGTAGGGCTTCCAGCCATCGTCGAGCTTGTCGAGCAGGCGGAAGGGTTGGCCGTGCAGGTGGAAGACGGTAGTTGCGGGAGCAGCGTTCTTGAGGGCCAGCACAACGGTGCGGCCGGGCTTGGCGCGGAAGGCGGGGGCTGAGGCGGTGGAGAAGCTTGCAGGCCGGATCCAGCCGGCGTCGGGTGCGCCGAGCGCGACATCGAACCGCAGGGCGCTTTTCAGGTCGAGCTTCTCGGGGAGATCGTTTGCAGGGAGCGGCTGCGGCGGCAACAGCGGCACGCGCCGCTCCAGTGTGCCTGAGATCGTCAACTGACCGACTTGGCGCGCCTCCTTGCCGTCATGCAGCAGGAATGCGGCCGATGTGGCTGTATCCACAAACGTATCGGCGCGTGCGCCCGGCGCCAGCACCAGGGCGCCGTTGCGGGCCGGGAACGGCTCGGCCGGCTGTCCATCCAGGGCCATCACGCGGACCTCGTGGTTTTCCAATTTGATTGCCAGAACAGTACGTTGGGAGCCATTGATAAAGCGCAACCGCAGCCGCTGATGGCCCTGGGCTGAGAGTTCGAATGAAGTCTGCCCGTTGATTGTATAGAGCGGCTTCGCGTCCTTCGGGTCCTGGCCCGGCGGGACAGCGGTGCCATCCGGCTGCAGGCGCCATTCCTCGATCAGCAGGACCTCGTCACGATCGACGGCGACCGGGCCGGTCTCGGCCGAGATGATCGGAAGCGGGCGGGCCGGCTGCTTCAGGCCGTCCTCGAACAGGCGGAAGTCGGCCAGCAAGGTTCCTGCATTGGGAATTGAAATGATTGATGTTTCGACTGCAGTTGGTGGGGCAGGCGCGCGTCCCCGGAGCGGGTCGGCCGGGCCCCCGCCGCTGAGGCCGTACCAGACTGGCGCAAGCGGCACAGGTAGGTCGTTCCGAAACACCATTTCGCAACGGTCACCACGCCTCAGACGGACGTCCCCAATGTGGCTTACGGCGGCGAGCTCCCAGATTGATGTAGGTGGCTGCCCTGGCCTGAGAGCCAGCGTCGCCGGCCTTGCCTGAAGGGCGAGCTGGGCGGTCACGAGCGGGCCTGCGCCACCCGCGATCAGCCCGGCCGCCGAGGCGCCAAGCCCGGCTGAAAGTCCGGCGCCAAGGCCGGCCAAAAGCTCGCGTCGGGTCGGGTCGAAGATCCCAGGTTTCATGGGCCGATCCGGACCACGCCGCGCTGGATAAGTCCAGCCGCCGTGCCTACGTAAAGCCTGCCTCCATCGGGCCATTTTTTTGCTGCGAACAGTCAGGCACATGCTATAAGCCCGGCCGCCCGCGGCATCGCGGCCGGTCTTGATGCAACTTCACGCGGGCGTGGCGGAACTGGTAGACGCGCTGGATTTAGGTTCCAGTGACGAAAGTTGTGGGGGTTCGAGTCCCTCCGCCCGCACCAAGCGCTTATCGCGTTTGCACGGATTACGAGACCTGCTTCCGCGCGGATGTTTGTCCGCTGGGAGCCGGTCCGATAAAGCACCGGCGTTGAGGCGTTTGCCTCGCGCCGGATCGATTAATGACAGCGTCCCGACGCATGCGCGCCGGGACCGAACGAGAAGAAGATGGACGCCATGCAGGTCACAGAGACCCTCTCGGAAGGTTTGAAGCACGAGTTCAAGATCAGCGTCCCTGCGTCGGATCTCGACGCCAAGGCCGGTGCCAAACTCGTTGACCTCAAGGACAAGGTTCGCATCAACGGCTTCCGTCCCGGCAAGGTGCCGGTCGCTCACCTCAAGAAGGTCTATGGTCGCTCGGTGATGGCCGAGACCATCGACCAGACCATCCGCGACACCAACACGCAGCTGTTTTCCGAGCGCGGCTTTCGCCTTGCGACCGAGCCGAAGATCACCATGCCGAGCGAGCAGGCCGAGGTCGAGGAATTGCTGAGCGGCAAGACCGATCTGACCTACACGGTCGCGATCGAGGTGGTGCCTTCGATTGCGCTCGCCGACTTCAAGTCCTTCGAGGTCGAGAAGCCCGTCGCCGACGTCACCGACGCCGACGTGGACGAGGCGATCAAGCGCATCGCCGATACCAACCGCACCTTTGCCGACAAGGGTGAGGGCGCCAAGGCCGCCTCGGGTGACCGCGTCACCATCAACTTCAAGGGCAGCATCAACGGCGAAGTCTTCGAGGGTGGCACCGGCGAGGGCATCCAGGTCGCCATCGGCTCCAACACCTTCATTCCCGGCTTCGAGGAGCAGCTGATCGGCATCGGCGCCAATGAGACGCGCACGCTGAAAGTGTCGTTCCCGAACAACTACATGAACGACAAGCTCGCCGGCCAGCCGGCCGAGTTCGAGACCACCGCGACGCTGATCGAGGCGCCGCAGGATCTGGCGATCGACGACGAGTTCGCCAAGACGCTCGGCCTCGAATCGCTGGACAAGCTGAAGGAAGCCGCGCGCGAGCGTCTGGTTGCCGAGTTCGCCGGCGCGACGCGCCAGCGCGTCAAGCGCGCGTTGCTCGATCGCCTCGACGAAGCGCACCGCTTCGAGGCGCCGCCCTCGCTGGTCGACGAAGAGTTCAATCTGATGTGGAACTCGGTCAAGGCCGAGATGGCCTCCGCCGGCAAGACCTTTGCCGACGAGGACACCACTGAGGACAAGGCCAAGGAAGAGTACCGCAAGATTGCCGACCGTCGCGTGCGGCTCGGCCTCGTGCTCTCCGAGATCGGCGAGAAGAACAAGATCTCCGTGACTGACGACGAGGTCGGCCGCGCCGTGATCGAGCGTGCGCGCTCGATGCCCGGCCGCGAGAAGGAAGTCTGGGACTATTATCGCAGCAACGCCCAGGCGTTGGCCCAGCTTCGCGCACCGATCTATGAGGACAAGGTCGTCGACTTCATCCTCGAACTTGCCAACGTGACCGAGAAGAAGGTCTCGCGCGAGGACCTCTACAAGGACGACGAGGCGGAAAAGACCGCCGCCTGAAGGCTCTGGAGCGTTTTCGTGGATGCCGGTTCGCGCAAGGAAAACGCGTCAAAACTAAAATCCAGAGCCCCGTTCCGATTCCATCGGAATGGGGCTCTGGGACAGTCATCTATTAAGGATGATCAGCAAAGAGGCCCAGCTAGCCAGATGGCCGGCTGGGCCTCTTTGTGCGAATCAGCTTCAACTGCCCGACGGATTAAGCCTTAATGCGCTCCGCACTTGTCAGAAGCGAATTGGGCTATATCTGTCGGTACGCCTTCTACCTCTTACCCAAGTTCCTGCATCACAGGACGTCCATCCGCCCTTCCGGCAAGCCAAACTGGCAGCCTGGCCCGGCGATGTCCGTCTCCGAAAACCCTAGGTGACTCATGCGCGATCCGGTTGAAACCTACATGAACCTCGTGCCCATGGTGGTCGAGCAGACCAACCGTGGCGAGCGCGCCTACGACATCTTCTCGCGCCTCCTGAAGGAGCGCATCATCTTCCTGACTGGGCCGGTCGAGGACGGCATGTCGACGCTGGTCGTCGCGCAGCTCTTGTTCCTCGAGGCGGAAAATCCGAAGAAGGAAATCTCGATGTACATCAACTCGCCAGGCGGCGTGGTGACGTCGGGCCTTGCGATCTACGACACCATGCAGTTCATCCGCCCGCCGGTTTCGACGCTGTGCACGGGACAGGCCGCCTCGATGGGCTCGCTGCTGCTCTGCGCCGGCGAGAAGGACATGCGCTTCTCGCTGCCGAATGCGCGCATCATGGTGCATCAGCCCTCCGGCGGCTTCCAGGGGCAGGCCACCGACATCATGCTGCATGCTCAGGAAATCCTGAACCTGAAGAAGCGGCTCAACGAGATCTACGTGAAGCACACCGGCCAGACCTACAAGTCGATCGAGGACGCGCTGGAACGCGACAAGTTCCTGACCGCGAACGACGCCAAGGAGTTCGGCCTGGTCGACAGGGTCATCGACAAGCGCGCTGAGGAAGCGGCAGCGGCGAAGACTCCGTAACACTACTGGAGTGTGACGGCGATCCCTCGGCAACCTCTTGGGATCGTCGCGCACCATCAGGATGGTGTTCACGCTATGGGCGCGTGTGCGCGCTGCAAAACGCGGTTTTGCGCCCTGCGACAGGCAGAAAGTTCCGCTTTCGTGCTTGTTTTTCGTGGCAATCCAGCAACGCCGGGGTGATTTCGATCACTTCGCCCGTGCCAAGACCGGAAATCACGGTATTGTCACGGGTAGCCGGCGACCCCCGATTAGCGAATTCTTGATAGTCGGGTGACAGCATGGTTGGCTACGAATGATCGGCTAAGATCGCGGAGAATCGAGTGACCGTGATTCGCACGGGATGTAACGCGTAGGGTCTTTTTTGGTACGCAATTTGCTCTACTTAAGCTTCAAGCCGGCCACCGTGCCGGAATGGAGCGATCGAGCGGAACGGGATCGAACCGCGGACGGAGACATGAATGAGTAAGGTCGGCACGAGCGACTCCAAGAACACGCTATATTGCTCGTTCTGCGGCAAGAGCCAGCACGAAGTCCGCAAACTGATCGCGGGTCCCACGGTCTTCATCTGCGACGAGTGCGTCGAGCTCTGTATGGACATCATCCGCGAGGAGAACAAATCCTCGCTGGTCAAGTCGCGCGACGGCATTCCGACGCCGAAGGAAATCTGCAAGGTCCTGGACGATTACGTGATCGGCCAGAGTCATGCGAAGAAGGTCCTGTCGGTCGCGGTGCACAACCACTACAAGCGCCTCAACCACCAGACCAAGCACAACGACGTCGAGCTCGCGAAGTCGAACATCCTGCTGATCGGTCCGACCGGCTCGGGCAAGACGCTGCTCGCGCAGACGCTCGCCCGCATCCTCGACGTGCCGTTCACCATGGCGGATGCGACGACGCTGACCGAAGCCGGCTACGTCGGTGAGGACGTCGAGAACATCATCCTGAAGCTGCTCCAGGCCGCCGACTACAATGTCGAGCGCGCCCAGCGCGGCATCGTCTACATCGACGAAATCGACAAGATCAGCCGCAAGTCCGACAACCCCTCGATCACGCGCGACGTGTCGGGTGAGGGCGTGCAGCAGGCGCTGCTCAAGATCATGGAGGGCACGGTGGCTTCGGTCCCGCCGCAGGGCGGCCGCAAGCATCCGCAGCAGGAATTCCTGCAGGTGGACACCACCAACATCTTGTTCATCTGCGGCGGCGCGTTCGCGGGTCTCGAGAAGATCATCTCGGCACGCGGACGGTCGACGTCGATCGGTTTCGCTGCCCAGGTGATGGCGCCGGAAGACCGCCGCACCGGCGAGATCTTCCGTCACGTCGAACCTGAGGACCTCCTGAAGTACGGCCTCATCCCCGAATTCGTCGGCCGTCTGCCTGTTGTGGCGACGCTCGAGGATCTCGACGAGGCCTCGCTGAAGAAGATCCTGACGGAGCCGAAGAACGCGCTGGTGAAACAGTACCAGCGGCTGTTCGAGATGGAGAACATCGAGCTGACCTTCGCCGACGAGGCGCTTGGCGCGGTCGCCCGCAAGGCGATCGAGCGCAAGACCGGCGCGCGCGGGTTGCGTTCGATCCTCGAAGCGATCCTGCTCGAGACGATGTTCGATCTGCCGGGCCTGGAAGGTGTGGAAGAAGTTGTGATTTCCCGCGAGGTCGTGGAAGGAACGGCGCGTCCGCTCTACATCTACGCCGATCGGTCCGATCGCGCCGTCGAGAACGCCAGCGCCTGATCTGGCGGCGCTGGAGCGCTCCAATTGTACCCTCAAGTTGGGCTGCGGAAGTTTATCTCCGCAGCCGGTGTTGCGTCGCTTATCGCGTTGCGTAAGCGCCTGATGGCGCGCGTTTTTCAATGACTTGACACCCCCCGGGTCGATAGCCACCTAATGTCGGCGGCGAGCGAAAATTCTCTTCCAGATTCGCCTCAGTTCCGATCCGGCAAGCCCGGTCCGACCTTCGATTGGTAGGGACGGTTTTGTGGATCACCTCGGCACCTTGTGGCGGTTGCGCATGAAGACGGCGGGCTGCGTGCAAGGGGGCAAAGCAAAAGGAAAAGGCCATGACTAATCCAAAACCGCGGCCAACCATCGTCCATGGCGAAACGCACGCTTATCCCGTGCTGCCGCTGCGCGACATCGTGGTCTTCCCGCACATGATCGTTCCGCTCTTCGTCGGCCGCGAGAAGTCGATCCGCGCGCTGGAAGAGGTGATGAAGAACGACGCGCTGATCATGCTCGCGACGCAGAAGAACGCGTCCGACGATGATCCGGCGCCCGATGCCATTTACGAGACCGGTACGCTCGCCAGCGTGCTGCAGCTCTTGAAGCTCCCCGACGGCACCGTGAAGGTGCTGGTCGAAGGGCTCGAGCGTGCGCGCGTGCAGAAATACACCGATCGCGCCGACTATTACGAAGCGACCGCCATTGCGCTCGCCGACACCGATGCGAAGTCGGTCGAGGCCGAAGCGATGGCACGCTCGGTCGTGTCCGACTTCGAGAGCTATGTGAAGCTCAACAAGAAGATCTCGGCCGAGGTCGTCGGCGTCGTGCAGGCGATCACCGATTTCGCCAAGCTCGCCGACACCGTGGCATCGCATCTCGCCGTCAAGATCGCCGACCGCCAGGGCATCCTGGAGACGCTGTCGGTCACCACGCGCCTGGAGAAGGTGCTGGGCCTGATGGAGAGCGAGATCTCGGTGCTGCAGGTCGAGAAGCGCATCCGCTCGCGTGTCAAGCGCCAGATGGAGAAGACCCAGCGCGAGTATTATCTCAACGAGCAGATGAAGGCGATCCAGAAGGAACTCGGCGACGACGACGGTCGCGACGAGCTCGCCGATCTCGAAGAGAAGATCTCCAAGACCAAGCTCTCCAAGGAAGCGCGCGAGAAGGCGCAGCATGAATTGAAGAAGCTGCGCCAGATGTCGCCGATGTCCGCGGAAGCGACCGTCGTGCGCAACTATCTGGATTGGCTGCTGTCGATTCCGTGGAACAAGAAGTCCAAGGTGAAGAAGGACCTGGAAGCGGCGCAGGCCGTCCTGGACTCCGATCACTACGGGCTGGAGAAGGTCAAGGAGCGCATCGTCGAGTATCTCGCCGTGCAGTCGCGCGCCAACAAGCTGACGGGCCCGATCCTGTGCCTCGTCGGGCCTCCCGGCGTCGGCAAAACCTCGCTCGGCAAGTCGATCGCGAAGGCGACGGGACGCGAATTCGTGCGCGTCTCGCTCGGCGGCGTGCGCGACGAGGCCGAAATCCGCGGTCACCGCCGCACCTATATCGGCTCGATGCCCGGCAAGATCATCCAGTCGATGCGCAAGGCGAAGTCGTCCAATCCGCTGTTCCTGCTCGACGAGATCGACAAGATGGGCGCCGATTTCCGCGGCGATCCGTCCTCGGCCTTGCTCGAGGTCCTCGACCCCGAGCAGAACGGGACGTTCAACGACCACTATCTCGAGGTCGACTACGATCTGTCCAACGTGATGTTCATCACGACCGCGAATACGCTCAATATTCCGGGACCGTTGATGGACCGCATGGAGATCATCCGGATCGCGGGCTACACCGAGAACGAGAAGGTCGAGATCGCGCGCAAGCATCTGATCCCGAACGCGGTGTCCAAGCACGGTCTGGACTCCAAGGAGTTCTCGATCGACGACGACGCGCTGCTGCTTCTGATCCGCCGCTACACCCGCGAAGCGGGCGTGCGTAATCTGGAGCGTGAGCTTTCGACACTCGCCCGCAAGGCGGTGAAGGAGCTGATGATCTCCAAGAAGAAGGCGGTCAAGGTCACCGAGAAGACTCTGGAAGAGTTGCTCGGCGTGCCGAAGTACCGCTTCGGCGAGATCGAGAGCGAGCCGCAGGTCGGCATCGTCACCGGCCTTGCCTGGACCGATGTCGGCGGCGAGCTGCTGACCATCGAAGGCGTCATGATGCCCGGCAAGGGCAAGATGACGGTCACGGGCAACCTGCGTGACGTGATGAAGGAATCGATCTCGGCAGCGGCGTCCTATGTCCGCTCGCGCGCGATCAATTACGGCATCGAGCCGCCGATGTTCGATCGCCGCGACATCCACGTGCACGTGCCAGAGGGCGCGACGCCGAAGGACGGTCCGTCCGCGGGCGTCGCCATGGCCACCGCGATCATCTCGGTCATGACCGGCATCCCGGTCCGCCACGATGTCGCGATGACCGGCGAGATCACGCTGCGCGGCCGCGTGCTGCCGATCGGCGGCCTGAAGGAGAAGCTGCTGGCTGCGGCCCGCGGCGGCATCAAGACGGTGCTGATCCCCGAGGACAACGCCAAGGATCTCACGGAGATTTCCGATGCGATCAAGGGCGGCATGGAGATCATCCCGGTCTCGCGCCTCGACGACGTCGTCGCCAAGGCGCTGGTCAAGAAGCCGGTGCCGATCGTCTGGGAAGAGGACACCAAGGTGACGGTGAAGCCGGACGGCGATGAAGCCGCCGGCGGCCTGACCGCTCACTAGGCCATCGCGAAACATGATAAAACGGCGCCTTCGGGCGCCGTTTTTGTTTTGGGGCAAGGAGACGCTGGCGATGCAGATCGACGGGCAATGCCATTGCGGGACAATCACCTTCGAGGCCGAGGTCGATCCGGAGGCGGTCTCGGTCTGCCACTGCACCGATTGCCAGACGCTGACCGGCTCGCCGTTCCGGGTCACGGCGGTCTGTTCCGGCGCCGATGTCCGCCTGACCGGCGGTTCGCCAAAGATCTACGGCAAGCGCGGCGACAACGGCCGGATGCGTTTCCAGCACTTTTGCGCCGATTGCGGTTCCCCGCTGTTCACGAGCGGCGAGGGCGAGGAGGCCGACGATTGGGGCATCCGCTGGGGCAGCATCCGCCAGCGCGACAAGTTGCGGCCTGTCCGGCAGATCTGGTGCCAGTCGGCGGCGGTGTGGATCGACGCGGTGCCCCTGCTGCCGGGGCGGCCGGGGGATTGAAGTCCGTTAGGGCTGGGCACTTGCCCCTTTGGGGTACGTAGGGCTAAAGAGGCGGCGAGGGCGGTTAGCTCAGCTGGTTAGAGCATCTCGTTTACACCGAGAGGGTCCGCGGTTCGAATCCGTGACCGCCCACCAATCTCCTCCTGCGGCGCCGCTTTCGTTGTCCGTCGGTCAATTGCAGACCTCACGCAGGCCGCTGACCGTATTATCGGCGACTTTCTCCAAATGGCACCCCTTGCGCACGGGACGACAGCCAGCATTGTTGCAAGTCATTTGCCCCGCCACCTGCGGCGCTGAGGGCGCTGCCTCGATTTGCCTGCGCGCCCTGTCTCTGTGGGTCGAATCCTCTCGCGTCGCGACAGGCTTCTTGTCCTGCACCTTCTCGCATTCATTGTCGTCGTTGACGCGATAGCCGGCACGGCAAGCAATCTTCACGCAGGCGTCGCCGTCGGCCTTGAAGCCGTAGTCGCAGACCAGCGGGCAGACACGTCCCGGCTTGGCCTTGATCGCATCGAGCGCGTCGAAGCTCGCGAGCTTGGGGTCGAACTTGGTGCCGGCGTACTTGTTGAAAAACGTCAATGAGCGTTGTGACGACGCGTTCCAGTCGCCGTCTACCGAAGTCGTCAGGCACCCGACGCGGTGCAGCTCCGCCTGCACCAGCTTCGTCGTTTCCTGCGCTGACATCGCGGGCGGGGACGAAGAGGGCGCCACGGCTGCGACCTTCTGCTCCGCATTGGCGGAGGCTGGTTTCTCCGACGCCTGATTGGCCGCCAGATCAGCTGCGGCCTTGTCGGTCGCGAGCCTATCGGCCAGCGCCTTCTCCGCTGCCAGTTTGTCGGCCAATGCGTTTGCCACCGCGGCTTCGGCGGCTCTGGCCGCAGCCGCCGCCTTGTCCTGCGCGGCCTTGTTGGCGCGCTCGGCTGCGAGCCGGGCCTTGGCGTCTTCAGCCTGACGTGCCTTCTCGGCTGCGGCTGCGCGCGCCTCTTCGGCCGCGACGTTCTTCAGTTGCGCGCGGGCGAGGCCGGCATAGAACCCGTCGGGATAGGCCTGCAGGAAGGCCTCCCACGCGTCCCGATTGCCCGCCTGCAGCGCCAGCTCATAATCCCGGCGAATTGCGTCCTGAGGGCTCGCTTGCGGTCCTGCGGCAACAGGCTTGGCCGGGATCAGCGCGACGTCATCGCCGCCGAGCGAGCCGTAGACATAAGGCTCCTGCTTGTAGCCGGTGTTCTTGAGGACATCGTCACGGACGAAGCCGAACGCCTTGCGCAGGTCGAGCCCGGGGGTGGGGAGGCGTTCGACCAGCGCCGCGGCAAACGGGCTGTTCCTGGAATCGCCGTCCGAGGCGGTCGAGCCGGCCTTGGCCGCGAAGGCGATCATGGTGTTCGGGCTGGTCGGTTCGACCTTGGCGAGGCCACGCCCGATCGCGCGCGCGGCCATCGTCCGCTTCATGGTTTTGGAGAACGGATTGTCGCGGCAGGCATCCAGGATCACAAGGCGGAGCTGCTTGGCCGGCTCGACGGCGAACAGGGCGCGTTCCAGCGGCAGCGTCTCGTCGAGCACATCGCTGTCCGTCTCGAGCGTGGCATCGGTGGGGATTAAATAGTTGGTGCCGTCCAGCTCAATGCCGTGACCGGCATAGTAGACCACGGCCACATCGGCTTCGCGCGTCCTGCCGCCGAAGTCGCGGAGTGCCCGGCGCATCTCGGCGGCATTGAGGTCCAGCTTGACGTCGACGCTATCGAACCCGGCCTTCCTGAACATGCCGCCGACGAGGCTCGCATCATTCACCGGGTTGGTCAGTCTGGGTGCACTCTTGTAGGCGGAATTGCCGATCACCAGCGCGACGCGCTTCTCGGCCCTCGCGGAGCCAAGACCGAGCCAACACGCCAGGAAGAAAAGAATGGTGAGCCGTAGAACGGCCATGCTGCCCCCGGATCGCCTGCAATCAGACTAGCCAGAGTCTCTCTAAAGGCAAGGCGTCGATCTGTGACGGCGGTCACAAAGTCGGATTAACGTTTATCGCCAGGCATCGTCTCTGCGGAAGTCCGGATCGAGTAGAGCAGCCCTGCAGCAGACCTGCTGCAGGGCAATTCTCTTCGTACCGCGGATCTCGTTGCCCGGCCGAGGAGGCGGCGATCATGCTCGCCGCTGCCGTGATGCGCCTCGAGCCCGTCTGATGTCAGGCTGTCTTGGTGAACATCGTCAGGACACCGTCGGCGATGTTGATCGCGACGACTTGTGACGAACTCAAGCCCTTGGCCTTGAGCACGGAGGCTGCCTGCGGCGTGGCGTCGATGGATTGCCGAAGCGACTGGATGTCTTTATCGGTTGTGTTGGCCACGAGTTCATCGACTTTCGCGCGCACCGCCGGCTGCAATTCCTTGACGTCCACGACCTGTATGCTCCGGATCTCCGTGCGGGACTGCGTGGAGGGCTGTTCCGCGCCGGGTTGCGACGATGCGCCCTGTGCCTGCACCAGAGCAGGTGTTCCGAGGGAGAGAGCTGCAACGATGACGGATGCCGTGAAGGTGCGCATGGTCATGCCTTTTCCAGTTTGAGGAGCGGCGACCCTATCGAGAAAATTGGGTTGGCATCTGATTCCGATGTGGCCGTTCGGTGAAACCAATGCGGCCGCAATGCGCACGGATGAAACCGGCTGTGGGTCCGGCGACGTCCAAGCGCCGCGAAGGAGAGCGGCGCTCAGCCCGCCTGGGTTCCGGGAAAGGGTGCGCCGGACATCCCGACGTGATATCGCCGGTGTGCGGTTGTAGAACCGCGACAGGATGGGCATCGCGAATGGGAATGACCGGGGACATCATGCAGCAACCAAGCGGACACGCCGAGAACGCCGACCAGATCGCGTATTGGAACGGCCCGAGCGGGCAGCGCTGGGCCGATCGCCATGCGGCGCAGGAGAACCTGCTCGGCCCCATTGCCGACGCGCTGATCGACCACGCCAAGCCGAAGCCGGGTGAGCGCGTCCTCGATGTCGGTTGCGGCTCCGGTGCGACGACGTTCGCGTTCGCCAAGGCGGTGTCCCCGAACGGTTTTGCGCTCGGCCTCGACGTGTCCGAACCGATGCTGTCACAGGCGCGCACGTTTGCGCCAAAAGGCCTGCCGCTCGATTTCGTGCTGGCGGATGCGACGGTCTATCCGTTCGAGCCGGCCAGCTTTGACCTGCTGGCCTCGCGCTTCGGCGTGATGTTCTTTGCCGATCCCATTGCGTCCTTCACCAACCTCCGCCGCGCGCTGAAGCCGTCCGGGCGGCTCGCCTTCGCCTGCTGGCGCGAGCCGAAGGAGAATCCGTGGATGATGGCGCCGCTGATGGCGGTCTACAAA
The DNA here is from genome assembly GCF_023101665.1 of Bradyrhizobium sp. 195. Lineage (NCBI taxonomy): Bacteria > Pseudomonadati > Pseudomonadota > Alphaproteobacteria > Hyphomicrobiales > Nitrobacteraceae > Bradyrhizobium > Bradyrhizobium sp. 195. Next base: position 4,975,137 of record NZ_CP082161.1, on the reverse strand, counting down.
CATGTACCCAAGATGCCGCCGGTCGGGCCGGAGGAGCCGGGCCCGTTCGCCTTCGCCTCGGAAGAGCGCGTGATGCGAATCCTGAAGGGAGCGGGCTTCGCGGACGTAGCGATGGAGCCGCACAATCTGCCGATGGATGTCGCGATCGGCGGCGGCATCGATGCGGCCGTGGACGGCGCGTTGCAGATCGGCCCGGCCAGCCGCGCGCTCCAGGGCCATCCGCCAGAGACGTATGCGGCCGCCAGGGCCTCGATCCGCGAGATGCTCACGCCGTTCCTGAAGGGGCAGAGCGTGGCGTTGCAGGGCGCGATCTGGATCGTCACAGCGAAGGCGGGGTAGGCGGCGAAGGCGAATCTCTCTCCGCCGTCATTGCGAGGAGCACTTGCGACGAAGCAATCCAGAGCGCCTCCGCGGAGACAGTCTGGATTGCTTCGCTGCGCTCGCAATGACGACGTGTATGGAGCTGTGGCGCCTCACACCACATCGTCCGGCGCCAGCGCGCAGCCATTGTCCGGATGCGTTTCCACCTGAAGCGTGGTGTGGCCGATGCGGAACGACGCCTTCAGCAATTGCGCGGTCTCCATCAGGAACGCATCGCCGGTGCCGGTGGGCATGACGAGGTGGCAGGTCAGCGCCGTCTCGGTGGTCGAGATCGGCCAGACGTGGAGATCGTGGATCGCCGAGACGCCGGGCCGCGCGAGCAAAAACGCCCTGATCGCGGCGAGATCGGTACCCTTCGGCGCCGCTGCCATCGACATGTCGATGGAGCCGCGCAAGAGGCTTGTCGTGCTCCACAGGATGGTGGCGCAGATCACGAGGCTGGTGACGGGGTCGAGCCAGAGCCAGCCGGTCCAGATGATCAGCGCCGCCGAGACCACGACGCCGAGCGAGACCGCGGCGTCGGCCGCCATGTGCAGATAAGCGCCTTCGATGTTGATGTCGTCCTTGCGCCCGCTTGCAAACAGCATGGCGGTGAAACCGTTGATGAGAATGCCGATGCCGGCGACCACCATCACAGTGACGCCTGCGACCGGCTCCGGCTCGCGCAGGCGCAAAATCGCCTCCCAGCCGATCGCGCCGGTTGCGACCAGCAGGAATACCGCATTGGCCAGCGCCGCCAGGATGGTGGAGGCGCGAAAGCCATAGGTGAAGCGGCCGCTCGGCGCGCGCCGCGCCGCGATCGAGGCGCCCCAAGCCACGACCAGGCCGAGCACGTCGGACAAATTATGGCCGGCGTCGGCGAGCAGGGCGGTGGAGTTGCCGATATAGCCGTAGACGGCTTCGGCCACGACCAGCGCGGTGTTGAGCGAAATGCCGATCGCGAAGGCTTTGCCGAAATTCGCGGGGGCATGGACATGGCCGTGACCATGACTGTGGTTGTGACCATGACTGTGGTCGTGACCATGACCATGGGCATGGTCGCCATGATCATGGTGGTGGTGACCGTGATGATCGTGGCTGCCCAATGCTAGCGCTCCCGGGAAGTCGCCAAATCAGGCGCCATTGTAGGCGTTTCGCTGGTCCCGTCACGACGGAACAGCACGTAAAGCGCCGGCAGCACCAGCAATGTCAGCACCGTCGAGGAGATGATGCCGCCGATCACCACGGTCGCAAGCGGCCGCTGCACTTCGGCGCCGGCGCCGGTGGCGAGCGCCATCGGCACGAAGCCGAGCGAGGCGACGAGCGCCGTCATCAACACCGGGCGCAGCCGCGTCAGCGCACCCTCGCGCACGGCGTCCGCGATGGGGTGTCCCTCGCTGCGGAGTCGCTCGATGAAGGCGATGATGACGAGGCCGTTGAGCACGGCGACGCCCGAGAGCGCGATGAAGCCGACACCGGCGCTGATGGACAGCGGGATGTCGCGCAGCAGCAGCGCGGCAACGCCGCCGGTCAGCGCCAGCGGCACGCCGGAGAACACCAGCGCCGCATCGGCCGCCGATCCCATCCCCATGAACAGCAGCAGGAACACCAGCAACAGCGCCACCGGCACCACGATCGTCAGCCGCTTGGTCGCGGACACCAGCTGCTCGAACTGGCCGCCCCAGCCGATCCAGTAACCCGGCGGCAGCTTGACCTTCTCCGCCACCGCCGCTTCCGCCTCGGACACGAAGGAGCCGAGATCGCGTGCGCGGACATTGGCGGTGACGACGATGCGCCGCTTGCCGTTCTCCCGGCTGATCTGGTTCGGTCCGGGCGTCGCATCGACGGTCGCAACCGAGGACAGCGGCACATAGCGCATCTGGGTGAGCGGGGAGGCCGCCAGCGCGGTTCGAAGGGCCGTGCCGGAGCCGGCCTCCTCGCCGGGCGGCAGCGGGATCGGGATGGCCCGGATCGCCTCGAGATTGCCGCGCAGGTGTTCCGGCAGGCGCACGACGATGTCGAAGCGGCGGTCGCCCTCGAACAGCTTGCCGGCCGATTTGCCGCCGACCGCGATCTCGACGATGCCCTGCACCTCACTGATGCTGAGGCCGTAGCGGGCGAGCGCCTGGCGATCGAGGCGGACGGTGAGGATCGGCAGGCCGGAGACCTGCTCGATCTTGACGTCGCTGGCGCCGCGGATGCCGCGGATCGCGGCCTCCACCTGTTTTGCCGCGCCTTGCAGGATGTCGAGGTCGTCGCCGAAGATCTTGACGCCGACGTCGGTGCGCACGCCGGAGATCAGCTCGTTGACACGGAACTGGATCGGCTGGGAGATTTCATAGGCGCTGCCGGGAATCTCGTCAGCGGCATGCTCGATGGTCTCGATCACCTCCGATTTCGGCTTGTCCGGGTCGGGCCATTCGGCGCGCGGCTTCAGCATGATGTAGCCGTCGGTCTGGGCCGGCGACATCGGGTCGGTCGCGATCTCGGCGGTGCCGATGCGGGTGAAGAACTCCTTCACTTCGGGGATTTGCTTGATGCGCTTTTCCAGCGCCTTCTGAAGATCCAGCGATTGGGTGAGGCTGGTGCCGGGAATCCGGATCGAAGCCAGCGCGACGTCGCCTTCGTCCAGGCTCGGGATGAATTCGCCACCCATCCGCGACGCGGCGATGCCGCTCGCGATCACGATGAGTGCGGCCATGATGGCGACCGCGCCCCTGTTGTCGATGGCAAAGCGGAGCAGGGGCAGGTAGACGCGTTTCGCAACCCGCATGAACAGGTTTTCGTGTTCGGACACTTTGCCGGTGACGAAGATGGCAACGGCCGCCGGCACGAAGGTGATGGAGAACAGCACGGCGGCACCCAGCGCCATCAAGACGGTCAGCGCCATCGGCGTGAACATCTTGCCCTCGACGCCGGTGAGCGTCAGCACGGGCAGATAGACCACTGCAATGATCAGCGTTCCGAACAGGCTTGGCTTGATCACCTCGCTCGATCCGCGCAGGATCGCGCGCAGCCGCTCTGAGGTCGTCAGCAGCCCGCCTTTCTCGCGCTGGGCCGCGGCCAGCATGCGCAGGCAGTTCTCGACGATGATCACGGCGCCGTCGACGATGATGCCGAAATCGATCGCGCCCAGGCTCATCAGGTTGGCGCTGACTTTTGTCTCGACCATGCCGGTGATCGTCATCGCCATGGACAGCGGGATGACGCAGGCCACCACGAGGGCCGCGCGGATGTTGCCGAGGATCAGGAACAGCACCGCCACCACCAGTGCTGCGCCTTCCAGCAAATTGTTCTTGACCGTGCGGATGGTGGCTTCGACCAGATCGGTGCGATCGTAGACGGTCCGCGTCACCACGCCTTCGGGCAGCGATTTGGCGATGTCCTCGAGCCGGGCTGCGACGCGGCGGGCCACGCTGCGGCTGTTCTCGCCGATCAGCAGCATCGCGGTGCCGAGCACGGTCTCTTCGCCGTTCCACGTCGCTGCGCCCGTGCGAAGATCGCGGCCTTCCCTGACGGTCGCGACGTCCCTGATCCTGACGGGATTTCCGCCACGCGAGCCGATGACGATGTCCTGGATCTCGCTGACATTGCCGACCTGGCCCGGCGAGCGAACCAGATATTGCTCGCCGTTGCGCTCGATATAGCCGGCGCCGACATTGGCGTTGTTGGCGGCGAGCGCGGTCATGACGTCGCGAAAGCCCAGCCGATAGGCCATCAGCTTGCCCGGGTCCGGCAGCACGTGGAACTGCCGCTCGAAGCCGCCGATGGTATTGACCTCGATCACCCCAGGCACGTTGCGAAGCTGCGGCCGGATGATCCAGTCCTGCACGGTGCGCAAATCGGTCAGCGAATAGTCATGGCCGCCTTGGGTCTTCGCGCCTGCCTTGGCCTCGACGGTGTACATGAAGATTTCGCCGAGCCCGGTCGAGACCGGCCCCATCGCGACCTCGACGCCGGCCGGAAGCTGGTCCTTCACCTGCTGGATGCGTTCGCCGACGAGCTGGCGGGCGAAAAAGATGTCGGTGCCGTCCTTGAAGACGACCGTCACCTGGCTGAGGCCGTAGCGCGACAGCGAGCGGGTGTAGTCGAGTTTCGGCAGGCCGCCCATCGCGGTCTCGACCGGGAAGGTGATGCGCTGCTCGTTCTCGAGCGGCGAATAGCCGGGTGCGCGGGTGTTGATCTGGACCTGGACGTTGGTGATGTCAGGCACGGCGTCGATCGGAAGGCGCTGGAAATTCCAGGCTCCGAAAGCGATAGCGCCGAGCGCGAGCACGAGGACCAGCCAGCGCTGCTGCAGCGAGACGGCGATGAGGCGCTCAATCATGCTCAGCCTCGCCCTTGCCCATCTCCGCCTTCACGACAAAGCTGTTCTCCGCGACGTAGTGCTCGCCGGCGGACAGGCCGGCCTTGATCTCGACATGACGGGGATCGGAATCGCCAAGCTCCACGGGGCGCGCCTCGATCTTGTCGCCGTCCTCGCGGACGAACACGATGGTCCGGTTCTCCAGCGTCTGGATTGCGCTCCGGCGCACGGCGACCGCGACGTTACGGGCGGCGAGGATCAGCCGTGCCGTGACGAACAGGCCGGGGCGTAAGCGGCCGTCCGGATTTTGCAGCACCACGCGGGCCAATGCGGTCTGGGTCTCGCTCGAGCCGATCGGCGCCATGTAGGAGATCGTGCCCTTGATCTCGCCGCGGCCGTCGTCGGGATCAATCAGCACCTCGTCATTGAGGCGAACACGCCGGAGGTCCTGCCGGTAGATCGACAGATCGACCCAGATGGTGGATAGGTCGGCGACCACGAAGGCCGGCTTCTGCTCGGAAGCGTATTCGCCGAGCGAGATCTGCCGTTCGATGATGGTGCCGGCAATCGGAGCCTTCAGCTCGTAGACGGTCAGGCTCTGGTTGCTCTCGATCGCGGCGAGCAGGTCGTCCTTGGCGACCTTGTCGCCGATGCGCTTCTGGATGGATTTGGCGAGGCCCGGGAAGCGCGGCGTCACCTGCACGACCGCTTCCTGGTTGGCGCGCAGAATGCCGTTGAAGGCGAGCGTGTCGGTCAGTGTCGCGCTCGCAGCCTCCGCCAGCGTGACGCCGGCGGCCGCCAGTTTGACGTCGGAGATGCGGATGCGGTCGGCGCCGTGCTCGTCCTGCTCGACATGGTCGTTCGGCTTCTTCGGTTCGGAATGCTCGGAATGCTCGCTGTGCGCGGGCTTGGCCGGCGCGAGCAGGGAATAGCCGTAAGCGCCGAGCCCGGCGGCAACGATGGCCACGAGAATGGTGGAGGACGTCTTCATCGTGCGCTCTCCCGCGCCAGCGTGAAGGGATTGCCGACGAGGCCTTCGATGGTCGCAACGCCCGCGTGGAAGTTCTGGAGCGCCTCCTGCTCGCGCAGCCGTGCCTGGGTGACGCTGGCCTGGGCATCGAGCACCTCGAGCAAAGTGAAACGGCCCTGGCCATAGCCTTGTGAGATCGCCTCGGACGCTTCGACGGCCTTGGGGATAGCGGTCTCGCGCAAGATCGCGAGCTCGCGCAGCGAGCCCTGGAGCGAGTCATAGGCGCGGCCGGCGATTACGATCAGCGTGTTGCGGTTGGCCTCGCGCTCGGCCTTGGTCTTGGCGAGGCTTTCCTGCGCCGACAGGATGTTGCCCTGGTTCTGGTCGAACACGGGGATCGGTACCGAGACGGTCATGCGCACGGCATCGTCATTGGTTTCGTTATAGTGGCGCCAGCCAGCCGCGATCCGTACGTCCGGATAGGGCTTGAGCCGCGCCAGCAGCAGCTCGGCATTGCGCTGGGCAAAGACGGCGGTCCAGCGCACCAGCTGCGGATTGGCGTCGATGGCGGAAACCACCGCCTGGAACGCGGGCGGCCGTCCCGTGGTGTCGAGCCGGCCGGAAACCTCGCCGAAGTTCGCCGTGGGATCGCCCATCAGCACCGCAAGCTCGCGCCGGGCGCTCGCCAGCGTCGCCTTGAAGCGCTCGCGGTCGGCCTTCACCAGCGCTGAGGCGACCTCGGCGCGGCCGGTCTCGGCCGGCGAGGAGGCCCCAGCCTCGACGCGGCGTCGCAACAGCGGCGTCAGGCGGTCGATGGCGGCGATCTGCTCGTCGAGGATCTGGATGCGCCGCTGCGCGCCGAGCACGCTGAGGAAGGCGATCGCGGTCTCCGACAGCACCTCCAGCCTGACGGCCTTGCGCTGGATCGCGGCGACCTCGATGCCCGCCGCTCCAGCCGCGATCCGCGCGTCGCGCTTGCCGAACAGCTCGAAGGCCTGGCTGATCTGGAGCGTGGTCTCGGCCGATCGGGTCCCGCGATATTTGCCTGAGCCGAATGAATCGTCCTGTTCATAGGTCAGTTCCGGATTGAACAGCGCACCGGCCTGGATGCGCTGGCCCGTGGCGATGCCGACGTCGCGTTCCGCCGCCGTCAGCCGCGGACTCGCGGTCAGCGCGCGCGACAGAGCGCTCCGCATCGTCAAAGTCTGGGCGTGAGACGGTGCAAGCGCCGCTCCGGCAATCAGACACACCGCCGCGCACGCCAGGCGCGCAGCCATTCCCCTGCAAAACATGAAACCGACCTGTGAAGGATGAACCTAATGGGCGCGGAACGCCCGACCAATCCGTTCAGGCAATAGGCTTGGGGGGCGGGGACGTCGTGTCGGGTGCGATGCCGACCAGCATCGGCTGCCGCTGCGCGACCGGTGCGGCAATGACACCGGCCGTGGTTGCGGAGTGCAATGGCTGCGCGATCGCGACTGAGAAGCAGCCATGGCAGTGATGGCCGGCGAGGGCCTTGTGATCGCCGTGCCCAGCCGAACCGTCGTCGACAAACGAGGCGATTTCCGAGCCGCCAGAGGGGCTGGTGACATCGATGTCGCACAGCCCGTGAGCGGCACCTGCGAACAGATAGGTCACCGCAACAAGCACAGCCAGCAGTCCGCGCCAATGACGCAGGCGGTGGAGTATCGCAGGCCGGCGGTTCGGGAACACGAATTCACTCTCGTTGTCGGTAGGGCTGGCCTAGCACGGCAACGGGAATAGTGTCGACCCGCAACAATGTTACGGGTGAGGAACTTGATGTCGCGGGCAGGACGGCCCTCGTGATTGTCCGGGACGCGCAATCGCCCTATCTTATCGGCATGGCCGACGCATGCTGCTCGCCTCCGCCGCTCAATCTGGATCGCCATCGCGACAACAAGGCCTATGGCCGCGTGCTATGGGCGGTGCTCGCCATCAACGCCGTCATGTTCCTGGTTGAAATCGGCGCGGGTCTCGCCGCCGGATCAGCGTCGCTCCAAGCAGATGCGCTCGACTTTCTCGGAGACGCCGCGAACTACGCTATCAGCCTCCTCGTGGTGGGGATGGCGCTGCGCTATCGCGCCGCCGCGGCACTCGCGAAGGGGCTGACGATGGGCGCTTTCGGCCTGTGGGTGGTCGGTACGGTGGTCTGGCACGCGGCTCATGGTACGCTGCCGAGTGCGTTCACAATGGGTGCGGTCGGCGCTGCGGCCCTTGCCGCGAATGCAGCCTCCTTTGGATTATTGTGGGCCTATCGCAAGGGCGACGCCAACATGCGCTCCGCCTGGATCTGCACCCGCAACGACGTGCTCGGCAACATCGCCGTGCTGCTGGCCGCCCTCGGCGTGTTCGGCACCGGTACGGGATGGCCCGACGTGATTGTCGCCGCCATCATGGCCGGCCTTGCGCTCCAGGGCGCGGTCGTGGTGGTGCAGCAATCACGCATGGAGCTGAACGTTCGTCCAGCCTGACGCGAGAGTTGCCATGCCGGCAGTGCTCATGCCGCAGACTCCTCAATATTCTTGGGCTCCATGATTCGGACATCCTGTGCCGGCGACGTTCGTTCGTGGCCTGATGGCAGGCTGACACTCTTCACCAGGGCGAAGATCGCGGGGATCACGATCAGCGTCAGCAGGGTCGAGGAGATCATACCGCCGATCATGGGCACGGCGATCCGCTGCATGATCTCCGAGCCGGTGCCGGTGCTCCACATGATCGGCAACAGGCCGGCCATGATCGCAACCACCGTCATCATCTTCGGGCGGACACGTTCGACGGCGCCTTCCATGATAGCGGCGTGAAGGTCCGCGCGGGTGAGCGAGCGGCCGGGGGCCGCACAGCGTGCCTTGGTTTCGGCCAGTGCATGGTTGAGATAGATCAGCATCACCACGCCGGTCTCGGCCGCGACGCCCGCGAGCGCAATGAAGCCGACGGCGACCGCGACCGACAGGTTGAAGCCGAGCCACCACATCAGCCAAAGGCCGCCGACGAGGGCGAAGGGCAGCGAGAGCATGACGATCATCGTCTCGGTAACCGAGCGGAAGTTGAGATAGAGCAGCAGGAAGATAATCAGGAGCGTCACCGGCACTACGATCTTGAGCCGCGCGGTGGCGCGTTCGAGATATTCGTACTGCCCGCTCCACACCAAATAATATCCGGGCGGGAACTGGACGCTTGCCTGCACCGCGCGCTGGGCCTCAGCGACGTAACCGCCGAGGTCGCGATCGCGGATGTCGACGTAGATGTAGGTCGCGAGCTGCCCGTTCTCGGTTCGGATCGAACTTGGCCCGCGTGCTGGCGTCACACTTGCGACCTCACCGAGGGGGACGACGCCGCCTGATGGCATCGGCACCAGGAGGTCGCTGGCTATCGCCTTCGGATTGTCGCGCAGGTCGCGCGGGTAGCGCATATTGACCGTGAAGCGCTGACGGCCTTCGACGGTCGTGGTCACGGTCTGGCCGCCAAGCGCGGTCGCGATCGTGTCCTGCACGTCCTGCACCATCATGCCGTAGCGGGCCAGCGCTTCACGGTTCGGCGTGATCTCGAGGTAATAGCCGCCGAGGCCGCGTTCGGCATAGGCGGAGGAGGTGCCGGGGACCGCCTTGAGCACCTGCTCGACCTGTTTTGCAAGCTTGTCGATCCCGCCGAGATCGGTGCCGATGACCTTGACGCCCACGGGCGTCCGGATGCCGGTCGAGAGCATGTCGATGCGGGCCTTGATCGGCATGGTCCAGGCGTTGGAAACGCCGGGGAACTGCAGCGCCTTGTCCATCTCCGCGATCAGGCTGTCGACGGTTACGCCTGCCCGCCACTCGGCCTTGGGCTTCAGGTTGACGATGGTCTCGAACATCTCCGACGGCGCCGGATCGGTTGCAGTCGCCGCGCGGCCGGCCTTGCCATAGACCGAGGCAACCTCGGGGAACGATCGGATTATGCGATCCTGGGTCTGCATCAGCTCGGCGGCCTTGGTCACGGAAATGCCGGGCAGCGTCGTCGGCATGTAGAGCAGGGTGCCTTCGTTGAGATCAGGCATGAACTCGGAGCCGAGCTGACGTGCCGGCCAGATCGAGACGGCGAGCACGCCAAGCGCGAGCAGGATCACGGGGATTTTTGCGCGCAGCACGCCTGATATCACCGGACGATAGATCCAGATCAGGAAGCGGTTGATCGGATTCTTGTGCTCCGGAAGGATCTTGCCGCGAACGAAGATCACCATCAGCGCCGGCACCAGTGTGACCGACAGCAGCGCCGCCGCCGCCATCGCAAAGGTCTTGGTGAAGGCGAGTGGGCCGAACAGCCGGCCCTCCTGCGATTCCAGCGTGAAGATCGGCATGAACGACACGGTGATGATGAGGAGGCTGAAGAACAGGGCAGGGCCGACCTCGGTGGCGGCTTCGATCAGGATCTCCACCCGAGAACGGCAGGGCTCGGCGCGTTCGAGATGCTTGTGCGCGTTCTCGATCATGACGATCGCGGCGTCGATCATGGCGCCGATCGCGATCGCGATGCCGCCGAGACTCATGATGTTGGAACCGATTCCGAGCAGCTTCATCGCCCCGAAGGCCATCAGCACGCCGACGGGAAGCATCAGGATGGCGACCAGCGCGCTACGCACATGCAGCAGGAACACGATGCAGACGAGGGCAACGACGATGCTCTCCTCGACTAGCGTGTGCTTCAGCGTGTCGATCGCCGCGTAGATCAGGTTCGAGCGGTCGTAGACCGGGACGATCTCGACCGACTTCGGCAGGCTGGTCGCGATCTCCCGGAACCGCTTCTTGACGTTCTCGATGACGTCGAGCGCGTTCATGCCGAAACGCTGGAGAACGATGCCGCTCGCCACTTCGCCCTCGCCGTTGAGCTCGGCGATGCCGCGCCGCTCGTCAGGGCCGAGCTCGACACGGGCGACGTCGCGCAGCTTGACGGGCGTGCCGTTGTCGGTCTTCAGCACGATGTTGCCGATGTCGTCGGTGCTCTTGAGATAGCCCTTGCCGCGGATGACATATTCGAACTCCGAGAGCTCGACGGTGCGGCCGCCGACATCGGCATTGCTCGCGCGGATCGCCTCGCGCATCTTCTGCATGGTGATGCCGAGATCGCGCATGCGCTGTGGATCGAGGATGACGTTGTACTGCCTGACGAAGCCGCCGACGCCGGCGACTTCCGCGACGCCTTCCGCCTTGGCGAGCGCAAATTTCAGATTCCAGTCCTGGATCGTCCGGGTCTCCGCGAGGTTCAGCTCCTTCGACATCACGGCATATTGGTAGACCCAGCCGACGCCGGTGGCGTCGGGGCCGATCGTCGGCGATACGCCGGCGGGCAGCCGCGAGCCCGCGCCGTTGAGGAATTCGAGGACCCGCGAGCGCGCCCAGTAGATGTCGGTGCCGTCCTCGAAGATGACGTAGACGAAGGAGACGCCGAAAAAGGAGAAGCCGCGCACTACTTTCGACTTCGGCACCGTCAGCATCGCGGTGGTGAGGGGATAGGTGACTTGGTCTTCGATCACCTGAGGCGCCTGGCCGGGATATTCGGTGTAGACGATGACCTGGGTGTCGGAGAGATCAGGAATGGCGTCCAGCGGCAGATGGAGGAGGGCGTAGAGGCCTGCTGCGGCGGCAAAGCCGGTGCCGAACAGCACCAGCAACGGGTTGCGTGCGGACCATGCGATGAGGCGGGCGATCATTTGCGCGCCTCCGTACCACCCGCTCGGTCCAAACCCGGCGTGTTGTCGGCGTCGGCAAATCCCTTCAAAGCCGCTTTCAGATTGCTTTCGGCGTCGATCAGGAAGTTGGCCGAGGTCACGACCGCTTCGCCTTCGGCGAGGCCTTCGGCGATCTCCACGTAGCCGCCGCCCCGACGGCCGAGTTTGACGTCGCGCGGCTCGAAACGGCCCTGGCCCTTATCGATCAGGACCGCTTGGCGTTTGCCGCTGTCGAGTACGGCACTTTCGGGAACAGCGAGCACCGGACCTGGCGGCCCGGTCTCGATCTCGGCGTCGACGTACATCTCGGGCCGCAGCGTTTCATCCGGATTGGGCACTTCGACGCGGATGCGCGCTGTGCGGGTCTTGGCGTTCAGATGCGGATAGATCAGCGCCACGGTCCCTGTGAAGGTCTGGCCGGCCAGCGCGCGCGGCCTGACGGTTACTTTCGCGCCGATGGAGACCTGAGCCAGATCGCGTTCGGCGACATCGATGAGAACCCACAGCAGCTGGTGATCGGATATCCTGAACAGAACGTCGCCGGCTCCCGCCCGCATTCCGTTCACCGCGTTTCGTTCGAGGATTTCGCCATCCTGCGGAGCGGGCCAGGCAATCGAGAGCGAGATGTCGCGGGTACGTTCGAGATCCCTGATGGCCTGCTCGGGTGTCGCGAGATTCTCAAGCCTCCGACGAGCGCCCTTCAGTTCCTTTCCGGTGGCGCCCGCGGCGATTGCGGACAGATATTCCGCGGCAGCGCTGGAAAGCGCCGGGCTGTACACGTTCATGAGGGGCTGACCCTTGCGAACGTGGTCGCCGGTCGTGACGTTGGCAACGCTCTCCACGAAGCCCTCGAAGCGCAGCGCGACGACCGAGATGCGGCGCTCGTCCTCCTGGACAGTCCCGGGCGCGCGGATGACCGATCTGACGGGCTGCCGCACGACCGGCTCGGACTTCGCGCCGGTGCGCTGGATCTTGCCCGGCGAGAGCTTGACGGTCCCGTCGCTGTCGTCGCCTTCGTAGACGGGGATATAGTCCATCCCCATGGAGTCCTTCTTCGGCACCGGCGAGGTGTCGGGCAGGCCCATCGGATTGCGGTAGTATTTGATCTTGCGGTCGCCCTTGGTCTCGGCCGCCGCCATCTCAGCAGGCTGCTCGGGCTCATCAAAGCTTATGTCGGCGCCTGCAGGCACGGCACGATAGTCGCGGCCGTCCGCCGTCTTCTTCGGCGTCGGGGAATAGAGCGGTTTGCCGTCCGGGTCCTGATAGTAGATCGGGGCGCTTGTATCTGCTGCGTTCGCGGCGGATACAAGTTGGCCGACGTCCGGCTGTCGCCGCACGGCGCCGGCGGTGAGTAGCACGAGGGCTGCCGCTGCGAGGATCGCAGCGACAGTGCTCACGGGGCCGAGGCGGGTCATTTGTCGGCCGTGACGACGAGCTTGTTCTCGACCGTGCCGGTCTCGCCCTGCACCTTGGCGCCGAGCGAGAGCTGCCAGCGTCCGGCCATGCTGAAATTGGCCTTGAAGCGGTAGGTCCCGGGCTCCGTGCCCGGCATCGGCGTCACTTTGGTGGCCATCTCCTGCATGCCGTCAGGGGCCATGTCGAGTCGGCTGGCAAAGATCACCGCGTCGGGGACCGCCTTGCCGCTGGTCTTGTCGACCAGCCGCACGGTCACAATGCGATCGGCGCCGGCCTTGACGGTCGGTTGAACGAGCTGGAACTCGTAGTTCTTGATTTCGGCGTGTGCGGCTCCCGTGAGTGCAGCACCGATCAGCGCGGCCATGGCGGCACGCGCGAGTTTGGTGGTCGTCATGATTTATAGATCCTCGATAGGTCTGATGGAGCCGCCGGGCGGCACGCGGCAACCTAGATGCAGCGCGGCGACAGGGGATAGCGCGCACGCCGATGTTTGCGCGCACGATCATCAGGCGCGTTAGCGCCGATCAGACCTGGGTTCGAGGGGGGTGGTCGGGGGGCTTTGCGGCGAGACCGATTTGCAGGCGGTCATTGCTCAGCGCGAGCGCGCTCTTCCGCGGCTGCCTAGCTATCACCGAGCTCGCTCCGGACGGGGCGGGGAGCGACAGGCTCAGCATGCACAGCGCGACGAACGGACAGGAGTCGCAGGTCTTGCTCTTGGTCTGGTCCGGACAGCAGGGCATGTCCTCGGACATCGACTGCATGTCGTCTGATATGGCCGGCATGACGCTGCCGGCACTCGATACCGGCATGGCAGATGCCGGCGCGGCCAGCGGCGCGAGCAGGAGCCCGGCCGCGACCAGCAACATCACCACAGCGTTGGCGGACCGTTTCAGCAGCATGCGCCATTGTCGCACGCCATCGCGGAACCCGCAAACCGGACCGCTTCACGATTTAGCCATGCAGGCGAATGGCGCCGAGGGCCGGCTCCGGAACATCGCAGGTAGGGTCAGCCTCCACGGTAACGATGGCGCACCGACCCGCTTCCATCGCCTGCTCCAGCCATTTGATGGCTTCATCGATCCACTGGTCGTGGTGCTCGGGATCGGCGAGAGCCTTCTCCCGGAATGCATCTGCCTGATGCAGGCACGCCGTTCTGCGATCCACGCGCCGCTCCCGGTCCGGAAGGTTCCGCCCCGATCGCATCCTTGATGATCCCGGGGCCGGCGTCCTTAACATAGGACAGGCGTAGGAGAGATAAGGCGCTGCAAATGCGGAAAGGCCCCAGCCCGGGGCTGACCGGCTGAGGCCTTTTGTGCTCACAATCTTCATCCTTGGGACTCGAACAGGCAACGCACATCTTGCCGGTTCGTTCCGCAACCGACGCCGAATTAGGAACGTTCCTCATTCCTCCCGATTAGCAACCAGAAATGTCTGAGGAGGATGGGACTATGGACGGACTGATTTATCTCATCGGCTTGATCGTCGTGATCATGGCGATCCTGTCGTTCTTCGGCCTGCGCTGAGAGAACGGCAATGGAAACTCTCGTACGGGACAACATGATGGAGGGCGGTGCCGCTGCCGACGACCGCCGGACCATCCAGTGGAGTTCGGTGTTCGCAGGCGCTCTCTCCGCCGGCGCAATGTCGTTCATCCTGGTCGGCTTTGGCGTTGCCATCGGCCTGGGTGTCAGTTCGGCCTCGCCGACATGGCGCGATGCCTCGGCGGCGCTTGCGCTGCTCTCCGGGTTCTATCTGATCATCCAGGCGATCATCAGCTTCGGCTTTGGCGGCTACATCGCCGGCCGGACAACCCGACCGGCGCCTGCGCTTGCAACGATCGAGGATGATGGGGAGCGGCGCGACGGGCTGCATGGCCTGACCTCCTGGGCGCTGGCCGTGCTGGCCGGCGCAGCTCTGCTGGCGCTTCTTGGCGCTGCTGCGATCGACCGTTCGCCGATGCGCAGCTCGGCGAGCAATACGTCCGCAGCTGAGCCTCTGTTGAGCTACGAGCTCGACAAGCTGTTCCGCGCACCCCGCCGTGCGCCAAACACCGATCTGAGGGAAGTCCGCGCCGAAGCGGGTCGTGTCCTCATGACGTCATCCAGCCACAGCGGCGTCAGCGCCGACGACCGAACCTACCTCGTGCAGCAGGTCGCCGCGGTGACGGGACTGGCGGCCCCCGACGCCGAACGGCGCGTTGATGCGCTGATCGCAGACTCCAAGACGGCCATCAACCGTGCGCGGCGCAATTCGATCATCGTGGCGTTCTCGGTCGCAGCCGCGACCCTGATCGGCGCAGCGGTCGCCTGGGCTGCGGCTGTCGCCGGCGGGCGCCACCGCGATGGAGAGCCGTTGCCGAACTGGATGGCGAGCTCCAACCGTTTCCATCGCAGCCCGCGCGCAATGCCGGTGCCGTAAATCTCCGGGCGGATTGGCCGGGCGCGAGCCCGGCCATGACGGAGATTTGCGCGGCTAGCTCAGGCCTTCTCTTCCCAGATCATGGCGAGGTGCACGATGGTCTGCACGGCCTTTTCCATATCCTGCCGGCTGACCCATTCCAGCCGCGAGTGAAACGCGTGCTCGCCGGCAAAGATGTTGGGGCAGGGCAGGCCCATGAAGGACAGGCGCGAGCCATCGGTGCCGCCGCGGATCGCGGTGCGCATCGGACGCAGGCCGGCACGGCGGATCGCCTCGATGGCATATTCGAGCACGTGCGGGTGACGGTCGATCACCTGCTTCATGTTGCGGTACTGCTCGCGGACGTCGAACTTGTAGGTCGAGCGCGGATAGTCCTTCATCACGTCCTTGACGATGGTCTCGAGCAGGTCCTCTTTCTCCTTCAAACCTTCCTCAGTGAAGTCGCGGACGATGAAGGACAGCGTCGCCTGCTCCAGCGCGCCCTCGATGCCGATCGGATGCAGGAAGCCCTGCTTGCCTGAGGTCGTTTCCGGCGAGCAGCCTTCCTTGGGCAGGCGCTCGACGATGGCGGCCGCGATCTTGATCGCGTGCTCCATCTTGCCCTTGGCATAGCCGGGATGGGCGCTGACGCCGTTGATGGTGATGGTGGCGCCATCGGCCGAGAAGGTCTCGTCCTCGACGCAGCCCGCGCTCTCGCCGTCCATGGTGTAGCCGAAATCGGCCCCCAGCTTCTTCAGGTCGACATTGTCGACGCCGCGGCCGATCTCTTCGTCCGGCGTGAACAGGATCTTGATGGTGCCGTGCTTCACATCGGGGTTGTTGATGAAGAAATACGCGGCATCCATGATCTCGGCGACGCCGGCCTTGTTATCGGCGCCGAGTAGCGTCGTGCCGTCGGTGGTGATGATGTCGTTGCCGATCTGGTTCTTCAGCGCAGGGTGCTCATTGAAGCGGATCACCTGGCTGGCGTCCCCGGGCAGCGTGATGTCGCCGCCGCGATAGTTCTTCAACAGCTGCGGCTTGACGTCCTTGCCGGTCACGTCGGGCGAGGTGTCCATGTGCGAGCAGAAGCAGATCACCGGCACCTTCTTGTCGGTGTTGGCCGGGATCGTGCCGTAGACGTAGCCATAGTGGTCGAGATGCGCGTCCTCGACGCCAATGGCTTTCAGCTCGGCGGCGAGCACGCGGCCGAGATCCTTCTGCTTCTCGGTCGAAGGCGAGTGAGGGGATTCCGGATCGGACTGGGTGTCGATGGTGACGTAGCGCAGGAAGCGCTCGGTCACGGTATGCGAGAAGGTGAGGGAGGACATTTCTGGTCAAACCGCCGGGGTCAGGGAAGCGGGCGGTATATCAGAAAAAGCGGGCCGGGATGCGGCCGGAACGGCGCGGATAGGCTTAACGAACGCTTACGTCAGACGTCAAGAATCCCGGTATGTATGTAACCGGGCGCTATGTAGCTGTGACTCAACACGGAATCGGGGTGCTGGTGAGGAAACGTAACCGGCCCGCTCATACATTATACTCCTGCCCCTCGTCGGACCGCAGCGCAGCCGCCGCGGCCGACCCGTTTTATGGGATTGATGTTCCAAGGAATCTGCGGGAAGCGCTGCCGTCAAGTTTAACGCAACGTCAGTCCACAGTTTGGAGAATGCCGGCCGGAACCGAGCTTACTCGTCCTCTTGGCCGCGATCGATGTCGGTGAGCTTCTCGTCGAGCTGCGTGATCGTCATCCCCGCCGCAAAGGCGTTTCGCTGCCAGCGGATGAACTGCTGTTTGAGGCTCTTGTTTTCGTATTCGAGCAAAGCGATGCGGTTGTCGCGAGATTTGATCTGCTCCTCGAAATATTCCTCCATGCCGGAGGAACGGCGTGACTTGCGCGGCTTCCCCGCTTGGGATTTCCGTTCGTCTTCTTTGCTCTGGCGCGCGTTGCGGTAGCGGACTTTCGTGGCGTCGAAGGCCTCCCGGAGGGCCTTGTGCTTCCAAAGCGTCTGCCGGTTGATCTTCAGGTCCGGATAAGGTTTGCGGAATTTTTTCCGAACGAGCTCGCATACCAATTCCCATGAAAACGCTTCCGCGTCCCAGGCGAGGATTTCCTTCTTGATCCATGCTCTGATCGCGGGCGTCAACGTGAAGCGATCAGAGGGCGGGACGGCGCGATTCTGCTCAGGTAACGTCGGGGGGAGCGTGGTGCGGGCACCAACGGTGACCCGTTCCGCGACAGACGACGGGCCCTTGGCCGCATTGGCGTTGATGGGAACGGAGCGCTTCGCCATGACATGCGGCCCGCCATCGAGCCACGCGCCCCCGTTCGCCGGAGTGATCGCTCCGACGTCGGGAGTGCATTGATACCGCGGAACAGGAGAGATTTTGAGCGCCGGCCGCTTGTCATCTCGATACCTCGAGATAGAGTCGGTCTGTTGGTTGGGCTCGGCCCCGTGGGTTTCGCGACCCATGGTGTTTCCGGTTCCACTCTGGAAAGGGCGTCCGCCACTAACGGACGTCCTTTCTGCTTTTGGGCGGGGCTGCCAACTCCTTTCCACTGGTTCCCTTTCCTTCCAATCCTACGCAACCCGCGCCGCTGAGTCGATGGGTTTGACAAGGAAAATCATCGCAAGGCATTGAAACAACAAGGTTATTTCAAGGATTCGAAATTCGATGGCGTGCATTTCCGAATCCTTGCTCGGGAGACTCACCCGCAATCGCGCTCAGCGGCCGCGATCGCGCGGCACGCGCTCTCGACGACGGACCAGATGTCGCCGCGGCCGCGTATCTCGACCACGCAGGAGGTGACGGCCAGGCCTCCGTCGTCCTCGATGGCGCACACATCGACCTCGCAAATCGAGTACGGAGCCGAGACGCTTTCGATGCGCATGGCCACCAACCGACGCCGGCGCGTCTCGTCGCCGTCCGGAACTTCATCAATGGTAACGGCCAGCATGGGGCCTCCGTTCTCCGAGGAAGAGGATGCGATCGGCGGCCGTGCCGCTCGCGGCGAAGATCCTGCGCGCCTCGTCGCCGTCGACGTGGCGCTGCTCCATCAGCAGCTCGGCGAGTTCGAGAAGGGCGTGTCGGTTGGCGCGCATGATGTCGAGCGCGCGGCTCTCGAGGCGCCGTAGGTCGCGCTCGACGGCGCGGCGAATGCCGCGGTCCGCCCGGACCGCCTGCAGTGCGTTCTCCCAGCTTGCGAGGTAGGCGATGCTGTCGCCGAGGCCGGCACTCGCGTGGAGGCCGGCGATCAAGCGCGTGGCGGTTGCGACGTCGCCTTGCTCGCCTCCGGATCCCACGCCCTCCGCGGACAGGAAGATACGTTCGGCGGCGCGGCCGCAGAGGTCCACGGTCACGTGATCCTCGATGGTCACGCGCGTGAACTCGTCGGGAGGATCGATGTCCGTGCGCCCGAGCGAGATGCCGCGTTCGGCCGCGGAGAGGGACAGCAGCGTCCCGTACCCCAAGGCCAGGCTACCGATTGCGTGACCGCTCTCATGGATGCAGATGCGGAACAGCTTCTCGAGCGTCGTCGGACTCGCGGGCAGGATGGCGGCGACGAGATCGTCGACGTGCAGAGCCCGATTGGCCTGGCGCGCGCTGCGCCGCGCGGTCTGAACGTGCCCCGCGATCTCGGCCGAGGTGAGCCGTTCCGCGATGCGGGCGGCGGCTTCGATGTCCGCTTCACCGAGCGACCCGCGCAAATGGTGGCGCAGGACGTTGGCGGCGCCGGCACGGTCCTGTCGGCCGAGCTCGACGATGCGCTCGAAGCGCCCCGGGCGGCGCAGCGCGGCGTCGACGCCGGCGAGGTAGTTTGTCGCGGCCGCCAGGATGATCGCGCCGCCTCCCGGTCCGCTGGTGGTCCGACGGGGGCCGGCGAGAGCCGTATCCACCGCGAGCATGAACTCAGTGATTACAGGCCGCCAATAGTCGGCCCCTCTGCTACCTAAAGTTGCACGATTGGGCAAAGCGTCAACCTCGTCCCAGAGGACGCAGACCGGGCGGGGAGGACCGCCCGAACCGTCGTTGATCGCGCTCATCGCGGCAGCCCTCGAATAGACCTCGCGGATTCCTCGGATCACCTCATCCAGGAACGCGCTCTTCGTGAAAAGTTCGGAGATCGACATCGGCAGCATCGGCACCGAGCACGCATCCATTACCAGCTTGATTCCGTAGGTTTTCCCGCAGCCGGGCTCGCTATGGCACAGGATAGCGCGCCCGACGTCAGCCCATGGAAGCCCCGAGGCGCGGTATGCTTCCAGATCCCGTTTGAGCTCGAGACCATACGTCCGCAGAGGTCCGAGTTCGTGCGCGGAGTCGAGATCGGGCAGACGTTCGGCCACCGTGGCGAAGGGGCCTCGGTTGCGCGCCCTGGTCAGCCGCTGGACGATCGCGTCGGCGTCCGAGCCAGGACGGAAGGCGGTGGCGATCTCGTCGAAATCCAGCCCCGCGCACAGATCGTCGTCGGCCACCTTTGAGCAGTCGCCGGTGAAGAGTTTTATCGCGCGTGAGAGCGCCTTGCCGTTCACGCCGCGGAGGGAGATGTAATGGTCCGCAGCGGTGATCAGTGCAGCCGGCAGGAGATCAATGGACGGTGCGATGCCCACCGTGCAGCAGCCCCTGCCAAGCGCCGACGCGACCTCGTCGTTGCCGAGCGAGGATTTGTGACGGGAGCGGTCGGTCCCGTCCCTCGCGATGCAGACCCACGACGAGCGGCTCAGCGACGCGCAGAACTTCTGTGCGGGTTTCACCCATGCCGCGCTCGGCACGGTGACGATGATCGCGAGATTTACCGAGTTCTCGATGAGGGCGCGCTGCGCGTCATCGAGCGTGGTCTCGAACACGGCGCGAAACAGGGCAAGGGGTGCCGACGGACGGCGGAAGGAAGACATCGCCGCGCGCTCCTCGGAGGCTTCCTCCGGAGCGGGCGGGTTGTCGTCGGGCTCCGTTTGGTTGGAACGGATCATCGGCGCCTCGCGATGACCAGGGTATCGGGCCCGAGCGTGTGCTCATCCAGATCGATGCAGAGCCGGTCCGCGCATGCCAGCGCGAAGATGGCCGCGCCGCCATCGGGCTCGGCTCCAACGGTCTTGAGCAACCGTCCCAGTTTCGTGGGGCCGACGTCTTCGAGGTGACCGAGGACCCGGCAGCGTAAGTCGAAGGAGACGGGGTGGTTGCGGCAGCGCCAGACGGCGCGCGCATTCGCGAAGCGCGGCTGCTCCATGATGCGTGCCGACGTCAGCACAAGCGACCGCAGACCGAGATCTTCGAGCCCGATGAGGAAAAGGCCTTCCTGCTCGATCGTCCGCAACGGGCGCGCGGCGACGACGTCGAGGTGGAAGCGGCCGTCGGCACGGTCGAGGACGATAGCGTCCAACGCCACGGCTTGGTCGCAGACTGTCGTCGTTCCGACGTAGTCGATTGCCGTTACGTCGGTGGCGAGCGTAGCCTGAATGAGCGCGTCCTTGACGAGGCCGCCGACGGAGGGAATGGATCGAACGCACTTGGCGGATGCGAAGGCATGGGACCCGGCGAGAGAGGCGAACGCAAAACGGGACATGTGACGCTCGATACTTGTTCTTGTTTTGTTCCAATACGCTCGACACTAATGGCAGGTCTCATCACGAATGGCAACATAGTTATTATAGATATATATCTATGTTGATATGTTGTGGTGAATCCGGACGGGAGCGCTATTGGTAGTCGACTTTGTAGCGAGGCGACGGCGGAAAGCAGTAGATGACCGAAGACAAAGCGAAGAAAAAGACCGGACGGCCGCTCCCGCCGAATGCCGAGAACCGGAAGCAATTCCTGGCTGTCATGGACGCCGACGTGATCCGAGACATCAAGGTAGCTGCGGCCGCGCAGCAGACCACCGCGTCGCTGCTTCTCGAGAAGATCGCAAGGGAATACCTCGATCGAGGCGGCCGTGTGAACGGGCGGAAGCGCTGATCTAGGCGGGCAGCCCGAATATCTCGAGCGCGGTGGCACGATGTTTGGCGTCCGGAGCCGTGAGGTGTTGGCAGGTCCCGGCGGACGCGTCGATCCAGAGGAAGAGGTCGATCGTGCGCGCAGCGTCGCAAACCTGGCCCTGCATTTTTTTGCCCAGCATGAAGAGCGGCGGGCGGCCTGGAACGGGTAGGCCCGCGATTGTCGCGATCAGATCGCGCCGCTCGATCTCGGGCGTGTGGCTCACGAACACGATGACGTTCGGTTTGTCGTGCTCTGGATTTCCCGCGTCCAGTTGCTTCGCTGCGCCGATGACGCGTTGCCCCAGCTTCCGATAGAAGGGGACGTTCCTGCGGACAGCCATTTCGCCTTCGGGCGGATCCCCAAGGGCTTCGAAGTCGAACAAGGATTTGACCTCGCAGTAACCGACGAATTCGCCATCCTTCGTCAGCTTGAAGTCGGGTGTCTTGCCGGCGTTGAGGGCGGCATTGTCGTAGGGCTCAAGCACGATGCCTGCGCCGTCGCAGATCAGATCGTGCAGCAGCTGGACGTCCGCGGCCTCGTCTGGAACAGGCACACCTGCGGAAACTCTCGGCGCTGCCGGATCGTGGGTGATCTTCACGAGGTGCCGGACCTTGTGGATCATGCCCCGGGTCGCCGGCGTGTCGGCTGGCCACGCTACCCGTCCGATTTTATTTAGCTTGAGCCCGATCAGCGTCTCGCGTTGATCTCGGCGGCGGCGGATCGGACTGCCGATCTGTTCGATCTCGATGTATCGCATCCTGTCCTCAAACCCTTGCCGAGAACCGCGTGAAAGCGGTCAGCCTCTGCGTTCGCGGCTCGACGTCGCGCAGGTAGATCTCCGTTTTCAGAAACGCGATTTCGTCGTCGAGGGCGGCTTCGCAGACGTCGACGAACCAACTCCTGGGTCTTCCGTCGCTGCCGTCGCTCCATCGATAGCCGCGGGTTTTGAGGCGATTTTTGAGCTCGAACGGCGATTGCTCCGCCCACACGCGAACCGTTCTCTTCCGCGCGTTCTCCAGCAGCAGGGCGAGCTGGGCGGCCGATGGTAGGCAGCTCGAACGCTAGGATTTCGAGCAAGGCGTTGCAATCGTCGACGGCGCGATGGGCTTGGTGGAAATAGCCGGCACCGTGCAGCAGATAGCCCAGTTTGGCGCCCTCGAAGCCGTACTTGCGCCACTCGATTTCGGTCGCGCTGCAGGCCCATGCCTTCTGCGCGAACACTGGCCAGTATCGCTCGGCAAACCCGCGGTCGAATTGGCTGTGATGCGCGATAATTAAGACCGCGTCATCGACGAATTTCTCCACCGCTACGGCGTCGATGCGGTGACCGGCGACTAACTCATCGCTGATGCCGGTCAAGTCGGTGATGTCGGCGGGGATTGGATCGATCGGTTCGTTGAAGGCCGAGAATGTGTCCCGCACGCCGACGATGTTGCCGTTGGGAGTATAGTCAAATTTCACCATCCCCAATTCGATGATCTCGTTCCGCTGCGCGTCGAGGCCGGTCGTTTCGGTGTCCAGGATGACCGCCGTTTTAGTCTCCTGGTCCGAAGACGGCGTGAACGGAAGGCGCGCCATCAGGCGCCGCAGTACGCGGTAGTCCGGCGACTGGCTCAAGGCCTCGGCCATCGCGGCCAGGCTGCTGGTGTCCTGAAACATCGAATCCCTGGGGAACCGTAGAAACCTGGGGGCGGAATCTAGCACGCGCCCGTGTGGCGCGCAGCGCGATCTTCCTTGGTCTGGCTTTCATCAAAAGAAAGCCCGCGATCGCTTCTACAGACCCCTTATTTTGTTGCAGTTTCGAAGAGTGATTTTTCGAGTCCAGCCGGCGATTCACATCATGCGTCAACGGATGCGCAGGCGATGAGCCTGAGCCGTTCGCCGGGACGTGCCCGATTTGCGGAATTTTGAGGATCGGCTGCTGCCTGGTAGGATTCCCGGCGGGAGCAGGGGGAAGCGATCAGTGGACGCCGAGGGCGTAGCGCCAGGAGCCAAGGGGACCGACTGGACGGCTGAGCAGGTCGCCATCGTGGTCGCGAGCTACTTCCAGATGCTCGAGCGGGAGCGCGCCGGCGACAAGATCAACAAGGCCCACCTGTACCGGCGCCTGGCGCTGGAAGTGGGGCGCTCCGAGAAGTCGATCGAGTGGAAGCTTCGCAACGTGTCGGCCGTCTTGGAGGAGCTAGGGATCGCCTGGATCCCGGGCCTGCTGCCGGCCCACAATTATCAGGACTCCCTGGTGGAGGCTGTCGAGGCCCAATTGGGGCTGCATCCGAGTCTCCTGATCGATGCGGTATCGGTGAAGCCGCGCTTCACCTCGGCGGGAGGGCCGGCCCTGGTGCCGCCGCCGGCGTTTTTGAATTCGGACCCGCAGGATCTTCAGCCGGCGCTGCGGCGCCTGGTCGGCAAGTACGACCCGGCGGCCAGGGACGAGCTCAACCGCTTCCTGGGACGCGCGGGCGAGGAGATGGTGTTCAAGTTCGAGTTCGACCGGCTGTGTCAGGCCGGCCGGCGTGACCTGGCCAAGGAGATGGACTGGCCCGCCGATCGCGGCGAGGACCATCGGGGCTACGACATCAGATCCTTCGAACCGAGCAACGGCGAGGAGCGGCTGCTCGAGATCAAGACCACCAACGGGCACGCCCGCACGCGGTTCTGGCTGTCGCGCAATCAGTACGAGGCGGCCGCGCAGAACCCGTCGACCTACCGCGTCCGCAGGGTCTTCCACTTCCGGAATGGCGCGGAGATGTTCGACATCAAGCCGCCGCTTGACGCCGGCCTGTGGCTGGCGCCGGACAAGTATGTGGCCGTGCCGAGGTGACGCGGTTCACGTGGAGCGGCCGGAAAGCTGCGCCGGCGAACGCCAACCCGGCCAAGAACCCGCGGAAGGCAGGCAGAGGGAGATGCCGATCAAAGGAAACGGCCGCGAAGAAGCCGCGGCCAAGCCCGCAGCGGAAATCGGCGTAGCCGCCCCTTCTCTGGGTACGAAGGTGTAAACGCGGAATTTTATCTGCAAGAATTTGATAGTCGGCCTGTAACCGAAACGATC
This sequence comes from Bradyrhizobium sp. 195, assembly GCF_023101665.1. Lineage (NCBI taxonomy): Bacteria > Pseudomonadati > Pseudomonadota > Alphaproteobacteria > Hyphomicrobiales > Nitrobacteraceae > Bradyrhizobium > Bradyrhizobium sp. 195. The sequence goes on along the minus strand of NZ_CP082161.1, from coordinate 4,950,938 downwards.
GCGCGATCGAACTTAGGTGTAGATGGCGAGCATGACCGTGGAAATGGAGCTGAAGGCGCTCATGCTTGCCAGTCAGGACGGGGACGCGGCCGCGCATCGCATGCTGCTTGGGCGGCTGAGCCGGCATTTGCGTGCCTACTACAAAGGCAAGCTGGCGCGGATCGGTCGAGGCGCAACGGAGGCGGAGGATCTGGTTCAGGAGGCCGTCTTGGCCATTCACACCCAGCGACACACATACGATCCAGGAGAGCCGTTGACGCCGTGGCTACACGCGATTGCGCGCTACAAGCTGATCGATTTTCTCCGCCGGAACCGGGCGTTTATGGCCGATGTGCCGATCGACGAAGCCAGTGAAGTCACGGCGCGCGACGATCACCTCAGCGTGGAGAGCAGCCTTGACCTCCGGCGTCTGCTGAAGCTGCTGCCCGAGAAGATGGCATGCGCGATCGAGGCCGTGAAGGTCGACGGCCTGAGCGTAGCGGAAGCCGCACGGCGGTGCCGCATCTCGGAATCGAGCGTGAAGGTCAATATTCATCGTGGATTGAAGGCCTTGGCGACGTTGATCGCTCAGAGAGCGCAAACATGAAGACCGACGAACTGATCGCCGCACTCAGCACGAACGTCGAGCCGGTCAATCGGCGGCTGGTCGATCGGAACGTGGGCATCGCGCTTGCGGTCGCAATCGTCGTTGCGATCGGGATCGCGTTGTTCGCGCTGGGCGTCCGTAGCGACCTGACGACGCCTCGCGCCGCGATTTTCCTGTTCCTGAAGCTCGCGTTCGCGATCGGAACGGTAGGCGCGGCGTCCGTCTATTTGACGCGGCTTGCCCGTCCAGGAGGCGAGCGAAGAGTCTCTGCTGGCCTCGCCGCGCTACCGTTCGTGGCGATCCTGCTGCTTGCCGGCATCCGCCTTGGACAGGCGCCCAGCTCGCACTGGGACGAGATGGTGATGGGGAAAGACTGGCTTGAATGCCTCATTTCCATTCCGATCATTGCGATCGTTCCCTTCGCGGTCGTTATCTGGGCCGTGCGACAGGCGGCGCCGACCAACCTGGTGCGCACAGGCGCGTTCAGCGGGCTTGTCGCGGGTGGCGTGAGTGCGATCGGCTATGCGCTTCACTGCACCGACGACTCGCTGCCCTTTGTCGCGCTCTGGTACGGCGGCACGATCGTGCTGTGCACGCTCGCGGGCGCAATCCTGGGACCGCGGCTGCTGCGCTGGTAACTGACGTCTCACGTCGGCGTGAGCGTGTAACCGCCGGACGATCGGCTCCGAACTCCTCATTAGAAGCGCAACGCATGCGCTTCAGCAAAATGATGGAGCCGGGACCATGTTGACGAAAAGCCTTCTCGCAATCACGCTTCTGGCGGCGTTGTCCGCCAGTGCCCAGGCGGGCTCGACGATTTCCGACAGAAGCTATTGGCCAAACGAGGCCAAGCAACCCGCGCAAGCCAGAACTACCATCCCGCAGCGCAGTCCGTATGCGGCGTTCGCCTATGATCGCGGAGCGTTGGGGTATGAGGCCGTGACCGCTCCGATGGCCGGTGAATCCCCATGGCGCTATCACGGCGGACCCAAATCCCGCTAGTTTTCGTGGCCGACGTTCGCTGATTGGCCCATCGAGGGATCGCGGATAAGCTCCGCAATCCTTCTACCTTCTTCATCACGGAGAGGCGTCCGATGACCGACCGAAAACGAAGCGCCGAGATGGACGGCTTTGCGCGACGATCCTTTCTGGCCCTGATCGCTGCCGCGACGCTTGGAGCAGCGGCCCGCCCCGCCGTTGCCGCTGAACCCATGATCAAGGTCCACAAGGATCCCAACTGCGGCTGCTGCTCGGGCTGGGTACAACACCTGCGCGACGCAGGATTCACGGTCCAGGTGGTGGATGCTTCCGACCTCCCGAACGTCCGGAGACGCCTTGGCGTCCCGGCCGATCTGGCCGCGTGCCACACGGCAGAGGTGGACGGCTACATCCTTGAGGGACACGTCCCTGCGTCGGCGGTGCGGCGGTTGCTGACAGAGCGCCCGAAGGCTGTGGGGCTTGCCGTACCCGGCATGCCCGTAGGATCGCCCGGGATGGAAGGTGGACACCCGCAGCCTTACGCGGTCGTACAGTTTGGACCGGCAGGTCGGACGACGTTCATGCGTTTCGTCGGCAAGGAAGTCATCGGCTGACGCTTGAGAAGGTTAACCACCACGGCGTCCGGCTCGCGCATTTGTGAACCGGGGCACTTTCCAGCGTTCCGCCCCTGTGAGACTGTGACCACATGAATGCTCGCCGCTTCCTCAGGTTCCTGCTCGCGGTCCTTGTGACCGCGGGACTGACGGTCGCGCCGCTGGTGACACCGGCGGCGGCGGGACATTCGATGGGCGCGATGCAGATGGCAGACGCGCAAGACATGCCGGATGACATGTCGTGCTGCCCCGACAAGCAGAACAGCAAGCAATGCCAGGACTGTCCTCTCATCGCGATCTGCATGTTGAAGGTACTCCAGACCGGACCGTCGGCGGCAACGGGAAGCATCAGGCAACCCGTGCGTGAGCTGCTGCGGCCGCTCGATGACATGATTGCCGACGGCCTGACCCGCCCCCCTCCAGACCAGCCCCCTCGATCGATCGTCTGACCGGCGCTGCGGCGCCGGAACGCTGGCGCGCGTCCATTGCGCGCATTTCGCATGCCGCTTCGGCGGTTCAACAGACGTTTCGAGGAACAGACATCATGAGGATCTCCACTGCTGCGCGCGGGCTGGCCGCCGCGCTGGTCGGCCTTTCGCTTACGGCAGCGCCGAAGTTCGCCTTCGCCGACATCAAGGATTACGAATTCCAGCTCGTCCAGCCGACGGTTCAGACGGGCCCCGAGAAGGTCGTGACGGTGCGGCTGGTGAACAGGAAGACCGGCAAACCCGTACCGGACGCGGTCATATTCGCGTCCCGGCTCGACATGGCGCCGGACGGCATGCAGGAGATGGTCACGAAGGTGACCTCGATGCCGGGGACGGAGCCGGGGACGTACCGGTTCAAGGCCAACTTCAGCATGGCGGGCCGCTGGCAATTGTCCCTCGGCGCCAAGGTGCAGGGCGAGACCGGCACGGTCGAAAACAAGCTCGTCGTCACGGCGAAGCAATGAGGCGCGCCATCACCATAGGTGCGGCCGCTGCGATGTGCGCAGCGGCCGGCGCCGCCCTTTACGCGGGCGCGATCCCGCGGGCGAATCCGTTCGCCGGCGCCGTGACGTCGGTCGCCGCAGCAGCCGAAGGCGGCGCGACGATCTACTACCAGGATCCGGATGGGAAGCCGTTCTATTCGCTTGAGCCCAAGAAGACGTCGGATGGGCGCGCCTGGCGCGCCGTGCCAGCGGGTGCCGATATCAGCTTCGAAGAACCTGAGGAGGCGCCGGCGCAGAGCAAGGCGGCGGACGCGAAGGCAGAGCGAAAGATCAATTACTACCGCAACCCGATGGGCCTGCCCGACACCTCGCCGGTGCCGAAGAAGGATTCCATGGGGATGGACTACATCGCCGTCTACGAAGGCGAGGACACCGACGACGGCTCCGTGAAGCTCTCGCTGGGCAAGATCCAGCGCACAGGAGCCAGGTCCGAGCCGGTCGTGCGGCGGCCCGTCACGACCCTGATCCGCGCGCCAGGGACCGTTCAGGAGGACGAGAGGCGCGTCTCGGTGGTCGCGCTGCGCTTCGAGGGATTCGTCGAGAGCGTGGCCAACGTCACGACCGGCGATCACGTTCACAAGGGGCAACCGTTGCTGAACGTGTACAGCCCCGCGCTGTCGAGCGCCGCGGCGGAATATCTGTCGGCCTTCAACGCCGGCGCGACCGGAAAAGAACTGAAGGGCGCACGCCGCAGACTGGAGAACCTCGCGACCCCGGAGGCGGCCATCAAGGAGCTCGAACGCACCAAAGAGATCTCGCTCTCGATTCCATGGCTTGCACCGCAGGACGGCGAGATCCTGGAGCGCAACGTCGTGCCCGGCATGCGTGCCGGGCCCGGAGACGTGTTGTTCAGGATTGCGGACCACCGCCTGGTCTGGGTGCTCATCGACGTCGCGGAGCGCGATCTGCCGCAAGTCGCCGTCGGCACGAAGGTGACCATCAGGCCGCGGGCGTTCGCCGGCCAGAGCTTCGCCGGCACGGTGGCGCTGATCTATCCCCATCTCAACGCCGCGACGCGCACCGCGCGGATCCGGGTCGAGGTGCCCAATCCCGACGAGGTGCTGCGGCCCGAGATGTACGTCGATGCCGAGATCGAGGCCGGCACGCCGGGACCGGTGCTGGCGGTGGCGGAGAGCGCCGTGCTCGACAGCGGAAGCCGCCAGGCCGTCCTGGTCGACAGGGGAGAGGGCCGTTTCGAGCCGCGTGAAGTGAAGCTCGGCCGTCGCGGCGGCGGCTTCGTCGAGGTGACCCAAGGCGTGTCGGAGGGCGAGGCCGTCGTCACCTCGGCCAATTTCCTGATCGACGCCGAGAGCAACCTGAAGGCCGCGCTGAAGGGGTTTACCGCGCCCGAGGGTACGCAACCCGCCCAGGCGGCAGGCACGACGGGAGCGCGCCCATGATCGCCCGCCTCATCGCCTGGTCGGCGCGCAACCTGCTGCTGGTGCTGTTCGGCACCGGCTTTGCCGCTGCCGCCGGAATCTACGCGCTCGTCCATCTGCCGCTCGACGCCATCCCCGACCTCTCCGACACGCAGGTCATCGTCTACACCGAGTATTCGGGGCAGGCGCCACAGGTGATCGAGGACCAGGTCACCTATCCGCTCGCGACCGCAATGCTGACGGTGCCGAAATCCAAGGTGGTGCGCGGCTTCTCCTTCTTCGGGGTCTCCTTCGTCTACGTGATCTTCGAGGACGGCACCGACATCTACTGGGCGCGCTCGCGGGTCCTCGAATTCCTCAACGCCGCGACCTCACGGTTGCCGGCGGGGGTGACGCCGACCATCGGTCCGGACGCGACCGGCGTCGGCTGGGTCTACCAGTACGCGGTGATGTCCAAGGAACTGAATCTCGCGGACACACGCACGATCCAGGACTGGAATCTCAAATTCGCGCTCGCCAAGGCCGAGGGCGTCGCGGAGGTCGCGAGCGTTGGCGGCTTCGTCAAGCAGTACAACGTCGTCCTCGACGCGCAGCGGATGCGCGATCTCGGCATCACCATACAGAAGATCCGGGACGCCATCCGCGCCAGCAACGCCGACGTCGGCGGGCGTACCGTCGAGCTGTCGGAGTTCGAGTACGTCATCCGCGGAAAGGGCTATCTGAAGAGTATCGACGATCTCGGCAACATCGTCCTCAAGACCGACAAGGGCACGCCGGTGCTGCTACGGGACGTCTCCAGGGTCGAACTGGGACCGGACGAGCGGCGCGGCATCACCGAGCTCAACGGCGAGGGGGAAGTCGCCAGCGGGATCGTGCTGCAGCGCTTCGGGATGAACGCGCTCGACGTCATCGAGAACGTCAAGAAGCGGTTCAAGGACATCGCGACCAGCCTGCCGAAATCGGTCGAGATCGTGCCGGTCTACGACCGGTCGAACCTGATCTATGCCGCCATCGACACGCTCAAGCACACCTTGGTCGAAGAAAGCGTCGTCGTCGCGCTGGTCTGCGTGGTCTTCCTGCTGCACGTCCGGAGCGCGCTGGTCGCCATCCTGATGCTGCCGGTCGGCGTGCTGATGGCGTTCGGAGCGATGAAGCTGCTCGGGATCGGCTCCAACATCATGAGCCTCGGCGGCATCGCGATCGCCATCGGCGCCATGGTCGACGCCGCCATCGTCATGATCGAGAACGCCCACAAACACCTCGAGCGCGCCGAGCCGAATAAGTCGCGGATCGCGATCCTGATCGAGGCGGCCTCGCAGGTCGGACCGGCGCTGTTCTTCAGTCTGCTGATCATCACGGTATCGTTCATGCCGATCTTCACGCTGGAATCCCAGGAGGGGCGGCTGTTCAGCCCGCTCGCCTTCACCAAGACCTTCGCGATGGCTGCGGCCGCGCTGCTCTCGGTGACCCTGGTGCCCGCGCTGATGGTGATCTTCGTCCGCGGGCGGATCGTTCCGGAGCATCGCAATCCGCTCAACCGCTTCCTGATCTGGATCTACCGTCCGGTCATCAAGGGCGTGCTGCGCGCGAAGACGCTGGTTATCCTGCTTGCGCTCGCCGCGCTCGCGGTCACGATCTGGCCCGCCCGTCAGCTCGGCACCGAATTCATGCCGAACCTCAACGAGGGAACGCTCCTCTACATGCCGACGACCTTGCCGGGCATCTCGGTGACGAAGGCGGCCGAACTGATGCAGACCCAGGATCGCATCATCAAGTCGTTTCCGGAAGTGGAGTCCGTCTACGGCAAGGCCGGCCGCGCCTCCACGTCGACCGATCCGGCGCCGACCGAGATGTTCGAGACGGTGGTCAATCTCAAGCCGAAGGAGCAGTGGCGGCCAGGCCTCACCACCGACGGGCTGATCGCCCAAATGGACAAGGCGCTACAGTTTCCCGGCGTGTCGAACGCATGGACGATGCCGATCAAGGCGCGCATCGACATGCTCTCGACCGGCATCCGGACCCCCGTCGGCGTCAAAGTGATCGGCACCGACCTCGTCGAGATCGACAGGCTCGCGAAGCAGATCGAGCAGGTGCTGCGGGTGGTACCCGGGACCTCGTCCGCCTACGCGGAGCGCAGCATCGGCGGCTACTATCTGGAGATCACGCCCGACCGGTCGGCGCTGGCGCGCTATGGAATCATGGTCCAGGACGTCCAGGACACCATCGCGACCGCGCTCGGCGGTCAGGCGGTCACCACCACCGTCGAGGGCCGGCAGCGCTTCACGGTCAACATGCGCTACCCCCGCGACCTCCGGGACGATCCGAAGAAGATCGCAAGCGACGTCCTCGTTCCGATGCCGGCCGGCGGCGCCGTCCCGCTCGCGGAAGTCGCGACCGTCCAACTCGCGAGAGGCCCGACGTCGATCCGGACGGAGAACGCGCAGCTTGCGACCTACATCTACGTCGACATCCGCGACCGCGATCTCGGCGGCTACGTCGCGGAGGCGCAGCGCGCCGTCCAGGCCAGCATCCAATTTCCGCCGGGCTACTATGTGGTCTGGAGTGGCCAGTACGAATATCTCGAGCGGGCCATGGCCCGTCTGAAGATCGTCGTGCCGGCGACGCTGCTCATCATCTTCCTGCTGCTGTACCTCAATTTCAGGTCGGTGACGGACACGATGATCGTCATGCTGTCGCTGCCGTTCGCGCTGGTCGGCGGGCTTTGGCTGATGTGGTGGCTCGGATTCAATCTCTCGGTCGCGGTCGCCGTCGGGTTCATCGCACTCGCCGGCGTCGCCGCCGAGACCGGCGTTGTGATGCTGATCTACCTCAACCAGGCGCTTGCGGAGCTCAGGGAGCGCCGCGCCGCCGAGGGTTGGACGCTGAGCCGGATCGACCTCCGCGAGGCCATCATGGAGGGCGCGGTCGAGCGCGTCCGACCCAAGATGATGACGGTGGTCGCCATCATGGCGGGACTGCTGCCGATCATGTGGAGCACCGGTACCGGCTCCGAGATCATGCAGCGGATCGCGGTGCCGATGATCGGCGGCATGATCTCGTCGACCCTGCTCACGCTGATCGTGATCCCGGCGATCTTCGGCCTGGTCAAAGGCTTCCGTCTGCCTCCTGCGGGCAAACCGCTACCATCGGCGAAGTCGAAAGCGATCGTCTCGAAATTGCTAATGCCGGAGCCTGCCAAATGAGGTGATCCAATGATGCAGGACATGATGTCGGGAATGATGGGCGGCATGGGGCTGATCGCAGTGCTGGTCGTGATCGTGCTCGCGCTGGGGGCCGCCGCGCTGGTCAAGTACCTGTTCTTCTCAAACCGGGGAGATTGAAGATGGATCGCCTTCTCTTCGTGGCATTAGTCGCCTTCTTCGTCTCCTCGCCGGCCGGCGCGCAGCAGGACAGCGCAGCGCCGGGCGAACGCAATTTTCGCGCCTGCGCGGCCTGTCACTCGCTCGAGCCCGACCGCAACATGACGGGGCCGAGTCTTGCGAACCTCTGGGGAAGGAAAGCCGGAAGCCTGCCGAGCTTCGACCGCTACTCCGACGCTCTCAAGGCTTCCGGAATTATCTGGGACGACCGGTCGCTCGACGCTTGGCTGACCGATCCTGCGCACATGGTGCCGGATAACGAGATGCCGTTCGAGGGTATCAAGGACTCACGCGCTCGCGCGGATCTGTTGGCATTCCTCAAGGAGGCCACCAAGCCTGGGGCCGCGCCGGAGCGGACGGCCGAAAACCGCATGAACGGGATGGGCGGCATGATGGGTGGGATGATGGGTGGCGGCCGGGCCCCCAATCTGAAGGATCTGGATCCCTCTCAACACGTCACCGGCATCACCCATTGCCGGGACACCTACCGAGTGACCACGGCTGATGGCAATACCCGGCACTTCTGGGAGCGCAATCTGCGCCTGAAGACGGATTCCGGCCAGGACGGACCGCAGAGCGGAGCGCCCGCCATCGTACCCGCCGGAATGATGGGCGACCGGGCGGACGTGATCTTCGCCGCGCCCGAGGAGATCAGCAAGTCGATCGAGCCGCGATGCTAGGAGATGCGCGGATGGGCTTCTACAACGACGTCATTCTTCCGCGTCTATGCGACCTTGCGATGCGCAACAAGGATCTTCTTCCCTACCGGGAGCGGGCGATCCGTGCGGCGCGGGGCCGCGTGCTCGAGATCGGGCTCGGGTCCGGTCGCAACCTGCCGTTCTACGGGCCGGCCGTGAAGCAGGTTGTGGGGCTTGAACCCGGTCCAAAGCTTCTCGAGATGGCGCAGTACACTCCACATCCGGGAACTCCGGTTGAGTTTGTCGAAGCTTCGGCCGAGGCGATTCCGATCGAGGACCGCAGCATCGACACGGTCGTGACGACCTGGACCATGTGCAGCATCCCGGATGTCGATCGCGCCATGACGGAGGTGCGGCGGGTGCTGAGACCGGGAGGAAAGCTACTCTTTGTCGAGCACGGCCGCGCGCCGGAACCGCGCGTGCGCTGGTGGCAGGACCGCCTGACCCCCGCGTGGAAGCGCATCTCGGGCGGTTGTCATCTCAATCGGGACATCGCTGACGTCCTGACCAGGAACGGCTTTGGCATCGAAGACATGCGTACCGGATATATGAATGGGCTGAAGCCTATGACCTTCATGTACGAGGGGCAGGCGAGCCCTCGTTGACGCCTGAGGTTTACCGATCTTGCGTTTGTCTGTAGAGGCTCGTCGAATGGACACAGGATTGACGACCATGGGCGGCATCGTCAGTAGGCGCGTATTATTGATGCCGCCGTTTACGTCGGCGGAAGAGTGGGCAGGAGCTTCTGTCTTCATTCCAAGCGGAAAAGGGGCCGTTCAGCACGACAGCGCGCTCTGGAGGAGCCTTTCTGCCGACCACCTCGATCTGCTCCCTGGCAAGCTCCAGCTTCGGACTGAGCTCATCGGGTCCGCCAACAGCTAAGCCGTCAGGGTCTTCAGATTCCGTAGAACGACGGCCGCACTCTCTTCGCTCGATATGCCTCTCGCCATCGCCAAGTGCCTCACGGCCGTCGCGACATCGCACGGCCGGGCAGGGCCGTCGCCCTCGGATGTGAAGGGGCCGTCGGTCTCCGTGAGGAGGCGGTCGATCGGCAGCGAGGAGACCAGCGCGCGCCCACGGTCCGTCTGCAGCATCTGACTGTTGACCGAGAAGTAGCAGCCAAGGTCCGCGGCACGCCTTGCGTCCGCGGCCGAACCCGTGAACCAATGGAAAACGAATTTCGCGCGGCCCTTCGGAACCTCTTCCTCGATCAGATCGAGCACCTTGGGCGCCGCGCGCACGCTGTGGATCGACAGGATCTTGCCGCCCGCCTGTGCGCAGCAGCGCAGGACGCGGCGCAAAACCTCGGTTTGGCGATCCATCGAGGAGTAGTAGCGGGGACCGGCATCGAGGCCCACTTCGCCGACGTACCGCGTTTCGTCGAGAAGACGCTCCCAGAGGTCGATCTCTCTCCACCGCTCCGCCACCAACTGGGGATGCAGGCCGAGCGCTGCTCGGACGTACTTGGTCGAGGAGGCCAGCTTGTTGTTGCGCGCCCAGGCCTTCGGCGTCGTGGTGACCGCGAGCGTGAAGATGCCGAGCCGCTCGCTTTCGGCGACGAGCGTCTCGAACTCCGGATACAGGTCGAGGTGGCAGTGGAAGTCGACGAGCCTCATGCCGTCATCTCGGCCTCTGCCGCCGGTGAAAACGTCTTTACGTCGCGTAGCAATTGGCCGACCTCCATGATGCCCCGCGAATACACTCCGGCAAGCCCGTCGAGCTGGGCGATGTCCTCGAGCAGCGGTCCCGGTTCGTGGATCAGGACGCGGGCGAGATCGGGGCGTCCCGCGAGGCGGGCCACCGCGTACTGGAACGCCCGCACCTGCTTGCCTTCCGCCGCCCGCGTACTCAAGCGATTCTGGTGGATGTCGACCCGATATCCGGTGGGATCGTTGCCTCGGCCCCATGCGCGGTCGAACGCAGCCTGGCGTATGAGGCACGGGACGCAATGGCCGCAATGGGTATGCCGGCCGGCCGCCGACTTGACCCAGCGGCCGGCGGCTGGGTGGGCGCAGGAGAGGGACGCGCCGGCGAGCTCGCGCAGCAGGTCCGGATTGAGGCAGCGTTCCATCATCTCGCCCTTGGTCTTGTCCCAGTAACGGTTGACGATGACGCCGTCGATTCCGACCTGCGACAGCAATTCGTTCCAGCGGCGCAGATAGAAGGGGTGGGTCGTGCGCGTGCTCAACGATCCCAACCTGACGCTGTCGAGCGGGACGTTCAATGCGATCAGGCCGTTCTCCGGGACTTCGAGCGAAAAGCGACGACCCAGCCCGGACCCAGCCGCGGCGGCGAGGGCGATGAACAGAAACGACCGGCCGCGGGTGCTTTCCTCGCGTCCTACCCCCGGCGTGATCTTGTCGGTGAAGCTCATTCCGAGGCGGACCCGCCTCGGTTCGCGATTGCCGTTGCGGTACGCCGCGGCGACATCCACGAACAGATCCTTCTGAGGCTTGCTGATCGCTCCGTCGCCTCCATGGCTCACGAACAGGGGAAAGGAGCCCTGCTCAAGACGATCGATCGCGCCGATCAGGCTGTCCAATCCGCCCGAGAAGAGGGCAACCCCGTCGAAGCCGTGGTCCTGCAGACCCGCGACGGGTCGTCTGACGAAGTCGGCCATTCCCTCCGGGCGTGGCCTGAACGAGACCGTCCAATGGTCTCCGGTGAGAAACCGGAGCGTCTTTTCGAGCAAGGCGCGCTGCGCGGTCCATAATTCGGGATCGGATACCGGCACGCAGATGCCGAGTTCGCGCGTCCACGCGTCCTGGGACGTCTGAACGCGATTGATGCGCGTGTCGGCGGCATGCACCATCGCCGCGAGGACCAGAACGTCGACGCCGACTTCGCTCGGATAGACGCCGAGCCTTCCGAGGGTCCGGACGACGCCGCCCATCCCGTATCCCAGCGTCCTGTTCCCGCTCAAAAGATCGACGCGGAACTGGTCTTGCCAGCGACCTGCGAGATCAGGTGCCTGGTCGGCTGGTCCCATGTGACCGATCAAAGAGTAGGCCGTCATCACGCGATCTCCCCATGGGCTTCCACTTCGAGCTCGTCACCCGTTTCGACGTCCGGACCTTCCTGGTCCGACCCCTCCAACAGGACGACGGAGCGTTCGTAGATGTCGTCGATGGTCGACACGATAATGTCGGCGGGAAAATCTTCGCCGGCCTCCGTCATCGCGTCGTTCACCTTGCCCCGGATGAAGTCGTTGATCTGCTGCTCGACGTTCTGGACCGCGGCGACGTCGCGTGGAATCGCGACGACCTTGTTTCCGACCGCGTTGAGCAATCGGTTTTGGATCGCGTTGGTGATGAAGGAGGCAAGGAAGGAGATGGTGGTCTCGGGTGACGGACGTTCGAGATCTGCCTGGGCCTCGCTGATTTCAGCCAGCGCTTTGATGTAGGCCTCTCTGGCGAATGACTCGTCGAGTTCGCCGCCCGGTTCGCAGATGACGTCGACGAGGGCGGCATATATGTCCTGCACCGGCAGCGTTGCCAACTGCGCGAAGCCTAGCCGGCGGACGGTCTCCTGGATGCCGGCGGTGCCGGCAGTGGAAAGGATCCGTCCCAGGCTCGCAGTGGCGCTGCGCTCCGCCGCCATGCGCTGCGTGGCCCGGCGCGCGCCGCCGCTCGACTTTCCGACGAACGACCGGACCGCGCGGCGCAGGTTGCGGTTGGTCCCGCCGCCGCGACCTCCGCCTCCGCCGCCCCCGCCGGATTTGGCGAACTTGAAGAAGTTGGTGCGCGCGCTTTGGAAACGGTTTGGCGCCGGCGCGTCGCCTTGGCCCGCAGCGCCGCCGTTTCCGCCAGCCGCAGGCGCGGCGCCCGGATTGCCTCCACCTGGGTTCGCGCCGCCCGGATTTCCGTTGCCGGGAGTGCCGCCACCCGGAGCACCTGGTGCGCCGGGGGGACTGGGGGGAGGAGCGCCCGGGGGTGCAGCACCCGGTCCGGCCCCCCCGACCCAGTCGGGCACGAGAGGATTGCGGTTGTTGCCGCCGTTGAAGGGATTAGACGTTCCCATGGCCGCGGCCCCCTCGTGCCGGTTTCTTCGGCTCCAGCTCGGCCCTCAGCAACGGGTTCTTGGTCGCCTTCTTCCACTTGTCGCGAAGGGCTTCGATCCGGGCTTTCGGAGCCGCTTCGGTCACGAAAGCATGTCCGGATGCGACCCACAGGCCGACGCGGTCGGGCGGCAGGGCTTCGAGGATGTCGACGTACCGGCCCTGAAGGGACGGGTGCGCCTCCACCACGACGGCGACGCCCGGTATCGCTGCCGGTCGGGCCTCGAAATTCGGCGCCTCCCGCACCTTCCTTCCCAGCGCATCGAAGAGCAGGATGGCCTCCGGCAGATTGAGGCTCTTGACGTCGGGGAGGGCGCCTTTGGCCGACATGTCGCCGCCGAGCAGCTTTTCCAGGAGCGCAGCGAGTTTGGCCGGCAGCGGCGCGGCGGAGGCGAGATAGTTTTTCCTGTCCTTGATCACGAAGAGGTACGGTTTGAGCGAAACCTTGCCGAGGTCCGGTTTGACCGCCGCCCACCGCATGACGTCGGGGCGCGTCTTCCATTCGTCGATCACGGGATTGCCAGCTTCGGTCGCTTCTTCTTCCTCGCTCGTCGATGCAGGTCCGCTACCGCCGGCGGCGATCTTTTCGATCAGCGCGATCTCCGGGCAGATGCCGTCCTCCGAACTGGCGGCCGTCGTGGCGATATGATCGAACACCGTCGTGTGCAGGAACATCTCGGCCAACATGACCTTCGCCAGATGGGGTTGTTCGATGGCGTTGCCGAAGCCGCGAGCTTCCGCAATCGCGAGCCTGAGGGCGAGGGCATTCAGGAAGCGCTTGATCTGTCGCGGATTGCCCTTCGTTCCGGCGGCGAGCACCGGACTAACGCGATCGGCCAGCGCCAGGGCATCGACGATCTCGTCGAACCTCTTTCCGGCCGCGGTCTTGATCGCGTCGTGATCGATCCCCTTGCCCTCCCACGGCTTGCCCAAGGCCGCTCGGCCGAGAGCCAGCAACTTCGTGAACTCCTCCGAGTCCTCGCCGAGAGCCCGGCCGAGCAGTAGGAGCGTCACGTAGATGCCGGTTTCGGTTTCGCCCAGCGCCGGGATGCGGAACGGCACCTGCAGCAGCTTTTCGAGATACGACCGCCTGTAGTTCTGGTTAGAATCGCGTGCGTTGCTGGATACGACGTCGACTTCGGGCAGGTTCTTGAAATGGTCGCGGACCGCGATCTCGATCATGCCTTCGTCGGCGCCGACGATGAAGGCCGTCTTGTCCCACAGCACGAACAGCCGGATGGCCTCGAGCGTCTCGATCGCGGTCTGAGGCAGGCAGCGGTCCAGGTCGTCGATCAGCACGACGAGGCGCTTGATGCCGGCCTTCTTGATCAGATCCTTGTAGGCCTCGCGGAATTCTTTGATTTCCGTCGGTACGCTTTTGCTGGTGGCCTCGTCGCTCTTTTCCTTCTTGAATTCCTCGATCTGCTTGATGGCCGCTTCGCGCGCATCCTTGTCGGTCAAGGCGTTCTTCACGCGATCGACGACGGAGCCGACCAGGTCGTCGAGGCCCAACATCGGAATGCCCGTGTAGGCCGTGAGCGCCAGGCCGCCGCCCTTCTTGGCGACCTTCAGCCAGTCGATGCTTTTCAGCACACGCTTGACCTCTTCAACCGCCTTGGTCGTGAGCGAGCGCTTCTCGATGAGGCCGTTCACGACGCCTTCGATTAGCGCGATCTTGGCGTCCTCGAATCCCTGAAACTGCCAGCCGCTGAACTTCAGGCAGAGGACGTCGCCTCCGTCGGGGAAGGCGGCCTCGACCATCTCCAGCACGCTGGATTTTCCTGCACCCCAGTCACCGTGGACGCCGATCGTCACGGCGGAATCGGCGGTCTCCGCGATTAGCCGGACTATGGTTTTCGCGATCGCCTCATTGTTGAGAAGATCGACCTTGGTTTCCTTATCGCTCAGATAGCCCAGCGGCGTGACCTTTTCGGCGGACACAGGCCCTCCTTTTCGCAATGCGGCGAAGGCGTCGCCGATAACCGTTGGTTGCAACGCGCCCCAAAAGCATACAATTAGGTTCCCCGGAGCTTCGCCGCAAGTCGACAAGAAGACGGAGCGGTCTCGGCACTTGCGGGATGATGTCCGAGCGAAGGCGCTCGGGCTCTCCAGGGATCATGACGCATGATCCCCGGATGTAGCCGTCTTCGGCTCGTCCTTGGCATCGGCGTGCTCGCCCGCAAGGGACGCTGCGCTCTTCGCCCTTGCCGTGCTGTGCGCGCCGTCGCCTGCGGGTCGCCTGCGACGGCGACACCGGGGATCATGAAGACATCGACGAGGGAGCCGTCGTCTCCGCGGTTGGAGGCCAACGCAGGCCGTGGATCCGGCTTTCCGCCGCGGGAGGCTTCGCCACGGCTCTCGCGAACACGTCGCGATCGCCGACGAGGACGACCTGCTCTTCGGCGCGGGTAACGGCGGTGTACAGCCACGACCGGTCGAGTAGCCGGCTTTCGTAGATCGGGATGACGACGCGCTTCGCGCTCGACCCCTGCATCCGGTGGCACGTGACCGCGTAGGCGAGATCGAGGTCGACGAGGTGCTCGTCGCCCAGCCGCTTCGGCTGGCTGTCGCCGTCGAACAGGATGTCGATGGTCCGTTCGTCGGGATCGATCGCGACGACATGGCCGAGGAGGCCGTTCCAGAGGCCGGCGCGGTAATCGTTCTTGCCGAAGATGATGGGCTCTCCGACCGAGAAGCGGCGGCCGAAGAAGCCTCGCAGTTCGGCGCTCCCGCCGGCGACGTGCCGACGATGGCCACGTTCGTTGACGGCGTCGACGCCAGCGGCGCCCGCGACCGTTGCCGTGACGACGAGCACCTCGCCGTCGCCGGCGAGCCTCGCGACGACCTCGTCGAGCTTGCGGTCCAGCGCGGAAGGGTCGACATCCAGGAACGACACGCCTGCGGTCGCGCCGGCGAACTCGGAGAATGCGGGCATGGTGCCGGACCGTACGGCGGCGGCGGCGTGCGGGATGCCGGTCGCTTCGGCCTGCCGATGGACTTCGGTCAGCCGCAGCGCGACGGCGGGATCCTGCACCAGCTTGTGGAAGACGATCCCGAATCCGATCGGCGGCAGTTGCGCCTCGTCACCGACGAAGAGCAGGCGGCTGCCGGCGACCAGGCGCTTCGCTATCGCGTGGACCGTCGGCAGGTCGGTCATCGAGGCCTCGTCGACGACGACCAGCGTCTTGTCGTCGACGAGGCTGAGGGATTCGAGCTTGGTCCGGATCTTCGCGCTTTCGCTCTCGGACGTGTCCGGATCGCTCAGGGCGGATTCCAGTTCGTCGCGCTCGGCGAGCTCCGCCAGCATGCGTGCCAGGGTCTTGGCGAGGCGCCCGGTCGAGCGCGACAGCCGCAGCGCTGCTTTGCCCGCGAGGGCGCACAACAGCACGCGACCGCCGAGACGCACCCACAGATCGCAGATGAGCTTGCACGTGTACGTCTTGCCGGTGCCGGCGCCGCCGACGAGGCAGGCGAGCGGGCGCGAGATCATGCCGACGGCGGCGGCGCGCTGCTCGTCGGTGGGCGTTCGTCCGGGCCCGGCGATATCTGCGAGCAATTCTGACCAGCCGCTGGCGCTGCGGAGGGCCAGGCGCGCCTCGCGCGGCGTGCGCGATAGGGCGGCGAGCATCTCGACCAGGTCGTCTTCGAGCGCTGCGGCGCCCGGTGCCCTCACCACACGGTCCGCAGGTACGACGGCCCCGTTCCTCAGGGCGGCGGCGACGGCCGTCTCGATCACCCGCTGCTCCTCGGTCGCCAGCAGGATCCCCAGTTGATCGGCGAACTCGTCGACCTCGATTGCGGTGTCGCCCCGTCGGAGCATCCTTTTGACTGCCTCGTCGGCGGCGCCGACCAGCCGCCGCGTGTCGGCGGCGGGGTCGCATCCATCTTCGCGCAGCAGGCGGCGGCCGAGTTCGTCCATCTGCTTCCACGGCAGAAGGGGCACCATGCTGTAGGGGTTCTCGGCCAGGGTCTCGGCCGCAGACGCGCCCAGCACCCGGTGCAGTCGGCGGACGATCCTGAGGTCGCGTACGCCCTGCCGGTCGAGCCAGGCGACGAGGTCGGCTTCGCCAGCGGCATTCTGCCAGGCCGAGGTAACGAATACGGCGAGGCGGCGCCCGAGCGACGGTTTGTCGGGCGACATGACGGCGGCGATCTCGGAGAGCATGTCATTGTTGGACAGGATCTCCGGAAGGTTCTCGCCGAAGGCCGCCCAGAGGCGGTGGGCGCGTTCGGGACCCACGCCAGGCACGTGGCTCGCCAGGAATTGCTTGATCAGGAGTCCCGACGGCAGGATGCGGCGACCGTATTTGGCGGCGATCTGCGGTCCGAACGCGGTCTGGAGAATCTCGCCTTCGATCTCCCAGGTGTCGCCGGGTACGGGAATGCCGAGGAGCCTGTCGAAGCCGGCGCGTACGCGAAGCTGCTGTCCCCGGACGGCGCCGTCCGTCACGGTGCCGGCGAATATGATTCCGAAGGGCCTTTCCGAAACGATCCCGTCGACCGCGACCCTCACCGCAGCACCGGCCCCGTCCGCAACACCTGGCCGGTCTCCTCGAACATCCTCAGCTGCTCGCGCAGGCTCTCGATCGTGCGACGCTGTTTCAAGATGACGGCGGCCTGTTCGGCGGCCAGCTTCGAAACCTCGCTGCTGCGCATGTCGGTCCGGCGGATCCGGTCCGCGACCGCCTTGTCGGGCTCCTCGGACTCAGGCCGGCTGCGGATCGGCTTTAGCCCCTGTTCGATCGCGACCGCGTTGACCGCCGATTTCAATTCGGCCTTGCGGAAGATGTGCTGCTCCTGCGATTGCGGCCGCCCGAGCGCGGCGACGAGCGCGCGGACATTCACCTTTCCGTCGAGCGTGGCGGGCAAAGTCGGCGTGCGCTCGCCGGTCTGGGCCAGCCAGTCGCGCGCTTGGCGATCGAGATAGAGTTCGAGGTCCTTGAGGAATTCGGGAACGATCGATTGGGGCATCGGATATCTCCTGCAGATGACGCGTGATCGGCCTGCGGCTCTCTCAGACCTGCACCATCTTCCCGTCCTCGAGGTCGGGGTTTTCGTGCACCGCGAGGGTCTTCCTGAGGCCGTCGACGATCTTCTGGTTGTGCGCGACCCAGTCGCTGGCGCCATAGGTGCCCTCGTCCATTTCCGCCTTCGCCTGCGCGAGCATGCTTTCGTGCTCGGCGAGCAGCCGCGCGGTGCGGGCCTTGTGTTCTGGGTTTCCCTTGATGACCAGGTGGTCGCCGCAGCCGCCGCACTGGCCGTACTTGGAGCAGGGCGTCAGGGACCAGTCCTGGATGCACGCTCCGATGTCGGTGATGTGCAAGGTGTTGATGCGGGCCTCGATGAAGGCATCGCGGTCCGTCGGAGGAAGCCTGTCGACCGCGTCGACGATGCGTCCGCCCATCGCCTTCGTTTTCAGCATCTCGCGGGCGCGCTTCTTCGTCTGGCGTCCGTCGCCATGGTAGTAGGCGGCGTTCTGCTCGATGCGCTTGCGGCCGCTCCAGCGTGCCATGTCCAGTTCCGACATGCCGCCATCCTTCGCGATCGTGTTGAGATAGTGCCGGAAGGCGTGGCTGGTGACCCGGTAGGCCTTGCCGTTGGAGTCGTTGATCTCCAGCCGTTCGAACACGGAAGGACGCTTGTTCGTCTTGCCCGAGGAGGGATTTTTCCTTTCGTGCGAAGTCAGGAAATCGCTGATCTGGAAGTCGCTGACGAACGTCACGACGCCGTACTGGGTGCTCAGATCGTCGCGGAAGTAGTGCTGCGGGACGAGCATCAGGTATTGCGACAGTGTCTGCGGCAGATCCGCAGGGATCTTCGGCTGCAGCCGCAGCATCGCGGCTTCCACCTCGTCGAGGCGGCACCAGCGTTTGCCGTCCCGCTTTTCGGTCGGAACCTTGTTCGATGTCAGCCAGTCGACGGCCGCGGTCAGGCTCCTGACGCCGAGTGCGACGACGAGGTCTTTCATCGAGAGTTGAGTGGACGGGTCGGCCAGACGGAACGGTTCGGCCAGATACGCGCGGCCCGGATGCTGCTCCATCCAGCGCGCGATGTCCCTCGTCGGCTGGGTGATCCGGACGATGTCCGCGAACGCGCGTCTGGCGATCTCGACCATCTTCGGCGCGACCCATTTGACGGCGTCGTCGGCCTCCTTCGAACCGTCGTAGGCGAAGCCGAAGCCTTCGTAGGTTTCGCCCGTGGCGGGATCGAGCCCGGTTTTCGCCCGGTCGGACTTGGCCCGCAGCATCAGGGTCTCGTTGATCCTCCATGGGGCGCACAGCAGGAGTTCGACGATGGCGGCGCGCAGGATGTCGCGATCGTCGCCCCGTTCGCGCACGATGTCGCTCATCGCGATGACGGCGTCGATGAGTTCTTCCGACGGCATCTTGCTGGCACGATGCTGCTGCGCCTTCTTGTTGGACTGGGCGTCGAGCCGCTGCGGAGGGTGCGGATTGGTGTAGACGATCCGCGACTGGGAGAGTGCGTTCTTGTTCACGAACTCGGCGATCACCTCGAGATCCTGCGCCACATTGTATTTGTAGCCGGGTGTTCCTTCGATGGCCCGGGCCGCGGCGTGGAAGTTGTCGCTTCGTAGCCTGGCGGGATCGAATCCGCGGTTCTCCATGGTTTCGTAGAGCAGGCGGGCCGCCTGCAGCAGCTTGCGGTAGCGGTCCGCGCCGACCGGTCTGGCGAATTCGCGGAGCGCGATGATGGCCTTGATGAGGTTGCCGAACGCGGGATCGAAGGGGACGCGTCCCTCCATGCTTCTGGTTTCGCGCTGCGTGATGCGGGTGAAGTACAGGTTGTGGGTCTGCTGGGCCGATGGCCGGCCGATCTTCACGTCCGAGAGATTCCAGACCGGCGCATCGAAATCCACCGTTGGACCGAAGACCTGAAGCGCGCGGGCGCGCTCGGATAGGTGCGCGAGCGAGGTCGCTGCGTCAAGCAGTCTGCGATCTGGAAGGGCAACGACGTTCATGGCGACGGAGCCTCGCAGGCCTTCACTACTTCGGCGACCGCGAGGATGGTGGCGTCGTGGATGCGGATGAACTGCTGGTTACGCCCTTCCTTGAGCCTGCGGTCGCGCTCGTCGCACAGCCAGTTCAGCACCTCTTCGTGGGGGCCGTCGCGCCAAGGCTGGAACGATTTGCAGGTGTAGCAGGAGAGCGGCGCGAACAGGCCGCATGGTCCGGAGCCGCAGGTGCCCAGGTCTCCGGCCTTCTCCGGCGGGCGGTCGGGATGGCGGTTGTAGAACGGAATACGCTTGGACGGGTCGTTGCCGTTGACCGCGTCGCGTTCGGTGCGGACGATGCGCCCCATGAACGCGTCGGCGATCGGACCGAGATGCATGGCCGTGGCGGCGTCGAGGCGCAGCACCTGACTGACGCGGCTTTCGAAGTACGTCATCACGGTGCCGAGGTCCGAATGGTCGAGCATGACCGCAAGCTCCGAGGGCGTGGCGCCGGCCTCGACGGCGCGGGTGGCGAAGGTGCGACGAAAGCGGCGCATGTTGACGACGAGGGGTTCGCCGGTCCGGTGCGAGATGATCTCCAGCTTGGCGATCGCCTGCTGGATCGTCCTGGTGATCTCGTCCGGAGTCATGTGCATGGCGTAGGCGTGGTAGGGGCCGTTCGCCCGCGCCGGATCGGGGTCGAAGCGCCTGAACAGCGGGTATTCGCAGCCTTCTGGCCAGCCCTGCTGCTGGCGATGGGCCCGGTTCTCCATGACCAGGCGGTTGACCCAGGTCCCGACGTCGTCGTTGAGCATCCGCGGATGGAATTGCTGGCGGTAGAGCGCGTCGCCCTTCTTGATCCGCGGCAGGTCCAGCAGGGCGTGGATGCGACCGGTCTCTGGTTCCTGTAGGGGCTTGTAGTCTTCCTCGCGCGTCAGGGCGTAGGCGAGTGCGTTCGCGCCGCAGGCGACGGCGAGCCAGCAGAGCGTGTTCTCCAGGGTCGTCAGGCGATCTGGGCCTAGTGCCCGCAGCTTGGTCGTGATGGCCAGGAATTCGATGTCGTCGAACGCTCCCCGGACCGGGTCTTCGGTGCGCACCGCGTGGCCCTGTTCATTGCCGGGGATGCTCAGCTCGCGGATCCGCAGCGCGGTCTCTTCCGGAAATTGATCGATGCCATGGTCGGCGCACCAGCAGTACCAGGCGCGCACGTAGTGAAGCCTGTATTCGGCGAACTCGGGAAGCTGGCGCAGGTCGCTGATGAGCTGCTCGCCGACGATGCCGCCAGCGGCGTCGACTTCGCGGAAGTGCGCGGACCGCTGCACGTAGGTCAAGGTCTCGAACGTGCCGCGCACATTGTCGACCGAGGTGACTTTGATCAGGTCGGCGATGAATCGGGCGACGGAGGAGAGGAGCGCGCCGGATCCGATCGCCAACCTCCGAAAATTGAGCACCGTCGCATTCACCGGATGATGGAGCTTCCACTCCCAACCGGTTGCGTCCACCTCGCAGTCGGCCCGATCGATGATCGTGCCCTGGCTCGGGAAGGTGGGGAGGGCGGCCGTGACTTGGCGGATTGCGGAATCAGTCATCCTTGCGACCCTTTGTAGCCATGTCCTGCATCTTGACGGCGAGCTTGTTGCCCTTTTTCCGGAGACTGCGGCGCTGGTAGTTGAGGCGCGTCTTGGAGTTTCGCGTCCAACCGCTCTCCTGGTTGACGACCTCTTCCTCCTCGTCGGGGGTCCATTCGAGTTCGTCCGCGGCGTCCTTCATGTGATCCTTGTTGGTGCGACGGACCATGTGCGGTCCGAAGTTCTCCGGGATGCCGGGTACCTTCGCGCGCAGCTGCTTGTACATGTGCTCGACAGAGCCGATCGAGAGCGGCTTGGGCGCCGTGTTGGAGCTTTCCTGGGAGAGGAAGACGTACTTGGATTTTTTCGCGCCCTTGTACGTGGGCCGGTGGTTGACGATGTAACGATGGATGATGGCGGCCCTATCGGGGCTCAGGTTCACCGGGTGGGCCTTCGTCTTGTTGCGCGGTTCGTGCGCGCGGGAGTCGTCCTTGTCGTCCTGGACGCGCGGGACGTAGACGTATGGTTCGTCCTCGTTGAGATGCAGGTGGCGCCCGGTGAGCGTGAGCGGCGCCGAGCGGCGCAGCCCGGCATGGTAGAGCAGCCAGAGTGCCTGGTTGCGATGCTGGTTGCGAGGGTTGAAAGGATTGGTCGGGTGGTCGGGAGTGATCGCTTCTAGGAACGCGACCTCCGTCTTTTCGTCCATGCCCTCCTTGGACGAGTTCTTGCTCACGACGATCTTCCCGACCAGGCGCTTCGGCAGACGGTCCACCCGACGGCGCACTTCCGCGAGTCTCGGGTCGCGTGTGGAGACGCGGTCGATGACGGGGTCCGTCCGCCAGACGATGTAGTCGTTGACCGCGGTCAGTCTGCTCTTCCAGTGCGCGGCCTTCACGGCGTTCGAGTCGCCGGGTCTGACGATCTGACGTTTGCGTAGCTCGTCGCGGATCGTCGCGATCTCGTTCTCGCGGAAGAGTTCGAGGCTTTCGATGCGAGCGTCGATGTCGATATCGAGTTTGGCGCAGACGTTGTGGAAGACGCAGATGGCGTTCATGTACGCCTGCATCGTGGAGTAACCGATGTTCCTCTCGCGGATGGCGATCTGGCAGTAGAGGTTCGGCCACCAGGCCGGCATGGCGTTGGCGGCGACCGTCAGCGAGAAGCGCTCGCCGGTTTCGAGGCGAAGCTGTTCGGTGCGGAATGGGGTCGGCTCGATCAAGGTTCGTTTCCGGGTTGTTCCCGGTCTGAGCCTGTCAGGTCGGCGGAGCCTTGTGTACGTGCATTTTCGACGGCGAAAACGTGCGGCGATGGATTCTTTGAAATGCCTGTGGCGCAGGCGTTTCTCGCGCTTTCGGTTACATTTTTCGAAACTAATGTTCTTGGAGGCGCTTTCGGTTACATTTCGAAAAAGAAGAACCCCTCGAAATCCGTGTGATTTCGAGGGGTTAGGAGAATCTCGGTTACATTCTGAAAACTAATGTTCTAAATCGCCTCTTTCAGTTCCTTGACCGGGCGGAAGGTGACCTTCTTGCTGGCCTTGATGTGGATCGGCTCGCCGGTGGCGGGATTGCGGCCGGTGCGGGCGGCGCGCTTGCGGACCTGGAGGATACCGAGCCCGACGATGCGGACGCGGTCGCCCTTCTTCAGGTGCTTGGTGATCAAATCAACCATGTCGGTGAGGACAGCTTCGGCGTGCTTTTTCGACAGGTCCTGGCTCTCTGCGATATCGGCGGCGAGGTGCTTGAGCGTGATGGTGGCGGGAGCGGCTGCCTTCTTTGCCGAATCCTTCTTAGCCAAATCCTTCTTAGCCATGTCTGGCCTCCTCGATTCCAATGACAGGGAAGCCCGGAAAAGCCGGAAATGCGTGGGAATCCCTCTAAGTGCTGGAAGGCGTAGACGATTCGGACGTGGGCTGACTATGCCGCGAGTTCCCGCCGGACGTCGGCGATCACCGGCGCAGATGCGACAGGCCTTGAGGCGTTTCGGCTAAGACTATGAAGGGATTGCCAAAATGGCGCGAGAGACGGGGCTCGAACCCGCGACCTCCGGCGTGACAGGCCGGCGCTCTAACCAACTGAGCTACTCCCGCGTGGTTCGCTGATGCGCGCGGAACGAGGGGGGACTTAAAGGCGGGGCTGGGTGAAGTCAAGGACGTTGCGCTGGCGCGGTCGATCTCGGCTAAGCATTGCTCTGGAAAACGAAAAAGGCCGCCCGGAGGCGGCCATTGGTCAGCCCGGAAGAGACTGTTTCAGCGAATCTCCGACGTCCCGGCGCTCGTCACCACCACCGGCTTGCCGGCCTTGATGACGTGGGTGGACTGGGCGGTCTGGCTATAATCGGCATTGGTACGGGCTGCGATCCCGAAGCCGGCCACCATGATGCCGGCCACGAGCGCCACCACCACGATCTTGAGGTGGGTCGCACGATCAGCAGAGTGAATGGAGTGGTTCATCTGAGCCTCCCGACGGGCTTTGCCGCCGTCTATGGCTCTGTCTTAAGGACCATCTGTTTCCGGATGGTTTCGCGGGTTCCGCAAAATGGTTTCATCTCCCGCCCGGCTGGTTTCGCCGAAACGGGCCGAGCCGGGCCCGGTCTCAGGCGGCGGCACGGCCGATGTCATCCCGGATCGTGCGGGCGGCCCAGATGACCAAGAGGGCGCCGAGCCTGGTCGTGACCGCGGAGGTCGCTGTGACCCGGCTTGGCAGGTTCGGGCTTTCTTGGCAGAGGTGGATCATGAGCCAGACCGAGAGCTGGGGCGTGGCGACGTTGCCCGCAGCGGCCGAGAGCGAACCGTTGGCCCCGATCACCGTGATGCTGTCGTCGCGACTGATGGTGCTTGCCAGTTTGCTCAAGCGTGGCGCGATCCTGCGCTACAAGCGCCTCACCGGCTTGTCCTTGGTCGAGTTCGGTCTTGCCGCCTCGCTCGGCCGCCGGCCGCCGATGAGCGTGGCGCGGCTCGCCGAGGCCGTCGGCCAGGACAAGGGACAGATCAGCCGCGCGCTGGCCAATCTGCTCTCGCGCAAGCTGATCGCGAAATCGGCTAATCCGGAAGACAGCCGCGAGGTGCTGATCTCGCTGACGCCTGCAGGTCTCGTTGCGCATGACGCGATCGTCGACGGCGCGCAGGAGCGCAACCGGCGCCTGCTGGAGCATTTGAGCGAAGCCGAGTTCCACACGCTGATGCGGCAGGTCGATCAGCTCACGGCGATCGCCACCGAGATGCTCGAGAGCGAGAAGAGTTCGCGCTGATCTCGCAGCAATCTCCGGAACTGTTGGAGCGCTTCTAAGAGTCCTTCTAAGAAGCTTTCAATTAGGGAAATCGCGCACCCTCCCATAAGCGTCATCGCAAGTGCATGCCGCCACGGGACTGACGGCATGACGCATGCAGATACGTTTTGGGGTAGCGCGTGAACAGTCTGGGAATGCTGCGGTCGGCTGTGTTGGCGGCCGCGTCCGCTTTGGTTTTGGTGCCGCAGGCATCGCTTGCACAATCGTCCGCACCGAGCGGCGCAACGAGCCTGCCGTCGGTCACCGTCACCGCGCCGGAAGCACGCCGCCGCGTCGCCACGACGCCGCAGCGTCGCGCGCCGCGGTCGGTGCAGACCGCCAATCGAAGCAAGCCGCAGCCACAGCGCAATGTCGGCTTCGTCGAGACGCCGCGTGGCCCGGTAAATGGCTACGTCGCCGGTCGCAGCTCGTCCGGCACCAAGACCAACACGCCGATCATAGAGACGCCGCAATCGGTGTCGGTCATCAGCGCGGAGCAGATCCGCGACCAGAAGATCGTCAGCAAGTTCGACGAGGTGCTGCGTTACACGCCCGGCGTGATCGCCGGCACCTACGGCGCCGATTTCCGCAACGACTGGTTCTTGATCCGCGGCTTCCCCGCGCAGAACGAGTCACTGTTCCTCGACGGCCTGCAGCTGTTTTACACCTCCTATGCGAGCTGGAAGCTGCAACCATTCAACCTCGAGCGCGTCGAGGTGCTGCGCGGGCCGTCCGGCATCCTGTACGGCGGCTCGGCGCCGGGCGGTCTCGTCAACGCGGTGAGCAAGCTGCCGCGCGCCGAGCCGGTGCGCTATCTCGAGACCGGCATCAACAACCATGGCAACGCCTACATGGCGTTCGACATCGGCGGCGTGGTCCCGCAGTCCGGCAACGGGCAAACGTTGTACCGGTTTGTCGGCCAAGTGCAGGGCGGCGGCACTCAGACCGACTATACCTATGACAACAACTTCTTCTTCGCTCCGTCGGTGACGTGGCGGCCGGACGGCGACACCAAGCTCACCGTCTACGCGACGGCTGCGCACAACAACACCAGGGCGGAGAACTTCCTGCCCTATGTCGGCACCGTCACCAACGCGCCGTTCGGCCGCATTCCCACCAGCCTGTTCGCCGGCGACCCCCGCGCCGACCAGTTTCGCCGCGAGCAGGAGACGCTCGGCTACCAGTTCGAGAAGAACATCACGGATAGCCTCGACTTCCGCCAGAATGCGCGCTTCGCCCACGTCGACGTCTTCTACACCGGCCTCTATGGGCTGGGCTACGCGACGACGCCGGCGGCCGCCGACATCATGCGCGGCAATTTCTACGCCCGCGGCGTCGCCAACCAGTTGAACCTCGACAACCAGCTCGAGTACCGCTTCGCCACCGGCGCGCTGCAGCACACCACGCTCTTCGGCGTCGACCTCAAGCACTATGCCCTCGACGACCGCCAGGGCTTCGGGGTGGGCACCAATCTCAACGTGCTCAACCCGGTCTACGGCGTCAACGCGCCGTTCAACGCTGCGCTGTATCAGGACGCCTATCTCACTCAGGGCATGGCCGCGGTATATCTCCAGGATCAGGTCAAGCTCGATCGGCTGACGGTGGTGCTATCCGGCCGTCAGGATTGGGTTGACCTCGACAACGACAACCGGCTCGGCCCCGATCAAAGCCGCAAGGACGGCAAGTTCTCCGGCCGCGTCGGCGCGATCTACAATCTCGACTTTGGCGTTGCGCCCTATGTCTCGTACATGACGGGCTACAATCCGATCATCGGCGTCAACGCGGCCGGGCGGCTGCAACTGCCGGAGACATCGGAGCAGACCGAGGTCGGCGTGAAGTACGAGCCGGTCGGGCTCAACGCCCGGTTCAGCGTCGCGTGGTTCGATCTGAAGCGCAAGAATGCGCTGACCACCGATCCGAACAATCCGCTGTTCCAGACCCAGAACGGCGAGATCACTTCGCGTGGCGTCGAGCTCGAGGCGGTGGCGAACATCACGCCGGACTTCAAGCTGGTGGCGAGCTACACCAATTACGATCTGTTCGTGAGCCAGGACCTCAATCCCGCGCTGATCGGCACTGTTCCGACCAACACACCCCGGGAGTTCGCCTCGGTCTGGACCGACTATACATTCAGCGAGGGCCCGCTGCGGGGCTTCGGCCTTGGCGGCGGCGTGCGCTACGTAGGCTCGTCCTTTGCCGACACCGCGAACACCGTGCTCGTTCCGTCTTTCGTGCTGGGCGATCTCGCAATGCACTACGAATGGGACAACCACTGGCGTGCGGCGCTCAACGTCGCGAACGTGACGGACAAGATCTACGTCGCGAGCTGCGCGGTCATCACCTCATGCTATTACGGCGACCGTCGCCGCATCACCGCAAGCCTCGGCTACAAATGGTGATGGCGGGCGAGGGGAGAGCTTCGTGAAGGCGCCCACTGTCAAGGGGTGGTCTTCGCGGGATCGATGAGCTCGCGGGCCATGCCCCCCGGCCCGAAGCTCATCCAGGCGCGGCGCGCGCGACGACCACCAGGTCGTCGCCGCCGCGCTCGCGGCTGATCCGGGGCGGGGCGCCTGCCGATGCATTCGCCGGATGAGCCCCGATCCCATCATGATGCATGGCTCGTCTGACCTTCGCGCCTGTGGATACGTGTCTTTCCTGCACCTGTTCCGCGCGTGGTCGCAACCATCACAGGCGCTCCCGGCCGCGCTGCCCTGAGGGAGGCGCGGCTAATATGTCGCCCGGGTGACGGTGGGCGTCTGTTCACGTTGTAATTTGGATTTTGCCGCGCCCCGGCTTAAATAAAGCGAGCTTCCCCAACACCGGACCTTACGGCCGAGCGCGCCTAGAATGATCGGGATCGCCCTTGCTGGCCTTGGCGATCTGCTCCATACCAGCCGCGGGGTGATTCCGGGATTTCCAGCGTGCTGGGGGCGGCAAAGGGCCTAAAAAGAGCGTGTCTTGCGCCCATTGGTGCACTGCGCTAAGGCTCAGAATAATTCCAAATCGGACGAATCCGTGGCTGTCCCGAGGCTGCGGGAAAAAGGGCTCGTCAATGAGCGGCATTCTGCAGAACTATCTTCCACTCGTCGTCTTTATAGGGGTCGCGGGCCTCATCGGCCTCGTGCTGCTGATCGCACCCTTCGTCGTGGCGTTCCAGCAGCCGGACCCGGAAAAGCTGTCGGCATATGAGTGCGGTTTCAACGCCTTCGACGATGCCCGCATGAAGTTCGACGTCCGCTTCTACCTGGTCGCCATCCTCTTCATCATCTTCGACCTCGAGGTGGCGTTCCTGTTTCCCTGGGCGGTGGCGTTCGGCAAGCTTGGCGCGACCGGCTTCTGGTCCATGGTGGTCTTCCTCGCCGTGCTGACGGTCGGGTTCGCCTATGAATGGAAGAAGGGAGCACTCGAATGGGATTGAACCCTGCATCGTCCATGGGTCCGGTCGTCGCGCCGGCTCCCAAGGGCATCCTGGACCCGTCGACCGGCAAGCCGGTCGGGGCCAATGATCCGTTCTTCCTCGAGGTCAATTCCGAGCTGTCCGACAAGGGCTTCTTCGTGGCCGCGACCGACGACCTCATCACCTGGGCCCGCACCGGGTCGCTGATGTGGATGACCTTCGGTCTCGCCTGCTGCGCGGTCGAGATGATGCAGGTGTCGATGCCGCGCTACGACGTCGAGCGCTTCGGCTTTGCGCCGCGCGCCTCGCCGCGCCAGTCCGACGTGATGATCGTCGCCGGCACGCTGACCAACAAGATGGCGCCCGCGCTGCGCAAGGTCTACGACCAGATGCCGGAGCCGCGCTACGTCATCTCGATGGGCTCCTGCGCCAATGGCGGCGGCTACTATCACTATTCCTACTCGGTCGTGCGCGGTTGCGACCGCATCGTGCCGATCGACATCTACGTGCCGGGCTGCCCGCCCACGGCGGAAGCGCTGCTCTACGGCGTGCTGCTGCTGCAGAAGAAGATCCGGCGCACCGGCACCATCGAACGCTAAGGTTTTACGTCATGGACGACGCCAAGCTCGACGCCCTGGGGCAGACGATCGTTAGCGCGCTTCCGGGCGCTGCCATCGGTCATTCGGTGGCCTTCAACCAGCTCACGGTTGATGTCGAGGCCAGCAAGATCGTCGAGGTGGTCAAGTACCTCCGCGACGACCCGAATTGCCGCTTCATCAACTTCACCGACATCACGGCAGCGGACTATCCGTCGCGCGAGAAGCGCTTCGACGTGATCTATCACTTCCTGTCCCCGACCCTGAATACGCGCATCCGGCTCAAGGCCCAGGCCGACGAGACCACGCAGGTGCCGTCGCTGATCGACGTGTTCCCCGGCGCCGACTGGTTCGAGCGCGAGGCCTACGACCTCTACGGCGTGTTCTTCGTCGGTCATCCCGACATGCGCCGCATCCTCACCGATTACGGGTTCGAGGGCCATCCGCTGCGCAAGGATTTCCCGACCACCGGTTTCGTCGAGGTCCGCTACGACGACCAGGAAAAGCGGGTGGTGTACGAGCCGGTCCGGCTCAATCAGGAATTCCGCAAGTTCGACTTTTTGTCGCCGTGGGAGGGAGCCGACTATCCGGTCCTTCCGGGTGATGAAAAAGCGGGACCGAAGGTCTGATCATGAACGAGCAACCCGAACAGCTTCGCAATTTCACCATCAACTTTGGCCCCCAGCATCCGGCGGCGCACGGCGTGCTGCGTCTGGTCCTGGAGCTTGACGGCGAGGTCGTCGCGCGCGTCGATCCGCATATCGGCTTGCTTCACCGCGGCACCGAGAAGCTGATCGAGCAGAAGACTTATCTCCAGGCGATCCCTTATTTCGACCGGCTCGACTACGTCGCACCGATGAACCAGGAGCACGCCTTCTGCATGGCTGCAGAAAAGCTGCTCGGCATCGAGGTGCCGCGCCGCGGCCAGCTGATCCGCGTGCTCTATTGCGAGATCGGCCGCATCCTGTCGCATCTGCTCAACGTCACCACGCAGGCGATGGACGTCGGCGCGCTAACCCCGCCGCTGTGGGGTTTCGAAGAGCGCGAGAAGCTGATGGTGTTCTACGAGCGCGCCTCGGGCAGCCGTATGCATGCGGCCTTCTTCCGCGTCGGCGGCGTGCATCAGGACCTGCCGCAGAAGCTGGTCGACGACATCGAGGCCTGGTGCGATCCGTTCCTGAAGGTGGTGGACGACCTCGACCGTCTCCTCACCGCCAACCGCATCTTCAAGCAGCGCAACGTGGACATCGGCGTGGTGCCGCTGAAGGAAGCCTGGGAGTGGGGTTTTTCGGGCGTGATGGTGCGCGGCTCGGGCGCGGCCTGGGATTTGCGCAAGTCGCAGCCCTATGAATGCTATGCCGAGATGGATTTCGACATTCCGATCGGCAAGAACGGCGACTGCTACGACCGCTACCTGATCCGCATGGAAGAGATGCGGCAGTCCATCCGCATCATGAAGCAGTGCATCCAGAAGCTGAACGCGCCTGACGGTAAGGGCCCCGTCGTCGTCGCCGACAACAAGGTCGCGCCGCCGCGCCGTGGCGAGATGAAGCGTTCGATGGAAGCGCTGATCCACCACTTCAAGCTCTACACCGAAGGCGTCCACGTGCCGGCCGGCGAAGTCTACGCCGCGGTCGAGGCGCCCAAGGGCGAGTTCGGCGTCTATCTGATCTCCGACGGCACCAACAAGCCCTACAAGTGCAAGATCCGCGCGCCGGGCTTTGCGCATCTGCAGGCCATGGATCACATCTGTCGCGGCCATCTGCTCGCCGACGTCTCGGCGATCCTCGGCTCGCTCGACATCGTGTTCGGAGAGGTCGATCGGTGATGGCGCAGGCGCCAATCCAGTTTGACCGTGCCTCGGGGGCCCTTGAAGGGGCCAACCTGTGGGAGCGGACGGCTGCCTTGGCGCTGGTGACGGGATCGAAGATCTCGTCGCACTTCTCGCATATGGGCTACATCGCCTGTGCCAACCTGCTGCGGAAGACGCTGCCCGAGCGCAACATCGCGATCAGGCTCAATCCCGACGCCGTGTTCGAATTCCCTTACGGCGACGGCTATTGGAGCAAGCTGCTCAACCGCTCGTACAATTATGAAGACGAGCTCGAGCTGCTGTTCGCCGACTCCATCGACGTCGATTACACGTTGCTGGATTGCGGCGCCAATTACGGCTACTGGTCCGTGCTGGTCTCGAGCAAGCCGTTCGGCGCGCACAGGGCGATCGCGATCGAGCCGTCGGGACAGAACTACCCGAAGCTCGCCAACAACGCCCGCGTCAACGGCAATCGCTTCGAGACCATGAAATGTGCGATCGGTGCATCGCGCGGCACTGCGCGGCTGTCGGGCACCAAGCACGAGGCCTTCAGCATCGCCGGCGATCCATCGGCCGGCGGTGAGGACGTGCCGGTCATCGCACTCGACAATCTGATCGAGGACGGCACGATCGCGAGCACCGGCAAATACCTGATCAAGCTCGACGTCGAGGGCGTCGAGATCGAGGCGATCAAGGGCGGCGCCCGGCTGCTTGAGGCCGACAGCGTCATCATGTGCGAGGAGCACGGCAGCGACCGCTCTCATGCCGTGTCGCGTTTCATCCTCGAACAGACCCCGCTGAAGCTGATCGTGTTCGATCCGCGCAGCAACCGCATGGAGACCGTGACCGAGCTGTCGATCCTCGACCGCATCAAGGTCTCGACCCACGTCGGCTACAACGTTTTCGGCACCGCAAGCGCGTTCTGGCAGGACAGGATCGATGCCCTGAATGCCAAGATCTTGAACGCCAAGTCCGCGCGCCGCATGCAGTGAGAGATTGAAGAGATGTCCGTTCGCCGATTAGCACCGAAGGAAGTCCAGCCCGCGAGCTTTACGTTCACGGAGGAGAACCTCGCGTTCGCCAAGCAGCAGATCGCGAAATATCCGGCGGGACGTCAGGCCTCCGCGGTCATCGCGATCCTCTGGCGCGTCCAGGAGCAGCATGAGGGCTGGGTCTCGGAAGCCGCGATCCGCGCGGTCGCCGACCTGCTCGACATGCCCTATATCCGTGTGCTGGAAGTCGCGACCTTCTACACGATGTTCCAGCTCGCGCCCGTCGGCAAGAAGGCTCACGTCCAGGTCTGCGGCACCACGCCGTGCCGGCTGCGCGGCGCCGAGGATCTGATCCACGTCTGCGAGCACCGCATCCATCACGAGCCGTTCCATCTGTCCAAGGACGGCAATTTCAGCTGGGAAGAGGTGGAGTGCCTCGGTGCCTGCGTGAACGCGCCGATGGTGCTGATCGGCAAGGACACCTATGAGGACCTGACCAAGGAAAGCTTCGGTAAGGTGCTCGACGGCTTCGCTTCGGGCAATCCGCCCAAGCCGGGTCCGCAGAACGGCCGCCAGTTCTCGGCGCCGATCAACGGACCGACCACGCTGAAGGAGATCACCTGATGCGTGATCTCTCGTCGCAGGCCATGGAGGGGAGCGGTGCCATGAAGAAGTGGGGCTTCATCGCGATGCATGCCGCTGTTGCGGCCGCCTTCATTTTCCTGCTGCAGCGTTTCAGCCTGAACGCGTCGCTGGAATCCAGTCTGCTCTGGGCGCTGACCTTTGGCATCTGCGCCGCCGGACTTGCCTACAAGCAGTCCAATAGTTGATCGGAAAGCACTGATATGCTCGAGGACAAGGACCGCATCTTCAAGAACCTCTACGGCCTCCACGATTGGGGGCTCGAGGGCGCGCGGCGTCGCGGCGCCTGGGACGGCACGAAGAACATCATCGACAAGGGCCGCGACTGGATCATCAACGAGATGAAGGCCTCGGGCCTGCGCGGCCGCGGTGGCGCAGGCTTCCCGACCGGCCTGAAATGGTCGTTCATGCCGAAGGAATCGACCGACGGCCGGCCGAGCTATCTCGTCGTCAACGCCGACGAATCCGAGCCCGGCACCTGCAAGGATCGCGAGATCATGCGGCACGATCCGCATCTCCTGATCGAGGGCTGCCTGATCGCGAGCTGCGCGATGAACGCGCACGCCTGCTACATCTATGTCCGCGGCGAGTTCATCCGCGAGCGCGAGCATCTCCAGGCCGCGATCGACCAGGCCTATGAGGCTAAGCTGGTCGGCAAGGACAACATCCACGGCTGGCCGTTCGACATCTACGTCGCGCACGGCGCCGGCGCTTACATCTGCGGCGAGGAAACCGCGCTGCTCGAAAGCCTCGAAGGCAAGAAGGGCCAGCCGCGGCTGAAGCCACCGTTCCCGGCCAATGTCGGCCTGTTCGGCTGCCCGACCACCGTCAACAACGTCGAGTCCATCGCCGTTGCACCGGACATCCTGCGCCGTGGCGCGGCCTGGTTCGCCGGCATCGGCCGTCCGAACAATGTCGGCACCAAGCTGTTCTGCATCTCCGGCCATGTCGAGCGGCCCTGCAACGTCGAAGAGGCCATGGGCATTCCGTTCCGTGAGCTGATCGACAAGCATTGCGGCGGCATCCGTGGCGGCTGGGACAACCTCAAGGCCGTGATCCCCGGCGGATCGTCGGTGCGCATGGTGCCGGCCGAGCAGATCATCGACACGCCGATGGATTTCGACTCCTTGAGCAAGCTGCGCTCGGGCCTCGGCACCGCGGCCGTCATCGTGATGGACAAGTCCACCGATTTGATCCGCGCCATCGCCCGCATCTCCTACTTCTACAAGCATGAGAGCTGCGGCCAGTGCACGCCGTGCCGCGAGGGTACGGGGTGGATGTGGCGCGTGCTCACCCGCATGGCGGAAGGCCGCGCCCACAAGCGCGAGATCGACATGCTGCTCGAGGTGACGAAGCAGGTCGAAGGCCACACCATCTGCGCGCTCGGCGACGCGGCGGCCTGGCCGATCCAGGGCCTGATCGCGCATTTCCGTCACGAGATCGAAGCGCGTATCGACCAATATTCGCACAGGGCTGACATTGACGATATCGGCGTCCGCGATCCCGTGAACATGGTCGCGGCGGAGTGATCGCGATGTCGCAACCGAGCGTTTTCTGGTGGCAGAAATTCGGCACGCTGGCGCAGATGGCGCAGGCGGCCGTGGCGCTGCTCGGCTTTGTTGCGATCCTGTTTCAGATCAACGAAATCCGCACCAACAACCGTGCCGCGAGCGCGCGTCAGGCGTATCTCGGCTATACGGATCTGGCGTTCAAGAATCCGAAATTCTCGCAAGCCGATTACGAAGCGATCAAGACTGGCAACCGCGAGGAGCGGGTTCGGTACGAAAGCTTCGTGTCGTACTTCCTCTATGCCTGCGAGGAGACGATCGCTGCTTTTGCCGACAAGCGGGAATGGCAGGCCTCCTGCGATTACGAGCTGAAGCCGCATCTGCCGTTCCTGTGCGAGAAGAATGCGGCGCAGCCGGCCTATCTCGCCACCTACGGCGTCGAGACCCAGCAATGGATCAAGGCGTCACTGAAGACCGCCAGCGTTACACCGCCAGACTGCAAGCTGGGAAAGACCTGAGACCGCAATGACCAAACTCATCATCGACGGCAAAGAGATCGATGTCCCCGCCGAGTACACGCTGCTCCAGGCGTGCGAGGCCGCGGGCGCCGAGATTCCGCGCTTCTGCTATCACGAGCGGCTGTCGATCGCCGGCAATTGCCGGATGTGCCTCGTCGAAGTGAAGGGCGGCCCGAAGCCGGTCGCGAGCTGCGCGTGGGGCGTGCGTGACTGCCGTCCGGGGCCCAAGGGCGAGCCGCCGGAAATCTCCACGCGTTCGCCGATGGTGAAGAAGGCGCGCGAAGGCGTGATGGAGTTCCTTCTGATCAACCATCCCCTGGACTGCCCGATCTGCGACCAGGGCGGCGAGTGCGACCTGCAGGACCAGGCGATGGGCTATGGTGTCGACACCAGCCGCTTCGCCGAGAACAAGCGCGCGGTCGAGGACAAATATCTCGGCGCGCTGGTCAAGACCTCGATGAACCGCTGCATCCAGTGCACGCGCTGCGTCCGCTTCTCGGCGGAAGTCGCCGGCGCTCCCGAGATGGGTGCTACCGGTCGCGGCGAGGATATGGAGATCACGACCTATCTCGAGCACGCGCTGACGTCGGAATTGCAGGGCAATCTCGTCGACATCTGCCCGGTCGGGGCGTTGACTTCGAAGCCTTATGCCTTCGCGGCGCGTCCGTGGGAGCTCGGCAAAACCCAGTCGATCGACGTGATGGACGGCATCGGGGCCGCCATCCGTGTCGACACCCGCGGCCGCGAGGTGATGCGCGTGCTGCCGCGCATCAACGAGGCCGTGAACGAGGAGTGGATCTCCGACAAGACCCGCCACGTCGTCGACGGCCTGCGCACCCAACGTCTCGATCGGCCCTATATCCGCGAAGCCGGCAAGCTGCGCGCGGCGAGCTGGACCGAGGCCTTCGCCGCGATCGCCGCCAAGGCGGCGCGTACCGACGGCAAGCGCATCGGCGCGATCGCCGGCGACCTCGCCGGCGTCGAGGAGATGTTCGCGCTGAAGGACCTGCTCGCCAAGTACGGCTCGACGAATTTGGCGGTGCAGGGCGGCGACGCCTTCGACCCCGCGCTCGGCCGCGGCTCCTACATCTTCAACCCGACGTTGGCGGGCGTGGAGAGGGCAGATGCACTGCTCATCATCGGCGCCAATCCGCGGAAAGAGGCGGCCGTGTTCAACGCCCGCATCCGCAAGCGCTGGCGCGCCGGCGGATTCAAGGTCGGCGTGATCGGCGCCAAGGTCGATCTGACCTACGATTACGATCATCTCGGCGCGGGCACCGAGACGCTCAGTGAGCTCGCGGCCGGCCGGCACTCCTTCATGGACGTGCTGAAGAACGCCAAGAATCCCATCATCCTGGTCGGCGGAGGCGCGGCCTCGCGCCACGACGGCGCCGCCATTCTCGCCGCGAGCGCCAAGCTCGCGCTCGACGTCGGCGCACTTAAGGACGGCTGGAACGGCTTTGGCGTGCTGCATGAGACCGCCTCGCGCGTCGGCGCCCTCGATATCGGCTTCTCCGCAACCACCGGCGGGCTGAACGCTGCGCAGATGACGACGTTCGGCACGCTGGACTTGCTGTTCCTGCTTGGCGCCGACGAGATCAACGCACCGGATGGCACCTTTGTCGTCTATATCGGCACCCATGGCGACCGCGGCGCGCACCGCGCCGACGTGATCCTGCCGGCGGCGGCCTACACCGAGAAGTCCGCGATCTACGTCAACACCGAAGGCCGCGTGCAGATGACGGGCCGCGCCGCGTTCCCGCCGGGCGAGGCCCGCGAGGATTGGGCGATCGTCCGCGCGCTGTCGGAGGCGCTCGGCAAGAAGCTCGGCTACGACTCGCTTACGGCCCTGCGCCAGGCGGTGTTCAAGGCCGTGCCGCATCTGATCCGTCTCGACCAGATCGAGGCCGGCTCTGCCGACCAGATCAAGAAGCTGGCGGGGAAGGGCGGCTCGCCGGAGAAGGCGCCGTTCAAGCCGCGGGTCGAGGACTTCTACCTGACCAACCCAATCGCGCGTGCATCCGCCGTGATGGCGGAATGCTCGCGCCTCGCCTCCGGGCATATGCTGACCGCAGCGGAGTGAGCGTGATCTGATGGAATTCTTCGAAAGCGCATTCTGGACCGGGTTCCTCTGGCCGCTGATCATCATGGTCGCGCAGAGCGTCCTCGTGCTCGTCGTCCTCCTGGTGGCGATCGCCTACATCCTGCTCGCCGACCGCAAGATCTGGGCGGCGGTGCAGATCCGGCGCGGCCCGAACGTGGTCGGCCCCTGGGGCCTGCTGCAATCCTTCGCCGACCTGCTCAAGTTCGTGCTGAAGGAGCCGATCATTCCGGCCGGCGCCAACAAGGGCGTGTTCCTGCTGGCCCCACTGGTGTCGTGCGTGCTCGCACTGGCTGCCTGGGCGGTCATCCCGACCAATCTCGGCTGGGTGATCTCCGACATCAATGTCGGCATCCTCTTCATCTTCGCGATCTCGTCGCTGTCGATCTACGGCATCATCATGGCCGGCTGGTCGTCGAACTCGAAGTATCCGTTCCTGGCCGCGCTGCGCTCCGCGGCGCAGATGGTGTCCTACGAGGTCTCGATCGGCTTCGTCATCATCACGGTGCTGCTCTGCGCCGGCACGCTGAACCTGTCGGCCGTGGTCGAGGCCCAGCATGTCCGCGGCCTTGCCAGCCTTATCGGGCTGCCGCAGCTCACCATCCTGAACTGGTACGTCTGGCCTCTGTTCCCGATGTTCGTGGTATTCTACGTCTCGGCGCTGGCCGAGACCAACCGTCCGCCCTTCGACCTCGTCGAAGCGGAATCCGAGCTCGTCGCCGGCTTCATGGTCGAGTACGGCTCGACGCCGTATCTGCTGTTCATGCTCGGCGAGTATGTCGCGATCGTCACGATGTGCGCGATGGCCACGATCCTGTTCCTCGGCGGCTGGCTGCCGCCGGTGGACCTGCCGCCCTTCAATTGGGTGCCGGGGATCATCTGGTTCTCGCTCAAAGTCTTCTTCATGTTCTTCCTGTTCGCGATGGCAAAGGCGATCGTGCCGCGCTACCGCTACGATCAATTGATGCGCCTCGGCTGGAAGGTGTTCCTGCCGCTGTCGCTGGCGATGGTGATCGTGGTGGCCGGCGTGCTGCATTTCGCCGGCATCGCGCCGAAGTGAGGGCCGTCATGGGTATCAACATCAACGCGACTGCACGCTCGCTTCTGCTGTCGGAATTCGTCTCGGCGTTCTTCCTCGCCATGCGCTATTTCTTCCAGCCGAAGCCGACGCTGAACTATCCGTTCGAGAAGGGCCCGATCTCGCCGCGTTTCCGCGGCGAGCACGCGCTGCGCCGCTATCCGAACGGCGAAGAACGCTGCATCGCCTGCAAGCTGTGCGAAGCGATCTGTCCGGCGCAGGCCATCACCATCGAGGCCGGCCCGCGCCGCAACGACGGCACCCGCCGCACCGTGCGCTACGACATCGACATGGTGAAGTGCATCTATTGCGGCCTCTGCCAGGAGGCCTGTCCGGTCGACGCCATCGTCGAAGGTCCGAACTTCGAGTTCGCGACCGAGACCCGCGAGGAACTGTTCTATGACAAGGCCAAGCTGCTCGCCAACGGCGACCGCTGGGAACGCGAGATCGCGAAAGCGATCGAGCTCGACGCGCCGTACCGGTGAGGTGAGGGCATGATCCTTCCCGCGCTGTTCTTCTATCTCTTCGCCGGCGTCTGCGTCGCCTCGGCCGTGATGGTGATTGTCTCGCGCAATCCCGTGCACTCCGTGCTGTACCTGATCCTGGCCTTCGTCAACGCCTCCGGCCTGTTCGTGCTGATGGGCGCCGAATTCCTGGCGATGATCCTGATCGTCGTCTATGTCGGCGCCGTCGCGGTGCTGTTCCTGTTCGTGATCATGATGCTCGATGTCGACTTCCTCGAGCTGCGCGAGGGCTTCATCGAGTACCTGCCGGTTGGCCTGGTGATCGGCGGCATCTTCCTGTTCGAGCTGCTGCTCACCGTCGGGTTCTGGGTCATCAACCCCGGCGTCGCCAAGACGATCACGGCGGCGATTCCGGCCAACGTCGCGAATACCGAGGCGCTGGGTCTCGTGCTCTATACGAAGTACATCCACTACTTCCAGCTATCGGGCATGGTGCTGCTGGTCGCCATGATCGGCGCCATCGTGCTGACGCTGCGCCACAAGGCGAGCGTGAAGCGGCAGGACATCAACGTTCAGAACGCGCGCACGCCGGAGATGGCGATGGCGATGCGCAAGGTGGCGCCGGGGCAGGGGCTCTCGGATGCCGACGCGGCGGAGTGGGTGAAATGACGATCGGGCTCGGACATTATCTGGCGGTCGGCGCGATCCTGTTCACGCTCGGCATTCTCGGCATCTTCCTGAACCGCAAGAACATCATCGTCATCCTGATGTCGATCGAGCTGATCCTGCTCTCGGTCAACATCAACCTCGTCGCGTTCTCGACCTTCCTCGGCGACATCGTCGGCCAGGTCTTCGCGCTTTTGGTGCTGACCGTCGCAGCCGCTGAAGCCGCGATCGGTCTCGCTATCCTGGTGGTCTATTTCCGCAACCGCGGCTCGATCGCGGTTGAGGACGTCAATCTGATGAAGGGCTGAGCTCAGTCATGGTTCAGGCAATTGTCTTTCTGCCTCTGCTGGGCGCCATTCTGGCCGGCTTCATCGCGCTGTTCGGCGCGCATGCCCGCAATCCCTCAGGCGACGAGCTCGAGCATCACGGCGACCATGGTCACGGTGCGCATGGCCATGCTTCCGATACGATCAATGAGGATGCCTCCGTCATCCACGAGACGCATCATGAGCCCGGCGACGGGCACGATGATCACGGCCATGGCCCGACCGAGCCGCCGGCGGCCGGCTCGCGCGCTGCCGAGCTGATCACGACCGCGCTGCTGTTCGTCTCGGCGGCGCTGTCCTGGATGACGCTGGTCGATGTCGGCTTCATGCACCACGACTACAGGATCCAGCTGCTGCCCTGGATCTTCTCCGGAGACTTGCAGGTCTGGTGGACGCTGCGGGTCGACACGCTTACCGCCGTGATGCTGGTGGTGGTGACGACCGTGTCCTCGCTCGTGCACCTCTATTCCATCGGCTACATGGACGAGGATCCGAACCGGCCACGCTTCTTCGGCTATCTCAGCCTGTTCACCTTCGCCATGCTGATGCTGGTGACGGCGGACAACCTCGTGCAGCTGTTCTTCGGCTGGGAAGGCGTGGGTCTCGCCAGCTACCTCTTGATTGGGTTCTGGTACCAGAAGCCGACGGCCAACGCCGCCGCCATCAAGGCCTTCGTCGTCAACCGCGTCGGCGATTTCGGTTTTGCGCTCGGCATCTTCGCGATCTTCATGCTGGTCGGCTCGACCGATTTCGAGACGATCTTCCATGCCGCGCCCGGTCTGACCGGCAAGACCATCAACTTCCTTGGCTGGCATGCCGATGCGCTGACCCTGACCTGCCTCCTCCTGTTCATGGGTGCGATGGGCAAGTCGGCGCAGTTCCTGCTGCACACCTGGTTGCCGGACGCGATGGAAGGTCCGACCCCGGTCTCCGCGCTGATCCACGCCGCGACCATGGTCACCGCGGGCGTGTTCATGGTGGCGCGCCTGTCGCCGCTGTTCGAGCTCGCGCCGAATGCGCAGGCCGTCGTGATGTTCTTCGGCGCCACCACGGCATTCTTTGCCGCGACCGTCGGTCTCGTCCAGAACGACATCAAGCGCATCGTCGCCTACTCGACCTGTTCGCAGCTCGGC
The DNA here is from genome assembly GCF_023101665.1 of Bradyrhizobium sp. 195. Lineage (NCBI taxonomy): Bacteria > Pseudomonadati > Pseudomonadota > Alphaproteobacteria > Hyphomicrobiales > Nitrobacteraceae > Bradyrhizobium > Bradyrhizobium sp. 195. The sequence continues at coordinate 4,911,234 of NZ_CP082161.1, read as the reverse complement.
TACATGTTCGTGGCGATGGGAGCAGGGGCCTATTCGGTCGGCATGTTCCACCTGTTCACGCACGCCTTCTTCAAGGCGCTGCTGTTCCTAGGCTCCGGCTCGGTGATCTATGCGATGCACCACGAGCAGGACATCCGCAACATGGGCGGCCTCTGGAGGAAGATCCCCTACACCTATGCGGTGATGGTGGTCGGTACCCTGGCGCTGACCGGATTTCCGCTCACGGCCGGCTATTTCTCCAAGGACGCGATCATCGAAGCGGCCTACGCCTCGCATAATCCGTTCGGGGTGTACGGCTTCCTGATGACGGTCGTCGCGGCTGGCCTGACCTCGTTCTACTCCTGGCGCCTGATCTTCAAGACCTTCCACGGCGAGCCGCATGACGAGCATCATTACGAAGCCGCGCATGAGGCTCCGCTCTGGATCCTGATCCCGATCGGCGTGCTCGCGGTCGGCTCGTTCGTCGCAGGGTTACCGTTCAAGGAGTTGTTCGCCGGTCACGGCGTCGAGGAATTCTTCCGCGAGTCCGTGAAGATGAACCCGCACATCATCGAGGAGATGCACCACATCCCCGAGACCATCGCCTTCCTGCCGACGGTGATGATGGTGCTGGGCTTCCTCGTGTCGTACCTGTTCTACATCCGCCGGCCTTACCTGCCGGTCGAGCTCGCGAACACACAGCCGATGCTGTACCAGTTCCTGCTCAACAAATGGTACTTCGACGAGCTCTACGACATCATCTTCGTCCGTCCGGCGAAGTGGATCGGCTACCAGCTCTGGAAGAAGGGCGACGGCTTCATCATCGACGGCCTCGGCCCCGACGGCGTCTCCGCCCGCGTGCTGGACGTCACCCGCAACGTCGTGAAGATCCAGACCGGCTATCTCTATCACTACGCGTTCGCCATGCTGATCGGCGCCGCCGGCCTGATCACCTGGTTCATGTTCGGCTTTGGAGGCCAGTAAATGACAACCTGGCCCATTCTTTCGGTCACGACGTTCCTGCCGCTGGTCGGCGCGCTGATCGTTTATCTCAGCCGCGGCGATGACGAGGCGGCCCGGCGCAACGCGCGCTGGATCGCGCTCTGGACCACGCTGATCACCTTCGCGGTGTCGGTGATCCTGGTCATGCGCTTCGACCCCAGCAATCCCGACTTCCAGTTCGTCGAGAAGGCGAACTGGCTCGCCACCGGCATCACCTACCACATGGGTATCGACGGCATTTCGCTGCCGTTGGTGATCCTCACCACCGCGGTGATGCCGTTCTGCATCATCGCGAGCTGGAAGGCGATCACCAACCGCGTCCGCGAATACATGATGGCGTTCCTGATCCTGGAAACGCTGATGATCGGCACCTTCTCGGCGCTCGATCTCGTGCTGTTCTACCTGTTCTTCGAGGGCGGCCTGATCCCGATGTTCCTGATCATCGGCGTCTGGGGCGGTCCGCGCCGGGTCTACGCGTCGTTCAAGTTCTTTCTCTACACGCTGCTCGGCTCGGTCCTGATGCTGCTCGCCATCATGGCGCTGTACTGGAACGGCGGCACCACCGACATCCCGACCCTGATGCACACCGCCGTGCCGCGGTCGTTGCAGACCTGGGCGTGGCTCGCCTTCTTCGCTTCGTTTGCGGTGAAGATGCCGATGTGGCCGGTGCACACCTGGCTTCCGGACGCGCACGTCGAGGCGCCGACCGCGGGCTCGGTGGTCTTGGCCGCGATCCTGCTGAAGATGGGCGGCTACGGCTTCCTGCGCTTCTCGCTGCCGATGTTCCCGCTGGCCTCGCACGACTTCGCGCCGCTGATCTTCACGCTCTCGGCCATCGCCATCATCTACACCTCGCTGGTGGCCTTGATGCAGGAGGACATGAAGAAGCTGATCGCGTACTCGTCCGTCGCGCATATGGGCTTCGTCACCATGGGCATCTTCGCCGGCACCATGCAGGGCGTCGCCGGCGGCGTGTTCCAGATGATCTCGCACGGCATCGTCTCCGGCGCGCTGTTCCTCTGCGTCGGCGTCGTCTACGACCGTCTGCACACCCGCGAGATCGCGGCCTATGGCGGCCTCGTCAACCGGATGCCGCTCTACGCGCTGACCTTCATGGTCTTCACCATGGCCAATGTCGGTCTGCCCGGCACGAGCGGCTTCGTCGGCGAGTTCATGACGCTGCTCGGCACCTTCAAGGTCTCGATCCCGACGGCGTTCTTCGCCAGCTTCGGCGTGATCCTGTCGGCGTGCTACGCGCTGTGGCTCTACCGCAAGGTCGTGTTCGGGGCGCTGGTCAAGCCGTCGCTGGCGAGCATGAAGGATCTCACCTTCCGGGAGTGCCTGACGCTGTTCCCGATGATCGCGCTGACGATCCTGTTCGGCGTCTATCCGAAGCCGGTGCTCGACATGTCGGCCGCCTCGGTCCAGCAACTCGTCAACAATTACAACACCGCTGTGACGGCCGTGAAGGCCGCCGCACTGCTCCAGTGATCGGGCAGGTCAGGATATCGCCATGAGCTTTGAGACTGCAGGTTATCAACTGGCGCCGGTGCTGCCCGAGATCGTGCTCGCGATCGGGGCCATGGCGCTCCTGATGCTGGGAGCCTATCGCGGGCAGGGGACGACCGGCACAGTCACCTCGCTGGCGGTCGTGCTCCTGGTCGTGGTCGGTGTGCTCGAATACATGCTGCCCGCGGGCAAGCATGTGACCTTCGGCGGCAGCTTCATCGTCGACGACTTCGCTCGCTTCATGAAGATTCTCGCCCTGATCGGCTCGGCGGTGACGCTGGTGCTGTCGACCGAGTTCCTGTCCGACCCTTCGCGGCGGATCTTCGAGTACGCCATCCTGGTGCTGCTCTCGACGCTCGGGATGATGGTGCTGATCTCGGCCGGCGACCTGATCTCGCTCTATCTCGGCCTCGAATTGATGTCGCTGGCGCTCTACGTCGTGGCGGCCTCGAACCGCGACAACGCCAAGTCGACCGAAGCCGGTTTGAAGTATTTCGTGCTCGGCGCGCTGTCCTCGGGCATGCTGCTGTACGGCGCCTCGCTCATTTACGGCTTCACCGGCACCGTGAGCTTCGCCGGCATCGCGGCGGCCGCGACGGTCTCGAATGTCGGCCTCGTCTTTGGCCTCGTCTTCCTGCTCGTCGGCCTCTGCTTCAAGGTCTCGGCCGTGCCGTTCCACATGTGGACTCCGGACGTGTATGAAGGCGCGCCGACCCCGGTCACCGCCTTCTTTGCCTCGGCGCCGAAGGTCGCCGCGCTCGCCGTGTTCACCCGCGTCACGCTGACCGCATTCCCGGGCATCGTCTCGCAGTGGCAGCAGATCCTGGTGTTCGTGGCGATCGCCTCGATGGCGCTGGGTTCGTTCGCCGCGATCGGCCAGAGCAACATCAAGCGCCTGATGGCCTATTCCTCGATCGGTCATATGGGCTTCGCGCTGGTCGGCCTTGCCTCGGGCACGGTCGAGGGCGCGCAGGGCGTCCTGATGTACATCGTGATCTATGTCGCGATGACGCTGGGTTCGTTCTCGATCATCCTCGCGATGCGCCGCAACGGCCAGGCCGTCGAGCAGATCAGCGATTTCGCAGGTCTGTCGCGGACCAATCCGCTGCTCGCCTTCATGTTCGCGATGCTGCTGTTCTCGCTGGCCGGCATTCCGCCGCTCGCCGGCTTCTTCGCCAAATGGTACGTCTTCGTCGCCGCCATCAAGGCGAACCTGTTCACGCTCGCCGTCATCGGCGTGCTGACCAGCGTGGTCGGCGCCTACTACTACCTCGCCATCGTCAAGACGATGTATTTCGACGAGCCGGCCGGCCAGGTCGACCCGGTGCGCGTTGAGGTGAAGACGGTGCTGGCGGTCGCGGGCCTGTTCAACATCCTGTTTGCGCTGTTCGCAGGTCCGGTGGTGAGCGTCGCCTCCGCCGCCGCAAAGTCGCTGTTCTAGGATGGCTTTCGCGCTCGGTCCTCGCGCATCGGCCGCGGGCTACAAGCTCGCAGCGTTCGAACGGATCGGCTCGACCAATACCGAGGCGATCGAGCAGGCGAGGGCCGGCGAGCGCGGCCCAATCTGGTTCGTCACGTCGGAACAGACCGCCGGCCGCGGCCGCCGTCAGCGCGCCTGGATCGCGCCGCGCGGCAATCTCGCCGCGAGCATCCTCGAAGTCATGGACGTCGTTCCCGCCGTCGCCGCCACGCTCGGCTTTGCCGCCGGGCTCGCCGAAGAGGCGGCGCTGGAGAAGGTCAGCCTCGAGGCCGCGCTGCGCCTCGGCGAGGGCCGTCCCCGCTACGCCCTGAAATGGCCCAATGACGTGCTCGCCGGCGGCAAGAAGCTGGTCGGCATTGCGCTCGAAGCCGAGGCCATCGGGGATCGCCTCGCTGTGGTGGCGGGCATGGGCACCAACGTCGTCGCTGCACCAGAGGGCACGCCGACGCCCGCCGTGTCCTTGGCCGCGCTTGGCGTCCAGATCAGTGCGGAAGAGCTATTCTCGGCGCTCTCCGACGCCTGGGTCGAGTTCCGCGGCATCTGGGACAATGGCCGCGGCTTTGCCGAGATCCGCAAGCTGTGGCTGGAGCGCGCCGCCGGTCTCGGCGAGAAGGTCGCGATCCACACGGGAACGACGACGCTGGAAGGCATTTTTGACACCATCGACGACACCGGCTGCCTGATCGTCCGCACCGCGGAGGGCCGCCTTGTGCCGGTGGCTGCGGGCGAGGTGTTCTTCGGCCCGGTCGCCTCCGTGGGAGCTGCGTGATGGCGAAGCCCGAGGAACTGGTATTTGCGCCGCTCGGCGGCGTTGGCGAGATCGGCATGAACCTGTCGATCTACGGCCTCGGCAACCGCCAGCAGCGCGCCTGGCTCGCGGTCGATCTCGGCGTTTCCTTCGGCGACGAGGAGCATCTGCCGGGTATCGACCTGATCATGCCCGACATCAGCTTCCTGGAGAAGGAACGCAAGAACCTGATGGGCCTGGTGCTGACCCACGCCCATGAGGACCATTTCGGCGCCATCATCGATCTGTGGCCGAAGCTGAAATGCCCGATCTATGCGACGCAGTTCAGCGCCGCGTTGTTCGAGGCCAAATGCGCCGCCGAGCGCAACGCGCCGAAGATCCCGGTGACGGTGGTGCCGTCGGGCGGGCGTATCGATGTCGGCCCGTTCAATGTCGAATTCATCCCGGTCGCACATTCGATTCCCGAGGCGCACGCGCTGGCGATCCACACCTCGGCCGGCACGGTGCTGCACACCGGCGACTGGAAGATCGACCCGACCCCGACCCTGGGACGTCCGACCGACGAGAAGCGGCTGCGCGAGCTGGGCGATGAGGGGCTTCTCGCCCTGATCGGCGATTCCACCAACGCGGTGCGCGACGGCCGCTCGCCCTCGGAAGCCGAGGTCGCCCGGACCATCATCGACCTCGTGAAATCGGCCAAGGGCCGCGTCGCGGTGACGACCTTCGCCTCCAACGTCGCCCGCATCAAGGCTGTGGCCGCCGCTGCGAGAGCCGCCGACCGCGAGGTCGTCGTGGTCGGCCGCGCCATGGAGCGCGTGGTTCAGGTGGCGCGCGAGACCGGCTATCTCGACGGCGTGCAGAATTTCCGCTCGCCCGACATCTACGGCCACCTGCCGCAGGACAAGGTGCTGGCGCTCTGCACCGGCAGCCAGGGCGAGCCGCGCGCCGCGCTGGCGCGCATCGCCAATGACGACCACCCCGAGATCACGCTCAATCGCGGCGACAGCGTCATCTTCTCCTCGCGCACCATTCCGGGCAACGAGAAGGCGGTCGGCTCGATCATCAACAATCTGGTGCTCCAGGGCGTCGAGATCATCACCGACCGCGATGCTCTGGTTCACGTCTCCGGCCATCCCCGCCGCGACGAATTGCGCGACCTGATCGCCTGGACCAGGCCACAGCTCTTGATCCCCGTCCATGGCGAGGCCCTGCATCTGCACGAGCACGCCAAGCTGGCGCGCGCTGCCGGCGTGCCGCGCGTGCTGGTCTGCCGCAACGGCGATCTCGTCAAGCTTGGCCCCGGCGATCCCGGCATTATTGGCGAGGTGCCCTCGGGCCGTCTCTACAAGGACGGCACGATCCTGGAGGATTCCAAGTCGCGCGCCGTGGTCGAGCGGCGGCGGATGGCCTTCTCCGGCTGCGCCTTCGTCGCCATCGCCATGACGGAGCAGGGAGAGCTCGCCGACGATCCCGAGGTCGATCTGGTCGGCATTCCCGAGAAGAACCGGGCAGGCGAGCCCTTCGACGACATCGTCTTCGATGCCGTGATGTCGACGATCGAGGGACTGCCGAAGGCGCGCCGCCGCGATGCGGACGCTCTCGCCGAGTCGGTGCGACGCGCTGTCCGGGCCGTCATCAACGAACATTGGGGCAAGAAGCCCCCCTGTCTGGTACATGTACTGACAGTCTAACGGGAGAGAACCATGCTGGGCCGGCTCAACCATGTCGCGATCGCGACCAAGGATGCCGTCAAGGCTGCCAGGATCTATGGCGCCGCATTTGGGGCCCAGATCTCGGAAGCCGTGCCGTTGCCCGAGCACGGCGTCATCACCGTGTTCGCCACGCTCCCCAACACCAAGATCGAGTTCATCGAGCCGCTCGGCGAGGCTTCGCCGATCGCAAAGTTCGTCGAGCGTAACCCGGACGGCGGCATCCACCACGTCTGCTACGAGGTCGTCGACATCATCGCCTCGCGCGACACGCTGGTGAAGGAGGGCGCCCGCGTGCTCGGCGACGGCGTGCCGAAGATCGGTGCCCACGGCAAGCCGGTGCTGTTCCTGCACCCGAAGGATTTTTCCGGCGCGCTGGTCGAAATCGAGCAGGCATAAGGCCGTCCCATGGCCATCCAGATATCGACCGCGATTGCGATCTACTTTGTCATCTGGTGGGTCGCGCTGTTCGTGACGCTGCCGTTCGGCGTGCGCAGCCAGCACGAGGACGGCGTCGGCGCGCCCGGCACCGACCCCGGCGCCCCGATCCTGACCCGGATGGGCGGCAAGCTGATCTGGACCACGATCATCTCGGCGATCATCTATGGCCTGGGCCTCGCCGCCTATCACGCCGGCTATCTCTCGATCGAGCGCCTGTCGAAGATGATGGGCATGCCGTTCTGAGAGTTCGAGCCGATCGCGACGAAAGGCGATAGACTAAGGCTCTCGACCAAGTTCGTCATTGCGAGCGCAGCGAAGCAATCCAGTGTCCCGCCGCGGAAAGATTCTGGATTGCTTCGCTGCGCTCGCAATGACGCCGAGATAGTTTGCATATTGAAACAAAGTTAGGGGACACGAATGACTTTTCAACGCATCGTCATTGCGCTTCTGGTGCTGATCGTCGCCGGTCTCGGCACCATCGGCTATGTCGAGTGGAAGATGGCGGTGCAGGTGCGGACGCTGAAGGCGTTCGTCGAGGGCTATGTCTTCAACGAAGCCGTGATGGCCTGCGAGCAGGCCAAGAGCTCGACGCCGTTCAAGTGGAACGGCGGCAAGAGCACCTCGGTGATCGGACTGAACTCGGTCAAGACAGACAAATACACCGTCAGCGCCAGCTACACGCTGGTGGCGGACCTCGTTTATTGTGATTACGATCCGATCAAAAGAAAGGCCGAGATCGGCTCGAGCTTCCTGGAGCGGGAGTAACGATCCGCGCGAGCCTAGATCGCGCGGCGTTGCCGGCCGGCGACGAGACCGTAGACGAACAGCACGACGATCGCGCCGACCACGGCACCGATCAGGCCGGCCCCTTCGCCAGGGCGATACCAGCCCAGCGCTTGCCCGAGGTAGGAAGCAACGAAGGCGCCGACGATGCCGAGAATGGTCGTCAGGATGAAGCCGGACGGTTCATTGTCGCCCGGCATGATGAATTTGGCGATCACGCCGGCGAGAAAGCCGATGATGATGGTCCAAAGAAGGCTCATGTTTACACCTCTTCTGAATAGCCGTTGCAGCTAGGCGTTGGGCAGACGTCCATCCGGCGTGTATTTGTCGATGGCAGTAGGAAGCTCACGGGATAGACGTGTGACGATCTCGTCTTGAGAAAGCCCGGTCTGCTGGGCGAGCTTCTCGAGGACATCGCTGCCGATGGCTTGCTTGAGCTCCGGCGAAGATATTTCCTTATTGGGGCCAGGCTTCACCCATGAATCGGCAATCTCGCCCTGCCCATTCTGGTTAAACCGCTCCAGGAGCTCGCCAATTCCGCCATTGAGCAGGCCACCGATTCCGCCCGCGCCGAGCATGCCGCCGAGATTGCCGAGCACGCCTCCAGGCGGCTGCTGGCCGCCAGCGGACGAGCCGGCGCCCGCGCCTTTCAGCAGCTCTGCCAGTTTATCGCGGTTCTGATATCCGGCGATGGCCAGCATCGCCAAAAGGGCAGTCATGGAGGGCATTCCGCGGCTCATGGGCAGCTCCTTCAAAGGTTCACAAAAGCAAAAACCGTCTCGGCCCGCTTGTGTTCCTAGTCGGCAGGTCGTGGGCTGGCGACCAAGCGTCCCAGTTGGCCGCCCGATACTCACGACCTTGCGTCCGTCTCCCTGTTCACCGGCACAGCCAAAAGCGCCGGGTGGCAGACTGCATTGATTGCGATTACGATCCGATCAAAGAATGGCCGCGATCGGCTCGAGCTTCCCAGCATCGGGAGAAATGATCCGGCCCAGAGGTGGGATGGGATCGCCATGACCGGGAGCTGGACGGGGGACTATCGGATTTTGCAGGAAGCGGCTTTGCGGGACTACCTCGCGGGCCTGCCCGATATCGCCGCGCTGCTCGGCGGCGAGCCGTCCGGCTGGGGGATCACCGAAGTCGGCGACGGCAACCTCAACCTCGTCTTCATCGTCAAGGGCGCGAGCGGCGGCGTCGCCGTCAAGCAGGCGCTGCCCTATGTCCGCCTCGTCGGCGAGAGCTGGCCGTTGCCGCTATCGCGGGCCCATTACGAATATCTGGCGCTGTCGAAGCAGGCCCAGCTCGCCCCCGGCCTTGTGCCGGCCTTGCTGCATCACAGCGAAAGTCTCGCGCTGACGGTGATGGAACTGCTCAAGCCCCACATCATCATGCGCAAGGGGCTGGTCGCGGGCACGCAATATCCCGGCTTCGTCGGTGATATCTCCACGTTCATGGCGCGAACGCTGTTCTTCACCTCCGACCTCGCGCTGTCCGCGGCCGAGAAGAAGGAGGGCATCGCGGCTTTCGCCGGCAACCATGCGCTCTGCAAGATCACCGAGGATTTGATCTTCACCGATCCCTACCGCATCGCCGAACAAAACCGCTGGACCGCGCCATATCTCGATGCGCTCGCCGCAAGCCTGCGTGATGATATGGAGCTGCATGTCGCGATCTCCCGGCTCAAGCTGAAGTTCATGGCAAGCCCCGAGGCGCTGCTGCACGGCGACCTCCACACCGGATCGATCATGGTCACGGACAGCCAGACGCGGGTGATCGATCCCGAATTCGCGTTCTATGGCCCAATGGGGTTCGACGTCGGCGCCCTGCTCGCCAACCTCTTGATGGCCTATTTTGCATCGAGTGGCCACGAGCGCGCGCCGGGCGGGCGGGCCGCATTCGAGGCCTGGGTGCTGGAGACGGTCGAGCAGGTCTGGAACGAGTTTTCCCGCAAATTCCTCGACCTCTGGCGCGCGGGCGCCGCGGGCGATGCCTATCCGGTCTCGCTCTTCGCCGGCGAGAAGGGCGCCGCGCGCCTGGAGGCCGAGCGGCAGGCCTACATGCAGCGCCTGTTCACGGATGCCGTCGGCTTCGCCGCCGCAAAGATCGTCCGCCGCATCTTCGGCCTCGCCCACAACATCGATTTCGAGCTGATCGAGGATCCGAAGACGCGCGCTGTCAGCGAGGCGCGCGCCGTGCGGTTGGCGCGGGCGATGATGGTGGAGGCGGGGACGTTTCGGACGATCGCTGACGTCACGGGCGCCGCGCGAAAATTGCGCGATTGGCAGCCGGAACTGTCTGGCTGAAGACGTCGTGAGAGGCGTACCCACACTCCGTCATTGCGAGCGCAGCGAAGCAATCCAGACTGCCACCGCGGAAAGAGTCTGGATTGCTTCGTCGCAAGTGCTCCTCGCAATGACGGGGGGAAGAAAGGCGCCCTCAATACAGCCGCAACGGAAGCGGGGCCCCATCGGGACCGACCAGGAGGCCCCAGGTCTCGTCGGCCGCGACCTCGAACTCGCGCTGCTGCGCCGCGCTGCCTTCGAGCTTGAGGGTGACCTTGTACCTGCCCGGCGGCAGATCGATCTTCTGGTTATCAGGCAGCTTGGCCGCGGCGGCGTCGGAGGCCGTCAGGTCCTCTCCGGCGCGAGCCTCCAGTCTGATGGTTCGCTCATTGACGGTGATGTCGGCCGCTTCATCCGTCTTGTTGCCGACCAACAACATCACTCGGTCCGGCGCCGGCCGGATGCCGGACGTGGCGGCCAGCAGCTTGCGCAGCGACAGGTCGGCAATCGTCATGTTGTTCTGACGGCGAAGCCGGAGCAGCCCCGGCCCATCTGACGTTGTGAAGGCGACGACGGCCCTGTCAGCCTCGACGACCGCGCCGTCGTTTTCAGTCCAGCCGCGTTGTTCGAGTGCGGCGCGATAGAAGCCGAGCACGGCCTCGAGACCGAGCGGCGTCTCGACGTGAGCCGACCTGATGAAGGGTGAATTCTTCGCGGTCATCAGGCCCCAGCGGTCGGCAAGCGGCAGGCCCACGTCGTCGGACATTTTGGCTTCGAACGTCCGGCTGGCGGCCCCTGCCAACAGTCCGATGGCATCGCAGAGCAGGCGCTCGCCAAGATTGTCCGGGGCGCAACGGTCCCTGAGCGCCCACCATGTATCGTCGACATATCCGTTGGACCGCGTGGTGTGGGACCAGTTGATATGGATGGTGTTCGTCGGGCGGTCGCGGACAGGGTCCGGCGTGACCGGGATCGCCATCGCCGCCGTTGCGGCGACTAGACTGCCGGCGAGCAGGATACCTAGCTTTCGGCGTTTCATTTTTCCCGCGATCCCTGTTTTTCGCGATTCCTGAGGCTCAGGTAACGATCCAGAGCTTGGTCGCGTCGACCGCGACGAATGTTCACGGGTCCCGGCCGCCTGATGACGCACCGCGTCAATCGGCGGCTTGGATCGCTGCGGGATGCAACCCGGTCTCGGAGGTCTCCTCGTTGAAAACGCGCCCTCCCGGAACCGACATTGGTCGTCAGCAAAAACGAAGCTTGCATTCGACGGGCTGCGAATGATCAAATCTCTAATCGGCATGCACCTGCGTTGTTGGGGGACTCATGATGTTCAGGATGATTGCGATCGTCGCTGGTTTGGGACTGGCGCTCGCCGGATCGGCGGAGGCCCAGACTCCACGCAAGGGCGGAACCATCCGCATGACCGCGCCCTACGGTTCGAGCTTCACGAGTCTCGACATTCACACCACGCAGCGCGCCCAGGACGAGATCTACGCCAAGGCGCTGCATCGCTCGCTCTACGTCTGGAATTCGGCGGAAGGCAAACCGGTTCTGGAACTGGCCAAGGAGGATGCCGTCTCGGGTGGCGGTCTCGTTCACACCTTCAAGCTGCGCGACGACGCCTATTTCCACAATGGCCGTAAGATGACGGCTGACGACGTCATCTGGTCCTACACCCGCATCATGGACGGCACCAAGGCCTTTCCCGGTGCGCGTTTCGTCCGCGTGATCGAGGGCGCGGCCGCGGTCGAGAAGGGCCAGGCCAAGGAGATCTCCGGCCTGAAGAAGATCGACGATTTCACCCTCGAAATGAAGCTGACAGAGAAGGTCGATCCCGGCTTTTACTTCTTCACCGCGCTGACCTCGATCTATCCCGCCGACGAGGGCGCCAAGGAAAGCTTCATCCAGAAGCCGATCGGTCTCGGACCGTTCAAATTCGTCGAGCACGTGCCGGGATCGCGCATCGTGCTGGAGCGGTGGGACCGGTTCTACAAGCCCGGCAAGCCCTATGCCGACAAGATCGTCGTGTCCGTCATGGGCGAAGCCGCGGCCCGCGATGTTGCCTTCCGCAACAAGGAGATCGACACCTCGGTGCTGGGGCCGGCGCAATACGTCGCCTATCAATCCGACGCCGCCCTCAAGGGCACCATCGTCGAGGTCGCCGAGGTCTTCACGCGCTACATGGGCATGAATCCCTCGTTCAAGCCGTTCGCCGATAAGCGCGTCCGGCAGGCCATCAACTACGCGATCGACACCGATTTGATCATCACCAAGCTAGTCAAGGGCAAGGCCTACCGCGCCACCAGCTGGCTGCCGCTGACCGCTCCGGCCTACGACAAGGCGATGAAGCCGTACCCCTACGATCCCGCCAAGGCCAAGCAACTGCTCGCCGAGGCGGGCTATCCCAACGGCTTCGAATTTGAATGGACCACCAGCCAGAATGAAAGCTGGGGCCTGCCGATCGTCTCGGCCGTCATCCCGATGCTGGACAAGGTGGGCATCAAGGCCAAGGTCAAGCAGGTCGAGACCGCGGTGCTGGCGGAGGTGGTTCGCAGCGGCGACTACCAGGCTTTCATCTATTCCCAGGCGAGCGGGCCGGATCCGCAGGCCGCGCTCAAATGCTTCCACTCGTCGACGCCGCAGCCGGCCTGCAACTACACGACCTTCAAGAACGCCGACTTCGACAAGATCGTCGACGAGGCCGGGCAGGCCGACGATCCCGCCAAGCGCATCCAGCTGCTGCAAAAGGCCAATGCGCTGCTCTATGAGGAGGCGCCGGTCTGGTTCTTCAACTACAACAAGGCGGTCATGGCGGTGCAGCCGTGGCTCAAGGGCGTTCAGTTGAATGCGACGGAGCTGACCCATCAGAACGTCGAGGACCTCTGGGTCGACGAGACCTCGCCCGCGAAGTGACACGCGCTGTCGCGCTCCCTCCATCGCATCATGTGATGGAGGGAGAGAGGAAAAGTGCCGATGCTCTCGTTCCTGTTCCGTCGACTCCTGCAGACCATTCCGACCGTGCTCGCCGTCGTGCTGCTGGTCTTCGTGCTGTTCAGCGTCGTTCCCGGCAGCATCGCTTCGAGCATGAGTGATGATGCAGATCCGCAGGTCGAGCTGCGCATGAAAAAGCAGCTCGGCCTCGACGACCCCGTCTATGTGCGTTTCGGCGTCTACATTGCCAAGCTCGCGAGCGGCGATTTCGGGACCTCGTTCCGGACGCACGAGCCTGTCACAAGCATGATTGCCAAGCGGGCATGGCCGACGCTGCAACTCATATTCACCGCCATGGCGTTTGCCGTCGTGATCGGCGTTCCTCTTGGCTTTATCGCGGCCCTTCAACCCGGGGGCATCGTCGATACGCTCGCCATGGTCGTGGCCGTGTCGGGCCTTTCCATTGCCAAATTCTGGCTCGGACTGGTGCTGATGTATCTGTTTGCGTTGAAGCTCGGCTGGCTTCCGAGTTTTGGCTACGGCGATGGCGGGCTGAAATATCTGCTGCTGCCGGCCGTGACGCTCGGTGTCTCGCCGATGGCGCTTTTCGCCCGCACCACGCGCGCTGCGGTCCTCGAGATCATGACCGCTGATTTCGTCCGCACCGCACGCTCCAAGGGCATGAGCGAGACCAGGGTGGTGAAGTGGCACGTGATGCGCAATGCGCTCGTCATCATCCTCACGACGGTCGGCCTGCAGTTCGGCGGACTGATGGGGCAGGCAGTCGTCGTCGAGAAACTGTTCTCCTGGCCGGGCATCGGCTCGCTGCTGGTCGACAGCGTACTCCAGCGCGACATTCCGGCCGTTCAGGGCTCCATTCTCGTGGTGGTGCTGGCCTTTCTCGCGATCAATCTGCTGATCGACGTGCTCTACGGCGTGATCGATCCCAGGATCAGATACGCATGAAGCTCCGGGCCAATCTCGTCATCGGTGGCGTGTTGTTCGCGCTGGCGATCTTCGTTGGCCTGCTCGCGCCCTGGCTGGCGCACACCGATCCCGTCATGGACGCCAACCTCATGAACGCGGAGGAGCCGCCGAGCTGGACCTGGTGGTTCGGGACCGATGACCAGGGCCGCGATATCTATTCCCGCGTCGTGTACGGCGCGCGGGTCTCGCTGACGGTCGGCATCATCTCGCAGCTGATCAACAGCGTCATCGGCGTGGCCCTCGGCCTGAGCGCCGGTTATTGGGGCGGCTGGTGGGATGATGTCGTCAACGCCCTGACCAATGTCATGCTCGCGATCCCCTCGCTGATCTTCGCGCTCGCCATCATGGCGGTGCTGGGACCAGGCTTGACAAGCCTGCTTATCGCCCTCGGTCTGACCAACTGGTCCTTCACCTGCCGGATCGCACGGGCCTCGGCGCTGTCGCTCAGGAGCCAGGGCTACGTGCAGGCTGCAACCGTGCTTGGCTATGGCGATGCGCGGATCATGATCACGCAGCTGCTGCCGAATATGCTCGGACCGATCGTCGTCATCGGCACGCTCGGCATGGGCAGCGCGGTGCTGTCCGAGGCCGCATTGTCGTTCCTCGGCCTCGGGGTCCGCCCGCCTTTTCCGAGCTGGGGCAGCATGCTGTCTGAAGCCCGCGAGCAGATCACGACGGCGCCGTGGCTCTCGATCTTTCCCGGCCTCGCAATCTTCCTGACGGTGCTCGGCCTCAATCTGCTCGGCGACGGCCTGCGCGACATCCTCGATCCCCAATCGCGGAGCCGGCGGACATGACCGGCACGCCGCTGATCGAAGTCGAGGATCTGCGCATCGATCTCGATGACGGGTCCAGAGCCGTTGCGGCAGCCGAGGGCGTTTCGTTTCGCATCGACCGCGGCGAGACGTTCGGCCTCGTCGGCGAATCCGGCTGCGGCAAGAGCATCACGGCGCTCGCTTTGATCGGCCTGTTGCGGCACCCCTTGTCGATCGGCGGCGGCGTCATCCGGTTCGAGGGGCGGGAGATCCAGCACCTTTCCGCCGCCAGGCAGCGGGAGCTCCGCGGCAATCGCATCGCCATGATCTTCCAGGAGCCGATGACGGCGCTGAACCCGGTCTCACCCGTAGGCCGGCAGATCGCCGAGATGTTCGTGCTGCACAAGGGCAAGAGCTGGCGGGAGGCCGATCAACTCGCGGTCGAGGCGCTGGCGAGTGTGCGCGTTCCCGCACCCGAGCGCCGCGTAAAGGATTATCCGCACCAGCTGTCCGGCGGCATGCGTCAGCGCGTGATGATCGCCATCGCGCTGGCATGCGGTCCGGATCTCCTGATCGCCGACGAGCCGACCACCGCGCTCGACGTGACCGTGCAGGCCGAAATCATCGAGCTGATGCGGAATTTATGCGCGGAGCGAGGAACGGCGATCCTGATGATCAGCCACGATCTCGGCCTGGTCGCCAATGTCTGCCGCCGCGTCGCCGTCATGTATGCCGGCCGCATCGTCGAGGAGCGCGGCTCGGCGGATATCTTCCGCTCGCCCTCGCATCCCTATACGCAAGGCCTGGTCGCCTCGCTGCCGCGGCTCGGCAGCCGCGCCGCGCTCGGGCGCAGCAGGCTCAAGGAGATCGCGGGCGTCGTCCCGGCCATCACGAATTTCCCTGATGGCTGCCGGTTCAATCCGCGCTGCGCGCAGGCGACCGATATTTGCCGGACTGTCGCGCCGGAGACGGATCCCCTGGAGGCAGGCGGTCTGGTCAGGTGTCATCACCATGCATGAGCCGCAAGTCGTGCAGGGCAAGGCGAGGCCGAACGACGATCTCATCCTCAGCGTCGAGGATCTCGCGGTGCATTTTCCGCTGGGAGGCGGCTTGCTGGGCCGTGGCCGGCGGCTGCTCCGGGCCGTCGACGGCGTTGATCTCAGCTTGAGGCGGGGTGAATGCCTCGGCCTCGTCGGCGAGTCCGGTTCCGGCAAGTCGACGGTCGCCTTGTCGATCCTTGGTCTCCTGACGCCGACACGCGGCCGCATTGTGCTGGACGGGGAGGTCGTCACGAACCGGCAATCCGGCGATCGCAAGGCGTTGGCTCGCATCGTGCAGATGGTATTTCAGGACCCTTACGCCTCGCTCAATCCACGCCAGACCGTGCGTCGCACGCTCGAAGATCCGCTGCGCGTGCATGGCGTGACCGCAAAGAGCGAGATCGAGGACCGCGTCGCCACGATGCTGCGACATGTGGGCCTGCGGCCCGAACAGTCAGGCCGCTACCCGCATGAATTCTCCGGCGGCCAGCGCCAGCGTATCGGCATTGCCCGTGCCCTGATCCTCAACCCCAAGATCGTCATCTGCGACGAGCCGGTCTCGGCGCTCGATGTCTCGATCCGCGCCCAAATCATCAATCTGCTGCTGGAGTTGAAGGAGACGCTCGGCCTCTCCTACATCATGATCAGTCACGACCTCGGCGTCGTCGAGCACATGAGCGACCGCGTCGCCGTGATGTATCTCGGCCGCATCGTCGAGAATGGCGACTGGCGCGAGATCTTCGAACGGCCGGCGCACCCGTACACGCAAGCCCTGATTGCCGCCATTCCCGATCCGCTGCGCCATGCGCCGCTGGCGACGACAGGCGGCGATCTGCCAAATCCGCTCAATCCGCCCAACGGCTGTGCGTTCAGCCCGCGCTGCCGTTATGCGGAGGGCGTGTGCCGCCACGAGCCGGGGCCAGTGCTGGAGACGCGGCCCGACGGGCATGCGGTGCGGTGTTGGCGGGCTGACGAGATTGCGGGGCAGGCGGTATTAGCCACGACCGAAAGCGGACATCCCTAGGTGGATGGCGCATCCATTGTGCGTCAAAAGCATGGTCCTAATCGCGCGCCAGTCACTTCCGGTCTGTCCCGATAGCGGACGATTTGGAGCGCGCCCATGGGCAATCGCGCGGGGTTGATCCTAGAGGCGGTCCAATCGCGTACCGTCGCATTTCCATGTGTGCTACCTAGTTGGATAGCAAAATGGTAGCAGGAGAGGCAGATCATGACTGACGATCAGGTCAATCTCGTCGTTCAGCACCTTTGCGAGCAATTGCACTTGGCGCTCCGATTGAAGGGCAGCGAAGCACATCCACCAAACGCCAAGGATATTGGATTCGATCCGGCCTCTGTGAGAACCGTATTGCTGACCGGCTTGCGTTCGGCGGGTGTCACGATCCACCACGAGGCGGTCGGGACGAGCGAAGAGCCGCCGTGGTCCTAAACACAAAACGCGGGACAGAAGCCTCGCGCCAATGTCTAGGTTGGGGCAGCAGCGGACAAGTCCACTACAGCGTCCATAAGTTCGTTAAGGGCCAACAGCAGAAGTCACGCCATTATTCAGCTCGTCGCCACGGCTGAGCACCTGGCCGCGATGGTCATTCCGGCAGCCCGGCTTGCCGCAATCCCTCTTCAAATCGCGAGAGGTCTACCGCCCGCCGAAAAGGGCCTACCACGTCTTTTAGAGTGGAAACACGTAGCGTGGGGTTGAGTTGCCGCACCCGAGCCACGGCCTGATGTGCTTGCTCCGGGCGTCCGGCCATCGCATTGCTTGCGGCGGCGATCCGTAGTCCAGGTTGATAGTTGTCCTGCAACGCCATTGCCACCCACGATGCCGCTTCGGCATAGCGGCCCAGGAAGAAATGTGCATGCGCGGTCCCAGCCCGCGAGGCTAACGCCCGCGGATCAAGTGGGCTCAAGCGCATGGCACGCGCGAAGCGCTCGATCGCCAGTTCCGGCTCGCCGAGGTAGTTTTTTGCCCAGCCGCCGTAAAACCATGCCTCGGCCAGATTGGAATTGAGCACAAGCGCGCGATCGATTAAGCCGGCCCCTGCCTCCAGATCGCGAACAACATGGGCTAACGCCCACCCGCTGGCGGCGAGCGCCATCGCATCATCTTTACCCAACTCAACCGCCCGCTGAGCGAGCCTCGTCACTTCGGCAATCTCGCTCGGTGTGCCTGAAATCCAGCCATTGCCCTTGGCATAGGCGTAGCAAGACGCGGCACGAGCGTAGGCCGACGCAAAATCCGGGTCGATCTCGATCGCGTTGTTGAACAGGCGCAATGCCTCGTCGTTCACTTGCCGACCAGCAAACTGATAAAACCTGGCCAAACCGCGTAAATAGATGGCATAGGCGTCGAGACTCTCGGTCGGCTTGCGCTTGGCACGCTCGATCTCGGCTTTCTCCAGCGCTGGCGCGATCGCCCCGACAACGCTCTCGGTCACCTGATCCTGCAGATTAAAGACGTCGCCGAGACCACCATCAAACCGGTCCGCCCATAGATGTGCACCGGTGGCGGCATCGACGAGCTGTCCCGTGATGCGCACTCGGTTTGCTGCTTTGCGAACGCTGCCTTCCAACACGTAACGCACCCCTAGTTTTCGCCCGATCTGCTTCACGTCAACGGCGCGCCCCTTGTAGGTGAAGCTCGAGTTGCGAGCGATGACGAACAGCGCCTTGAACCGGGATAGCGCCGTGATGATGTCATCTACCATTCCGTCCGCGAAATACTCCTGTTCGGGATCACCTGACAGGTTGTGGAATGGCAACACCGCGATCGAAGGCTTATCGGGCAGCGTAAGGACCGGTTTCGACGGTTCTACGGCGTTATCGGTGACTACCGCATCTGTGGCTCCCTGTGCTTCCCGCACTGGTCCGACGAAACGGAAGCCCTTGCGCGGGAGGGTTTTGATGAGGCGTTGTTCCTCACCGGAATCGCCGAGCGCACTGCGGGCGGCATTCAGGCGCGTTGTCAGCGCCGCATCGGACACGATACGGCCGTTCCAAATGGAATTGATGAGGTCGTCTTTACTGACGACGCGCTCCCTGTTGCGGATCAGGTAGTCGAGCAGGTCGAATACCTGTGGCGCGACGGAGACGACGTCCGCCCCGCGATGCAGCTCGCGCCGGTCAGTGTCGATTGCGTACTCCTCGAAGAGATAGCGCAAGCTGCCAATCCCTCAGGCGGCCTCCGATCGTCGGGACCTCTAGCACCGCTTGGAACGCAAAGAATAAGCCGCCGGTAAGGAAAATGTAAGCCGAATGTCAAGCGCGCTCGCTTATGCCTTGGCACCCTCGTCCGGGTAGAAACAACACCCAGGAGATTCCGCCATGAGCACGACCTATGGTGCAACAGGGTTGGGACAGTCGGCCGTATCGACCCGGCGCGTCTCCAGTTTTTTCATGACATATTGGGGCGCGTTTCAGGAACGACGCAAACGCCAGAGGTTGATAGCCAACTTGTGCGACCTGAGCGACAGGGAGCTAATGGATATCGGTACTACGCGCGGCGAGATCGACTACGTCGCCTCGAACAGGGGTATCGACCCGCGGGGCATCCGATCCGCCGAATGATCGTTCGATTTTCCGCCAAGTAAGGATGGGATGGTCGGACACGACTAGACGCATCATTGCCCAGAGGCCAGCTTCCGGCAGGGGTCATGAACGACAAAGCCCGAACTGAGCGCAATAGGTCTGCTTTCGGGCATATTGCCGCCAATCTGCTCGGCGGCAGGCTAGGTTGAGCCAGACCGCCTAGCCGTGATTCAAGCTCCCGATTAGGAGGCGAGTGCGGCTCGAACGACCAAGCTGGGTTTGAGCTTAGAGCTCGCCAGACACGCGATCGCCGCATGATGATGTTCTGATCCTGTTTTGCCCGACGTGTCCAACCGTCGTCGCGGCGAGGCTATGGATTGCCGGTCGAGCCTATCGTCTGATGCCCACCAGGCGAGGGCGGTGTTGGTCTGCGCGCGGCTTCTCAGCCTTCAGGGCGCGCAGCCATTCGCGAAAACTGACGACCTCGGGACAGTCCGCCGTACCTTCGGGCGCAATCAGCCAATCACCCAAACCCGATCCCTCATCGATCCGGTCGCAGCGATAGCCGGGATGGTGGCCGAGACCGCGGGCGATCAGCAGATCGACCTTGCCTTCGACCAGTTCGTGCAGGCCGGCAGGTTGCAGCACCCGCAGACCGATGTCGGGATGCGCGCTGCGAAACTCCGCCAATTCGAGGCGGCGCAGGTCGAAGCTGCCATGGACCCCCAATTGCAGCAGCACCGCGCCTGCTGGCTTCAAATGCGAGGTCGCTTCGGCAATGTGACGAAAGCCTTCGGATATCCCGGGCAAATAGGCCTGGCCGGCTGCGGTGAGGATGAGCTGCTTATGCAGCCGCTCGAACAGGCGTACGCCGAGGCGCGCCTCCAGCGCCTTCACCTGCTGCCCCACGGCGGCGGGCGTCACGTGCAGCTCGTGCGCGGCCAGCTTGAAGCTGAGATGCCGGGCCGCGGCTTCGAATGCGCGAAGCGCGTTGAGTGGTGGAAGAGCGTAGGTCATCGCGCGGCACTTTGACACCGATGGAGCACGGCCTTGCAATAGATTTTCTTGCGCTGAACCGCAGGAATGATGCTTTGCGCCGCCGCGACGCCGCCGGATAGGCTTCGGTCTGCAACCCGGAGAAGCCCATGTCCCCAGCTCATATCGTCAGCCACAATCCTGCAACGGTCAACGCGCCCGCCGGCGGCTACAGCATGGGACTTGAACTGAAGCAGCATCGGCGCCTGTTGTTCATCAGCGGCCAGGTCCCTGAAAGCTCCGACGGCGCCGTGCCCGAAGGTTTCGAGGCGCAATGCGAGCAGGCCTGGCGCAACGTCAAGGAAGTGCTCGCCGCAGCCGGCCTCGGCGTCGCGCATCTGGTCAAGGTCACGACGTTCCTGACTGACCGCAACCAGGTCGTGACCAACCGTACCATTCGGCGCGCGATGCTCGGCGATCATCAGCCCGCGTTAACTGTCGTGATCGTCGAGACCGTTGACAGCAAATGGCTGCTGGAGATCGAGGCGATCGCTGCAGAGTGAAGTGACAGTCCAACCCGATCGAGAAACATCCAATGCCTGAGACGATCCATTCCTTTTACGAAGCGCATCGCGGTGCCATGGAAGCCGCCATGTGCCATCGGCTCGACCTCGCCGAAACGATGCTGTCCAAGCGCGCCCTTGTGTCCGATACCAACGCCATCCGGCGGGAGGTGATGGACGAATTCGAGCTCGTGCTCACCCAAATGCCCTATGTCGGTGGCGCGGCAAGCCGCATGAGCGATTTCTTCATGCGTCTCATGGGCTTCATGGCCATCAGCCGCGTGCTCCGGCGACACGGCGTGCCGCTGCCCGTGATCGGCGACATCGAGCGGGAAACCTACAAGGCGCAATTGCTCACGGTGCCTGAAGCGGAACGTCTAGCCGCGGGACGCCAATTCATGTCGCCGGAGAACCAAGCGTTGCTCCGCGAGCAGGCCGCAGAGAGCGTCACGAAGAGCCATCGGGACGCGTTTTCGGAAGATTTCGTCTACGATTTCGTCGAACCCGGTCCGGGTGACCACTTTGAATTCGGTATCGACTACAAGGCTTGCGGCTTCTGCAAATTCGCTGCTCGCCACGGAGACAAGGCCATCCTGCCGAACATCTGCGGGCTCGATTTCGACGCCTACGCAACGCGCGGCATCCGCCTGGAACGGACGCAAACGCTGGCCGGCGGCGCGAGCCACTGCGATTTCAGATTTTCGCGGCTTCCGCCGGACCGGACCGCCGGGAGCTAAGCAACGTTCTCAACGTTGTTCAGCCCTCTTGTCGCCACATCGTCATTGCGAGCGCAGCGAAGCAATCCAGGCTGCCACCGCGGAATGATTCTGGATTGCTTCGCTGCGCTCGCAATGACGGGATCGATACAGCGAGCCTCGCTCTCTCTCCGTCACCCTGAGGTGCCGGAGCGCAGCGGAGGCCTCGAAGGGCGACGGATCACCCTTTTGCGCGTCGCCGGCAAGCCATTGATTTCGCTAGCCCCGGTTACTGTGCATGGGGTTGTTTTCGCACTTTTTGTTTCGAGCGGAGGCTACTCCGCCGCTTTTTCCCTCAGCCGCTGCGCATAGACGTTGATGACCAGCGCAGCCAAGAGGATCAGGCCGCGGATCAGGATCTTCAGGAAGCTGTCGATGTTGACGTGGTCGAGGCCGTTATTGAGAACACCGAGCACGAAAAGACCGACGATGGTGTTGCCGATGCCGCCGCGGCCGCCGAACAGGCTGGTGCCGCCGACGACGACGGCGGCGATGGAGTCGAGCAGATAGGTGTCGAACTCGTTCTGCTGCGCGCTGCCGAAATGGGCGACGCCCAGCATGCCGCCGATGCCGGAGCAGACCGCCGAGATCACCATCACCGCGCCGAGGATGAGCTTGACGTTAAGGCCGGCATACTCGGCCGCCTCGCGGTTTCCGCCGACCATGTAGACGTAGCGGCCGAAGCGCGTGTAGGTCAGCACCAGATGGCCGGCGAGCAGCATGATGGCTGCGACGATGACGAGCCAAGGGATGCCGCCGATCGAGCCCGAGCCGAGCGTCGTGATCAGGCTCGGAACCTTGTAGGCGATCTGTCCGCGCACCAGCAGCGCCGAGATGCCGGCCGCGATCTGCATCATCGCCAAGGTCATGATGAAGGAGGGGATGCCGATCACGGTCAGCCCGAGGGCATTGACGAGGCCGAGCAGGGCGCAGAGCAGGATCGACAGCAGAATCGCGACTGCGCCGGGCAGCGGCACGTTGGCGATGTTGACGTAGGATTCCTGGAGCGTGAAGTAGGCGACCGCGATGCCGGTGACGTTGGCGATGCTGGCGATCGACAGGTCGATCTCGGCGCAGAGGATCACGAAGGTGAGGCCGACCGCGATGATGCCGGTGACCGACACTTGCGTCAGGATGTTGCCGAGATTGTCCAGCGTCGCGAAGGACGGGCTGGCAAAGGCGAAGAAGCCGGACAGGAAGATCAGCGTCAGGAACGGGGCGATGTTGCGCATCTGCGAGCGCAGGAAGGGCGCTAGACCGCGTGCCCGCTGCCCCACCGCCGGAACCGTTTCACTGCTCGCCATGGTGCTTCTCCGTCACGCCGCTTCCAGCAGGCGGTCCTTGCTGACCGGCTCGTTCTTGAATTCCCGTACCACCGCGCCGCGCTTGAGCACGAGGATGCGGTCGGCCAGCGACAGCACCGTTTCCGGCTCGGTCGAGAGCACGATGATCGCAAGGCCCTTGGCGCGGAGGTCGCGGACGATGTTGATGACGTCGTTCTTGGCGCCGACATCCATGCCGCGGGTCGGCTCGCACAACACCAAAAGCTTGGGCGGGTAGGTCAGCCATTTCGCCAGCGCGACCTTCTGCTGATTGCCGCCGGAGAGCATGCCGAGGTCGAGGCCGACCACCGGCGGCCTGATCTGCAGCTGCTCGACCTGGCGCTGGGCAATGTCGCGCTCCTGCGCCGGCTTCAGCAGCAGCGCCGAGATGCGGTCCAGAATGCTGATCGAGATGTTCTTGTAGACCGGCTCCTGGTGAAACAGCATGTCGCGCCGGCTCTCGGGCACCAGCGCCACCCCGGCCCGCCGGGCCGCCGCCGTGCTGGCGAAGGTCTTTGGCTTGCCCTCGACCGCGAGCGTGCCGCTGTCCGGCTTCAGCTTGCCGAACAGGATGCGCGACAGCTCCTGCTGGCCACAGCCCATGAAGCCGTAAATGCCGAGCACCTCGCTGGCGCGCGCCTCGAAGGAGACGTCTTGAAGAGTGCGGGCGAGCGATAGCTGGTCGACCTTCAGGATCACCGAGCTTCCGCTCGGTTGTGGCAACATCAGATCGTCGGTGTAGCTGTGCTCGAGCGCCTCGCCGCCGCGGCCGATCATCGCTTCGATCAGCGCGCCCTTGCTGGTCGCGGCGCTCGCCGTCTCCGCGACCTTCCGCCCGTTGCGGAACACAGTCACGGTGTCGGACACGCGCAAAATATCCTCGATGAAATGCGAAATGAAGACGATGGCAGTGCCTTGCTCGCGCAGGCGCCGAAGCGTTGCGAACAGCCGCTCGACCTCGGGCGGGGAGAGGGCGGAGGTCGGCTCGTCCAGGATGACGATGCGGGCGCCGGAGAACAGCACGCGGGCGATCTCGATCAGCTGCTGCAGCCCGATCGGCAAGTCGCCGAGCCTGCTCATCGGATCGACGTCGATGCCGAAGCGGGCGAGCTGCTCGCCGGCCTCGCGCGCCATGCGCCGCCATTGCACGAGGCCCAAGGCGTTGGTCGGCTGGTTGCCGAGGAAGACGTTCTCGGCGACCGTGAGGTCGGGCGCGACAGAGAGCTCCTGATGCACCATGGCGATGCCGGCCGCGTGCGCGTCGCGGGCCGAGCGAAAATGTGTCTCCGTCCCGTCGATCAGGAAGCGTCCGGAGAATTCGGTGTGCACGCCGGCGATGATCTTCATCAGCGTGCTTTTTCCGGCGCCGTTCTCGCCGACGAGACCGTGGATCTCGCCGGGAAGAAGCGCGAAGTCGACACCACGGAGTGCTTCGACGCCGCCGAAGCTCTTCGTGATGCCCTGCAGTTCAAGGATGGGCGAGCGACCCTCTGACATGAAAGTTCAGATCTTGGAGGCTCAGATCAGGAAGTGATCCTGCATCCACTGCATTCCGGCGGCATTGGCCTTGGTCACGACCGGGCCGTCGGTGACGACGTTCTTGGGAATGCCCTGTCCGCTCTTCTCGCCGCCGACCACGGCCGAGACGCCCGCGATGATGGCGCCGCCATGGATGCGGCAGGAGGGGTTGCGGACGGTCGCGAACATGCGGCCCTCGCTGACGGCCTGGATCGCCGGCGGCATGGCGTCGACGCCGCCGATCAGGATGTTGGTGCGGCCCCGCGCCTTCATGATGTTGGCGGCGGCGAGCGCCATGTCGTCATTGTGGAAGAACGCCGCGTCGATTTGCGGATACTTGGTCAGATACGTTTCCCACAGACGCGCCGTCTTGGAGACGTCCCAGTCGGCCGGCTGGGTATCGAGTACCTCGATCCCGGGGAATTGCTTGACCACCGAGGTGAAGCCCTTGGCGCGGCCTTGCGCGCCGGTATGGCCGAGCGCGCCTTGCGTCATGATGATCTTGCCCTTGCCGCCCATGGCGTTGCAGAGGGCCTGGGTCACCGAGGCGCCCATGAACTCGTTGTCGGGGGCGAGGAAGGAGTGGACGTTGATCTGGTCGAGCGGCGCGATCAGCGTGTCCATGTCGATCACGGGCGTGCCGGCGTCGATCATTTTCTGCACGGGCTGGGTGAGGGTGCCGATGCCGAAGGCCTGGATCGCGACGAAATCCCATTTCTGCGAGGCCATGTTGTCGATCGCCGCGCGCTGCTTCACGGCGTCGAGCTGGCCATCGAACCAGGTGACCTCGACGTTGAACAGCTTGCCCCAGAACTCCGCGGCCTGCTTGCCCTGTGCGCACCAGGTGGCCTGAAGGCCCGCATTGGAGAATGCCGCCTTCAGCGGCTTCTCGCTGCGTCCGACTTCGGCCGCCAGTGCTGGATTGATACCCATGCTGCCGAAGAGGGCAGCTCCGGCGCCGGCGGTCGCGGCCGCCTGAAGAAGATCGCGCCTCGTCGTCGAGAAATCTTTCGTCCCGGACATCGCTCGCTCCCATACACTTTATCGTCGGCGCGTCATTGATTGCGCGACCGATGTCCGAAAGTGTCTCACAAGAGTTGGTGCCACTCAATCCGCAATCACTCGCCATCGCGGCAAGCCGGGTTGGTGCAGCGCAAAGCGTCAGCCGGTCGCGCCGGTGAGTGCGTCGATGTCGACGAGCAATGTGTCCCAGGCTTGCGCGATCTCGGTCGACCATTCATCGCCGAGCAGATCGCGCAGCGTATCCCTGATGACGGCGAAGAAGGCGATGAACAGCTCGCGCGGCGTGCCGTAGCCATCGTGCGAGGCGATCTCGCAGGTGATCAGCCGGAAATGCCCGCGCCGCTGGCCTGCGAAGTCGAGGATCGCCTCGATCGTCAGCGCGAGCATCGACCCCATCACGAGCCCGCTGCCTTGCGAGCGGAACATCGCCTGTGTTTCAGGATGCTCTTTGAACAACCGTTGATAGACGAGCGGCGTGAGATCAGTGCAACGGGAGGCTGCAAGCTCAAAACTCTTTTCGATGGGATTGGGAGACGCATGCATCGGCGCCTCAGCCTCGCGGACAAAAAAAGAGCGGGGCCCTGGCCCCGCTCAAAAATTGTGTCGACCCTATTATCCCCGATTCTAAGATTTGCTCTTGATTGACGGGGCGACGCTGCGTTTTGCGCGCCAGGGGCTCCTCCCGAGACTTGGACCACCAGGCCTTGACCTCGCGGTCAGCGCCTGAGCAAGAGGGATGCTAGATCAACTTTTCTCACTTGTCATCATTTTCGGCAACGAATGTTCAAAATTCGAGCAGTTGGCGAAATGATCGGGCTTTTGGCCCCCAAGTATATGACAAATCTAAGAAATCTGTGGGCGGCGGGCCGTTTGACGCGCCTCAAATCCCCGACCCCGGTCCCGTGGTGGGTTACTCCGACCACGGTTCTCGGCCAAATTTGCGCTGGACCAAGAAGGCGGCGGAACTGACCTCGACTTGGGGCCGGCACGGTGTTTAGTTAGCAGACGAACGAATGGTTCGGCGGATGCGCGCGCGGCTACAAGAATTCCTGCCCCTGGTCTTGCTCGCTTTGGCGATGCAGGTGCTGGCGCCGATTGCCGCCTGCTGGGCGACGGGGCTCGCCGTTGCCGATCCGCTGTCTGCCGGAATCATCTGCCACAGTGGGGGCGATCAAGGCGGCCTGAACGATCGGACCGGCGCGCCGACCGCGCATGCCGGCGCGTGCGCCCTGTGTTGTCTGGGCCAAGCCAATGCGTCGCTCGATTCGCCGACGCATGCGGTACTCCAAATTCCCTTCCGCCATGCCGAACCCGTGGTGTGGCACCCGGCGGATGCGCTTGCGATCGCCGTTCACGCGGGCACGAGCGCTCAGGCGCGCGCCCCACCTCAATCTTCCTGACGTAGCGACAAACCGAACCGTTGGTGCGCGCCGTTGCGTGCCGATGGCGTGCTCAATGACCGGCCGACATGCCGGATGTCAGGAATTCAAGAGATGTTACGCATTCGTGCGATCGGGAGCGCGGGCTTGCCCGTGCTTGTCGGACTGGTGTCCCCGATCGGTTCAGGCGCGCTCGCCCAGTCTGCCTCGGAAGCGCTCCCCGCGGTGACGGTCGAGGCGCCGCAGGTCGCCCGTCCCAAGCCAATCACCCGGCCATCGCGATCGCGCTCCGCTTCGGCGGCCCGTGCCGTGAGGCCGGTCGCGCGGAACGCGACCGATGGCGCCCATGGGCAGAACAACGCCGGGAGCGCCGGCGAAGCGCGGGCTAGCCTCAACCAGTCGCCGGCCGGCCAGACCGCGACCACCATCGACCGCAGCCAGTTCGACAATCGCCCGTCGTTTTCGGTCAGCGACGTCCTGCGGGACAGTCCGGGCATTTCGATCAAGCAGGGCAACGGTCCCCGGGACTTCGGCATCTCGATTCGCGGCTCCAACGCCCGCAACGGCTTCGCGATCCGCAATCTCGTGATCTTCGAGGACGGCTTCCCGGTGACACAGCCGGACGGTCTGTCGCGCAGCGACCTGATCGATCCCCATGCCTATGGTGCGATCGACGTGGTCCGCGGCCCTTCGTCGGCGCTCTACGGCAATTATGCGACCGGCGGCGCGCTCAATTTCCGGACGCGGCCGGGCGGCACGATCGACGGCGTCGAATATGGCGTCGACGGCGGCAGCTACGGCTATCTCAACAACTACCTCGCCGCCGGCAAGAAGGTCGGGAATTTCGAGGGCTCGCTGTTCGCGAGCGACACAAGGGGCGACGGCTACATCGGCAACAGCTGGTTCAATACCCAGACCGTCAACTTCCTCGGCACCCTCCAGGCGACGCCGGACGATCGCTTCACGGTCAAGATCATCAACAACGATCTCAGCGCGCGGCTGCCGATCCGGCAGTCGCTGAACCAGTTCTACACCAATCCGTTCCAGCGGGGGTGCTCGACCGGTGCAACGGCGGCCGCCGGATGTCCCACCGTGTCTCTCTTCAACAACGGCTTTAACGGCGGCAAGGACACCGAGACAGCGACGCAAGCAGGTCTCGGGCGAAACGATCGACGAACCATTGTCGGAGCACGATGGGAGCACGACTTCGATAACACGATGACTTGGCGGAACCAGTTCGTCTTCGACGACAGGAACATCAGCCAGCCCACCGGCGCGACCAGCGCGATCGGCGATTTCCCCTCGTACAACTACATGAGCGACATCACGAAGCGCGGCGAGATCTTCGGCATGGAGTCCACCACATTGGTTGGCGCCTGGTACAACACGCTCGTGGCCTCGAGCGACACGCGTAACGTCATGCCCGGCGGAAACGCCACGCTGGGACTGATCTCGGCCAACACCTACAGCGATACATCCAACTACGGGATACGGGCGAGGGAGGAGTTGAAGCTCACTCCCGACTTGACCGCGATCGCCGGAATTGGATGGGAAACCACCATTCTGAAGGGCGTCAATACCCTCTACAAATACAACACGATCAACGTTCCGGTCGTTACGATACCTACGCCCACCGCCGTCGACCGCAGGATTGAGAACACGGCTCCCGAATTGGCGCTGCTCTACAGGCTCAATCAGGAATGGCAGTTTCGCGGACGGGTCGCGACCGGTTACGGAACGCCGCAAGTGTCGAATCTGTTCGTTCTTCCGAACGGTGATTTCGGCAACAACACTCAGCTCAAGACGCAAACCAATGTCGGCTATGATCTCGGCTTTGATTGGACGCCAAGCAATGCGGTCAAGCTGAGTGCAACGGCATTCTACGAGTTCTTCCGGAATGAATTGGTCAGCCAGGCCGCCAGCAATCCCAGCGCGAGCAACACGACCTATATGTTCAACGCGCCGCGGTCGGAGCACCGCGGCATCGAGCTTGCCGCCGACTGGAAGTTCTATCCGGGCTGGCGGTTCATGGCGGCGTATACCTATCTCGATGAGGTCTACACCGAATATGTCGAGAACATCACCAATGGCGCCGTCTTCAGCTTCAACCGTGCGGGTAACAAGATTCCCGGTATCTCACCCAATGAGCTGACAGCCCGCATTGGCTACGACGAGTTCGCCGGACCGCTGGCTGGCCTCGGAGGCTTCGTCGAGGTCCAGTGGAAGGACTCCTTCTACATGGACAATGCGAATCTGCTGAAGGCGCCGGGCTATGAACTGGTCAATGTGAACGTCCACTACAAGACCGATCTGGTGTCCGACACTTTCAGGTCACTCAATCTGTTTTTCGAAGTCAGGAACGTATTCGATCGCACTTATGTTGCGTCGGCAAACAACATCGCAAATACGGTGACGGCGGCCGGCCTTCAAATTCCCGGGAGCACGCTCGCAAACACGACGGGATCGATCTATGCGGGCTCGCCGCGCCTGTTCGTTGCAGGTATGAAGGTGGCGTTCAAATGATCCGGGCTCTTGAAGGGAGTGGGGCCATGATCCGAACCGGCTTGCTCGGGATAGTCGCCTGCGTGTTCCTGCAAAGTGCGGCCCAGGGACAGATGCACGGCAAGCACGCGTCCGAAGCGGCCTGTGAGGAGCCGACGCTGCGCTGTGCGACCAAGGCGACGCCGGCCTTCGGCCCGGACGGAACGTTGTGGCTGGTCTGGATGGCGGGGGGGCAGGTCTCGGTCGCACGTTCGCAGGATGAAGGCCGCAGTTTTTCGGCGTCAACCCAGGTCACGACGAAGCGGCTGAATCTCGATTGGGGGCCGGATGCGCGGCCGAAGATCGTCATCGACCGCAAGGGCGGCATCGCGCTCGCGTTCTCGGCCTTCAGGGACGAGGCCTTCAACGGAGAGGTGCTCTACACGCGCTCGGCCGACGGGGGTAAGAGCTTCGCGGAGCTGAAGCCCATCACCGCAAACAACGAGAGCCAGCGGTTCGAGGCGCTGGCGCTTGATCAGGATGGAACGGTCTTTGCGGCCTGGGTCGACAAGCGCAATCGTGTCCCTGCCAAGGAGGCAGGACGCAAGTACGAGGGAGCGGGGCTGTTCTTTGCCGCCTCGCGCGATGGCGGCGCCACCTACGCGGAAGCCGCTCTTGCGCGTGAGGGCACCTGCGAGTGCTGCCGATTAGGGGTGACGTTCGCGGCGCCCGGGCGGCCGGCCGTGATCTTCAGAAACATCTTCGACGGCGGCGTGCGCGACCATGCGGTGATGACCTTCACCGATATGTCGACACCGGGCGAAATCCGTCGGGTCAGCGAAGACGACTGGCAGATCAATGCCTGCCCGCATCACGGGCCGAGTCTCACCGTTGCGCCGAACGGAACCTATCACGTCGCCTGGTACACGAACGGGAAGGCGCGAAAGGGATTGTTCTACTCCCACTCCCGCGACGAAGGACGGACCTTCTCTGCGCCGATGGCGCTGGGGCAGCCACGCCGCAACCCGACACGCCCCTACGTGCTTGCAGGCGCGAAGGGAACGGTGATCGCCTGGAAGGAGTTCGATGGCGAGAAGACCTCAGTCCACATCGAGACCTCCCGCGATGATGGCGAGACCTGGTCGCCGCCGAAGGCGATATCGAGCACGACCGACACCTCCGACCATCCCTTGCTCGTTTCCAACGGTGGGCAGATCTACCTGTCATGGATGACGAAGGCGGATGGCTATCGTCTTATCGCGATCGAGGACCAACCATGAGACGTCGACTTGCAGCTATTATTCTGGGTCTGGGTGTCCTGGTCGCATCGGCGTCGGCGCTTGGGGCGTCGCCCGGCCTCAAACCGTTCGAACGCGGCACTTGGCAAAGCGTACTGAGGGGGCATACCGGGCGTCCGACGCTCGTGCACTTCTGGGGCGTGACCTGCGGGCCCTGCAAGGTCGAGCTGCCGCTGCTCGGGCGGTTTGCAAAAGACCATCCAGAGATCGACGTCGTCACGATCAGCGCCGATCTCGTGCCGAACCTGCCGGCCGCCACGCAATCGATGCTCGACAAGGCGGGACTGTCGTCGACCGAGAACTTCGTCTTCAACGACGGCTTTGCCGAGCGCTTGCGGTTCGAGATTGACCCTGCCTGGCAAGGCGACATCCCCAGGACCATGCTCATCTCCCGGGAAGGGGCCATCACGACGATCGAAGGCTCCGCCGAAATTGCCGATCTCGAAAAATGGTCGGCGCAACAACGCTCCAAACGCTGAAGTTCAGTCTGCAAAGGGAATACCGTTATGAAGACAATGTTGAAAGACGTGCTGCTCGCTGCGTTCGCTGTTGCGCTCTGCGCAGCACCGGCGGTCGCGGACGACGTCAAGGCCGGCGATCTCGTGATCTCGCAGGCGTGGAGCCGCGCGACGCCGGGCGGCGCGAAGGTCGCCGGCGGCTATTTGACCATCGAGAACAAGGGGACGGCGGCAGACAAGCTGATCAGCGTGTCCACCGATATCGCGGGCAAGGCCGAGATTCACGAGATGGCCATGGACAATGGCGTCATGAAGATGCGCCCACTCGACAAGGGGCTCGCGATCGATCCCGGCAAGATGGTGAAGTTCGCGCCCGGTGGCAATCATTTGATGTTGCAGGAGCTGAAGGGCCCGTTCAAGCAGGGCGACAAGGTGCCGGTGACGCTGCAATTCGAGAGGGCCGGCAAAGTCGCCGTCTCCCTCGACGTCCAGGGCGTGGGTGCGCAGGCGCCTGGTGATGCCGGGCATTCAGGTCACATGGACATGAAGAAAATGCCGGACCATTCGGGAATGAAAATGAAATGAGACTGATCTGGGCTCTCGGGAGACCGAACATGAAGCGATCCTGCCTGTTCCTGACTGCCGCGCTCGCCGCCTCGCCGGCGGCGGCGCATGTCTCGCTCGAGACCAAGCAAGCAACGGTCGGCGCGTCGTACAAGGCTGTTTTCACCGTGCCGCACGGCTGCGCGGGCTCGCCGACGGTGAAGATCCGCGTCCAGATCCCGGAAGGGGTGATCGCGGTGAAGCCGATGCCGAAGGCGGGCTGGAACGTCGACGTCGTCGAGGGCAAATATGCCGGCGAATATGACTATCACGGCAACAAGCTCTCCTCCGGCGTCAAGGAGGTGGTGTGGTCCGGCGGCAAGCTGCCGGACAAGAATTATGACGAGTTCGTCCTTAGCACGTTCCTTACCGACGCCCTGAAGGCGAACACGATTCTGTACTTCCCCGTCGTTCAGGAATGCGAGGCAGGCGTCAGCCGCTGGATCGAAATTCCGGCGGCGGGGGCAGGGCATTCACATGAGGGCAAGTCCGAGGGCAAGGCGCCGGCGCCGGGCGTGAAATTGTTGCCAAAGCCCTGATGCGCCTTCTCGCCGCGCTTGCGACGCTGCTCCTCGCTGCCGGCCTCGCGAGCGCCGCGTGGGCGCACGCCGCGCTGGTCTCGGTCGAGCCGGCGAGCGGCAGCATGCTCAAGACCGCGCCCAAGGCGGTGGAGTTGCGCTTCAACGAGACGGTGACGCCCGGCGCGATCCGGCTGATCGACGCTGCGGGCAGGGCGCGGAACGATACCCGTGTCAGCGCATCGGGCGAGACGATTTCGGTCGCGATGCCGGCGGACCTGCCTGAGGGGACTGCGGTCGTCAGCTATCGTGTGATCTCGCAGGACGGCCATCCCGTCACGGGATCGGTGACCTTCTCGATCGGCATGCCGACGGCGACGAAGCCTCCGGCTGCCGCGGATAACAGGTTGGACGTGCTGATCTGGCTGGCGCGGATCGGGCTTTATGTCGGGCTGTTCGTCGGAATCGGCGGCGTGTTCTTCGCGCGCTGGGTTGCGTGGTCGATGATCGGCATGGCCGTTCCGCGCCTGGCGCTCGCGATCGGCCTTCCGAGTGCGGTGGTCTCCGTTGGCGTATTGGGCCTCGATCTCCTCGGGCTGCCTCCGACTGCTCTTGCGACGGCCAGTCCCTGGAAGGTCGCATTTGCGACCAGCGCAGGCCCTGCCTTGATCGTTGCCCTCGCAGCCACGCTGTTCGCATGGATGGCGCTGCACAGCGCATGGTACGCGCGCGCTTTTGCGATGATCGCATTCATCGGTGTCGGTCTGTCGCTCGCCATGACCGGGCACGCCGCAACGGCGCCGCCGGAGGCGCTGACACGGCCGGCGGTCTTTCTCCATGGCCTCGGTGTTGCCTTGTGGATCGGCGCTCTCGCGCCGCTGGTCGCGCTGGTGTCGAAGCCGACGACGGCGACACTCCCGATCGTGAACCGCTTTTCCCGCATTGCTGCGCTCGCGGTCGGCGTGTTGGCCTTGACCGGCCTCGCACTCGCGATCGTGCAGCTCGAAAAGCCGGGAGCGCTGGTCGCGACCCGTTACGGGCTGATCCTCTCGATCAAGCTCGTCCTGGTCACGGGATTGCTGGCGCTGGCCGCGCTCAATCGGTTCCGGCTGACTCCGGCTCTGGCCCGGAACGAGACAGGGACGCCCGCCCTCAAGCGCTCGATCCTGCTCGAATGCGCCATCGCTCTCGCCATTCTCGCCGTGGTCGCCGGCTGGCGCTTTACGCCGCCGCCGCGGACCATCGTTCCGGAGACGCCTTTGGCGATCCACATCCACAGCGACAAGGCGATGTTCCAGGTCCTGGTCTCTCCGGGCAAGGCGGGGCTCGACGATTTCGTGCTCCAGCTCATGACCGGCGAGGGGACACCGTTGGCGGCCAAGGAGGCGACGTTGACGCTGAGCCTGCCCGAGCGCGGCATCGAGCCGATGGAGCGGAAGGCCTCGCTAGGGGCGGACGGCTACTGGCATGTGCGCAAGGTGGAGCTTCCCTTTGCCGGCCGCTGGCATGTGCGAATTGACGCGCTGGTGACCGACTTCGAGCAAATCACGCTCGAAGATGAACTCGACGTCACGTTGCCGTAAGGCACAGCTTAAGCAGAACCTGAAGTCCGACGGAAAAATGACAGGAATTCCGTTGCCTTAGCGGCTTTTCCTCATTCCCGGTCTTGTGTTTTCGCTCTCAATCCGGTTTCACTGCAGGCGATCACTGATTCCCAGAGTATTGCCATGCGGTTGTCGCGGTTCTTTCTGCCCATCCTGAAGGAAAATCCGAAAGAGGCGGAGATCGTCTCGCATCGGCTGATGCTGCGCGCGGGCATGATCCGGCAGGAGGCGGCCGGCATTTATGCCTGGCTGCCGCTCGGCTTCCGCGTGCTGAAGAAGATTGAGCAGATCGTGCGCGAGGAGCAGGATCGCTCCGGCGCGCTGGAACTGTTGATGCCGACCCTGCAGCTTGCCGACCTCTGGCGCGAGAGCGGCCGCTACGACGCCTATGGTCCGGAGATGCTGCGCATCGCCGACCGCCACAAGCGCGAGCTGTTGTACGGGCCGACTAACGAGGAAATGATCACCGAGATCTTCCGGGCCTATGTGAAGTCCTACAAGAACCTGCCGTTGAATCTCTATCATATTCAATGGAAATTCCGCGACGAGCAGCGTCCGCGTTTCGGCGTGATGCGCGGCCGCGAGTTCCTGATGAAGGACGCCTATTCCTTCGACCTCAACGAGGCCGCGGCGCGTGTTGCCTACAACAAGATGTTCGTGGCTTACCTGCGCACCTTCGCGCGCATGGGGCTGAAGGCGATCCCGATGCGGGCCGAGACGGGCCCGATCGGCGGCGACCTCAGCCACGAGTTCATCGTGCTGGCCGAAACCGGAGAATCCGGCGTCTTCATCAATCGCGACGTGCTGGACCTGCCGGTGCCCGGCGAGGACGTCGATTATGAGAGCGACCTGACGCCGATCATCAAGCAGTGGACCTCGGTCTACGCCGCCACCGAAGACGTCCACGATGCCGCGCGCTTCGAGCAGGAAGTGCCCGTGGACAAGCGGGTGAACACCCGCGGCATCGAGGTCGGGCAGATCTTCTATTTCGGCACCAAATATTCGGACGCGATGAAGGCCCTGGTTGCGGGTCCCGACGGCGTCGACGTGCCGATCCATGGCGGTTCCTACGGCGTCGGCGTCTCGCGCCTGCTCGGCGCCATCATCGAGGCCTGCCATGACGATGCCGGCATCAAATGGCCGGAGGCGGTGGCTCCGTTCCGCGTGTCGATCCTCAACCTCAAGCAGGGCGATGCTGCCGTCGATGCGGCCTGCGAGAAGCTCTATGCCGAGCTCACCGCCAAGAGCGTTGACGTGCTCTACGACGACACCGACCAACGCGCCGGCGCCAAGTTTGCCGCCGCCGACCTCATCGGTATCCCCTGGCAGATCATGATCGGGCCGAAGGGGCTCGCCGACGGCAAGGTCGAGATCAAGCGGCGCAGTGACGGCTCCCGCGAGACCATGTCGCCTGCCGACGCGGTCGCAAGACTTGTGGGCTGATAAGGCTGGTCGGCTGAATATTGTTCATCGCGCGAGATCGCGGCCGCCAATCCGGCCACATTTGACCCCGAATCATGGGATTATCGAGCGATGGATGAGACCATGACCGAAACCGTGCAGACCGCGCCTTTTGCGCCATTCGAGTGGATGCTGTCGGGGCGCTATTTGCGGGCGCGCCGCAAGGAGGGATTCATCTCGGTCATCGCCGGGTTCTCCTTTCTCGGCATCATGCTGGGCGTGGCGACGCTGATCATCGTCATGGCCGTCATGAACGGCTTCCGCAAAGAGCTGCTCGACAAGATCCTGGGGCTGAACGGCCACATCCTGGTCCAGCCGCTGGAATCGCCGCTGACCGACTGGAAGGACGTCGCCGACCGCCTCAGCCAGGTCCAGGGCATCCGGCTCGCCGCGCCCGTGGTCGATGGTCAGGCGCTGGCGTCATCGCCGTGGAACGCCTCTGGCGTGCTGGTGCGCGGCATTCGCTCCGACGACCTCAACAACCTCACCTCGATCGCCAAGAACATCAAGCAGGGCTCGCTCGAGGGCTTCGACGACGGGCAGGGTGTTGCGATCGGCCGGCGCCTCGCCGACCAGCTCTCGCTGCATGCCGGCGACAGCATCACGCTGGTGGCGCCGAAGGGCGCGGTCACGCCGATGGGCACGACGCCGCGCATCAAGCCGTACAAGATCGCCGCGGTGTTCGAAATCGGCATGTCCGAATACGATCTCGGCTTCGTGTTCATGCCGCTCGCCGAAGCGCAGGCCTATTTCAACCGCAGCAACGACGTCACCTCGATCGAGGTGTTCACCACCAACCCCGACAAGATCGACGCCTTCCGCAAGGCGGTGACGGAGGCCGCGGGCCGTCCGGTCTTCCTGGTCGATTGGCGGCAGCGCAACTCGACCTTCTTCAACGCGCTCCAGGTCGAGCGCAACGTGATGTTCCTGATCCTGACCATGATCGTGCTGGTCGCGGCGCTGAACATCGTGTCCGGCCTGATCATGCTAGTGAAGGACAAGGGCAGCGACATCGCGATCCTGCGCACGATGGGCGCCTCGCAAGGATCGATCATGCGGATCTTCCTGATCACGGGCGCCTCGATCGGCGTGGTCGGCACGATGGTCGGCTTCTTCGTCGGCCTCGTGATCTGCCTCAACATCGAATCGATCAGGCAATTCCTGTCCTGGCTGACCAGCACAGAGCTGTTCTCGCCGGAACTCTATTTCCTGTCGAAACTGCCCGCCGAGATCGACGTCGGCGAGACCACGGCCGTCGTCATCATGGCGCTGACGCTGTCGTTCCTGGCGACGCTGTATCCGTCGTGGCGCGCCGCGCGCCTCGATCCCGTCGAAGCGCTCCGGTACGAGTGAGGGGCTGATGGAGCAGCAGCAGGGGGCTGAAGATGTACCGGTCATTTATCTCCACGAGATAAAGCGGCAGTACTTGCAGGGCGAGGTGCCGCTGACGATCCTCGACGGCGCCAAGCTCGCGCTCTGGGCCGGCCAATCGGTCGCGCTGGTCGCGCCGTCGGGCTCGGGCAAATCGACGCTGTTGCACATCGCGGGGCTGCTCGAAGCGCCGGATTCCGGCGAGGTCTATGTCTCGGGCGCGCCGACCTCGCAGCTGCCCGACATCGAGCGCACGCAGCTGCGCCGTACCGATATCGGCTTCGTCTACCAGTCGCACCGGCTGCTGCCGGAGTTCTCTGCGCTAGAGAACGTCATGATGCCGCAGATGATCCGCGGCCTCAAGAAGTCCGAGAGCGTCAAGCGCGCCAAGGAGATCCTTGGCTATCTCGGTCTCGGCGACCGCATCACCCATCGCCCCGCCGAGTTGTCTGGCGGCGAGCAGCAGCGCGTCGCAATCGCGCGCGCGGTTGCCAATGCGCCGCGCGTGCTGTTTGCGGACGAGCCGACCGGCAATCTCGATCCGCACACCGCCGATCACGTCTTCCAGGCGCTGATGCAGCTGGTCAAGGCAACCAAGGTCTCGATGCTGATTGCGACTCACAACATGGAGCTCGCCGGCCGCATGGACCGGCGCGTCTCACTGTCGAACGGCCAGGTGGTCGAGCTCGAATAGAAACGCGAAAACAACCCCATGCACAGTAGCCAAGTGCCTGGTCGGACTGACGAAAAACAAGGCGACGGCGCTCCGTCGCCGCCCGAATGCTCAGGGCCTGATCACCGTCATTTTGAACGGTCCGCCGTTGGCGGCGGCATGAGCGATGGCTTCGTTGGCATGGTCGAGGTCGAAAGCCGTGGCCTCGTACTCGTCGAGCCGCAGCAGACCCGCGCGGACCAGCGCGATCAGGCGGCTCGCGGCGTCCGGCGGATACATCCAGACGCCATGAATGCTGATGCAGTTGCGCATGATCCAGGGGTAGGGCAGCTCGAGCCCCGGGCCGCCCGCCATACCGACGCCGCCCATCAGCACGACGCGGCCATAGGGGCGCACCGTCATGACCGCCGCCCGCACGACGTTGGTGCCGACCGAAGGCGGCATGATGTCGAACACGCAATCGACCGGGCCTGATGCGGCGCGCTTCATGCTTTCGCGGTCGTCGTCCTCATTGCCGGTGAGTTTCACCGGCTTCACGCGGGCGCCGAAGCGGCGGACGAGGTCGGCCAGGATCTCCTCGTTGCGGCCGGGCGCGACCACGCAGGCCGCGCCCATCGCCAGCGCGACCGAGACGGCGGCGCTGCCGAAATTGCCGGTTGCCCCGCTCACCAGCACGCTCTCGCCTGGTCGCAGTTTCGCGGCGAGGAAGCCGCCATAGGGCACCATCAATGTCCCAAGGGCACACCATTGCGTCGCTTGCTGCGATGTGATCGCGCCGAGGGGTTTGACGTTCTCGGTCGGCACGCGCATCTGCTCGGCAAACGAGCCGTGGCGAAAATGCTGTTGCAGGCGCATGCCGCCGGGGCCGGCAGCGGTCAGTCCTTGCAGGGCGATGTCGGGCGCGACGGCGTCGTCGCGCGAACGCACCGTCGGATCGCAGAACACCCAGTCGCCGACGGCCAATTTGGTCGCGTCCGGGCCGATCGCACGCACGCGGCCGATGCCGCCGGGGCCGGGGATGATCGGCAGGTCGAGCGCGTAGTTGCGCGTCCCGTCGAAGACCTCGTTCATGTAGGACAGCACGCGGGTGGCGACGATATCGACGATGACCTCGCCGGTGCCGAGCACCGGGGCGGGGGCATTCTCGATCGCCAGCGGCGAGCCGAAGGATTTGAGCACGGCAGCTTTCATGATGTTCACCTCAAGATCGGGTGAAGCCGATATGCACCGCCTTGGAGGGGACAAGAAGGCCTGGTATTATCCTAGTATTCCAGGAGCCCTCCATCGCGGGAGCGACAGCAATGGCCGACCCACGGCGCGTCGAATTCGGCGATTTTCTCAGGTCCCGCCGCGAAAAGCTGTCGCCGAAGATCGTGGGCCTTCCGGCGGGCCGCCGGCGGCGCACCGCAGGCTTGCGGCGTGAGGAGGTCGCGCAGCTCGCCGGCATCGGCGTCGACTGGTACGTCCGCCTCGAGCAGGGCCGCACCGTCAGCCCGTCCGTCACCACCATCGACGCGCTGGCCCGCGCGCTCCGTCTTACCAAGACCGAGCACGCGCATCTGAAGGCGCTGGCCCGTGACGGCGCGAGGGCCGCCTTCGTGCCCGAGATCGTGCCGCCGCCCATCCGGCGGATGATCGAAAGCCTGAAGCAGCCGGCCTACATCACCGGGCGACGTTGGGACGTGCTGGCCTGGAACGCGGCGGCCGAGGAGATCTTTGGATTCGGCCAGTTGCCGGAGCAGGATCGCAATACGCTGCTGCTGGTGTTGACGAACAAGCAGACGCGAAAATTCTACGGCGCGGGCTGGACGGACGTGGCCAAGAGCATGGTCGCGATGTTTCGCGCCACCCACGATGTCTGGGCCGGCGATCCCGCCTTCTCGGAACTGCTGACGCGGTTGCGCCAGGGCAGTTCGGAATTCGTCAAATGGTGGGAAGCTCACGATATCCGCAGCACCATGTCCGGCCTCAAGACCATGAACCATCCGACCAGGGGCGTGCTGAATTTCGAGCACACCAGCTTCCAGGCCAATGACGATCCTGCGCTGAAGCTCGTGATTTACACGCCGCTCGACGGCGGAGACTGACGGACCGGGCTCGCTTCGGCTTCGGAAGGGGTGATTGGCAAGCCGGCCCATCGCTTGCCGCGTGCTTACGGCGCGGGCGCGGCCGAAGGCGCTGCGCTGACGTTCGGCAAGGAACCTGCTGCTGTCCAGGGAGTGGCCGTCCAGGGTGTCGGCTGCAGAGCATTCGCTGGCCAGGGTTTTGCCGGGCGTGCCGCCGCCGAGCTGCACGACGTCCCGAGCTGAATCCACAGCGAAGTCAAACCGGACATGTCGATGTTGAAGCTTGTGACCTCAGCCTTTCCCTCTGATTCCGGCGTGGTTTCCCGGACCTGCAGGGAGTGCGAGGCAAGCACCGCCTTGACCATGTCGGGATCGACGGCGCCGCTCCAGACCTCGTACTTTCCGAGCCGCACCGGAGGTCCTCCCGCTTCCTTGCTCAGGTCGGCGCTGGCGGCCATCAGGATCGATTTCTTGCCGGTGGCGGATGCGTCGATCTCGCTTGCGAACATCAGCGGGACGCGCTTCTTGTTTTCGCAATACAGGCGCCATTCCATGGTCCGGAACGAGGCGTCGCTCTCCTTCTTCACCGCGGCGACCTTGCTGATGAACGGTCGTGCTCCCTTCTCCAGCCGCCACATCGTCTCGGCCAGCGGCCGCGTGTCTACTCCGAACCGATAGAGCTCGGGCCGCGTCAGCACGTGCAGGCTTTCGAACTTCACGGTGCGGATCAGCGCATCGAGCTCGCCGCTGATTCCCATCGCCGCAATGTACGCGGCGCGGTCGCGGTCTGCGCCGGCGATCCGGCGCCGCCGCGCCTCTGCGACCACCTCCGGAGGTGGATTGCCGCGAAAGTGGAGGATCAGCCTGGAGTTATGGACCGCCAGCGCGGCATCGGGCGCAACCTCGCGAGAGGTCGCCCCGAAAAACAGGTAACCGCAGGCCGAGTTGCACATCGCATGGTAGGTGGTGAGGTCGGCCTCGACCTCGCCGGTCGCATTCTTGATCTTCAGGCATGCGGCGTCCTCCTGCGCGCCTGCGGCGCACGCCGTCGCGATCGTTCGGCCAACCCGCGCGACCGCCTTGCGGCTGCGCAGCAGCCGGCCGATCACATAGGACTGCTCCACGTTTCCGCCGGGCGAATGAAAGTAGATCGGCCGCTGCGTGTCCTTGACGCCGGCGAGGAAGCGGCGAAGGCGGGACGCTGCGTCCTGGTCGATTTGGCCTTCGATCGCGATCCAGCGGTCGCAACCCGGCCCGCACGCGTCGGGGGCGCCCTTGGCGAGATAGATCGTCAGCTTGGACGAAAATCCGGCTTTCTCGGCCGGCGGTCCTTCTGCGCGCAACGCGCCGGGAAACAGGCAGGCCAGGAGAAACAGGACTCGGACGAGCATGAACTGTCAGACCACGAGGTGCATACCAACAGCGACGCTATACGACGATCGGCGCCGTCACAACTTGCGGTGGCGTCTCGGGCCGCGTTTATTTTGCGACATCCCGCGCCGGTTCGAGCAACACGAGCTACCAGGCCGACGATAATCCCCGACTGAAGTTCGTGATTGCACGCCGCTGTAGGGCAGCCTCAGTTCGCTCTCACCAGTGTCGGAGGCGGGGAGTGGAGCAACCCGGCGTATGACGTGCGCCGGCGGAACCTTAACGCCTTCATGAAGTTATCGGACGCGCGGGTGCCGATTTCTCGCTGGCGTCGTCGTCGGCTCGAAGCGGACATCACGTCGCAAGCTTGCTTTGAAACGCTATTTGGTGAAACGAGCAAACTGTCGGGGGGAGTCAGATGACAACGGCGGCCGGGGAGAACTCGACCGATCGCAATGCCGTCTTGGCCGCACTTGGCGACTACATCCGAGAGATCGCTAACCCCGACCATCTTGCCTATGCTGCGGCAGAGTTGCTCGGCCGCAGTTTGAAGGTGAGCCGGGCAGGCTATGGCACGGTCGATATTTCGGCCGAGACCAT
The DNA here is from genome assembly GCF_023101665.1 of Bradyrhizobium sp. 195. Classification (NCBI taxonomy): domain Bacteria; kingdom Pseudomonadati; phylum Pseudomonadota; class Alphaproteobacteria; order Hyphomicrobiales; family Nitrobacteraceae; genus Bradyrhizobium; species Bradyrhizobium sp. 195. The sequence goes on along the minus strand of NZ_CP082161.1, from coordinate 4,870,006 downwards.
CACCATCGTTCGCGACTGGAACGCGCCCGGAATCTCCAGCCTGGCGGGGGTGCTGCGCTTCCGGGACTACGGCAGCTACATCGAAGATCTGAAGCGCGGCGACACCGTCGTCTGTGCGGATGCGGAAAAAGATCCTCGTGTCGGCGACCGCGCCGGGGCTCTCGAGGCCATCTCCGCGCGCGCGCTCGTCAACATGCCGATCTCGGAGCCCGACGGGGTCGTGGCGCTGCTGTATCTCAACAACGCCGCGCCCCGCGAATGGAGCCTCGAAGAGCTGGAGCTCATCCGCGACGTCGCCGAGCGCACGCGCACTGCGGTCGAGCGTCGCCGTGCAGAGACGGCCGTGCGGGAGAACGAGGCCCGGCTGCTCTTCCTGGACGCCCTGAACAAGGAGACGGCCAAGACGCGCGATGCCGATGGCGTGATGGCGGTGACGACCAGGATGCTTGGCGAGCATCTCGGTGTTTCCAATTGTGCCTATGCTGACATGGATCCCGATCAGGACGGCTTCACCATTCGCGGCGATTGGGCCGCGCCCGGCGCGATGCATATCCTTGGCCACTACAGCCTCGCTGATTTCGGCACGAAGGCGGTGCGAGAGCTCGGTGCCGGCAGGCCACTCATCATCAACGACAATCTGAAGGAGATTGCACCCGAGGAAGCTGCCACGTTCCAGAACATCGGGATCGGTTCGACGATTTGCATGCCTTTGGTCAAGGAAGGGCAGCTCACCGCCTTGATGGCGATCCATCACCGCGGCCCGCATCGGTGGACGTCGCGCGAGCTCGCCCTGCTCACCGAGGTGACCGAGCGATCTTGGGCGCATATCGAGCGCGTTCGCTCCGAACAGGCTGCCCGGGAAGCAGCCGAGCGGCTGGTGCTCGCGAACAAGGCGGCCGGCATCGGCACCTGGGACTACGATCCGGTCAACGACGTTCTGCGATGGGACAGCCGCTGCAAGGAGGTGTTCGGTCTCTCGCCGGACGCCGAGGTCAGCTATGAAGCGTCGTTCCTGCGGGGCATTCATCCCGACGACAGGCAGCGCGCTCACGAAGCCGTATCAGCAGCGCTAAATTCCAATGCACCGACGGGTTACAACATCGAATACCGAACCGTCGGGATCGAGGATGGTGTCGAGCGCTGGGTTGCCGCGACTGGTGAAGCCATCTTTGCCGACGGCCAGGCCGTTCGATTCATCGGGACGGTCCTGGACATCACCGCGCAAAAGAAAACCGAGCGTCACCTCAGACTACTGAACGACACAGGTGCGTCGGTCGCCCGTGAACGCGACCTCGAGAAAATCGTGCAGACCGTGACGGATGCCGGCGTCGAGCTGACGGGTGCCCAATTTGGAGCTTTCTTCTACAACGTTCTGACGGCGGACGGCGGCAGCTACATGCTCTATTCGTTGTCCGGCGTGCCGCGATCCGCCTTCGAGAACTTTCCGATGCCCCGCAATACTGCCGTGTTCGGGCCGACCTTCGAGGGCACAGGCGTAGTGAGGTCCGACGACATCCTGCAGGATCCGCGCTATGGCAAGAACGCACCGCGGAAGGGCATGCCCGAGGGCCATCTACCGGTCCGATCCTATCTGGCGGTCCCTGTGATCTCGCGGACCGGCGAGGTGCTCGGGGGGCTTTTCTTCGGTCATGCCGAGACAGGTAAATTCCAGCCCGAGCATGAGGCCGCGTTGCTCGGAATTGCCGGCCATGCTGCCACCGCGATCGACAACGCCCGGCTTCTGACCCGGCTCGAGGCGCTCAACGCCGAGCTGGAGCAGCGTGTCGCAGATGAGATCGCCGAGCGCATGAAGGCCGAGGAGCAATTGCGACAATCCCAGAAGATGGAAGCCGTGGGTCAGTTGACCGGAGGCATCGCCCACGACTTCAACAATATGCTGGCCGTGATTCTCGGCAGCTTGAATCTCGCCAAGCGGCGGCTCGGCAAGGGAGAGGTCAACATCGACCGCTTCATCGAGGGCGCCATCGACGGAGCAAACCGGGCTGCCACCTTGACGCAAAGGTTGCTCGCGTTCTCTCGCCAACAACCCTTGGCGCCCGAAGTCGTAGACCTCAACAAGATGGTCGGAGGGATGAGCGAGCTGCTGGAGCGATCGCTCGGCGAGCTTGTCCGCCTCGAAACGGTCCTTGCGGACGGCCTCTGGCGCGTCAGGGCGGATCCGGCCCAGTTGGAAAGCGCGATCATCAACCTCGCGGTGAATGCGCGCGATGCGATGCCGAAGGGCGGCAGGCTGACGATAGAAACCAGCAACGTCTCGATCGACCGGAAATTCGCCCGCGAATACGCATTGTCGCCGGGACAGTATCTTCTCATTGCCGTGACGGACAACGGCATTGGAATTCCAGCCGACGTGCTGGGAAAGGTATTCGATCCGTTTTTTACGACCAAGGTCGTGGGCAAGGGCACCGGTCTCGGCCTCAGTCAGGTCTACGGCTTCGTCCGGCAGTCGGGCGGTCATGTCAAAATCTACTCGGAAGTCGACGTCGGCACGACCGTGAAGATCTATCTTCCGCGTTTCGCGGGCGAGACGGCTGCCTCGACTCCGTCGCAAGGCGTGACACATCCCAGTGCAAGCCTTCGCGGCGAGACCATCCTCGTCGTCGAGGACGACGAGCGGGTCCGCAGCATCTCATCCGAAAGCCTGCGCGAGCTTGGCTATACGGTGATCGAGGCCGCGAGCGCCAAGGAAGCGATCAGGACGATCGAAAGTGGTTTCGTTCCGGATCTGCTGTTTACCGACGTCGTCATGCCCGACATGACCGGCGCTGAACTTGCGACCGAACTGTCGAAGCGACACCGGGATCTGAAAGTGCTGTTCACCACCGGATATACGCGCAACGCGATCGTTCACAACGGCATGCTCGATGCCGGCAAGCATCTGCTTTCCAAGCCCTTCGCGATCGAAGACCTGGCCGCCAAGGTTCGCAATCTGCTCGACGAGGGTTGAAGACGTTTCGGGCGAGGAGAACTCTGCGGTTTGCAAGCCGGCTTCGCAAGCGCTATGCCAGCGCTTTCGGAAGAGCATGGCATGACGATCTCGGATGACGACGACCTCACGCGCCTGAAAGAGATCGGGCGTATCGTCGCCAATACGCTGGAGGCGATGGGGAAGGCGCTTGAGCCGGGCATGACCACCTCCGAACTCGACCTGATCGGGCGAAAGCTCCTGGAGGGCGCCGGAGCGCGTTCGGCCCCGGAGCTCGCCTACGATTTTCCCGGGGCGACTTGCATCAGCGTGAACGAGGAGATCGCTCACGGCATTCCTGGCGAGCGGCGGATCGCGCGCGGCGACCTCGTGAACATCGACGTGTCAGCCGAGAAGAACGGCTTGTTTGCCGATACGGGCGCCTCGTTCGCCGTTCTGCCCGCAACGCGCGCTGTCGAACGTCTTTGCAGGGATGGCCGGCGCGCGATGTGGACGGGCCTGCAGCAGGTCGGAGCCGGCAAACCGATTGCCGGCATCGGTCAAGCCATCGGGACGTTTGCGCGCAAGAACGGTTACAGCCTGGTCCGCAATCTCGCCAGTCATGGCGTCGGCCTGTCGCTCCACGAGGAGCCGACCGAGATCGCAACATGGCCCGACCGCTCCGAGCGCCGCCTCATGAACGAGGGCCTGGTGTTCACCGTCGAGCCATTCCTGTCTCTTGGCGCCGAGTGGGCAGAGGATGGCGATGATCCGTGGACGCTCTATAGCAGCCCCGCGGCACCGACCGTCCAGTACGAGCACACCGTGATCGCCACGCGAAACGGACCTTTGATCGTGACGCTGGCTGGTTAAGGTCATCGAGGCCGGAGTCGAATCACGATGGGCGGTTGATGATCTTGAGGAGCCGGTCGCAGGACACCTCGATCCTCCTGAGCGGAGACGTTGCGATACCCAGCAACAGTCCTGGGCGCGCCGAAGCCTTCGACGCATACCAGAGCGACAGCGGCGTAGGCGCCAGCCCAAGCGGTGCTGCTTCCCGGGCGATGGCAAGATCGGATGCCCGGTCCGGCAATCGCAGCACCGCCGCCAATCCGGCAATCGCAACGTTTGCGGTGCGTGGGCGAAGGTATTTCAGCAACGCATCGCCTTGCGCGGCGTAGGTGCGCTTCGTGCGTCGCAGATGCCTGAGATAATGGCCGTCGCGCATGAAATCGGCCGTGGCGAGCTGCACCGCGGGCCCGGGTGCCGGCGCGAGGCACGCCGCAGTCTCGGCGAATCGCGACGCCAGAGCGGCGGGTACCACGACAAAGCCGAGCCGCAAGGCAGGGGTTATGGTCTTGCTGAAGGAGCCGATGTGAATAACCCGGCCCGCGCGATCGAGCGAGGCGAGCGCCGGCGTGGCCCGGCCCTTAAGTTGAAGTTCGCTCAGATAATCATCCTCGATCACCCATGCCTTGCTTTGGGCCGCCCAGTCGAGCAGGCGCGCGCGCCGTGCCAGTGACAGTGTGGATCCGAGCGGCGCTTGCTGCCCTGGGGTCACGACAACCAGCGCCGCGTCGGGTGCATGTTGCAGCCCGAAATCGACATCAATGCCATCATCGTCAACCGGGATCGGCACGATCGACAATCCCGCAAGCCCGAGCCCGTGCCGGGTGAAGGGAAAGCCGGGATCCTCGATCCAGACCTTCTGCTTTTGCTCGATGCCGAGGACACGGAGCGTCAGGCCGAGGCCGCCGCTGAAGCCGCTGGTGATGATGATCTGGGACGGCGTGCACTCGATCCCGCGCGCCAGCGCAAGGTAGGCCGCGATCTCATCTCGCAAGTCCGGCTCGCCGCGCGGATCGGGGTAAATCGTAGGAGCGCTCATTTCGACACGAACCGCCCGCGACCGCATTCGCGCGAGCAGCGTCGCAGGAAAGGTCTCCTGTGAAGGCACGCCCATCTGGAAGATCGCCGGGCCCGCCGTGAGCTCCTGGTACATTTCCATGAATGAGCCGGGGGCGGGGGCCTTGTCCCGCCGCACGGGGAGGCGCGGCCGGTCCGCGACATGCGTGCCTGTCGCGCGGGCTGCGACAATCAGTTGGGCGGATGCGAGCTTTTCATAGGCTGAGCGTACGGTGCCGCGCGCAACGCCAAGCTGGGCGGCCAGATCCTGCCATGAAGGCAGGCGTGCGCCCGGTGCGAGCACGCCGCTTTCGATGGCGGCCCTGATCCCTTTGTGGATCTGCTCTGCCAGCGGTGCCTTCGCGGACCGATCGAGCTCCAGCCGCAGCGGTTTGGTCATGGTTCTTGGTACATGATTTTCGTGCGTTCTTGGTTCTTTTTTATGAACCAGAGCGAGGGCATTTGAGAGAGGAAGGGGGAGTGCTTGTCCCCTCGATCATCAAGGAGAATGCAGATGAGTGAACGCCTCAACTACAACCACATCGCACCGGCAGGCGCGAAGGCGCTCGGCGGCGTCTATGGCTACGTCATGCAGAGCGGACTTTCCGCGACGCTGGTGACCCTCGCTTACCTGCGCATCTCGCAGATCAACAATTGCGCCTACTGCCTCGACATGCACACCCGCGATCTGCTCAAGAGCGGGGTGAAGATCGAAAAGCTCGCGCTGGTCCAGGCATGGGCTGAGGCCGGCGATCTCTTCGACGAACGCGAGCGCGCGGCGCTCGCATGGGCCGAGACGGTGACTCGCGTCGCCGAGACGGGCGTGCCGGATGAGGCGTATCAGGCTGCCCGCGCGGTCTTCGGTGAGCGTGAACTTGTCGATCTCACGATCGCCATCAGCCTGATGAATGCGTACAATCGTATGTCGATCAGCTTCCGAAATATGCCGCAGGCCGCGCTCGAGAAGGCGGCCTGACGGATCGTGCGGCATCAGCCGAAACGCAAAGCAGGAGCTTGAAAATGACGAGCGTGATTTCCGGCGTCAAAATTCCCGACAGCCAACTGGCGCGAGAGGCCACTGAATTGGTGCGCAGCTACGAAGACGACATGCTGTTCAATCATTCCGTCCGCGTCTACGTGTTCGGCGCGATGAAGGGGCTGCGTCAGAAACTGAAATTCGATTCCGAGCTGCTCTATGTCGCGGCGCTGTTCCACGACCTCGGCTTGGTCGATCATTATCACACGCAGACAAAGCGATTTGAGGTCGACGGAGCCGACGCTGCGCGTGAGTTTCTCCGGACGCGCGGTATCGCCGAGCCGCAGGCCGATCTGGTCTGGGAAGCAATCGCGCTGCACACCACGCCCGGCATTCCACAATATATGAGGCCGGAGATCGCTCTCACCAACGCAGGCGTTTTGGTGGACGTCGTCGGCGTTGGATATGACGACTACACACCGGAGCAGCGGGACCAGGTGATATCAGCGTTTCCGCGTGGCGACTTCAAGAACGAATTCCTCAAGGTGCAGACCTGTTCGGCCCTGAAGAAGCCGCAGACGACGTTCGGGACGGTCAATTTCGACTACATCGAAGATCACGATCCGAGTTTCCGCAAGCCGAACGCGTGCACGCGCATCCGCAATACGCCTTGGCAAAGCTGAGGGACGCGAAGGCAATAGTTGGGGAATCATTCGGTGTCAGCTGCACCGCGTCTGGAGCGACGAGAGGGCGGCGGTTTCCTCTGCGAGAAATACGGATTCACCACGCAACTCGCCGAACGTCCGACGGCGAGATATCTGCACTGTTCGAGCGAGCCGTAGCGGCAGTCGAAATAGCCGACGGGGCCGTAGATCTGCATGCACACGGGATAGCTCGGATCATAGGTCTGCGCGCGTGCAGATCCGCCCGCGAGGAGCAGACCGATCACGACGAGTGCGAGGCGAGGGCGGTGCATCTCAGCGCGGCAGGTAGTAGCCGGGTGAATAACCCGGCGTCTGCGCGCGCGGACGATTCTGGTAGGCGTAGGGGTCGTCGCTCTGTCCGGCGAAGAAGGGATTCGCGATGCAGGTCAGCGCGCGACCCGATGCGCTTGCCTGACACTGCGCGTAGGTGTCGAACCTGCAATTGCTCAGACCCGGCCATTCATCGCCGGTGAGGCAAAATGGATGGTGCGTGCCGAACGCGCGCGCCGGTGTGCTTGCGCTCGACGAGAGTGCAAATGTGGCGAGTGCGAGCGAAAATGTGGCCACAATGGGGAGGGCAACTCGTCTAGGCATCTTCAATTCTCCATCACGCGAACGTGCGAGCGACGTTGTTACGCGTGCATGCAATTTATCTCGTGTTGCCGACATTGGAACTACAGAAAACACTTGTTTCAAAGGGTTTCCAGCCCGCGTTGATAAATCTTCATTCATGAAGCGCGGGCCTTTGGTGCGAACTGTGGCGTCGAGGTTACAGCAATTCCGTTGTTCGCTGTTATGACCACTGCGCGGCCAGGGGGCCTAACGACGAAACTGGAACGGGACTCAAATGAAGAAGAATTTGTTGCTTGCTGCTGTGAGCCTTGTCGCGCTGAGCGCGACTGCGCCGGCGCTGGCTGCTGATCTCGCGGCACGGCCCTACACCAAGGCGCCAGCGATGGTCGCCGCGATCTACGACTGGAGCGGCTTCTACATCGGTATCAACGGCGGCGGCGGTTCGGCCGATACCTCGTGGAACCTCGTCGGCTTCGGCCCCGAAGGCTCCCACAATTCCACTGGCGGCACGGTCGGTGGTCAGGTCGGTTACCGCTTGCAGTCCGGCCAGTTCGTGTTCGGCGTCGAAGGCCAGGGCAACTGGGCCGACTTCTCGGGCGACAACATCAGCGGCATCACCGGCTTCCGGAACCGCACGCGTGTCGACTCGTTCGGTCTGATCACCGGCCAGGTTGGCTATGCCTGGAACAACGTCCTGCTCTACGCGAAGGGCGGTGCGGCCGTCGTCAGCAACAAGTACGACGTTTACAGCGCTGTCACGGGTGCGAACCTCGACCGGGCCGATGAGACCCGTTGGGGTGGCACGGTCGGCGCGGGCCTGGAGTTTGGCTTTGCTCCGAACTGGTCGGTCGGCGTCGAGTACAATCACATCTTCCTCGGCGACCACGACGTCACCTTTGCCAGTGGCGCTGTCGAGCGCGTCAAGCAGGACGTGGACATGGGCCTCGTTCGCCTGAACTACAAGTTCGGCGGCCCGATCCTCGGCCGTTACTGATATCAATCGCTCTCTTCGGGCGTTTGTCGAAAGCCCCGGCCTTGCGCCGGGGCTTTTTTTATTGTGCGGATTCAACGAGTTAACCATTCGATTGCGGGATGGTTGAGGTGGCTTGACTCCTGAGAACGAAATGAGAACAATGTTCTTCATACGTTCTAGCAAGGGAGCGAGATCATGTTCAAGATTTTCGTGGAAGAAGCTGCAGCCCTGGCGTCCATCACGCTGTTCGTAGGGATGATCGCCATCTGGGCCCAGGTCATACCGCAGCTCTGATTCCGCAGCTCCAGGGCGGCGGCTTGTGAACCGGTGCTCCTCTTGTCGGTGGCCCCTTGGGGAAAAGCGGGACGACGCGGCGAATCGGCCGCTCCGGCGTGGACTCTGGAGCAGTGACACCTCACCATTGTGAGGCGAGTCGGCCGGGCGAGGGCATGATGCCTTGAAGAGCCGGCGACCGCTCCATCTCATCTGCAAGAGGCCGTCACGCGACCATGCCGAGCGCCGGATTTGTTCACCTTCACGTTCACTCGGCCTATTCGCTGCTCAAGGGCTCGATCAAGATCGCCAAGCTCGCCGAGCTTGCCAAGAAGGATCACCAGCCGGCCCTGGCACTGACCGACACCGACAATCTGTTCGGTGCGCTGGAGTTCTCCGACAAGATGGCGGGCTCCGGCATCCAGCCGATCGTCGGCTGCGAGCTGGCGATCGATTTCGGTGACCAGGATCCGAACGCGCGCAACGCGATGGGGCCCTCGCGCGTGGTGCTGCTGGCGGCGCAGGAGCGCGGCTATCGCAGCCTGATGCGGCTGAACTCGCGCGCGTTCCTCGAATCGCCAGACAGCCATGCTCCGTTCGTCAGGCTCGACTGGTTCGACGGCGAGACCGAAGGACTGATCGCGCTGACGGGCGGACCGGACGGGCCGATCTCGCTGGCGCTTGCCGGCGGTCACGCCGAACTTGCCGCACTGCGCTGCGAGCGTCTGGCCGGCCTGTTCGGCGACCGCCTCTACATCGAATTGCAGCGCCACAACACCGACAAGGAGCGGCGTGTCGAAAGCGGCCTGATCGACATGGCCTACGCCAAGGGATTGCCGCTGGTTGCGACCAACGAGCCGTATTTCGCCTCGACCGACGATTACGAAGCGCATGATGCACTGCTCTGCATCGCCGGCGGGCGGCTGATCGCGGAGACCGAGCGCGAGCAGCTCACGCCCGATCACCGTTTCAAGACCCGCGCCGAGATGGCGGTGCTGTTCGCCGACATTCCGGAGGCGCTGGCCTCGACGGTGGAGATTGCCGAGCGCTGCTCGTTCCGGCCGATGACGCGCAAGCCGATCCTGCCGTTCTTCACCGTCGGCGCCGCGCAGAGCTCGGACGCCGCGGCGGTCGAGTCGGCGGAATTGAAGCGCCAGGCGGAGGCGGGGCTTGCCAACCGTCTCAGCGTCCACGGCCTGTCGCAGGGCACCACGGAAGAGGACTACAACAAGCGCCTGGCGTTCGAGCTCGACGTCATCATGCGCATGAAATACGCGGGCTACTTCCTGATCGTGTCCGACTTCATCAAATGGGCGAAGGGCCAAGGGATTCCGGTCGGGCCGGGCCGCGGCTCCGGCGCAGGCTCGCTGGTCGCCTGGGCGCTGACCATCACCGACCTCGATCCGATCAAGTTCGGCCTGCTGTTCGAGCGCTTCCTCAATCCCGAACGCGTCTCGATGCCGGACTTCGACATCGACTTCTGCCAGGACCGCCGCGGCGAGGTGATCAGCTACGTGCAGCAGCGCTACGGCCGCGACCAGGTCGCGCAGATCATCACCTTCGGTACGCTGCAGGCGCGCGGTGTGCTGCGCGACGTCGGCCGCGTCCTGCAAATGCCTTACGGGCAGGTCGACAAACTCACAAAACTCGTGCCGCAGAATCCGGCCGCGCCGGTGACGCTCGCCGCGGCGATCGAGAGCGAGCCAAAGCTCCAGGCGTTTCGCGACGAAGACCCGGTGGTCGCGCGCGCCTTCGACATCGCCCAGCGCCTGGAAGGCCTGACGCGCCATGCCTCGACCCATGCGGCCGGCATCGTCATCGGCGATCGGCCCCTGAGCGAGCTCGTGCCGCTCTACCGCGATCCCAAATCCGACATGCCGGTGACCCAGTTCAACATGAAGTGGGTCGAGCCGGCCGGCCTCGTCAAGTTCGACTTCCTCGGCCTGAAGACGCTGACCGTGCTCGACGTCGCGTGCAAGCTGCTCAAGCCGCGCAACATCGACGTCGATCTTGCGACGCTGCCGATCGACGATGCCGAGAGCTACCAGATGCTGGCGCGCGGCGAGGTGGTCGGCGTGTTCCAGGTTGAAAGCCAGGGCATGCGGCGCGCGCTGGTCGACATGCGCCCGGACCGGTTCGAGGACATCATCGCGCTGGTCGCGCTGTATCGCCCGGGCCCGATGGCGAACATCCCGACCTATTGTGCGCGCAAGCACGGCGACGAGGAGCCGGAATATCTGCATCCCGTGCTGGAGCCGATCCTGAAAGAGACCTTCGGCGTCATCATCTACCAGGAACAGGTGATGCAGATCGCGCAGGTGATGTCGGGCTATTCGCTCGGCGACGCCGACCTCCTGCGCCGCGCCATGGGCAAGAAGATCCGCGCCGAGATGGACAAGCAGCGCGACATCTTCGTCGCGGGCGCGGTGAAGAACGGCGTGCCGAAGGCACAGGCCGAGACCATCTTCGAGCTGCTCGCCAAGTTCGCCGACTACGGCTTCAACAAGAGCCACGCGGCGGCCTATGCGCTGGTGTCCTACCACACCGCCTACATGAAGGCGCATTATCCGGTGGAGTTCATCGCGGCGTCGATGACGCTCGATCTCAACAACACCGACAAGCTCTCTGAATTCCGCTCGGAGGCGCAGCGCCTCGGCATCAAGGTCGAGCCGCCGAACGTCAACCGCTCCGGCGCGACCTTCGAGGTCGGCGAAAAGACGATCTACTACGCGCTCGCAGCGCTCAAGGGCGTCGGCATCCAGGCGATTGAGCAGATCATCGAGGAGCGCACCAAGCGGGGATTGTTCACCTCGCTCGCCGACTTTGCCGCGCGGGTCAATCCGCGCGCGATCAACAAGCGCATCATCGAAAGTCTCGCCGCCGCCGGCGCCTTCGACACGCTGGAGCCGAACCGCGCCCGCGTCTTCGCCGGCGCGGACTCGATCCTCGCCGCCTGCCAGCGCGCGCATCAGGCCGAGACCATCGGCCAGAACGACATGTTCGGGATGTCGGCGGATGCACCGACCATCATGCTGCCGCAGATCGAGCCGTGGCTGCCGGCCGAAAAGCTGCGCCGCGAATATGATGCGATCGGATTCTTCCTGTCGGGACATCCGCTCGACGATTACGCCACAGTGCTGAAGCGCCTGCGGGTGCAGAGCTGGGCCGAATTCTCGCGCGCCGTGAAGACCGGCGCCACCGCCGGCAAGGTCGCGGCCACCGTGGTGTCGCGCATGGAACGGCGCACCAAGACCGGCAACAAGATGGGCATCATGGGCCTGTCTGATCCGACCGGCCATTTCGAGGCGGTGCTGTTCTCCGAAGGCCTCGCGCAATATCGCGATGTGCTGGAGCCGGGCGCCGCCGTGCTGCTGCAGCTCGGGGCCGAGCTCCAGGGCGAGGACGTGCGCGCCCGCGTGCTGCATGCGGAGCCGCTGGATGATGCCGCCGCCAAGACGCAGAAGGGGCTGCGCATCTTTGTGCGCGACACCAAGCCGCTGGAGTCGATTGCCAAGCGGTTGGCCAGCCCCGACATGGCCGCATCGAATGGCGCCGCGCCAAAGATCGGCAGTCCGGGCATCGCACCACGCTCGAACGGCGATGGCGAGGTCTCACTGGTGATGATGCTCGACCTCGAGACCGAAGTCGAGATGAAGCTGCCCGGCCGCTTCAAGGTCTCGCCGCAGATCGCCGGCGCGATCAAGGCGGTCGCGGGCGTGGTGGACGTGCAGCAGCTATGATCGCGCGCCGCGGACGCACCCCCGTGAAGGCCGCGGGTTCGGGCGGCAGATGTTGTGGTTTCGTCACGTCATCGCGGCTATGATCGCGGCGTCGTCGCGTATTCGCGGCGACGGCTTCGATCGCGCCGGGAGGAGATGAGAGATGTGCCACAAGTGCTCTGAATCTCGACATGACGGGTTCGTCCCCTCGCGGCGGTCCGCGATGCTGCTTGCGGCCTCTGCGCTCGGCCTCGCCTTCACTGGCAGGGCCCTTGCCAAGGAGGCGAAGGCGCCGCCCAAGCCGCAGAACGTGCTCTCGCCGGATGCCGCCTTGAAGCGTCTGACGGAGGGCAATGCGCGCTATGTCCAGGGCGTGTCGCGGCGGCACGATTTCAAGCACGAGCGCGAGGCGCTGGCCGGCGGGCAGAACCCGTTCGCGGCGGTGCTGAGCTGCGCCGATTCACGCATCGCGCCGGAATATGCCTTCGACACCGGCCGCGGCGATCTGTTCGTCTGCCGCGTCGCCGGAAATTTCGCCGGCGTCGAGACCATTGCCAGCATGGAATATGCGGTCGCCGTGCTGGGCGCGCCGCTGATCCTCGTTCTCGGCCACGACGCTTGCGGCGCCGTCGATGCGACGCTGAAGGCGATCAAGGACAACACGTCGCCGCCCGGCCACATCCCCGCGCTCGTGGATGCGATCGCGCCTGCCGCCAAGGCGGCCATGCAGCAGGGCGGGGAGGTGCTCGACCAGGCGATTCGGCAGAACGTGATCGATAACGTCGCGAAGCTGAAGTCGGCGGCGCCGATCCTCAATGCGGCCGTGGAGCAGGGCAAGCTGAATGTCCTGGGCGGCATCTACCGGCTCAAGACGGGGACGGTCGACCTGATTGCGCAGGGATGAACGAGGACGGAGCGGGGTGCCGCAGGGCAGCGAGGCTGGCCTGGGGCTGACGGCCGGAACGATCTGGCCACGCCACCGCCTCAATCCAAGCCTTTCATAATTCAAGCCTTTCGTTATTCAAGCTTTCGTTCAAGCACCATTCAGCCGGCTGCGCGCCTGGATGCGCGCGGCACCTCAACGACACTAGCGGGCAAGCAAGCCATGCGTGGGACGCTCAAACTCTTCATCTGCCTTCTCCTGCCGATCGTGGCGCTTGCCGCGGGCGCGCCGGGACCAGCGGGCGCCCAGCAGCAGGAGAAGCGCATCGCGCTCGTGGTCGGCAATGGTGCCTACGCCAAGTCGCCGCTGGCGAGCACCGCGAACGATGCCGGCCTGATCGCCCAGACGCTGCAGGCGGCGGGCTTCGACGTGGTCGGCGCGCGCGACCTCGACGGCGACACGCTGCGCAAGAGTTTTCGCGATTTCGTCCAGAAGGCGCAGGCGTCGGGACCAGGCACCGTCGCGATGGTCTATCTGGCCGGCTACGGCGTGCAACTCGCCGGCGAGAACTATTTCATCCCAGTCGATTCCAACATCACCCGCGATACCGACATCCCGACCGAGGCCTTGCGCATCAGCGACTATGCGCGGCAGCTTGCCGCTATTCCGCTCAAGGCCAACATCGTCGTGCTCGATGCTGCCCGCGCGCAGCCCTTCATCGAGGGCGGCCAGCCGATCGCCAGCGGCCTGGCGCTGGTCGAACCTGATCCGAACATGCTGATCGCCTTCAACGCGGCGCCCGGCACGGTGGCGCCGGAGGAGCCGGGCCCCTACGGCATTTACGCCCAGTCGCTGGCCGAGATGATCCGCACCGGCGGCCTGCCGCTGCCTGAGGTGTTCGACCGCGTCCGCCTGCGCGTCAACGAGGCCTCGAAGGGTGCGCAAGTGCCCTGGAACGAGCAGAAGATCACAGCCCCGTTTTCGTTCTTCGAGCGGGCGCCCGACGCGCCGCCGCCGGAGACCGCGCCCGACCAGGTCGCCGCGATCAGGAGCAAGCCGATCCGAGATCTCGGCGTGCAGGATGCCTATGCCGCCGCGCTCGAGCGCGACACGCTGCCGGCCTATGAGGAATTCCTCGCGGCCTATCCCGGTGATCCCTTGTCGAAGCGCGTGATGGCGATCGTCGCGGCGCGCCGCGAGGCGATCACCTGGCGGCGCACCTACCGGAACGACACGCCGGAGGCCTATTGGTCGTATCTGCGCCGCTATCCGCGCGGGCCGCACGCGGCCGATGCACGCCGGCGCCTCGCGATTCTCACCGCACCGGCCGAGCCGCCGCCGACCTTTGCGATGATCGACTACGACGTGCCGCCACCGCCGCCGGAGGAGGTGGTCTATGTCGATCGCCCGGTGCTGTATTTCAGCGACCCCGATTTCGGCTTCGTGCCGCCACCGCCGCCGCCGGTCTATTATCTGCCGCCGCCGCCGCCGGATTTCATCGTGCTGCCGCCGCCGCTGCCGGTGGTCGGCCTGTTCGTGCTGCCGCAGCCGGTGTTCGTGCCGATCCCGGTGTTCGTCAGGCCGCCGGTCTATGTCGCGCCGCCGCCGAACAACATCATCTATCAGAACATCCACAATACGACGGTCATCAACACCGTGATCAACCGCCCGCCGGCTCCGCCGACGGGCGCAGGGCCCGCGCTGGGCAATCTGGCGCCCGCGGTCGCCGGCCGTGCCAACCCGGCCGGACCCGCCGTGCCGCAGGCGGTCGTACAGCGAGCCGCGCTGATCCAGCAGGGCAAGGCGCCGATGCCGCCGAGCGCAACCATCCAGCCGACGGCAAGGCCCGGTCCCGCGGCACCGCCTCCGGCCAATGTCGCTCCTCTCACGACAGCGCCGCCGCCGGCGGGCGCAAAGCCGCCGCAGGCCAATACCTTGCCGGCACCTGGCACTCCTGGCGCTCCAGCCGCCGGGGCAGGGGTGGTGCCCGGCGTTGTCACGCCGAACGGCACGCCGAGTCCGACCGCGACGGTCCCGGCTGGCAACGCTGCTGCGACCCCGCAAGCAGCGGCACCGGCCAAGCTGCCGCAGGCCAATACGCTGCCGCAGGCCAATACGCTGCCGGTGCCCGGGACGCCTGGCGGACCGCCGCCCCCAGCACGGGCAGGGGGCGCGCCCGGCGCCGCCCCATCCCATGGCAAACCCGTTGCGACTACCCCGTCGCCCGCCGGCAATATCCCCCCGGCGCAGCCGAACGCGGCAACCGCTACGGCGCCCAACCAGCCGCCGGCTTCCGGAGGGACGACCCCGTCCGCTGGGCTGCCCAAGCCTGCGGCATCGCCTCCGTCCGCGACTGACCCGCGCGGCAGGCCGACCGGCCCGCAGCCGGGCGGTTTGCCGCCGCCGAGCGCGGCTGCGGGCAAACCGGCCGTCCCGAACACGGTCAAGCCGGTGGCACCTCCACCGCCGCCCGTGGCAGCACGGGAGCCGTCCAGGGTTCAAGGTCAGCGGCCCGCTGCGCCGCCGCAGGCCGCCAAGCCCGTTGCGCCCCCAGCCCATCCACAAGCTCTGGCGAGACCGACCCCGCCGCCACCGCCTCGGGTCGCACCACCTCCGCCGCAAAGGGCTGCGCCTCCGCCCGTGGCCGTAGCGCGCCCGGCACCACCACCGCCCATTGCCCGGCCCGCACCGCCCCCAATGGCGCGTGCAGCGCCACCGTCGCCGGTCGCTCGGCCGGCTCCCCCGCCACCGCCCCGGATGGCGGTCGCACCACCACCCCCGCCGCGCCCGGCAGCGCCTCCGCCGCGTCCCGCAGCGCCGCCGCCTGCGGCGAAGAAATGTCCGCCGAACCAGCCGAAGTGCTAGGGGACGGCCCGCCCGCCATGAAAGGCCTCCCGGAGGCGAATACCGCCCCCGAAAGGCCCTTATTTCCTTGCTTCTGGCCGAAATGGCGCTATACAGCGCGCCATCTCACACGGAAACATGGCTCACAAGGCCGTCCGGTGGCAGCCGGGGCGAGAACGCTCCGTTTTGCTCACACGTTTCCGGAGGAACCAACCGGAGAATTAGAACGATGGCAATACCCGATTTCACTATGCGTCAGCTGCTTGAAGCTGGCGTGCACTTTGGTCACCAGTCTCACCGCTGGAATCCGAAAATGGCTCCGTTCATTTTCGGCGCTCGCAACAACATTCACATCGTCGACCTCGCGCAGACCGTGCCGATGCTGCACACGGCCTTGCAGGCGGTCAGCGACACCGTCGCCAAGGGCGGCCGTATCCTGTTCGTCGGCACCAAGCGCCAGGCGCAGGACGGCGTCGCGGACGCTGCCAAGCGCTGCGCGCAGTATTTCGTCAATTCGCGCTGGCTCGGCGGCACGCTGACCAACTGGAAGACGATCTCGGCCTCGATCAAGCGCCTGCGTCACCTCGACGACGTGCTGGCCGGCGGCGATGCCAGCTCCTACACCAAGAAGGAGCGCCTGACGCTTCAGCGCGAGCGCGACAAGCTCGACCGCTCGCTCGGCGGCATCAAGGACATGGGCGGTCTGCCCGACCTGATCTTCGTCATCGACACCAACAAGGAAGACATCGCGATCCAGGAGGCCCAGCGCCTCAACATCCCGGTCGCCGCGATCGTCGACACCAATTCGGACCCCAAGGGCATCACCTATGTGGTGCCGGGCAATGACGACGCCGGCCGTGCGATCGCGCTTTATTGCGACCTGATCGCGCGCGCCGCGATCGACGGCATCTCCCGCGCCCAGGGTGATTCGGGCATCGACGTCGGCGCGTCCGCCCGTCCGCTTGCTGAAGAGCTGCCGGCGGCCTCGTCGAGCGGCTTCCAGGGCCTTGCAGGTCCGCGCGGCACCGCCGACGATCTCAAGAAGCTCCCGGGCGTGTCGGGTGCGATCGAGAAGAAGTTCAACGACCTCGGCATCTTCCACTACTGGCAGCTCGCCGAGCTCGACCACGACACCGCGCACAAGATCGGCGAAGAAGTCGGTCTGCCGAGCCGTGCGGATGCCTGGGTGGCCAAGGCCAAGGCGCTGACCGCGGAAGCGGAATAGTCAAAAAGAGCGATGGGTTGGCCGGATAGGATCCGGCCACCATTTCAGTTGACGCGAATCCCTGAGATGGACCGCGGCGAGGCGATCAGGCCGCGCCGCGGCGAACCGGCAGGCACAAAGGATTTTCAACGATGGCAACGATCACAGCTGCGATGGTCAAGGACCTGCGCGAGTCGACCGGCGCGGGCATGATGGACTGCAAGGCCGCGCTGACCGAGAACGACGGCAACATGGAAGCGGCGCAGGATTGGCTGCGCAAGAAGGGGCTGTCCAAGGCCGCCAAGAAGTCGGGCCGCGTTGCGGCCGAGGGTCTGATCGGCGCGCTCACCAAGGGCACCAAGGGCGTCGTGGTCGAGGTCAACTCCGAGACCGACTTCGTCGCGCGCAACGGTCAATTCCAGGGCCTGGTCAAGCTGGTCGCCCAGGTCGCATTCGACGCCGGCGCCGATGTCGAGAAGATCAAGGCCGCCAAGGTCGGTGAGGTCACGGTCGAAGCCGCGATCAATGACGCGATCGCCACCATCGGCGAGAACATGACGCTGCGCCGCGCAGCTTCGCTCGAGGTGAGCCAGGGCGTCGTGGCGCATTACGTCCACGGTGCCGTCGTCGACGGCGCCGGCAAGATGGGCGTGATCGTGGCGCTGGAATCGCCCGGCAAGGCCGACGAGCTCGCAGCCCTCGGCCGCCAGATCGCGATGCATGTCGCTGCCGCCAACCCGCTGGCGCTCGGTCCGTCCGGCCTCGATCCGGCGGTCGTCAAGCGCGAGAAGGACGTGCTCGCCGACAAATATCGCCAGCAGGGCAAGCCCGAGAACGTGATCGAGAAGATCGTCGAGTCCGGCCTCAAGACCTACTACAAGGAAGTCTGTTTGCTCGAGCAGGCCTTCATCCACGACACCGGCAAGTCGGTGGCGCAGGCGGTGAAGGAGGCCGAGGGCAAGGTCGGCGGCGCTGTAAAGATCGCGGGCTTTGTGCGCTATGCTCTCGGTGAGGGAATCGAGAAGCAGGAAAGCGACTTCGCAGCCGAGGTCGCCGCGGCCAGCGGCAAGAAGTAAGCGCCGGAACGTTCCTTCCGGCGTGCCGCCGGAAGCGGCGCCCGGACAAGGAAAAGTGCTCATGACTGATCCGGTCTATCGTCGCGTCGTGATCAAGCTGTCCGGCGAATATCTCGCGGGACAGCAAGGCTTTGGCATCGATCAGCCGACAGTCGACCGGGTTGCGGACGACCTGATCGCGGCCCGCAAGCTCGGCACCGAGGTTGCGGTCGTGATCGGCGGCGGCAATATCGTGCGCGGCGTCGAGGTCTCGGCCCGCGGCGTGTCGCGCCCGACCGGCGACACCATGGGCATGCTCGCCACCATGATGAACTGCCTCGCCCTAGAAGCGGCGATCGAGCGGAAGGGCACGCCGGCGCGCACGCTGTCGGCCTTCCTTATGCCCGAGATTTCCGAGCTGTTCACCCGCACTGCGGCGCACAAATATCTCGCCGAAGGCCGCATCGTGCTGCTTGGCGGCGGCACCGGCAATCCGTTCTTCACCACCGATACAACCGCGGTGTTGCGCGCCGCCGAGATCGGCGCCCAGGCGGTGCTGAAGGCGACTAATGTCGACGGCGTCTACTCGGCCGATCCGAAGAAGGATCCGTCCGCCACGCGGTTTGACCGGCTGACCCATTCGCAGGCGATCGAGGGTGGCTACAAGGTGATGGATGCGACCGCCTTCGCGCTTGCCCGCGAGACGTCGCTGCCTATCATCGTATTCTCGATCGCGGAGCCGGGGTCGATCGGCGCGATTCTGCGCGGCGTCGGCCACGGAACCATCGTCGCCGGCTGACGGCTCGTCTGGCGCGCCCGAGGGAAGGGCGCCGAGCAGCCGCCGGGATTTTGAAGGAGAAACGTGATGCCCACGGAAAATTTCGACCTCAACGAAGTGAAGCGCCGCATGCAGGGCGCCGTCGCCTCCCTCAAGCACGAGCTCGGCGGCCTGCGGACGGGGCGCGCCTCCGCCTCGATGCTCGATCCGGTGCAGGTCGACGCTTACGGCAGTCACATGCCGCTGAACCAGCTCGCCACCGTCAGCGTGCCGGAGCCGCGCCTGATCTCGGTCCAGGTCTGGGACAAGTCGATGGTCAAGGCGGTGGAGAAGGCGATCGTCGATTCCAATCTCGGCCTGTCGCCCGCGACCGAGGGCCAGGTGCTGCGTCTGCGCATCCCCGAGCTCAACGAGGAGCGGCGCAAGGAGCTGGTGAAGGTCGCGCATAAATATGCGGAAGCCGCCAAGGTCGCCGCGCGCCACGTCCGCCGCGACGGTCTCGACGTCCTCAAGAAGCTCGAGAAGAACCACGAGATGTCGGAGGACGACCAGAAGCGCCACGCCGACGAGGTGCAGAAGGCGACCGACAGCACGATCGCCGAAATCGACCAGCTGCTGGCCGCCAAGGAAAAAGAAGTCCTCACCGTTTAAGGCATCGCCTTCATGTCCAACGCCGCCGCGCCCGCAACGGAAGGACCAGATCGGTCCGAGGCGCCCGCGCATGTCGCCATCATCATGGATGGCAACGGGCGCTGGGCGGCCGCGCGCGGTCTGCCGCGTGCGGAGGGGCATCGCCGCGGCGTCGAGGCTCTGCGCCGCGTCGTGCGTGCCTCGCACGAGCTCGGCATCCGCTATCTCACCATCTTCTCCTTCTCTTCGGAGAACTGGTCGCGCCCGGCGAGCGAAATCGGCGATCTCTTTGGTCTGCTCCGCCGCTTCATCCGTAACGACCTGGCGAGCCTGCATCGTGACGGCGTCAAGGTCCGCATCATCGGCGAGCGCGAAGGGCTGGAGGGCGACATCTGCGCGCTTTTGAACGAGGCCGAAGAGCTGACGCGCGACAACACGCGCCTCACGCTCGTCGTCGCCTTCAACTACGGCTCGCGGCAGGAGATCGCGAAGGCGGCGCAGAAGCTTGCCCGCGAGGTCGCGGAGGGGAGGCGCGACCCTGATTCGATCGACGCCGAGACGCTCGGCGCGCATCTCGATGCGCCTGATATTCCGGATCCCGACCTCATCATCCGCACCAGCGGCGAGCAGCGCCTGTCCAATTTCCTGATGTGGCAGGCCGCCTATAGCGAACTCGTGTTCGTGCCGATCCACTGGCCCGATTTCGACAAGGCGGCGCTGGAAAGCGCGATCGCCGAATTCGCCAGGCGCGAGCGCCGTTTCGGCGGCCTGGTCGCGAAAACCGCCTCGTGAGCGAACAAGACGCCGCACCGGCGGGCGCCAAGCCTGCCCCGAGCAATCTCGTGATGCGAGTCCTCGCAGCGCTGGTGCTGGCGCCGCTGACCATTGCGATCGCTTATGCCGGCGGCTGGCTGTGGGTGTTGCTCGTCACCCTCGTCTCGATCGGACTATTCGCAGAATGGCTGACGGTGGTGGGCGCGGGATCGGCCGCGCTGACCGGGGCAGGGACGGTGGTCATCGCGATGATGGGGGCCGCTGTCGCTTTTGGCGGGCTCAAGACCTCCGTCATCGTCGGCCTCATCGGCGGCGCGATCGTGACGCTGATGGCGCGCGGCAAATTCATTTGGGCCGCGACCGGGTTCGCGTATGCGGCGGCGGCGCTACTCGCCTCAATCCTGCTCCGGAAGGATCTCGTCAACGGCTTCTCGGCATTGATGTTCGTGCTGCTGGTGGTGTGGGCAACCGATATCGGCGGCTATTTCGCCGGCCGCAGCATCGGCGGACCGAAGCTATGGCCGCGCGTGAGCCCCAAGAAGACCTGGGCGGGCGCGATCGGCGGCTTTGTCGCAAGCCTCCTGGTTGCGGTCGGCTTTGCGGCTTGCGGGCTCGGAAAGATGGCGCCATTGCTGCTCGTCAGCGCCATCCTCTCGGTGGTATCGGCGCTCGGCGATCTGTTCGAATCCGCAGTGAAGCGGCGCTTCGGCGTCAAGGATTCCAGTCACTTAATTCCCGGCCATGGCGGGCTTATGGACCGCCTGGACGGCTTTGTCGCCGCCATCCTGGCGGCATGGATTATCGGCTTTCTCCGCCATGGTGTGCATAGCGCCGGAAGCGGTCTTATGGTTTGGTGAGGATATGAGCGCAGTCCCATTGCGTAATAACAGGCTTGCTGCGTCCGACGTCCGCAGCGTCTCGGTTCTCGGCGCCACCGGTTCGATCGGCGACAGCACGATGGATCTGCTGCGCGCCTCGCCCGAGCGTTACCGCGTCGAGGCCTTGACGGCGAACAGCAACGTCGAAGCGCTAGCGAAGCTCGCGAAGGAATTTTCCGCGCGCTACGTCGCAATCGCCGACACCTCCAAGCTCGCCGAGCTCAAGTCCGCGCTCGCGGGAACGAGCACGGAATGCGGCGCCGGTGAAAGCGCGGTGATCGAAGCCGGCGCGCGTCCGGCCGATTGGGTGATGGCGGCCGTGAGCGGCGCCGCCGGATTGAAGCCGGCACTGGCAGCGGTCGATCGCGGCGCGCATGTGGCGCTGGCCAACAAGGAATGTCTGGTCTGCGCCGGTGATTTCTTCATGCAGCGTGCGGCCAAGGCCGGGGCCTGCATCCTGCCGGCCGATTCCGAGCACAATGCGCTGTTCCAGGCGCTCGCTTCAGGCAATCGCGATGAGCTCGTCCGCGTCATCATCACGGCCTCGGGCGGCCCGTTCCGGACCTGGAAGCCGGCGGATATCGAGCAGGCGACCCTCGCGCAGGCCCTGAAGCATCCGAACTGGAGCATGGGCCAGAAGATCACGATCGATTCCGCCTCGATGATGAACAAGGGGCTCGAGGTGATCGAGGCGTCCTATCTGTTCGCGCTCACGCCCGACGAGATCGACGTGCTCGTTCATCCGCAGTCGATCATCCACGGCATGGTCGAGTTTTCCGACTGCTCGGTGGTGGCCCAGCTCGGCGCGCCCGACATGCGCACCCCGATCGCGCACTGCCTTGGCTGGCCCGATCGCATCAAGGGGCCGGCGGCCAAGCTGGACCTCGCCAAGATCGGCCAGCTGACCTTCGAGGCGCCCGATTTCGAGCGCTTCCCCGGGCTTCGGCTGGCTTTCGATTCGCTCCGGACCGGGAAGGGGGCGACCACCGTTTACAACGCGGCCAACGAGGTTGCGGTCGCCGCGTTCATCGCCGGCAAGATCCGGTTCGGCGCGATCGCCCGGCTGGTGGAGGCGACCCTGGACGACTGGATCCGCAGCGGGAACCAGGCGCCCCTGACGTCCGCCGACGATGCAATCTCTGTTGACCATGTTGCTCGAAATAGGGCTGCCGCCCTATTGCCTCAAATTGCCTTAAAGGCATCCTAGATGGTTCGCGGCCAGGGCCTTGCGGCGCTGGATGAGGGAATTCGATGATCGACTTTTTTGTCCATAGTTTCAATACGTTGAGCCATGGGCTCCTCGGCTACGCGGTTCCCTTCCTGTTCGTCCTGACCATCGTCGTGTTCTTCCATGAGCTCGGCCACTTTCTGGTCGCGCGCTGGGCGGGCGTTCGCGTGCTAACTTTTTCGCTCGGTTTCGGACCTGAGCTGGTCGGTTTCAACGACCGCCACGGCACCCGCTGGAAGATCTCGGCAATCCCGCTCGGCGGCTACGTCAAGTTCTTCGGCGACGAGAGCGAGGCCTCGACCCCGTCGGCCCAGACGCTTGCGGCCATGACGACCGAGGAGCGCGCCGGCAGCTTCCACCACAAGAAGGTCGGGCCGCGCGCCGCGATCGTCGCGGCCGGCCCGATCGCCAATTTCATCCTGGGCGCGCTGATCTTCGCGGGCATGGCGCTCTACTACGGCAAGCCCAGCACGATCGCGCGCGTTGACGGCGTCGTCGCCGACGGCGCCGCGGCGGCGGCCGGCTTCAAGATCGGGGACGTCGTCGTCCAGATCGACGGCAAGCCGATCGAGAGCTTTGCCGACATGCAGCGAATCGTTGCGATGAATGCGGGTTCGGCCCTTGCCTTCCAGGTGAAGCGGGACGGGACCATCGTCTCGCTGACCGCAACGCCGGCGCTGCTCGAGCGCAAGGATCCGTTCGGCAACAGCCACCGTCTCGGTGTGCTCGGCGTCGAGCACAAGTCGCAGGCCGGCGAGGCCTCGACCGCCCCGGTGGGCGTCGGCGAGGCGCTCAAGATCGGGGTCGAGCAGGTCTGGTTCATCATCACCAGCACGTTCAAGTTCCTGGGCTCGCTGTTCGTCGGAAACGGCAATCCCAACGAAGTCAGCGGCGTTCTGGGAATCGCGAAGATGTCGGGGCAGGCGGCCAGCGCCGGGTTCCAGTTCGTGATCAACCTGTGCGCGGTGCTGTCGGTGTCGATCGGCCTTTTGAACCTGTTCCCGATCCCGCTGCTCGATGGCGGCCACCTTATGTTCTACGCGGCCGAAGTGGTCCGCGGCCGGCCCTTGTCCGAGCGGACTCAGGAGATGGGGTTCCGAATCGGGCTCGGCTTGGTACTGATGTTGATGGTGTTTGCGACCTACAACGACATCCTGCGGATGGCGGCATCTTGATGGAGGCTTTTTTGTGGCGTTGCTGTTGAGCAACGTCTTGGAATGAAATTGAAATCACGACGCTTTCGGCCGTTTGCGGCGTCGGCGAAATTGGCTACAAGCGGCCTCGACTTGGGGAATCTCCAGACCGGCGTTGGGGTTGGGTCTGGCTCGGAATGATAAGGGCGCGTTGCGCGATGAAGTTTGGACTGCGACTCCGGGGGGGCTTGCTCGCAACCCTGATCATGTTCGGCGCGCCGGTGGTTGCCCCGGTCGGGGCTGTTTTTGTGTCTTCGTCTGCGCTCGCTCAGACCGTTCAGTCGATTTCCGTCGAAGGAAATCGCCGCGTCGAGGTGGAGACGATCCGCTCCTATTTCAAGCCGGGTCCGGGCGGTCGCCTGGATCAAGGCGCCGTCGATGACGGCCTCAAGGCGTTGATCGAAACCGGCCTGTTCCAGGACGTCAGGATCAACCGCGGCGCCGGCGGCCAGATCATCGTCTCGGTGGTCGAAAACCCGGTCATCGGCCGGGTCGCCTTCGAGGGTAACAAGAAGATCAAGGACGAGCAGCTCACCACTGAGGTCCAGTCCAAGGCGCGCGGCACCTTCTCCCGCGCCATGGTGCAGTCCGACACGCTGCGAATCGCCGAAATCTATCGCCGGTCCGGCCGCTACGACGTGCGCGTCACGCCCGAGATCATCGAGCAGCCGAACAACCGTGTCGACCTCATCTTTACGGTCGAGGAGGGCGCCAAGACCGGCGTCAAGTCGATCGAGTTCGTCGGCAACGTCGCATTCTCGTCCTACCGCCTCAGGGACGTCATCAAGACGCGTGAATCGAACCTGCTGAGCTTCCTCGCCAGTGGCGACATCTACGATCCCGACCGCGTCGAAGCCGACCGCGACCTGATCCGCCGTTTCTATCTCAAGAACGGTTTCGCCGACGTCCAGGTGGTGGCTGCGCTCACCGAATACGATCCGGAGAAGAAGGGCTTCAACGTCACCTTCAAGATCGAGGAAGGATCGCAATACCGCGTCGGCGCGATCGACTTCCGCTCCAGCATTCCGAACTTCGATCCCGCGTCGATGCGCGGCTATTCGCGCGTCAATGTCGGCTCGCTCTACAATGTCGAGTCGGTCGAGAAGTCGGTCGAGGAGATGCAGATCGAGGCCTCCCGCCGCGGCTATGCCTTCGCCGTGGTCCGGCCCGGCGGCGACCGCAACTTCGAGGCGCACACCGTCTCCGTCGTGTTCAACATCGACGAGGGCCCGCGCACCTATATCGAACGCATCAACCTGCGCGGCAACACGCGCACCCGCGACTACGTGATCCGCCGCGAGTTCGACATCTCGGAAGGAGATGCCTACAACCGCGCCCTGGTCGACCGTGCCGAGCGTCGCCTGAAGAACCTCGACTATTTCAAGAGCGTGAAGATCACGACGGAGCCAGGCTCGTCGAGCGACCGCGTGGTTCTGATCGTCGACATGGAAGAGAAATCGACCGGCGACTTCTCGATCTCGGGCGGTTACTCCACCACCGACGGCGCGCTGGCCGAAGTCTCGATCTCCGAGCGCAATCTGCTCGGCCGCGGCCTGTTCGCCAAGGCGTCGGTGACCTATGGCCAGTATGCACGCGGCTACTCGCTGTCGTTTGTCGAGCCGTATCTGCTCGACTACCGCGTCGCGCTCGGCCTCGACCTCTATCAGCGCCAGCAACTGTCCAACAGCTACATCTCCTACGGCACCAAGACGCTTGGCTTCTCGCCGCGCCTCGGCTTCTCCCTGCGTGAAGATCTGGCGCTGCAGCTGCGCTACTCGATCTACCAGCAGGAAATCACGCTGCCGTACTACCTGGCGAACTGTAACAACAATCTAGGTACGTCGGCCTTCAATCCGAGCCCGGCCTTCGCCGCGTCGCAGGTTCCGCCGATCGACCTGAGCGCCACCAATGGTCTCGGCTGCTACAGCGACGGCGAAGCTTCGCTGCCGGTGCGCAGGGAGCTCGCCAACGGCAAGACCCTGACCTCGGCGCTCGGCTACACGCTGACCTACAACACGCTCGACAACAACAAGAACCCCAGCGATGGTCTGCTCGTCGACTTCCGTCAGGACTTCGCCGGCGTCGGCGGCGACGTCTCCTACCTGAAGTCGGTCATCGATGCGAAGTACTACACTCCGCTGGTGTCGGACATCGTCGGCCTCGTCCGCCTGCAGAGCGGCATGCTGAACAAGATCGGCAGCGATCTGCGCATGCTCGATCACTTCCAGATGGGTTCGAACCTCGTCCGCGGCTTTGCCCCGAACGGCATCGGCCCGCGCGATTTGAACCCCTTCGGTACGCAGGACGCCCTCGGCGGCACCAAGTACTGGGGCGCATCGGTCGAACTGCAGATGCCGTTCTGGTTCCTGCCGAAGGAAGTGGGTCTGAAGGGTGCGGTTTATGCCGATGCCGGCGGCCTCTACGACTATAAGGGACCGACCAGCTGGACCACGACCAACGAAGTCAATGTGCCGGGCTGCATTCCCTCGACCGTCAATCCGTCGTCTGCGGGCACCTGTACCGGCCTCGTGTATGACGACAGCAAGGTCGTCCGTTCGTCGGTTGGTGTCGGCCTGATCTGGCAGTCGCCGTTCGGTCCGCTGCGCTTCGACTACGCCGTGCCGCTCAGCAAGGGCAAGTACGACCGTACGCAGGAGTTCCGGTTCGGCGGCGGCACCACGTTCTAGTTCGAACAGCACGGCACGATCCGGATCACTGGAGCCGGTTTCCGAAAGGGATCGTGCCAATCCAACAGATGAGGCATGATGCGGCCTGACCGCTTCATGCCGAAGCCGGACCGCGACGGGGTGGAATGGCGCAGCCGATCTTCTTCACAAAGCCGCCTGCCTCAGCACTGGCTGACATTGCCGCGCTGACCAAGGCGGAGCTGGTCGATCCCGGCAGGGGCGGTCAAATCATCACGGGCCTTGCTTCGCTCGACGAAGCGGGCCCGATGCATTTGGCATTCTTCGACAACCTGAAATACGCCGACGAGCTCAAGGCGACCAAGGCCGGCGCGTGCCTGGTGAGCCCGCGCTTCGAAGCCAGGGTGCCCGCGCATGTGGCGGTGCTGCGGGTGGCGCAGCCGTTCCGGGCCTTCGTCAGGCTCGCGCGGGAATGGCATGGCGATGCGCTCAGGCCGCAATCCTGGGTCGGCAATGACGGCATCGCGCCGTCCGCGATCATCGATCCCACGGCCCGGCTCGAGGACGGCGTGATCGTCGATCCCCTGGCGGTGATCGGCCCGGACGTTGAGATCGGCAGCGGCACGGTGGTCGGCGCCGGGGCGGTGATCGGTCCCGGGGTCAAGATTGGCCGCGATTGTAACGTCGGCGCCCGTACTGCCATCCAATGCGCGCTGATCGGCAACGACGTGCTGATCCATCCCGGCTGCTCGATCGGCCAGGACGGCTATGGCTTCATCTTCTTCGGCCCCGAGGGCCACCTGAAGGTGCCGCAGACCGGCCGCGTGCTGATCCAGAACAATGTGGAGGTCGGCGCCGGCACCACCATCGATCGCGGGTCCTTGCGCGACACCGTGATCGGGGAGGGCACCAAAATCGACAATCAGGTCCAGATCGGCCACAATGTGACCATCGGCCGGAACTGCCTGCTTGCGGCTCAGATCGGGCTGGCCGGCAGCCTGACCATTGGCGACAACGTGGCGCTGGGAGCCAAG
The DNA here is from genome assembly GCF_023101665.1 of Bradyrhizobium sp. 195. Taxonomy (NCBI): domain Bacteria; kingdom Pseudomonadati; phylum Pseudomonadota; class Alphaproteobacteria; order Hyphomicrobiales; family Nitrobacteraceae; genus Bradyrhizobium; species Bradyrhizobium sp. 195. Next base: position 4,842,811 of record NZ_CP082161.1, on the reverse strand, counting down.
GTTGGCATCAACAACCACCTCAAGATCGGAGATGGGGCCCAGGTCACCGCGATGAGCGGCGTCAAGGACGACATCCCGGCAGGCGGCCGCTGGGGTGGTTTTTTTGCCAAACCGACCAAGCAATGGTTCAAGGAGATCATCGCGGTGGAGCGTCTGGTGCGCGACAGCAAGGCCGATGCGAAGGACGAGGGACGGGAATGACGGCGGAATCACCTGTTAAGTTCGAGCTGGTGGATATCAATGCCATCCTCCAGACCCTGCCGCACCGCTTCCCGATGCTGCTGATCGATCGCGTGATCAACATCCGCGCCGACTACAGCGGCATCGGCATCAAGAACGTTACCTTCAACGAGCCGGCCTTCCAGGGGCATTTCCCTGAGCGTCCGGTCTATCCCGGCGTCATGATGATCGAGGCGATGGCGCAGACCGCGGGCGTGATCGGCATCAAGTCGGTCGAAGGCACCGAGAAGCCGCGGGCGGTCTATTTCCTCACCATCGACAAGTGCAAGTTCCGCAAGCCCGTGCTGCCCGGCGACACCATCGAGTACCACATGCGCTCGGTTGGCCGCCGCAAGGCCATGTGGTGGTTTCACGGCGACGCCAAGGTCAACGGGCAGGTGGTTGCGGAAGCCGATGTCGGCGCCATGCTGACGGACTGAGCGGCTTCGGCCCCGAGCGACTGGGCTCACGCGCTGCAATCGTAGCGGCTGCCGGCGGCCTCGCGCCCGATATGCCGGTTGAAGAACTGGCCCATGGACGGCGCGCCCAGAAGGCGGTCGACTGTCTCGGCCGCGACGCCGCAATAGCGCGCATAGAAGCCGCCAGTCGCGACGACGAGGTCGTGCTGAGCGCGATCATAGCAGACACGCTGAAGCACCGTGCTGCGAGTGATTTCGCGGCATTCGAATGTCGCGAGATCGATGGGCCGGCGATCGCCGGTCTCGACCGTCTCGGACACGATCGGCACCGCCGCGAGCTGTGCGAGTAGAAGTGCCAAGGCCCTGACCACGAGTGCTGAAGCTCCGTGTGAACATGTTTGACGGACCGGGAAGGCCGCCTCATCCAGTACTTGAAACAGGCAGAGATGATACGTCACTGGACAGATCGGGCATAGTCGCGCTAACCACCGGAAAACTGAGCTACTTCAACACATAATCAGAGCTTCCTGACGAGTAAGATTTGCTTGATGAGCAAGATTGATCCCACCGCACGGGTCGCGGACGGCGCCGTGATCGGCGAGGGCACCGAGATCGGACCCTATTGCATCATCGGCCCGCATGTCGTGATCGGCAACAATTGCAAGCTGGTCGGACATGTGCACGTCACCGCGCAGACCACGATCGGCGACGATTGCACCATCTATCCGTTCGCCTCGCTCGGCACGCCGCCACAGTCGCTCAGCTATCGTGGCGAGCTGACACAGCTCAAGATCGGCTCGGGCTGCACCATCCGCGAATCCGTGACCATGAATGCCGGCACCGTCGCCGGCGGCGGGGTCACCACGGTTGGCGACCGCGGCTATTTCATGAACTGCAGCCATGTCGGCCACGATTGCCATGTCGGCAATGACGCGATCTTAGCGACGTCGGCAACGCTCGGCGGTCATTGCGAGATTGCCGACTTCGTCTTTATTGGCGGACTGTCCGCCGTGCACCAGTTTACCCGCATCGGCCCGCAGGTCATGGTTGGCGGCGTGTGTGGCGTGCGCGACGACATCATCCCGTTTGGCCTCGTCAACGGCCAATATGCGGTGCTGGAGGGCCTCAACCTGATCGGCATGAAGCGGCGCAAGTTCACCAAGCAGCGGCTGGCGACGGTGCGTGGGTTCTACCAAAAACTCTTCCACGGCCCGGGCACCTTCGCCGAGCGGTTAGAGGCGTCCAGGCCGCTCGCCGGCGAAGATCCGGCGATCGCCGAGATCCTCGACTTCATCGGCAAGGGCAAACGCCCGCTCTGTCTTCCCGCTATTACGAAGTGATGTTGGGATGGCCGCGGGCATGACATCGGCGGCGTCGGAGATTGCATCGCCGGTCGGCATCGTCGCCGGCGGCGGCGCAATGCCGTTCGCGGTCGCCGACTCGCTCGCCGCCCGCGGCATCACGCCCGTGCTGTTTCCCCTTCGCGGGGCCTGCGATCCGGCGCGGGTGGAGAAATTCCGCCACCGCTGGATCTCGGTCGGCCAGCTCGGTCGCGCCATGCGGCTGTTTCGCGAGGAGGGCTGCCGCGACCTGATCTTCATCGGGACGCTGGTGCGACCTTCGCTCGCGGAGATCCGGTTCGACGTCAAGACGCTGCGCCTGCTCGGCAACGTCATCCGCGCCTTTCGCGGCGGCGACGATCATCTCTTGTCCGGCGTTGGCCGCATCCTCGAGCAGGATGGCTTTCGCATGATCGGCATCAAGGACGTCGCGCCTGATCTGCTGATGCCCGAAGGCTGCATCAGCCGCGCCTGGCCCAGCGATACCGGCAAGACCGACATCGCGCGCGGCCGTGCGGTGCTGACGGCGCTCGGTCCGTTCGACATCGGCCAGGCCGCGGTGGTGATCGACGGCCATGTGGTGGCGGTCGAGGACATCGAGGGCACCGACGCGCTGCTCGCGCGCGTTGCGCGGCTGCGCGAGGAGGGGCGCATCCGCGCCGCCATGGGCCGCGGCGTGCTGGTGAAGGCGCCAAAAAGCGGCCAGGATCTTCGCTTCGACCTGCCGACGATCGGCCCGCGCACGCTCGAAGGTGTTGCCGCCGCCGGCTTGGCCGGCATTGCCGTCATCGCCGGCAACACTATCGCCGCCGAGCCGCAGGCGATGATCGCCTTCGCCGACGCGAAATATCTCTTCGTCATCGGTCTGCCGGCGTGATGCAGTCGCGCGATCCCAAGCGCAGGATCTTCCTGATCGCCACCGAAGAATCGGGCGACCGGCTCGGCAGTGCCTTGATGAAGGTGCTGCGGCAGCGCCTCGGCGACGGCGTCGAGTTCGTCGGCGTCGGCGGCCGCACCATGGCGCGCGAGGGGCTGGAATCTCTGTTTCCGATCGAGGAGCTGTCGATCGTCGGCTTCGCCGCGGTGGTGCAGCAATTGCCGAAGATCCTGCGGTTGATCCGCAACACGGCGGACGCCGTGCTGGAGGCCGCGCCGGACGCGCTCGTCATCATCGACAGCCCCGATTTCACCCATCGCGTCGCCCGTCGCGTGCGCGCGACGAATTCGGCCATTCCCGTCGTCGACTACGTCTCGCCGCAGCTCTGGGCGTGGCGGCCGGGACGGGCCCGGACCATGCTCGGCTATGTCGACCATGTGCTCGGCCTTCTGCCTTTCGAGCCGGAGGAATACCGCAAGCTCGGCGGGCCGCCGTGCAGCTATGTCGGCCATCCCCTGGTCGAGCAATTGCCGTCGCTGCGGCCAAACGCAGAGGAGCAGGCGCGTCGCGACAGTGAGCCGCCGGTGCTGCTGGTATTGCCCGGCAGCCGTCGCAGCGAGGTCAGGCACCATCTCGAGGTGTTTGGCGCAACGCTCGGCCGGTTGCAGGCGGAAGGGCGTGCGTTCGAGCTGGTACTGCCGACCATGCCGCATCTCGAAGCCACCATCCGCGAGGGCGTCGCGAACTGGCCGGTCAAGCCAAGGATCGTGACCGGCGAGAACGAGAAGCGTACCGCGTTCCGGATCGCGCGTGCGGCACTGGCCAAATCCGGCACAGTGACGCTGGAGCTTGCATTGTCGGGCATTCCGATGGTGACGGCCTATCGCGTCGGTGCCATCGAGGCCTTCATCCTGCGCCGCGCGATCCGCGTCTCCTCCGTGATCCTCGCCAATCTCGTGATCGGCAAGGACGTGATTCCGGAGTTTTTGCAGGAGGAGTGCACGCCGGAGAAGCTGGCGCCGGCGCTCGCCGAGGTGCTGACGGATTCACCGCTGCGCCGGGAGCAGGTCGAGGCGTTCGCCCGGCTCGACACCATCATGTCGACCGGCAACAAGTCACCAAGCGTGCTCGCCGCCGACATCGTGCTCGCCACGATGCGCAAGAGCCGGTGATAAGAGGCGGTTTAGTAGGGTGGGCAAAGCGCAGCGTGCCCACCATGTCTTGCGCAGTCACGAAGAGTTGGTGGGCACGCTTCGCTTTGCCCACCCTACAAGACTACGCAAGTCCGCCATCGACGCGAAAACACTGGCTGGTGATGCGCTGGCTTTCGTCGGAGGCGAGGAACAGCGCCATGTTGGCGATGTCCTCGGGCGTCACCGCATCCGGAACGGCCTGGCGCGAGCGCATCTCGGCGATGACCTGCTCGTCCGGATACCACAGCCGGCGCTGGCGTTCGGTGATGACCATGCCCGGCGCTATCGCGTTGACGCGAATGCGGTCGAGGCCGACCGAACGCGCCAGCGAGTTGGTGAAGCCGACGATCGCAGCCTTTGCCCCGGCGTAGACCGGCAGCGCCGGTGCGCCTCGCATCCAGGCGATCGATGACATGTTGATGATCGAGCCGCCGCCGCGCGCCTGCATCTGCGGCACCACCGCTTGCGCTGCGAAGAAAACGTGCTTGAGATTGGCGCCGATCATCCAGTCGAACTCGGTGGGCGTCACCTCGGAAAGAACCTGGCGTTGATCATTGGCTGCGTTGTTGACGAGGACGGCGGCGTCACCGAGCGATCGCTGGACCTGCGCCATGGCGGCGCGCAAGGCGTCGATGTCTAGGAGGTCGCACGGCACGAACAGCGGCGCCGTACCGGAGGAAGCCGCGACCTCAGCGGCCAGCGCCTTGCCGGCCGTCTGATCGATATCGAGAAACGCCACACGGGCGCGTTGGGTGGCGAAGGCGCGCACGAAGGCTGCACCGATGCCGCTGGCGCCACCGGTGATCAGCACCACGCGGCCCGCGAGGCCGGCATAGTTCGTCTTGGTCATGCGATCAGTCGCTCCGTCTCGGGGTCGAACAGGCAAATGCGGCGGGTGTCGAGCGCGAAGGGCGCAGAGGTGCCGGGCGTGGGGCGGACGTCCGGCGAGATGCGCGCCTGCGCCGGTTCGCCGCCGAGCCGGAGCAGGACGATGGTCTCGGCACCGGTGGGCTCGACCATCTCAACCGGCGCGGTGATTACAACCGGCGCGCTCACGGCGCCGGAGAACGCGCGGTCCCCCTCGGCAATACACTCTGGCCTGATCCCGAACACCAGCTCGCGGCCGAGATAGGGTGCCGCCGCATCGTAGCCCTGCAGACGAAGGCGAACCTCGTCCGATCGTCCTGCCCCGATCACGACCGTCGGCCCGTCGCCATCTGCTTCGAGCCGCGCCGGCATCGTGTTCATCGGCGGCGAGCCCATGAAGCGCGCCACGAACAGATTGGCGGGGTAGCGATACACCGTATCGGGATCGGCGAACTGCTGCACCACGCCGCGATGCATCACGGCGATCCGCGTCGCCATCGTCATCGCCTCGATCTGGTCGTGGGTGACATAGACGATGGTAGCGCCGATGCGCTGGTGCAGGCGCTTGATCTCCATCCGCATCTCGACGCGCAGCTTGGCGTCGAGATTGGACAGCGGCTCGTCGAACAGGAAGAGCAGGGGATCTCGCACCAGCGCGCGCCCCATCGCCACGCGCTGGCGCTGGCCGCCGGAGAGCTGCGAAGGTTTGCGTCCGAGCAACGGCTCGATCTGCAGCAGCTTCGCCACGTTCGCGACCGCCTTCTCCTGCTCGGCCTTGGCTACACCTCGGCATTCCATGCCGAAGGTGATGTTCTGACGTACCGTCATCGACGGATAGAGCGCGTAGGACTGGAACACCATGGCGATGTCGCGGTCCTTGGGCGGGATGTCATTGACCACGCGTCCGCCGATCTCGACCGTCCCTGCGCTCGGATGATCGAGCCCGGCAACGATGTTGAGCAGCGTGGACTTGCCGCACCCGGATGGCCCGACCAGCACCGTGAACTCGCCGCTTTCGATATCGAGATCGACGCCCTTCAGCACCTCCAGATTGGCGTAGCGCTTCGACAGGGTGCGAATGCTCAGTGCTGCCATGATGGCCTCGTCATTTCACGGCCCCGGCGGTGAGGCCTCGGACGAAGTATCTGCCGCCGAGGACATAGATCAACAAAGTGGGGAGCGCTGCGATGATCACCGCGGCGCTCTGCACGCCATGCTGCGGGATGTCTGCCACCGCGGCAGATAGCGCGATGAGCGCGGCCGTGACGGGCTGCTGCTGGCCGCTCGTGAACGTCACGCCATAGAGGAACTCGTTCCAGATATGAGTGAACTGCCAGATCACGGTGACGATCAGGATGGGAGGCGACAGCGGCAGGATGATGCGCCAGAAAATGCGAAAGAACCCGGCGCCGTCGATCCGCGCGGCCCTGATCAATTCATGGGGAATGGCGACATAGTAGTTTCGGCAGAACAGCGTGGTGAAGGACAGTCCCTGGATGGTGTGGATCAGCACGAGCCCCGCCAGCGTGTTGATGAGGCCGATGTCCCGCAGCACGATGGTCCAGGGCAACAGGCGCATCTGCTGGGGAAGGAAGAGGCCAAGGGTGACGATTCCGTAGATCCAGTTGTCGCCGCGAAAGCGCCAGAGCGACACCGCGTAACCCGCGACCGCACCGAGCAAGGTCGAGAAGATTGTCGCGGGAATCGTGACCAGCGCGGAGTTCAGCATGTACGGCCGAATGCCGGCGCAGGTCTCGGCGACGCAAAAGCCGCTCCAGGCCGCGGTGTAGTTGCCCCAGGCCAGATGTTGCGGCCAGCCGATCATCGAACCTTGCGCGATCTCCTCGTTGGTGCGGAGCGAGTTCAGGACGACGACGGCCAGCGGCGCGAGCCAGGCCGCGGCGATCAGCAGGACGACGAGGTAGATCAGGATCCGGCTTGGTGCGAAGCCTCGCTCACGCATGGGTCGCCCGCCGCCGCTGGAGATATCGCCACGCTGCATAGGGCAACAGGACCGCGAGAAGAATGAGCAACATGAGCACCGCCGCCGCCGCGCCTCGGCCGAGCAGGCTGCGCTGGAACATCAGGTCGTAGACGACGAGGGCGGGCAGCTGGGTCGCTATACCCGGCCCGCCGTTGGTAAGCGCGCGGACGAGATCGAACGTCGAAATCGCGAACTGCAGCTGGATCACGACGACGGTGACGGTGATCGGCCAAAGCGAGGGCAGAATGATGCGCCGGTACATCCTGACTGGTCCGGCGCCGTCGATCTGCGCGGCCTTGACGATGTCGCCGTCGACGGACCTGAGGCCGGCAAGGAACAGCGCCATGGCAAAGCCGGAGGATTGCCAGATCGCGGCGATGACGATGGTCCAGATCGCCATGTCGCGGTCGATCAGCCAGTCGAACTTGAAGGAGGTCCAGCCGAGGTCGTGGACGAGCTTCTGGATTCCAAGGCCAGGATTGAGCAGCCAGCTCCAGACCGTGCCGGTGACCACGAACGACACCGCGAGCGGGTAGAGGAAGACGGATCGCAGCACGTTCTCGCCGCGAATGCGCTGGTCGAGCAGGATCGCAAGGACGAGGCCGGTCGCCGCGCTCAACACCACGAAACAGATGCCGAACAGCAGCAGATTATCGAAGGCGATCTGCCAGTTCCGCGATGCCGCGACCGCCGAGTAGTTGCGCAATCCCACCCAGCCCGAGACCGGAACGAGGGTGGATGGCGTGAACGAGATCCAGATCGTCCACAGCGAGAACGAGACGAGGTGCGCGGCGGAGAGCAGCAGCGGCACCCAGATCATCAGATATTCGGGCAGCCGGCGCACCCATTCAGGGAGCGCCGACCGGCCCGGTCTCATCGCGGCGGCATTGCTCAACGTGAGCCCTCGACGGCCTCGGCGAGGCGCGTGGCCGCCTGCTCGGGCTTGATCGTCTTGTTCTTCACGTACTCCGTGATGACGTCGATCATCGCGGCGGTGATACCGTTTTCCTGCGCCATATTGTGCGCGAGGCTCAGGACTGCCTGATTGCTGGCGATAGCCTCCTTCAAAGCCGCGCCGGTCCGGCGTTGACCATCCGACCAGCCTTCACCGGACAGATCGACATCGGTACGCACGGGGATTGATCCCGTGATCTGCGAGTACATGGTCTGGATCGCCGGATCCATGACGAGCTGGGCCATCAGCGTTTGGCCGGCTTGCAAATCCGCCTCCTTGCGCTGCCAGAAGATGAAGGCATCGGCATTCAACAGGAAGACAGGCTTGCCGTTGTCGCTGGGGCCCGGCGCAATCACGAAGTCCTCGAACTTGAAACCGGCGTTGCGCAAGACGCCTTGCGCCCAGCCGCCCATGATCATCATGCCCATGTCGCCGTCGACGAAGCGCTTCAAATTGGTCGAGAAGTGCTGGGCGCCGACATTGGGATCCATCCAGTCGGCGATCTTGCGCACTTGCGCGAACGCAGCGTTGATCTCGGGACCCTCGAGAGCCTTCTTCTCGAGGTTCATGATGGCGGCGCGGTAAGCGAGCGGACTGATGCCCGCCAAGGCGGCCTCGAACTTTTGCCCGTCGTCCGGGCGGGTCCCGCCGTTGGCGATGGGATAGGCGACACCGCCCGCCTTCATCTTTTCAGCGAGGTCGTTGAACTCCGCCCACGTGACGGGAATCTTGTCGGCCTTGGCCTTGTCCATCGCGCGCTTGGAGAGAAACAGCATGTTGGTGCTGTAGATCTGCAACGGCAGTGCAATCCACTTGCCGCCCGGCTTGTGCAATTTCGCAAGGTCTGGAGCGACGACCTTTTCGTAACCGGCGGCAGCGACAAGGGCATCGAGGTCGACGGTCGGGGCAATCTTCGACCAGGCCGCAATCTCGGGGCCCTTGAGTTGCGAACAGGCCGGCGGATCGCCGGCCATGATCTGCGCCCGCAGCTTGTTCATCATCTCGGTTGTGAACCCGGGCACGGGCGAATGCTGCCAGACGCCGCCTTTCTCCTCGAATTTCTTGCCGAGCGCGGTGATCGCCGCGCCATCGCTGCCCGCGGACCATTGCGAGATCACGGTCAGGCGCGGCTTGGCCGCGCCTTGCGCGCGGGCAAATGCCGGCAGTGCGAGCGTGGCAACGGATCCAGCGAGCAGACGACGCCTTGTTGTTGTGATCGGCATGGCAGTTCCTCCCGGTGTGAAATCTCGGCGCGTATGGGCCGTGCAGGCTCAGCGCATGTCAGGCCGCCTCCGTCGATGCGGCGGGCATGCCGCCGCGGCTGGCGAGACAAAAGGCGGCGAAGGCAAGTGCGGCCTGCGGATCGTTGCCCGTCGACGGCGGCACGAAGGCGAGGGACACCTGCGCCAATTTGCGGCCGCCCAGCAGGCACGCGTCAATTCCGTCGACCACGGCGTTGCGATCGTCGTCGGCGAGAAGCGACGGCCAGCCGCTGATCGCGACGCCACCGCACGGCTTCACGTTCAGCGTGTTGCCGATCGCAAGGCCGAGCCGGAACAAGCGCCGGCGCAGCTCCTGGCGCACGCGCGAGGCGAGCGGGATCGTGTTCACCCATTCGCTGCCGAGCTGGAGCAATTCGGCTTCGGCAACGCCGAGAAGCTCGGCAAGGGCGGGAAGCGACGTGTACGCCTCGACGCAGCCATGGTGGCCGCAGCGACAACGTGGCCCGTCGGGACCGAACACCATGTGGCCGAGCTCGACCGGCTGAAGGTTGTCGGCCTCGGTTGGATCGTCCATCCAGGCGCCGGCAACGCCCTGGCTGACGAAGACGAACAGATGGGTGTCGCTGAACGGATAATTGTCCGTGCGACAGCGGTGAAAGGTGGCGTGCGCGACGACTGAATTGGTGAACTCGAGCGGCACGTCGGCGAACATCTCGCCGAACATGTCGCTGATGCGACCGACATCGCAGGGGATGATCGGATTGGCCGATATGCTGAGACGGCCGAGGCCGGGAATGGAGACGCCGATCTGGGACAGGGTAACCCGGCGGCGCCGCGTCCAGTCGCGCAGCAATGTCATGGCTTCGCGAAACGCCCGGCCGACGGTCTCGACGGTTGGCGTCTTCGGTAGCTGCACACGCTCGGTGTAGTGCAGTTCGCCTGACAGGCCGCCGACGCCGACGCTGAGGTGCTGAGCGGTCAGCTCGAAGGCTGCGAGGGCGACCGAGCCATCGAGCAACACGAGGCCGGTCGGGCCGCCGACGTAAGGGGCAGGGCGCCGCACTTCCTCGATCAGGCCTTCGGCCTTCAGGTCGAACAGGATGCGCGACAGGCTCGCCTCGGACAGGCGCACGGCCTTGGCCAGAGGCGGACGAAACGAGCCGCCCGACTGAAGCAGATGAGTCAAAATGGCAGCGCGCGTCTGCCGCCGACTTCTCGGCTGCTCCGGCATTTCCATCCCTGTGGTCATTCTTACTTAGTGTAAGAATGCGCGCGGAGGGTTTCGACTGTCAAGCGTTCGGCGGCGCGATGCCTGGATTTGTTGTTGTGCGCGGCAGCAAGCGTGGAGCGGCACAATCGGTCTCGTAGGGTGGGCAAAGCGAAGCGTGCCCACGACTTCGTACCGGTCGCGGACAGGCGGTGGGCACGCTTCGCTTTGCCCACCCTACAAGCGCATGCACAAACAAAAACGGCGCCATCTTGCGATGGCGCCGTTTCGTTGGACACTTTCGTCCGAAGTTACTTGCGATCCTTGATCGCGACGTAGTCGCGACGGGTGACGCCGGTGTAGAGCTGGCGCGGACGGCCGATCTTCTGCTGCGGATCCTCGATCATCTCGCTCCACTGGCTGATCCAGCCGACGGTGCGGGCGACCGCGAACAGCACGGTGAACATCGAGACCGGGAAGCCCATCGCCTTCAGCGTGATGCCCGAATAGAAGTCGACGTTCGGGTAGAGCTTGCGGTCGATGAAGTACTGGTCGCTGAGCGCGATCTTCTCCAGCTCCATCGCCACCTTCAGCATCGGATCGTCGCCATGGCCGGTCTCCTTGAGCACGGCGTGACACATCTTCTGCATGATCTTGGCGCGCGGATCGTAGTTCTTGTAGACGCGATGACCAAAGCCCATCAGGCGGACTTCAGAGTTCTTGTCCTTCACCTTGGCGATGAACTCGGGGATCTTGTCCACAGAGCCGATCTCGGCGAGCATCGCGAGCGCGGCCTCGTTGGCGCCGCCATGCGCCGGGCCCCACAGGCAGGCGATGCCGGCGGCGATGCAGGCGAACGGATTGGCGCCGGAGGAGCCGGCGATACGCACCGTCGAGGTCGAGGCGTTCTGCTCGTGGTCGGCGTGCAGGATGAAGATCTTGTCCAGCGCGTCAGCAAGCACCGGGTTGATCTTGTACTCCTCGCACGGCACGGCGAAGCACATGTTGAGGAAGTTCTCGGCGAAGGTGAGCGAGTTCTTCGGATACACGAAGGGTTGGCCGACCGTGTACTTGTAGGCCATCGCCGCCAGCGTCGGGATCTTGGCGATCATGCGCATGGAAGCGATCATGCGCTGCTTCGGATCGTTGATGTCGGTGCTGTCGTGATAGAACGCGGCGAGCGCGCCGACCGAGGCGACCATAACGGCCATCGGATGGGCGTCGCGGCGGAAGCCCTGGAAGAAGCGGGCCATCTGCTCGTGCACCATCGTGTGACGGGTCACACGGTCGTCGAAATCCTTCTTCTGCGCGGCGGTCGGCAGGTTCCCGTAGAGCAGGAGATAGCAGGTCTCCAGGAAGTCACCGTTCTCGGCGAGCTGCTCGATCGGGTAGCCGCGGTATTCCAGCACGCCCGCGTCGCCGTCGATATAGGTGATCTTGGACTGGCAGCTCGCGGTGGAGGTGAAGCCGGGATCATAGGTGAACAGGCCGGACTGGCCGTAGAGCTTGCCGATATCGATGACATCAGGCCCGACGCTGCCGCTATGGATCGGGAGATCGTAGTTCTTGTTTCCGACCGTCAGTGTAGCGGTCTTATTGCTCGGTTTTGCGTCCATCGTTGGTCCCCGATGAAATGTGAAACGGGCCGGAGCCGGAGGCCCCTTTGCGAGATGATGGGGCAGGCCGGATGTTCCAGAAGGTACGGGGGAGATGGGTATATTATTGCTGTGTGCGCTGCAAGATCACCCCACGCATGGTCGACTTACGTCGTAGACTGGTCCTTGAGCCGGGCGAGGCTCTCCTGGCGTCCCAGAACGTCCAAAACCTCAAATATACCAGGCGACGTCGTCCGTCCGGTCAGCGCCGCCCGCAAGGGCTGGGCGACCGCGCCGAGCTTGAGACTATTTTCCTCGGCAAAAGCGCGCAGGGCGGCTTCCGTGCTGGCCCCGCTCCACGTCTCGACTTTCTCCAGCGCGGAATGAAGCTGGCCGATCAGCTTGCTGTTCTCTTGTGTCAGCAGCGCCTGCGCCTTGGGATCGAGCTCCAAGGGACGGTCGGCGAAGATGAAATAGGCGCTGTCGATCAGCTCAATCAGCGTCTTGGCGCGCTCCTTCAGCGCCGGCATGGCCTTGAGAAGTTGCGCGCGCGTGGTGTCGCTCAACTTGGCCTTAAGCTCGTCGCGGCTGGGCACGAGATGGTCGAGCACGTCCTCGAACATCTTCACGAGTGATTGATCGTCGGCGTGGCGGATGTAGTGGCCGTTGAGATTTTCCAGCTTGGCAAAATCGAAGCGGGCAGCGGCGCGGCCGACGCTGGCAAGGTCGAACGCCGCGATCATCTCCTCGGTCGAGAAAATCTCCTGATCGCCATGGCTCCAGCCGAGCCGGACGAGGTAATTGCGGAGCGCGGCCGGCAAATATCCCATGGCGCGGTAGGCATCGACACCGAGCGCGCCATGCCGCTTGGACAGCTTTGAGCCGTCCGGGCCGTGGATCAGGGGAATGTGGGACATGCTCGGCAGAGCCCAACCCATCGCATCGTAGATCTGCTTCTGGCGCGCCGCGTTGATCAGATGGTCGTCGCCGCGGATCACATGGGTGACGCCCATGTCGTGGTCATCGACCACCACCGCGAGCATGTAGGTGGGGTTGCCATCGCCGCGCAGCAGGACGAGGTCGTCGAGGTTCTCGTTCTGCCAGACCACGCGGCCCTGGACCTGATCCTCGATCACGGTCTCGCCGGTCTGCGGTGCGCGCAGGCGGATGGTCGGCTTGACGTCGCTCGGCGCCGTCGTGGGATCGCGGTCGCGCCACATGCCGTCATAGAGGCGGGTTCGCCCTTCCGCACGCGCTTTCTCGCGCATGGCGGCAAGCTCCTCGGCGGTCGCGTAGCAGCGATAGGCCTTGCCGTCGGCGAGCAGCTGCTCGGCGACCTCGCGGTGGCGCGCGGCGCGGCTGAACTGGTAGATGACCTCGCCGTCCCAGCCGAGCTCCAGCCATTTCAGGCCGTCGAGGATGGCGCCGATCGCGGCCTCCGTGGAACGCTCCCGATCGGTGTCCTCGATCCGCAGCAGCATCTTGCCGCCATGCTTCTTCGCATAGAGCCAGTTGAACAGCGCCGTGCGGGCGCCCCCGATATGGAGGAAGCCGGTCGGAGAGGGGGCAAAGCGGGTGACGACGGAATCGGTCATTCTTGGCAGGGCCTATGCATTGGAGGCGGTGGTGTATAGCAGGAACGGGACATAAACAAAGCCCGTCGGCGGACCTGCCAGGCGTTGCTTAAGCTCTTGGCTCAGCCTTCCGAATTTGGCAGAAGGACCGCTGATTTCCCTGCAGGATTTTCGTAATGACAGAACCGGTGGCGACAGAGGTTGGGCGCGATTTCATTCGTGACATCATCCAGGCCGACCTCGATCAGGGCAGGTACCGGGAGATCGTGACCCGGTTCCCGCCGGAGCCGAACGGTTACCTGCATATCGGCCACGCCAAGTCGATCGCACTCAATTTCGGCATCGCCCAGGAGTTTCCGGGCCGCTGCCACTTGCGCTTCGACGACACCAATCCGGTCAAGGAAGAGCAGGAATATATCGATTCCATCCAGGCCGACGTGCGCTGGCTCGGCTTCGACTGGGGCAAAAATCTGTTCTTCGCCTCAGACTATTTCGAGCGCCTGTACGAATGGGCGGAGCAGCTGATCCGCGACGGGCTCGCCTATGTCGACGACCAGACCCAGGAGGAAATCCGCACCTCGCGCGGCACGCTGACCGAGCCGGGCAAGAACTCGCCGTTCCGCGACCGCAGTGTGGACGAAAACGTCGACCTGTTCCGGCGCATGAAGGCCGGTGAATTCCCGAACGGCGCGCGCGTCCTGCGGGCCAAGATCGACATGGCCGCCGGCAACATCAATCTGCGCGATCCCGTGCTCTATCGGATCCTGCACGCGCACCATCCGCGCACCGGCACCAAGTGGCACATCTATCCGAGCTACGATTATGCGCACGGCCAGTCGGACGCGATCGAGGGCATCACGCACTCGATCTGCACGCTGGAGTTCGAGGACCACCGGCCGCTCTACGACTGGTTCATCGAGAAACTGCCGGTGCCGTCACAGCCGCACCAGTATGAATTCGCGCGGCTGAACCTGACCTACACGCTGCTGTCCAAGCGCGTGCTGACCCAGCTCGTCCGCGACGGCCATGTCGCGGGCTGGGATGATCCGCGGATGCCGACCATGGCGGGCATGCGTCGCCGCGGCGTGCCTCCGGCAGCCTTGCGCGAGTTCGTCAAGCGCATTGGGGTTGCGAAAGCCAACAGCGTGGTCGATGTCGGCATGCTGGAGTTCTGCATCCGCGAGGAGCTGAACCGCACGTCGCAGCGGCGCATGGGCGTGCTGCGGCCGCTCAAGGTGGTGATCGAGAACTATCCGGAAGGGCAGACCGAGGAACTCGAGGCGATCAACCACCCGGATGATCCCAGCGCGGGCACGCGGAAAATCACGTTTGGCCGCGAGCTCTATATCGAGCAGGACGACTTCATGGAGACCCCGCCGAAAAAGTTCTTCCGCCTGTCGCCGGGCAACGAGGTGCGGCTGCGCTACGCTTACTTTGTCAAGTGCACCGGCGTGATCAAGAACGATAAGGGCGAGGTGGTGGAGCTGCGCTGCACCTATGACCCCGCGACCAAGGGCGGCAACGCGCCCGACGGCCGCAAGGTCAAGGCGACCATGCACTGGCTGCCGGCGGCGACGTCAAAGCCTGCGGAGATCCGCATCTACAACCAGCTGTTCGCCAATCCGAGCCCGGACGCCTCGAACTTTGCGGCCGATCTCAATCCGAATTCGCTGGAGATCCTGTCCGACGCGCGGATCGAGGCGTCGGTGGCCGAGAGCAATTCGACCGAGCCGATGCAATTCGAGCGCCAGGGCTATTTCGTGCGCGACAAGGACTCGACGCCCGGCAAGCCGGTGTTTTCGCGCACCATCGGCCTGCGCGACACCTTCGCGAAGGAAGTCGCGAAGGGCTGACAGGGGAAGGCATAATGAGCAACGAAGCCGACGCCATCGTTTCCGTCATCATCGCGAAATGGTGCGCCGGCTTCGCGACGCTCGACGCGGCCGCGCTGTCGCAACTGTATTCGAAGAACGCGTTCTTCTTCGGCTCCAACCCGAAGCTTTATCGGGGCAGGGATGGTGTCGCCGATTATTTCAATGGTCTGCCGCGGTGGCGCAAGCCGACCGCTGTGTTCTCCGATGTGAACGCGGCGCAGGCCGGCCCTGATCTGATCAATATGGCCGCGACCATCTCATTCGATCTCGCCGGCGAGCGGGACGATCTCATCGTCAAGATGAGCTGGGTCATTATCCGCGAGGATGGCGACTGGAAGATCGTCAATCACCACGCCTCGTCACAGGCGCCGCTGATTTAGCGCTTGCGCTGCAAGCGGTTTCGTCATTCTGGGATGGCCCGAAGGGCCAGGCCTGGAATCCACAACCCCGCCTCGTGGTTATGGATTCTCAGCGCCGTAGGGTGAGCAAGGCGCAAAGCGCCGTGCCCACGGTCTTTCGGTGACGAGAAAATTGGTGGGCACGCTTCGCCTTGCCTACCCTACGGCACCTGACGAAACAGCCTCGCACGGCATCGTCATTCACGAGAGAGAACGAACTTCCTCTCCGCGCGTTGGCGTGGGTCCAACAAGGAACCCACCATGCAGAACATCGCAGAGCATATGGAAGTCATCGGCGCCGACGGCGTCCATGTCGGCACGGTCGACAAGGTCGAAGGCAATCGCATCAAGCTGACCAAGAAGGACAGCGGCGAGGGCAGCCACAAGGGCCATCATCATTTTATCGACAAGGGCCTGGTTGCCGACGTCGAAGGCAACAAGGTCCGCCTCTCGGCCAAGGCCTCGGTGGCCGTGACCATGGAAGAGGAAAAGTAGGGCGCCTCCGAGCCCGTTCCTGATCCGTACCCTATTCGGCCAACTGCACGTTCCGGTAGCCTCTGGACCCATCGCGTCGCGTAAGGTGCAGGGGTATGGCGGAGCCGGGGCGGCCAGTGCGCTCCCAAGGTATAGCCGGGACGTGGCCCGTTGGCCGCGCTGCGCCCGCCGGCGGCTTTGTTCCGGCGGGCCTTGGCGTCTGGCCCGCAATCGTCGAGACCTTGCGCGGGTGGGCCCGCGCCGAAGCCGGCCCCGGGCGCCTGCTGCCGTGGGTGCCTGTCGCCTTCGGCGGCGGCATCGCGCTCTATTTCGCCGCCGATCATGAGCCGGTGCTGTGGGTCGTCGCGGCGACGGCTGTCGCGCTCCTGTTCGGCGCGGTCCTGTTGCGGCGGAGCCGCCTGTTCGCGCCCGCGATCATGATCGCGGCGGTCGCGGCGGGGTTTGCCGTGGCGACCTGGAAGACCGCGCGCATCGCCCACCCCGTGCTGGCAAAACCGCTCTATTCGGTGGCGCTGTCAGGCTTCGTCGAGACGCGCGACATCCGCGAGCGCACCGATCGCTTCGTGCTGCGGGTCACCGCCATGGAAGCGCAGCGCAGCGACGTCAAGCTGGAACGCGTCCGCCTCTCCGTGCGCAAGGGCACGGCGCCCGAGGTCGGCAGCTTCGTGCAGCTCAAGGCGCGGCTGATGCCGCCGCTCTCGCCGGTGCGCCCCGGCAGCTACGATTTTTCGCGCGATATGTTCTTTCAGGGTATCGGCGCCTCCGGCTTCGTGATGGGCGCGATCACGGCTTCAATCCCGCCCGATGCCGGCGGCCTGCGGCTGCGCTATGCCGCCTTCATGCAGGGCCTGCGCGATGCGATCGACGCCCGCATCCGCTCAACCCTCGAGGGCGACAATCGTGCGATCGCGACAGCGCTGCTCACCGGGCGGCGCGATGCGATTTCCACGCCCGTCAACGACGCCATGTTCGTCTCGGGACTCGGACACGTTCTCTCGATCTCCGGCTATCACATGGCGGTTGTCGCGGGCGTGGTCTTCTTCGCGGTGCGCGCGTTGCTGGCGTTGGTCCAGGGCCTGGCGGTCAGCTTCCCCATCAAGAAATGGTCGGCCGGCGCCGCGCTGGTTGCGGCCGCATTCTATCTGCTGCTGTCGGGCGCGGAGGTCGCGACGCAACGTTCGTTCTTCATGACGGCGGTGGTGCTGATCGCGGTGATGGTCGATCGCCGCGCCATCACCTTTCGCACGCTGGCCGTGGCGGCGCTGATCGTGCTCGCGGTCGCGCCGGAGGCGCTGGTGCATCCGAGCTTTCAGATGTCGTTCGCGGCAACGCTTGGGCTGGTGGCGCTGGTGCAGATCGGCATGCCGAACCTGTTTGCCTCGCCTGATCATTCGGCGACAGCGCGCGTTGCGCTGTGGGGCGGCCGCGAGATCGCGATGCTGTTCCTGGCCTCGCTGATCGCGGGGCTTGCGACCACGCCCTATGCCGCCTTCCACTTCCACCGCGTTACGCCTTACGGCGTGCTTGCCAATCTCGGCGCGATGCCGGTGGTCTCCGCGCTGGTGATGCCGGCGGGCCTGTTGGGACTGCTCGCGGCGCCCTTCGGGCTCGATGGCGTGTTCTGGTGGCTGATGGGGATCGGCATCGACTGGATGGTCGCGGTCTCGCGCTGGGTGGCGGCCTTGCCGGGCGCGGTCGGCCGCATCCCCGCATTTGGTATCGCGCCGCTGATTGCGGCAAGCCTTGGGATCATCGTGATGGGGCTGTTGCGCACGCCCCTGCGCTGGTGCGGTGCCATGGTGCTGCTGGCCTCCATCGCCTGGGGCCTGTCGGTGCGCCAGCCCGATATCCTGATTGCCGGGGACGGCGCGAGCGTTGCGGTGCGCGGCGGGGACGGGCGGTTGCACCTGATCAGGACGGGCAAGGATAGTTTCTTGCTGAGGGAGTGGCTAGCGGCCGACGCCGATCCGCGCGATGCCGGCACTAGCGCGTTGGCCGAGCGCGTGTCGTGCGACGAGTCCGGATGCGTGACGCCGCTCGCCGACGGGCGGCTGGTCGCGCTGGCTTCGCGCATCGACGCGTTGGCGGACGATTGCAGCCGGGCCACGCTGGTGGTGACGTCACGGCCCGCGCCGCCCGATTGCGCGGCGATGGTGGTGGATCGGCAGCGGCTCGTTCGCCAGGGTGCGCTGGCTCTGACACAGCGTGGCGATGGTTTTTCGGTTCAGGCGGTGAGGGCGAGAGGCACGAACCGCCCGTGGTTACCGGCCGGTGCCGGCGAAGGTGATTTCGACGGCAGCCTTGCGCCGAAGGCGGCGCCCCGCAACCGGGACGCAACGCCATCAGAGACCGACCCGCAGGCCGACGATTGACGCGATTGATTTACAGATACCAGGCCAGCACGGCTTCCAGCCTTGCGTTGCCGATGACCGGCAGGGCCACCATCCGGCTCAACCCGGCTGCGCAGGCCTCGGAGCCGGCGATCGAGCCGTCATCGGTGAGATCGTCGTTGAGCACTGGCATGCCGGCGGCCCAGGCGCCGCCGATGCTGCCTTCGCCCCAGGCAATGGATTGCGTCGCATAGCGTGCGGCAAGGTCGGTGTGCGCGCTGCAATCGCCGGCACGCAGGACCAGCGCCGAACGGGCCTCGTTCGGGACCCAGATCTCGACGCGTCGCGCGATCGGCGTTGCCTGCGCGGAGAGGAATGTCAGAACCCAGGTTTGGTCGGTGCCGGTCCGGTAGGGCACGCCGACCCCCAAATTGATCCCGATCTTGGCCGCGTCCTCCCAGCGCAGGAAGCTCCTGGCGTCGTGCAGGTCCTTGATAATCAGTGGCAGACCCGCCTTCCAGGTGCGTCCGGGCAGGCCGAAGCCGCGAGGAAACGTGGTGTGGCGGGAGTTGAATTCGAACATGTCCGCCGTGCCGTAATAGCCGTCGACAAGCGCCATCTCGTGGGAGCGATCAGGATCGTTGTGCCAGAGTTCGATCGCGCCGACATGCGCCTCGTCGTCGCCGCAGAACAGCACCATCACGGCTTGCAGAAATTCGCCTGCAAACACCGGCACGGCCACGCCGCAGGTGAGGCCGGCCGCGAGCGCCTGATCGGTGCGCTTGAAATAGGAGTTGGCGAATGTCGTGAGGATGACGGGATGGCCAGAGGCCCAGGCCTTGCCTGGAAGCCCCTCGTCATATCCGAAATGCAGCTCTGCGCTGGCGGTCTTGAATGCGGACAGGCCTTCGTCGTAGAGGCCGCCGCCGAATTCCAGCCGCATGCGCGTCCGGTCAGGTATCCAGAGTTCAACGACGCGAATGAAGGTCTTCATCGAGCTGTCCGCCGCCTCAAACCACGACAGCATCGGACATTTGGCTGCGGAGCGGACGTTCAAAATTCAGGCAGGACGGGTTAAACTTCGTGCGGCGACGATGTGCGGCGGCGGGTCTCGCCGATCGATTTTCGTGAAACACAAACCCGCCGGGCTCGCCGGCCTCGGCCGGCGATGGCATTTCAATCCTGGCCCGACCTATTGTCGGTCGAGTGGCGTCAGCCGATCGGCAGGCGCGTGACCGTCGGCCGGCCGTCGGCGATGATCTGCGGCTTGTGCTCGCGCTCGCTGACGGGCTGGGTCACCGGCAGTTGCAGCACGGTTGCGCGCTGGCCTTCGACGAGTTGCGTCACCAGCACGTATTTGCCATCCGGGAATTCGATCGCGTCGTGATGGCGATCGGGAATGTGCGGATCGATCTTGCCGAACTTGCCGACGCGCGAATTGACGGTGCGCGTCCAGATCCAGCGATTGTCGTAACGGACGTTGTCGGCGAAGGCGAGCTCCGTCCCCGGCAGCAGGCAGACGGCCACGGTCGGATCGGCCGCAGAAGCAAAACCACGCGTCGAGGTGCCGCGGAACGTTGTCGACACGATCGTCTCGCCGACTTCGGCGGGGCGCGATGCAACGGCATGCAGGCTGTAGTCACACATCGGGTGCTCCTCATGCGAAGATAGCAACCCGCGCCTCCCTCGGAGGCGCAAGCCTCTATCAGAGTGGAAGCAGACAACGCTCTGCTTGGTTGTAGGCAAATCTGCGGCTGGCACGCGGGATGCGATCAAATTATCTTTTCGAATCCGCGAGGAACAAAGCTCACATCAATGCATTCGGCAAAGACGAGCGTTAGCGGCCCGCGCGCGCCGATGTATCATTGTCTGCTCGAGGCCTCGAGACCGAAAAGTGACGAGTGCTTGGCGGCGACACGCCGGGGCGTCGCGCTGGAAGGGGCCGGACAATCTGCGCAAGACCAGAAGACTGCCCAGCAGGAGCGGATCAGATCCGCTCCAATCGGAATCATTGGTATCGAATGACCGCCGAGGGGTCTCAGTACTTCCGGTAAAGCCCGATCAGCTTGCCCTGAATTTTCACGCGGTTCGGCGGCAGGATGCGCACCTCATAAGCGGCATTGGCGGGTTCGAGTGCGATCGAGGCGCCGCGGCGGCGGAAGCGCTTGAGCGTGGCCTCCTCGTCGTCGATCAGCGCCACCACGATGTCACCGGTATCGGCGCTCTCGTTGCGCTGGATCAGCGCCATGTCGCCGTCGAGGATACCGGCCTCGACCATGGAATCGCCGCGCACTTCGAGGGCGTAGTGCTCGCCGGAGCCGAGCATGTCAGGCGGCACGCTGATGGTGTGGCTGCGGGTCTGCAACGCCTCGATCGGCGTGCCGGCCGCGATGCGGCCCATCACGGGCACTGCAACGGGCCGCTCGCCCTCGTCCACGGCCGGGCTGGAGCTCGCGCGGACCTTGCCGAGATTGCCCTCGATGACGCTCGGCGTGAAGCCGCGTCGGTTGCCGGCGGCAGCTTGAAGCTCCGGCAGCTTGATCACTTCGATGGCGCGGGCGCGGTTGGGCAGGCGGCGGATGAAGCCGCGCTCCTCGAGCGCGGTGATCAGGCGGTGAATGCCTGACTTCGAGCGCAGGTCGAGCGCATCCTTCATCTCGTCGAAGGAGGGCGGCACGCCGCTTTCCTTCAAGCGTTCGCTGATGAACCGCAGAAGCTCGTATTGTTTGCGCGTTAACATCTCGACCAAAGTCCCCCGGTTGATGTCGTTCGATTCCGAGACGATGAATTCAGCGATAAGCCGCTGCATGCTCGAAACAAATCATGAACGGACACTATATGTTCGATACATGTTCCGCAACTGCTTAATTTACCGTGAACAGAGGCAAACTCGCGGAATGCGTGTGGCCGCGCAGTTCAGACGGGGAGCCGCAGCACCTCGCAAGGGCTGCCGGCCTCGGCCTTCGGGGCGAACGGTGGGCGGACGAGAAGTACCTGTGCTGCAGCGAGATTCGCAAGCAGAGAGGAGTCCTGATGACTGACGGGAACGGCGACGAGCGTGCCGTCGTCGCGCAGCTCCAGCCGCGCGCGCAGATAATCCTCGCGCTGGTCGTTGGCGCCGAGATCGCGGCCCAGCACGGCGCGCTCGCGACGATGATGGATCACTGAACGGCCCGACAGCGCGCGAATCAGCGGCACCATGAACAGGAAGGCGCAGACGTAGGAGGACACGGGATTGCCGGGCAGGCCGATCACACCCATCGCGCCGAGCCGTCCGTGCATCATCGGCTTGCCGGGCCGAATCGCGATCTTCCAGAACGCCATCGAGATGCCTTCGTCCAGGAGCGCCTGCTGGACCAGATCGTGGTCGCCGACCGACGCGCCGCCGGTCGTGATCAGGATGTCGGTACCGCTCTCGCGGGCGCGACGGATGCCGGCGGAGGTGGCTGCAAGCGTATCGGCGGCAACGCCGAGGTCGATGGTCTCGGCGCCCTCGCTGCGGGCTAGAGCGTGCAGGGCGTAGCCATTGGAATAGACGATCTGGCCGTGCCCGGGCGTTGAGCCCGGCATCACCAGTTCGTCGCCGGTGGCGAGGATCGCGACCTTCGGACGGCGGCAGACGGCGAGATGCGGGTGATTCATTCCGGCTGCGAGCGCGAGGTCGCGCTCTGTCAGACGGGTTCCTTTGCGCAAGAGCACGTCGCCCTCGCGGAAGTCGACGCCTGCCGGGCGGATGTGCCGTCCGGCGATCGCGGCTTCCTTGATCGTGACGCTATCGCCGTCCGCGACGGTGTCCTCCTGGATCACGACCGCGTCCGCACCGTCGGGAATGACGCCGCCCGTGAAGATCCGTACGGCTTCGCCGGCACCGACCGTTCCTGCGAAAGGACGGCCCGCCGCGACCTCGCCGATGACCGTCAGCCGGGAATCGATCGTTGCCGCATCGGCGGCGCGCACGGCATAGCCGTCCATCGCCGACATCGCTTGCGGCGGCTGCGTGCGCCGCGCCGCGACGTCGCGCGCGAGCACGCGATGGTAGGCCTCGTCGAGGGAGGCCTTCTGTTCGGGCAGTGGCTCTGCACCCGCCAGCACCGCGGCAAGCGCGTCCGAAACCGGCATCAGGGCCACGGGCTAAACTCCTGCTGAGCACATTGGTAAATGGCCGGCGAGAGTTCTATCCGAGTGCGGGCGCGAGGCAAAGCAGCACGCAGGGTGATTTATCCTGCGTGGCCTCAGCAGTGGAGGAGGCGGCTCAATTCCGTCGCGGCATGATCCGGAAGGCGAGACAGACCGGGATGAGGATGGCCATGGCGAGCACGAGAAGGACGAATGCCACGGCCAGCATCGGTCAACTCCCGCTCGGTCGGCCCGAGCCGTCGTTCAGTGCGACGTCGGGAGCTTTGGGACCTTGATCCTTGTCGGGCAGAGGGTCGGCCTGAGACTTCAGGTCGGCGGCCTTGCTGATCAGCTTGGCGGAAAGGTCAGAATCCGAGGTGGTTCTTGCGAATTCAAGCAGGAGAGAGGCTTGCTTGGTGAGATAGGTTTTGCCCAGCACGTCGATAAGTCCGATGTAGAAGTCCCAACCGACTCATGAGTCCGAAGGGTGGCATTCCGTTCCCGGAACTCTGTACAAAAATGCACAAAGGGTTTGGGTTCCTCATGTTCCGCAGATTTGGTCCCGGGAACCGGGGCGTGCGGTGGGCTCGCGCTGGGACCGTTTAGCCTCAGATTCCTAGGGCCTTCAAGGCGTTCCCGACATCGCGCGGCGACGTGACATGCACGGCGGTCAGGCCGCGCGCCTGCGCTCCCTCGATGTTCTCGGCGAGATCGTCGAAGAACACGATGCGCTCCGCTGGCACGCCGATCGCCGCGACGACATGGTCGAAAGCCTCCGCATCCGGTTTGCGCAGGCCGATGCTGGAAGACAAATACAGTCCGCGGAAATGGCCGAGCAGATCGGCATATTCCTTCGAGAAATAGTCGACGTGCGGCCGGTTGGTGTTGGAGAAGGCGTAGAGCGGCATCTGCTTCGCCGCGCGCGGCAACAACTCGGCGATATCCGGCATTTCGCCGGCGAAGATCGCGTTCCAGCCCTCCAGGAACTGGGCGTCCGAAATGCCGATTCCGAGCGAAGCACGTAGCGAGGCGAAATAATCCTCGTCGCTGATCTTGCCGACCTCGTGCAGCCGGTAGGCCTCGTCACGCACATAGCGCGCGACAATGGATTCGGGCTGGCAGCCGGCATGCCCCGCCCAGCAGGCGATCGCCTTGGAGAAGTCGATGTCGAGCACCACGCGCCCGAGATCGAACAAAAGCGCATCGGCGCTGCCGGGAGAGAGCGATGTCACCTGCGTCCTTTCACTTCGATATCGGCAAGAGTTCGGCAAGAGTCGGCAAGTCACTATCGACAAGTCAGTATCGATAAGGCTCGTGGTCGAACAGCGGGAACGCGCTGAACACGCTCGGCGCGTTGGTGGCGGTCGCCGGATGCAGGCAGGATTTGTCGACTTCGGCAAACGAAGTGGCGCCCAAGAGGCCGAGGCAGCGCAGCACTTCGTCCTCCATGAGCTCCAGCATCCGTGTGATGCCGGCTTCGCCGGCCGCCGCCAGTGCCCAACATTGCATCCGGCCGATGCCGACGAGGTCTGCGCCTGCCGCGATCGCCTTGACGATATCGGTGCCGCGACAGATGCCGCCGTCTACCATGATCTTGGCGCGACCCTTCACGGCCTCGACGATTTCGGGCAGCACATGCATGGCGCCGCGGCCATGGTCGAGCTGGCGTCCGCCATGGTTGGAGACGTAGATCCATTCGACGCCGTGATCGACCGCGATCAGGGCGTCCTCCGCGGTGGCGATGCCCTTCAGGATCAGCGGGATCTTGAACTTGTCCTTGACCATCTTCACGGTCCGCCACTCCAGGCCCTTCTGGAAATCGCCGCCGGTGGCGCGCAGGCGGCTCTCGCGAACGTAGCGCTTGGCGATGTCACGTTCGCGACGGCTGTAATGGGCGGTGTCGACGGTCAGACAGAAGGCGGCATAGGCGTTCTTCTCGGCACGGCTGACGACATCGGCAACGAAGGCGTCGTCGCCGCGGACATAGAGCTGATAGAGCCGCAGCGCATCGGGGGCCATCTCGGCGGTCTTCTCCAGGCCGGGCTCGGACACCGAACTCAGCATGTGCGCGGCACCGAAGGTGCCGGCGCCGCGCGCAACGCTGGCCGCGCCATCCGGATCGAAGATCTCGAGCGCGCCGACGGGGGCGAGCACCACCGGCAGGCGCATCTTGCGGCCGAACTGCTGAACCGAGCCGTCCACCTTGCGGACGTCGCGCAGCACGCGCGGGCGAAAGGCGATCTCGTCCAGCGCCATGCGGTTGCGGCGCATCGTGGTTTCGGTCTCGGCGGCGCCGACAATGTAGTCCCAGGCGTTCTGGTTGAGGTTGGCCCGCGCTTTCCGGATGAATTCGTGCAGGTTCTGGAACGGCTCGTTGCTGGCGCCGAGTTCGACGTTCCGTTCCGGCCGGATGCGGGGTGCTTCGTTCATTGTTATCCTCCCGAGAATTTGAAGCCTTATGTCATCGCCTAACCCGTCCAGCCCTCCAAAACTATCCTAAAATCGCATAGCTGCGAGGCGTAGACCGGCCCACCGATTCCCCTTGCGGGCGGACCAGTCCTGCAACGTTGCCAAAAGTTTAGGCCCGAACGAAGCGATTTCTGCGGAGGTACCCGCCCGCGTGGCGTCCCGGCCTTGAAGAAACCAGAATGGTATTGTGAGAAACGGACTGGATCGCCAATTGCATGGCGCCCCAAAGCCCCAAGCGAAAAGGTCAGACTACATGCGGAAATCCCTGCTGTTCCCTCTGGGCGCGCTCACCGGAGCGTCTCTGACCTTTCTGGTAGCCAGCCCCCACGGCGGCGTATGGGCGGCGCGGGCGGCAGCGGGTGCGAATGATGCCTATTCCCAGCTCAACCTGTTCGGCGAAGTGTTCGAGCGCGTGAAGGCGAGCTATGTCGAGAAGCCGGACAATGCCAAGCTGGTCGAGGGCGCGATCACGGGCATGGTGACCTCGCTCGATCCGCATTCGCGCTACATGAATGCGAAGGCCTGGACCGAGATGCAGGAGACCACCTCCGGCGAGTTCGGCGGCCTCGGCATCGAGGTCACGATGGAAGACGGCCTCGTCAAGGTCGTCTCGCCGATAGACGATACGCCCGCCTCGAAGGCCGGCATCATGTCCGGCGACCTCATCAGCAAGATCGACGGCGAGGCCGTGCAGGGCATGACGCTCGAGCAGGCCGTTAACAAGATGAAGGGCCCGGTCGATACCCAGACCAAGCTCACCATCGTGCGCAAGGGCGCCGACGCCCCGCTCGATGTCGCGATCAAGCGCGAGATCATTCATGTGCGCCCGGTTCGCTTCCATGTCGAGAACGGCGACATCGGCTATATCCGCATCACCTCGTTCAACGAGCAGACCACCGATGGCCTGAAGAAGGCGATCGCCTCGATCACCAGGGACGTCTCGCAGGACAAGCTCGTCGGCTACGTGGTGGACCTGCGCAACAATCCGGGCGGTCTGCTCGACCAGGCCGTGTCGGTGTCGAGTGCGTTCCTGCAACGTGGCGAGGTCGTTTCGACCCGTGGCCGCAGTCCCGAAGAGACCCAGCGCTTCACTGCGCATGGCGGCGACCTCACCAAGGGCAAGCCGCTGGTGATCCTGGTCAATGGCGGCTCGGCCTCCGCCTCGGAGATCGTGGCCGGCGCGCTGCATGACCACAAGCGTGCCACGATCATCGGCACGCGCTCGTTCGGCAAGGGCTCGGTGCAGACGATCATTCCGCTCGGCGCCGGCAACGGTGCGCTGGCGCTGACCACGGCGCGTTATTACACGCCGTCGGGCCGCTCGATTCAGGCCCAGGGCGTTGCCCCCGACATCGAGATCCTGCAGGACGTGCCGCCCGAGCTGAAGGGCCGGATGGACACCATGGCGGAGTCGCAGATGCGCGGGCATCTGTCGGCCGGCGAGGGTGGCGAGCAGACCGGATCGCAGTCCTACGTTCCTCCGAAGGAGGAGGACGACAAGGCCCTGCATGCGGCTTACGATTTCCTGCACGGCGTCACGGCGAATGCGGTTGCGGCGAAGCGCGCGCCGAAGGCTGCGGTGCCGAACTAAGCTCTACGACTTCGAGACATCGAGATCGCCCGGGAGTGCATCACCGCTCCCGGGCGATTTCGTTTGGGGACTGTCACGGTAATCCGCAGCCCGGATGGAGCGCAGCGCAATCCGGGCTACAGCGCTACGTTCCGGTCTAACCCGCCTCGCGGCGCCGGCTGCCGCTGCCTTCGCGCTGGGCGAGCCGGCTGCGATGCAGCGCGAACAGCTCGAGCACTTTGTCGGCGGGCTTGGCGGCGCTGAAGAGATAGCCCTGCATCTCGGAACAGCCGAGCGCGCGGAGCAGGCGCTGCTGCTCCTCGGTCTCGACGCCCTCGGCCGTGGTGGTCATGCGGCGCGCGGCCGCCAGATTGACGACGGCCTGGACGATGCTGGCTGAGCCGTCGGGACCGGCGATGTCGTTGACGAAACAGCGGTCAATCTTGATCTTGTCGAACGGGAAGCGGTGCAGATAGCTCAGCGACGAGTAGCCGGTGCCGAAATCGTCGAGCGCGATGCGCACGCCGATGGCCCGGAGCTGGTGGAGGATCGTAAGCGCAGTGTCGTCGTCGCGGATCAGCACCGCCTCGGTGATCTCGAGCTCCAGCCGGCTCGCCGGCAGGTTCGAAGCAGCGAGCGCCGCCATGATCTTCAGCGCCAGAGTGCCGCTCTTGAACTGCACCGGCGAGACGTTGACGGCGAGGCGGATGTCGTCGGGCCAGCTTGCCGCGTCCCGGCAGGCGGTCGCCAGCACCCATTCGCCGATCTCGTTGATCAGGCCGGTATCTTCGGCGATCGGGATGAACTCCGCCGGCGAGACCATGCCGCGCTCGGGATGGCGCCAGCGCACCAGTGCCTCGCAGCCGGTGATGCGATCATCCTTCAGGCCGAGGCAGGGCTGATAATAGACCTCGAGGCCGCCTTCGAGACCCCCTTGGACGATGGCGTGGCGCAGGTCGCTCTCGAGCTGCCGGCGTTCGCGAGCCTTGGCGTCCATCTCCGGCTCGAAGAAGCGATAGGTGCGACGTCCGGCGGATTTGGCGGCGTACATCGCCATGTCCGCGTTCTTGAGGATCTGGTCGAGCGCAGTGCCATGTTCGGGTGCGAGCGCGATGCCGATGCTGGCATCGGTATTGAGATGATGGCCCAGACAGTCGAACGGCGCGCGGATGGCCTCGAAGACCCGCGCGACGAGTTCGTTGACCTGGTCCAGCGACGTCACCGGGCTCTGTACGATGGCGAATTCGTCGCCGCCGAGCCGCGCCACGAAATCCGCCGGGCCCGCACAGCGACGCAGGCTTGCGGCAACCGATTTCAACAGCTCGTCCCCGACGAGATGGCCGAGCGCGTCGTTGACGCCCTTGAACTCGTCGATGTCGATGTAGTGCACCGCGATCTCTTCGCCGTTGCCGACAGCGGCGAGCTCTTCGCGCAGATGCTCGTGAAACATGGTGCGGTTGGGCAGATCGGTCAGCGCGTCGTAATGGGCAAGGTGAGTAATGTGCTCCTCGATACGACGTCGCTCGGTGATGTCCTCATGGGTAGCCACCCAGCCGCCGTCCGC
This sequence comes from Bradyrhizobium sp. 195, assembly GCF_023101665.1. Lineage (NCBI taxonomy): Bacteria > Pseudomonadati > Pseudomonadota > Alphaproteobacteria > Hyphomicrobiales > Nitrobacteraceae > Bradyrhizobium > Bradyrhizobium sp. 195. The sequence continues at coordinate 4,814,542 of NZ_CP082161.1, read as the reverse complement.
GAGCGGTTCGTTGAGGACGAGGATCGAGCGGCCGTCGGAAGTATCGACGACCATCGAGTTGCGCGCATGTACGTCCTTCAGCACGCGCGCGACATAATCGTCGACGTCGCCCGTGAAGGAGCCGGTCACCTTGCGATGCGCGATGATATCGTGGAAGCTCGAGCCGGGCTTCACGGTTTCGGCCGAAAGTCCGTACATCTCGATGTAGCGCTGGTTGCAGACCACCAGCCGACGGTCGGCGTCGAACAGCAAAAGGCCTTGCGTCATGTTGTTGACGGCGCGGTCGAGCCGCTGCTTTTCCAGCGTCAATCGTTCCCGCGAGAGTCGGTGCTGTGTCAGCAGCTTGCGCACGACCGCGATCAGGACGCCTGCGATGGCGAGCGCGGAAGAGGCGGCGACCGAGATCAGGATGCCGATCTGCTCTCGCCAGTCCGCTAGTGCAGCCGCGCGCGTCGTGGTGGCCATCATCAGGATCGGGTAGTGGGGCAGGGCGCGCGAGGAGATCAGCCGGTCGTCGCCGTCGATCGGGCTTACAAAGCGGCCGGCGAAGTGATCGAGACCAAAAACCCTCTGCTGCGCAAATGAACCGTTCTTGAAATTCCGTCCCATCAATTCGCTGGAATGCGGATACCGGGCGAGCAGCGTACCGTCGCGATGCAGCATCGAGATTGTGGCGTCTTCGCCGAGCGCGACGGAGGCGAAGAATTTCTCAAAATTCGCGGGCTCGATCCCGCGTCCGACGACACCCAGGAATTCGCCGCTCGGTCCGACGATCTTCCGGGCCACCAGGATGGTCCATGCGCCGGAGACGCGGCTATGCAGCGGCTCGATCAGCACGTCAGGCGAATAGGGATCGTATTTGAAGGTGCGAAAATAGCCGCGATCGGCAACGTTCACTTTCGGAGCCGGCCAGGCCGTGGAGGAGTTGATCAGATCGCCGTCGGCGTCGATGATGTTGACGCCGCCGATGTAGGGCAGCGCCTCGATCTTCGAGCGCAACATCCGATGGACGTCCTGGCCCGAGAGGCGCTTGCGATAGTCCTCGGCACTGTTGATTGCTGTGCTGCGGACGTGGTCGACGAAATCCTTCTGGATGACCGCGAAATCCAGCAATTGCTGATCGAAATGGTGGGCGAGCAGCAAGACCGTGTTGTCAAGCTCGCGGCTGGAGTTACGCAGCGCCCGCTCGCGGAAATTCTGCGCCATCAGCACCGAGCCTATGGCAATTGCCGCGATCAGCAGCGTGCCGCCCATCACCAGCCAGCGGATCGGTCCGCCGCGCACGAAGGCCTGGTCAAAGAGGCGATTGCCGAATCTCGTCATCATGCTGGATCATTGCCGTGCACACGTCAGGGTCAATTCTTGGCCCGGTAAACATCCGTTGGTTTACGGGATCGGTGTGGAGGCGAAGTTAGGAAGCGCGGTTAATGCGATGTGAACGGCCGCGCACAAAAGCAATCGATGCGCAGGGCGCAAGACCGTGCAGGAATTGCCGCAAGCTCCCGCGATGCCGGTCAATTCCTGCCGGCCGTGCCGTGATCAACCAGGGCTTAACCATCTAACATGTTGGCGTTCCTCGAAAGCGCATTGGCACGTGATTTGCGAACACATCTGCCAGCGACACAGAGAGGGACGCGATCATGACGAACATTCTGAAGAGCTTCATCGCCGACGAGCGTGGTGCGACCGCGATCGAATACGGCCTGATCGCCGCCGGCATCGCGCTTGCGATCATCACCGTCGTGAACGGCCTGGGCTCCAGGCTCAACACGAAATTCACATCGATCAGCACGTCGCTGAAGTAACGTTCACGCGCGGTAGTGGCCGGACTTGCCGCCGAGCTTCTCGACCAGATGGATCCCGTCGATGCGCACGCCGCGCTCGACCGCCTTGATCATGTCGTAGATGGTGAGGCAGGCGACCGACACGGCCGTGAGGGCCTCCATCTCGACGCCGGTCGGGCCCGTCACCTTCACGCTGGCGCGAACGAGGCAGCCCGGCAATTTCACGTCGGGCTCGATGTCGAGCGTCACCTTCGACAGCGCGAGCGGATGGCAGAGCGGGATCAGTTCCGAAGTGCGCTTGGCGGCCATGATGCCGGCGATGCGGGCGGTGCCGAGCACGTCGCCTTTTTTGGCATTGCCGGATACGATCAGGTCGAGCGTCGCCCTGGTCATGACGACGCGGCCTTCGGCGACCGCGAGCCGCTCGGTCGCGGGCTTGTCCGACACGTCGACCATCCGCGCCTCACCGGAGGCGCCGATATGGGTGAGGGCGGGGCCGGCCTTGGTCGGTTTGGGCTTCGCGGGCGTGCGCGCCATGTCAGCGCGTGCCCGTGGCGCGTGCCGTCGTCTCGCGCGCGAGCAGGGTGCGCGTCGCCGCGGTGACGTCTGCCTGCCGCATCAGGCTCTCGCCGACCAGGAAGGTCGACATGCCGACGCGCTCGAGCCGGGCGAGATCGGCAGGCGTGAAGATGCCGCTCTCGCCGACCATCAGCCGCCCCTCGGGGATCAGCGGTGCCAAGGACTCGCTGGTGGCGAGCGTGGTTTCGAAGGTGCGGAGATTGCGGTTGTTGACCCCGATCATCGGCGAACGAAGTTTCAGCGCCCGGTCGAGCTCGGCGCGATCGTGGATTTCGATCAGCACGTCCATGCCGTAGGCAGTCGCGGCGTCTTCGAGATCCCGGGCGGCGGCATCGTCGAGCGCCGCCATGATGATCAGGATGCAGTCGGCGCCGTGCGCACGGGCCTCGACCACCTGATAGGTGTCGAACATGAAATCCTTGCGCAGCACCGGCAGCGACGTCGCCGCGCGCGCTGCCACCATGAAGTCGAGATGGCCCTGGAACGAGGGCGTGTCGGTCAGCACCGACAGACAGGCCGCGCCGCCGGCTTCATAGGCCTTGGCAAGCTGGGGCGGGTCGAAATCGGCGCGGATCAATCCCTTCGACGGCGAGGCTTTCTTCACCTCCGCGATCAGCGCGTAATCGCCATTGGCGTGCTTGGCCTTGATCGCGCGCACGAAGCCGCGCGGGGCGGGTTGCGCTTTGGCCTTTGCTTCCACCGCTGACAGCGGCCGCGCGCGCTTGGCCGCGGCGATCTCTTCGCGCTTGTAGGTTTCGATCTTGGTCAGGATGTCCGACATGTCAGGCTCAGCCGTTCGAGACCGCGATCAGGTGCTTCAGCTTCGCGTTTGCCGCGCCGCTGTCGATCGACTTCGTTCCGATTGCGACGCCGTCCTTGAGGTCCTTGGCGCGGCCGGCCACGACCAGAGCGGCGGCGGCGTTCATCAGGGCGACGTCGCGGTAGGGGCTCGGCTTGCCGTCGAGCACGCTTTGCAGTGCGACCGCATTGGCATCGGCGTCACCACCCTTGAGCGCGCCGGCCTCGCAGCGCGGCAGGCCGGCGTCCTCGGGCGTCACCTCGAAATTCCGGATCTCGCCATTGTGGAGCGCGGAGACGAAGGTCGGGCCGGTGAGGGTGATCTCGTCGAGGCCATCGGAGCCGTGCACCACCCAGGCGGATTCGGAGCCGAGGTTCTTGAGCACCTGCGCCAGCGGCTGCACCCATTGTCGCGAGAATACGCCGACCATCTGGCGCTTGACACCGGCCGGGTTGGACAGGGGGCCGAGCAGATTGAAGATCGTGCGTGTCGCAAGCTCGACCCGGGTCGGACCGACGTTCTTCATGGCGGGATGGTGGGCGGGGGCGAACATGAAGCCGATGCCGCATTCGCGCACGCAGTGTCCGACCTGCTCGGGCCTGAGGTCGATCTTGACGCCGAGCGAGGCGAGCACGTCGGCCGCGCCCGAGCGGGACGACAGCGCGCGGTTGCCGTGCTTGGCCACCGGCAGGCCGGCGCCCGAGACGATGAAGGAGGCGCAGGTCGAGACATTCACCGAGCCAGAGCCGTCGCCGCCGGTACCGACGATGTCCACGGCGCCAGGCGGCGCCGTCACGGTCAGCATCTTGGAACGCATCGCCGTAACCGCGCCGGTGATCTCGTCCACGGTCTCGCCGCGCACGCGCAGCGCCATCAACAAGCCACCCATCTGCGAGGGCGTGGCCTCGCCGGACATCATGGCGTCGAAGGCGGAGGCGGCTTCGTCACGCGACAGGCTGGCGCCGGTCGCCACTTTTCCAATGATCGATTTCAGGTCGTCCATCGCGTGCTTTCAACTCACTGGTTCGCGCCGGTCACCTGCGCGAAGGCGGCCTGATTAATGGTGGTCCCGATGTCGGTTTCAAGCCTGTTGACGTAGGAAGCAACCTGCTCCTCGGTCTGGGCGCGGTCGAGACTCTCCTTCAGCTTCTTGAACGCCTCGGAGGCTGCGTCGACGGCGGGATCGACGATGTCGGTGACGCGGAAGACGACCACTTCGCTGCCGCCGCTGACAGCCGTCTGTCCGACGCCGTCCTTGGCAGTGCGGAAGGCGGCCGACACCACGGCTGCGGGCACGCCGGCGGGAGAATCGTCGCGCTTGAAGCCGGTCGCGGTCTCGACCTTGGCGCCGAACGCTGCGGCTTCATCGGCAAGCTTGCCGCCGGCTTCGAGCTTCTGCACCATCTCGGTCGCCTTGGCCTTGAGCTTGGCCGCGATCTGGTCCTGGCGCCAGCGCGCCTCGACCTGGTCGCGGACCTCATCGAGATTGCGGTCACGCGAGGGCGTGATGGCGAGCACGTCGTACCAGACATAGCCGCCATTGAACGAGATCGAGTCGTTGTCGACGCCGACATCGGTGTTGAAGGCCTGCGACACCACGTCGAGGCCTTGCGGAATGTTGGCGACCGGCTGGCCGTTCGGGGCGCGTCCGGAGCGGTCGACGGCGTCGATGGTCACGGCGGTGAGGCCGAGCTTCTGCGCCGCGTCGATCACGCTGGAGCCGCCGCCACGCTCGTCTTCCATCTTGTCGCGGAGATCGGCGACCTTGACGCGCGCGCGCTCGGTGGCGATCTCGCGCTTGATGTCGCCGGCAAGGCTGGCGTAGTCCGCCTCTTTGCCCGGCTCGATCTTGTCGACCTTGACGATCGCGACGCCAAGCCCGCCCTCGATCGGCTGGCTGATCTCGCCGGCCGGAAGCGCGAAGGCGGCATCGCCGACTGCGGCAGCGAGCGAAGACTTGGTCACGAGCCCGAGGTCGACGTCGGAGGCGCTCAGCCCGCGCTCCTTGCCGAGGTCCTCGAACGACATTCCGCCGACGAGGCGCTCGCGTGCGGCCTGCGCGTCGGCGACGTTCGGGAACACGATCTGCTGGATCTGCCGCTTCTCCGACGTGCCGAGCCGGTCCTTGCGCTGCTCGAACATTTTCTTGGCGTCCTCGTCCGACACCTCGGTCCACTTGCCGATCTCCTCCGGCGAGACCACGACGAAGGCGAGCTTGCGATATTCGGGCGCGCGGAACTGGACCTTGTGATCCTCGAAATAGGCGGCGAGCGTCTCGGGCGAGGGCGCGTCGATCTGGCCTGCCTGGGCGGCGTCGAGCTTGACGAACTCGATGGCGCGCTGCTCGTTCTGGAAGCGCGTCAGCACGTCGAGCATGGTCTTCGGCGGCTCGAGGCCGGCGCCGATCGTGCCGGTGATCTGCCGGCGCAGCGACACCTTGCGCTGTTCGGCGACGTATCGCTGCTCGGTATAGCCGAAATTGCGGATCAAGGCCTGGAAGCGGTTCGCATCGAAATTGCCGCCGACGCCCTTGAAGTTGGGATCGTTCATGATGAGCTGGCGGATCTGCTCGTCGGACTGACCGAGCCCGAGCCGGCGCGCCTCCTCGTCGAGGGCGGCTTCCGCGATCGTCTGCTGCAGCACCTGGCGGTCGAGGCCGAAGGCACGCGCCTGATCGGGCGTCAGCGGACGGCCGAACTGGCGGCTGATCTGTTGCAGGCGGTCCGTGTAGATCTGGCGGAACTCGTTCAGCGAAATCTCGGTGCTGCCGATCTTGGCGACCGTGGACTGTCCGAATCCTTTGAAGATGTCGGCGATGCCCCAAATGCCGAAACTGACGATCAACACGCCCATCACCACGGCCATAATGGTCTTGCCGAGCCAGTTTGATGAGGCCTTGCGCATTCCTCGAAGCATTTGGTCCAACTTGTTTGAGCAGGAGGGGAACGGGAGCGCGTCTTAATGCAGATTCAGCAAAAGCGCCTCACCAAATTGATCAATCATCATAAAGTGGCGGCTTTCCCCCCGCAACCTCGGCTCATGCGGCCTCGCGAAGCGGTTAAAGAGGTTTGGTCTCTGGAACTGCGGCAGGTCCTCTGCTAGCGCATGCACAACCCTCATCTTGCTGGAAATTAATATGACCGATGCCATCCGACCGCTGATCGCCGGCAACTGGAAAATGAACGGCCTGAAGGGCTCGATTGCCGAATTCGACGCCATGCTCAATGGCACGGCAGAGGTGGCCGCCAAGGCCGACCTGCTGGTCTGCCCGCCCGTGACCCTGGTCGCTGCTTTCGCCGGGAAGGCGGCCGGCAAGAAGGTCGCAGTGGGGGCCCAGGACTGCCATCCCAAGGCCTCCGGCGCGCATACCGGCGATATTGCCGCCGAAATGCTGGTGGATGCGGGCGCAACCGCAATCATCGTCGGCCATTCCGAGCGGCGCGCAGATCACGGCGAGGGCGATGCCCTGATCCGCCAGAAGGCCGAAGCCGTCTGGCGCGCCGGGGCGACGGCGATCGTCTGCGTCGGTGAGACGCAAGCCCAGCGGGACGCCGGTCAGACCCTGGACATTCTGCGCGGGCAGCTCGCCGGCTCGCTGCCTGATGGCTCGACCGCCGCGAATCTCATCGTGGCCTACGAGCCGGTCTGGGCGATTGGCACCGGCCTGACCCCAACAGCCCAGGATGTTGAGCAAATTCATGGGTTTATCCGGGAGCTCCTGACCTCGCGGTTCAAGGCCGACGGTGCCAAGATGCGCATCCTCTATGGTGGCTCGGTCAAGCCCTCGAATGCGGCCGAGCTGATGGCGGTCAAGAACGTCAATGGCGCCCTGGTCGGCGGTGCCAGCCTGAAAGCGGCAGATTTCCTTGCGATCGCGAAGGGCTGCTCCTAGCTAACCCTAAAGCACGGATCCGGACCCGATCGGGGGTGGCAATACCCCCTCTGATCGTGTAACACCGCGCAACTTCAGGAAAACCCGCGAAGCGCGATCGGCCGCCGTCAGGCGCCGCCCGCTTGTGACGGAAGGGCACTATGCAGACTGTTGTCATCGTCATCCACCTCATGATCGTCGCCGTCATGATCGGCGCCGTCCTGCTCCAGAAGTCGGAAGGCGGCGGCCTCGGCATGGGCGGGGGCGCGGGCTTCATGTCGAGCCGTGGCACTGCGAACCTTTTGACGCGGACCACCGGGATTTTGGCTGCGGGCTTCTTCCTCACCAGCATGTTCCTGTCATGGCACGCAGGCTACAGCCGTGCGCCGTCGTCGATCATCGGCACGCCGGCCTCGCAGACCCAGCCGGGCGGCGGATCGCCGATCGCGCCGCCGACCTCGGGCGGCATCCTGGATTCGCTGAAGAAGGCCGACGAGCAGCAGCAGGCGCCGGCCCCGAGCGGCCCGCAGGTGCCGCGCTCGCAATAAAGCAGGGGGGCCACGCAGGGCGGCTGCTACCGTCCTGCATCAACAATCCCCATCAAGACACTGTCACCACTCTTAGTTTTGGCTCACCCACAGGCCCGCAGAATCTTTGGGGCGGAATACGAATCGCTTTGGCGAATCGAATTCGAGGGATTAGAGGTTAAGTCCCATGGCGCGGTACATATTCATCACCGGCGGCGTGGTTTCTTCGCTCGGCAAGGGTCTGGCTTCAGCGGCACTCGGTGCGCTGTTGCAAGCCCGGGGCTACAAGGTCCGCCTCCGCAAGCTCGACCCCTATCTCAACCTCGATCCCGGAACGATGTCGCCGTATCAGCACGGCGAAGTGTTCGTGACCGATGACGGCGCGGAGACCGATCTCGATCTCGGTCACTACGAGCGCTTCACGGGCCGGCCTGCGACCAAGCAGGACAACATCACCACGGGGCGCATCTACCAGGACATCATCTCCAAGGAGCGCCGCGGCGATTACCTCGGCGCGACCATCCAGGTGGTTCCGCACGTCACCAACGCCATCAAGGAATTCGTCCTCTCCGGCAATGACGATTACGATTTCGTCCTGGTCGAGATCGGCGGCACCGTCGGCGACATCGAGGGCCTGCCGTTCTTCGAGGCGATCCGCCAGCTCAAGAACGAGCTGCCGCGCGATCACGCCATCTACATTCACCTCACGCTGCTGCCTTATATTCCGAGCGCCGGTGAATTGAAGACCAAGCCGACGCAGCACTCGGTGAAGGAGCTGCGCTCGATCGGCATCCAGCCGGACATCCTGCTCTGCCGCACCGACCGCGAGATTCCGAAGGAAGAGCGGCGCAAGCTCGGGCTGTTCTGTAACGTGCGTGAAAGCGCCGTGATCGAGGCGCGCGACGCCGACAGCATCTATGCCGTGCCCGAGGCCTATCACGCGGCGGGCCTTGACGACGAAGTGCTTGCCGCCTTCGGTATCGGATCGCGAATCCCGCCGGTGCTCAAGAGCTGGCAGCAGATCAACGAGCGCATCCGCAATCCCGAAGGCAACGTCACCATCGCGATCGTCGGCAAATATACCGGCATGAAGGATGCCTATAAGTCGTTGATCGAGGCGCTCTCGCACGGCGGCATCGCCAACAAGGTGAAGGTCAATCTCGACTGGATCGAGAGCGAGATCTTCGAGAAGGAAGATCCGGCACCGTTCCTCGAACACGTCAACGGCATCCTGGTGCCCGGCGGCTTCGGCCAGCGCGGCGCGGAAGGAAAGATCCGTGCGGCGCAGTTCGCGCGTGAGCGCGACGTGCCGTATTTCGGCATCTGCTTCGGCATGCAGATGGCGGTGATCGAGGCGGCGCGAAATCTCGTCGGCATCGAAGAAGCCAACTCCACCGAGTTCGGTCCCACCAAGGAGCCGCTGGTCGGCCTGATGACGGAATGGCTGCGCGGCAACGAGCTCGAGAAGCGCTCGCAGGCCGGCGATCTCGGCGGCACGATGCGGCTTGGCGCTTATCCCGCTGCGCTCAATCGCGGCAGCCGCGTCTCGCAGGTCTATGGCGGCGCCACCGAGATCTCCGAGCGCCACCGCCATCGCTACGAGGTCAACACCGCCTACAAGGACCGCCTCGAGCAGCACGGGCTGAAATTCTCAGGCCTGTCGCCCGACGGCGTGCTGCCTGAAATCGTCGAGTACGAGGATCATCCCTGGTTCATCGGCGTCCAGTTCCACCCCGAACTGAAGTCGCGGCCGTTCGAGCCGCATCCGTTGTTCGCCTCGTTCATTCAGGCGGCGATGGTGCAGAGCCGGCTGGTGTAGCGCATTCTCCGCCTTTGACGATCGCGCGAATTGTTGCGACAACTCCCTGCCGCAAGAACAACAATGCAGGGAGTAAACTCCAATGATCTACGAAATGCGCGTCTATCGCTGTGTGCCCGGCCGCCTGCCGGCGCTGCTGAAGCGGTTCGAGACCGCCACGCTGAAGATCTGGGAGAAGCACGGCATCAAGCAGGCCGGGTTCTTCACGACGCTGATCGGTGAATCCAATCAGGAGCTGACCTATTTCCTGGCCTGGGACTCGCTCGCCGACCGCGAGAAGAAGTGGGGCGCGTTCATGACCGATCCGGACTGGATGAAAGCACGCGCCGAGAGCGAGGCCGACGGCCAGATCGTCGGCAACATCGTCAGCCAGATCCTGACGCCGACCGCCTTCTCGGCGGTCAAGTAGCGATCCTTGCCGCAGCGGGGAGCTCTGGCGCAACCCTGATATTCGAACGGCCCGGGCCGAATGGGGTTGATCCGACCCCCATGGCGGCTATGGTCGCGCCGAAACGAGGGATTGGCCTTGAGCTCTTCGAATTCAGCGGCGCCGGTCGTCACCATTGGCACGGTCAAATTCGGCAATGATCTGCCGATCGCGATCATTGCCGGGCCGTGCCAGCTCGAAAGCCGCCAGCATGCGCTGGAGGTGGCCTCCGCGCTCAAGGAGATCGCCGCGCGGCTGAACATCGGCCTCGTCTACAAGACCTCCTTCGACAAGGCCAACCGCACCAGCGCGTCGGCGGCGCGCGGGCTGGGCCTCGCGCAGTCGCTGCCGATTTTCGCCGAAATCCGCTCCTCGCTCGGTCTGCCTGTCCTGACCGACGTGCACGATGCCATGCAGTGCGCCGAGGTGGCGCAGGCGGTGGACGTCCTGCAGATCCCGGCCTTCCTGTGCCGGCAGACTGATCTGCTGCTCGCTGCCGCTGCGACCGGCAAGGCCGTCAACGTCAAGAAGGGTCAATTCCTGGCGCCGTGGGACATGGCGAATGTCGTCACGAAGATCACGAGTGCGAACAATCCCAACGTGCTCGTCACCGAGCGCGGGGCGTCATTCGGCTACAACACGCTGGTCTCCGACATGCGCGCGCTGCCGATCCTGGCGCGCACCACCGGCGCGCCTGTCATCTTCGATGCCACCCATTCGGTGCAGCAGCCGGGCGGGAAGGGGACCTCCTCGGGCGGCGAGCGCGAATTCGTGCCGGTGCTGGCGCGCGCGGCCGTTGCGGTCGGCGTTGCCGGCGTCTTCATCGAGACCCATCCCGACCCTGACAGCGCGCCGTCCGACGGGCCCAACATGGTGCCCCTGCGCGAGTTCGAGGGGCTGATCGCCAGGCTGATGGCGTTCGACGCGCTCGCCAAGAATCCGCGCTGATGCAGCAAGGCGAGGCGCGGCCGCAAGATCACGGTCTGCCGACAGCGCTCTACGTCATCTCAGGCGCAAGCTTCGCCGCAGCGCTGTCGGCCCGCGCGCTCGATCCGGTGCTGCCGCACGTCGCCGAGGATTTTGGCGTCAGCATCGCGACCGCCGCGGGCTTTGCCGCGGTGTTCGCCTTCACCTTCTCGATCATCCAGCCCATCGTTGGCGCCGCCGCCGATCTGTTCGGCAAGACGCGGCTGATGATCGGCTGTCTCGCGCTGCTCGGCCTTGCCAACATCCTGGGCGCGCTCTCGTCCTCGTTCTCGGTTCTGTTTGCGACCCGCATCCTCGCCGGCATCGGCTCGGGCGGCGTGTTTCCGGTGGCGCTGAGCCTGACCAGCGATCTCGTCGGGCCGGAGAAACGCCAGGTCGCGATCAGCCGCACACTTGCCGGCGCCATGACCGGCAATCTGCTCGGCGCCTCGGCCTCCGGGCTGATCGGCGATTTCCTCGGCTGGCGTGGCGTGCTGGCGGTGCTCGGCGTGCTCGTGATCGTCGCCTCGATCGCGGTCGCCGCCGGCTTCCACGGCGCCAAGGTCAAGCATCCGCCGAAGACGAGCCTGTCGGCGCTGAAGGCAGGCTATCGCACCATCTTCACCAATCCGAATGCCTATGTCTGCTATTCGGCGGTGTTCATCGAAGGCTGCTGCGTGCTCGGCCTGTTTCCCTACATCGCCTCGTTCCTGTTCGAGCTCGGACAGACCTCGCTCTCGATCGCCGGCATTGTCATCGCGGGCTTTGCGGTCGGCGGGCTGTTCTACACGCTGACGGTGTCGCGTCTGCTGCCCTGGCTGGGCGTGAAGGGCATGATGATCTGCGGCATGACGCTGGTGGCATCGCAGCTCATTGCCGTCGCCTTCGGCCCGCGCTGGGAAGTGCAGGCACTGAATCTCATCGTGATGGGATGGGGCTTCTACATCGCTCATGGCTGTCTGCAGGTCTTCGCCAGCGAGCTCTCGGTCGAGGCGCGCGCCACCGCGCTGTCGCTGCATTCGTTCTTCTTCTTCATGGGGCAGACCGTGGGACCGCTCGCCTATGGCTTCGGGCTCCAACACGCCGGCAAGATGCCGACCCTGTTCGCGAGCGCAGTGATCATGGTGGTGCTGGGCGTTGTCTGTGCCCGGCTGCTCAAGCCGCGGGCGCCGTCCGACGCGCGCAACTGACGAAAGTGCGCAGGAAACCCTGCAACTAAATCGGACGTCCTGCCCTCAGCATGCTACAGCCGGGGATGACAAAGTTCCTGATCGCCGCGCTGCTCGCCATGGGTCCGGTCGCCGCGCAGACGTCTCAAGCGCAGCCCAAGCCATCCGTGACGGATCGCGAGCAGGTGCAAGCCGACCGCGCGAAAGCGGCTGCCGAGGAAAAGAACGCGCCGACCACGCGTCCCTGGGACAGAGATGCCAACGGCAAACGTCCCTGGGAAAGGTCATCCGTCTCCAAGTAGCCCGCGCGGCATTCGCTTTGTCGCTGGCGAACACGTCGAACTTCTCCGTAGCAGGATTGAAGCGAACGATGGCATTCGCGGAGAAATCGGTCAGTCAGACGTCTACGAGGTCCGGCGACAGTGCGGTGCCGTTCACGATCCAGCCGGTATCGTAGGCGTTCGTCTTTGCGCTGGCGCTCGAGATGGTCGGCGAACAGCACGTGGCCGCCACCATCGGCGTCGAGCCGACCGGCGAAGCGTTCAACTCGATCCGGCTCACCAACGACAACCGGCCCTCAACCCGATGGTCAATGCCGGCGTATTAGACGAGTTGACGGCGCCTACGATTGACTCGCCGATTCCTGGACCGGCTCAGCGAGTGCCCGGGAATTGTGCAACCTTTTGTTGCCTTGCAGCCACACCGCCGTGGAATCGCCGATTGGCCCGGCGACGAAACCGGTCATCGGTGGTTCGTAGGTGGCGAAGCAGCTAGATATTTCCCGTTTGAAATATCTGGCAATCAAGGGCAGCGCAGGACTCAGCGGAATTTTCAATGATCGGGGCAGGCGGGGCTGGGCCCACGCGTGGGGCGCTCTTAATCAGGTTTTGGTTGGCCGGCACAGCTCTTGCGACGGTTGCATTGTTGCCGTCCCTGGCGCGAGCGCAGGTATGGCAGGATGGCGGCGTCGCCAACGGCAATTACAACGAGGCCACCAATTGGACGACAAACACCGTCCCCGACACCGCAGGCGAAACCGCGACCTTTTCCAGCACGGGCACGAAGGCAGTCACCGTCACTCTTGGCCCCATCTCACCCCAGTCCTGGATTTTCAGCGCTGCGTCCCAGGACTACTTGATAAGCGGTCAGGCGGTGAATTTTGTCACCGGCATCACCAACAATGCCGTCGGCGTCGGCATCGGCACTTTCATCTTTATCAGCAACGACATGACGGGCGCCTCGATCTCGCAGGCGGGGTCGTCCAGCGGGTTGACGCTGTCCGGCACCAACTCGTTCACCACCACCAGCGTTACCGCCGGGACCTTCGTCAACGCCGGTAGCCTGACGACGTCGCTGACCGTCAGTGCGTTCGCGAGGAATCAAGGTACCCTGATCGGCGACATCACCACCACCACCGGTTTCTCCAACTTTCCCACCGGCATCATCTCCGCGACGACGATTGCCAACAACGGTGGCACGTTCGTCAACACTGGCTCGATCACGACGACCGGCGGCACGACCAATGCCGCCGGCGCCTCCTTCAGCACGACGGGCACGGTCAACGGCGGGCTGACGAATTCGGGCACGGCCTACGCGGGGGGCGCATTCAATGACGGCATCACCAACCAGGGCAGCGGCTCCTTCGCGGTGGTCGGCGATCTGACCACCAATGGTGCGGTGACCAACAACGCGACGTCGAGCCTGGCCGTGCAGCTCGGCAGCTTCACCGGCATCACGACGCTGACGAACAATTCGACTTCCGTCACCGCGGTCCAGGTCTCGGCGGGCCGGACGCTGAGCGCGACCAGCATCGCCAACAACGCCGGCACTTTCACCAACGGCGGTACGGTGACGACAACTGCCGGGACGACGAACGCGGCCGGCGGCACCTTCACGACCACTGGAACGGTCAATGGCGGACTGACGAATTCCGGCACCGCGAACGCAGCCGGGACGATCAACGGCAACGTCGACCATCAAAGCGGCACCTTCACGGTGACCGGTGCGCTCACCGTCAACGGTAACCTGACTACCGGTGCAATATCCGACCTTTTTGTCTCGGGCGGCAATCTCACCGTAACGACGCTGATCAACCAGTCCAATGCGATGGTTCACGCGATCTGGATCGACGCCGGCCGCACCGTCAACGCCACCACCTTCACGAACTCTGGCGGCCAAATCAGTGTTGGCGGAACACTGAACTCCACCAATACCATCTTGAATGACGGCAAAATGATCGTCGAGGCGACCGGCACGGTCAATGCATCGATCAACAGCATCTCCGAATACATCGGGCTGGACGGAACGATCAACGGGAACGTCACGATCTCAGCCCCTAGCCAATTGAGCTCGGGGGGCGGCAGCGTGTCGGGACGCGTGACCCTCGGCACCGCCGGCGCGATCGCCAATGTCACCGGTGGCGGCGCGACCTTTGGGTCGGTGGCCGGCGTGGCAGGCAGCGTGCTCGATACCGGCGCATTCACCATGACGGTCGGCGGGGACAATTCGACGTCGATCTTCGCCGGCTCCTTGATCGGGAGTGGTGGATTCGTGAAGACCGGTTCCGGCATCATGTTGCTGTCGGGCGACGGTAGCGCATAT